>NZ_MEDS01000051.1 GCF_001724135.1 Comamonas sp. SCN 65-56 | reverse complement strand
TTGTTGTGATCCGGCCGGCGGGGGACGGGCTGGCTGCACCGCTTGCGGTCGCAACGCAGTGGAGAGCCGGGAGGCGAAAAGAATTTGTCCCGCGAGGAATCTGCGCAGCAGAGGGGAAATTGTTTTCGCCGCACGGTGGCAGCCATGAAGCCCGAGGCGCAGCCGTGCCACCACCAGGATTCACAACGAGACAAGGACGCCTTGGGCCGAACCGCTCCGAAAGGAGATGTGGCCGGCTCGGCATCCCCGCATGAAGGCTTCGCCGATTCGCCCGCTGACGCGGGCCACGTCAACCGCTCGACGACTGGCGAGAACGCCCCCGCCGCACCTAGCGGCGCCGGTTTTGAGGCGTGGTGTGGAAGCTCCATAGCGATGCCGGACGGGTTGTCCGTGAACCGCCCTTCGTGACGTGGTGAGCAGGAGCTGCCAGCGTTGAGGACGGCACGCATCTGCACAACCTGCCGCAGCAAGTCTCAGCGTGTTCGCCAGCGCCCCGTCCATTGCGGCGGGGTGCTGGCCGGGCCGATCCGGCGTAGCCGGTTCGGCCGCATCGAGGGGTGCCAAGCTGCGCGCGGCGGGGATAGCCCGCAGGGCTTTCTCCTGGAGGCAAGCGAAGCGCGCAGCGCCGCAGGCGCGAAGGCGTGAGGGATTGAAGCCGAATGGCCGTGACGGCAAAGGCGGCACGGGGCGCAGCCCGCAAAGCCCGGTGGCGCACCGCGCCGACACGCGCAAGTCATTCTGGACGCCCCGCAAAGGGCCGAACGCAGAGTGACAGCAGAGGTAATCGCGTGGAAATCGAATCTCCGCAGGCGTCAGTCTGCTCCCAGTGCGTGGATGATGGGACAGTTGCCCTTCATCGCGCCCGCATCGCACTGGCACAGCAGTGTCGTGAGCGCCTTGCGCATCGCCGCCAGGTCGGCCAGCTTGGTTTCGATTGCCGCCAGCTTGTGCGAGGCCAGTTCGCGCGTTTCGGCACAGGCATGGGCCTCGTCGAGTTGGAGCAGGCCGCCGATCTCTTCCAGCGTGAAGCCCAATGCCTGCGCCCGCTTGATGAAGCGCACGCGCTTGACCGTGGTGGCATCGTAGCGGCGATACCCGTGGGCCGGCTTGTCCGGCTCCGGCATCAGCCCGCGCCGCTGATAGTAGCGGATGGTCTCGACGTTGACGCCGGCCTCGTCTGCCAGGCCCCCTATCGTCAGCTCGCTCATGGCTCAAACCCCTTGACTCCGTAGCATGGTACGGAGTTTAAAGTGGCAAGTGTCGAAGACGTTCGTACACGCCCATGCCCACCTTCAACTTCAAGAACTCGCTCGTCGCCGGAACACTGGCTGCCATCGGCGCCTCGGTGTGCTGTGTGGTGCCGTTGGTGCTGCTGATGATGGGCATCGGTGGTGCCTGGATCGCCAGCCTCACTGCGCTGGAGCCGCTGCGGCCCTGGTTTATTGCGGTAACGTTTCTGTTCGTGGGTCTGGCGTTCAGCCGTCTGTACTTTCAACAACCGGCCTGCGAGCCCGGCGCCGCCTGCGCCCAATCGAGCGTTCTCAAGCGCCAGCGGCTGATCTTCTGGGTCGTCGCGCTGGTGCTTCTCGCCTTGTTGTCGGTGCCTTGGCTGGCACCCTTGTTTCTCTGAAGGAACTCTCATGCACAAATCAGTCGCATCGCTGCTCGTCGCGCTGTCGCCGTTCGCTGCCTTGGCCGCAACGCCGCAGACGACCACGCTCCATGTGCAGAACATGACCTGCGAGCTGTGCCCGGTCACGGTGAAGAAATCGCTGGAGAGAGTGCCTGGCGTCAGCCAGGTCAGGATCGACTTCGCCAAGAAGACGGCGATCGTCACCTTCGACGCAGATCAGGCCCAAGTCTCGACGCTCGTGAAGGCGACCACCGACGCGGGCTACCCTTCGACGCTGCGCAAATGACAACCGGCACGCCCACACTGGAGTCGGTGCTGACCTGCCCGCACTGCGGCCATGCCCGGCACGAGACCATGCCGACCGATGCCTGCCAGTTCTTCTACGAGTGCGAACAGTGCAAGGCGTTGCTACGGCCGAAGGCGGGAGACTGCTGCGTGTTCTGCTCCTACGGATCGGTCAAGTGCCCGCCTGTGCAAATGCTGCGGGGGTGCTCCAGTTGCAGCACATGACGGACGCCAGCCATACGCCAGCAACCTGACTGGCGCGCTGCGTGGGCAGGCCGCTCGCGCATTTCAACGCCGCCGCCTGAGCCACTGCGAAGGCGGCGGCGTTCTGAATCGGTTGTTGGCCTTTGACACCGGGCGCGGCCACTGCCGCGCCCGGATTTGGCTTTCACCGCACCCAGGACGGAATGGCCTGGGCGCGGTGTTGATCGCGGTTATTCCTTCGTCTCGATGATCCACCATACGGCGCGCGCTAAGGCGCGGCCCGTGATGGGGTGAATGTCGGTGATGTCGGCGCGGGCCGTCCAACCCGAGGGCGGACGGTAGCCGCGCACGTCGCCATCGCCGTGCCACTGGCGGGCGCGTACCGTGCCAGGCGCATAGACCGTCGCCATGCGCGGGCGGCTGGTGGTGGTGCGGGTCATGGGAGCTTCTCTTTCCAGCGAAGCGCCCCGGTCGAGGCCGGGGCGCTTTTCTTCGACACGGATCAAGCGGCCAGCACCTCGGTGGGTTCATCCGCCATTGCTTCGGCATCCTCCGGTGCGTCATGCTCCGGGCCTTCCTCCTTCGGTCCTTCGCGCTTGAAGATGGTAGGCATCCACCCCGTGCCGTCGGCCAGCCGCTCGGCTTCGCTGGCAATGTCGGCCTTCTTCAACTTCGCCAGCCGGGTAACGTGTTCCGGCGCGAACTCGCCCACGGCTTGCAGAACCGCCGCTTTCGGAACGTGCTTGAAGTAGCCTTCTGCGGTCGGCTGCCACCATGCGGCCATGTCGAGGCCCACGGCCTGCGCCAATTCCTCACCGGGTTGCTGCACCGTGGCGCGGGGCGTCACCACGTCCACCGTGGAAGCCACGCATACGGCCAGCAGCCGCACCAGTTCGTCTTGCGGCTTCGCCAGCAGCGCGGCGAACAGTTCGGCGCTGTCCTCCGGCAAGGCTTCGCCCGCCACCTGTTGCAGTTCGCGCAGTGCCACGGCGGCGGGCGATTCCGGCCAGTCCGGGGCCATGCCTTCCAGCCGGTCTTGCACTTTCAAGCTCACGCCCAGCGGCAGGTCGTGGCCGTAGTGGCTGCCCTGCAAGATGGTCTGCACCATGCCATGCACCACGGCAGCCAGCGCGGCTTGCGGGTGCCGGGCGACTTCGATTTGCAGCGCGGCGGTGCGGTGGGCGCTCAACCGCTGCGCCAGCCGGTCAGACATGGCGGCGATCTTGGGCTGTTCGTCGTCCTCGCCTTCGTCGTCGTTTCCGGCTTCGCCTTCGCCGCCGAAACCCTGCCGCAAGCGTTCCAGCGTGCGCAGCGCCTTGGCTTCGGCCTCACGCATCAAACCGCGATGAATCACGGTTTCGCCGTTGCGGTCGATGGTGACGATAGCCCCGGCTGCGGCCTTCACGTTCGGACTGTAGTCCTGCAAGCCATCTTCCAGCGCCTGCAATTGCTCGCCCACGGCTTCGCCTTCCTCTTGCAGCGCGTCGGCCTTGTCCTCGTCCTCGGCGTCCAGCGCGGCATCCACGGCTTCGGCCAGTTCGTGCAGCTTGGCTTGCAGCTTCTCGATACGTTGGGCCTCGCGCTTGATTGGCTCGCGTCGCTCCCTGGGCGCACGCTGGAAGGCGTGCAGGTCGGAATGGGCCATTCCCGGCGTGGCATCCACCCATGCCCAACCTTCGGCGCGAACATTGGCGGCAATGCCTGCCAGCCGGTCTTGCGCCAGCCGTTCCAGCAACGCGGCATCGGTCAGATACACGCCCGCGTCACCTTCCGCGAACAGGTCACGGCGGATGCCGCCGCCTGCGGCTTCGTAGCTGTCCAGCCCGACGAAGCGCACCAGCGGATGCCGGTAGGCGTCGATTTCCCGTTCGGTCAGGCGTTCGCGCAAGTGCGAGGGGTGGCGCTGCCATTGCGGGGCATCGTAGAACGCCGCTTCCTGCGCAGTGTGGTCGTCAGTGATGGCAAGGGCCATCAACTGGTCAAGGCTCACGGCATCGGCGCGATAGTCGGCCATTAGGCGCGGGGAGACATTCGCCAGCTTCAAGCGGCGCTGCACCACCAACGGCGTGACGGAAAAATCCGCCGCAATGTCCTCAATGGGCCGTCCTTCGGCCACCAGCGCCGCGAAGGCTTCAAACTGGTCTGCCGGGTGCATGGCCTCCCGCTGCACGTTCTCGGTGAGGCTGGCCGTGCGTGCGGTGCCATCGGCCACCAGCAGGCAAGGCACTTCCCATTCCTTGCTGATGCGATGCTTCTTCGCCAGCAGCTTCAAGGCGGCCAGCCTGCGGCCACCGGCCACGACTTCGTAATGCTCGCCATCGGCGGATGCGATCACGATCAGGTTTTGCAGCAGGCCCACGCGCTGGATGGATGCGGCCAGTTCGGGAATGGACATGCGCGGGGTCTTGCGCACGTTGCGGCCCGTGGGACGCAGCACCAGCCGCGACAGTGGAACCAGAATCAGGTTCTTGGTCGGGTCGGCGGCTTCCAGCGCGGGGGCTTGGATGGCGCGGGCTTCGGTTTGGGTGATGGCGTTCATGGTGAAAACTCCTTGCGGTTAGGAATGCAGCGATGAAAGAAGCGGCAAGGGCTGCTGCCTGCCCCTGCCGCGTGGGGATTCAGGCTTTCAACTGGCGCAGGCCATCGGCCAGCATCCAGAGGGCGCGATTGAGGCGCACATCGGAATCAATGCCCTGCACGGGGCGGGTACGTTGGCGGCGTCCGTTGGCGCTGCGGCCATGCAATCCGCCTTTGGTCAGGTTCTCCTGCGTGCGGTTGAACACGCTCCACAAGTCCGGGCGGCGGTCGTCGAACCGGCGCGGCATTCCACAAGTCCGGGCGGCGGTCGTCGAACCGGCGCGGCATCAGGATTTGCGATTCGGTGATGGGTGCGGGCTTGTCGGGGTCGTCGTACTTGAGCGACAGCGCAGCGCGGGCGAACACTTCGGCCTCGCCTTCGTCCAGCGTGATGCTGCGCATCAGGTCACGGGATTCCTTCACCCGCTCGAAGCCGCTCAACACCTCGAAAGCGCCTTCGATGACGTGCCCGGCCACGTCGCCTTTGTGGGGTACGCGCACGTCCGCCACGGTGTCGCCACACACAAGGCCATTGCTGCACACGAACCGGAACATCCCGGCCAGCATCTGATAGCTGCTGGTGCCGTCGTGCGAGTTCAGCAACACGATTTCATTGGCTTCCGCGCCGTTGATCTGGCTGGCGTGGCGCAGGCGAATCATGTGTTTGGTGTGCTCGCGGCGGCCTTCATCGCGCACGCGGGTCTGCGTCACCATAAAGGGTTGAAACCCCTCCTTGCGAAGCTCGGTCAGCACCGTGGCGGTGGGGATGTAGCTGTACCGCTCGGAACGGCTCTCATGCGGGGCATCCGCGAAGATGGACGGGGCCACCCTGCGAATCTGGTCATCGGACAGCGGGTAGTCGCTGCGCAGTGCTGGGGAATGGGAAGCGAAACGGGATGCGAGTTGCATGGTCTTTCTCCTGACGAAAAGGGTTTGCTGTTCAAACCGCACACCGGATTCCTAGATTCGGAGCCCAGCCTTTCGGCTGTTC
>NZ_MEDS01000050.1 GCF_001724135.1 Comamonas sp. SCN 65-56 | reverse complement strand
GCCAGCACCAGCAGGGTCAGCACGAACTGCAGATACCAGCTGCGCTGCATGCCGACGGTGTTCATGACCCAGTCGTGCATGGCCGGGATCAGGTGCGAGCCCATTTCGAGCACGAACACCGGCAGGGTCAGCACGCCGGCCACGATCAGGTCGCGTTTCAGTTCCGCGCGTTCGGCGTCTTTCTTTTCCGCGGCTTCGTCGCCGGCCCGCGCGGTGGTGTCGATCGGACGAGCCTCGTAGCCGGCCTTTCCGATGGCGGCCACCAGCTCGCCCACACCGGCCATGCCGCGCACGGTAGCGCGCTCGGTCGCGAGATTGACGTTCGCTTCCGTGACGCCGGGCACCGCCTTCAGCGCCTTCTCGACGCGGCCCACGCACGAGGCGCAGGTCATGCCCTCTACCGCCAGTTCGACGGTTCCGGCAGGCACCTTGTAGCCCGTCTTCTCCACCGCCCGGATCAGCGCCATGCGATCGACGGGGGCGGCCAGGCGGATGTCCGCCCGTTCGGTGGCGAGATTGACCGAGACGCTGTCCACGCCTTCGACCCGGGCCAGCGCGGCCTCGACGCGGCCGACACAGCTGGCGCAGCTCATGCCTTCGATGAGCAGGCTGATCGTTGCAGCGGCAGCAGGAGTGACCGCCGCGGCTGCGGCGGGGGCACCGAGCGTGTCGGGCCTGCGCATGGCTTGCGCCTCATGATTGGAATTCGACATGGATGTAGTTTGAACCTTGCCATGGTTGGAAGGTAAAGTCCTCACTGTCGCGTCGATCCGCCGGGTCGCCGTCGATACGTCGCGTCTGTCACCCGTCCGGTTCGGAACCCGGCCATCTCGGGGCAGAATCGCCTGCACAGGAGTTGTGCAGACGTGATTCCCCACGACGGACGGATCGGCCTCGTTCTGATGGGCGGCGGAGCCCGTGCCGCCTATCAGGTCGGGGTGCTCGACGCGATCCGGCAGGTGCTCGCCGAGGCCGGCTGGCCGGCTTCGCGCAACCCGTACCCGATCATCTGCGGTACTTCGGCCGGTGCGGTCAACGCCGCCGCACTCGCCAGCGGTTGCGACGACGCCGGCGCGGCGGTGTGCGCGATCGTCGAGCGGTGGTCCACGCTGCATGCGGGCGACATCTACCGCACCGATGCGATGGGCGCGCTCGGCAACGCGGCGCACTGGATTTCGTCGCTGTTGCTCGGCTGGATCGTGCGCACGCACCCGCGATCGCTGTTCGACAACAGCCCGCTGGAGTCGCTGCTGCCCAGGCTGATCGATCCGCATCGCATCGCACGCAGCCTCGAGTCCGGCAAGCTTCGCGCGCTGGCGATCACCGCATCGAGTTACACGTCGGGCCAGCACGTCACGTACTTCCAGGCCGGCGAGCCGCTCGCTCCATGGTCGCGCACGCAGCGACTCGCCTGCCCGAGCGTCATCTCGATCGACCATGTGTTGGCGTCGAGCGCGATCCCGTTCGTGTTTCCGGCCGTTGCGCTCGACCTCGACGGCCGCCACGAATACTTCGGTGACGGCTCGATGCGGCAACTCTCGCCGATCAGTCCGGCCATCCATCTCGGTGCCGACCGCATCCTGGTGATCGGCGCGGGACAACTCGAAGCAGGCACGGTGCAGGCGCCGCACACCGGTTCGCAGTACGCGTATCCCAGTCTCGCGCAGATCGCCAGCCATTCGCTCTCGAGCATCTTTCTCGATGGACTGGCCTACGACATCGAGCGGCTGAGCCGCATCAACCGTACGCTGAGCCTGATTCCCGAGGAGCGGCGCCTGCACAGCACGCTGCGTCCGATCGAGATCCTCGCGATCACGCCCAGCCGCCGGCTGGATTCGATGGCGGCGGGGCTGGCATCCGCGCTGCCGCGTTCGGTCCGCACCATCCTGCGGGTCACGGGCGGCACCGACCGGCGCAGTGCCGCGCTGCTGTCCTACCTGCTTTTCGAGCCGGTCTATACGCGAGAACTGATCGCGCTGGGGCGCAACGATGCATTCGCACGTCGCGCAGAGGTGCTGGCGCTATTCGGTCTCGGCAGCGGCGAACCCCTCAGGACCTGCGTCGCGCCGCCTGCCATTGTCGCGAACCGTTGACGGTGCCCTGCATCCGGTTGCCGTCGACCCGACCGACGTACCGGTCCTTGCCGATGGCGAAGCGCACCTGTGTGCCTTCGAGCCGCGCCTGCGTGATCGGCCGCGTCGCCGCACCGTCGCGCAGCGTTCCTTCGAGCATCTGGAAGCTCTGCGTCAGTTCGAGCGTCTTGCCGTCGAGCACCCAGGTTCCTGCGACCTTGGCAGGCACGATCCATTTCAGTGCGCGGCAGTACGACGTGCAGTCTCCACCTACGTCGGCGGTTTCGTCCGCCTGCCATTCGCCCATGTCGAACGAATTGGCGACGATGCGCGTGCCCGGCGGCATGTCGAGCAGGATCGGGCGCAGCCGAAGGTTCAGGCTCGGCAGCAGAAAGAGCGTCACCACGGTGGCCTCGGAGAAGTCGGATTCGAAGATATCCCCCTGCTCGAACGTGGCGCGGTCCGAGACGCCTTCGGCTTGCGCGTTCCGCCGGGCCATTTCCACCATGTCCGGGTTGAACTCGATGCCGCGCGCCTTCGCACCGCGCTTGGCGGCGGTGATCACGGTTCGACCGTCGCCCGAGCCCAGATCGACCAGCCGATCCCGCGGCGTCAGTTGCGCCATGTCCAGCATCCGGTCCACCAGCGCCTGCGGCGAGGGCACCCAGATGACGTCCTTGCCGGCCTGGCCCACCGTTGGGGCGTAAGTTTCGGTCGCGGTGCCGGTCTGCGCGCAGGCCGTGCCGCCGAACGCCATCGTCGCGGCCACCGCGGCGAGGAAGGTTCTGCGAAAGGGCTTCAAGATCGATCTCCCATGGGAGGAGGTGAGCTTACCCCGAGGCCGCCGTTGTCGTCGTCCGATGTCCTGTCGGCGTGAACCCGCGGGCGATCGGCAAGGCAAGCGGCATTCCTGCCGCGCGTTCTCATGCTCTTTGGGTCGCAAGGCGCTGCTAAGCTTTCCGGCGCATGGAAGCCGTCAACCAACTGCTGCTCGCCGGCGCGCTCGTGATGTTCGCCGGGATCCTGCTCGGCGCGTTCTCGTCGCGCTTCGGCATTCCTTTCCTGCTCGTGTTCCTGATCGTCGGAATGCTCGCGGGCATCGACGGGCCGGGCGGCATCGACTTCGACGACCATCGGCTGGCGTTCTTCGTCGGGAACCTCGCGCTGGCGATCATCCTGCTGGACGGCGGACTGCGAACGAAACTCGCAACGTTCCGCGTGGCGCTGCGTCCGTCGCTGGTTCTCGCGTCGGCCGGAGTCGTGTTGACGTCGCTGCCGCTGGGACTGTTCACCGCCTGGGCGTTCGACGTCGACTGGGAAGTCGGCCTGCTGCTCGGGGCGATCGTCGGTTCGACCGATGCCGCCGCCGTTTTCGCGCTGCTTCGCGCCAGCGGAACGCGGCTGAACGAACGCGTCGCGAACACGCTCGAGATCGAATCGGGCATCAACGACCCGACCGCGATCTTTCTCACCACGCTGATGATCGAGGTGGTGATGGCGCCGGACGAGGTGCGCGGACTGGAACTCGTGCGGCAACTCGTCGTGCAGTTCGGCCTCGGCGCCGCGCTCGGCCTGATGCTGGGCTTCGCGATGGCGTGGATCATGCGGCAGGCGGTGGTCGGCGAAGGCCTCAGTGCGCTGCTGCTGTGCTCGGGCGGCGTTACCGCGTTCGGCATCGTCAACACGCTAGGCGGCAGCGGGTTCATTGCGGTCTATCTGGTGGGGCTCGTCGTAGGCAACCGGATGCGCCGTTCCGCCGAGAACCTGTTGCGCGCGATGGACGGGATGGCGTGGCTCGCGCAATCGAGCATGTTCCTGCTGCTCGGACTGCTGGTGAACCCGAACGAGATTCCGGCGATCGCGTGGAACGCGCTGCTCGTCTCGGCGTTCCTGATGCTGGTCGCCCGACCGTTCGCAGTGTGGCTTTGCCTGTTGCCTTTCCGGTTCGCGCCGCGCGAGGTCGCTTTCATGGGGTGGATCGGGCTGCGCGGCGCGGTGCCGATCGTGCTCGCGATGTTTCCGCTGATGGCCGGCGTGCCCGATGCGCGGCTGCTGTTCAACGTCGCTTTCGTCGTCGTGCTGACTTCGCTGTTGCTGCAGGGCGCATCGGTGCCGTATGCGGCACGACGTTTCGGCGTCGGATTGCCGCCGCGCGACGAACCGAGGGTCCGGCCCACGTTGTCCGACGACCACCTCGCGGTGCTCGAGTTCAGGATCGGCGAACGTTCGCCGATGGTCGGGGTCGACCTGCGCACGCTGGACCTGCCCGAAGGTTCGCGGATCGTCGGCGTGCTGCGCAGCCGGGCGCTGATCCGCGACGATTCGGTCGGAGTGCTCGTGTGCAACGACGTCGTGATGCTCGTCGCACCCGACACCGAGGTCGATCATCTGTCGGACCTGTTCACGAACGTCGAGGCGGCGGTACGCCGGCGTTTCTACGGCGACTTCGTGCTCGAGGGCGCCGCCGCGTTCGCCGATGTCTGCGCTGCCTACGGGTGCGCGATGCCCGAGGGATTCGAGACGCTGACGCTCGACGAGGCGATGCGCAGAAGGGCGCGGCGCATCGTCGAAGGCGACTCGGTCCAGATCGAGCGCCTGCTGCTGATCGCGCGCGAGGTCTCGCGGGGGCGCGTGGTCAAGGTCGGCCTGAAGCTCGAACGCGCGGCACCGCGCCAGGCGTGAGCGCGCGAGCCCGGTCCGCGCGCCGCCGGCAAACCCGGCGCCTGCACCCCGCCGGCGGCTGCGTTCACCGCACGTCGTCGTCGAAGTACTCGCCTTCGCCGCGCACCACGGGAACGGCGCGCTGCTGCTCGCGAAGCCGCATCTCGACGCGGCGGATCTTGCCCGAGATCGTCTTCGGAAGATCGGCGAATTCGAGCCTGCGGATGCGCTTGTACGGCGCGAGCCGTTCGCGGCAGAAGCGCAGGATGCTCGCGGCGGTTTCGGCGTTCGGCGCGTGACCCGCGCTCGGCACGACGAAGGCCTTGGGCACCGCCATGCGCAGCGGGTCGGGCGGCGCATAGGAAATTCAAAAGGTCCCCGGAAGCCCCATTGGGAGCTGGGTTGGCAGCCGATACCGGCTTGACGGGCCTGGAACTGACGCCTGAGCCATT
>NZ_MEDS01000049.1 GCF_001724135.1 Comamonas sp. SCN 65-56 | reverse complement strand
GCGCTCGCCTACGGCGTGGTGCTGCCGGTCCTGCCCACGGTGGTGGCTTCGTCGCCTTCGCCGGCGCGCGCGATCGCCGAGTTGATGGCGGTCTACAGCGCCGCCATGGTGGTGACGGCACCGATCTGGGTACGGGTCTGTCGCCAACTTCCGGCACACCTGCTCGTGCGCCTCAGCCTGCTTGGCCAGGCCGCGGCGATGATCATGCTCCTCTGGTCTTCGGAAACGACGATGCTGCTCATCTTCGCAGGCGCCGCGCTCCCCGCCCTGCAAACCGCCGCTTCGCGCGCCGCTGGCAGTGAGGGCGACCGCTCGCAGCGCCTGTCGGACCTGACCCGAGTCGCGCTGGTCGGCGGCCTGTTCGGCCCGGGCGTGGGAGGCGTCGTGGCGCCCGACGACAGCCTGGTCGGCCCGGTCCTCATCGGCTTCGCCGTGCTCGTGCTTGCAGCCGCAGCGCAGCGGCCTGCGCCCGAGTCCTCCACCATCGTCGTGGCCGGCAGGGGTTCGCCCACGCGCCATCGCGACGTCGCCGTGTTGGTGCTGCTGGCCGCGCTGGCGGCTGCGGCAATGAGCGTCTACGAGGTGGGGCTCGCGACGCAGGGGCGCCTGGTGGATGGCCTTTCGGCACGGGCGATCGGCTTCATGTTCACCGGCTGCGGGGTGGTGATGCTGCTGAGCCAGTCGCTCGTGTTCCGACCGCGCCACGACCCGTTGCGCGCATTCGCCTGGGTGGTGCCCTCGTTCGTCGCCACCGCTGCCGGCCTCGCGTTGCTCGCCTGGCTCGGGGGGCGATGGCCGAGTGCGCTCGGCCTGATCCTCGTGGCGGCAGGTGGCGGCGTGCTGCAGCCGGCGCTCGTCTACTGGACCTCCCGCGCCGCGGGGGCCGCCGAGGCCACCAGTCTGGGGTGGCGCGCTTCGTTCACGAGTGCCGGCCAGGCGCTTGGCAGTCTTGCCGGCGGTTTCGCATTCGCCGCCACCCTTGCCGGAAAGATGGTGCTGTCCACCCTCCTCTTGACCCTGCTTGCCGCGGCCATGCTCGCGCTCGCACGACGCCGCGCACCGGCCGGGCTTCCACTTTCCGTATCGACTCAGGAGCGATGACCGTGTCCCAGACCACTCTCCCTGCTGCCGACCGCGCTGCGCCGCCCGGTAACGTCCCCCAAGCTACGCCGCCGACGCGCCGGCCGGTCCCTGGCCAAGCGGCCGTCGCCACTGTCCTTGCACGCGCCGACGTGCTTGTCGACGGGCCGCGCTCCTGGGACATGCGCGTGCACGATCCCGGGGTGTTTCCCCGCCTGCTGCGGAACGGCTCGCTCGCACTCGGCGAAACCTACATGGATGGTGCCTGGGACTGCGAGGCGCTGGACCAGATCTCACGCGCCTGCTGCGTGCGCGGCTGGATGAAGCCGTCATCGGCTGGGCCGACCGCTGGGACGCCCTGCGTGCGCGGCTGTTCAACCGCCAGCGGGGCCGGCGCGCCTTCAAGGTCGGCGAGCGCCACTACGACCTGGGCAACGATCTCTACCGCGCCATGCTCGGGGCGCGCCTAATCTACAGCTGCGCGTACTGGAGCGAGGCGGCCGACCTCGACGCCGCGCAGGTCGCCAAGCTCGACCTGATCGCGCGCAAGCTGCAGCTCGCGCCGGGCATGCGTGTGCTCGATATCGGCTGCGGCTGGGGCGAGGCCCTGCGCCACTTCGCCGAGCACTACGGCGTGAGCGGCGTGGGCCTGACCATCTCCAGGGAGCAAGCGGACTTCGCGCGCGAGCGTTGTGCCGGGTTTCCCGTCGAGATCCGCGTGCAGGACTACCACGATGTGCGCGGCGAGTTCGACCGGGTGTTTTCCGTCGGCATGTTCGAGCACGTCGGCGTGCGCAACTACCGCGCCTACTTCGAGACAGTGCATCGCTGCCTGCGGCCGCACGGCCTCACGCTGCTGCACACCATCGGCACCAACCGCTCGACCAACCACACCGACCCCTGGATCGAGCGCTACATTTTCCCCAATTCGATGCTGCCCTCGGCGGCGCAGATCACCGCCGCCAGCGAGGGTCTGTTCGTGCACGAGGATTGGCACAACTTCGGTGCCGACTACGACCGGACGCTGCAAGCCTGGCGTGGCAACATCGAAGGTGCGTGGTCCCGGCTGCCGGCCCGCTACGATGAACGTTTCCGCCGCATGTGGCGCTATTACCTACACGCCAGCATGGCCGCATTTCGCAGCCGCAACGCGCAACTCTGGCAGCTTGTCCTTTCCCGCGACGGCGTGCCGGGCGGCTACGTCGCGCCCCGCTGACAGGAGGTCGCCATGTGCTTTTCCGCCACCGCAAGCTTTACCGCCAGCGTCGCACTCACCGGCATCGGCGTGCTTGCGCTGCGCGCCGCGCACACGCCCGGCGAGCGCATGTTCGCCTTGATCCCGCTCCTGTTCGCCGCGCAGCAGGCGACGGAGGGCCTCGTATGGATGAGCTACCCGTGGGATGCACCGACCTTGCGCGCCTGGGCAACGCAGGTCTATTCGGTCTTCTCCCACCTGGTCTGGCCCGTCTTCATCCCATGGGCGGTGCGTGCACTCGAGCCCGTGCCATGGAGACGGCGCGTGTTGGTCCTGCTCGGTGTCGCCGGCCTCGCGAGCGCCCTGTTCCTCCTCTTCGGCATGGTCGTCACGCCGATCGAGGTGGTCCCGACCGGAGGCCACCTCGCGTATCGATCGCCGCATTTCTTCCTGCCGATATCGCTGACGCTGTATCTCGCCGCGACGACGGTGGGGCTGGGCATGTCGAGCCAGCCGGTGATCCGCTGGTTCGGCGTGCTGGCACTGGCATCGGCGGGCTTCACCTACCTGGTTTATGCGCGCTGGTTCATCTCGGTCTGGTGCTTCTATGCCGCCGTGCTCAGCGTCATGGTCTACATCGAGCTCGCGTCGCGCCGAACCGCAGCTCGCCCTGCACCCTGACCTTCTTGCACTTCATGATTCCCGCGCTGGCCCGCAGGCACACGAGAGATTCTGGCTGCCGCCAGCCCGGCTTTCATGGGGGTCTTATCTTGTCCTTCCCGTTGTCTCACGGCGCGCCTGCGCCACTTGGCACATGGCGTAGACCGGAGGTCTGATAGAGTGAGCGCCATTCGAGGATCTTCATCAAGCCTGGTGTCCAAGCGACAGCAGCTGACCCGCTACGTGGAATACTCGGCCCGCGTTCCTGAGACAACCGGCGACACTGACAGCCGAGCGAACTCCGCTGTGAGGAGAAGACGATGAGCCAAGCGAAGAAGTGCAGAGTCGCCGTCAACGGCTACGGCGTGATCGGAAAGCGTGTCGCCGAAGCCGTGGCCAGGCAGGACGATATGGAGCTCGCAGGAGTGGCGGATATCAGTACCGACTGGCGTCCGCGCGTGGCGCTGCAGAAGGGCTTTCGCCTGTTCGGGGCCACCGGGGAACATACGCAGGCGATGCGGGAGTCAGGCCTCGAAGTCGTGGGAAATCTGGAAGATCTGCTCGGGGTGAGCGATCTGGTGGTTGACTGCACGCCGAAGCGAATCGCGGCGCTGAACGTTGACATCTATCGACAAAGGGGCATCAAGTTCATCGTCCAGGGTGGCGAAAAGCACGAGGTGACCGGACACTCCTTCGTCGCCGAGGCCAGCTATTCGAGCGCATTGAACCGGGAAAGCACGCGAGTCGTCTCCTGCAACACCACCTCGATCGTCAGAACACTTACTGCATTGAAGCACGCGGGTCTGCTGCGCCGCGCGCGCGGGACGCTGCTGCGCCGCGCCACGGATCCGTGGGAAAGCCATCTCGGCGGCATTATGAACACCCTCGTCCCCGAGCCTGAAATTCCCAGCCATCAGGGGCCGGACGCGCAGTGCGTCGACCCCGCTTTGGATGTCATCACGATGGCGGTCAAAGTGCCGGAGACCTTGGCGCATCTGCATTACTGGTCGGTGCAGTTGACGCGACCGGCCCCCACTGAAGAGGTGCTCGACGCCTTTGCCGCATCGTCCCGGATCGCGCTGATACGCACGGATGCCGGATTGTCGGCTCTCAATACGGTCAAGGAGCTCATGGCCGATCTCGGCCGGCCGCATGACAATCTCTATGAAGTGGCTCTGTGGTCGGACATGTTGAAAGTCGAAGGGGACGAGCTGTTCTACGCTTACATGGTCGACAATCAGGCGATCGTCATTCCAGAGACGATCGACGCCGTCCGGGCGTTGACCGGAACGATGAGCAACGCTAAAGAATCGATCGCCAAAACCGATGCAACACTCGGGATCGGCTTGCTGACCCAAATCGCCGGGCGACGATGATTGCAAAAATATTCGGCGCCCACCTCGGGCTTCAAGCGCGTCCGATCCGGGCGCAACAACGGCTCTGCGATCGATGAACCTTCCAGACCCCGCGTCCTCGAGTCCAGGTCAGGCGATATGTTCGCCAATTTCACGGGACGACCGGGTCCACTTCCGCCAGAAAGTTCGCCCGGCGCGTCCACTTTCGCTTGCCCAGTCACTCGGCACCACCGAAGGCCAGCTGCATTCATCGTCTGCCCCCTGAGGTCGCGCAATGCTGGCCTGGACGTGGGTCAAGCGCTCACGGGCTTCAGGCAGTGTCAGCGATGACGACGCAATGCCAGCGGGCCGGTTGCGCGACGACACTGGAACGACGGGCAGCCGCGACACAACGGATTCGACGGGGCGCCGCCCCGGCCAAGTCCGCCCCTGCGGTCTTGGCGCACCCACTCCGGGTGTCGTCAGAGCCAGCGGCGTGCCCACCAACCGATCAGTTGGGTAACCGGCGAGTGCCATGGCCTGCGCCGCGACCAGTCTTCGGTGACTTCGGCAGCGTCGTCCAGGTCCAGTAGAAACTGGCCGGCAAGCTGTCCATTCAGCGCCGGTCCGTGTTCGAACAGATTGAGCTCATCGTTGACGAAGAAGCTGCGGTAATCGAAGTTCGCCGTACCCACCGTCGCCCAGTCGTCATCCACCAAAACCGTCTTGGCATGGAGGACGCGGGACTGGTACTCCCAGATCCGTACGCCCGCCGCTCGCAAGCTGCCATAGGCGGCGCGCGCGGCCCACTGGGTGATGGGAACGTCGCTCTTGCCCGGCACCAGCAAGCGCACGTCCAGGCCTCGCCTGGCAGCGTCGCGCAGCGCCGCTTGGCTGTGCTGGTCGGGGACGAAGTAGGGAGTGGTCAGCCAGATCCGGTGACGCGCTGCACGGAACGCATCGGTGAATTCGCAGTGCAATACGTGCCGGCAGCGGCGGTTGCTGTTGGGCACCAGCTGCCGGCCGGAGTGCGTTACCGGTGGCCAGGGCGCGCGCGGGTAGGCATCGAAGTGGCGGATGGCATCCTGCACGAGTTCACACTCGAACCGCAGGTGGGTGTCGCGCCACCGGCCGGGGCCGACGGCGGCGGCCGAACTGTCCCGATGAATGTTGAAGCCGCCCAGATAGGCGGCCGTGTCGTCCACGACCAGCAGTTTGCGGTGGTTGCGCCGATGGTACGCCAACGGCCGCCTCCACGACCAGGGGCGGCTCCAGTGCAGTTGGACCCCGGCGGAGCGCAACGCGGCCAGCCGCGCACTGGAAAGCATGCCCCAGGAGCCGACGGCATCGATGCGCAATCGGACCAGTATTCCGCGCGC
>NZ_MEDS01000048.1 GCF_001724135.1 Comamonas sp. SCN 65-56 | reverse complement strand
TCTGTTCCGTGGTGAAGCGACTCTTGCGCATGTCCGTCCTCTCTGGATGACGGACTCT
The DNA here is from genome assembly GCF_001724135.1 of Comamonas sp. SCN 65-56. Taxonomy (GTDB): domain Bacteria; phylum Pseudomonadota; class Gammaproteobacteria; order Burkholderiales; family Burkholderiaceae_C; genus Comamonas_C. The sequence goes on along the minus strand of NZ_MEDS01000048.1, from coordinate 5,441 downwards.
ACCTAGCTTCGAGTGGTACGGCTCAGTGGGGGCAGGTCACGACGATGCCGAGCTGTTCTCGCAGCAGGTCGGCAACATTACGGATATCGACCAGCTGCGCGCCGTGGTCAGGGCGCTGGCGACGGCGCGCGAGCTGCACAACCTGATCCGGCTGGGCGGATTTACCGAACTGGCCGGCCTGCTGGACTTTAACAGGCTGGGCACGCTGCACAACGAAGCGCGCAACGCGCTCGCCGCGCTCAACCTGAAGCGGCACCTGGATGACGCGAACGATACCTCCGGCCTGCTCAACCAGGCGTTGGAGGATGTGGTCTTCAGGTTCGAGAAGGTGGGCGAGGCCGAACTGAAACTGGCCGACGAGCTGAAAGAGGTTCTGCGCCGCACGCGCGAATCGCTGGCATCCACGCAAGACCCGCAAGACCCGGCCTGGATCGCGTTGCGCCAGGAGTTGGAGCGCCTGTTCAAGGCCAAGAAGCTCAGCGAAGTGGGCCAGCAGGAGATGCAGGACAACATCGTGACGCTGCGCGACATCGAGCGGCGCACGCGCCATCTGAATAACGCCAATGCCAACCTGGCCACCCGCTACAGCGGCGATGCCAAGCTGATGCGCGTGCACAAGCGGCTACTGGAGTCGCGCCGGCTTGGCGATAGCCAGACCCGGTTGCACGCAGCGCTGAGCGGCATCAAGCACGACGTGGACGAGGCGGTGCTTGGCAACCGCGAACTGCTGGGCAACCCGGCCTTCTTCGGGCGCACCGTGATGCCCATCGTGATGCATCGGTTCCGCGATAGCCCGCCCGAGCCGGATGCGTCGACCCGACAGATGATCCAGCAACTGCTGGTTAACGAATACCTCAACGAATCCCAGGGCCACTTGCCCTTCTGAGCCTTGCCGAATGACACCCAGCTACCAGCAACAGACCCGTGACCTGATCGACGGCCTCAAGGCCGTCTGCGCCAGCAATGGCCTGGGCAACGATGGAAACGAATACAAGATCATCGTCCAGACCTTCCTGTACAAGCTGCTCTGCGACAAGTTCGCGCATGAAATGAAGCGGCTTGAGCCGAGGCTGGCGCACGCAGATGACTGGATCGCCGCGTGGCAGAAGCTGCCCAAGGGCAAACGCCAGGACCTGAAGGACGAGTTGTCGGCGGAGACCCCAGTGTTGACCGCCGAGCAGCTGATCCCCAGCCTGTTCAATCGCCAGGCCGAGCCCGGCTTCGCGCGACTGTTCGACGACACCCTTATCGCCATTGCCGTCGCCAACGCCGACATCTTTGCGGTGAAAACCGACGACGGCGAGAAGGTGCCGCTGTTCGACCGCCTGAGCGAGTACGTCACCGGCAGTGCGGACAAGCGCGATGGCTTCGTGCGCGCACTGTTCAACAAGCTGGCCGGGGTGAGCTTCGAGCGGCTGTTCGAGCAAAAATACGACTTCTACGCCGCGCTGTTCGAGTACCTGATCAAGGACTACAACAAGGACAACGGCGGCAAGTACGCGGAGTACTACACCCCGCATGCGGTGGCCACCATCATGGCCGACATCCTGGTGCCGCAGGGCCAACGCGGCAAGGTCAAAAACGTCACTTGCTATGACCCGGCCTCCGGGTCCGGCACCCTGCTGATGGCGCTGGCCCATGCCATCGGAGAGACGCGCTGCAGCATCTGGTCGCAGGACATCTCGCAGAAATCGTCCAGCCTGCTGCGACTGAACCTGGTGCTGAACAAGCTGGTGCACAGCATCCCGAATATCACCCAGGGCAACACCATCCTGCATCCGGTCCACAAGGACGGGAAAGCGCTCAAGCAGTTCGACTACATCGTGTCGAATCCGCCTTTCAAGATGGACTTCAGCGACTTTCGCGACGACCTGGACAGCGACGCCAACCGCACGCGGTTCTTCGCCGGCATTCCCAAGGTGCCGAACAAGGCCAAGGACAAGATGGCGGTCTACCTCTTGTTCATCCAGCACATCATGGCCAGCCTCAAGCCGGGCGGAAAGGCCGCGGTGGTGGTGCCCACCGGCTTCATCACCGCGGCGCAAGGCATCGAACTGAAGATCCGCGAGAAGTTGGTGAAAGAGAAGTGGATTGCTGGCGTGGTTTCCATGCCCAGCAACATCTTCGCCACCACCGGCACCAACGTGTCGATCCTGTTCATTGACAAAGGCCAGCACGACAGCGTGGTGCTGATCGATGCCTCGGCGCTGGGCAAGAAGGTCAAGGAAGGCAAGAACCAGAAGACCCTGCTGAGCCACGACGAGGAACAGCGGATCGTGGACACCTTCAACGCGCGCGAGGCGGTGGAGGATTTCTCGGTAGTGGTGGATTTCGACGCAATCGCCGCGAAGAACTACTCGCTGAGTGCGGGTCAGTATTTCGATATGAAGATCGCATACGAGCCTATTACGCCGAAGCAGTTTGCGAAGAAGGTGGAAGGTTTTAACGCGCGGCTTGATGCGATGTTTACTGAGTCAAGAAAGTTGGAGAAGACGATTGCCAAGTCGCTCGGAGCTTTGATCCGTGGCTAAGCCTGTTGCGACTCGGCTCGGAGATGTCGTGAATTTCAAGCGCGGTTACGACCTGCCTGAATCGACGCGCCGGATTGGTCCGTTTCCGGTGATTAGTTCCGCGGGAATTTCTGGTTATCACGACGAATACAAAGTTGCGGGCGAAGGCGTGGTCACGGGCCGATACGGCACTCTCGGTGAAATGCACTACTACAATGGCAAGTACTGGCCGCATAACACCGCCCTGTATGTCACCGACTTCAAGGGCAACTTGCCGAAATACGTCTATTACCTACTCTCCTGTCTAGGCCGAATGGATACCGGCGACAAGAGCACGGTTCCTGGCGTTAATCGCAACGATCTGCATGAACTGAAAATTCCAGTCATCAAGGACAAGGAAGCGCAGAAGAATATTGCCGCCGTTCTCTCCATTCTTGACGCGAAGATCGACCTCAACAATCGCATCAACGCCGAGCTGGAGGCGCTGGCGAAGACGATCTACGACTACTGGTTCGTGCAGTTCGACTTCCCCGATGCCAAAGGTCGGCCCTACAAGACCAGCGGCGGCAAGATGGTCTGGAACGAGACGCTGAGGCGGGAGATTCCGGCGGGATGGGGAGCTGGATCGCTGGACGATCTCGGTCAGATCGTGGGCGGCAGCACGCCTTCGACCGCAAACCCGGAGCATTTCGGCAAGGACCTGATTCCGTGGATCACCCCGAAGGACTTGTCCAACAACAAGGGCAACAAGTTCATCGCCAGGGGCGAAACGGACGTGTCCGAAGCCGGCAAGCGTAGCGCCTCGCTGACGTTGTACCCGGCAGGCACCGTGCTGATGAGCTCCCGTGCACCGGTTGGCTATCTGGCCATCGCGCTCAACCCGGTAACCACGAATCAGGGATTCAAGTCGTTCGTGCCGTCGAAGGGTTACGGCACTTCATTTGTTTACTACACCGTCGAAAGATCGCTGCCAACGATCATCCAGTACGCCTCCGGATCGACCTTTGTGGAAATCTCCTCGGGCGTGCTGAAGTCCGTGCGCGCAGTTCTTCCGAGTAAAGCAGTCGTCGATGCCTTCTGCCGCCAGATCGAACACATCGTGCAACGACAGCAGATCGCTGAGCTTGAAAACATGGAACTCACCCAGCTACGCGATTGGCTGCTCCCCCTGCTAATGAACGGCCAAGTGAAGCCCGCTGACATGTAGTGCGCACTACTCCCAGTTGTGACTAGTTGAGCCGCCGCGCTTCCATCTATGAACTGCTCTATTGCTTCCAGCCAACCAATGACTGGTCCTAGTAAAAAAAATACTGATGCAGACATACGTTATGGAAGAAGGGTGCATTTGAACTGAGCTCATACTAGTTGCTCATTGGTCGGCAGTTGAGACATCTGCCGTAGGGGCATTGCCGACGTGCACTAACCGTTTCCCCTAGGCGCCACAAAATTGCTGAACCACCACCGAGCCAGCGAGGCCAACCTCGCTGGCTTTTTTCATGCTCACGAAAGGGTTAACCCATCATGGAATCTCTACATTTCGGAATCACTAGCGGCAAACACGGGACAGCTGCCAATCATCTGGCCTACATCACTCGCGATGGGCACTACGCGGCTCGCAATGACCTCGTTACGACCGGCCACGGCAACATGCCGTCTTTCGCCGCGGACAACCCCATGCTGCTGTGGAAGGCCGCCGACCAGCACGAGCGCAGGAATGGATCGATCTTCCGCTCCTACACGATTTCGCTTCCGAACGTGCTGACGGTGGAACAACTCATCGATCTTGCCTGGCGGCAAGCGCGCCAACTTGCGGGAATCAAGCCGTTCCAGTTCGCGCTGCACCTGTCGCGAACCTCGCTGCAGGGCGAGCTCAATCCCCACGTCCACATCGTCATCTGCGACAGGCTCCCGGACGGCATCGAGCGCTCGCCGGAACAGATGTTCAAGCGTTACAACCCGGCACACCCGGAGAAGGGAGGCTGCCGCAAGGACAGCGGCGGTAAGGCCCCGCAGGCGCTCCATGGCCATATGACCGCGCAACGAAAGGCCGCCGCCGACGAGATCAATGCAGCTTTGGCTAAGCATGGTCACGCCCTGCACGTCGACCATCGCTCGCTTCGGGAACGCGGGATCACTCGAGCGCCAGAAAAGTACTTGGGTCCAGCTAGGATCCGAAAGATGACGACAGAAGAACGCGCGGCCTACGTCAAGAAGCAGCGCGGGGAACATTGAGCCCGCACGGCAGCAGAAAGGGCTTTAGGCTGCTCCTCGACTTGCCCACACCTTCCGGCCAATTATTGGGGTTCCGGTGGCTGCACCGCCTTTTGCTTTGCGCTATTCGTGCTACGAGTAGCGCGAATAGCATGGATTTTGTATCACGAAGCAAAAAAAGATGGGCAAGCCGCCTTTCCAAGGGGAGCACCGAAGCGCTCACCTCGGGCGGACTCCAGCAGTCCTGACACACACCATCGTCCTGTCCGCGTCAGCTCGGAATACTCCGCTGGTCGATCCATATCCTCGACAAGATTTATATCCAGCTACCACCCCATCGCCGCCGTGCTCACGATGTCCCGCCCTCCCACGATGACGTGGTCCAGCAGCCGGATGTCCACCAGCCGCAGTGCTTGCTTAAGCCGCTCCGTCACCGCGCGATCTGCCGCCGATGGCGTCACGTCGCCCGAGGGGTGGTTGTGCGCCACGATCACGGCAGCGGCGTTGCAGCGCAGGGCCTGCTTCACCAACTCGCGCGGATGGACTTCGGCCCCGTCGATGGAGCCGTAGAACAGTTCCACGTAGCTGATCAGTCGGTGCCGCGTGTCCAGCATGGCAGCGGCGAACACCTCCCGCTCCTGTCCCGCCAGCTTGTCCTGGAAGTAGCGGCACACGACCTGTGGGTCGGTGAACATCTCGCCCCGCTGCATCCGGACGCCA
>NZ_MEDS01000047.1 GCF_001724135.1 Comamonas sp. SCN 65-56 | reverse complement strand
GATGCGGACGATGCGACCCGTGACGCATACCTCCTGCGACGCGACGGCACCCACGCGCTTGAGCAGCGGCACGCGCGCCGGCAGGTAGCCGCGCTGCGCGGCCAGCGCGGCGGCGTCTGGCGGCAGCGCGGTCAGGACGATGCTGCCCACGGACAAGGAACGTGGCTGCGAGCCGGTGCCGTGGCCCAGCGGATCGACGCTATACCAGCCGACCGCCACGCTATCGGACGGGTTGTAGATCAGGCGCGGCAGCGGATGCACGAAGGACGCCCAGGCCAGCGCAGCGAGGCCGCAGGTGGATATGCCCGCCAGCACGAGGCGAGCGCGCAGGCGCGAACGAGGACGTGGCGGAATGCCCGCTGCACCGGCAATGGCGGATGGAAGCGTCATGGCAGTGCCCTCCCGATGAGCCAGGCGGCGTGCCGCTCTGCGGTGTATTTGGGCAGTGGCAGGCGCGCAGCGAGCCGATTGGCGAGCGTGCGCCAGTACGCGGGCGAGACAGCGACGAGCGCGATGCCCAGCGCCTCGATGGCGTCGATGCGTTCCAGCACGGCACGGACCTGGTTCTCACCCTCGGCGTGCAGCAGCAGGCGCGCACCCGGCTGCACGCCAGGAATGCGCTGCGCCGCATCGAGCGGCGTGCAAGCCTGCATCATCATGAGCTGCCAGCGCACGGTGCCGTAGTCGTTGGCCTGCCAGCGGACACGGCACAGAACCGCGTTCGGCAGGAATACGGCGCAGCGCCGCCAGCGGTCGAGCCGGATGATGCGCGCCGGCTCGCCGAAGCGCAGATAGAGCTTGAAGCATGGCTCGATGTAGGCCAGCGCCACGCGCGTCAGCGGTGCGCTGGCAGGCTGGCCAGCAAGCGCGGCCGGTGATGGTAGCGGCGCAGCCGTGGCCGCGACAGCGGCAGACGAAGCGAATGCAATCATGGGGTGTTCTCCCTGCGGTGTTCTGGAAACTCCCGCTCCAACAGACCGCGCAGCAGGTCGGCCACGGTCACGCCTTGCGTGAAGGCCGAAACCTTGATGCGCGCCCGCATCGCGGGCGTGATGTCGAGGGTCAGGCGAGCCGTGTACAGGTCGCCCTTGCCCAGTGCATCGGCGTCGCCCTGGCGAATCCACGCTTCGGCGTGCGGATTTGCGGGCGGACGTGCGCCGATGCCGACACGCTTTGCCGTGCGCTTGCTGTTCGGTGGCGGCTTCGCGGTCATGCCGGCCACCGCAGCAGTTCGTCCACCAGCGCGGTGATTTCGCGTGCAGCGGCGCCGTCGGGCGCCGTTTCGCGTGCGAGCCGGCCAGCGGCCACGCTGTCGGCGAACACGATGCGCTGATGCACTTCGGCGCGCAGCGCAGGAAGCGGCTGCTCGGCGAGCGCCTGGCGCGCTTCGCGCCCGATCACGGTGGTACTGACGCGGCGATTGATGACGAAGGCCGCGCGCAGCGCAGGCCGAAACACCTGCGCCTCGCGGATCAGTGCCACCATCTCGGCGCTGGCCCACAGGTCGTAGGGGCTGGGCTGCACCGGGATCAGCACCCGCTCGGCCGCCAGCAGCGCGGAGCGCGCCAAGGCGGCGATCCTCGGCGGCCCGTCGATAACAACGTGATCGGCCCGCCTGGCGAGTTCTGGTGCTTCCTGATGCAGCGTTTCGCGTGCCAGGCCCACGGCGCTGAACAGCCTTGGCAAGCCTTGCTGGCTCCTGCGTTGCGTCCAATCCAGCGATGAACCCTGCGGGTCGGCATCCAGCAGCACGACGTGCTGGCCGCGCATCGCCAGTTCGCCGGCGATGTGGGTGGCGAGCGTGGTCTTGCCCACGCCGCCTTTCTGGTTGAGCAAAGCGACGATCATGGCCTGGCCCTCCGTGTTGGAAAGCCGGGCTGTTGCTGCTGGTTTTCGAGCCCTTCGTTCGCCGGTTTGGTGGTTGTCCACCGAGGCGCGGCGCTTCTACTACCAGTTAGAGTTTTTAAGTTAGGGAAGTTAAGGGAGGCCGAAACCCGCGCCAGCATTGGCTTTGCGGGCGATGGACACGCCTGATAGCACGATAGTCCCACGCCTGATAGCACGATACCTGGCACGCCTGATAGCACGAGCCCGTCCACAGGCTTTACCGCAGTTATCACCGTGCCGTGTACGGCACGGGCCGGAACGTCAGCAGCTCGGCGCCATCCAGCCGCTCGATGCCCAGGACGTAGCCCGGCAGCGACTGCCGCGCCACCAAGGCGCGCAGGTCGCAGGCGAAATCGTAGGGCTTGGCCGTGCTGCCCGATTTGCGGTGCAGGTGCCGGAAGTCGAATTGCCAGCCGCCGGGCTGGCGTCCGCCGTGCTTGCGCACCAGGCGGTACAGCCACCGCTCGATGCCGCCCGTCATCCGGAAATACGCTGGGTCGATGGTCAGCACCAAGGCGGCATCGAGCACGCCCGCGTAGAACCAGTCCGGCAGGATCAGCTCGATGCCCAAGGGCGCACCCTTGGCATCGGCCAGTTCCTTCCATTCGTTGATCCACGAGAAGCGATGTAGGCGCCGCCCGGTCGTCTCGCGGATGGACGTGGCCACGGTCGTGGATTGCAGGCGATCCAAGGCCGCTTTGAGGCGCTGGTAGTCGCGCAGCGACTTGCCGCGCCCGATGAAGCGCAGGATCTCGTAGGGCGTGGCGCGCATCAGCCGCGACGGCTGCAGGCCCGCGTCCTTGGCTTCCATGATCTGGCTGGCGGCCCAGATCAGGATGTCGGCATCCCAAATAGTGGCGATGCCGTGCTCGGCCGTGCCTTCCACGCAGATCGTCACGTTGCCCGCGCGAAAGTCGATGGGCTTGACCCGCTTGGACTTGCCGAGCGAGAAGAACGGATAGGCCATCAAATCCTGGCTGTCGCGCGGCGCCATGTCGCCGGGCAAGGCGCGGAACAGGTCGAGCTGTTCGCGCTCCTGCAATGGCCGCTGCCGCATGGGCAGCGCCGGGCTGGACATGGCGATGGCCTGCCGCGCGCCGCCGATCAGCGCGCACGGCTGTCGGCCGAGTGGTGCTCGGCATACTCGGGGTCCGAAGTCGTCTCGAAACTGCGATCGGCGGCCCAGGCATCGAGGTCGGCCACGGCGTACATGACGCGCCGGCCGAACTTGCGAAAGCGCGGGCCGCCGCCGATCACGCGCTGCTTCTCCAGCGTGCGCGGCGACAGGCGCAAGTAGTCGGCGGCTTCGTCGTTGGTGAGGTAACGCTGCGGCTGCGCAGCGGCAGTGGTCGAGACAGTGGCGGCAGGCCGCAAGGGAGCGGGACGCATGGTGTGAACCTCCATCGGTTGAAAACGCCCGGCCACACAGCGCAACCGGATGGAGGCAGTCTCAGAAAATGCGGCCCTTTTGCTCAGGGCCGTTTTGCGTCGCCTTCAAAACGACCCTTCTCAAGCGGGGACAGTTGTGCTAGGCGGCGGTAGCCGCCGCGCATCAGCGCATCGCCACGCCGTGCCAGGCGGCGCACCTTCGAGCGCAGGCCGCCGTCGCTGTACCAATCGACCACGGCATCGGCGCCGAACAGCCCTTCGGCGACGTCGCGTGAGGACGCGCCCGCCAGGGTCGCGTCCAGCGCCTGCAAGGTGTGCAGTTCCAGCAGCGCAGCGGGGGGCGGCCTGGGCCGGGCCATTGGCGCCGGCGTGTCGGGCGCATGCGTGACGCCGCGACCGCGATAGGCATGGGCCACGGCCATGCCGTCTTCCAGGCCGGGCGCCAGTACGAAGCGCTGCCAATGGCCGGGGCTTCGCGCGATCAGCATCAGCCCCTTGCCGTCGTGCAGCAGTTGCTTGTGGCCGGGGATGCGCCAGAACGCGAAGGTGGTGGCATCCTGCGGCGGATCAGCGTCCGGATAGAGCTGCACCACGGCATCGTGGCCGGGTACCCAGGCCGGATACGCCTCGCGCGCATCCAGGGCCGGGTCTTCCAGCAGGCGCAGGCCCCAGCGCTGCGCAGCATCGGGGCGGCGCGCACGGCGCAGCCAGTCGAGCCGGTAATCGGGATGCCTGCGCAGGTACTCCCAGGCCAGCGCGAGTGCATCCAGGCCCAGGATGTAGAGGTAGGCAGCGGTCGGATACCAGTGCGCGAGATGGTGAGGGTTGCCCATGATCGCCAAGCTCCTGTCGAAGATCAGGAACGTCGTCACGGGCGTTCAACACGGGGCTATCGCAGACGATCAGCTGCCATCACAATCGGGTTGGGCTGTAACATTGGGTGTCAAGACCGATGGGCTCCGGTGTATTGCGAAATTCGTCCGAATACGACGACCGCGCAATTCCAAAACATCGCGCGGCATCAGATACCGTGCCGCAAGCTGCATGAAAGATCGTGACTGTTTCCAGCACAAGTACAGGGCCTGCGCGCAAGAGTGCTGATTGAGACGTGGTGAGTCTGGAGCCAGACTGAAATAGTCTGAATGCGCCCCACTTGGCTGACGCGCGAACGTTTCAATCGACGACGGAACCGTTCTTCTGCGCCAGCCGCAGGTATTCCGACAGAGGCCGCACCGCCTGGAAATACCGATCCCGCATCACCGGCTGCTGGCGGGGCCCAACGATGGCAGCGAGGTCGGAGAGCTTCACCGTTCCCAGCTCGGGCATGCTGATCCCGAGGTCGATCAGGCCGTGGGCCGTATCGCCATCGGCCGGGTCAAGTGCAGCCAGCAACCAGGTGGCATGGGCATCCGGCGTGAACAGCCGCACCACGGGCAGCGGGTCGATGGCTTGGCCAGCGGCCCGGGATTGGCCGTGGGCCAGCAACTGCCTGCGCTCGTCTTCGGTGATGAGTCGGTTCATGGCAATCCCTTCTTGCTGCACAAATCCGCCAAAGCGTGAAAGCGTAGAACCGGATCGACGGGTTTGAGGAAAACCACGGATGCGGTTTTGCGCTTGCGTCGGAAGCCGTGAATACGGATTGCCATAAAAGCACAAGAGCGATAATCGGTCAGTAATGAACACTATAGATTGTAGCTCTATAAGGCGCAATCAACTGTCATCTTGGATTTCGGGGAGATCCAAGGTTGGCAGCGAAACACACATTGTCGGAGGCGTTGAAGACCATCAGGAAGGCGCGTGGACTGAGCCAGGAAGCCTTCTCGGATGTGTCCAGCCGTACCTACATGAGTTCGCTGGAGCGCGACCTGAAAAGTCCCACCTTGAACAAGCTCGCCGAGCTGTGCGAGGTCATGGAGGTTCACCCGCTCACGCTGTTGACGCTGGCCTATGCCGGCGACGACGCGCAGCGGGCCGAGCAGCTTCTGGCACAAGTGCGGCAGGAGCTGGAGGCCATGCTGAAGAAAGACGATGCGCAGTAGCCTGCATTGGCGTTGGCCTGGCCGATCCGGCACAGCCGGTTCGGAGTTTTCAGGGGCGCCAAGCGTCGCGCGGCGGGGATAGCCGCAAGGCTTTCCCCTGGAGGCAAGCAAAGCGCACAGCGCCGCAGGCGCGAAGGCGCAGCCGGCACGGGGCCCAGCCCGAAAGCCCGGCGGTGCAAAGCACCGGCACGCCATGCTGTCCGTGCAACCACGGTCTCAACGCTGTAACAGGCCGACACGGGTCGCGCTCCAGTGACGATGTTGCCTCCATGCCGTGCTGCGAAAGCAGCCCAGCGCCCCGCCGCTCGGGCGGGGCGCTGGGCGGCCGTCAGGCCGCCTGGGGCTTGCTGCGCGACCAGATCAGCGTATGCGTGCCGTCTTCGTCCTCAATCAGCCGGGCATAGACCGTGGCCGGGAACGAAGGATCGTCGAGGGTCACGGACACGTAGGGCCGTTCGGCCTTGCTGACCTTTTTCCACGCCGCGCCGATGTCGAAGCCTGCCGCCTGTACCCGGAAGTCCGGGGCGTGCTCGTTGTCCCCCTTGTCGTTGGGAACCAGCTTGGCCTTGATGTTGAGGGTCAGGGTGCGCAGCGTGCCGGTGAAGCCGTCTTTGTCCGCGGTGAAGGTGCCGATGGTTGCCATGATGAATCTCCTTACGGTTGAACAAGGTTCGCGCCTATCGCGTCCTTGTTGTGATCCGACCGGCGGTGGACGGGCGGGCTGCACCGCTTGCGGTCGCAACGCAGTGGAGAACCGGGGGGCAAAAACAATTTGTCCTGCGAGGAGCCGCACAGCGGCGGGGAAATTGTTTTCGCCGGACGGTTGCAGCCATGAAGCCCGAGGCGCAGCCGCGCCCCCGCCAGGATTCACAAGAACACAAGGACGCCTTGGGCCGAACCACCCCCCATCCGAAAGGAGCCATGGCCACCCCGGCATCCCCGCACGAAGGCTTCAGCGGCACGCCCCCTGACTCGACAAGGCCATTCCCCAACGACCAGCGGGAATGCGCCTCATCCCATGCAGGCGGTCATGCTGAACGCACGGTGTGGAGTCCCCAGCAAGGCCGAGCGACCATCCGTGAACCGTCCTTCGTGACAACACGGGCAATGAGCCCCCAGCGTCGTGGACGGCACGCATTCGCACAACCTGCCGCAGCAAGCCCCGGCGTACCCACCGGGCACTGCCCATGCGACGGGGCGCTGGCCCGGCCGATCCGGCGCTGCCGGTTCGGTGGTATCGAGGGGCGCCAAGCCTGCGCGGCGGGGATAGCCCGCAGGGCTTTCCCCCGGAGGTAAGCGCTGCGCCGCAGGCGCGAAGGTGCGTGAGGGATAGCCGCCGAATGGACGTGACGACAAAGTCGGCACGGGGCGCAGCCCAATAGCCCGGCGGCGCATTGCGCCGATACGCCCTGCTGCATCAACGCTCAAACCAGCCCCGCATCATCGAGGCGTTATGGAATCGGTGTAAGGTGATATTTGCCCCTCGATTCGTAAGTTCACCCTCCATGACAGGCCGCTCCTCCATCCTCGCCGCCCTGGCCGCCGCACTGCTGTTCGGTGCTAGCACGCCCTTCGCCAAGCAGATGGTCGGCGACGTGTCGCCCATCATGCTGGCCGGCCTGCTGTACCTGGGCAGCGGCATCGGCCTGTGGACCGTTCGCCTCATCAGAGATCGCGGCTTTGCCGCGCTCGGCCTGCCCGCGCGGGAATGGCCCTGGCTGCTTGGCGCCATCGCCAGTGGCGGCGTGCTGGGCCCCTTGCTGCTGATGATCGGGCTGGCGCACACCACGGCCGCCGATGCCTCGCTGCTGCTGAATATGGAGGCGGTGCTGACGGCCGTGCTGGCATGGGTCGTCTTCCGGGAAAACGCCGACCGACGCATCGTGCTGGGCATAGCCTTCATCGTGGCGGGTGGCCTGCTGCTGGCCTGGCCGCAACACGATGGCATGGGACAGAGCAGCACGCTGGGCAGCTTGGCCGTGGCCGGCGCCTGCCTGTGCTGGGCCGTGGACAACAACTTGACGCGCAAGGTATCGGCCTCTGATGCGGTTTTCATCGCGGGCACCAAAGGACTGGTGGCGGGCGCCACGAACCTCGCGCTGGCACTGGCGCTCGGCGCAACGCTGCCGGCCTGGCCGCGCGTGGCACAGGCCATGAGCGTCGGACTGGCCGGCTACGGCGTCAGCCTGGTGCTGTTCGTGCTGGCCTTGCGCGGCCTCGGCTCGGCCCGCACGGGGGCGTACTTCTCGACAGCACCCTTCATCGGAGCCGCCATCGCCATCGTGGCCCTGGGTGAGCCGACCTCGGGTGTGTTCTGGCTGGCGGCGGCGCTGATGGGGGTGGGCGTCTGGCTGCACCTGACCGAGCGGCACGAACACGCGCACACGCATGAGCCCCTGGCACATGCCCACCGGCATGTGCATGACGAACACCACCGCCACACACATGACTTCCCCTGGGATGGCGTCGAGCCGCACGCCCACCCGCATCGGCATGAGCCCCTCTCGCACCGCCATCCGCACTTCCCGGACGTGCATCACCAACACAGCCATTAGCGCATGTGAGACCAGGCCCTGACCGAGCCGGCATAGCCGGTTCGGCGGTGCAGCAGGAGCGCCAAGTGCAGCGCCGCAGGCGCGAAGGCGTGGAAATCTAAGCTTCGCGGGTGTCAGTCTGACCCCAAAGCATGAATGATGGGGCAGTTCCCCTTCATCGCACCTGCATCGCACTGGCACAGCAGTGCCGTGAGTGCCTTGCGCATTGCCACCAAATCGGCCAGCTTGGTTTCGATCGTTTGTAGCTTGTGCGAGGCCAGTTCGCGCGTTTCGGCGCAGGCATGGGCCTCGTCGAGTTTGAGCAGGCCGCCGATCTCCTCCAGTGTGAAGCCCAGCGCCTGCGCCCGCTTGATGAAGCGCACGCGCTTGACCGTGGTGGCGTCGTAGCGGCGATACCCCTGGGCCGGCTTGTCCGGCTCCGGCATCAGTCCGCGCCGCTGGTAGTAGCGGATGGTCTCGACGTTGACGCCGGCCTCGTCGGCCAGGCTCCCTATCGTCAGCTCGCTCATTGTTCGCCCCCTTGACTCCGTAGCATGGTACGGAGTTTAGAGTGGCAAGTATCGAAGACGTTTCCACACACCCATGCCCACCTTCAACTTCAAGAACTCGCTCGTCGCCGGGGCGCTGGCCGCCATCGGCGCCTCGGTGTGCTGTGTGGTGCCGCTGGTGCTGCTGATGATGGGCATCGGTGGCGCCTGGATCGCCAGTCTCACCGCACTGGAGCCGCTGCGGCCCTGGTTCATTGCGGCAACGTTTCTGTTCGTGGGTTTGGCGTTCCGGCGTCTGTACTTTCAGCAGCCGGCCTGCGAGCCCGGCGACGCCTGCGCCCGATCGAGCGTCCTCAAGCGCCAGCGGCTGATCTTCTGGATCGTCGCGCTGGTGCTTCTCGCCTTGTTGTCCGTGCCCTGGCTGGCACCCCTGTTTCTTTGAAGGAGCTTTCATGCGCAAATCAGTCGTATCGCTGCTCGTCGCGCTGTCGCCGTTCGCTGCCCTGGCCGCAACGCCGCAGACGACTACGCTCCATGTGCAGAACATGACCTGCGAGCTGTGCCCAATCACGGTGAAGAAGTCCCTGGAGAGGGTGCTTGGCGTCAGCCAGGTCAGGATCGACTTCGCAAAGAAGACAGCGACCGTCACGTTCGACGCAGACCAGGCTCAAGTCTCGGCGCTCGTGCAGGCGACCACCGACGCGGGCTACCCTTCGACGCTGCGCAAATGACAACCGGCACACCCACAATGGAGTCGGTGCTGACCTGCCCGCACTGCGGCCATGCCACGCATGAAACCATGCCGACCGATGCCTGTCAGTTCTTCTACGAGTGCGAACAGTGCAAGACGTTGCTGCGGCCGAAGGCGGGAGACTGCTGCGTGTTCTGCTCCTACGGATCGGTCAAGTGCCCGCCTGTGCAAATGCAGCGGGGGGTGCTCAAGTTGCAGTGCATGAGGGACGCCTGCCACGCGGCGGCCATCTGACTCGTTGTGTAGGCATGCCACTCGGGTATTGCAGCGCCGCCGCCCGAGCATGAGCGAGGGCGGCGGTGTGGTATCCAGGTTGTTCGGATTTGACACCGGGTGCGGCCACCGCCGCACCCGGATTTTTGAATCCACCGGCCCCAGCGGTAAAACGCTGGGGCCGGTGCCGATGACGGTTATTCCTTCGTCTCGATGATCCACCACACGGCGCGCACCAAGGCGCGGCCCGTGATGGGGTGAACGTCGGTGAGGTCGGCGCGGGCCGTCCAGCCCGAGGGCGGGCGGTAGCCGCGTACGTCGCCATCGCCGTGCCAGCGGCGGGCGCGCACCGTGCCGGGGGCGTAGATTGCAGCCATGCGCGGGCGGCTGGTAGTGGTGCGGGTCATGGGCGGTTCTCCCTGAAAGGATGCGCCCCGGTTGAGGCCGGGGCGCTCTCCTTCGGCACGGGTCAAGCTGCCAATGCCTCGGTGGGTTCATCCGCCACGGCTTTGGTATCGTCCGGGGCGTCCTGCTTCGGGCCTTCTTCCTGCGGCTCTTCGGCCTTGAAGATGGCGGGCATCCAGCCCGTACCCTCGGCCAGTCGCGCCGCCTCGCTGGCAATGTCGGCCTTCTTGAGCTTCGCCAGCCGGTTGACGGAATCCGGCGCAAACTCGCCCACGGCATCCAGAATCACGGCCTTCGGAACGTGCTTAAAGTAGCCTTCCGCAGTCGGCTTCCACCATGCAGCCATATCAAGGCCCACTGCCTGCGCCAGTTCCGCGCCGGGCTGGTGCGGCGTGGCGCGTGGCGTCACCACGTCCACCGTCGAAGCCACGCACACGGCCAGCAGCTTCACCAGCTCGCCTTGCTCCATCGCCAGCAGCGCGGCGAACAGTTCGGCGCTGTCCTGCGGCAAGGCGTCGCCCGTGACTTGCTGCAATTCGCGCAGAGCCACGGCGGCGGGCGATTCCGGCCAGTCCGGGGCCATGCCTTCCAGCCGGTCTTGCACCGTGAGGCGCACGCCCAGCGGGAGGTCGTGGCCGTGGTAGCGGCCCTGCAGGACGGTCTGCACCATGCCATACACCAGTGCGGCCAATGCCACCTGCGGATGCTGGGCCACCTCGATTTGCAGCGCGGCGGTGCGGTGGGCGCTCAGGCGCTGAGCCAGCCTGTCGGAAATCGCTGCGACCTTGGGCGCTTCGTCTTCCTCGCCTTCGTCCTCGTTCGCGGTATCCGCGCCGCTGAAACCCTGCCGCAGCTTTTCCAGCGTGCGAAGGGCTTTCGCCTCGACCTCGCGCAGCAGCCCACGATGAATCCGTTGCGGTCGATGGTGATGACGGCACCGGCTGCGGCCTTCACGTTCGAGGCATACCCTTGCAAACCATCCTCCAGCGCCTGCAACTGCTCGCCCAGGGCTTCGCCTTCCTCCTGCAGAGCATCGGCCTTGTCCTCGTCCTCGGCGTCCATCGCGGCATCCACAGCTTCGGCGACTTCCTGCATCTTGGTTTGCAGCTTCTCGATGCGCTGCGCTTCGCGCTTATTCGGCTCGCGGCGTTCCCTCGGAGCACGTTGGAAGGCTTGCAGGTCGGCATACGTGGTAGCGGGCGCAGCGTCCACCCACGCCCATCCCTCGGCGCGAACCGTGGCGGCGATGCCCGTCAGCTTGTCTTGCGCCAGCCGCTCCAACAAACCCGCATCGTTGAGATACACGCCCGCGTCATCTTCCGCGAACAGATCGCGCCGGATGCCACCGCCTGCGGCTTCGTAGGTATCCAGCCCCACAAACCGCACCAGCGGATGCCGATGGGCGTCAATTTCGCGCTCGGTCAGCCGTTCCCGCAATGCAGACGGGCCGCGCTGCCACTGCGGCGCATCGTAGAACGCGCTTTCCTGCGCAGCGTGGTCATCGGTGATGGATAAGGCCATCAACTGATCGAGCGTGACGGCATCGGCGCGATAGTCGGCTATCAATCGCGGCGAGACATTGGCGAGTTTCAGGCGGCGTTGCACCACCAGCGGCGTGACGGAAAAATCCGCTGCAATGTCCTCAATGGGTCTGCCTTCGGCCACCAGCGCGGCGAATGCCTCGAACTGGTCGGCGGGGTGCATAGCTTCGCGCTGCACGTTCTCGGTGAGGCTGGCCGTGCGGGCCGTGCCGTCGGCCACCAGCAGGCAAGGCACTTCCCATTCCTTGCTGATGCGGTGCTTTTTCGCCAGCAGCTTCAACGCGGCCAGCCTGCGGCCACCGGCCACCACCTCGTAATGCTCGCCATCGGCGGATGCAATCACGATCAGGTTTTGCAACAGGCCCACACGCTGGATGGATGCAGCCAACTCGGGAATGGACATGCGCGGGGTCTTGCGCACGTTGCGGCCCGTGGGGCGCAGCACCAGCCGCGACAGCGGCACCAGAATCAGGTTCTTCGTGGGGTCGGCAGCTTCCAGCGCAGGGGCTTGGATGGCGCGGGCTTCGGTTTGGGTGACGGCGTTCATGGTGAATCTCCAATCGAGTGAAACAAGGGAATGGAGGGGAAACCGCCCCTCCGACGGGGGGAACGGTCAGGCTTTGAGGGCGCGCATACCATCGGCCAGCAGCCACAGGGCGCGGTTCAGGCGCACATCGGAATCAATGCCCTGCACGGGGCGGGTGCGCTGGCGGCGTCCGTTGGCGCTGCGGCCATGCAATCCGCCCTTGGTCAAGTTCTCCTGTGCGCGGTTGAACACGCTCCACAGGTCGGGGCGGCGGTCGTCAAACCGGCGCGGCATCAGGATTTGTGACTCGGTGACGGGCGCGGGCTTGTTCGGGTCGTCGTACTTGAGGGCCAATGCGGCACGGGCGAATACTTCGGCCTCGCCATCGTCGAGCGTGACGGCCCGCATTGCTTCGCGGTTTTCCTTCACGCGCTCGAAGCCGCTCAACACTTGATAAGCGCCTTCGACGACGTGCCCGGCCACATCGCCTTTGTGGGGTACGCGCACGTCCGCCACGGTGTCGCCGCAGACAAGGCCATTGCTGCAAACGAAGCGGAACATCCCGGCCAGCATCTGATAGCTGCTGGTGCCGTCATGGGAGTTCAGCAGCACGATTTCATTGGCTTCCGCGCCGTTGATCTGGCTGGCGTGGCGCAGCCGGATCATGTGTTTGGTGTGCTCGCGGCGGCCTTCATCGCGCACGCGGGTCTGCGTCACCATGAAGGGTTGAAACCCCTCCTTGCGAAGCTCGGTCAGCACCGTGGCGGTGGGGATGTAGGCGTACCTCTGCGAACGGCTTTCGTGCGGGGCATCCGCGAAGATGGACGGGGCTACGTGATGAATCTGGTCATCGGACAGCGGGTAATCACTGCGTAGCGAAGGGGAGCGGGAAGCGAAACGGGATGCGAGTTGCATGGTCTTTCTCCTGACAAAAAGAGGTTTGCTGTTCACACCGCACACCGGATTCCTAGATTCGGAGCCCAGCCTTTCGGCTGTTCGGTGCGGTCGGCACGAGGAACCCGGTTGGCCCTGTTGCCACCGTCTTTCCTG
>NZ_MEDS01000046.1 GCF_001724135.1 Comamonas sp. SCN 65-56 | reverse complement strand
GCGCCGCGGCTGCTGGCGGCAGGCGTCGACCTGCCGGGCCTGCACGCCGGCGACCCGGGGCGGGTCGTCCTCGAGGCTTACCCGGGCTTCGTGGCGCGCACGCTGATCGGGCGCTGCTCGTACAAGGCCGACGATCGCGCACGGCAGACGCCCGATCGGCGCGAGGCCCGTGCGCGCATCGTTGCGCGGCTCGAGCGCGGCGACCACCGGTTCGGGCTGCCGCTCTTTCTGGATGCCGCGCTGCGCGAGGCCTGCATCGCGGAACCGGCCGGCGACCTGCTCGACGCGGTGCTCTGCCTCGTCCAGGCGGCCTGGGGCTGGCAGCGCCGCGGCCAGCGCTACGGCCTGCCCGAGTCGGTCGACCCGGTCGAGGGGTGGATCGTGTCGGTGCCCGCCGACGCCGACGCCGACCGCGCCGCCTGAGGCCGCATCAGCCCTCGGGCGATTCGCGCAGCCAGGAAATCCAGCACGATCGGCGCGCTGTCGAGCAGCCCGCGCGCGTGGCCGTGGAATTCCGGGTGCCATTGCAGGCCCATCGCATAGCCGGCGCCGCGCCAGCGGATCGCCTCGACGATGTCGTCGGCACTGGAGCGCGCGTCGACCACGAGGTCGCTGCCGAGCCGGTCGACCGCCTGGTGGTGGATGCTCGTGACCTGCGCGCCCGCCAGCCCGCCGTACAGGCCGGCCAGGCGCGACCCGGGCTCGAAGCGGATCTCGTGCTGCAACTCGTCGTAGAGGTCGCTGTCGACGTGCCGGATCGCACCGGGGCACTGGGTGGCGATGTCCTGGAACAGGGTGCCGCCGAGCGCGACGTTGAGCACCTGCGCGCCGCGGCAGATGCCCAGCACCGGCTTGCCCTGCGCCATGAATTCGTGCAGCAGCTCCATTTCGTAGTGGTCGCGCACGATGTCGCCGGCCCAGTCGGCGCGCATCGGCTGCTTGCCGTACGAGCGCGGACTGACGTCGGCGCCGCCCTGGAGCACCAGGCCATCGAGCTCGCGCACGTAGGCGCGCATCGAGATGCCGCGCCGGGTCACGCCGGCATCGGCGCCCAGCGTGGGGATCATCAGCACGATCGCCCCGTGCGACATGATCCAGTGCGCGATCGACTGCTCCAGGTATTGCAGCGTCTTGCCGCGAAAGCCCAGCTCCCTGGGCGGCGCGTGCATCAGCCGCGCCGACAGGCCGATCTTCAGCGGCCGGGGAGCCATGGACGGTCAGCGGCTCCAGCGCAGGCACTGCTGGCGAACCACCTCGGGCAGCAGGTGCTCGTGCTCGTAGGTGTTGCGGATCCAGGTCGCGTCGTTGCCCAGCGTGCCGATGTCGTCGCGCACGCGCCGGCAGGCGTCCTCGGCGCCGAGTTCGATCGCGTGGTGCTCGACCGCTGCGAGCGTCGCGGCGATGTCGTCGCGGATCGTCCGGTGCTCGCCGGTCTGCGGATCGACGAAGGTGCCGTCGAAGCCGAAGCGACAGGCCTGGAAGCGGTTGAAGGTGTAGACGAGATAGTCGTCCTCGGCCGGCCGGAACGGCTGCTCGAAACTCAGCCACCGCGCCACGCACTGGATGTACGCCGCG
The DNA here is from genome assembly GCF_001724135.1 of Comamonas sp. SCN 65-56. GTDB lineage: Bacteria > Pseudomonadota > Gammaproteobacteria > Burkholderiales > Burkholderiaceae_C > Comamonas_C. The sequence continues at coordinate 5,093 of NZ_MEDS01000046.1, read as the reverse complement.
AGTGCGGCGGCCTTCTCGATGGTGAGCGGAGTGTCGAGCACCCGCACCTCGATCGTGCCGAACTCGGGCTTCGGCCGGATATCCCAGTAGAAGTCCTTCATGCCCTGCACGACGCCGGTGCGGGTCATCTTGTCGAAGAATCGGGTGAACTCGTCCCAGGTCAGCGTGAACGGCGCGCGGCCCGACAACGGGAACGCGAACACCGAGTTCAGCCGCGCGGAGTGAAAGCCCGTGTCGGTGCCCTGAACGAATGGCGACGAGGCCGACAGCGCGATGAAGTGCGGGATGAAGCGCGACAGGCCATGCAGCAGCACCAGCGCGGCGTCCGGGCCCGGGCAGCCGATGTGCACGTGCTGGCCGAAGATCGTGAACTGCTTCGACAGGTAACCGTAGAGCTCGGAAAGCATGTGGAAGCGCGGCGTGTCGAAGATGCGCCGCTGGCTCCAGTCCTGGAACGGATGCGTGCCGCCTCCGGACAGGCCGATGTCGAGCTTGCCGGCGCATTCGACCAGCGCGTCGCGGGTTTCGCGCAGGTGGCCCAGGACCTCGGCGTAGTCGGCGCACACGCCGGTGGACAGCTCGATCATGCTGTCGGTCATCTCGGGCTTCACTTCGCCAGGCAGCTTGCGCCGGGCGACAAGGCGCAACAGGTCGCGCGCCCCGTGCGAGAGGTCGTAGTCGTGGGTATCGACGATCTGCAGCTCGAGCTCGACCCCGAGCGTGAGCGCGCGCGATTCGGCGAAGGCTTCCAGCGGCATGGGCGTCTCCGTCGGGTCAGCGGATCTTGTCTTCGTTCACGTATCGCAGCGCCGCCTGCACCGCGATCGGACCAAGCAGCTCCAGCACGGCCACCGCGCTGAACACGATGCCTGTCAGTTGCGCTGCGAACTCGGGATAGACCGTCTGCAGGTCGGCCATCATCACCAGCGCCGCGCCCGAGATCGGCATCAGCGCGAACCCCAGCGCCAGCGCCTGCCGCATCGAGATGCCGCTGGGCCTTCCCAGGACGACCGTGGCCAGCGTCTTGGCGACGAGCCGGGCGAGGATCACCGCAACGCCGAGTGCGGCGCCCGTCATCAGTGCGTCCACCGACCAGACCGATCCGGTGATGACGAACAGCAGCAGCACCAGCGCGCCGCCGGCGGTGCCGAAGTGGCGCGGCCAGATCCACGGCCGCTCGGTGCTGTTGCGAAGCATCAGGCCCGCCAGCAGCGGCACCAGCAGCGTCGACAGGTTGGCCATCTTCGTGAGGGACAGCGCCAGCAGGATCATGCCGAGCAGCAGCAGTGCCGAGTTCTCGTTGCGCAGGTCGAGGCGCCGAGCGATCAGCGAGACGCACCAGGCGAGCAGCGCGGCGACGACGGCCGAGCCGACGAGCAGGTACAGCGGGTGCGCGATCGAGCGGAACCAGCTGCCGGCGAACTCGGCATGCAGCCAGCCGACGACGAACTTCGAAGCCAGCACCGCATAGAAGGTGTTCAGGCCGGTAAGCACGATCATCCGCTCCGTCACCTGCCCCGACGCATTGAATTCGGAAGCGACGCGCATCACCACTGCCGGCGAGGTCGCGACCAGGATCGAGGCGATCGCGGCTGCCACGCGCGCCTCGGTGCCCAGGTAGACCAGCGTCAGGTAGACCGCGACGAAGCTCAGCACCGCTTCGGCCAGGCTGTTCGCGAGCAGCCATGGGTTGGCGCGCAGCCAGCGCAGGTTGATGCGCGCGCCTAGCTCGAAGAGCAGCAGCGCGAGCCCCAGGTCGACGATCAGGCGCAGGCCCGGCTCGAGTGCGGCGCCGCCGATGCCCGGGCCGAAGGCCGACACCGCCGTGCCGACGGCCGCGTAGCCAATCACCCGCGGCAGCTTCAGCGTGCGGAAGACGAACTCGCCGAGCAACCCGGCGACGACGATCGTCAGCGACACCCACAGCAGGACATCGGGCGTGGGCGGCCAGGACGGCAGGAAGAACAGGTCGGAGCGATTGTCGCCGGTCATCTTCGGGATCTCCGCAGGTGTGCAGGCGGGGAACGTCGCCCGGGCGGGCGCGGGCTCACGACGCCCTTGCCGCGCGGCCGGACCGCATGCCGGCATCGATGCTCCCCGCCACGTCGGGTGCGCTCGAGCCACCTTCGACCATCAGCGTGCGATGCGGGAACGGGATCGAGATGCCTTCGCGGTCGAACGCCGCCTTCAGCCGCTTCAGGTACTCGCGGCGCACGCTCCACTGGTCCAGCGGCTGCGTGCGGATCCGCGCACGGATCATCACTGCCGACTCGGCCCACTGGTCGACACCGGCGATGTCCAGGCCATCGATGATCTTCGGCCCGAAGTCGGGCGACTCGCGCAGCGCCTCGGCGGTCTCGCGCATCACCGCGAAGACGCGGTCGACGTCCTCGCGATAGGCCACGCCGATGTCGACCACCGCGAACGCGAATTCGGTCGACATGTTGGTCACCGTCGTGATCAGCCCGTTCGAAACGTAGTGAACGCTGCCGTCGTAGCTGCGCAGCTTCGTGCGACGCAGGCTGAGCTGTTCGACGACGCCCGATTTGCCGGCGATCTCGACGACGTCGCCGACGCGGACCTGGTTTTCCACCAGCAGGAAGAAGCCTGCGAAGACGTCCTTGACCAGGCTCTGCGCGCCGAAGCCCACCGCGATGCCGACGACGCCGGCGGCGCCGAGGATCGGCGCGATCGAGATCCCGAGCTGGTTGAGCATCACCAGCACGGCCACGACCATGATCAGCGCCGACGAGGTGTGGCGCATCACCTTGCCGACCGTTTCCACGCGGCGTCGTTCCTCGACCGACGGCGCGCGGCCCGACACGCCGGCGAAGAAGCGCCGCAGCAGGCGATTGACGACGTGGCGCAGCACGAACGCCATCAGCAGCACGCCGACGAGCGAAGCGACCAGCCTCAACTCGGCCGCGTACGGCGCGATCCACGATGTCAGTTCGAGCCACTGCTCCCGCATGCTTCATCTCCCTTCCTCGGGTCGCCCGGGCGACCCTTGCAGGCGCCGTCTGCGATCGCGCGTCCGGGACGAGGACGCGGAGCACGGCGAGTCTTGCGGCCGGCCGTTGCGGTGTCGCGGCACGGCGGAGGACGTACCGCCGCCGCGAGGGGTCGCAGCGTGGCGAATACGAATGCCCGATGCTGGAGCGCCCCCGGCCGGGGGCGCCACGGATTGATTCGACGGCGACTTCGGGCGTCGATCAAAGATTATACCTGCGCCCCCTGCGCATCCCGGAAACGGCATCGGCGCGGGGACTCCTGTAGCGCTGCGCCGCACCATTAGAGCCTCCCCCCTAACCGCGGGCGTTCGACGGTCCGCGCCTGTCGGGTTTGGGTTAGGCTCGCGGAAAAGCACGATCGTTCGGAAATGACCATGGCCAGTTCACCGTTCGCTGCGATCGAATCGTCGGCACTTGCACGTCGCCGTCCCCCGAGGGCGCCGCGCAAGGGGGAACAGACGCGCGCCGCGATCGTCGAGACGGCGCTCGAACTGGCCGCGCGCGACGGGCTCGAAGGCCTGACGATCGGCGCGCTGGCCGAGCGGATGCGGATGTCCAAGAGCGGCGTGTTCGCGCACTTCGGCTCGCGCGAGGACCTGCAGATCGCCGTGCTCAAGGCCTATGAACGGCGCTTCGTCGACGAGGTGCTGCTGCCGGGGCTGAAGGAAAGGCGCGGCTTGCCGCGTCTGCGAGCGATCTTCGAGCGCTGGATCGATCGGACCGCGATCGAGGCGGCGCGCGGCTGCATCTGGATCTCCGGCGCCACCGAATACGACGACCGGCCGGGCGCGGTGCGCGAGGAACTCGTCGCCATGGTGCGCTCGTGGCAGCGCGAACTGTCGCGGGCGATCCAGCAGGCGGTGGAAACGGGCGACCTGCCCGTCGGCCTCGACGTGCAGGAACTGCTGTTCCAGCTGTACGGCGTGATCCTGGTGCTGCACCACGACGGCCGCCTGCTGGGCAGCCCCGATGCCGTGGTGCGCGCGCGCCGCAGCTTCGACCGGCTGGTCGACTCGTACCGGCAGACGGCGCGTCCGGCGCCAGCGAAAAAGCGCACGAACGTTCGCACTGTAAAGACCGGACGATGAACTCGACCCCCTCCTTTCACCCTATCGCTTCGAAGCTGGAGTAGCAGTCATGGCTCGATACACCCCACCCCTGCGCGACATCCGGTTCGTGATGCACGAACTGCTCGACGTCGAGGGCACCCTGAAGGCGATGCCGCCATATGCCGAGACCAACCGCGAACTGATCGACCAGGTCGTCGAGGAAGGAGGCAAGTTCTGCGCCGAAGTGCTGTTCCCGCTCAATCGCAGCGGCGACGAGGAGGGCTGCCACTGGTCGGAGGGCGGCGTGGTCACGACGCCGAAGGGCTTCAAGCAGGCCTGGGAGCAGTTCAAGGCCGGCGGCTGGCCGACGCTCACCTGCGATCCGCAGTTCGGCGGGCAGGGGCTGCCGGTTGCGGTGGGTATCGCGTTCCAGGAGATGATGAACTCGGGCAACCAGGCATGGTCGATGTACCCGGGTCTCACCCATGGCGCCTACGACTGCCTGCACGCACACGGCACGCCCGAGCAGAAGGCGCTGTACATCCCGAAACTGGTCTCGGGCGAGTGGACCGGCACGATGTGCCTGACCGAGCCGCACAGCGGCACCGACCTCGGCCTGCTGCGCGCGAAGGCCGAGCCGCAGCCTGACGGCAGCTACCGGATCACCGGCACGAAGATCTTCATCTCGTCGGGCGAGCACGACCTGGCCGAAAACATCGTGCACCTGGTACTCGCGCGCCTGCCCGATGCGCCGTCCGGCACCAAGGGCATCTCGCTGTTCATCGTTCCGAAGTTCGTGCCGAACGCCGACGGCTCGCCCGGCGCGCGCAACGGCGTGCGCTGCGCACGGCTCGAGGAGAAGATGGGCATCCACGCGAACGCGACCTGCGAGATGACGCTCGAGGGCGCCACGGGCTGGCTCGTCGGCGAGCCCAACAAGGGCCTGAACGCGATGTTCGTGATGATGAACGCGGCGCGCATCGGCGTGGGCATGCAGTCGCTCGGCCTGATGGAGGTCGCCTACCAGAACTCG
>NZ_MEDS01000045.1 GCF_001724135.1 Comamonas sp. SCN 65-56 | reverse complement strand
GGCGCTGCTGCTCTTGTCGGCGGTGTTCATGGTGCCGGCGCTGGGCCAGGGCCTCTTGATTTCGTCGCTGGCGCGCAACCAGTTCCTGGCGGCGCAGATCGCCCTGTTCACGGGCTTTCTGCCGGCCTTCATGCTCTCAGGCTTTCTGTACGAGATCGATGCGATGCCAGCGCCGATCCGCGCCATCACTCGGGCGGTTCCGGCGCGCTACTTCGTCGATTCGCTCAAGACCGTGTTCCTGGCCGGCGACATCTGGGCCGTCTTCCTGCCCAACCTGGCGGCCATGGCGGCGATTGGGGCGCTGTTTTTCCTGATCGCCAAGCGCGCCACGCGCAAGAACCTGGAGTGACGCGATGTTGACCTCTGCCTTCTCGTTCACCCGCCTGCGCGCCCAATTCATCAAGGAAGTGCTCAGCGTGCTGCGCGACCCGCGCAGCCGCATGGTGGTATTCGTACCGCCGATCCTGCAACTGCTGGTATTCGCCTTTGCAGCCACACTGGAAGTGCGCAACGTCGACATCGCCGTCTACAACCAGGACGCCGGGCGTTGGTCGCACGAGCTGGTGCAGCGCCTGGACAGCGCCCGCTTCATCACCCACGTGCGGCACGTGGACAGCCAGCGGCTGTTGCACGAGATGATCGACCGCGGCGAGGTGATCGCCGCGCTCGCCATTCCCGTGGATTTCTCGCGCACCATCGCCGCCGGCGACAGCGGCCGCGCCCAGGTTCTGGTCGATGGCCGGCGCAGCAACTCGGGCCAGATCACCGTCGCCTACCTGTCCACCATCGCCGCCGACGTTGGGGCCGAGGTCGTGCCCGACGCGCAGGCGCCGACGCCCGTGGTCGTGCGCCACTGGTTCAACCCCAACCTGGTCTACCGCTGGTTCATCGTGCCTGGGCTCACGGGCATCCTGGCGCTGTTCAGCGCGCTGCTCATCACCTCGCTGTCGATCGCGCGCGAACGCGAACTGGGCACCTTCGACCAGTTGCTGGTATCGCCCACCTCGACGCCGGAGATCATTGTTTCCAAGTCGCTGCCTGCGCTGGCGATCGGCACGCTCTTGGGCCTGTTCATGATCAGCGCCGGCGTGTTCCTGTTCGGCATCCCGTTCACCGGCTCGTTCGCGCTGCTGCTCGCCAGCCTGGTGCTGTTCATCCTGTCGGTGGTCGGCATCGGCCTGATGATTTCCGCAGTCAGCATGACCCAGCAGCAGGCCATCCTGGGGGCGTTCGCCATTGGCGTGCCGGCGGTGCTGATGTCGGGCTTTGCGACGCCGGTGGAAAACATGCCGCTCGTCCTGCAGTGGCTGGCCCAGGCCATTCCGCTGACCCACTTCCTCATCATCGTCGAAGGCAGCTTCCTCAAGGCCATGCCGCCCGGCGACATTCTCGCCAGCCTCTGGCCGCTGGCGCTCATCGCCCTCGCCACGCTGACGATGGCCACCGTATTCGTCCGAGGACGCCTGCAATGAAAACCAAAACCCGCCACCTCTCCTCGCGCACGCCAGCCGCACCGCCGGCGTCCAGGCGCTTGCGCCCGCTCGGGCTGGCCCTGTCCTGCGTGCTGCTGACCGCCTGTGCGGCCGTGGGCCCCGACTACCGCGAGCCGCCTCCTGTGGACATCGGCAGCGGTTGGACCTTGCCTCTGGCGAGCGAATCGCAGTCCGCGGACCTGGCCCGCTGGTGGTCCGCGTTGGACGACCCCATCCTTGACCGCCTGATGGGCACGGCACTGGCACAGAACCTGGATCTGCGCCAAGCCGCGGCACGCATCGACGAGGCGCGCGCCCTGCGCGACCGCGTGGCTGGCGACCAGATGCCCACCGTGAGCGCGGGCACCAGCGTGAACCGACGCGGGCAAAGCAAGAACGGCCCCTTGCCCGTGGGCTCGATTCCCGGCATGGACGCCACCCAGACCATCTACGATGCGGGCTTCGATGCGGCCTGGGAGGCCGATCTATTCGGCGCCAAGCGCCGCGCCCTGGAAGGCGCCAGCGCCCGCCTGCAAGCCACCGAAGTCGAAGCACAGGGTGTGCGCATGCGCATCGTGGCCGAGGTCGCACGCACCTGGTTCACCGCCGTTGGTGCTGGATACGAACTGCATGCACAACAAGCCACGCTGGATACGCTGCAGCAGACCTTGGAGCTGGTGCGCCTGCGGCATGCATTGGGCGACGCATCCGCCGCCGATGTGGAGGCGGCTTATGCGCAGTGGACTGCCGTCAACGCACTGCTGCCGGACATCCAGGCCCGCCAGCGCGCCGCGGTGCTGGGCCTGGGCGTGCTCTTGGGCGCTCCACCGGAGCGTGAACTGGCATTGCTCGACGGCCCCTTGGCACCGTGCACGCTGCGGGCCCTGCCGGTGGGCGAACGTGCTGATCTTCTGCGCCGCCGCCCTGACGTGCTGGCCGCGGAACGGCGTCTGGCGGCGAGTTCTGCCGACATCGGCGTGGCCACGGCCGAGCTGTTCCCCAAGCTCTCCATCGGTGTCGGCGGCGGGTTTCAGGCGCTCAGCACGGGCAACTGGTTCGATGCATCCAGTTCACGGTTTTCCATCCTGCCGCTGATTTCCTGGCGTCTGTTCGATGGTGGCCGCGTGCGTGCCGAGATTCGGGCACGCGAGGCCGCCGAGCAGCAGGCGGCGCTGGCCTATGAGCAGGCGGTGTTGGCGGCGCTGGGTGACGCCGAGCGTGCGCTGGGCGACTACCACGGCGGGCTGGACACGTTGGAGCGCCGTGCCATGGCCCTGGATGCGGCACGAACCAGCTACGGCTACGCCAAGGCTCGCTACGCCGCGGGCGATGTTGCACTGGTGGAGCTGCTGGCCGCCCAGCGCAGCCTGCACGAAGCCGAGACTGCGGCCGCACGTGCGCATACCAGCGCCGCCGTGCAATTGGTGGCGCTGTACAAGGCGCTCGGGGGCGGCTGGGAGGTATCCAACATGACGCCAAGCGCCGCCCATTCGCCTACAGGCGCCGCCGCACCCACGCCTCGTGCAAGTCGCTCCGGCATGCCTGCAAGCGCCGCCGCGACGGAACACCTCACAAGCCAAAGCGCGGAACGCGAAACCCTTACTCACTTGATCATCAACAGGCCAACCGAAGGAGCCAAGCCATGACCACCACCGCCTTTTTCATTCCGCCCGTGAACCTGATGGGCGCGGGCTGTCTTCGTGATGCAGCCAAGGCCATCCAGTCCTATGGCTTCAGGAAAGCGCTGATCGTGACCGACCTTCCCTTGGTTCGTCTCGGACTGGTCGGCAACGTGCGCGACCTTCTTGCCAGCCACGGCGTGGATACCCTGGTTTTTCATGGAGTGCAGCCCAACCCGACGACCAAGAACGTGGCCGATGGGCTGAAGCAACTGCGCGACAACGATTGTGATTTCGTCATCTCGCTCGGCGGCGGTTCGCCGCACGACTGCGCCAAGGGAATCGCATTGGTCGCTGCCAATGGCGGAACGATCAAGGACTACGAGGGACTTGACCAGTCGGCCAAGCCGCAGCTGCCCTTGGTGGCGATCAACACCACGGCTGGAACGGCCAGCGAAATGACGCGCTTTTGCATCATCACCGACGAGGCGCGCCACGTGAAGATGGCGATCGTCGACAAGCACACGACGCCCATTCTCTCGGTCAACGACCCCGAGCTGATGCTGCTCAAACCCGCCAGCTTGACCGCCGCCACCGGCATGGATGCCCTTACGCACGCGGTGGAGGCCTATGTTTCAACCATTGCCACGCCGATCACCGATGCCTGCGCACTCAAGGCCGTGGCATTGATAAGCCAATGGCTGCGCAAGGCGGTGGCTGACGGGCGAAACGTCGAAGCGCGCGAACAGATGGCCTATGCGCAGTTCCTCGCCGGCATGGCCTTCAACAATGCCTCGCTGGGCTACGTGCACGCCATGGCGCATCAACTGGGCGGCTTCTACGACCTGCCGCACGGTGTGTGCAACGCCGTCCTGCTGCCGCACGTGCAGGCCTACAACAAGCAGGTCGCTGCGGGACGCCTCGCCGACATCGCCCGCGCGATGGGGGAAAAACCGATGGCCTGGGCGACGAGGCCGCCGCGGATCTGTGCCTATTGGCGATTCGCCAATTGTCCGCCGACATCGGCATTCCCCACGGGCTGTCACAGCTTGGCGTTCAGGCCAAGGACTTTCCCACCCTGGCCACCAATGCGCTCAAGGACGCGTGCGGACTGACCAATCCAATACAGGCGTCGCACGAGGAAATCAGTGCCATTTTCGCGGCGGCCATGTAGCCGTCGGCGTGATTTCCCGAACCCGTTCTATCCCACCATCAAGGAGTGCCTCCATGCAAACGAACGTAGGAAACCTCGATCGCATCGCGCGCGTCGTCATCGGCCTGATCCTGCTCAGCTTGCCGTTGTGGCTGGATTCGCCATGGCGGTGGCTGGGGCTCATCGGAATCATGCCGCTGATTACCGGCCTGGCGGGTCGCTGTCCGGGCTATCGCCTGCTCGGCGTGAACACCTGTCCAATGCAAAAGAAGAAGCCCGAGTGAGCATCCCATGAAACTGAAATTTCTGGGTGCTGCGCGCGAAGTCACCGGGTCGTGCTTCCTGGTGGAGGCGGCGGGCCTGCGCTTCCTGGTGGATTGCGGCATGGTTCAAGGGGGCTCTGCGGCGGCGGCGCGCAACCGCGAGCCATTTCCGTTCGACCCGGCAGCTATCGATTTCGTGCTCCTGACCCATGCCCACATCGACCACAGCGGGCTATTGCCCAAACTCACCCGCGCCGGGTTCAAAGGGGCCATCTACACCACTCCCGCCACGGTTGATCTGCTGGGCGTGATGCTGCCCGACAGTGCACACATCCAGGAGAGCGATGCAAAACGCAGTGCCAAGCGGTTCCGCGGAAAGGACCCGCTGCCGCCGCTGTACACGCTGCAGGATGCGCGCGAATGCCTGCAGCAGGTACGAGGCATCGAATACGACCGGGAGTTCGCGCCCCGGGTCGGGGTGCGCGCGCGCTTTCGCGATGCCGGGCACATCCTCGGTTCGGCCATCATCGAAGTCTGGGTCACCGAGTACGGCTACCCGACAAAACTGGTATTCAGCGGCGACCTTGGCCAGCCGGGACGCCCGATATTGCGCGACCCGACACCCATCGAGGACGCCGACATCCTCGTCATCGAGTCCACCTATGGCAACCGCCAGCACAAGGACTTTTCGGCAACCGAAGAGGAGATGATCGGCATCGTCGAGAAAACCCTGTTCGAACGCGGTGGCAACGTCATCGTGCCGGCCTTCGCGGTCGGTCGAACCCAGGAAGTCCTGTACCACCTGCACCGTCTCACCAGCGAGGGGCGGCTGCGGCAACCGAGGGTATTCGTTGATTCGCCGATGGCCACGGAAGCCACGCGCATCACGCGCGAGCACCTTGAGCTGTTCGACGAGCAGGCCAAGCGCTTGGCCGGGTGGCACGCGCGCGGCGAAAACCTGCCGTATCTGCATTTCACGGAAAGCGCCGACGAATCCATGGCGCTGAACCAGATTCGTTCGGGCGCGATCATCATTTCCGCCAGCGGCATGTGCGACGCGGGACGCATCCGGCACCACCTGCGCCACAATTTGCCGCGCAAGGAATGCAGCGTCCTGTTCTCCGGCTTTCAGGCGCAGGGAACACTGGGCCGCCAACTGGTCGATGGCGCGGCGCGCGTGCGCATCTTCGGCGACGACATTCCGGTGCGCGCGGCGATCCACAGTGTCGATGGGCTCTCGGCGCACGCCGACCAACCAGCCCTGATGGCCTGGGCCCGAGGCTTCAAGCAAGCCCCCGAGCAAACCTTTGTAGTGCATGGGGAGCCGTCCGCCGCGCAGGCTTTGGCGGAACTCCTGCAACAGCAGCTTGGCTGGCAGGTCTCGGTGCCCGAGCGCGGCCGGGTCGTTCCGTGGCCGGATTTTCTGGTGGTCGAGCGATGACACCGCCCGCTGATCCTGACGAGCGCCTGCGCGCCATCCTCGATTCACCCACATACCGCCTTGCGTATGAAGACATCGATTTGCTTGGCCAGGACGATCTGCGCCCGCTGCGTCTCCAACTCGAACTGCTCAAGCCCGAACGCATCTTGCGTGAGCAAGGCGTGCATTCGACCGTGGTGGTGTTTGGCAGTGCGCGCGTAAGCGATGCTGCCACTGCACGCGACCGGCTCGCTGTGCTGGAGCAGCGAGCGGGCACCATGCCAGGGAATTCGACGCTTGGGCGGGAACTAGGGAGTGTTAACACTAATTGAATGAATGGTTCGGATGAATGACACTGCTGACCATGGAGATCACACCCGAGCAATTCGCCCTTATCGAACATTGT
>NZ_MEDS01000044.1 GCF_001724135.1 Comamonas sp. SCN 65-56 | reverse complement strand
TTTTCAATTCACTGCTGTTTTGATTCATTCCTGATTTTAATACATTTTCTGACGAAACTTTCCGAAAAAGGGGGCGGAACTTTTTGAAAGTTACCTTATCCGTTTTCTTTACACTTTCATCTTGCTCCGTTGCTTCTTGTTTTTGTTTGTTGCTTTTTTCGTTTGCTCTCTGTAATCCTCGTCCCTGCCAGTATTTAATACTCTATTTCTTTATCAACAAATTAGTTTGCGTATTTCTTTTTTTTCAAACCACCTCCTCACCTCACCTCAACCTGTGGCATCTTAAGCTTATGTTCACTGTCGCAGCACAGCACCTAGCTCGCCACAACACACACACATGCACACACACACACACACACACACACACAGCTTCATTAAGTCAAGCCGCATCGCCACAGTTGTTGTCACACCCGTTATCCAGTCACAGCCACAGTTACACTAACATCACGCGATCTATTCTCGGTCGCAACGCCCAGCGAGTCAACACAACACACCACCTCCTCACCCAGTCAGTCACAGTTGAGTCACAGCATCATTCCAGTCGCAATCAATTGATTACACGCAGTGTGCTGCGTTTTATCGCAGCCCACGGCTACTGATGCGGCCTTGCACACCTATCCATCTTTAACATACGTCTCTTTTTTTCTTTCTCTCTCAACTCCTTTACTCTCTGTTGTGCTGTTGCACTTTGTGACTGTTATAACTTCTGTTGCTCCTGCTCACCACTCTCTGGAGGTCTCTTTATCACCTCTCATATGCTCCCCGCCAGAGAGAGAGACGTGCTTTCGAATGCTTGTTGGCCGCGTGGCCTGGGCACATATTGTGTTTGCGTCTCCTTTGTTTTGTTTTGCTCTCCCGTACCAGTTTCGTGTGCGATAACGAAAATATATCTGCATATTTGCGGCTGGACAGTATCCACAGCTTGTTTTTTTTTTTGAAATATATAAGAATACATTGTAACACGTTATTTTAACTCTTAAACAAAACCTAAATGCCGAGGTCATGAAAAATAGTCACAATATCATCTTACGTGGAGGAATGGGTAATCATCATCACATAGTGTTCTAACGAGTTGACATGAACAATATACTGGTCGTGCTCATGAAATAATTACATGAATAAATGTATTGACTTGATATTGATGCCGGTGTTGTCACAACAACAGAGCAATGTGACCTGACAGTCAATGCTGTTCATTGGCACTGAAAAGGCGTTAGTAACCAAGAGAGGGAAAATGGATAAGTTGACTTACGCATGCTGCCGAAGGCAGCTGCCGAAGGCGCTTGTCATGATCACATAATAGTATAACTTAATGGCCCTATAATCAATACATTCGTCGAAAGCGTGAGCGCCAGTGCCCCAGGTGCAGGTGTGTGTAATCTAACTTGCGCTCGTAAGCCTACAACAACTATGCAATGCAATATGGCGTTACTGTAGTTTAGCCAAGCAGCATCAAGCACAGCCGATTTCGCACGCATATGCAACAGCAATGCACGCATACACACACATAGTTGTCAGCACGAGCCTGTCACTGGCTCACTCACTTGCTGTCAGCAGCAGCAGCAGCAGCAGCAGCAGCAGCTTCAGGGCCTGAGCCGTTAGAGCCACTTGCAGCGCCGCCAGCGGGGCGAACGGGGGGCTCCCAGCCGATATACTGCTTGTGGATGCCGTCGCAGAGGGCGCCCTTCTGCGAGTACTTGCACAGACACATACTGTAGAGCTTGGCCTCGGGGGCAGTGAACTCGACCGGCTCAAACTTGGTGCCCTCGTGCGAGCCGTCGCACCACGGCTGCGCAGATAAATCGGAACAAACAAACGCAAAACAAGTTAAATACAGTATGTTATATGTGATTTCGGATATTAAAAAGTGGTGAACAAGAATCTTTGCTATTTGGCTTGATTCTGCTGAGACATCGCACGAAATGCATTTCGTTTGGACGGACCTGTTCCTTGCTGAGGCCGCAGGAGCACCACCAGACCTTCTCGCCGGCATTGAGGAATACCTTCTCCGAGCGCAGCTTCACAATCTTCGGCCCATCGGGGTCGGGGACGCGCCAAGGAGCAGGATGGGTGCGCTTGGGGGCCTCGCCAGCGCCCGCAGCAGCCGTCGAAAAGGGTAGCATTGCGCGTGGGACGAGACTGGGAGCCGAGCGCGTGACGAGCGCAATACTACGGCCGATCATAACTTCTATTAACAGAAATAAACATAAAATAGAGTTAATAGTCGTGGTTAAATGTTGATTCTGCTGCCTCAGTGTCACAGATGGATTGGGAGACGAGATATTCGTTGTGGAAGATAGGCCATCACGACCCATTTCTACGACTGGGCCGGCCGACCGGCGCCCAACCGTTTCTGGAGACTGGCTGTCGACATGGATTTCAAAGTCATCCAGTGTTTCAAAAGCTCCGTCTCTTACGCTGCGTGTTTGATATGAAACAACTCACGTAGCAATCTCTTTCTGATTTGATTTTCATTTCTTATACAGACCCGCAACATGGCAGTCTCGCGCGCTGCCGTTTTGCAGTCGCTCGTCCTGGACGAGTCGCTCCGGCAGTACCAAGCCGCGGCCGTCAACACGGTCCAAAACCTCGCCAGCGCCTTCACCGGCATCGCCCACGCGATGCAGAAGCAGAAGGTGCAGACCTCGCACGTCGAAGGCGCGATCCAGAAGCAGATCAACGCGATGGCGCTCACCATCAACGAGCAGGCTGCAGTCATCGAAGACCTTCGCGCCAGTCAAGACCGCTGGGCCCTACGCTTCGGTGGCGATCTCTCCGCCTCGTCCGGCGGCGGCGGTGGCGGTGCGGGGGCGCTGTGCGGCAGCGACGGCATCTCGAACCCTGCACTGGCGCTGCGGCTGGCGAAGCTGGAGCACTACCTCGGCCTGCGCGACGACCTCGATCCAGGGCTAGGGGACTTCGCCCACAGTCACTCTCAAGGTCTCGGCCACTCTGGCGACCCCAACGCGGCGGACTACGCCCACGGGGGCGGCTACGGCGGCGGCGGCGCTCATGGCCACAACATCTCGGCCTCAGGCGGTAACAACAACAGTGGCGGCGGCAATGGCGGCATGGCAATGCCTGGCTTCCACTTCGCCAACGATGGCAACGGGAACACTGCGAACACTGCGCACGCGTCGATGTCCGACGCGGATGGCGCCAGCTCGGCCCGCACCCGCGCTGGCACGGCGGGCTCAGGCTCCCGTCCCTCCACCACAAACGGCAATGGCAACAACAACAGCAGCGATGGTGTTCATGCAATGGCTGTTTCTGGCCAGATGACGTTGCCTGACGGCACTGTTGTCACGGTCAACACCAACGGCAACAACAATAGCACTGGCATGGCCACGACTATGGGCGGCACTGCCGGCCCTCTGGCGCTTGCTTACAACTCCAGCAACAATAACAATAACCGTGGTAGCAACAACTTCGGCAATGGTGCTGCGGGCGCTGCTGGTGGCAATACCTCGCTGATTCCGCTCCCGTCCCGTCTCCGCGCCGTCGAAGTACGTGAAATCTCTTTCTTTTACTCACTGTCATAACGCTGTCTCATGTGATTGACTTTAAACCATCTTTCATACCTCTAAATGAACTCATATCGAC
Source organism: Comamonas sp. SCN 65-56 (assembly GCF_001724135.1). Lineage (GTDB taxonomy): Bacteria > Pseudomonadota > Gammaproteobacteria > Burkholderiales > Burkholderiaceae_C > Comamonas_C. The sequence continues at coordinate 2,944 of NZ_MEDS01000044.1, read as the reverse complement.
TCCAAACTTCACCATTAGTCGTCTTACCAAGCGCTCTATCACATATCCGAAATGTAACTTTCGCTCATTTGGCATACTTCTTTTGTGATATTTGGCGGAATATCCCACTTGTTACAGGGCAAGCTGGCGCAGCTGGAGCAGCACATCCAGTCCGGCCGCTCGACCTCCTACGAGGCTCGTCTGCGCGACGTGTTGGCCGAGACGGAGCCCGCGACGGCCGCGGCTCGCCACGCGGCGGACGCGGCCGACTCAGACCGCGCGGCGCGGCTGACCTCGCTGACTGCCGAGGTAGCGGGCTGCCGGCGCGACGTCGCGGCGACGCAGTCGGCCGTGGCGAACATCATCGCGCAACTCGACGCGCTGCGCTCCGACGTCTCGGGAGCGCGCGCGTTCTTGCTGACCGAGCTCCGCGGCGCCGGGGAGGACGCGGCGCGCCACAACGCGCTGCTGAACGAGCGGCTGGAGACGGCGGAGGCGGCGCTCAAGAGGGAAGCGACGGCGCAGTCAGAGGCCATCTCACACCTCACGCAGGTACGCATAGTGTTATTGCACTCGCACATAGCGATATATCACTTACGGTTAATTATATTTACTTTATAAGATTTCGATTTAATTGGTACTTTTGTAGGCATGTTCTAATTTTTATTGCAAATAACTCACATATACCTTCTCATTTATCTTTTCTCGTTCGATCGCTAAAACTATCGAACCTTTGTTCTGTCTGTTCTTGTTTTTGTTTCTAATTCGCTTTCAGGCTGTGGAGGGCAAGGCGGACGCGCGGCTGCTGCTGGACAAGGTCTCCCGCCACGAGTGGGCAGCCCAGGTCCGCCGTTTGCAGCAGGCCGCGGAAGAGCTCGCATCTCGCACCGTCGGTCGCGACGAGTACCGCCTTCAGCTCGACGAGCTGCGCGACTCGATGCTGGCTGACCAGGCGCGGCGCCAGAGCAACATCGCGCGCCTTGCTAACGAGCTGCAGCGGCTCGTCCAGGACGTCGCCGGTAAGGCCTCGCGCGGGGACCTGTTGGACGTGGCGGCGGTGCTACACTCGTTCCCCAAGGTGCACGAGGAGCTGGACCACCTCAAGCTGTTCGTGGACAGGGAGATCGCGTCGAAGCAGGACCTCGCGGCGCTGCAGGAGAGCACGGTCAACCACCGCCAGCTGCGGCGTCAAATGGAGCGCCTGCTCAAATCGCTCTCCGACGAGGTCCGCGGCTCTTTCCTCGCCTCGGCCGCCGGCGGAGGTGGACTCATGGGTACCGGTGGTGTTCGCGGCGGCGCGCTAGGGGGGCCGCCACTGCTCATCACCCCCGCCGGCGTCTCGGCCTCACGCCGCCCCGGTACCTCTGCCTCTGGCACCGGCGCTAATGGTAAGCACCACGGTGACGGCGGGGCGGTGAGCGACGAATGTGCGCAGTGCGGAATGAGCGACCTCGCGCCCGTCGAGGGCGGCGGTCTTGCCTGCACCAACTGCGGCCACGTCAACACAAGCGCGGACTCGCACGCCGCCACTGGGGGGTATAGTGGCGTCGCGCGCAACGCGTCCTCACGCGGCGGCGCAGCAACATCATCGGCAGCAGCGGCGGCGGCCGCGCTCGGTGCGGCGAACCCTTACACCAACCATCAGGCCGTCCCGACTAAGGGCGGCGGCTTCGCGCTCCTCTCCTCCTCCTCCTCAGTCCGCGCTGGCGCTGCCATGGGGGCGCCGGGGAGCGCGCGCGGCGCCTCACGGGGGGGGCCTGTCTCTAGCGCTGGTAACGGCAATGGCGCCGGCGCTGAGGTGGTATCGCGGCACGGGGTCCGCGGACTCCGCGCGAACACAACGCAACAGCAGCAGGGGTATTTCGGTCAGACTGGTCAGGGCAGCAACACGGCTGGTTTAGCCGCCTCATTATCACCGCAGCCGCAGTCCATGTCACAGGCGGCTCAGCAGTCGCAAGGTGGGGGTTGGGAGGAGCTCTTGGGCGACAACGGCAGCAACCAACAGCAGTTGCCTGATGTGAACGCTCGTCCCAACACGTCCTCTTCTTCTTCTGTTAACAACAACGGCAACAACAACGCTCTCTCACAACAACAACAACAACAACAACAACAACAACAGCAGCAGCAGCAGGGTGCAAACGCAGGGCTGGCCCGTGGGGCCGTGAGGGGCGCAGACGGGAAGATTTACACTGCTGTCAACAGTGGCAGGACACACCGCATGGTCGTTGGTGGCGGAAAGTGATTAAAGTTACGCCGCTATGTTTGCGAGGTTAAGCCGCCACGTGCTCCAATGAGAGGGTCATCACGAATGTCTTCTCATAATGCATTCTGAGAAAGGCACACGAGATATATTAGAACAGATGAGAGTGCAACTAAAGGTACTTCAGTGCCACTTTATTGTTTTTTGCTTCAGTCTGGCCAGTTGTAGTTCATACAAAGTAAAAGTCTTGAACAAGTTTTGATTGAGAAGCAAATGCTCAGTGGAAACAGGATTGTGTATTGCGGGGATTTTTGGTAGCATTGCTCTAAGAACTTATGCGGAGCGCCAAACATTTTTAAATATATACATATGTCCATCTATAAAAAATAAACACGACTATACACTGATTACGGAACCGGTGGTGGGATAAGCATACTGGCTCATGCTTGGGTGCTTTTTAAACTGACTTTCTCATATCTTTTCACAAAACAACGCAAAATGCGCAGTACACAACAATGCGTCTGTCGCCGTCGGTGAGTGAGGATCAAATAAAACTGATCTAAAATACGTAGAAGTAACTGCGTGTAAAATGCACTGAGCGTAGCTGCTGCAACGGCATTTGACACAAATCACGGGAAAGAACGCAAGGGTACGTAACGTAGGTACTATGTAACCCCTATGTAGCGTCAACTAAAAAACGCGATTTCGCGCTTTTTTTGCGACTTTGGCGCACTTTCGTAGAAGTTATCAAACTACGTGGTTTAT
>NZ_MEDS01000043.1 GCF_001724135.1 Comamonas sp. SCN 65-56 | reverse complement strand
CACTGCGCGTTCGCGCACCTCTGCGGAAAACTTCGTTGCATTGTTCATGGCTCAATCCTCTCAAAGATTTGAGCCTCCTCGGAAACCGGGGCGGTTCAAACGTTGGCATCGAGACTCATCGGAGTCGGGCTCATCCGTATGCTCCCTGTCTGAAGCCATGCGAAGCTCGACTCAGCCATAACCAATTCTGGCAGGCTGGGCTGCTCGGCGAAGTCCGATGGATGGACATGCGGCGGCGCTTGTGATACTGTATATAAATACATTATTCATGCCGAAGATGTCTCCGCTTCGTTCCTGTTCCTCACCGGTCGCTGCCAACGAATGCGGCAAGTCGGCGCCACCGCTGCCTCCCGCCGTGGCCCGGGCCGTGTGGCGCGGTGATGAATTGGGCCATCGCATGGCAGGCACCAGACCCACGGGGTGGGCGGCATTGGACGCCGAACTTCCCGCAGGGGGATGGCCTCAGCAGGCGGTCATCGAGGTACTGGCAACCCAGCCTGCGGTACTCGAATGGCGCCTGTTGGCGCCTGCGCTACGCCCCGTGGTCGAGGCCGGCGGGCAGGTTGTCGTCATCGGTCCACCCCGGCATCCGCATCTGCCAGGCCTGCAGCAAGTGGGCCTGAGCGAGAGGCAGTTCATCTGGATTCAAGCAGACCTGCCGGCGGAGCGCCTGTGGACTACCGAGCAGCTCATCAAGTCGAATGCGGCCGGCGCCATACTCTCGTGGCTGCCCAAGGCGCGCCCCGAGCAGCTGCGGCGCCTGCAGGTCTGCGCACAGGCTTGCGACGCCCTGGTATTCCTTTGCAGGCCCGAGGCCGCCCGCCATGAGTCCTCCGCATCCCCATTGCGGATTTACGCATCGGTGGGAGTGGACTGGGAATTGAACGTGCGTATCCTGAAACGGCGAGGCCCATCGCACGAAGACGTACTGACCTTGCCCTCAGTGCCGGGCGGTCTCGTTTCGGTGCTGACCCCGCGGCTGCGTCACCCCAGCCGTCTGATTCTCCGAGAGGCCGCCGATGTTGTGGGCAGCCCTGTTGGTACCCCCCAGCACAGACAGCAAGCGGCCGCCTGATGACCAACTGCGCGGACTCTCGATTTGGGCGCTGCAGTTCACGCCGCGCACCGCCATCGTGGAAGACGCCGTGGTCATGGAGGTGGAGGCCAGCACGCGGCTCTTTGGCGGCAGACGTGCGCTGCGAGACCGAATTCTGCGGGAGGGCGCGGACCTAGGCATTTCCAGCATCGCCTGGGCCCCAACGAGTCTGGCGGCAATCGCCTTTGCGCGGGCAGGCAGAGAGAACGGCGTGCGGGGTGCCCTCACAACCTTGCTGGATGCGCTGCCGATGGTGACGCTGGCGGCCGTACAGCCTCACGTCACAACGCTCTCCCAACTGGGCTGTCGTACCTTGGGTGATGTCCGAGGCTTGCCGCGAGGTGGCATCAGTCGTCGCTTCGACAAACAACTACTGGTCGCGCTCGACCAGGCCTATGGCCTCCGCCCGGAGGCACATGTCTGGGTCAAACTTCCCGAGACGTTTAAAGCGCGTCTTGAGCTGATGTCGCGCGTCGAGTCGGCCCCCGTACTGCTGTTTGGCGCCCGCCGTCTTGTCGTGCAATTGTGTGGCTGGCTGGCAGCACGGCACATCGGCACGACGGCATTCCTGCTGCGATGGATGCACGATGCCATGCGCCCGCGAGACACCAGTGAAAGCGGCGAAATCACCATCCGCACGGCTGCCCCGATGCGTGACGTCGAGCACCTGTGTCGCCTGCTTGCCGAGAATCTCGCCAAGGTCAAACTTCAAGCCCCTGCGGGGGACATCGAGCTCGAAGTGCTGGAGGTGCATCCGATGCAGGAGCTGAGCACCTCATTCCTGCCCGATGTCACTCGACAGGACGAGTCACTGACTCTGGTGTTGGAGCGCATCGCCGCACGGCTGGGCCCGGAGCGGGTGCTTCGGCCGGTCGTCGTCGAGGACCATCGTCTGGAATGGATGCAGCACTGGCAGCCTGCGCCGATGCCGTTGCAAACCAAGCGAGCTCGGCACAGCCGTTTTCCGCAGCCAACGTTTGTGCTGTCCCAACCGTTGCGCCTGGCGATGCACGGTGACAGGCCGATGTATCAGGGAACATTGCAGCTGCTCACGGGGCCGCACCGGGTCGAAGGCGGCTGGTGGCACCGGGTCACGGATGGCGATGCCCAAGAGACCCGCAACGTGGTTCGAGACTACTGGGTGGCGCTGAGCTCCCATTGCGGCGTCCTCTGGGTGTTCCAGGAGCGGTTGGCCAAGGAGCAGACCGCTTGGTATCTCCACGGAGCCTTCGCATGAGCGTCGACCCACGCGAAGGCATTCCGGCCTACGCCGAGCTGAGGTGCCTGACCAATTACAGCTTCCTGAAGGGTGCCAGCTGGCCCGAGGAATTGGTTGAACGCGCCAAAGCGCTTGGCTACACCGCGTTGGCCATCGTCGACGAGTGCTCTATGGCTGGCGTGGTCCGCGCCCATGTCGCAGGCAAAGAACATGAACTGAAGCTCCTGTACGGCAGCCAGTTCGCAGTGAACGGTGCCACGCCGTTCACGCTCGTCGTCCTCGCCTGCAACCTCAACGGTTACGGCAACCTCTGCGAGTTCATCACCGGCCTGCGCCGCAAGTCTGCGAAAGGCAGCTATCAGCTTGCCATCGATGACATCTACCCCGAGGCACTGGCCGATTGCGTGGTTCTGGTGTCCCCAGACAGGGAGGCCACCGACCCGCATCTGGAGACCGTGGCACGGTGGCTGCTGACGCACTTCATCGGCCGGTGCTGGCTTGGGGTAGAGCTCTACCGCGTGCTCGACGACGAGATGTGGCTGTATCGACTGCGCCAAGTCAGCGCGATGACGGCCATTCCGCTCGTTGCCTCGGGTGATGTACGCATGCACGTGCGTTCGCGCAAACCGTTGCATGATGTGATGGCTGCCACGCGCGTTGGTCGGCCGCTGACCGACTGTGGCCTGGACCTGGAGCAGAACACAGAGCAGCATCTGCGCAGCCGCCTGCTTCTCGCCCAACGCTTTCCGGCCGACTTGCTGGCCGAGACCCTGAACGTTGCCGCCCGTTGTCAGTTCTCACTGGACGAACTGCGTTACCAGTATCCCGACGAGGTCGTTCCGGACGGGGAAACGCCCACGACGTACTTGCGCCGCCTGACCTATGAGGGGGCCGGGCGAAGGTGGCCTCAAGGAATTCCGGCAAAGGTGCAGGCGCAAATCGAACACGAGCTCGAGCTCATCCGGGACCTTCAGTATGAGCACTACTTTCTGACGGTCGCCGACATCGTTCGCTACGCGCAATCGCAGCATATTCTTTGTCAAGGCCGTGGCAGTGCGGTCAACAGCGTCGTGTGCTACTGCATCGGCGTGACGGAGGTTGACCCGGCGCGCATGAACGTCTTGTTTGAGCGATTCATCAGCCGCGAGCGCAACGAGCCGCCCGACATCGACGTTGACTTCGAACACCAGCGGCGCGAGGAGGTCATCCAGTACCTGTATCGCAAGTACGGCAGAGACCGCGCTGCGCTGACGTCGGTGGTCATCTCCTACCGCTCCAAGTCGGCGTTTCGGGACGTCGGCAAGGCGCTGGGCTTTGAGCCCGCGCAGCTGGACGCGCTGTCGCACAACCTGATGTGGTGGGATGGCAGCGATGCCATGTTGCAGCGCGTGGCCGAGACGGGACTCGACCCCAACGACCTGGCAGTAAAGCAGCTGCTGACGCTGACAGGCCAGCTCATCGGGATGCCGCGCCACTTGTCGCAGCACCCGGGTGGGTTTGTGCTCACGAAGGAGCCCCTGACCCGCATCGTGCCGGTGGAAAACGCCGCGATGCAAGACCGGACTATCGTGGAATGGGACAAGGACGACCTGGACGCCCTGGGTCTGCTCAAGGTTGACGTGCTCGCGCTCGGCATGCTGTCCGCCATTCGGCGCGCCCTGGAGTTCGTCGGCTTGCGCAAGGGCTATGACTTCTCGATGCAAGACATCCCGGCGGAAGACCCGAGCACGTACGAGATGATTTCGCGGGCGGACACCGTTGGGGTGTTCCAGATTGAGAGCCGGGCGCAGATGTCGATGCTCCCGCGGCTGAGACCACGATGCTTCTATGACCTCGTCATTGAAGTTGCCATCGTCCGACCAGGGCCCATCCAGGGCCAGATGGTCCATCCATACCTGAACCGTCGGCAGGGCAGGGAGGCAGTCGAGTTTCCAAGTGAGGCGTTGCGGGCGGCTCTGGGCAGAACCCTGGGCGTGCCGATTTTTCAGGAGCAGGTGATGCAGGTGGCCATGTTGGCTGCGGGCTTCACCGCTGGCGAAGCCGACCAGTTACGCCGCTCCATGGCCGCGTGGAAACGCAAGGGGGGGCTGCAGAAGTACTACGACAAGATTGTCAACGGCATGACCTCCCGTGGCTACGAGCAAGCGTTCGCGAAGCAAATCTTCGAGCAAATCAAGGGCTTCAGCGAGTACGGCTTTCCGGAGAGCCATGCGGCCAGCTTTGCCTTGCTGGTCTATGCATCGTGCTGGCTGAAGTGCCATCACCCTGCTGAATTCCTGGCAGCCATGCTGAATTCGCAGCCGCTGGGTTTTTACTCGCCGTCGCAGCTGGTTCAGGACGCACAAAGGCATGACGTCATCGTCAGGCCGGTGGATGTCATGCACAGCGATTGGGACTCTTGCCTGGAGGATTTGCCGGAACCTCCTGTGGTGCGGCTGGGACTCAGCTTGGTGAAAGGGCTCAAGAAAGCATCGGCCCTGCGCATCATGGCAGCGCGTGCCGAGGCCCCGTTCGACGACCCGGAAGACTTGGCCAGGCGCGCGGAGATGGACCAGCATGAGATGCAGTTGCTGGCCGGCGCCGATGCACTCAAGAGCCTGTCGGGCCACCGGCGGCAACAGGTTTGGCAAGCCTCAGCGCTGCAGCGGCCGCCCAGGCTGCTGCAGGCTGCACCAGTCGACGAGGACTTCCTTGAACTGTTACCCGCGTTAGAGGGCGAGGAAGTCGTGCACGACTACAACACGGTCGGCCTGACGCTGCGCAGCCATCCCTTGGCCCTTCTTCGGTTCGCCCTTGACAGACACAGACTGGTAACTGCGTCGGCACTTGAACAGGCGCCCGATGGACGGTTTGTACGCTACGCAGGCATCGTGACGGTTCGGCAGCAGCCTGCAACGGCCAACGGCGTCCTCTTCCTCAGCCTGGAGGACGAAACGGGAAACGTGCAGGTCATCGTCTGGAAATCGCTCAAGGAAAAGCAGCGAGTGGTGCTGTTGCGTGCCCGGTTGCTCGCTGTTTACGGAAGATGGCAACGCGAGGGAGATGTGAAGAACCTCATTGCGCATCGGGTGGCAGACTTGACCCCGATGCTGGGGGAGCTGGCGACCGCGTCGAGGGATTTTCATTGACCGCAAGGAAGACCGAGGAAGCGCTGTGCAACGAGGGTTTCCAGCACGTAGGTTGGCCGCAGTATTTACGATACGCGCTGCTGCCCTTTACTGCTGGCGTTCACCCTCAATCGAACGGCGTCCCCGCCCGCCAGCGGGGATTTTTTTGACGAGGGAATTCCCTCGTACCTCACGCCGCTTCCTTAACGCTCACCGTGGGCTCTGCGACTCGGCGAATAAGTTTTGCTATCTCACTGCATCGCCACCCGACGCGTCGCGGCGAGAGCTTCAGCGGCGCCGGGTATTCACCGCTCTTCACGCCGGCATACCACGTGGAGCGGCTTACGGGGTAAATTTCGAGGACTTTCTTCAGCGGCAGGATTGAGTCAATATCATTCGTCATTCGGGTCTATCCGTGTTTGAGTGCGTCCACAGCGGTGCACCTGAACACGTCTAGGACCGTGTTTTAAACATTTCCGCCTACAGCGCGACGGCCTCCAGCGCTGCCGCTGCCACGTTGCCGCGCAGGTGGCCGTAGTGCTGCTCAATCATCCGCAGGCTCGTGCCGCTGATTTGCGCGACGGTCAACAGGTCAGCGCCCGCATGAACGAGGTCAGTAATCACGCTGTGCCGTAGGGTGTACAAGCTGCAACCGTCAGGCATGCCGGCAGTAACAGCTGCGTCTCTCACTGGCCCGCGCCACTTGTATTTCTCCCACTGCGCGCAGTCGTCTCGGGTGAACATAAATGCGTCGGGCAACTTGCCTCTGCTCGCGTCGGCGAATATCTGCGCGGTCGTGGCAGGCAGGGAGATGCGCCGGCCCGCGTTCGCCTTGTCCGACTCCACGGTGAGCGTCTTCAATTTGCGGTTGTAGTCGCCAACGGTGAGCGCGGCCATGGCGCCAGGGCGTAGCGGCAGCGTCGCCAGCGCCTTCATGAACGCGGCCACGTCGGGCGCCGCCGCTTGGATAAATGCCGCTCGCTGGCTCCGGTCTAGGTACAGGTCGCGGCTGCGGTCTGCGTTCTTCACTGGTTTGAGCACCGCCGACCACGCTGCGTCAGTCGAGACAATCTGGTTCTCGCGCTGAATCGTCCCAGGTTTCGAGGAGGCTACGTGGTTAAAGTGGCTGCCTCTTCCGAAGCGTGTTTGATTGCCAAGTTACTGAAGTATTTTGCTTCAGCT
>NZ_MEDS01000042.1 GCF_001724135.1 Comamonas sp. SCN 65-56 | reverse complement strand
GCCGGTATTGACGCCCGAGACCAGCGTCTGCTTGCCCCAGGGGTCGTAGCGGAAGCGGGTGACGACCGCACATAAATGAGGTCAGACACCGAAATTGTGTATCTTTTGGTGTCTGACCCCATTTATTCGTGGTAAAGACCTCCGGCAAATTCAAGTCTGAGGGGGCGCGCCATGCGGGCGAGTATGGCATGAGTTGATGTGATAATGAAAGACCTGACCCCGTCCGTGCGCGCAAGGTTGAATACGGCCAGTCCGCCGCGCGCGTAACGTAACCATGCTTCACCGGGTTGAAATGCACGTAATCCATGTGCGCCGCAAAATCACGTTCATCACGGATCAGGTGTTCCCAGAATCGCCTCTGCCACACACCGCGTTCGCCCCGCCGCCGGCGCGCCGCCGAGCGGCGTTCGTCGGCAGGCAGGGATTTGGAGAACGCCATCTTGATCAAGCGCCAGCGGGTAGCGAAATCGGCATCCTCGGGCGGCAGTTCGATCACGCAGTGCAGGTGATCGGGCAGCACGACCCAGGCGTGAATGCGGAAGGGGTGATGCCGCCGCGTCCAGCGAACCGCTTCGCGCAGGGCGTCGATGTGCCGGACGAGGAGGTCGTTGCCGCGCCGTTCCAGTGCGTTGACGGTAAGGAAATAGGTGCCGCCCGGATGCCAGGCGCGACGGTAGTCGGGCATGGAAACAGGATGCAGCGCATACGCATTCGGCGCAATGCCCTTCGGTTATTGCGCCCTACGCGGGCTTGAACGTCAGGCCAGACTGCGGATGAATGCAATCAAGGGGATCAGCATCCCGATAAACACTCCGATGGAGAAAGCCTTGGCGTAAGCGGTTTTCCAGGGGAAGAAACGGAAGACGCCGGAAAAATAAAGTAAGGAGACAAACCCAGCCTCTATTGTCCATTCCCGCCAAAAATAGCTGCCTACGACAGCTACAGAGCAACAGGACACAATTCCCACCAGCAACGGCAGCATCTGTATATGCGTTGGTAATTTCATCGCGACCTTATTCATTTTCCAGGTACTCCGAATAAGCCACCACGAATAGCGGAGTCAACGACACCGTGCCCGTTTTCAACTGCTCTTGTCGTATCCCCAATAGTGGCTGCAGGGCCTAATCCGGTGGCCATGCCGACTCCGAGCCGTCCCGTCATAAACCACTTCATTTCGCCATCCATATTGTCTTGATAAAACTGTTTGGCTTGATCGACCATCAACTGATTTGTCTGCTTCCTGAATTCAGGGTCTGACGCACGTCGTTCAAAGAATTTGTCAACCGTCTCGCCTTCTTGTGCCCATCGGGCTTGCTCTTCCGAGCCCATCAACCCCGTACCGCGTGCAACGAATCGAATACTGTTTCCTGTCCCGGTTGCGACCGACCATGCCCCCCGGAAGAAAGCCTTAGTTTTTTCGAGGAATGTGCATTCTTCATGCATGCACTTGTTAAAGAGATACCCAAACGCTGCCGTACTCGCCCCATTGGCGAACTTCCCACCACCCAGTTCTGCCGCAGTTCCGCCCAGAGCCACACGAGTCACAAAGCCGTCGTATTGCTTCGGCAGGTTGCTCCCCGCCCATTCCGCAAACCCGGCGCTCAACGCACCCTGCCCGCAGTTGCCGCCGGAGGCGGATGCGCTGATGCACCCTGCGCCTGCATGGGCCAGCGTCCTGCTCAAGGAACCTGTGCTCCCAATTTCCCCTGCCCCATAAAATAATGCCATCGACAGGGCATTGTACTGCCAGCCTTGCAAGCTGCCAGTTGTGACTAAGGACATGGTCGCCCCTCCCGCCGTCGCACCGGCAATCACACCCAATGCTTGGCTGCCCGACATGATTCCGACATACCCACCCACAAAGTTGAATACGCCGTAGCCAAGATACATCGCCACGACCGGCTTGACCACCTTATCGCGCCACCAACTCCACTTCTTCCCGAAGAGCTTGAAATACCCCGTCGGGTCGGTATAGCCCAAGGGGTTGTTGTTCACGTAGCTGTACCGGTTCAGGCTCTGCAGGTCGAACGGGTTGTCCACGTGCGGGTCGGCACTGACGAATCGCGCCAGCACCGGGTCGTACAGCCGCCCGTTCATGTGGGTGAGCCCGCCATCCAGCATCTCGTGCCCGGTGTGCCCTTGCCGTGTCGCGTCGATGCCGGTATTGACGCCCGAGACCAGCGTCTGCTTGCCCCAGGGGTCGTAGCGGAAGCGGGTAACGACCGCGCCGGCTTCGTCGGTGACGGCGGTGATGCTGCCCTGCCCGTCGGCGTGGAAGTAGCGCGTCCGGGCCGGCGGGGCGGCGCCGCTGGACACCTGGAAGGTGATGACTTCGCCGATGGGCCGGCCGCCGCCGTAGATCGTCACGCGGTGCTCGCGGGTGCCGCTGGCGTAGAGCGTCTGTTCGTAATGCCCGCCCTGATGGACGCTCGGGTTCAGGTACCAGGTGGTCCGGCCGGGCGCGGTCATCTTGTAGCGCTCGTGCTCGGGGCCGTAGAGCCAGGTGGTGGTCTGGCCGCCCTGCGTCTGGCTCGCGGGCATGTTCCAGGCGGTCCAGGTGAGGCTCCGGCCGGCGCCGCTGGTGAGGTTGCCGTTGGCGTCGTAGGCGTAGGTATTGCCGCCGGCCTGGGTGACGGCGTGCTTGTGCAGGGGATCGCCGTAGACGTAGGCGCCGACGCCGGTCTTGCTCTGGATGTTGCCGAGGGCGTCGTAGGCGAGGTTCTGCTGGGTGGTGACGCCGTTGACGATGATGTCGGTCTGGGTGAGACGGTTCAATGCGTCGTAGCCGCCGCGGATCTCGACCTGGTTGCCGGGGGCGTCGGCGACGACGGTGACGTTGCCGATGGTGTCGTAGACGTAGGCGGTGCCCTGGATCTGCTGGCCGCCGGCGGTCTCGGCAACGATGTTCTGCAGGCGGCCGGTGTCGGCCTGGTAGCCGCGTTCGGTGACGACGCCGTTGCCGGCCGTTTCCTGGATGACGCGGCCTTCGGCGTCCATCGCGTCGGCGCGCCAGTAGAGGGCGTTGGTGGCGGCGTTGCGCACTTCGGCAGCGTAGCCCCAGGCGTTGTAGACCGTCTTGAGGTTCAGGCCGCTGGGGTAGCCCTGTTCGGACAGCCGGCCGGAGGTGTCGTAGACGAGACTGCTTGCGAGCGAGGGGTTGCCCGCGCCCAGATTGAACAGCGTAAAGCTGGGACGTCCCTGGTTGTCGTAGTAGTGGGTGCGCACATAGTTGGCGGTGGTCTTGGTGCTCTGCAGCTTGCCTTTGCCCATGTAGGCGGTATCCCATGTCCAGGTGCTGGTGAGCCCCGGTTCGACGCGTTGGGTCATGCGGCCGAGCGTGTCGTAGACCAGGGTGGTGACCTGGCTCTTGGCATCGGTCTGCTTCACCAGTTCGCCCAGAGCGTTGTATTCATAGGTCCAGGTACCGAGGTCGGGGTCGGCGGTCTGAATCTTGCGGCCGCGCACGTCGTAGACGTTGACGATCTGGTTGCCGGCGGGGTCGGTGGTGCGGGTGAGGTTGCCGTTGGGGTCGTAGGCGTAGGTGGTGAGGTTGCCCATCGCGTCGGCGACGCTGATTTTCTGGCCCTGGCTGTTGCGGGTTTCGGTGGTAGTCTGGCCTTTGCGGTTGGTGCGCGAGATGACGAGGCCGTTGTAGGCAACGGTGAGGGCGGCGACGTCGGGTTCGTCGGGCTCATAAACGGTAACGAGTCGGCCCAGGACATCATAGACGTTGCGTACCCAGTAGGCGGTCTCGCCGGCGTAGTAGGGGCGGGAGACTTTTTCGACGCGGCCCTGGCTGTCGTAGACGGTGTCCTTGTAGATCCAGCGGCCGTCGAAGCCCTGGGTGGCGCTGCGGATTTCGCGGTTGAGGCGGTCGAAATAAGCAACGCTGGCGGGGGCGGTCTGGATGCCACCGCCGTAGACCTGGGTGACGATGCGGTAGACGCCGTCGGCAGGGCAGGCGGCGTCGCATTCCAGGTAGTTCCAGACGGTCTGGGTGCCGTCGGCGCGGTTCTCCTGGGTCTTGCGGCCAAAGCCGTCGTACTGCCAGGCGGTGGTGAGGCCGTTGGGGCCGGTGAGGCTGGTGACGGTGCCGAAGCGGGGGTCGAAAGTCTTGGTTTCGGTGTGGCCGAGGGCGTTGGCGGCGCCGGTGGGGAACTGGCCGTTGGCGTCGTAGGTGACGGCAGTGGTGCGCGCTACGATGGCGGCGCTGCCGGTGGCGGGCGAGCTGACGGTCGTTGCGACCTTGTTGCCGAAGGCGTCATAGGTGTAGGCGGTGTCGAGACGGTATTGGGGCTGGTCGGGCTCGATGGTTTCCTTGACGAGGAGCCCGGTGGTCGAGTCGTACTCAAAGGACGAGACACGGGTGACGCTCGCTCCCCAGGCAGGGAGGGACAGCGCCAGAAGAAAGCTGACGATGAGGCTGCGCATGGGGCTCTCCCTTAGGGGGTGACGCTGGTGACAGTGCTGCGGCGCAGGCGGCCGAGGAACCATCGGTCAGGGTCGACGATGTTGTCGTAGGTGTGGGTAGTGGTCTTGCTGTAACCGCCGCCGGAGTCAACGACGATGGTGGTGGGGTTGGCCCAGGCGTCGTAGGCGGTGTCGGTGGTGACGGTGGAGATGAGTCCGCCGCTGAGCTCATAGCTGGTTTCGACGGTGCGGGTGGGCAGGGAACGGTGCCACACGGGACTCTTGCCGGTGTCGAGGAGCTGATCGGTGTAGGTGATGAGGGTCTGGCTGATGAGGGTGCCGCCGCCGGTCCGGGTCTGGCTGCTGAGGGGCTGGCCCTGATAGGGGTAGTCCTGGCGGTAGGTGGCAATGCTGCGCAGGTCGCTCTGGACGTCGCGGGCGGTGACTTGCCTGAAGCCAAGGAAACCGCCGCCACGCTGATGCGATTTTGCACCGGCGTAGGTGTAGTCGGTGACACGGCTTCCGCCCACGCCGTCGCTGACGGAAACGCTCGATACGACATACAGCGGCGCCTGCACGTCAACGTACGGATACACCGCACCACTGTCCTTGCTGTACACCGATCCGTCAGTCAGGGGCGCGTAGCTGACTGTGGTGACCGCGCCTAGGCCAGTGGTAAGTGACAAAATTAAGTCACGATGCGTAGTGTCAATCCAACTATTGGCATACAGAGTATTGTTATAAGCTCTTGCATATATAAAATCCGGCAAACCATCCCCATTCAAATCAGCGAATCGCGTACCCAAATCACCAAAACCATACGCAGCAATATGAGTAGGCATTTTATATTCTGGCGAGATCTGCCAACCATTTCCCGTATTCAGCCAGGTTGTTGCTGATACCGTACCGTTGTAAAACCTCGAATAAATAAAATCCGGCAAACCATCCCCATTCAAATCCTCGAATCTAGTTCCAAGATCACCCAAACCGTCTGCAGCAATATGTGTTGGAATTTTATAAATAATTGACTCTTGCCAGCCACCACCCGTGTTCAACCAACTAGTTGCATGTAAAACTCCATTTACATAACGAGAATAAACAAAATCCTGCAAACCATCCCCATTCAAATCAACGAATCGCGTACCCAAATCACCAAAGCCATCTACCGAAATAGCCATTGGCATTTTGTAATCTATGGATTCCTGCCATTGGCTTGGCGGCGACTGTATAGACCCCCAGGTAACTTGAGTTGGCTTAAGACATGATTCTTCCGGCAAACAATCAGCGATTTGTATCAAACGTGACTTCAAAATAATAGGGCTCAACTCATAGCTGATCCGATAGTCCCTACCCATTGCTGCTCCAACAAACGTCTGCACATTCTTGAGTCTGACAGTGGTCTTGTTGAGCGATCCCGCCTGATACATGGGGGTGATGTCCGGCCGCGTCTCGTAGACGAAGCGCACCGAGTTGGTTGGCGATGTGTTGGCCGTTGCGTTCCCGGTGTAGTCGATCCGGTCCGGGTAGTACTGGCCGTTGGGGTTGTCTTCGATGTAGCCGACAGTCAGGTAGTTGCCGACGGTGTCGGCCAGTCTGTTGAGGGCCCACAGCATGACTTCATTTTTGCCCTGGGCTTCTATCCTCGAATCGGCGGTGTTGCCGTATTCCAATATCTGGCCGCTCTTGGTCCAGATTTTCCATGAGGCGGGGCCGCTGCTCTGGCTGCCGTAACTCACTACGCGGCTGTAGCTTTCGCTTTCGGTGCGGTATTCGGTGCCGTTTCCGCCATAGGCGCCGTTGATGGCGACGAGACGCTGGCCGTCGAGGCAATAGCGGTCATTGGCATCGTAGTTGACGCCGCCATGTACGCCGTCCTGCGCATAGGTTTTGGGGCAGCGGTAAATGACGGACAGGCCGGATAGACTCCAGCCGATGCCCAGAAGGCCATTGCCGCTCTGGCTGTTGTAGACGAGGCTGAGTTTGGGTTCGATGCCGGCTACGCCGGGTGGGACGGCGACGGGGATGGTGTAGGTGAAGGCGCCCGTGGGGCTGACTTCATGGCTGCCGGGAATGGCGCCGGGAACGGTGGCCGCCAGGGCAACGCCAGGGCTTATCGCGAGCGATGCGCATAGGCCAAAACGGGCAAGCCCACGAAAAACACGACCACACCCGGCAAACACTGGGCGGGCAACAAAACCGATACCCATGCATGCTCTCCTCTAGCTGCACGATGTTTTAGTTTTGTTCTCCGCTTGTCCGACGTCTTGGCGCCGGCT
>NZ_MEDS01000041.1 GCF_001724135.1 Comamonas sp. SCN 65-56 | reverse complement strand
CGAGATAGTCGTCCTCGGCCGGCCGGAACGGCTGCTCGAAACTCAGCCACCGCGCCACGCACTGGATGTACGCCGCGAGCGCGGCGGCCTTCTCGATGGTGAGCGGGGTGTCGAGCACCCGCACCTCGATCGTGCCGAACTCGGGCTTCGGCCGGATGTCCCAGTAGAAGTCCTTCATGCTCTGCACGACGCCGGTGCGGGTCATCTTGTCGAAGAAGCGGGTGAACTCGTCCCAGGTCAGCGTGAACGGCGCGCGGCCCGACAACGGGAACGCGAACACCGAGTTCAGGCGCGCGGAGTGAAAGCCGGTGTCGGTGCCCTGCACGAACGGAGACGAGGCCGACAGCGCGATGAAGTGCGGGATGAAGCGCGACAGGCCGTGCAGCAGCACCAGCGCGGCGTCCGGGCCCGGGCAGCCGACGTGCACGTGCTGGCCGAAGATCGTGAACTGTTTCGACAGGTAGCCGTAGAGCTCGGAGAGCATGTGGAATCGCGGCGTGTCGAAGATCCGGCGCCGGCTCCAGTCCTGGAACGGATGCGTGCCGCCTCCGGACAGGCCCACATTGAGCTTGCCCGCGCACTCGACCAGCGCGTCGCGGGTCTCGCGAAGATGCGCGAGGACCTCGGCGTAGTCGGCGCAGACGCCGGTCGACAGCTCGATCATGCTGTCGGTCATCTCGGGCTTCACCTCGCCGGGCAGCTTGCGCCGGCCGACCAGGCGCAGCAGGTCGCGCGCGCCGTGCGAGAGGTCGAAGTCGTGCGTGTTGACGATCTGGAGCTCGAGTTCGACCCCGAGCGTGAGGGCGCGCGATTCGGCGAAGGCTTCCAGCGGCATGAGCGTCTCCGTCGGGTCAGCGGATGTTGTCTTCGTTCACGTATCGCAGCGCCGCCTGCACCGCGATCGGGCCGACGAGCTCGAGGACGGCTACCGCGCTGAACACGATGCCGTTGAGCTTCGCGGCGAACTCGGGGTACACGGCTTGCAGGTCGGCCATCATCACCAGCGCGGCGCCCGAGATCGGCATCAGCGCGACGCCCAGCGCCAGCCCCTGCCGCACCGACAGGCCGCTCGGTCGTCCGAGCGCGACGGTCGCCAGCGTCTTGGCCGCGAACCGCGCGACGATCACCGCCGCTCCGAGCGCGGCGCCGACCATCAGCGCATCGACCGACCAGACCGATCCGGTGATGACGAACAGCAGCAGCACCAGCGCGCCGCCGGCCGTGCCGAAGTGCCGCGGCCAGATCCAGGGCCTCTCGGTGCTGTTGCGCAGCATCAGGCCGGCCAGCAGCGGCACCAGCAGCGTCGACAGGTTGGCCATCTTCGTGACCGACAGCGCGAGCAGGATCATGCCGAGCAGCAGCAGCGCCGAGTTCTCGTTGCGCAGGTCGAGGCGCCTGGCGATCAGCGAGACGCAGAACGCCAGCAAGGCGGCCACGATCGCCGACCCGGCGAACAGGTAGAGCGGGTGTGCGATCGAGCGGAACCAGCTGCCGGCGAGTTCGGCGTGCAGCCAGCCGACCACGAACTTCGACGCGAGGACGGCATAGAACGTGTTCAGGCCGGTGAGCAAGATCATGCGCTCGGTCACCTGGCCCGACGCGTCGAACTCGGAGGCGACCCGCATCACTACCGCGGGCGAGGTCGCGACCAGGATCGCGGCGACCGCGGCCGCCACGCTCGGCTCGGTGCCGAAGTAGAGCAGCGTCAGGTGGACGGCAGCGAAGCACAGCGCCGCCTCGGCCAGGCTGGTCACGAGCAGCCACGGGTTGGTGCGCAGCCAGCGCAGGTTGATCCGGCTGCCGAGCTCGAACAGCAGCAGCGCGAGCGCGAGGTCGACGATCAGGCGAAAGCTCGGCTTGAGCGTGGTGCCGTCGATGCCCAGCCCGAGCGCCGACACGATCGTCCCGACGGCGGCATAGCCCACCACCCGGGGCAGCCTGAACCTGCGGAACACGAACTCGCCGAGCAGGCCGGCCACGACGATCGTCAGCGACACCCACAGCACGACATCGGGCATCGGCGGCCAGGAAGGCAGGAAGAACAGGTCGGAGCGATTGTCGCCGGTCATCGTCGGGGTCTCCGCAAGGGTGCCAGCAGGGGGCGGCGGCCGGATCGCCGGTTCACGTAGCGCGTGCCGCCCGATCAGGGCGCGCGCCGGCCTCGGGGGCTTCGGGCGTCGGCAGGATCGACCCACCTTCGACCATCAGCGTGCGGTGGGGGAACGGGATCGAGATGTCCTCGCGATCGAACGCCGCCTTCAGCCGCTTGAGGTACTCACGCCGCACGCTCCACTGGTCCAGCGGCTGCGTGCGGATGCGCGCCCGGATCATGACCGCCGAGTCGGCCCACTGATCGACGCCGGCGATCTCGAGGTCGCCGATGATCTTCGGCCCGAAGTCGGCCGTCCCGCGCAGCGCATCGGCCGTGTCGCGCATGACCGCGTAGACGCGGTCGATGTCCTCGCGATAGGCCACGCCGATGTCGACGACCGCGAACGCGAACTCGGTCGACATGTTGGTCACGGTCGTGATCAGCCCGTTCGAGATGTAGTGGACGCTGCCATCGTAACTGCGCAGCTTCGTGCGGCGCAGGCTCAGCTGCTCGACGACGCCCGACTTGCCCGCGATCTCGACCACGTCGCCGACGCGGATCTGGTTCTCGATCAGCAGGAAGAATCCGGCGAAGATGTCCTTCACCAGGCTCTGCGCGCCGAAGCCCACCGCGATGCCGACGACGCCGGCGGCGCCGAGAATCGGCGCGATCGAGATGCCCAGCTGGTTGAGCATCACGAGCGCGGCGACGATCAGGATCAGCGCCGAGACGGTGTGTCGCAGCACCTTGCCCACCGTTTCCACGCGACGCCGCTCCTCGACCGACGGGGCGCGATCGGACACGCCGACGAAGAAGCGGCGCAGCAACCGGTTGGCCACGTAGCGCAGCACGAACGCGATCAGCAGCACGCCGACGATCGAGGCCGCGACGCGCAGCTCGGCCGCGTACGGGGTGATCCACGCCTTCAGTTCGAGCAGCTGTTCGCGCATGCGTCGTCATCTCCTGTCGTCGGGTCGCCGGAGCGGCCCTGGCGCCGCCGGCGGCGCTCGCGCGTCCGCGCCAGGGACGCGGAGCGCACGGTGTCTGCTGCGGCCGGCCGGCGCGTCTGCGCAGCAAGGCGGGGAGCCTGCGGCGATTCGCGGGGCCGCTGCGAGGCGAATTCGAATGCCCGGCGCTGGGGTGCCCGCGATCGCGGGCGGCACGGATTGAATCGACGGCGTCTTCGGGACGCCGAGGCGCGATTATACCTGTTGCCTGTCCCGGCGCGCCGCTACCATTCGGCAATGCCCGACCTGACCCCGCACGCGGTCGCCTCGCTCGTGTTCACGATCGTGGTGTTCGCGCTCTACACGATCCGGCGCGTTCCGATCGTGGTCACCAGCCTGCTGGTGCTGGTGGCGCTGCCGCTCGCGTTCGTGGCGTTCCCCTATCGCAGTGGCGAGCGGGTCGTCGATCCGCGCGACTTCTACCTCGGCTTCGGGCACGAGGCGCTGGTCGCGATCTGCGCGCTGCTCGTGCTCGGGCAGGGCCTGGTCGAAACCGGCGCGCTGAATCCGGTCACCAGGCAGCTGGCCGCGCTGTGGAAGCGGCTCGGCGCTCGCGCGGGCATGCTGCTGGTACTCGTCGTCTGCCTCGCGGCGAGCGGCGTCGTGAACGACACGCCGATCGTCGTCCTGCTGATCCCGGTCCTGGCCGCGCTCGCGCGCCAGACCGGCGGTTCGGCGTCGCGGCAGCTGATGCCGATGAACTTCGCGGTGCTGATCGGCGGGATGGCGACCACCATCGGCACCTCGACCAACCTGCTCGTCGTCGCCATCGCCGCACGGATGGGCGCGGCGCATTTCGACCTGTTCGACTTCACTCCGCTCGTCGCGATCGCGGCCCTGGTCGCGCTGCCGTACCTGTGGCTGGTCGCTCCGCTGCTGCTGCCGGCCGGCGACGACGGGGGTGCAGCGCCGGCAGAGCGCCGGTTCGACGCCGTCTTCCACGTACCGGAGGGTTCGCCGCTGGACGGCGCCACGCTGGAGGAGTTGCTCGAACGCTCGAAGCGCGAGTTGCGCGTCAAGTCGCTGCATCGTGGCGATGGGCTGAGCCTCGTGCGATTGCCCAACGTCAAGCTGGCAGCCGGCGATCGCCTCGTGGTCAGCGACACCGCCACCAGGCTCAAGGCATTCGAGCGCGAGCTCGGTCTCAGGCTCTACAACGTCGACGACTCCGAGCACCCGGTCGACGACGAGCACCCGCTGCACGGGGACGATGCCGCGCTGGCCGAGGTGATCCTGTTGCCCACGTCGAACCTGGTCGGCTGGACGATCCGCGAGCAGCGCTTCGCCGATCGGCACGACGTCGTCGTGCTCGGGGCGTTCAGGTCCACGGGCAGCGCGATGCAGCGGCAGCGAGATGTCGGTGACATCCGGCTGGCGGCGGGCGACGTGCTGCTGGTGCAGGGCGCGCCGGACAAGGTCGCCGCGTTGCGCGCCGACCGTGGGCTGGTCGTCGTCGACGGCGCGGTCGACGCGGGAGGCGGCGGCCGCGGCGGCGTCGCGGCGGCGATCATGCTGGCCGTGGTGGCGCTCGCGGCGACCAAGGTCCTGCCGATGTACCTGGCCGCGCTGGCGGGCGTGCTTGCGATGTTCGCCACCCGGTGCCTGAAGCCCGAGGCGATCGGCCGCGCGCTCAAGGCCGACGTGATCATGCTGGTGGCGGCAAGCCTGGCGCTAGGCAAGGCGCTGCTCGACACCGGCGCGGCGAGCGCGCTGGCGCACGCGTTCAGCGATCTCGTCGCCGGCTGGCCGCCGCTCGCGGTGCTCGGCGCGATGATGCTGTTCGTCGCGGTGATCACCAACTTCGTGTCGAACAACGCGGCGGCGGCGATCGGCACGCCGATCGCGGTCGAGGCAGCGCGCAGCCTGGGCGCACCGGCAGAGGCCTACGTGCTGGCGATCCTGTTCGGCTGCAACCTCTGTTACGCGACGCCGATCGGCTACCAGACGAACCTGCTGGTGATGAGCGCTGCGCGCTACCGCTTCGCGGACTTCATACGTGTCGGAGTGCCGTTGCTGCTGCTGATGTGGGGCGCGCTCACGGCGCTGCTCGGGTGGCGCTACGCGCTCTGGTAGCCGTGCGAAGCGCGCCGCGCGCCCTGCTACCCTCGCAGCGAGTCGGCCTCGTGGAGCAAGAAGCGATGGATGCAGGAATCCCCACCGGATTCGCCGCCCTGAAAGTCGGCGGCGAGTTCATCGCCGTGAATGGCCCGTTCTACCTGCGGCACGGCGGCGACCGGGTGCAACTGGGCTTTCGCGTCGAGCCGCGCCACACCAATCCGATGGGCATCTGCCACGGCGGGATGATGGCGAGCTTCTGCGACATGCTGCTGCCCCTGGTCGCACACCGGCAGGTGCCCGAGATCGGGCGCCGGTTCCTGCCGACGATCAGCCTGCAGATCGACTATCTCGCGCCGTCGGCCAGGGGCGCCTGGGTGCAGGGCGAGGCGCAAGTGCTGCGCACGACGCGATCGATGGTCTTCGCGCAGGGCCTCGTGACGGCGGACGGCACGCCGGTGGCCCGCGTGAGCGGCATCATGAAGATCGGCGCGGAGTTCGGGGGTACGCAGGAGGCGGTCGGCTGACCGCACGACGCTCCCCAGCCGGCAGCGCGGCCTTCGCTGCAGCGCACCATTAGAGTGTCGCCCCTAACGGCGGCAGGCTCCCCGCCCGCCGGCGCCGGCTTTCGGTTAGGCTCCCAGAAAAGCACGATCGTTCGGAAAACTGACGATGAAGACTCCTTCGGCCGTTCCAGCCGGCACGCCTGCCGTCGCGCGCCGGCGCCCTGCGGGCGGGCCGCGCAAGGGCGAGCAGACGCGCGCCGCGATCGTCGAGGCCGCGCTCGAGCTCGCGGCGCGCAACGGACTCGAGGGTCTCACGATCGGCGCGCTCGCCGAGCGCATGCAGATGTCCAAGAGCGGCGTGTTCGCCCACTTCGGCTCGCGCGAGGACCTGCAGATCGCAGTGCTCAAGGCCTACGAGCGGCGCTTCGTCGACGAGGTACTGGTCCCGGGGCTCAAGGAGAAGCGCGGCCTGCCGCGGCTGCGCGCGATCTTCGACCGATGGCTCGAGCGCACCGCGATCGAGGCTGCGCGAGGCTGCATCTGGATCTCGGGCGCCGCCGAGTACGACGACCGGCCCGGCGCGGTTCGAGAGGAACTCGTGGCGATGGTGCGCTCGTGGCAGCGCGAGCTGTCGCGCGCGATCCAGCAGGCGGTCGACGCCGGCGACCTGCCCGACGACCTCGACGTGCAGGAGCTGGTGTTCCAGCTCTATGGCGTGATCCTCGTGCTGCACCACGACGGCAGGTTGCTCGACAGCCCCGACGCCGTCGGGCGCGCGCGTCGCAGCTTCGACCGCCTGGTCGACTCGTACCAGCGAACGATGCGCCTGTCGCGGCCGAAAAAGCGCACGAACGTTCGGTCTGTAAAGACTTGAACCTGACCCCGACCTTTTCCTTCCATCCCATCGTTTCGAAGCTGGAGTAGCAGTCATGGCCCGATACACCCCACCCTTGCGCGACATCCAGTTCGTGTTGCACGAGCTGCTCGACGTCGAGGGCACCCTGAAGGCGTTGCCGCCTTACGCGGAGACCAACCGTGAACTGATCGACCAGGTCGTCGAGGAGGGAGGCAAGTTCTGCGCCGAGGTGCTGTTCCCGCTGAACCGCAGCGGCGACGAGGAGGGCTGCCGCTGGTCCGAGGGCGGCGTCGTGACGACGCCGAAGGGCTTCAAGCAGGCCTGGGAGCAGTTCAAGGCCGGCGGCTGGCCGACGCTCACCTGCGATCCGCAGTACGGCGGGCAGGGCCTGCCGGCGGCGGTCGGCATCGCGTTCCAGGAGATGATGAACTCGGGCAACCAGGCCTGGGCGATGTATCCGGGCCTCACCCACGGCGCCTACGACTGCCTGCACGCGCACGGCACGCCGGAGCAGAAGGCACTCTACATCCCGAAGCTGGTGTCGGGGGACTGGACCGGCACGATGTGCCTGACCGAGCCGCACTGCGGCACCGACCTCGGCCTGCTGCGCACGAAGGCCGAGCCCCGGGCCGACGGCAGTTACCGGATCACCGGCACCAAGATCTTCATCTCGTCGGGCGAGCACGACCTGGCGGAGAACATCGTGCACCTGGTGCTCGCGCGCCTGCCCGACGCGCCGGCCGGCACCAAGGGGATCTCGCTCTTCATCGTGCCCAAGTTCGTCCCCAACGCCGACGGTTCGCTCGGCGCGCGCAACGGCGTGAAGTGCGCGCGGCTCGAGGAGAAGATGGGCATCCACGCCAACGCGACCTGCGTCATGGACCTCGACGGCGCCTCCGGCTGGCTGGTGGGCGAGCCGAACAAGGGCCTGAACGCGATGTTCGTGATGATGAACGCGGCGCGCATCGGCGTGGGCATGCAGTCGCTCGGCCTGATGGAGGTCGCCTACCAGAACTCG
>NZ_MEDS01000040.1 GCF_001724135.1 Comamonas sp. SCN 65-56 | reverse complement strand
CGCAGGCGCCACTCGGTGCTCGATTACGTCAGCCCGGTGCAGTTCGAGGAAAGAATGGCGGCTGTGTAGCTAACCGGAGTGTCCGGAGAGATGGGGGCATCCCAGTTCACCACGGTCGAGGACGGCAAGAGGCTGCACAAGTACTGGTCGTCTGCGTGCCCCGGGTGTCACCTCAGGAAGCAGTGCACGCCCGCTCCATACCGACGCATCAGCCGCTGGGAGCACGAAGATGTGCTCGAAGTGGTCCAGGCGCGCCTTGATGGAGTGCCGGAGGCTTCTCGGCTACGACAGCGCACGGTAGAGCACGTGTTCGGTACCTTGAAGGCATGGATGGGATCCACGCACTTCCTGACCCGAACGCTCCCACGCGTGCGAACCGAGATGAGCTTGCAAGTGTTGGCGTACAACATGCGGCGAGTGATCAAGATCCCCGGAGCCTCGACTCTGATCGCAGAGATGAAAGCCTAAGGTGGGGCACCCGCCACGCGGGCCGCGCGATCGCAGATCCGCTGCTGCACTGGCCGCAACAACTGCCGCGACTCCTTACGATCACCGACGACGATTGCTGTTTCCACACGGCCTCAGTCTGAAACGGTTATCCGAGTTGACCAACTGGCTGACGGCTCCTGGCCGAAAGCGTTCGGCTGCAACCAAGCGCCATCGGCAGTGGCAGCACGCTAATCAAACAGCCACGGCATCGATCGGCACTTCGACCTTGTCTTTCACCCGGTGCGAGATCTCATGGTTGGTCTCGAAATTCTGCAGCGCGACCTGGCCATCACCCGGCGCGCCGGACACGACCGCGGTCTGGTCGCTCGGCACGAAGCTGAAATCCAGCGTCCATGGAATGCTGATGACGCCGGCCTGGGCTGTTGCGCTGGCCAGCAGAAGCAGCGCAAGGCTGCGTGGAACATACTTGCGCATGGCGATCCTCCTGGTGCAAACGGACAGTGCACCCAACGGTAGATGGCCCGCGTTTCGTTTGCGTTTCGCTTCCCGATGCCGCCAATATGAGTTCGCCCATACCCGAGCTTCCCTTGAGGTCCATGCTGGACGATGCCGGCCTGAACCGGCAGCATGTCTTCGCCCTCCGGCAGCTCCCCGCAGAGCTGCTCGCGCCGCTGTCCGTCGGGGCGCACGAGCGCCAGTTGATCCTGTTCGGTCACGCCGGGCAACGCCTCTGGGAGCGCGTGCAGGCGGAGGGCGTTCGTTCGGCTCATCCCATCGATGCCTACAGCGTCCGCACGGTCGAGCGCTGGCTGGCCGAGGCCGTGCCGGGGGCCCGATACCGCTTCGTCTACCCGAAGGGCTTACCCGAGGGGCGACACGTCGGGCTGCAGCGTCTCGGCACCCTGGCAGGTTGGCACCATGCGTCGCCATTCATGGTCGGCATCGACGCCAGGTGGGGAAGCTGGTTTGCCTATCGGGCGGCCATCCTCACCGATACGGATCTTCCGGTCTCGCCCGCGGAGGACCATGGGCATCCGTGCAAGGACTGTGTCGCCAAGCCCTGCATCAGGGCTTGCCCTGCGGATGCCCTGGACTCGGGAAGCATGGACATGCGGGCATGCCGTCGGCAAAGGCTTCTGGAGGATTCGCCATGCGCCCTGGGGTGCCTGGCACGACAGGCGTGCCCTGTCGGAGCCGAGCATCGATACGAGCAGAGTCAGATTCGTCACAGCTCGGCCGGCTCACTCGGGACGATACGGCGCTTCATCGCAAGTGGTCCGGGTGGGTCTGACCCGATGAATGGCGGATTTCGCGGTCTGCCGTGAGACGTGCCGAAGTGCCGAAAAGACGAAGCCCCTGATTCCTTGAATGGAACCAGGGGCTTACGGAGCGTAAAGAGACGCGGCGAGACGGCTCACATGTGGTCTGCCCGAAGCTGGAGCATGGTAAAGTCCCCTCGGGCCTACGCGGACCAGCCGCGCTTGGCGACCCCGCTGTTTCACGGCGTCTCAGATGGATGGAGCCGAAATTGGAGCAGGGGATGCCGCTCAAAGCGCCGAGATCGAGCGTTCACGCGGGGTGCAGCTTCATTTACATGTGATGATCGACCACATGTGACGCCGCTGCGGCGCGTCGGTCGAACCGCGCGAGCCCCTGATCTTCGATCGAAGGTCGGGGGCTTCGTCTTTCTGGCGCCTCTCGACCTTCGCGCCGCCGTCTTCGGACCCGATCGCTCGCGCGATACCCGGGGTTTCCGGTCGCCGGAACGTCGACGAACGCGCCCGAAGACCATGTCGGTGTCCGGGGTTCCGGCCGGGCCGTCTTGACCTTCCAACGATGGGAAGGTGGAAGCTGCAGGTGTTTCCAACCCATGCTTCCACGGAGGTCACCGCCATGAACGCCCTCGTCGGCACCGTGCGCAAGGCCGGCTACGACGCCCCGACGCGGCAACTCGAGCTTCGGGTCGAGGAGATGACCTGCGCCTCGTGCGTCTCCCGGGTGGAGAAGGCCTTGCTCGCGGTCCCCGGCGTGTCGGCGGCGTCGGTGAACCTCGCGACCGGGAAGGCCACGATCGACGCGCTGGCGAACGTGTCGTTCGCGACGCTGGCAGCCGCCATCGGGAAGGCAGGGTATTCGGCCAGCGCGGTCGAGGCGACGCCTGCCGCGCGGGCCGCGCGGGGGCTTCCGCCATGGTGGCCCGTTCTCGTCGGCGCAGTGCTGACGCTGCCGCTCGTGTTGCCGATGCTGCTGCAGCCGTTCGGAATCGACTGGATGCTCGGCGGCTGGGCGCAACTCGCGCTCGCCACGCCGGTGCAGTTCTGGCTCGGTGCGCGCTTCTACCGCGCCGGCTGGAAGGCGGCGAGGGCCGGGGCCGGCAACATGGATCTGCTCGTTGCCCTGGGCACCAGCGCCGCCTACGGCCTCTCGCTCTACCAGCTGTGGAGGCACGCCGGCCACGGCATGCCCCACCTGTATTTCGAGGCGTCGGCCGCGGTCGTCACGCTGGTACTGCTGGGCAAGTGGCTCGAGGCACGCGCCAGGCGCCAGACCGCCGATGCGATCCGCGCGCTGAACGCGCTGCGGCCGACGGTTGCCCGCGTCCTCGTCGACGGCGACGAAGTCTCCACGCCGGTCGGGCAGCTCGCGGTGGGCGATGTCGTCGTCGTTCGCCCGGGCGAGCGGGTACCGGTCGACGGCGAGATCGTCGACGGGCAAAGCCACGTCGACGAGTCGCTGATCACGGGCGAGAGCCTTCCGGTGCCCAGGTCGGTGGGAGACAAGGTGACCGGGGGCTCCGTGAACGGGGACGGGTTGCTGCACGTGCGCACCGCGGCCATCGGCGCCGAGACCACGCTCGCCCGCATCATCCGCATGGTCGAGTCGGCGCAGGCTGCGAAGGCGCCCGTGCAACGCATCGTCGATCGTGTCAGCGCCGTCTTCGTCCCGGTAGTTCTCGGCATCGCGCTGGCGACGTTCGCCGGCTGGTTCCTCTACGGTGGCAACTGGGAGCAGGCGCTCCTCAGCGCCGTGGCGGTGCTCGTCATCGCCTGCCCGTGCGCGCTGGGCCTCGCCACCCCCACGGCGATCATGGCCGGGACGGGCGTGGCTGCGCGCCAGGGCATCCTCATCAAGGACGCCGAGGCCCTGGAGGTGGCGCACTCGGTGACCGCCGTCGCATTCGACAAGACCGGCACGCTGACCGAGGGCAGGCCTTCGCTCGTCGCGATCGAGGCCGCCGAAGGGTTCGACCGCGACGAGGTGCTGAAGCTCTCGGCCGCGCTGCAGAAGACCAGTGACCACCCGCTGGCGCGCGCCGTGATGGCAAAGGTTCGCGACCTGCGCGTGGGCGTGCCCGGCGCGAGCGACGCCAGGACGCTGCCCGGCCGTGGCGTGGAAGGCACGGTGCGTGGCCGGCGCATCGCGCTGGGCAGCACGCGCCTGATGAACGAGTCGGGCGCCGATCCCGGCGCGCTGCTGATGCAAGCCCAGCGCCTCGAGAGGGAGGGCACGACCACCTCCTGGCTGCTGGGCCGCGACGGCGATGTCGCCCACGTCCTGGGGCTTCTCGCCTTCGGGGACCGCGTCAAGCCCGCTTCCCGCCAATCGGTCGCGCGCCTGCGCGAGCTCGGCATCCGGACCGTCATGCTCACGGGAGACAACGCGGGAAGCGCCGCGGCGGTGGCGCGCGAGCTCGGCATCGACGAAGTCCGCGCGCAGCTGTTGCCTGGCGACAAGGCGGCCGTCGTGCAGCAGTTGCGTGACCAGGGGCACGTGGTGGCGATGGTCGGCGACGGCATGAACGACGCCCCTTCGCTCGTGGCCGCGGATGTCGGCCTGTCCATGTCGACCGGCGCGGATGTCGCGATGCAGGCCGCGGGCATCACCCTGATGCGCGGCGACCCGCGCCTGGTGGCCGATTCGTTCGACGTCTCGCGCCGGACCTGGTCGAAAATCCGGCAAGGCCTGTTCTGGGCCTTCGCGTATAACGTCCTGGGCATCCCGCTCGCGGCATTCGGCCTGCTCAGCCCGGTCATCGCCGGAGCGGCCATGGCCTTCAGCAGCGTGAGCGTCGTCGCCAATGCGCTGACGCTGCGCCGCTGGCGCGGCGCTGCAGCGCGATGAACGCTGTCGTCGGGACTCGAGGAGCGTGACCATGAACATCGGCGACGCTGCCGGCGCCTCCGGCGTATCGGCGAAGATGATCCGCCACTACGAAAGTGTCGGGCTGCTGCCCCGCGTGGGCCGCACGCAGGCCGGCTACCGCCAGTACGCCGACAAGGACGTGAGCGTGCTGCGGTTCATTCGCCACTGCCGGGATCTCGGGTTCTCCCTCGACCGGATCCGGGAGCTTCTCGACCTCTGGCAGAACCGCAGGCGCTCCAGCCGGCAGGTCAAGTCGCTGGCCCAGGCGCACATCGCGGAGCTGGACGAGAAGCTGAAGGAACTCCAGCAAATGAAGGCGACGCTCGAGCACCTGGTCCGATGCTGCCATGGCGATGACCGGCCAGACTGTCCGATCATCGAGACGCTCGAATCCGGGGACCGGGTCGCCACCGCGCGCGCGACGCGCAGCGGTCGCCGACGCGCGGGGTCTAGGCCGCGCAGCTGCGGAACCCGGCCGGCACGTCGTTTCGACCTGCCGGGAAGAAGTTGCGGTAGCGCGGGTGGCGCATCCGCGGCTGCGTCATGAACGATGCGCCGCGCAGCACCGGCCGACCGTCGAACCACGGGGCCGAGTAGTCGCGGTACGGGTGGGCGACGAAGCCCGGGAAAGGCTCGAAGGGGCTGCCGGTCCATTCCCAGACGTCGCCCCAGCGCAAGCGCTGCGGCTGCACGACGGCGGCGAGCTCCCACTCGGCCTCGGTGGGGAGTCGGCGGCCGGCCCAGCGGCACCAGGCTTGCGCTTCGTGCAGGGTCAGGTGGCAGGCGGCCTCGGCCGGGTCGAGCGCCTGCCAGCGGCCGTGCCGCCACCGCTGCCAGCCGTCGCCGCCGGGTCGCAGGTACCGCGGGGCGCGGGCGCCCGATTGCAGCAGCCACTGCCGGCCCTCGTCGGTCCACCAGTGCGGCCGCGCGTAAGCGCCGGCCTCGACGAAGGGCAGGAATTCGGCCCAGCGCACCGCCTGTGCGTCGATCTCGAAAGGCGGCACGGTGCGCTCGGGCGCCGGGCGCTCGTTGTCGAAGGCGAAGCCGCGTGGGTCGCTGCCCAGCCGCCAGCTTCCCGCGTCGAAGCGCAACGCGTCGGGCGGTGGCGGCAGCGCGCGCGGCTGCCAGCGCGGGTCGTCGATCGCGATGCCCAGCCCCTGCGCCATGTACAGAGCGGCCTCGTGGTGCATGTCCTCGTGCAACAGCGCCAGGCGGAAGAAGTAGAGCGCGTCGTCGTGCTCGGGCGCGCCGGCCAGCAGGGTGAGCGTTCGGTCGAGCTGGCGCTGCAACTGCGCCCGAGTCGTGTCGGCGTCGGGCAGCGGCAGCCGCCAGCGGCTGTCGTGCGGCACCCGGCCGGAGTGGTACAGCGCATCCGCGTCGGCGGGCTCCGCGGCGGCGCGCGGCGCGTCCGGGTCGGCGCGCACGCCACGGTCGCGCTGCGGGTTGCGCTGCACCCAGTACGCCTGGAACCAGCCGACGTGACCCAGCTCCCACAGCGGGGGATTGAGCTCGGCGCGCAGCGGCACCCGCAGGTCGGGAAGGGCGCTCTCGCAGGCCGCGAACGTCGCCAGCGTGTCCGCGCGGCTGGCCTGCAGCGCCAGCGCCAGCGCCTCGCGTCCGCCGTGGCGGGCCACGCGGGCTTGCGTCGTCGGGCTCGGGTCGCGCATCGAAGCTCCATCGCCTTCGTGGCCCTTCGCGCCGGCCGGCGCGGCATGTCCCGACCGGGATCGCGTGCGGCGCCGGCTGCACGCCGGATGTCGGGAGCTTACCGCGCGCGCGACCGCCGCGCGCGACCGCCGCGCCCGCCCGCGTGGCGGGAGCGCGCGCCGGGTTAACATCGCGGCACCGACGACCCTTGATTCGGGACCGGTATCGCGCCGGCGTCGGCGCGCCGCCCCTCCTGCAACGTTCCTCATGACCCACAGCATCACCGTACTCGGCGCAGGATTCGCCGGCCTGTCGACCGTGCACGCGCTGCGCCGCCGCGATCCGCGCGTGCAGATCACGCTCGTCGCGCCGCGCCCCGAGCTGCACTACCTGCCCGGCATCATCTGGATTCCCAGCGGCCTGCGCACGCGCGAGCAGCTGGTCGTTTCGCTGGACCGCTACTTCGACCGGATGCGCGTGCAGTTCCGCGCGGCCGAGGTCACCGGATTGCGCGAGGGCGGGCGCGTCGTCGAGACCACTGCCGGCGACCTGGCCAACGACGCGCTGGTCATCGCCACCGGCGGGCGCTTCATCAAGAAGCTGCCCGGCATCGAGCACGCGATCACGCCCTGCGAGGGAATCGCCGCGGCCGAGCGCATCCGCGACCGGCTGCGCGAGATGCAGGGCGGCACGATCGCGCTCGGCTTCGCCGGCAACCCGAACGAGCCGTCGGCGATGCGCGGCGGCCCGATGTTCGAGTTCCTGTTCGGGATCGACGCGCAGCTGCGCCGCGAGGGCCGGCGCGAGCGTTTCGAACTGGTGTTCTTCAGTCCCGCCGCCGAGCCCGGAAACCGGCTAGGCCCCAAGGCGGTGAGGCACCTGCTGGCCGAGATGAACCGGCGCGGCATTCGCACTCACCTCGGCCACAAGCTCAAGCGCTTCGATGCGGACCGCGTGGTCACCGAAGGCGGCGAGTTCCCCGCCGACCTGATCCTCTTCATGCCGGGCATGACCGGCAACGCGTGGTTCGACGCCACCGACCTGCCGCGCTCGCCCGGGGGGCTGGTGCAGGCCGATGCGCACTGCCGCGTGCCCGGCCGCGAACGCGTCTACGTGGTCGGCGACTCGGGCAGCTTTCCCGGCCCCGACTGGATGCCCAAGCAGGCCCACATGGCAGACCTGCAGGCGGCTGCGGCGGCGGCGAACCTGCTCGGCGACCTGAGCGGGCGGCCGGCGAACGAGACCTTCAAGGTCGAGCTGGTGTGTATCGTCGACGCGATCGATCACGGCACGCTGGTCTTCCGCGACGTGCGCCGCAACGTGCTGCTGCCGTCGGCGCGCGCGTTCCACTGGGCCAAGCGGGCCTTCGAGTGGAACTACCTGCGTCGTTACCGTTGAGGCCGCCGATGCCCGACGCGTCGAACCGGCCTGCCCAGGCGACGACCCAGGCCAGCGTCTACGAGCGTATCGGCGGCGCCGCCGGCGTGCATGCGCTGGTCGATCGCTTCTACGAACTGATGGACGAGCTGCCCGAGGCCTGGCGCGTGCGGCGGCTGCACCCGGAAAGCCTGGCCGGCAGTGCCGACAGCCTGTTCAAGTTCCTCAGCGGCTGGTTCGGCGGCCCGCCGCTGTATGTGGCCGAGCGCGGCCACCCGAGGCTCAGGATGCGGCACCTGCCGTTCGCGATCGGCCCGGCCGAGCGCGACGAATGGCTGCTGTGCATGCGCCAGGCGCTGGCCGAGCTGGTGACGGACGACGCGCTGCGCGCAGGGGTCGATCGCGCTTTCACCGAGATGGCCGACCACATGGTCAACACCGAAGCGAGCGACGTTCGGGGGCCCGCGGAGGCGGGGCGGGCGTAACGCGAGCGGGGGGAGGCGCAGCGAGCGAAAGAGGGGAGCGGAGGCGATCGCCGGCACTCCGGCTGATCGCCCGCATCGCCCGAGGTCCGGCGAACGGGCCCCGGGCAAGCAGTGTCGGCGACGTCAGGCCGACTGGATGTTTGACGCCTGCTTGCCTTTCGGGCCCGCGACGACGTCGAACTGGACCTTCTGACCTTCCTTCAGCGTCTTGAAGCCGTTCATCTGGATCGCGGAAAAGTGCGCGAACAGATCCTCTCCTCCATCGTCGGGGGTGATGAAGCCGTACCCCTTGGAATCGTTGAACCACTTGACGGTGCCTGTAGCCATGCCTGCCTATCCTTCAATGCCAATGGACAAGGTCGGCCAGACTCGAGGCTGCAGAGAACGGGGCGCGATGCGCCGGGGTCTCACTGACACGACCATCTCGGTGCTCCGGCGTCTTGAAAGCCGTGGCGCCGCCCCCCAACTTCTCGTTGTCATCGAAGAACGGTTCCAGCGGTAAAGACCCCGGATAGCGCTCGGATTCTTTGGCAAAAATGTTCCTTCGTCAAGGGTCGTTCGGCAAAACCCTGACAGCTTCGTGAACGCGGTCACGGTCGTCGGAAAAGGCCTCCTATCCGTTGTTGCATGGGGTGGACGACTCGCTAGAATGGGGTTCATGGCGACACGGCAAGATCCCTCCACGGTTCTGGAGCGAAAGGAATCGCGGCTGAAGCCGCCGCCGATGTACCAGGTGATGTTGCTGAACGACGATTTCACCCCGATGGAATTCGTCGTCAGCGTGCTGCAGAAGTTCTTCGGCATGGGCCGCGAAAAGGCAACGCAGGTCATGCTGAAGGTGCACCGGGAGGGTCGTGGCGTGTGCGGGGTGTATCCGCGCGACGTGGCATCCACGAAAGTCGAGCAGGTTAGCAGTTACTCACGCCAGCATCAGCATCCGCTGCAGTGCGTGATGGAGGAAGCATGATCGCGCAGGAATTGGAAGTCAGTCTGCACATGGCCTTCGTCGAGGCCCGGCAGCAGCGCCACGAGTTCATCACCGTGGAGCACCTGCTGCTGGCGCTGCTCGACAACCCGTCGGCCGCCGAAGTGTTGCGCGCGTGCGCCGCCAACATCGAAGACCTGCGCAAGAGCCTGACCACCTTCATCAAGGAAAACACTCCGGTCGTGCCGGGCAGCGAGGAAATCGACACGCAGCCCACGCTCGGGTTCCAGCGCGTGATCCAGCGCGCGATCATGCACGTGCAGAGCACGTCGAACGGCAAGAAGGAGGTCACCGGCGCCAACGTGCTGGTGGCGATCTTCGGCGAAAAGGACTCGCACGCCGTGTACTACCTGCATCAGCAGGGCATCACGCGGCTCGACGTCGTCAACTACATCTCGCACGGCATCACCAAGACGCCGCAGCCGAAGGAGCCGCAGAAGGAAGAGCAACCCGAGGCCGAGCAGGAGGGCGCCGCCAGCCAGCAGGGCGCGCTCGAGCAGTACACGCAGAACCTCAACGCCGCCGCCAAGGAAGGCCGGATCGACCCGCTGATCGGGCGCGAGCACGAGGTCGAGCGCGTGATCCAGGTGCTGTGCCGGCGGCGCAAGAACAACCCGCTGCTGGTCGGCGAGGCCGGCGTCGGCAAGACGGCCATCGCCGAGGGGCTGGCCTGGCGCATCACGCAGGGCGACGTGCCCGAGGTGCTCGCCGACGCCACCGTCTACTCGCTCGACATGGGCGCGCTGCTGGCCGGTACCAAGTACCGCGGCGATTTCGAGCAGCGCCTGAAGACCGTGCTCAAGCAGCTCAAGCAGGCGCAGCACGCAATCCTGTTCATCGACGAGATCCACACGCTGATCGGTGCCGGGTCGGCCTCGGGCGGCACGCTCGACGCGTCGAACCTTCTCAAGCCGGCGCTGTCTTCGGGCACGCTGAAGTGCATCGGCGCGACCACCTACAACGAGTACCGCGGCATTTTCGAGAAAGACCACGCGCTGTCGCGGCGCTTCCAGAAGATCGACGTGGTCGAGCCCACGGTCGAGCAGACGGTGCAGATCCTGCGCGGGCTGAAGTCGCGCTTCGAGGAGCACCACGGCATCAAGTACTCGTCGTCGGCGCTGTCGGCGGCGGCCGAGCTGTCGGCGAAGTACATCAACGATCGCCACCTGCCCGACAAGGCGATCGACGTGATCGACGAGGCCGGCGCCGCGCAACGCATCCTGCCCAAGAGCCGGCAGAAGAAGATCATCAGCAAGGGCGAGATCGAGGACATCGTCGCCAAGATCGCGCGCATCCCTCCGGCGTCGGTGTCGTCCGACGATCGCGGGCGGCTGCAGACGCTCGACCGCGACCTGAAGGCCACGGTGTTCGGCCAGGATCCCGCCATCGAGGCGCTGGCGGCCGCGATCAAGATGGCGCGTTCGGGGCTCGGCAAGCCCGACAAGCCGATCGGCGCGTTCCTGTTCTCGGGCCCCACCGGCGTCGGCAAGACCGAGGTCGCCCGGCAACTGGCGTTCATCCTCGGCATCGAGCTGATCCGCTTCGACATGTCCGAGTACATGGAGCGCCACGCGGTGTCGCGGCTGATCGGTGCGCCTCCGGGCTACGTCGGCTTCGACCAGGGTGGGCTCCTCACCGAGGCGGTCAGCAAGAAGCCGCACGCGGTGCTGCTGCTCGACGAGATCGAGAAGGCGCACCCGGACATCTTCAACATCCTGCTGCAGGTGATGGACCACGGCACGCTCACCGACAACAACGGGCGCAAGGCCGACTTCCGCAACGTCATCGTCATTATGACGACCAACGCCGGGGCGTCCGACCTGCAGAAGCGCGGCATCGGTTTCTCGGACACCCGCAAGCAGGGCGACGAGATGGTCGAGATCAAGCGGCTGTTCACGCCCGAGTTCCGCAACCGGCTCGACGCGATCATCAGCTTCGCCGCACTCGACGAGGAGATCATCCTGCGCGTGGTCGACAAGTTCCTGATGCAGCTCGAGGAGCAGTTGCACGAGAAGAAGGTCGAGGCGGTGTTCACCGAGCGGCTTCGCAAGATGCTCGCCAAGAAGGGCTTCGATCCGCTGATGGGCGCTCGTCCGATGCAGCGCCTCATCCAGGACACGATCCGCAAGGCGCTGGCCGACGAGCTGCTGTTCGGCAAGCTCGTGAACGGCGGCAAGGTGACCGTCGACGTCGACGACGCCGAGCAGGTGACGCTGTCCTTCGCCGAAGGCGCGCCGCCCACCGCGGGCGGCGAGGGCGAGGAGTTCGTCGAGGTGCTGCCCGCCTGACGCGCGGCCGCGGCGGCAACCCGTCGCGGCCGCGTCGATCGATCGTTCGTTCCCTTTCACGAGGGGCCCCGCGCGGGCCCCTCGTCGTTCTCGGCCCCCGTCGTCTTCGTGCCCCCGGTTCCGAATAAGCGCATAACCTTGCCGCAGATCATGGCGGCTGTCGTTCGTCGTTGACAGACTCTGCGGTCGCGTTCCCACCAGAAGAGGAGACATCGATGAGAACGTTCACGCTCGCGGCCGCGGCCTGTGCAGCCGTTGCCGTGCTCGCCGCCGGGCCGGCGCACGCCCAGCAGGCGCAGTACATCGCCGCCAATTGCGCCAACTGCCACGGCACCGACGGGCGGTCGGCCGGCGGCGGCGGCATGCCCGGCATCGCCGGGCTGTCGCCGACATATTTCAAGGAACAGATGAAGGCGTTCCGCGAAGGCACGCGCAAGGCGACGATCATGCACCAGATCGCCAAGGGCTACACCGACGAGCAGATCGCGGCGCTCGCCGACTACTTTTCGCAGCAGAAGAAATGAACCGGCCGACGGAGGACGACATGAAGGACACGAACATCTCCCGCCGGCGCTTCGCGCAGGCGATCGGCTCGGGCACGGCGCTGTCGATGGTCGGCGGCGGCGCGGCGTTGTCGCTGGCCGGCTGCGCCACCGGTCCGACGACGAGCGCCGAGCGCAAGCTCGGCCGCGTGCTGGTCGTCGGCGGCGGTTATGGCGGCGCGACCGCTGCGAAGTACCTGAAGAAGTGGGGCGGCCCCGGCCTCGAAGTGATGCTGGTCGAGCGCCAGACCGCGTTCGTCTCGTGCCCGCTGTCGAACCTGGTGCTGGGCGGATCGCGCAAGATCGCCGACCTGACGGTGCCCTACGACGGGCTGCGCCGCGCCGGCGTGATCGTCGTCAACGACGAGGTCGAGGCGATCGATCCGGCCAAGCGAAGCGCGACCTTCCGCAAGCTCGCCAACCAGAGCTTCGACCGGATCGTCGTGTCGCCTGGAATCGAGCTCGACTTCGACTCGGTGCAGGGTCTCGACGCCGAGGCGCAGAAGACCATCCTGCACGCATGGAAGGCCGGGCCGCAGACGGTGGCGCTGCGCGCGCAGCTCGAGGCGATGCCCGACGGCGGCGTCTACGTGCTGTCGATCCCGAAGTCGCCGTATCGCTGCCCGCCGGGGCCCTACGAGCGCGTCTGCCAGGTCGCACACTACTTCAAGACGGCCAAGCCGCGCTCGAAGATCATCGTGCTCGACGCGAACCCCGACATCCAGTCGAAGAAGGGGCTGTTCCTGGCGGCCTGGAACGGTCCGTACAAGGGGATCGTCAGCTACCAGTCGAACATGAACGTCACCGAGGTCGACGCGCGCAACCGCGTCGCGGTGACCGAGCTCGGCGACAAGGTCAAGGCCGACGTCCTCAACGTGGTGCCGTCGCAGCGCGCCGGCGCGATCGCGCAGAAGGCCGGTCTCGTCAACGCCAACAACCGCTGGTGCATGGTCGACTGGCTCACGCTCGAGTCGACGGCCGCGCCGGGCGTGCACGTGCTCGGCGATTCGACCTTGTCGGCGCCGGCGATGCCGAAGTCGGGCCACATGGCGAACCAGCACGGCAAGGCGGTGGCCGCGGCGATCGTCGAGACGCTGAACGGCCGCGCGCCGCAGCCGCCGATGATGGCCAACACCTGCTACAGCTTCATCGACGACAAGAACGTCGTACACGTCGCGTCGGTGCACCGCTACGTGCCCGAGAAGAAGACGATCGAGCCGGTGGCGGGTGCGGGCGGCCTCTCGCCCGCGGCGAACGAGCTCGAGGGCCAGTACGCGAACGCGTGGGCGCGCAACATCTGGAACGACATGCTGACCTGAACCCCGCTCGCGCCGCCGTCTCCCCGCGCGGCCGCAGGAGGCGCCCGCGGGCACCTGCACGGCGCCGCCTGGCGCCGGGGCGGCCGCCGCGATGTCGTATAGTGCGCGGATGCTTCGCCGCAGCGATACGATCCTCCTGCTGAGTGCCGTGCTCGCGATCGGCGCCGTGGCCGTCGCGCTCGTGCTGCAACACCGCTTCGGCATCGAGCCCTGCGCCTGGTGCACGTTCCAGCGGCTGCTGTTCCTGCTGTTCGCCGCTTTCGCGGTGCTCGGTTGGCTCGCACGCCGTTCGCGCGCAGCGCTGGTCGCGGCGTCGGTGCTGGCTGCGCTCGCGGCCCTCGGCGGGCTGTGGGCGGCGCTGCACCAGCAGTTCGTCGCCGCGCAGAGCCTGTCGTGCGCGTTCACCTTCGCCGATCGCGTGCTGATGAAGCTGCGGCTCGACGAGACGCTGCCGTGGCTGTTCGAGGCCACCGCGTCGTGCCGCGACGCGAACGCACCGCTGCTCGGGGTACCCTTCGCGCTCTGGAGCGCTGCGCTGTTCGTGCTGCTGGCCGGGTTGGCCGCGCTCGCCGCGCGCGCCACGCTGGGCTCGCGCCGCGCGACGGAGAATCCCGCATGAACGCACTCGAGCAACTCAGGCAGTTCACGACCGTGGTCGCCGATACCGGCGACTTCAACACGATGCGCGCGTACGCGCCGCGCGACGCGACGACGAACCCCACGCTGATCCTCAAGGCCGTGCAGAAGCCCGAATACGGCGCGCTGCTCGCGCAGACGGTCGCTGCACATCCGGGCGAGTCGGTCGCCGACCTGTGCGACCGGCTGCTGGTGCGCTTCGGCCGCGAGATCCTGTCGATCGTGCCGGGGCGTGTCTCCACCGAGGTCGATGCCCGGTTGTCGTTCGATGTCGACGCGACGATCGCCAAGGCGCGGCGCCTCGTCGGGCTCTACGAGGAGGCGGGCGTCGGCCGCGAGCGCGTGCTGATCAAGGTGGCGTCGACCTGGGAAGGCATCCGGGCGGCCGAGTCGCTCGAGAACGAAGGCATCCACTGCAACCTGACGCTGCTGTTCTCGTTCGCGCAGGCGGTGGCCTGCGCCGACGCCGGCGTCACGCTGGTCTCGCCGTTCGTCGGGCGCATCTTCGACTGGTACCGCAAACGCGACGGCGTCGATTACGCGCCCGACGACGATCCGGGCGTGCAGTCGGTGCGGCGCATCTACGGCTACTTCAAGAAGTTCGGCTATCCCACCGAGGTAATGGGCGCGAGCTTTCGCAACACCGGCCAGGTGCTGGCGCTGGCCGGCTGCGACCTGCTCACGATCAGCCCCGAACTGCTCGAGCAGCTGCGCGGTTCCGCGGAACCCGTCGCGCGCCGGCTCGACCCGGCGCGCGCGCGCGAGGAGGCGATCGAGCGGGTGCGCTTCGACGAGAAGCACTTCCGCTGGGCGCACAACGAGGACGCGATGGCCACCGAGAAGCTGGCCGAGGGCATCCGGCTGTTCGCGGCCGACGTGCTCAAGCTCGAGGCGCTGGTCGCCGCCGCGCGCTGAGCGGGCGCGGCGCGAGTTCGCGCGCGCCGCGCTACCACTACCAGATTCCCATCGAGACGCCGGCGGCCATTGCCGCACCGAGCTCGCGCGCGCGATCGAGCGAGGCGGCGTCGATCGACTTCGGCGCGAGGATCGCCTCGGGCGTCTGCGCGTGCGTGATCACGACGAGCGGCTCGGCGACTGGCTTCATCCGCCAGCCGGTGGCGATGCGGGCGATCTGGCGCGCCGCGCCCTGGCCGTCGGAACCCGCGCAGACCAGCGTCGCGTACGGCCGGCCTTCGACGCGCCCGAGCGCCGCGTAATAGCTGCGGTCGAAGAAGTCCTTCATCATGCCGGCCATCGACGCCAGGTTCTCGGGGGTGGCGAACAGCACCGCGTCGGCGGCCAGCAGGTCCGACGGTTGCGCCTCGTCGGCGCGGCGCACGACGAGCTCCACGCCCTCCTGCGCGCCGGCGCCGTCGCGGAACGCGTCGACCAGCTGGCGCGTGCCTCCGGTCATCGTCCACCAGACGACCAGCAGCCGCTTGCTCACGCCTTGCCGGTGCTCCCGAATCCGCCGCTGCCGCGGTCGCTGGCGACGAACGCCTGAACCGGGTTCCATTGCACCTGCACCACCGGCACGACGATCATCTGCGCGATCCGCTCCATCGGCTGGATCGTGAACGGCTCGCGGCCGCGGTTCCAGCACGACACCATCAGCGGCCCCTGGTAGTCGGAGTCGATCAGGCCGACGAGGTTGCCCAGGACGATCCCGTGCTTCGTTCCGAGCCCGGAGCGCGGCAGGATCATCGCGGCGTGGCCGGGGTCGCCGATGTGGATCGCCATGCCGGTCGGCAGCAGCAGCGCGTCGCCGGGCGCGAGCGTCACCGGCGCATCGATGCAGGCGCGCAGGTCCAGGCCGGCGCTGCCGGCGGTGGCGTAGGCGGGCAGTTGCCCTTGCAGCCGCGGATCGAGGATCCGCACGTCGAGTCGCATCATCGGTTCGAGAGGTTGCGCAGCACGATCGAAAGCAGAAGCAGCGCGAACCCCGGCAGCGGGGTCATCGCCGGGACGAGATCGAGGATCGCCAGCGCGATCAGTGCGAAACCGCCGATCATCAGCCAGCGGCTCAGTCGCAAGCCGAGCGTACGGCCTGCGGCATGCAGCGCATCGGCGCTGGCCGCGCCCGACGCACCCTTCGCGCCGGCCCCGCGGTTCGCGGCGCCGCCCTGGCCCCGGGCGCCGTCGGCCGCCCGGCGCAGCGCCTCGGCCGCCGCTTCGGCAAGCGTTCCGCCCGCCTGCGCTGCTGGCTCGCCGGTCGAGCGGGAGGCGGCCGTGCGCGCGTCGCGTTTCGCCAGCGCACCGCGCGACTCGACGCGCCCCGGCGTGCGCCCGGCGGCGCCCGTCAGGCGCTCGACGTAGCTGGCGTAGTCGCCGTCGGGGGGGCCGTCGCGATCGATGGTGTTCATGCGCGGGCGGTGCTCAGCGGCGCGGCGGCAGCCGCAGCGCGATCTCGGCCACCAGCGCCCGCGCCAGCTGCGCCTTGTCGGCGCGCGGCAGCCGTCGGCTGCCGTGCTCGTCGATCAGCAGCAACTCGTTGTCGTCGCGGCCGAAGGTCGCATGGCCGATGTTCGCGACCAGCAGCGGCACGCCCTTGGCGGCCCGCTTGGCCTGGCCATTGGCCTCGAGGTCTTCGCTCTCGGCCGCGAAGCCGACGCACCACGGCGCGTCGGGTCGCCGCGCCACGCCGGCGAGGATGTCGGGGTTCTGCACGAACTCGAGTTTCGGCACGTCGTGGGCGCCGCTCTTCTTCAGCTTGCGCTCGCTGGGGTGGGCCACCCGCCAGTCGGCGACCGCGGCCACCGCGACGAACACGTCGGTGCGTGGGGCCGCGTCGAGCGCGACCATCACCGCGTCGTGCATCTGCTGCGCCGTGCGCACGTCGATGCGCTCGACCCCGCGTGGGGTGGCGAGCGCCGTCGGCCCGGCGACCAGCGTGACCTGCGCACCGGCGGCGCGGCAGGCGCGGGCGATCGCGAAACCCATTTTCCCGGAGGACAGGTTGGTGATCCCGCGCACCGGGTCGATCGGCTCGTAGGTCGGACCCGCGGTGAGCAACACCCGTCGCCCGGCGAGGGGCTTCGGCGCGAGGAAATCGGCCAGCTCGGCGACGAGGTCCGGCGGCTCGAGCATCCGGCCCATGCCGGTCTCTCCGCAGGCCTGGTCGCCGCTGTCGGGGCCGAGGATCGCCACGCCGTCGGCGGCCAGCTGCGCGACGTTGCGCTGCGTGGCGGGGTTCAGCCACATCTGGCGGTTCATCGCCGGCGCCACGAGCAGCGGGCACTCGCGCGCCAGGCAGAGCGTGCTGAGCAGGTCGTCGGCCAGCCCGTGCGCGACCTTCGCGAGGAAGTCGGCAGTCGCCGGCGCGACGAGGATCGCATCGGCGGCGCGCGACAGCTCGATGTGCGCCATGCTGTTGGCGATGCGGGTGTCCCACTGGTCGGTGAACACGGGCTCGCCGGTGAGTGCCTGGAAGGTGGCGGGCCCGACGAAGCGCGTGGCCGCCTCGGTCATCACCGCCTGGACGCGCGCCCCCGCGCGCTGCAGTTCGCGCGCCAGCTCGGCCGCCTTGTAGGCGGCCACGCCGCCGGTGATGCCGAGCACGATCCGTTTGCCTTGCAGGTCCATCCGTGCTGTATAGCACACTGTGCCGCTGCGATGGCGCCCGCGGCCATGGCACCGGGCGACACGATTTCACTCGAACGGAGGCATCCGATGAAGCTCGAGGGATCCTGCCACTGCAAGGCGGTGCGGTTCACGGTGCAGGCGTCGTCGCCGTATCCGTTCATGCGCTGCTATTGCTCGATCTGCCGCAAGACCGCGGGCGGCGGCGGCTATGCGATCAACCTGGGCGCCGATCGGCGCACGCTCACGGTGCAGGGCAGCGAGCACCTGTCGGTGTATCGCGCGCGGCTCGACGACGGCAGCACCAGCAGCGGCGAACGCAACTTCTGCCGCCGCTGCGGCAGCGCGCTGTGGCTTTACGACCCGACCTGGCCCGAGCTGGTGCATCCGCATGCCTCGGCGATCGACACCCCGTTGCCGGTGCCACCGCAGCGCGTGCACATCATGCTGGGCTCGAAAGCGCCGTGGGTCGAGCCGGAAGTGCGCGCCGGCGACCTGTGCCACGACGCCTATCCGGACGAGTCGCTCGCACAGTGGCACGCGCGGCACGGGCTGTGAGCCGCGCCGCTGCGGCGGCCGCGCCAGGATGGTTCAGCGGCCGCGGCGCACCCTGCGGAACTCGTCGACGATCAGCAGCACCGCGCCCACCGTGATCGCGCTGTCCGCGACGTTGAACGCCGGCCAGTGCCAGCGCTGCCAGTAGACGAGCAGGAAGTCGACCACCTGGCCGCGCGCGACGCGGTCGATCACGTTGCCGATCGCGCCGCCGAGGATCAGCGCCAGCGCGAACGCGAACAGCCGCTGCGTGCCGTGTCGCGCCAGCAGCCAGACGATGAAGATCGCCGCGGCCACGCCCAGGCCGGTGAAGAACCAGCGCTGCCAGCCCGACGCGCCCGCCAGGAAGCTGAACGCGGCGCCGCGGTTGTAGACCAGCGTCAGGTCGAACAGCCCGGGCACGACCGCCAGCCGCTCGCCGAACGAGAAGCTGCGCAGGATCGCGAACTTCGTGAGCTGGTCGACGAAGACGATCGCCGCCGCCAGCCACAGCCAGCGCTTCATCGCGCCCGAACCGCCTTTCGCCATCGCGGGTGCCCTCAGGCGGCACGGCGCGGTTCGCCCGCGCCGTGCAGGTTCTCGTTGCAGCGCCCGCAGATCGTCGGGTGCGCCGGGTCGGCGCCGACGTCGGCGCGATAGTGCCAGCAGCGCTCGCACTTGGCGTGCTCGCTGGCGACGACCGAGACCGAGACGAGCTCGTCGTCGGCGCCGCGCACGACGCGCGCCTGCGAGGTGATGAACACGAAGCGCAGGTCGTCGCCGAGCGAGGCGAGCGCGTCGAAGGTCTCGCCCGACGCGCGAACCTCGACCTCGGCCTGCAGCGACGAGCCGATCGCGCCGGCGCTGCGAGCTTCCTCGAGCTTCCTCAGCACTTCGGCGCGCACGGCACGAATCGCCTCCCACTTCAGCCGCAGCAGCGCGGTGGACTGCGCATCTTCCGACGCGAGTTCGCCCATGCCGTCGAACGCGTGCCAGCTCTGCGTGAAGATCGTCTCGCCGCCGGCCTTCCACGCCTGCGGCGCGAGCAGCGGCCAGGCCTCCTCGGCGGTGAACGACAGAATCGGCGCCATGAGCCGAACGATCGACTGGGCGACGTGGTAGAGCGCGGTCTGCGCCGAGCGCCGCGCATGCGAGTTCGGTGCCGTGGTGTACAGGCGGTCCTTCAGGATGTCGAGCCAGAACGCGCCGAGGTCCTCCGAGCAGAAGGTCTGCAGCTTCGCGACCGCCGGGTGGAACTCGAAGCGCTCGTAGTCGCGCTCGATGTCGCGCTGCCAGGCGGCGGTCATCGCGATCGCGTAGCGGTCGATCTCGACCATCTGGTCGGCGGGCACCGCGTCGCGGGCGGGGTCGAAGTCGGACACGTTGGCGAGCAGGAAGCGCAGCGTGTTGCGGATGCGGCGATAGGCCTCGACGACGCGTGCGAGGATCTGCTTCGACAGCGCCATCTCGCCCGAGTAGTCGGTGCTCGCGATCCACAGCCGCAGGATCTCGGCGCCGTACTGGTTCCAGATCTCCTGCGGGTCGATGCCGTTGCCGGCCGACTTGCTCATCTTGTAGCCGCGCTCGTCGACGGTGAAACCGTGCGTGAGCAGCGCCTTGTACGGCGGCACGCCGTTCAACATCGACGAGGTGAGCAGCGACGAATGGAACCAGCCGCGGTGCTGGTCGCTGCCCTCGAGGTACATGTCGGCCGGAAAGGTCGACTGCGCCGCGTGCGAGCCGCGCAGCACCGTCTCGTGGGTCGTGCCCGAGTCGAACCAGACGTCGAGCGTGTCGCGGTTCTTCACGTACTGGTCGGCCTCGTCGCCGAGCAGTTCGCGCGGATCGAGCCGCTGCCAGGCCTCGATGCCGTCGCGCTCGATGCGCTGCGCGACCTGTTCGAGCAGCTCGTCGGTGCGCGGATGCAGCGCCCCGGTCTCCTTGTGCACGAAGAACGCCATCGGCACGCCCCACTGGCGCTGGCGCGACAGCGTCCAGTCGGGCCGGTTGGCGATCATCCCGTGCAGGCGCGCCTTGCCCCAGGCCGGGTAGAAGCGGGTGGCTTCGATGCCGGCGAGCGCGGCTTCGCGCAACGTCGGGCCGCCGTCGTGCGGCGCGACGTCCATTCCCGCGAACCACTGGCTCGACGCGCGATAGATGATCGGCGTCTTGTGGCGCCAGCAGTGCATGTAGCTGTGCGGGTAATGCTCGACGCTGAACAGGCAGCCGTGCGCGCGCAGGTGTTCGACGATCTTCGGGTTGGCGTCCCAGATCGACAGGCCGGCAAAGTCGGGCAGCCAGCTCGCATAGGTGCCGTCGCCCAGCACCGGCTGCAGGATGTCCGCATCGGCCATCCCGTGGTGCTTGCACGACGCGAAGTCCTCGATGCCGTAGGCCGGCGCCGAGTGAACCAGCCCGGTTCCCGAGTCGAGCGTCACGTAGTCGCCGAGGTAGACCGGCGCGAAGCGGTCCGCGAACGGATGGCGAAAGCGCACCAGCTCGAGCGCCTTGCCCTTGCAGCGGGCCACCTCTTCGCCTTCGAGCTTCCAGCGCTTCAGGCAGGCCTCGACCAGGTCGGTGGCCACGACGAGCAGCGCCGGCGCGCCGTTCCACTGCACCTTCACCAGCGAGTAGTCGAAGTCGGGGTGCAGGTTAAGCGCCTGGTTCGCCGGAATCGTCCACGGCGTCGTGGTCCAGATCACCGCGTAGCCGCGCTCGAGCGGC
The DNA here is from genome assembly GCF_001724135.1 of Comamonas sp. SCN 65-56. GTDB lineage: Bacteria > Pseudomonadota > Gammaproteobacteria > Burkholderiales > Burkholderiaceae_C > Comamonas_C. The sequence continues at coordinate 510 of NZ_MEDS01000040.1, read as the reverse complement.
AGCGCGGGCAGGCCGAACGCCTGCGCGAGCTTCGGCAGCTCCTCGGCCGCGAACGGAAAGCCGACGTCGATCGATGGGTCGACGCGGTCGGCGTACTCGACCTCGGCCTCCGCCAGCGCCGAGCCGCAGTCGAAGCACCAGTTCACCGGCTTCAGGCCGCGGTAGACGTAGCCCTTGCGCAGGATCCGGCCCAGCGCGCGCAACTCGTCGGCCTCGTTGCGCGGCGCCATCGTCAGGTACGGGTTGTCCCACTCGCCGAGCACCCCGAGCCGGATGAAGTCCTTCTTCTGGCGCTCGATCTGCGCGGTCGCATAGGCGCGCGATTTCGCCTGCACCTCGCCGGCGGACAGGTTCTTGCCGTACTGCTTCTCGATCTGGATCTCGATCGGCATCCCGTGGCAGTCCCAGCCCGGCACGTAGCGCGCGTCGAAGCCCGCCATGTTGCGGCTCTTGACGATGATGTCCTTCAGGATCTTGTTGACTGCGTGCCCGAGGTGGATGTCGCCGTTC
>NZ_MEDS01000039.1 GCF_001724135.1 Comamonas sp. SCN 65-56 | reverse complement strand
CGCCAGAACATCGAGCGCGCGATCATGAACCAGTCGCGCACCATCCGCCTGCCGGTGCACGTCATCAAGGAACTCAACATCTACCTGCGGGCGCAGCGCCATCTGGAGACGCACGGCGTCACCGACGCCACCAGCGAGGACATCGCCGCGCTCACCGGCCATCCGGTCGAGGACGTGCGCCGCATCATGCAGCTGAACGAACGGGTGGCTTCGCTCGATGCGCCGCTCGACGTCGATCCCACGCTTTCGCTCGGCGAGGCCATCGCCGACGACAACGCCCATCTGCCCGACGAGATGCTCCAGCTCGACGAGATCGAGCATCACGTCCGCGAATGGCTGAAACAGCTCAACGACAAGCAGCGCTGGGTGATCGAGCGCCGTTTCGGGCTCAACAACTGCGAGGCTTGCACGCTGGAGGACCTGGCGATCGAACTGCAGGTCACCCGCGAACGCGTGCGGCAGATCCAGATGGAGTCGCTGCGCATCCTCCGGCAGATACTGCGCCGGCGGGGCGTATCCAAGGACCAGCTGTTCTGATGCCATGCCGCGCGTCGCCTACCTGACGCACGCCGACTGCGCGAAACACGACGTCGGACCCTGGCATCCCGAATCCCCCGAACGTGTGCAGGCCGTGGATGCGGCCCTGCGTGCCGCACCCTGGTTCGGCGAGCTGCTGGCAATCGAAGCGCCGTACGCCACGCCGGAACAGCTGGCGCGCGCCCACACCCAGGCCCACGTCGATGCCGTGCGCGCCGCGGTGCCCGAACAGGGCGTGACCTGGCTCGACCCGGACACCGGCCTCACCCCCCATAGCTGGCATGCCGCGTGCGCGGCGGCGGGCGCGGCCGTGCGTGCGGTCGACACGGTGATGGCAGGCGCGGCGCAGCGCGCCTTCTGCAACGTGCGGCCGCCCGGCCACCATGCCGAGGCCGACCGCGCGATGGGCTTCTGCCTGTTCAACAACGCCGCCGTCGGCATCCATCATGCGCTCGCCGTGCATGGCCTCGCGCGGGTGGCGCTGGTCGATTTCGACGTTCATCACGGCAACGGCAGCGAAGACATCTTTCGCGGCGAGACGCGCGTGCTGCTGCTGTCCAGTTTCCGCCATCCCTTCTATCCGCACAGCGGGGTGCAGCCGCACGCAGGCTATGTGCCCGTACCGCTGCCGGCCGGGGCCGACGGCCGGCGGTTTCGCGAAACCGTCGAACGCGATGTGCTGCCGGGACTCGACGCCTTCCGGCCCGAGCTGATCTGCGTGTCTGCCGGTTTCGATGCGCACCGCGACGATCCGCTCGGCGGGTTGAACCTGCTGGAAGACGATTACGCCTGGATCACGCGGACGCTCTGCGCGCTGGCCGACCGCCACGCACAGGGCCGCCTCGTCTCCGTGCTCGAAGGCGGCTACGACCTCGGCGCGCTCGGCCGCAGCGCCGCCGCGCACGTGGAGGCGATGCGATGATCGACTGGGCCCGGATCGACACCGTCTTCCTCGACATGGACGGCACGCTGCTCGATCTTCATTTCGACAACCATTTCTGGCGCGAGCACATGCCGCGCCGCTACGCCGAATACCACGGGCTGGACGAAGCCGTCGCGCGCGAACGCCTGATCCGGCACTACGAACGCCATGCCGGTACCCTCAACTGGTACTGCATCGACTTCTGGACGCGCGAGCTCGCGCTCGACGTGATGCAGCTGAAGGAAGAGGTGCTGCACCTCATCGCGGTGCGGCCCGACGTGCCGGCCTTTCTTAAGGCCCTGCGCGATTCGGGCCGGCGCGTCGTGATGGTGACCAATGCCCATCCCAGGAGTCTCGATCTCAAGATGCGCGAAACAAGGCTCGATGCCTGGTTCGATGCGCTGATTTCCTCGCACGGTCTGGGCCTGCCCAAGGAGCATCCGGATTTCTGGCAGGGCTTGCAGACCGTTGAGCCTTTCGACCGTGCGCGCACGCTGTTCGTGGACGACAGCCTGCCGGTACTGGAAAGTGCACGCGCCTATGGCATTGCGCACTTGCTCGCCGTATGCAATCCGGATTCGCGGCAACCGGACAAGGCATGCGGCGACTTCCAGGCGATTGCCAGCTTCGCGCAGGTGATGCCGGGCTGAATGCCGCCGGTCAGCCGGTGCGGTGCACGAGATGGGCTTCGTCCACCGTGCCGGCCGGCAGGTGCTCGTCGAGGATGCGGTCGAGCGCGGCCGCATCCAGACGGCCGTACCAGAGCCCGTCCGGGTAGACGATCATCAGCGGGCCGTGGTTGCAGGGATACTGGCAACCGGTCTGCAGGACCATCGCGTGTTTGCGCAGCGCGCTGTCGTCCTGTCGCCTGCGGACGAGGCGATGCCACAGCGCGCCCGCGCCCAGCGCCGTGCAGCGCGGTCCCATGCAGACCAGCACATGCCGTTCGTGCACCGGCACGTCGGACCAGGCGACCGGGTCGTGCTGCCAGCGTGCGGAGGCGGTTTTCGCCACGTCCGGCAAGCCGGCGGCGGTGTGCAGGGCCTGTGCCAGCAGATCCGCCAGCCCGGCCAGTCCGCCCAGCGCGGGAGCGAAGACGATCTCGGGCGTGGCCTCCGGCCGCGGCTGGCGGTGACGCCAGCGCAGGGCGACCTTGCGCAGCCAGCGTTCCAGCGCGTGGTCGCCCGGCACGAACACGGGCTGCACCACGATGCGCCCGACCGGTCCGCACGCATCCAGCGCCTGGGGCAGCGAAGGCTCTGCGCGGTCCACGTAGGCCCCCGTCACCCTGCAGTCCGGCAGCAGCGCACGCATCCGCTCCTGCAGCGTCTGCAGTTCTTCCGCGGCTGCAGGGCCGTTGCCGCCACGGCTGAGGAGGATTACGGCGGTGCGGTGTGTCGGGTCAGAGAGGGTCATCGGGCAGGAAATCGATGCGCGGCTTGCCGCTGTGTGGATGGAGATGGACGTGTGCCCGCACGCGGTAGGCTGCCGCGATGGTTTCGGCCGTGAGCACCTGTGCCGGCGTGCCATGGGCGACGATTTGCCCGGCCTGGAGCAGGTACAGCCGGTCGCAGTAGTGCGCCGCGATGTGCAGTTCGTGGAGCGCGGCGATGGCGCTGGTGCCGAGGCTGCGGATGAGGTTCATGATCTCGAACTGGTAGCGCACGTCGAGATGGTTGGTCGGTTCGTCCAGCACCAGCAGCCCGGCCTGCTGCGTCAGCGCGCGGGCGATCAGCACGCGCTGCTTTTCGCCGCCGGACAGCGTGGCGAACGTGCGATCCGCGAGATGCGTTGCCCCGACCCGCCGCAGGGCCTGATCGACCAGGGCCAGATCGGACTCGCTGTCGCGTTCGAACGGCGTCTTGTGCGGGGTGCGGCCCATCAGCACGACCTCGCGCGCGCTGAAGCCGAATTCGCTGCCGTCCTCCTGGGCGAGGACCGCCATGCGGCGCGCATTGTCGCGGGCAGACAGGCGCCAGATGTCGTGGCCGTCGGCGGTGACGCCGCCGCTCGTGGGCTGCAGCACCCGGTAGATCATGCGCAGCAGGGTGGATTTGCCGCTGCCGTTTGGCCCGATCAGGCCGACCAGCTCGCCTTCCGCCACGTGCAGGGACACGTCCCGTACGATGTATGCGGCGGCCGATTGCCAGCAGAGGGCCTGCGTCTGGAGTTTCACTGGCCCATGCCTGCCGGCAGGCGCTGCCGGTAGAGCAGCCAGACGAAGAAGGGGCCACCAAGCAGCGCGGTGAAGATGCCCACGGGCACTTCCGCCGGGGCGAAGCTGATGCGCGCCAATACGTCGACCCAGATCAGGAAGATGGCGCCGATCAGCATGGAGACCGGCAGCACCCGGCCGTGTTCGCAACCGACGAGCATGCGGGTGATGTGCGGGATCATCAGGCCGACGAAGCCGATCGCGCCGCTGACGGCCACCATCACGCCGGTCAGCAGCGAGACGACGAGAAACAGGCTGCGCCGCACGCGGGTCGTGTCCACGCCCAGCGTACTGGCCGTATCGTCGCCAGACAGCAGCGCGTTCAGGGCGCGCGCCTGCAATGCCAGCCAGAGCGTGCCGGCGATCAGCGCGACCGCGGGCAGACCCAGGTCGGACCACTGCGTGCCTGCCAGACTGCCCAGTATCCAGGTCAGCACGGCGTTGGCCAGTTCGCGCTGGCCGGCGGTGAGCGTGATCAGGCTGGTGACGCCGCTCAAGCAGTAGCCGATGGCGACGCCGCCGAGGATCAGGCGCGGCGCGAGTAGCCGGCCGCTGGAATGCGCCAGCAGATACACCGCCACGCAGGCCGCCAGCGCGCCGGCAAACGCCCCCAGCGACAGGGCGTAGCCACCCGCGAAGCCGAGCGCACCGTAGGCCAGGACACAGACCGCGCCCACCGAAGCCCCGGACGAGACGCCCAGCAGGTAGGGGTCGGCCAGCGGGTTGCGCACCATGGCCTGCATGGTGACGCCGACCACCGCGAGTCCCGCGCCCACCAGTGCGGCGAGCAGCACGCGCGGCAGCCGGATCAGCCACACGATGTTGTACTGCGCGGTGGTCCAGTCGCCCCGCATGATATCCAGCCCGACCAGCGCGCCCAGCTTGTGCAGGGTGATCTGCCAGACCGCGGCCGGCGAGATGTCGACCGGGCCCATCGTGATGCTGAAGGTGAGCGACAGCAGCAGCAGGCCGGACAGGCTTGTCAGCAGCAGCGTCATGCGCTGGCGCTGGGCCAGAAACAGGGACGGCGGCGAGGCGGCGACGAAGGAAGAGGCGGACATGGCGGCTCAGGGCAGGCGTTCAGGATGGAAGGCGTGGGCCAGCGTGCGGGTGCGCGCCACGTTGCGCGGACCCGGCGTCGCCTCCGCGTACTGCAGCACCACGAAGTGCCGCTTGCGGATGGCGGTCACGTTCGCCAGCTCCGGTTTGCCGAGCAGGAAATCGATCTTGCCCTGCGGGCCGGGCTGGTCGTAGTCGACGATGACGATCCAGTCCGGATCGCGCGCCACCACATCTTCCCAGTTGCCCTTGGGCCAGTTGCTCGGAATGTCGTCGAAGATATTGCGGCCGCCGGCGGCCTCGATCATCGCGTGCGGCATGCCGAAGCGTCCGGAGGTGGTGGGCGCTTCGACGCCGTTGTCGTAGACAAAGACCCTGGGGCGATGGCGGATGCCTTCGAGTGCCTGCGCGATTTCCGCGAGTTCGGCCTGCTGGCGGGCCACCAGTGCCTCAGCGTGCGCTTCGATGCGGAAGATGCGCCCCAGATTGCGCATGTCGGCGAAGGTGTCCTCGACCGAAACCCGCGTACGCGGCTGCTTGCGGATGCACGATTCGGTCAGGATGTAGGACGCGATTCCGTAGGCCCGCAGGCTGTCGGGCGTCACGCCGTTCTCGCGGAAGCCATAGCTCCAGCCACCGAACACGAAATCGGTGTGCGCGCCGACGAGGGTTTCCAGATTCATCTCGTGACTCGACAGATTGGGCACCCGGTCCAGCTGCGCGCGGAATTCCGGCGCAATCGCCTTGGTGGCGGGAATGCCGCTGTAGCCGACCAGTCTGTCGCCCAGTCCGAGATAGAGAAAAAGCTCGGTGATGTTGACGTCGTGCGTCACGACCCGCTCAGGCACACGGTCGTAGCGTACCGGCTCGCCGCAGACCTGAACGGTAACGGGACCCGGCGCTCCATCCGGCCCCGGGGCCGGACCGGGTGGGTCGCCCGGCGAGCAGGCCGCCAGCGCGACGGCGCCGAGGCCCAGTGCCAGGCGGCCGAGCCCCCGACGTGCCCGACCGGGCGCATCGGCCATACGGCGTGGATGGCGTGTGCGGCTCATCGGCGACCGGTCAGAACTTGAATTCGGCCACGAGCTCCATGCGCCGCCCTTCGCCCAGCACGTACTGATTGCCGCCATAGGCTGCGTCCGCATAGACCTTGTCGGTCAGGTTGCGGCCCAGCATGCGCAGCGTCGTGCGGGGGTCGACCTGCCAGCTCAGGGCGGCATCCATTGCGACGTAAGACGGCAGTGTCACCGTATTGGCGTTGTCGCCGAAGCGTTCGCCCACGTAGCGGCCGCCCAGCGAAAGCTGCCAGCTGTCGAGACGGTAGTGTGCCCACAGGTTGGCGACCTGCCGGGGTACGTTGCTGGGCCGGTTGCCCGCACGATTGGCGCCGCCGGCTTCGATCAGTTCGTCGAACTTGGCGTCGACCAGGGCGTAGTTCCCCTCCAGCCGCCATCTGGGCGCGGGCGTGATCACGGCGCTGAGTTCCAGCCCCTGGGAATGCTGACTGCCGCCCTGCACGGATATGGACGGCGTGACCGGGTCGCGCGTGATGATGTCGTCCTTTTCGATGCGGTAGGCCGCCGCGGTCCACTCGCCCAGTCCGTTGCCGATGCGCTGCTTGATGCCCGCTTCTGCCTGCCGGGCGGAAGTCAGGTCGAAATTGCGGTTGGCGAGGTTGAGCGTCAGGATGCTGGTGACCGGGTCGGAGCCCTGGCTGACCTGGCCGTAGACGCTGGTGGCGGCGGTGAGGTGGTGCGTGAGGCCCAGCCGCCAGGCCGTGCTGCCCAGCGTCTTGTCGAAGGGCGTGCCGGCGATCCGTTCGGTGCGCGAGACGTCGTATACGTCGCGGCGGATGCCCGCCAGCAGGAGCCAGTCGTCGGCCAGTTGCCAGGCGTCTTCCAGGTAGAGGGCGTGCTGTGTGGTGTCGGTGTCGAATTTGGGCAGGGTCGGGTCCGGGCTCGCCCAGGTGCCGTGTACGGGGTTGGTGGCGGACACGGTCGACGCGCCGCCGTAGGGCGAGTTGTTGCTGTGGGTGAAGCTGGCCGAGGAGACTTCCCAGCCGAACACGAGATTGTGCGCATCGGCCTGGATCGCGGCTTCCAGGCGGTTGCCGATCTGTTCGAGATCATGCCGGATTTCGAGGTAGTCGGAACGGTCCACCGTGCCGGCCAGCGGGTCGTAGCTGTAGGACTCGATGTTTTTCCAGTGACGGTCGGCCTTGAAATAGTAGGCCTCGTTGCGCAGGGTCAGCCCCGCGGTGGCCTTCCATTCGGCGCGGGCGCGCAGGCGGCGGTCCTCGTAACGGATGATGCTGTCGCTGGCGTTGTAGTTCTCGTCGCGCAGGCTTTCCACCACGCGGCCGTTCGCGGTCGGTGTGCCCCAGTAGCGCTCCGGCTGCTGGTCGCTGATGTCTGCCAGCAGTTCGAAGCGCAGATCGCTGTCGGGCTGCAGGCGCAGGGTGCTCATGAGTTTGCCGCCCTTGGCCCGTCCCAGGTCGCGCTCGCCGTCGGTGTAGTGGCCGTAGACATCCACCCGGTAGCTGGCCGTTTCGCCGATTCCGCCCGTGGTGCCCAGACCGACGCGTGCGGTGCCGTGCTCGCCGATGCCCAGCAGCACTTCGCTCGAACGTTCCCGGCTGGGCTGCTTGCGCACGGCATTGATGGTCGCGCCGGCTGTGCCGCTGCCGTACACGATGGAGGCGGGGCCGCGCAGCACCTCGATACGCTCGTAGCCCCAGGTGTCGCTCGGATAGGTCACCGATCCGGCCGCGACGCCCAGCCGGAGCCCGTCTTCGGCCACGCCGACGGAATTCACGCCGGCGAAGCCGCGGGCTGAAAAGGCCAGGCCGCCGTTGCCGCCGGTGCCGATGGCGGTCAGGCCGGTGGAGCGGGTGATTGCGTCCACCACATCGTAATCGCCGCGCTGTTTCTGCGTTTGCTCGTCCACCTGCTCCAGGCTCGCCGGCAGGTCCTGCGTCGCGATCCCGGTACGGCTGCCGCTGGAAGAACGCTGGGCCAGGCCGAGGCCCTCATCGATGGCTTCGGCCGTCACTTCGACCGCAGGCAGCACGTTCTGGGCGAGTGCCTCCGCCGCACCCAGCGGCGCGAACAATGCGGCGGCCAGTGCATAGGAGAGGGGGCGTGGAAAGAATTCTGCGGGCAGTGCAGCGGAAGATTTCGGAGATTTCATGGCGCGTCCTTGTTTCGGCCGCCTGGACGCGAGCAGCGACACACCCTGTCCTTGCGCACGGCGGGCCGCGCGCTGCAGAAATCGTCTGTCGCCCCCCGCTCCCCGCAGGCGGTCTGTTGCGGTAAGCCCGCGTACCCGTTCGGGCACGCAGGATCGACAGGCCGGTCTCCGGGCTTGCGCACGGCATCCGTGAAAAATTTCGCGGATGCCCGAAACACCGCCTTCCCGATGCGTCCGCGCGTTTGGTCGAAACCACGTCGCGCATCAGTGGCTGGCCGTTTGTGGGTGAAACGGCCGGGTGAATCTTGGGTTCGCTTACCGTTGCGGGGGCAGCCCAGGCATTACGGCAACTTGCCGCGCACCTGATTCCCGTTTATCCCGGGCAGCTGCAAAGCCAGCCGGGCACCTGATGGCCCGTTTTTAAACGAGGCGAATTCTTCGGGTCAAGACAATTTTCGATAGCCATAACCAATAGCTTGTATAGGTATGGCGAATGACAGGGGGTTTGTCATTATTGTTTATATGAAACAATGGATTGCGTTATTTATTTTGATGGATGACAGGTGTCCGGCGTGCGGATTCAGGCATTTTGTGTGGGGAAAAAACAATGAAAAATCCGTTTTTGTCAGGCGGGATCGATTGCATAAAACGGATTGTCCGCAAAGCGGAGGGGGCGGACAGGCCGCCGCCGTGCACGTAGAGGTCAGAAAGAGGGGCGATCGAGTGGCCGCAAACGGCCGGGCGCGCGTTCAGGCCGGCTCGATCAGTACGGCTGCCCCGACATTGCGGCCTTCCGCAGCGAGGATGTTGTAGGTGCGGCACAGGGCGCCGATATCCATCACTTCCAGGCCGATACGCGCTTCGATCAGGGGGCGGGTAATCGACGGCGGCGGGAAGCGCAGCCGCGTCCCGGTGCCGAGCAGGAGGATGTCGATTTCGCGTTGCGCAATCCAGG
>NZ_MEDS01000038.1 GCF_001724135.1 Comamonas sp. SCN 65-56 | reverse complement strand
GGCAGCCTGCAGCAGATCCGGTTCGTGTTGACGGCGGTGTTTGTCCATGATTGGGATTTGTCCATGTTTTGTGGACAGAAGTCAATTGTGGACAAGATGGGGCCTGGAACCCGTGCGAGCCTCGCGATGCAAGATCAGGTACTGCGATTCGGGCCTAGCGCATGGCCCGAGCGCAGCAACTCCTGCGCATCGGCCCACAGCGTCTGACGCCACGCGCTGTCCTGCCCCGGTGGCGGGTCGATCAGATCGGCGGGGAACCAGCGATGGGCGTCGAGGGCAAGCACCTGCGGGACGAACAACTGGCCGTCGTCAAGGCGCACCAGCGCCTCCCGCGTGGCGACATGACCGATGACCATGATGCCAAGCTCGCCCGCGATGGCGCAGAGGGCCATCAGGTTGACGGTGCAAGGCGAATGGTCGAGGCGCCAGTGATCGGAGAGCAGCCAGTAGCGGCTCAGCTCCTGCGTATCGAGCGTGTCGAAGCGCTCACCATAGGCGACGCATAGCGATCCCGTGCTTTGCGGGCCGAGCGGTTCCTTGCTGGCCACGAAGACGTGGATGATGCGATCGAGGTTGGGGAAAAGTTTCTGCCGCTGCTGTAGCCAGTCGCGATAGATCGATGGTTGCTTGTAGCCCTGCACGCGATGATGGCGCTGGGAGTCGACGCCATCGAGCCAGCCGCGGCGCAACGCAAGCGTGTCCGCCGCCCAGTCGAGCAAGCGCGGCGTGAGTTTGTCCTTGAGATCATCCGCGTCGGCGAAGGCCGCGTTGGGCAGGGCCAGTGCCTCGGGAAGCAGACGGGGAATTTGCACACCGGCGACGCCGTGGGCGGCGAAGGCATCCAGCAAGCGTTGTGCCTGAGCGCGGGCAGGATTGCGGCGCTTTTTCCACACCGCGGCGAAGTCGCGAATCCCATCGACCACTGACTTGGGGTTGATGCTCAGCATGCAGATGATTGGTCTGCTGCGCTGACCAGTGCATCGGCGAGGCGGGACTGGGTGACGCGGGCTTGCTGCAGGCGCTCGCGCAGGTCGGCGCAGAGGCGACGCAGTTGTTCGACGCGGGCGACGATGCGGTGTTGTTCGGCGAGGGCTGGGAGGGGAATAGGCAAATTGAGAATCACTTGTCTGCCTACGTTCTTCATGGAGCTGCTAGTGCCAGACGCGTTCTCCGCGTAATAAGTCCGCGAAGTCTTGGCGTTGTTGACCATATTGAGAAAGTCTCGGTCAACCAACGAAGAAATATCGAGGCGAATGATCTTGTCACTGAGCATCAATCTTGGCTCAGGATTCTTCGCAACGACAGATCGCGCAACTAGCTCCTCGGTGTTGGCGCGTGAAATCAGGAAGTCGCCGCTCTGTACTTCGTACTCTGGACGTGGCTTGAGGCTTGCTGGAAGCTGTTTGTTTTCGGAGGAACGAAACTCTCCCCAAGATACGGCGCTTACTTTCAGCACGCCCCAGGCATCGCCACGCCGAGAACCTCCCTCACAGCTTGGACTCCACCCTGCTTCGCTCTTCCTAACCAAGGCACCGAAACGAACCCATTGCCATGCAGCAGGCACCACAAACGGAGCTTCGTCATCTGCAACCTGTGGCAGTGGCATATCGCGCCCGACCTTGCCTTCCGCAACAAGCTGACCTTTCTCGGCACGAATTCGGTCGAGCAACTTGCTTGCCGGCTCGTCGCTCTCATCCTGCGGAACAAGCAAACCGCGGACGGCAAGTTGCAGGATGGCTTGTTCGAGGGCGTCGACGGCTTCGGGGCGGTCGAGCAGCAGGTCGAAGTGGGTGGCGATGCGCTGCCAGTTTTCGGCCAGTTCTTCGGCGGATGTGCTGGCGGCGAGCACGTCGAACAGCGTGGCGACCAGCCGTGCATGCTGCTCGTCCTGCAGCCGGCCGTGCGCTTCCAGCGTGTCGCAAAGCTGCATCAGCTCCTCGACACGCGCGACGATGCGGGCTTGTTCGGCGAGGGGTGGTAAAGGCACATCAAGTGCGACAAGCGTGGTGCTTTTCAGATTGTTGATGCCGATGCCGGAAGAAGCCAGCGAAACTGCATCTCGGTAAAGCGGTGATGCGAAGAAGACAGAGAGATATGGGACGATCGTTGTATCGAAGGCTCGTAGCGATCCGCAAAATGCGCCAAAGGTATAGCACTCAGTACCCGAGAATCGCGCAGCCTTGCCCACCAAAGATTTGCTACCGCTGGCAAGGCAGACTACGAAATCACCCTCAACGAGACGTTGGTCAATGGACACTAGATGCTCAGGAACATAGACCAGACTATTGAAATTCATCCGTTGCTGGATGTTATTGGCGCGAAGTAGTGGAATGTATGACGCTCGAGGCGATTCAATTGCATCTTGCTTCTGGTAACTAACACCTCGTACTACGGAGTAGAGTTCGCCGCCAGCCGCAGTTATCCACCCAGCAGGTAGCAGATCGGCGGAATTGAAATTGTCGGCGTGGCTTCGCTCTGCGGCTCCCCTCGCCCTGCGTCCAGAAAGAGCTTTCTCCCTCAGTGAGGCAATCGAAGTAAGTAGAGCGCAGGCAGGTTCGTCAGTCGGCTCTTGAGCGAGAAGCCTCCCCCGCACCGCCGACGACAGAATCAACTCCCGCAACTTCGCCACACCCTGCGGCGCCGTTGCCAGCAGATCGAACGAGGTCCCAAACGCTGGCTCCACTGCCGTCTTCAGCGCATAAGCCGCCCTGCGTTCCGCGACCCGCGACTTGCTCATGCCTTCGCCTCGCCGCCGCCCAACGCCGCACCCAGCAACGCTTTGAGCTGATCGCGCATCCCCTGCGCCTCGGCCTGCAATCGCTGGTAGTCAGCCAACAACTGATCCGGATCGAGACTGACCTGCTCCGCCGTGTGCGGGTTCTTCTGGTCGAGGTTCCAGTTGGCGGCCTTGATGGTGTCGATGTCGACTTTCCAGGCGAAGGCGTTCTCCACGCGGCTGGCGTAGTTGTCGGCCGGGTCGCCCCACCACGCTTTTTCCACGTCGAATTCCTCGATGCGGATGGGCTTGGTCTTGTTGTAGTTCTTCACGCCGGCGGGGTACGGGTGCTCGTAGTACCAGACGTGTTTGGTGGGCTGGCCCTTGGTGAAGAACAGCAGGTTGGTCTTGATGCCGGTGTAGGGACTGAACACGCCGTTGGGCAGGCGCACGATGGTGTGCAGGTTGCACTCGGTGAGCAGCTGCTCCTTGATGCGCGATTTGACGCCTTCGCCAAACAGGGTGCCGTCGGGCAGCACCACGGCGCCGCGACCGTGGGGTTTCAGCAGGTGCTTGATCAGTACCAGGAACAGGTCGGCAGTTTCCTTGGTGCGCACGTCGGCGGGGAAGTTGCCCTCCACGCCCGGCTCCTCGGTGCCGCCGAACGGCGGGTTGGTGACGATCACGTCGACGCGGTCTTTCGCGCCGTAGTTGCGCAGCGGATAGGTCAGCGTGTTGTCGTGGCGGATCTCGCTGGGCACGTCGATGCCGTGCAGCAGCATGTTGGTGACGCACAGCAGGTGCGGCAGCTGCTTTTTCTCCACGCCGTGGATGGAGGTCTGCAGGGTGGCCTCGTCCTCGGCGCTGCGCGCCTGCTGGCGCAGGTGCTCCAGCGCGCAGACCAGGAAGCCGCCAGTGCCGCAGGCGGGATCGAGCACGGTTTCGCTTAAGCGAGGGTCGACCATGTCGACCATGAACTGGGTGACGGCGCGCGGCGTGTAGAACTCGCCCGCGTTGCCGGCGGACTGCAGGTCGCGCAGGATCTTTTCGTAGATGTCGTTGAACTGGTGGCGGTCGGTTTGGCGGTTGAAGTCGATCGCGTTGATCTTGTTGATCACCTGGCGCAGCAGTTGGCCGGACTTCATGTAGTTGAAGGCGTCCTCGAACACGCTCCGGATGACGTAGCCGCGCGGGTTGCGCTTGAGGTCACCGGGCAGTTCCTTCAGCGTGGGGAACAGCTGGATATTGAGGAAGTCCAGCAGGTCGTCGCCGGTGCGACCTTCCGGATCGGCGGCCCAGTCGCGCCAGCGCAGGTGTTCGGGCAGCGGCGACTTGTAATGGTCGTGCATCACTTCGAGCTGTTCTTCGTGGGCGTCGAAGATCTTCAGGAAGAACAGCCAGGTGAGCTGGCCGATGCGCTGGGCGTCGCCGTCGACGCCGGCGTCCTGGCGCATGATGTCCTGGATGGATTTGACGATGGAGCTGAGGTTGGACATGGATGGTTCTGTGTTTGATGGGATTCCTTCTCCCATTGGGAGAAGGTGGCCCGAAGGGTCGGATGAGGGTTCGGGTGGAGCGTGGGGTTCGGGCTTCGGCCGTACCCTCACCCCAACCCTCTCCCAAAGGGAGAGGGGGCTAGGAGCCGGGTGGAGCTGGGCGGTACAGCTCCGCTTCCAGTACCTGCAATGCCTGCAGGTATTGTGGCTTGCCGCCGAACGCCCGTACCAGCTCGATCGGAGTGCCGAGGTGGTCGATGGGCGGCAGGCGCAACACGTCCATGCTTTCCAGGGTCTGCACGCCGCTGTCGGCGTACTTGTCGATCAATGCGGCGATGACCTGGCGGGCGACCGGGCCGTATTGGGTAAACACGTTGCGCTTGCGCACATGGTTGGCGCGCTCGGCGCGGGTGAGCGGCGGCATGTCGTAGGCGACATGCAACACCAGGTCGAACGGGTCGAAGTCCTTGCCCACTTCGTCGGCCAGCGCGTCGAGGAACACGCCGTGGTCGTCCAGTTCCGCGATCAGGGCGGCTTTGCGTTCGGCCGTGGTCCACGCCTGCAGGAACGCATCCAGCGACTCGTACTGCTTCTTGATGTTGATACGGGTGTAGTCGCGCAGGCTTTCGGTGATCAGCTTGCCGTCTGCGTCGAGGTACTGCACGCGTTCCTTGGAGATGCTGACCGGCACGCGCTTGCCGTCGATGACGAAGCGCTTGACGATCTCGCCGCCTTCGCCGGGGCCAGCCGTGCTCGGGGAATCGCCGCCCTCGGAACTCCACGGACCGGGCTCTTCCTGCGTGCCGCCGGTCGACGGTGATGCCGGAGTCGGCGGCGGCTCGACGGGATCATTCGGGCCGGGCTGGTAGACCTGCACCGGATCGCCGTCGAAATCCTTGTCGGCAAACATCTCGGTGGCGCGCTTGAAATCCATGATGGTGAACCAGGTCTTGCCCAGATCCTCGCGCAGCCGCGTGCCGCGACCGACGATCTGCTTGAAGGTGGTCATCGACTTGATGGTCTGGTCCAGCACGATAAGCTTGCAGGTCTGCGCGTCGACGCCGGTGGACATCAGCCGCGAGGTGGTGGCGATGACCGGGAAGGTCTTCTCCGGGTCGATGAAGTTGTCCAGCTCCAGCTTCCCTTCCCGATTGTCGCCGGTGATCTGCACCACGTACTTTGGCTGGTCGACGCAGATGTCGGCGTTGGCGTTCGACAGCGCCTGGCGCATGCGTCCGGCGTGGTCGATGTCTTCGCAGAAGACGATGGTCTTGGCGTAGCGGTCGGTGGCCTTGAGGTACTGGGTGATTTTGTCGGCGACGAGCTGGTCGCGCGCTTCCAGCACCAGCGAGCGGTTCATGTCGCGCTGGTTGTAGATGCGGTCCTCGATCAGGTTGCCGTGCTTGTCGGTCATGCCGGCGCTCGGGCGCCAACCGTGCACGTCGCGGTCGAGGTCGATGCGGATGACCTTGTACGGCGCGAGGTAGCCGTCGTCGATGCCCTGTTTCAGCGAGTAGGTGTAGAACGGCTCGCCGAAGTAGTCGCTGTTGGAAATCTCCTGGGTTTCCTTCGGCGTGGCGGTGAGGCCGATCTGCGCGGCGCTGCTGAAGTACGTGAGTATCTCGCGCCACGCGGAGTCCTCGGCGGCGCTGCCGCGGTGGCACTCGTCGACGATGATCAGGTCGAAGAAATCCGGCGAGAACTGCTTGTAGATGTTGTCCTCGTCTTCGCGGCCGGATACGGCCTGGTACAGCGACAGGTAGATTTCGTAGGACTTGTCGACCAGCTTGGTGGTCTTGTGCACGGCCAGGTCGAGCTGGTCGATGAATCGCTGGCCCGTCTCGGCGTCGACCCGCTCCACGCCCTTCTGGTTTGGACTGAGCTTGGCCATCGCACCCTTGAATGGCTTGAAATCGTTGACCATGGTCTGGTCGATCAGGATGTTGCGGTCGGCCAGATACAGGATGCGTTTCTTCGCGCCGGACTTCCACAGCCGCCAGATGATCTGGAAGGCGGTGAAGGTCTTGCCGGTGCCGGTGGCCATGACCAGCAGCACGCGGTCGCGACCCGCGGCAATTGCCTCGACGGTGCGGTTGACGGCGGCGATCTGGTAATAGCGTGGCGGCTTGCCGGGGAACCACGCCGATTCCGCCACATGACGCACGTCAGCCGACCAGCCTCTCCAGGCGCAGTAGCGTTGCCACAGTTCGTCGGGGCCGGGGAATTCGTCGAGGGTGATCTCGCGTTCCAGCACGCCATCGCCCAGCGTGCGGTCGCGGAAGAGGAAGCCGTCGCCGTTGCTGGAAAACGCGAACGGCACATCAAGCAATTCAGCGTAAGCAATCGCCTGTGACATGCCGGCGTTGAGCGAATGGGTGTTGTCCTTGGCCTCGATCACCGCCAGCGGGCGATCCGCACGGTGACACAGCATGTAGTCGGCGCGGCGGATGCTGGACTTGTCGCGCGCGGCGCGATGGCCCCGCACCACCATGCGCCCGGCCTTGAGTGTGAATTCCTGAAACACCTGCTCATCCACGTTCCAGCCGCTGGCGACCAGGGCGGGCGTGATGAACTTCAGGCAGATGTCCGCTTCGGACAGTTTTTTCTTATCCATGAAGCATGACTCTGGCAACTCCCCCGACTCGAACACGCCAGAGCATAGGGCGTCGGGGCCACCCCGACCAGTCGACAGCCCGTTGCCTTCAAACAAGCACGGCGGATCAGCGCTGATCGTTGGCTCCGCATGTACCGGGCAACCGGTGGGTACTCATCCCTTGTTTCCGTCGAAAAGCAAAACGCCCCACTCGGGGCGTTTTGCTTTTCTGGCGGAGAGAGTGGGATTCGAACCCACGGAAGGTTTGACCCTTCGCCGGTTTTCAAGACCGGTGCCTTAAACCGCTCGGCCATCTCTCCAAGTTTGTCGAACTCTTCACCCGTTCGCCCTGAGCGTAGCGCAGCGGAGTCGAAGGGCAGCCCTTCGACTTCGGCCCTGCGGGCCTGCGCTCAGGTTGAACGGCCGGAAGTGCGGGAGGGCAATCCTATCAGGAACCGCTGTGCGGGCGACCGCCGGAGCCTTTCTTCGACAACGCCACCAGGCACCCCACCAGGACACCCACCGGGATCAACGCGCCCAGCAGCGGCAGCAGCACCTTCGGTTCCCGCGCCACCACCGGTACCAGTTGCGTGGCGCTGGCGAAGACGATCACCGCAATGCGCCAGCCACGACGATGCATCGCAAACCAGAAGCTGCCGACAAGCAGCGCGACAGCCACCGAGGAAATCGCGAAGTCCAGCGGATGCAGTGGCCACCAGACCGCGAAGAACAAGCGGCTGCCGATGAAGGCCAGCAGGCAGCCGATCAGCGTGAAGCTGGCGACCTGCTCGACCTGCCGCCATGAACGCGGCCCCTGTTGCGCGGCACTCACGCGATGCGATCCAGCCCGGCCATGTACGGGCGCAGCACCTCGGGCACGCTGATCGAGCCGTCGGCGTTCTGGTTGTTCTCCATCACCGCGATCAGGGTGCGGCCGATGGCGAGGCCGGAGCCGTTCAAGGTGTGCACGAGTTCGGGCTTGCCGGTGTCGGCGTTGCGCACGCGGGCCTGCAGGCGGCGGGCCTGGAAGTCTTCGCAGTTGGAGCAGCTGGAGATTTCGCGGTAGGTCTGCTGGCTGGGCAGCCACACTTCGAGGTCGTAGGTCTTGGTCGCACCGAAGCCCATGTCGCCGGTGCACAACAGCATCTTGCGGTATGGCAGGCCGAGTTTCTGCAGCACGGTTTCGGCGTGGCCGACCATTTCCTCCAGTTGCGCATAGGACTGCTCGGCGCGGGCGATGTGCACCATCTCGACCTTCTCGAACTGGTGCTGGCGGATCATGCCGCGGGTGTCGCGGCCGTAGCTGCCGGCCTCGGCGCGGAAGCACAGCGTGTGCGCAGTCATGCGTAGCGGCAGCGCGTCGGCGTCCTGGATGGTGTCGCGCACCAGGTTGGTCAGCGAAACTTCGGCGGTGGGGATCAGGTAGCGCTTCGTCTCGCCGACTTCGGTGGCGAACAGGTCTTCCTCGAATTTCGGCAGCTGGCCGGTGCCCTGCATGGTCTCGGCGTTGACGATCACCGGCACGTTGCATTCGAGATAGCCGTGCTCGCCGGTGTGCAGGTCGAGCATGAACTGGCCGAGCGCGCGATGCAGGCGCGCCAGTTGGCCGCGCAGCACGGTGAAGCGCGCGCCGGAGAGCTTGGCGCCGGCGTCGCCGTCGAGCCAGCCGTGGCGTTCGCCCAGTTCGACGTGATCCTTCACCGCGAACGCGAACTCGCGCGGCGTGCCCCAGCGGCTGACTTCGACGTTGTCGTGCTCGTCCTTGCCGACCGGCACGGACTCGTGCGGGATGTTCGGGATGCCCAGTGCGATGTCGGCAAGCTTCGCCTGCACCTCGGCCAGCGCCTGTTCGTTGGCCTTGAGCTTGTCGCCGATGCCAGCGACCTCTGCCATCAGCGGCGCGACATCCTCACCCCTGGCCTTGGCCTGGCCGATCGCCTTGGAGCGCGTGTTGCGCAGGTTCTGCAGCTCCTGCGTCTCCATCGCCAGCTGCTTGC
Organism: Comamonas sp. SCN 65-56; assembly: GCF_001724135.1. Lineage (GTDB taxonomy): Bacteria > Pseudomonadota > Gammaproteobacteria > Burkholderiales > Burkholderiaceae_C > Comamonas_C. The sequence continues at coordinate 149 of NZ_MEDS01000038.1, read as the reverse complement.
GCGAACTCTCCAGCGCCTCGACGGCAGCCACGTCCAGCATGTAGCCGCGGGTTTCGGCGAGGCGTGCGGCGGTTTCGGCGAGATGCGAACGCAGCAGGGCGGGATCGAGCATGAGCGAGGTCCAGGTAACGGCTTGAACCGCGAATTAT
>NZ_MEDS01000037.1 GCF_001724135.1 Comamonas sp. SCN 65-56 | reverse complement strand
CGTGACCGCTGACTTACACTAAACCCCGCGCACAACGACCCCACCGACATCGGTCACGATCAAGCGAAACGCGCGGTCACGATCAGCGAAATACGCACAAGATCACCGGACCGGATCCAGACGGGCTTCTCCCACGTCGCTTCCGCAGCGTCGAATTCCGGCTTGACGAACAGCCCCTTTCCGAAAGAACGTGCGCCGACTTCGCGATAACGCTTGTCGGTATCCAGCACTACCTGACGCTTCTCCTGTGGCGCAACGTCGGACATCGGGCGATACGGTGCATCGGCGATGGCCGCCCGGAACTGTTGGGCCAGCAGCTGGTCGGCATCAGCCTCGATGGCGTCGAGGTGGGCGGTCAGCTGTCGGGTCTTGTCGGCCAAGGCATCAAGGCGGACGACGATGGCTTGCTGTTCGGGCAGCGAGGGAAGTGGGACTCTCTGCTGAAGGAAGCGATCCTCCTTGATCCGCACTCGATTCGTCGTCCCTTCGCTGGATGCCTTGCAAAGATCGACGAATGATTCGGACTGGACGAGCCAGCTCATGAACCCAGGCAAGCATCCTCCAGCTTCCTGCAGTTCGAACGAAGGGAAGTCGTTACTGACAATCGCCCCATCAAGCTCAGACGGAACCATGCCCAATGCCCCGTTGCGGGCATCGATCTTAGAAAGGATCAGCTGGCCACTGCGCACGAACCGGCGGGCGGTTGTTACGTCTGCCCCACGGACCTTGCCGCGACTGACGACACCCTTACCCCACAGCCGAATCGTGACCTCGTGGTATTCCGTATCTGGGGCAAGATCCGCGGGCGAGTCGGCACGGGACAGCAGTTCGCCCAAGGGCACTTGTGGCCAATTGCTCACGCTTCAACCTCGGCCACAAGCGCCTCGATCTGCCCCAACAGCTTCTGCACTTCCGCTTCATTCCCACGCATCCGTGCAACCAACTCCGCCGGCGGCACATGCTCGACGCCCTGCTTCGCACTGGGATTCTTCAGATCCAGGTTGTAGCCGCGCTTGGCGACCTCGCTCGCCTTGACCTTCCACGCCTGCGGTCCCTCCTTGCGCTTCTTCCACCACGCCAGGCAATCGGCGAACTCTTCGAACTGCATGGGCGCGGTCTTGGAGTATTTTTTGCGACCTTCCGGAAGAGGAATCTCGTAGTACCAGATGTCCCTGGTCGGCCCGGCGCGCTCGAAGAACAGCAGGTTGGCCGGAATGTCCGTATAGGGCGCGAATACGCCCTGCGGCATGCGCACGATGGTGTGCAGGTTGAAGTCCTTGAGCAGCTGCTCCTTGATCAGCGCGGCCACACCGTCGCCGAACAGGGTGCCATTGGGAACCACCACGGCGGCGCGTCCGCCGCGCTCTGCGCGCCCGGCCTTGCGCAGGCGGCCGTGGGCTGGGATGGGCGCGTCCTTGTGGCGCAGCATGCGCATGATGTACTGCAGGAAAAGCAACGCGGTTTCGCTGGTCTGCAGGTTGGGCGGGAAGTTGGCCTTGATACCGGCCTCCTCCTCGCCGCCGAAGGGCGGATTGGTCAGGATCACGTCCACGCGCTGGCTGTGGCCGATCTCGTTCAACCGCTGGGCCAAGGTGTTGCCGTAGGCGATCTGCGGTGCCTCCAGTCCATGCAGCAGCAGATTCATCTCGGCCAGCATGTACGGCAGCGGCTTAGCCTCCTGGCCGTATACAGTCGCCTGATGCAGCAGCTCGCGCTGCTTGGTGTCGCCTTTGATTTGCTGGTTGAGGTGATCGAAGGCTTCGACCAGGAAACCGCCCGTGCCGCAGGCCGGGTCGAGCACGGTTTCGCCCAGCCGCGGGTCGGTGACCTGCACCATGAAACGAACCACCGGTCGCGGTGTGTAGAACTCGCCCGAGTCCCCGGCCGCGTCGCGCATCTCGCGCAGCATCGACTCATACAGGTGCGAGAGGGTGTGGACCTCCTCGCTGCTGCTGAAGTGGATCTGATTGATCTTGTTGAGCACGTCACGCAGCAGGTAGCCGCTGACCATGCGGTTCTGCACGCCCTTGAACACGTTTGAGATGACCCGGCGCTGGCCGCCGTTGGCCTCACGGTCGGCCAACGAGCGCAGGTAGGCGAACAGACCCTGCCGGCGCTTGCCGTCCGGGCCGGGCGCCTTGTCCTGGCTCAGGAAGGCCAGTAGCTCGTCGCCGTTGATGCCGTCCGGGCGCGCGGCCCAGTCGCGCCAGCGGTACGGCGGTTCGATCAGCGGCTCGTAGTCGCGGCCATCCATCGCGGCCTCTTCCTCCTTTCGGATTTCAAGGTCGTCGAGGAATTTCAGGAACATCACCCAGGTTAGCAAAGGCAGACGGTCGGCGTCGCCATTGAGACCCTTGTCCTTGCGCAGGATCTGGCGCACGGATTTGATCAGGGCGGAGAGTTGCTGGGCAGTAGTCTGGGCGGGTTTCGCCTTCTTGGTACGGAGCATTGCGCGTTCTGCTTACTGGTACAGCGTCGCCTGCAGTCGGGTGACGGCCTCGCGCAGGGCGGGCACGCCGCCGAAGTGGCGGTCTGCGATTTCGGAAGGGGTGCCGTAGCGGTCGAAGGGGTCCACCTTCAACAGGTCCGACAGGCGGTTGAACTGGATCACGCCGCGCTCGACGTAACGGTCGAGCAGCAGGCGCAGGATATCGCGGGCAATGTCGCCATATTTCAAGAACTGGTCTTCGGCCTGCTTGCGCGCCTGCTCGGCGCGCTGGCGACGGGTCAGGAGCGGTGCGTTCCAAGCCAGATGGCAGAGCAGGTCGAAGGCGTCGGCGTCCTGATGGCCGGTGGACGCCACCAACTCATCGAAGCTGATGTGGCGCTCTGCCAGCTCGCGCAGGACTTCGATGCGGGTATCCGGGCTGGCCCACTTCGACTTCAGCTCGTCTCGGTTCGGAAACAGCGAGCGCACGGTCCGGGCCGAATACTCGGTGTAGCGCACCACCTGGAGCTTCTTGCCGTCGGCATCCAGGTCGTAGACCAGATGGCCAATGACTTCGACCTTGCCGCCGTCCACGTAGAACTTGCGCGGTTCGTCGGATTCCGTGCTGGTGACGCCGGCGGTTTCCGGATCGTCCTCGGATTCGACTTCCGGGTACTCGGGCGGTGGGTCGGTCTCGCTCAGTTCCTTCTCGACCACCTCGCCTTCATCGTCGATGGTGACCTGCTCGATGCGCGCCGGCTCGCCGTCGAAGTCCGGGTCCGCGAAGTGCTGGGTCGCGGTGCCGGTGAAGTCGATGATGTTGAAGAACTCCTTGCCGTAATCCACGCGCAGGCGGGTGCCGCGGCCGATGATCTGCTTGAACTCCGGCCGTGAGCCAACGACACGGGCCAGGACCACGTTCTTGACCATCTCGGCATCCACGCCGGTGGTCAGCAGCTGGGACGTGGTCAGGATGACGGGCGTGGGTTCATCGACATCCTTGAACTTGTGCAGGTGGGCAAGGCCGATGGCGCCCTCGTCCGCGGTCACGCGGCACACGTAATCCGGGTAGTCGCGCACGAGGTCGGCGTTGAGGTTCACCAGCGCCTGCCGCATCTCGGCCGCGTGCTCCTGATCCACGCAGAAGACGATGGTCTTGGCGAAGCGGTCGGTACCGCGCATGAAGTCGGAAAGATGCTTGGCCATTGCCTGCGTGCGTGCACGCAGGGCCACGACCCGTTCGAAGTCCTTGGTCTGGTATTCCTCGTCCGGAATCTCGCGGCCGTAACGGTCCAGTTCGTCGCGGTTCGGACGCCAACCGGCGGCATCGACCGTGGTGATGACGCGATGCACCCGGTAGGGCGCGAGGAAGCCGTCCTCGATGCCCTGTCGCAGGCTGTAGGTATAGACGGGGTTGCCGAAGTACTCGTAACTGTCGCGGGATTCCTCGCGCAGTGGGGTGGCGGTCATGCCGAAGTGCGTGGCCGCCGAGAAGTAGTCCAGCACCTTGCGCCAGCTGCTGCTGTCGCGGGCAGAGCCGCGGTGACACTCGTCGATGACGATCAGGTCGAAGAAATCCGGGGCGTACTGCCGGAACACGTCCTCGCTGGACGTGGTCAGGGCCTGGTAGATGCCGAAGTACATGTCCCGCGCCTGGCTGGGATCGGCGCCGGTGATCTTGTGGCGGGCATCGCCAAAGTGGATGAAGTCCTTGTCCTTGGGATCATCGACCAGGATGTTGCGATCGGCCAGGAACAGGATCTTCGGGCGGCGGTACTCGCCGCTGCGGTTCCAGCGACTGTTCCAGAGCTTCCAGCACACTTGGAAGGCGACGCTGGTCTTGCCGGTACCGGTGGCCAAGGTCGCCAGCACCCGCTTCTGACCGGACAGGATGGCCTCGACCACGCTGCGGATGGCCGCGTCCTGGTAGTAGCGGGGGATCTTGCCGGACGTGAGGTTGTAGGGCTCCAGCCATTGCGCCTGCGCCGCCGCCGGAAGCCCGTTCGCACCGTTCAGGCGCGCCCACAGCTCCTCGGGCGTGGCGTAGCGATCGACCTCGCGCTCGGTGCCGGTCGTGTAGTCGATTTCAATGATGCGGCGGCCGTTGGTCGCGTAGGCGAAACGCAGGCCCAGCAACTGCGCGTACTCGCGTGCCTGCTGGACGCCGTTCTCGGCCGGCAGACCGGCCTCCTTGGCCTCCACGACGGCAATCGGGAAGTCGCGCCGGTAGTAGAGCAGGTAGTCCGCCCGGCGCTGCTTGGCGCGGCGCGCCTTGCCGCCGATCAGAAGAATTCGGCCGTCGGTGATCTGGTGCTGCTCGCCGATGGCGTAGGGGGCTTGCCCCCAGCCGGCCAGCCGTATAGCAGGCGTCACCAGCTCGCGGCAGGTGTCGGCCTCAGTAAGCAGCGGTGACGATTCACGCATGGTGTTTCTTTGGCATTTTCAGAACCCCTCACGCGAGCGCGCCCCCTCTATTGCGGCTCAACGCGTTCCGCGGCTTGGAGTGCTCAAGGCCTCCCCACTAAGCGTTCTTCTGCCAAGTCACACCCATGTGGTTAGCGAAGATTTTTACCGCCTTCGTCACCGTGAAATTCATCGACATGATGTGATACGCAGTCAGAACTGCCTCCTGCAACGGCTGGGAGTCCTCCAAGCTCTCTACCGACAGCTCGACTGACCGAGCTTCGTCACGATCGATACGCCTTGAGTGATCCTTATGCACTTCTGTCGCATTGAAATGCCGTGCGGCAGCAGCCGCCTTTTCAGCTGCGTCTGGACGGCCAGCAAACATCCTCTTCGCAAGCCATCCCTTGACCATGACCTCGCCATACTCCAAGGCGTTTCCACTTTCTTGGATCAGGGAGGGGCCCATTGACTGAAGAATCGGATGCCAAAGGTGGGCCATGCTCTGATTGTCAGATATCTCACTTCGGGCGCGACCAAACGTCTCCAGGACAGCGCCCGCCGAGACAGACCCGTGCTTCGTTTGCATCTGAGCGTCAATCGGCCCCAGCTGACTCTGGCGACCCATGACTATGCGATTCGCGCCCAACGCCATCATGGTGCCTGCGGACATTGCGAATGTCGGCACGACCACTTCGATGTCGGCGAACTTCGAATGCATGTATTCAACTAGGGCGTTCGCTGCCCCAGGTACGCCCCCAGGCGTGTGCAGCACAAGGGTGAGATTTCGCTCCCACGTCATGTTGTGCATACACGCCATCAAGCCGTTGATGTCATCCATCATCAGCATAGTCATGTAACTCGGTGCCGCCGGCTTCTGCATAAAGGCCGACGCATAGAACATGACGTTACGGCCGTCGCGCTGCCTCGAGATTTCTTGAAGCGCGGCCTGCAGCTGAGCTTCTAGCCACTGGAGCTTTTCCTGATCTGTCAGCTGCGCGTCGAACTGGTCTCGGAGTTCAACCCACGATGGCATTCGCGTAGTTCTCGCACATCACGGGACTGACCGAGGCAATGATCACCCGGTCATCTTTCGTGTCCCCCAGAAGTGCGAGGTCCCCCAATGCCGACAGCTTTGCGTACTGGTCGTACAGTGCTTCAGCGTCGTCAAACGCGTTCATCGCCGAGCCAGTCATGGCGCTGCCTCTCTCCCCTAGGTTCGCGGGATGATCTTCCATATGCACAAACTTATCAACAAAGATGTCAACAGATCCTGACCGCGATCTACGTGCGTGATGAATCGTTATTGCAACACCCTCTACCGTCGATCACATAAGTAATTGATTTAAAGATACACTTTCGAAATGTAGGTCCAGTCCATCATCGGGGCGACGGACAGGCGCAACTGGTCGGCGGGAATGGCGGGCGAGGCGTTCACGCGGCGCATTGTACGGAGGCCGGGGCAGGCCCCGCCGCGATGCGCGAGAATAGGCGGTCCGTTCGACCCCTTGCCTGCCCGCCATGATGAACACCAGCTACCGCAAGTACCTGCCCGGTACCGCCCTCGACTACTTCGACGCGCGGGAGGCGGTGGAAGCGCTCAAGCCGGGCGCCTGGGCCGGCCTGCCGTACACCGCGCGGGTGCATGCCGAGAACATCGTGCGCAAGGCCGAGCCGACCCGGATCAACGACTATCTGCTGCAGCTGATCGAGCGCCGCCGCGACCTGGATTTCCCGTGGTTCCCGGCGCGGGTGGTCTGCCACGACATCCTCGGCCAGACCGCGCTGGTGGACCTGGCCGGCCTGCGCGAGGCGATCGCGGCGGCCGGCGGCGACCCGGCGCAGGTCAACCCGGTGGTGCCGGTGCAGCTGATCGTGGACCACTCGCTGGCGGTGGAAGCGCCGGGCTTCGACCCGCAGGCGTTCGCCAAGAACCGCGCCATCGAGGACCGCCGCAACGCCGACCGCTTCGACTTCATCGAGTGGTGCCGGCTGGCCTTCGACAACGTCGACGTGATCCCGGCGGGCAACGGGATCATGCACCAGATCAACCTGGAGAAGATGTCGCCGGTGATCTACACCCGCGACGGCGTGGCCTTCCCGGACACCTGCGTGGGCACCGATTCGCACACCCCGCACGTGGATGCGCTGGGCGTGATCGCGGTGGGCGTGGGCGGCCTGGAAGCGGAGAGCGTCATGCTGGGTCGCGCCTCGATGATGCGCCTGCCCGACATCGTGGCGGTGGAACTCACCGGCAAGCCCGGCCCGGGCATCACCGCCACCGACGTGGTGCTGGCGCTGACCGAATTCCTGCGCAAGGAAAAGGTGGTCGGCGCCTACCTGGAGTTCCGCGGCGAAGGCGCGTCCGCGCTGACCATCGGCGACCGCGCCACGATCAGCAACATGGCGCCGGAGTACGGCGCCACCGCAGCGATGTTCTTCATCGACGGCAATACCCTGGACTACCTGCGCCTGACCGGCCGCGACGACACCCAGGTGGCGCTGGTGGAAACCTATGCGAAGACCGCCGGCTTCTGGGCCGACGACCTGCTGCATGCGCGCTACGAGCGCACCCTGCATTTCGATCTCTCCAGCGTCACCCGCACGCTGGCCGGGCCGAGCAACCCGCACCGCCGCCTGCCGGTGGACGCGCTGGCCGAGCGCGGCATCGCCGACGAAACCAAGCTCGATGCCGCGCGCGACGAAGAGGCCCGCGGGCTGATCCCCGACGGCGCGGTGATCATCGCCGCCATCACCAGCTGCACCAATACCTCCAACCCGCGCAACGTGATCGCCGCCGCGCTGCTGGCGCGCAACGCCAATGCGCGCGGGCTGACCCGCAAGCCGTGGGTGAAGAGCTCGCTGGCGCCCGGCTCGAAGGCGGTGCAGCTGTACCTGGAGGACGCCGGTTTGCTGGGCGAACTGGAGCAGCTGGGCTTCGGCATCGTCGGCTTCGCCTGCACCACCTGCAACGGCATGAGCGGCGCGCTGGACCCGGCCATCCAGCAGGAAGTGATCGAACGCGACCTGTACGTCACCGCGGTGCTGTCCGGCAACCGCAATTTCGACGGCCGCATCCATCCCTATGCGAAGCAGGCGTTCCTGGCCTCGCCGCCGCTGGTGATCGCCTACGCCATTGCCGGCACCGTGCGCTTCGACATCGAGAAGGACGTGCTGGGCATCGACGCCGACGGCGTTGAGGTGCGGCTCAAGGACATCTGGCCGAGCGATGCCGAGATCGACGCGGTGGTGAAGGCCAGCGTCAAGCCCGAGCAGTTCCGCAAGGTGTACGAGCCGATGTTCGCGCCGCGCGCGCGCGGCCAGCAGGCCAAGCCGCTGTACGACTGGCGCGAGATGAGCACCTACATCCGCTGCCCGCCCTACTGGGAGGGCGCACTGGCGGGCGAGCGCACGCTGCGCGGCATGCGTCCGCTGGCGGTGCTGGGCGACAACATCACCACCGACCACCTGTCGCCGTCCAACGCGATCCTGCCCTCCAGCGCCGCCGGCGAATACCTGGCGAAGATGGGCCTGCCGGAAGAAGACTTCAATTCCTACGCCACCCATCGCGGCGACCACCTCACCGCGCAGCGCGCCACCTTCGCCAATCCCAAGCTGCTCAACGAGATGGTGCGCAACGACGATGGCAGCGTGCGCCAGGGCTCGCTGGCGCGGATCGAGCCGGAGGGCAAGGTGGTGCGGATGTGGGAGGCGATCGAAACCTACATGCAGCGCCGCCAGCCGCTGATCATCATCGCCGGCGCCGACTACGGCCAGGGCAGCTCGCGCGACTGGGCGGCCAAGGGCGTGCGGCTGGCGGGAGTGGAGGCGATCGTGGCCGAAGGCTTCGAACGCATCCACCGCACCAACCTCGTCGGCATGGGCGTGCTGCCGCTGCAGTTCCAGCCCGGCATCACCCGCCTGACGCTGGGCATCGACGGCAGCGAGACCTTCGACGTCGCCGGAACGCCAGCGCCGGGCGCAACGCTGACGTTGCGCATCCACCGCCGCGATGGCGACACCGTCGAAGTGCCGGTCACCTGCCGGCTGGATTCGGACGAGGACGTGCACATCTACGCCGCCGGCGGGGTGCTGCAGCGGTTCGCGCAGGATTTCATCGCAGCCAACAGCGCGGGCTGAATTCGCAGCCGCGTCAGAACCAAAAGGCCACGCGCGCCCACGCAATGGGCATGTGGCCTGCGCGGCCGGCTTGCCGCCGCGCGCCGGCCGCAGGCACATCGCCGGCACCCGCGAAAGAGTACCATTACGGTACTGATTCAAACGGGAGTGCCGCCATGTCCTTGCCTGTGCCGTCTTCCAGGGCCGAATGGGACGAGGTGCTGGTCGACATCGTCGACTACGTCCGCGATTTCCAACCCGCCTCCGCGCTGGCCTGGCGCAGCGCGCGGTTGGTGCTGATCGATTCGCTGGGCTGCGCGCTGGAAGCGCTGGAGCACCCGGCCTGCACCAAGCTGCTGGGGCCGGTGGTGCCCGGCGCCACGCTGGACAACGGCGCGCGCGTGCCCGGCACCGGCTTCCAGCTGGATCCCGTCAAGGCCGCGTTCGACATCGGCGCGGCGATCCGCTGGCTGGACTTCAACGACACC
>NZ_MEDS01000036.1 GCF_001724135.1 Comamonas sp. SCN 65-56 | reverse complement strand
TCCGGTCACCTACGTGCCCGCGCGCAACACGGTGATGCTGGCGCTGGCGCTCGCCTGGGCCGAAGTCCTGGGCGCGCGCGACATCTTCATCGGCGTCAACGCCGTCGATTATTCCGGCTACCCCGACTGCCGCCCCGAATTCATCGCCGCATTCGAACGCATGGCCAACCTGGCCACCCGCGCCGGAATCGAGGGCGCGAAGCTTCGCATCCACGCGCCGCTGCAGCACCTGTCCAAGGCGCAGATCATCCAGCGTGGCGCCGCGCTCGGCGTCGATTACGCGCAAACCGTGAGCTGCTATCAGGCCGATGCCGACGGGCGCGCCTGTGGCGTGTGCGATGCCTGCCGCCTGCGGCGCCAGGGATTCGCGCAGGCAGGGGTGCCCGATCCCACGCTGTACAAGAGAATCCCCGCGGATCCGGCCTGAGCGACCGGGCTTTCTGCCGGCGCATCCAGCCCGGGCAGCGGACGGCATGACGGGTGTTTCTTACAAAAAAACCGTCATAACGCTTTACCCGGCCGCGCAGCTTCAGATATAATTTCGCGCTTTCGCGGATACGGCTTCTGCCACGCAGATCAAATCCACGGGTCGGTAGCTCAGCCGGTAGAGCAGCGGACTTTTAATCCGTTGGTCGCGAGTTCGAATCTCGCCCGACCCACCAGTATCTAAAAGGCTTAGCCGTAATGGCTAGGCCTTTTTCAATTCCTGACGTGGGGAAAACGTGGAGAACAGCACCACATTCCCGCCCTGGCCGTTCTCGATCCGAGACGCCGCAGCCGCTAGATGTTCGGTTGCGTACTTTGCATAGCGGTCCACCATGCTGCGGGATTTCCATCCCCCAAGCTCCTTTAGCTCGTCGCAGCTTGTTCCAGCCTGCCGATGCCAAGACGCCCAGGTGTGGCGCAGATCGTGAAACCGCAAATCCTCGATGCCTGCCTTCTTCAAGGCCGAGTGCCAAGCGCTGTTCGATAACTCCCAGCGTATCGGCTCGCCCTGATAGGTGAAGCAGTAGCGAGAATGCTTGCCGATTTGCTCCCGGAGGACCGAGACCGCATCGGTATTCAACGGCACGCCTCGCGGCGTTCCATTCTTGGTTTGGTTGATCCAGGCGGTTTTGCGCTGCATGTCCACCCGGTCCCATTCCAAGCCGGTAATCTCACGCGCCCGGCAGCCGGTAGCGAGAGCAAAACGGACAATCGCGGCTAGATGGTCGGGGCAGGAGCGCACCAAGCGTTCCGACTCCTCCCGGTTAAGCCATCGATCCCGCTCGACCTCACCCGGCAGCAGGCGAATCTTGGGAAACGTATCGATCCATTGCCATTCATCGCGCGCCATCCGAAGAAGGGCGCGAATCGTGGCAAGGTAGCGGTTGATCGTCGCGGGCATGTTGCCCTTTTTCATTTCCCCTTGAACCACGGCCCAAATCACGTCCCCCGAAATTTCATCCAGGTTCAGATGGCCGAGGTAGGGGTCCAGCTTGCGACAAATCCGCCGAACATCCTCGATGCTTCTCAAGTTCGCCTTGAGTGCGAGATACCGTACTACCGCTTCTTGCCAAGAACGCTTGGGCTTGATTCCGAAGTGCGCTTCTTTGTATGCCGCCAGCTTTAGCTGCGCGAGATACGCTTCGGCTGCTTCTCGGTCTTCAGTCCTAGCGCTTTGGCGTACGCGTTCGCCGTTTGGTAAGACGGCGTCAATCCACCAGAAACGAGAGTCTTGTCTCCGGTGGATTCCGGTTTCACGGGCCATAAGGTTTTCTCCTTTCCGGCCCGCCCTTGCTCGCGGGATTTATAGTCATCCAGCCAGGCATCCAGGTCAAGCTTGTCATACACACAGCGGCGACCCAGCTTGATGAAGGGGACACCCAGCTCAACGAGCAGGGTCACCCCTATGCCGAGATATTCCGCGGCTTGTTCCTTGTTCAAGCAACGCGCAGCGGGCAAGGGCAGGGCGGTTTCCTCTTTCATTAGCCGCCTCGCGACTGCCTGAGATACTGGCGAGCCTCTTCCTCAAGATCGGGAGCTTCGTCCACCTGGTTGAGGATGGAATTGAAGCGCCGCGCCTTGATCCTGACTTTCTCCTCGACGTACTGGTCAGGGTGTATGCCCTCCCACATGCAGAGCGTGTGCAGATGGTTATCCAGGCGGAGGCGCAGACCGTCCCAAGCGGCATCCAAGCTGAGGTGACCATTCAAGGCCATCAAGGTCGTCATAGAAGAAAGCATCCGGGAAAGAACCTGTTTTTCGCTGGGCGCACTGACCGAGGTAAAGCGATTCAGCAATGGCCCGCCATCCCCGCCCCAATCAATCGAGGCCAAACACGCCCACAGGGGATGCACAGGCCAGCGCGAGCGGGTCGCGTCCTCTTCGTTGGGCAAGGTCAGCCGCAACCATTCATCCGTCGCGTAGGCCCACAATCCGCCCAGGTGGCGCAGGGTTTGATGCAGTCCGGATAACCCCTTCTGGGTGAGTAATTCGCGTTTAAATTCGAATTCAAGCCGCCAGATCGGACGCACCCCATCCCATCCGGCCTGAAGCCAAAGCTCTTTCAGGTATTCCTTGCCGCTGGTTTGGATTTCCAGGGTCTTGTCATATAAGCGTGCAGCAATCACCCCGCCCATGCCGATGGACCAGCCAGAGAACTGGCCGAGGCAGGAATAAGACTGGATATTGTGGGCACGTGTCACCCAGGCTTGGCGTGACCAGCTCTCCATATCCACGTCGCACATGAAATCGACGTACAGGTCGATTCGGCTTGTCCGGGCTGCTTCGACATCGCCCATCTTCAGAAGCACGTCACTAAGCTGGGCTTCCGCTCGCTGGGGCGAGAACGCCGACAGCATCGGACTGGACACCTGGACATAGGCCATCGGCAGAGAACCGGACTTGGGCCGCGAGAGTGCGATCCGGAAGGCGTTATCGCGAAGGACAAAGGGGAAGATTCCCGATCCTTTGTCTTTGACCTCGAAAACGTGATCCTCGACGACGTACTGGGCTTTTGCCTGTTCCGATTCGTGCTCGGACTGGGCGATCCTCTTAAGGGTTTCCAGCTTCCGAGTGACCGAGTCGGCCAACATGCCGGGGTAAGAGAGATAGAGACTGTCCACCCCCCAGCGCAAGGGAGTAAAGCCTATCTGTTCACAATTGCTGTTGTTGGATGCTGTGTTACTAGGCGCCGCATCCTTATCCAACTCCGCGCGTTGGTCAGCCGCGCGCGCGCGGCCTGCCCCACACGCGTCGTCGGATTGAGTTTTGTTCTGTGTTACCTGGATTTCCATATCCACTCCATTTGAAGCACCAGCGTGCCAACACGGCTTCCTGGGGTGGAGTGGATTGAATAGATCAGGTCACGGGCTTACGACCATCTCATTTTTCATTTTGAGATGGTTTTGTGTTTCAGCTTCTTAGCTTTGCGGATCAGCTCGGAGACGTTCTTTTCCGCACCAGGCACCCGATCGTAGGCGCCCACGCTGAGTGCCAATTCCATCAACTCCCTGGTCGGGCGCCCCAGTTCTCCAACCTCATGGAGCAGCTGCATAAGGAGTCTGAATTTCTTTAAATACCTCGCCTGCCGTCCTGTCTTCCCTGACATAGCCACGCCGACGGATTTGAGGAATGGCTTGTCGCCCTCAACGACAGAAACGGATATGAAGAGTGAAGCGGTCGGCCCCGTAACGACGGACGGGTCAATACGAATGGCTTTCAACAAAGACTGGAGGTCGCCTTGTCTGGCCTCTGCAATAAGGTCATGGAGGTAACAACCATAGATCAGAAGGCAATCTAAGCTACCAATGACCGCATGCATGTAGCCCAGTAGGTCTCCGTATGTGAATTTACCCCCGGTCCCGCCCGACCATTCCATGTCACCGATCTCTTGAGGCAGGTCCAACAGCGCTTTATATGGGGCATCTTCCTTCGAGGCTTCAGCAACCAGCCGATCAACACCTGCAATGGCCAGAAACACCTTCAGCAATTGCTCGAACGGTACTTCATATAGGTGTGCCCACTGGAATCCGCTTGTGAGGAATTTCGCCACAAACGACTCTGGCTTTTCCGCTATCTCGAGCTGAAACTCCCGACGCTCACGATCTAGTAGAGGAAGGAGCAGGAAGAAGGCTTTGATCTCTTCCGTGGTGGGTTTTACAGACTGCTTTTCCGCTAGCACGCTTGCGTCACATTACCTAGAGACTGCAGTTAAGGCTTCAGCGGCAACAGGGCTGCCAAGCTCTTCAGGAGTTCAAAATATTGGGGTTCAATGTCGTCAACCACCAGATGGTCAAAAACATAATTCTTCACCTCGCTGAGAAAGGCGTCTTTAGCCTGCTTTTCAAGGATTATTCCAGTCGCTTCCAGCCAACCACGAATCGCCTTTAAACGCCCCTGGGCAACAGCAATGTCTGCTGTCGCCATCAAAGGCAAACCGGGATAGAGGCCGCCAACGTCGTTTACCGCACGACTAAGGGCGTTAACCTTAATAAAATCCTCGCTAGTTTCCGCCGGAGCCGCAGGGTAGATCTCGTCGTAGCGTTTCCAAGCTCCGTCTCCCTTGAACTTCGCTTGTGCTTGCACCGCCGCTTGGTCGCTGTCGCTGACGATGAGATAGCTACGGGCTCCAACTTCAAGGATTGCGCTTACTCGACCGGCGTCCTTTACCCCCTGCAAGTGACAAAGCCCCACGTCCTTAAAAATACGGCCCAGACTCTTATATCTGCCCGGGAGATTATCAACGGCAACTCGGAATAGCCGCTTGTCCTTCCAACCCTCAAACACGAAATTCTCAGCTCGTAGAGACTGAAACACTGAATATCCGAGAGCTTCATAAAGAACCTCTTCATCCAGGATATTGGAACTATCAGCACCCCTTACCGTAGTGATCTCGTCGTCCTTCCGAACGAGCAGATGCCTGCTTACATCATTCCGGTCAATCATAAAAATGGAGTGAGTGCTGTAAACAACGTAGCTACTAGACGAGATTTCAAAAAGCTCATCTCTCAGGTACTGAGCTCCCGATGGGTGTAAGCCAATATCGGGCTCGTCCATAAGGAGAAGGCTGTTCTTCAAACCACCTGTTCTCGCCTTCGCGGAAATCATTAACAAAAAAGTGATGAACCGCTTGAATCCATCACTGCGCTTGCTGAATGCGTACCTGTTCTTGGAGTCCCTCACGCTTATGTCTATGTGGTCACCATTCGGCTCAAGCAATATATCGATCCCGTTGAGCTCACTCCAAATTTTCTTTACATGCTGGGTGGTTCTCTGCCCCACCCGGTCAAGCAAATTTCTCAGGAGTTGAATTCCGCCTCGCCGCGCGTCTGCAAGGGCAGTGGGGATGTCCTTCACCTCTGCCAGTTCAAAAATCTGCTTAAGGGGAATACAGATATCAGGGTTTGCGGAAAACTGACTCAGGCTGACCTGGGCGGGAAGAAGGTTAGAGTCTGCATACGACCACATTTGGCACTTCGGCAAGTTCTCTTCTATGAAATCGGCCGTAGCGAGTCCAACCAGATCGTTGAGATCCTCGGGGTCAATAGCGGCCAGAAAATCCCCATCAATTGAGAGAAAGGCGCGTGTATCTATGAAGGTATAACCGGCCAGTGGGACCGGATCGCCTCCGTCTATTCTCGTCACCGAGCAGGAGCTAGGAAGCTTCGTGCTGTCGATCTTCCTCCACCCCGGCAGAACCTTATAGCCGTCTTCGAGCGCCCAATAGGTTGCGTACTTCTTTTTTCTGATTACGTCGACATGCCAAAGCGCCTTGCTTCGCGCTTCGAAAAATTCCCGTAAGGACAAGCGTGTCTTGCCGTGTGAAATGATAGGTATGGAAAAATCACCTAACACGCGCGCAGACAGACCTGCCAATATTTTATCGACTTCCTCTTTCGATAACCTGAATAGGAAGCGAACGTACGCTTGCTCAGGAATCGGTTCATCAGGTAACGGCTGCCTTAGATCCTCATCTGATGGGAGCGTCCCTTCCGACAGAAGCGACAGGGCGTTTAGGATGTTCGACTTTCCTGACTCGTTCATGCCGACCAGCACGCGGCATTTCTGGTCAAACTTGATGGAAATGTCCTTTATTGAGCGAAAGTTTTTTATTTGAACTTCTTGAAATAGCATGGGCCCCTCCCCGTTTTTTTGTAGGGGCAATTGTATTACTGACCTTCACACGCCAGGAAAATTAAGGCGAACGCGCTACCCAAGGCCAATCGCGTGCGCGAGCCGTGCAAACAACCGTGACGAATCTAAGCTTGGATCAGCGAGTGTGAGCGAGCGTGGACGGGCAATTAGTCAACAAAAACAAACAGTTAAATCAACTTTTAATCCGTTGGTCGCGAGTTCGAATCTCGCCCGACCCACCAGAATTTAAAAAGCCACGGTTCGCCGTGGCTTTTTGCTTTTGTGCGCCATGTCGAAATTGTTTAGCGCTGGGGCTTGGGAAATCAGATTTTGACGATACGCACAAGCCGTCTGGTGAGTAGTGATTTCATGTCTTTCCGCGTGTCGCACACAATGTGGATATAGACGATTTCCTGCCGCACTTCATAGATTATTCTGTTCATGCCCGCGACAACTTGACGGTATTGCGTGAGGTTGAGGCGTTCGAGTTCTTCGGGAACATTGCCGCCAAGCGGAAATGCCCCGATGGTATTCACAGCGTCTTTAATCTTTGTGTAGCTGGCTTGCCAAGCGTCCTTGCCGAAGCTCTTGACCATGTAGCCCTTCAGCTCCTTCAGGTCGTGCTCCGCCGACGTCAGGAGCACGATCCGGAAGCTCATTGAACTGCTTCCCTGTCGATATCGGCGAACACCTCATCCGCGGGGCGGAAATGTCCCTGTTCAATCTCATGGTTACCCATAGCCAACAGCTTGAGTAGCGCCAAGGTCTCTTCATGTTCCTCATATGAGCGGACATCCATCACCACGAGTCTGGCTTCCCCGTTCTGGGTAATAAGCATGGGTTCCCGGCTTTCGGTGATATCTCGGATGATTTCAGCCGCGTGGCTCTTGAGATAACTGATTGGCTTGACTTGAGTTGAAAATTTCATGGTTTGCTCCTGGCTGGCCGAGCGTGACAGGACCAATTGTAGTCTGAATTAAGTCAGGTGCGTGGGGTATGGTGCTGGCCCTATGGACCACGCGGGTCGGCAGCTCAGCCGGTAGGGCAGTGGACTTTTAAATCCATTGGTCGTGAGTTCGAATCTCGCCCGACCCACCAGAGTCCAAAAAAGCCACGTGCAAGTACCAGCCATTCACTTGGCGTGTTGATGAAGGGGTAATAACTTCATAGGATGTCCTCATGAGTCAATGACTTATGGGGGTATTTTCTTGCGGAAAAAGTTTCCGGCGCTACCCGCACCCGCCGTGGCCTCTATCCCACCAGTAGGCCACCTGCTTCCGGCTCCTCGGGCGCCACCTCCACGCCCCCCATCCCGCCAGCTGGCTATCGAGCAACCAAGCCATTACGCATAGGCGTAACCCAACGCCCACGCTTGGCTCATCTGTGCCCACAACTCCTTCGGAACACGCGAGTCCCCTTTTGCCTCTTCCATAGTCTTATGCATGGCCTGCGCTATGCGCTCAAGTACGCGTGCCGGCTGAGCAACACCACATATCCGGCGCCCAAAGTCCACCAGTTCCTCGGTAGTGGGGTAAGCCTTTGTCCGGTGTTTTCCTGAGAACAGCTTGAGCGCTAGCGTTCGGTCTTCAAGCAAGGGGCCACCGGGAGATTGGGTGTATTTGTAAATGCTCGTTGTCACCACATCGAACATGGGAGCCAGCCAAACGTGCGCAGGCGAGTGGTAGAGTAGACCGAAGTTCTTCAGGTGCGCGTCGCCATTTCGCACCATAATTGAAAACGCTACCTGCTCAAAAAACCGGTGCAAGTTGTCGCTGTGTAACTGGAACTGGCGCAGCAACTCTGCGATGCGCTGGTAGCTGCCGTGGTACTTGCGGTCGGACAGGATGTCGCGTACCCGCAGCCCGGCCAGAGCTGCGATGTCCTCAAAGCCCAAACGTTCGACCCGTCCATCGTCCTGAACGACCAAGTCGAATCGGTCGAGCACCAGCATCTGCCCATCGTCGGAGAGCGCGAACGACGGCACTTGGATACCCGCTTCGCGGGCGGCAGTCAGACAGAGGAATTCGTTGGCAGCCAGTCCGGGGTACGCAGCACTTGCTGCCTTCACGATGAGCGATGGAATTGGCACAGTTGGCCGGTCAGGCACCATGATTTTAGGTTGCATGCCGGCGATGCCCGCCCCTGTGCTTAGGTAGGCGGCCACCAAATCATCGAACACCTCCGGGGTGTACGTCGTACTAAGCAACTCGCTTTTGCTCAGTGTTCGGGGCAAAGGTGTTGCTGCCAGGTTGGGCAAGTTGTAGCCCAGGCGACCAATGCCATTGCGTCCGACCAGTGCCAACATGTGCATCGGTGTCATTGGCTGCTTCGGGAAGAGTTCCCGAATCCTCATGAACAAGTCGCCTTCGGGGAGGTTCTGGTCCATCGGGGGAAACAGGTCTCCGTCCTGCCACGTAAGCTGCTCGCGGGGGGACATGAGCAACGCCACCGTGGCTTGCTCGGGGTCTGGCTGAAGGTAGCGAAATTCGTATGTCGACGACCGAAGCAACTGCCCAGCATTCTCAGTGGCTCCGATGGAGACATTCAACAGCCGAATCTTTTCAGGGAGCATCGTCGTCCTCTTCCAAGAACCTGGCGGCGACTTCACTGGCGGATGGCAAGCCCGCGCGTTCGATGCGAAGCACCAACCCCAACGCCCCCAGGACTGCCAACAACGACGACACTGTAGTGTCTTCCCCCGCCTCGAGCCGATAGACAACCTCGCGCACCTTGCCCGCTTTTTCAGCGAGCGCAGACTTGCTTAAACCCAGCGCTTCGCGCCGTGCTCGCAACTGGTGTCCCAATTCATCGGGTAATCGTATTATGTCAGTCATGGCTTGCATTTTAAACACAGATTAACATAATTGCATCTTATAACTTACAACGCGCGTTGCGATTGCTAAGATTGTCGGTAAGAAGTGCAAGCAAACGGCTGGAGGAGCGCTGAATAGCGCCAGGCCGAGGAGCTGGCGCAAGAAAAGGAAAGGCCCCTGGGTTACGGCCTGAATTGTTGCGGGGCCTTAGGTCAACCCTCTAGCTGCGGCATGTCTATCAACACGCCAAGTGAATGGCTGGCGTGTAAGCGTGGCTTTTTATTGTCCGGCCCCGCAGGGGGCGAGAGTGACGAAAAACGTCAACTCATGCCATGGCGGGTCATGCGCAGCGCGCACAAACTCCGGGAAGCTGCGTGACAATGGGTTGCGGCCGAATTGAATTCGGCGTCAAAAGCCAGAATTGACGGGCTTTCCCGGGATCGTTCCCGCAAAATCATATCCCGGCCCTAAAGTTGGCATGCCTGCTGCTCGTTAACAAGCCAGACACGGGAGGCTCGTGTTCAACTTGCCCAATTTAAGGAGATTTGAAATGCGTAAAGTTCAACAAGGTTTTACCCTGATCGAACTGATGATCGTGGTGGCGATTATCGGTATTCTGGCTGCGGTGGCGATTCCGGCATATCAGGATTATGTGGCAAAGTCTAAATGGAGTGCCGCTTTGGCTGAAGTTGCTCCAGGCAAGACCGGGTTTGATCTTGCGCTGCACGAAGGCTTGACGCCCAACACTACTGGGGGCACGGTGGGATTCATCGGTGTACAGCCGACCAATGCCAACTCCACTATTGTGGTAACAGACGCTACGTCGGCAGGTGTTCTTACCGCTACGATCGTAGGCGGCCCTGCTGATGTGGCAGGGGAAACGATTACTTTGACGCGTACCGCAGCGACAGGTGCGTGGGCCTGTACAACGTCAGTAGTCCAGAAATATGTAGGCGCAACTTCGGTTTGTACTGGCACGTAAAACGTAATTAAATAGCCATTGACGTTGGCCCTTGATTGGCCAGCCAAGCCCCTCCTCGGAGGGGCTTTTTCTTTTGGAAATGGGGTCAAACCGACCTTATTCAGGCTAAAAAAACCCCGCCTTCGTAGAAGACGGGGTTTTTTCGGTAGTCCGACCGCGCAAGCGGTCTTTTTTTGGCCCATGGTGACCCGCTGCGGGGCGGTGGCTGCTCAGATCACGCCCTGCGCCAGCATGGCGTCGGCCACCTTGATGAAGCCGGCCAGGTTGGCGCCATCGACGTAGCTGATGCTGCCGTCTTCGCGCCGCCCATGCTGCAGGCAGGCCTGATGGATGCCCTGCATGATGCCGAGCAGGCGGGCATCGACCTCTTCGCGCGGCCACGACAGGCGCATGGCATTCTGGCTCATTTCCAGGCCCGAGGTGGCC
>NZ_MEDS01000035.1 GCF_001724135.1 Comamonas sp. SCN 65-56 | reverse complement strand
GGTTCGCGTGAACAGTTGCGCCCCGAGCTCTTCCTCTATCTCCTTGATGGTGCGCGACAAAGGGGACTGATCGATGTGCAGCTTTTCCGCTGCGCGGCCGAAGTGAAGTTCTTCGGCCACCGCTATAAAGCAACGTAAATGCCGAAGCTCCATGGTGTATCTCATCCAATTTAAAAGGCCTTGACGAATTCCGGCACAACTGCGAAAAGGTCCGCCTCCAGCCCGTAGTCGGCCACGCTGAAGATCGGGGCCTCGGGGTCCTTGTTGATCGCCACGATCACCTTGGAGTCCTTCATGCCGGCCAGGTGCTGGATGGCGCCCGAGATGCCGGCGGCAATGTACAACTGCGGCGCGACGATCTTGCCCGTCTGGCCCACTTGCAGGTCGTTGGGGGCGTAGCCCGCATCCACGGCAGCACGGCTGGCGCCGATGGCAGCGCCCAGCTTGTCGGCCAGGGGGGTGATGACTTCGTCGAACTTTTCCTTGCTGCCCAGCGCACGGCCACCAGACACGATGATCTTGGCGGCGGTGAGTTCGGGGCGGTCGCTCTTGGCGATCTCGCTGCCCACGTAGCTGCTCTTGCCAGCGTCGGCGGCCGCAGCAGCGGTTTCGACAGCGGCGCTGCCACCCGTGGCGGCGGCGGCGTCAAAGCCGGTGGTGCGCACGGTGATGACCTTCACGGCATCAGCAGACTGCACGGTGGCGATGGCGTTGCCGGCGTAGATGGGGCGCTCGAAGGTATCGGCGGAGATGACCTTGGTGATGTCGCTGATCTGGGCGACGTCGAGCTTGGCAGCCACGCGCGGGGCCACGTTCTTGCCGCTGGCGGTGGCGGGGAACAGGATGTGGCTGTAGTTGCCGGCACCACTGCCATGGAGTGCCAGCACCTGGGCGGCCACGTTCTCGGCGAGGCCGTGGGCCAGGCTGGCGCCGTCGGCGTGGATGACCTTGGCAACGCCGGCGATCTGGCTGGCTTGCTGTGCGGCAGCGCCGGCGTTGTGGCCGGCCACCAGCACGTGCACGTCGCCGCCGCAGGCTGCGGCGGCCGTCACGGTGTTGAGCGTCGCGCCCTTGATGGTCGCGTTGTCGTGTTCAGCGATTACGAGTACGGTCATGTCAGATCACCTTCGCTTCGTTCTTGAGTTTCTCGACCAGGGCGGCCACGTCGGCCACCTTCACGCCGGCGCCGCGCTTGGCGGGTTCGCTGACCTTCAAGGTCTTCAGGCGCGGGGCCACGTCCACGCCGAGGTCTTCGGGCTTGACGGTGTCCAGCGGCTTTTTCTTGGCCTTCATGATGTTGGGCAGCGTGACGTAGCGCGGCTCGTTCAGGCGCAGGTCGGCGGTGATGACGGCGGGCAGCGTAAGGCTGAGGGTTTCCAGGCCGCCGTCCACTTCGCGGGTCACGGCTGCCTTGTCGCCGGCGATCTCGACCTTGGAGGCGAAGGTGGCTTGCGGCAGGTCGGCCAGCGCCGCCAGCATCTGGCCGGTCTGGTTGCAGTCGTCGTCGATGGCCTGCTTGCCCAGGATCACGAGGCCGGGCTGTTCATTGTCGATCAGGGCCTTGAGCAGCTTAGCCACGGCCAGCGGCTGCAGTTCTTCATTGGTCTCGACCAGGATGCCGCGGTCGGCACCGATGGCCATGGCGGTGCGCAGCGTCTCCTGGCATTGGGACACGCCGCACGAGACGGCGACGATCTCCGTTGCCGCGCCTTTCTCCTTGAGCCGCACAGCCTCTTCGACGGCAATCTCGTCGAAGGGGTTCATGCTCATTTTGACATTGGCGATGTCCACGCCGCTGCCATCGCTCTGGACGCGGACCTTGACGTTGTAGTCAACCACCCGCTTGACGGGAACCAGGATTTTCATGGGAGGGTTTCCTTTCAGGATCATTCAGAGTTGATCATCCGCCAGGGCCAGCGTGCTGGCGGCGCCGCCCGTGACGATGTCGCGCAACATCGGCGCCTGCACTAGGACATGCGCTGCGTAGTGGCTGGCCGTGGCACGCTTGGCGCCGAGAAAGCCCGCATCGCCAGATCTCGCCGCGAGTTGCGCAGTGGCGGCTTCGGCCATGCGCGCCGACAGCCAGCCGCCGATCACCGTGCCCGCCAGCCGCAAGAAGGGCACGGCGCCCGCCGCGCACTGCGCGGGTTGGTCGTCGTGGGCCAGCAGCCAGTCGGCCGCGTCCCCCAGCGCACGCGCCGAAGCCGCTAACACGCCGCCGATCTGCGCCAACGCGGCATCGGGCATCTCGGCCAACCGGCGCGCATCGCCGTCGATGCGGCCCAGCAGTGCCTTCAGCGTGCGCCCGCCCTCGCGCGCCAGCTTGCGGCCAATCAGGTCGTTGGCCTGGATGCCCGTCGTGCCTTCGTAGATGGTCGTGATGCGCGCGTCGCGCAAGTGCTGTGAGGCGCCGGTTTCCTCGACGTAACCCATGCCGCCATGCACCTGCACACCATCGGACGTGATGCCCTGTGCGCTGTCGGTGCACCAGCCCTTGACCACCGGGATCAGCAGGCCGACCAGGGCCAGCGCCTGCTCGCGCTCTTGCGCGTCGGCGTGGCCTGCGGCGCGGTCCATCTGGCCGGCGCAGAAATAGGCCAATGCGCGCATGGCCTCGGTGCGGGCCTTCATGTCCATCAGCATGCGCCGCACGTCCGGGTGGCCGGCGATGGTGGTGCTGCCGCTGAGCAGTGGCTTGCCCTGCACCCGCTCCAGCGCGTAGGCGCGTGCGCGCTGGTAGGCGCGCTCGGCGATGCCCACGCCTTCAAGGCCGACGTTCAGCCGCGCATGGTTCATCATCGTGAACATGCAGGCCAGCCCCTGGTTCGGCTCGCCGACCAGGTAGCCGATCGCGCCCCCGCAGTCGCCAAAGCTCATCGACGCCGTGGGGCTGCCGTGGATGCCCATCTTGTGCTCGATGGAGGTGCAGGCCAGGTCGTTGCGTTCGCCCAGGGAGCCGTCGTCGTTGACCAGGTACTTCGGGCACAGGAACAGCGAGATGCCTTTCACGCCGGGCGGTGCATCGGGCAGGCGCGCCAGCACGAGGTGGACGATGTTCTCGGCCATGTCGTGCTCGCCCCAGGTGATGAAGATCTTGTTTCCGCTGACGCGGTAATGGTCGCCTTCGGGCACGGCGCGACTGCGCAGCGCGGCCAAGTCGGAGCCTGCTTGGGGCTCGGTGAGGTTCATGGTGCCGGTCCAGCGGCCCGCGACCATGGGCTCCAGGAAGCGGCGCTTGAGTGCGTCGCTGCCATGGTGCGCAATGGCTTCCACCGCGCCCAGCGTGAGCATCTGGCACAGGCTGAACGCGAGGTTGGACGACTTCCACATCTCCAGCACGGCTGTGGACACCAGCGTGGGCAGGCCCTGGCCGCCCCATTCGGTGGCAGCGGGCATGCCGTTCCAGCCGTTCTCGCAGAAGCTGGCCCAGGCTTCGCGAAAGCCATCGGCTGGCGTGACCTGGCCGTCGTGCCAGCGCGCGCCCTGCACGTCGCCGGTGCGGTTCAGCGGATCAAGCACGCCGGTGGCGTAGTGGGCAGCCTCCTGCAGGATGGCCTCGACCAGGTCGGGCGTGGTTTCTTCATGGCCCGGCTGGGCACAGATCGCATCCAGGCCTCCGACTTCCTTCATCGTGAACAGCATGTCGCGCAAGGGCGCGGCGTAGGTAGACATTGCTTACTCCTCTTTGTGGGTTCAACCCGTCTGCCCCATAGGGCATACATCCATGCATGACCCTACCCACCAGGACAAGGCCCGGTCGATCAACCGCTTCAGGGCGGCTGAATTTCTCAGGCGGCTTACGACGCGATTAGTTGGTATGACAAGATTTCTAGAAGCCGCTGAAGCGTGTGAAGTTCTCGACCGGCTCACGCTCGGTGCGCACGCGGTTCACCACGGCCGCCGGGTCGGCATAGCCCAGTGCCATGCCGCACAGGACCATCTGCCCGTCCGGGATTTGCAGGGCTTCAGCCAGAAGGCGCGGGTAAAGGGTCCACGCCATCTGCGAACAGGTATCCAGGCCTCGTGCGCGGGCCGCCAGCATGATGTTCTGTAAGAACATCCCGTAGTCCACCCAACTGCTCTGCACCATGCGCCGGTCCAAGGTGAAGATCAAACCGACCGGCGCATCGAAGAAGGCAAAGTTGCGTGCATGTTGAGCGCGCATGGCATCCGTATCTCCCTTGGAGATTCCGACTGCGGCATAAAGAGCGAAACCGCACCGACGCCGCCTGGTCAGGTAGGGCTCGAAGAACTCGGCCGGGTAGATGTCGTATTCGGACTGGTGCTCTCCCTCTTCATGGTGAAAGGCGTGCAATACACGGTCGCATAGGCGCTTCCTCGCCTCGCCCGCCACGGCAATGACATGCCACGGCTGGGTGTTGGTGCCACTGGGCGCGCTGGCTGCCACCGACAGAATCTGGGCCACCGCTTCTTGCGACACCGGGGTCGGCAGAAAGGCGCGCACGGAACGACGTTCGCGCATCACCGCATCAATCAGCATGTTGCGCAAAGGCACGGCGCAGACAGACATTCACTCTCTCCTGGTTGCTGGGCTATTCGGGTGAGCACACCGACATGCCGTTGCCGAAGAAGCATTCATGCGAATGCATCGATGCCGAACGTCCACGGGTCGTCCCTGGGTGTGCTACCAAGCGGTATTCTGGGCACTCGGCACATACGCGTCTTGCCCGCCAGTGCATGGCGAGTTGACTTTGTATGCACAAGGCAAAATCCGGTTGACCGCAGCCGGACGCTACATCGTTAGCGGGCCGTTTTCTTGGTGTAATTTCGGATTCAGCGCCAGCTATCGTTGCTCCCTTTGACCATGTTGAAACCCGTCGTCACTGTTCCTGTTTTTGCCGTGCATGGCCTGCTCGACGGCGCGCGCAGCAAAGGACTGGCCACCGAGTCCTGGCTGGATGGCGTTCTGGCGCAGGCCCGCATCGCCGAGTCGCTGCTGCATCTGGAGCAGTCGCGTGTGACCATAGAGCAATACATCGCACTCTTCAGTGCCGTGAAGAACAGCTTGGACGACGAATGCCTAGGCCATCTACACGGTCGGCCGTTGCGCTGCGGCAGCTTTGCGCTGATGGCTCGCTCTACGCTCGGGGCCAAGACGCTGGCAGCCGCCTTGCAGCGCGTGAGTGCATCCTTCGCCCTGCTGCAGGACGACGTGGCGCTTGTGCCCGTCTCTGATGGCTTGCTCAAGGGTGCTGCTCTGGACGTGCGCCACGCCCTGGGCAAACATTCAGACTTCCTGCACGGGCTGCTGTTGCGCGTTTTCTGGCGTCTGCTGGTATGGCTGCACGGCGGCCGACTGGTGCCCAGAGGGCTCGATTTTGCCTTCGAGCCACCGCCGCGTGCCGCAGACTATGCCCAAATCTTCTCGGGCACGTTGCGGTTCGGGCAGGCGCGGTCGGCGGTCTGGTTCGAGGCATCCGCATTCACGCAGCCGATGCGCCGTGACACCGCCGCGCTCCAGACCTTTTTGCGTGCCACACCGGGCAACCTGATCGGCCCGCGTCTAATCGAGCGGACAGCCAGCGCGCGGGTGCGCGCGCTATTGCAGCAAGCGTGCCCGGAGTGGCCCGATCTGACTGTCGCCGCGCAGCGCTTGCACATGTCGGTCAGCGCACTGCAGCGGCATCTGGCCGTGGAGGGCAAGTCCTTTCAGGTGCTGAAGGACGAGTTACGGCGCGACATGGCGATCGTTCGGTTGACCAGCACCGATGCCGCGCTGAGCGCCATCGCCGCCGAGTTGGGGTTCGCCGACGGCACCGCCTTCCAGCGGGCCTTCAAGTCATGGACCGGCAGCACGCCAGGCGTCTATCGTTCGCGCACCCAAAAAACGTAGCGCTGCTTCGACGCGGTCGCACTCAAAGCGACGAGCACAGATGCCCGCCATCCACTGGCACGCAGGCGCCGGTCATCCACGACCCGGCCTCGGTCGCGAACAGCAGGAACAGACCGTTGAGCTCCTCCGGCTTACCCAGGCGGCGCATCGGGATGCGCTTGATAAGCGCCTTGCCATGGTCGGTATCCCACATGGCATCGGTCATCTCGGTGTCGATGTAGCCCGGCTCGATGGCATTGACGCGAATGCCGTGGCGCGCCCATTCGAGCGCCAGGCTCTTGGTCATGTGCACGACTGCAGCCTTGGACGTGGCATACAGCATGGCGCCCGGCATCACGCGTTCGCCCAGGATCGATGCGATGTTGATGACTGAGCCTCCCCGCCCCGCATCCACCCAGCGCTGCGCGGCACGCGCGGCCACCAGCCACACGCCGCGCACGTTGGTCTCCATCAGCGAGTCGAAGTCGGACGCAGGCAGCGTGAGCGACAAGGCGTCGTTGGAAGCCCCGGCGTTGTTAACCACCACGTCGAGGATGGTGCCCGAGGCGTCTATCTCGGCGAAGGCGTCGTCGATGGACTGCTCGGAAGCCACATCCATTTCCAGCACCGTGACCTGAGGCGAACCGAGCTTTTCGAGTTCCTGGGCGAGTTTGTCGAGCCGCGCCTTGCGCCGCGCCCCAATCACTACCTTGGCCTTGCAACCAGCAGCCAGCCGAGCGAAGTTCTCGCCCAGGCCCGACGAGGCCCCCGTGACCAGCACCCGCTTGCCTGCCAGCATTGCACCCAGATCCATCATCGTCTCCTTGCATCTTCAGTTCGCCGTCGATGCCGGGAGGTTAGCGCAGGGCCGCTCGGCTGCGGGGTTGCCTCGCTCCCCCATCCGTCGAAAGAGGTGCCTTGTCAGTTGATCGAGACCATCCGTCATTGCCGCGCCAAGCACCGCTGCCTACGATTGCCTGTATGCCTTGGGTACCCTGAGCGCCGCACGAAAGCACGCCACGGTGTCGACGCTCCGGTCCCGATGGGCTGCGGCGTCCGGGGGCAGATTCAGGAGACGACAAGTGCTGCAACAGTCACCCATGGAATGGTCCATCGACCATGCGCCCATCGAGGGCAGGATAGATGCGACGGAAGCGATCCTCAAGGACTCCTTCCAGCGCTGGAGTCTTTCCTCCCCGGCGAAGCCTGCTGCATTCCAGGCGAAGTTGCGGCGACACGAACTCGCCGGAGCCTCCTTGGTATGCACCGTGACCGGTGCTTGCGTCGAGCAGTCTCCTCCTGGACATTCGTCATTCGACGATGAGTTCTGCCTGGGGCTGCAGCTGAACCTGAGCGGCCGAGTACAGTTGCAGCAGTGGGACACGCCAATCTGCGAGGGCGACATGTTCCTCTGGCGTACCGATCAGCGGCAAGACTATGAGGTGCTGGAACGAACCCACAGCGTGTCGTTGATGATTCCCTGGCAGCTCATGCGCGAGCATCTACCGGGCCGCAAGCAGCCGCCCGCAGCCTGCCGCATTGACAGTCACACAGGCGTGGGCTCACTGCTCAGCCAACACCTGATGGGGTTGGCAAAGGAGATCGGCGCCGTGCCGCCCTCCGCCCACGTCGCCCTTTGCCGCACGGTGATCGGGCTTCTGGACATTGCGCTGCCAGAGCCGGAGAGCGCCACTCGATTCACGGCCATGGCCGCGTTGCGCGAACGAGTACTTGCCTACATCGCCCAGCATTTTCAAGAGGATGACCTGAGTCCGGCACGCATCGCCGCGGCGCACGGTATTTCACTGCGTTACCTTCATGCGCTGTTTGCGCAGGGCGATACCACGGTGGTCGGCCACATCCTGGAAAGCCGATTGCAAGCGTGCTGGCGGACACTCGTTGACCCGGTCTGCCGGCATCTGCAGGTCTCGGCGATCGCCTTTCACTGGGGCTTCAACTCCACCAGCCATTTCTGCCGCGCATTCAAACAACGCTTTGGAGTGTCGCCCAGCGATGCACGCGGCATGACTGCTCACGGCTCCGCCATCGGCCCGGTCGAGTCAGCCGGGCTTTCCCTTGCACACGCAAAGTCAACTTGCCATGCACTGGCGGGCAAGACGCGCACGGGCTGAATGCCGACCATATGCCCTGGACAGACTGAGAACGCAGAGATTCGACGCTTCGCCCGCCCCGTTGTGGGTATGCGGGCATGACCCGGGGCCGCATCGCTGGCCAAGTTTTCAAACCTTCATCGTACAAACCTTCTGAGGAGCGCTCCCATGCTGCCGCAATTGCACCGTCAACCCTGGATGGACAGCGACATCGAGACCTTTCGCGACCAGGTGCGCCGCTACATCGCCGCCGAGATGGCTCCGCACCTGCCCGCTTGGCGCGAACAGGGCTACGTCCCGCGCGAGACCTGGCGGCCCTTCGGCGAGATGGGGTTCATGCTGCCCGAAATGCCCGAAGCCTACGGCGGCACCGGGGCCAGCATTGCCTACCAGCTGGTGGTACAGGATGAGTTGACCAGAGCGGAAATGCCCAACAACGTCCAGGTGAACAGCATCGCTGCGCACTACATCATGGACTACGGCACCGAGGAGCAGAAGCAGCGCTGGCTGCCCAAGCTGAGCAGCGGCGAGATGCTGCTCGGCATTGCGATGACCGAACCCGGCTGCGGGACGGACCTCAAGGCCATCGCCACCCGCGCGCGCCGTGATGGCGACCACTACGTGATCGACGGTGCCAAGACCTTCATCACCAACGGCTACACCTGCAATCTGCTGATTGTGGTCGCACGCACCGGCGAGGCGGGCAGCCGAGGCCTTTCGCTGATCGTGGTGGAGACCGAGAACCTGCCAGGGTTCCGCGTGGGCCGCCTGCTCGACAAGATCGGCCTGCATGCGTCGGACACCGCCGAACTCTTCTTCGACGGGGTGCGCGTGCCGGTCGATCAAGTCCTGGGGGGCGTCGAAGGGCTTGGTTTCAAGCAGTTGATGGGCCAGTTGCCCTACGAACGCATGACCATCGCCGTGCCTGCGGCGGCCATCATCGACCGGGCCCTGGAACTCACCGTCGAATACACGAAGGAGCGCAAGATTTTCGGCGCACCGCTGTTCGAGATGCAGACCACGCGCCACAAGCTGGCCGAGATCGCCACCACCGCTCACGTGGTGCGCACCTTCGTCAACGACTGCATCCAGCGGCTGCTGGACGGAAAGCTCGACGCCGAAGCCGCGTACATGGCCAAGTGGTGGTGCAGCGAGCAGCAGTGCCGCGTGGTGGACGAGTGCCTGCAGATGTTCGGCGGCTACGGCTACATGTACGAATACCCGATCGCGCGCATGTACACCACCTCGCGCGTGCAGAAGATCTACGGCGGCGCGAACGAGGTCATGAAAGAACTGATTGCGAGGAAGCTGTGAACGCCTCGCACATGCTGCAAAAGCCACTGCACGGCGTCCGTGTGGTGGAGTTCGAAGGGATCGGGCCGGGCCCGCTGGCCGCCATGATGCTGGCCGACATGGGTGCCGAGGTGATTGCGCTGACACGGGCCGAGCAGGCCGCCGGGGCGCAGCCGCTGGGCGGGGCGGCGGCCAACCCGCTGCACCGGGGCAAGACGGTCGAGATCACCGACCTGAAGTCGCCCGGCGGCAAGGCGCGCGCCCTGGATCTGATCGGCCAGTCCGACGTTCTGATCGAAGGCTTTCGCCCCGGCGTGATGGAACGGCTGGGGTTCGGCCCCGCCGAATGCGCGGCGCGCAACCCCAAGCTGGTCTATGGCCGGATGACGGGCTGGGGCCAGGACGGCCCGCTCTCCCGGGCCGCTGGCCACGACCTGAACTACGTGGCGCTGACGGGCCTGCTGTCGCTGTCGGCCCGCAAGGGGCAGATGCCCATCGTGCCGCCCTCGGTGCTCGGGGACGCGGCCGGGGCGCTGGGCATGGCCTTCGGTGTCGCCTGCGCGCTGGTCGATGCGCGCGGTAACGGTAGGGGCAGTGGCCGCGGCCGGGTCGTGGATGCCGCCATCATCGACATCGTGGCCATGATGGGCACGCTGGTGCATTGGATTCGCGCCAATGGGCAGATCGACGGCACGAAGCCGAGCCCGTTTCACGATTCGCCGTTCTATGACGTGTACGCCTGTGCCGACGGCGGCTTCATCAGCCTCGCGGTGGTGGAGCCCGCGTTCCACGCACTGCTGCTGTCGAAGCTGGGCCTGACGGACGTGAACCCTGCCGACCAGTACGACACGACGACGTGGCCAGCGCTGAAGGAGCGCATTGCGGCCCTCATCCGCAGCCAACCCAGGGCGCACTGGTGCGCGTTGCTCGAAGGCAGCCGCGGCATCCGCACAACGCGGCACGGGGTATCTACCAGACCACCCCCTCCGGCGCCATCGAGGCGGCCCCGGCCCCACGGTTCCAGGCACTCAACGCAATTACTTAGGAGACCAGAAAATGACCAGCACCACCCAGCCCATCCGCGGCTGCCCGTCCACCACGGGCAACGAACGCCAGCTCAACACCACGACGCTGATCCGGCACGCCGCGCGCACCCACGGGGACCAGGAGATCGTCTACCGCACACCCGATGGCGGCTGGGATCGCTACACCTATGCCGACTGCTACGCGCGCGTCTGCCGCAGCGCCAATGCGCTGCGCGCGCTCGGTGTCGAGCCGGGCGACCGCGTCGGTGTGCTGGACTGGAACAGCCGGCGCCACTTCGAGCTGTACTGGTCCATCCCCGGCCTGGGCGCGGTCATGCTGCAGATGAATCTGCGCCTGGGCGCCGAGGACCTGGGCTACGTGGTCGGCCACAGCAAGGTGTCTTACGTTTGCGTGGACGAGTCCTTGCTGCCGATCGCCGAATCCGTCGCAGCGAACTCGCCCCAGATCAAGGGCTGGATCGTGATGACCGACAAGCCGCTGGACCAGATCAAGACCACGCTGAAACCGCTGCTGCACTACGAAGACCTGCTGGCCGCTGCTGATGCCAAGATCGACTGGCCCGAGATCGACGAAACCTCGGCTTACAGCGCCTGCTACACCACCGGCACCACGGGCAAACCCAAGGGCGTGTACTACTCGCACCGCGGCATCTACCTGCACTCCACGGGCATGGCCACCAACATGGGCATGACGCTGGACGACTGCGTCATGCTCATCACGCCCATGTTCCACGGGCAGTGCTGGGGCTTACCACAGGCCGCCACGCTGCTGGCCGACAAGATCGTGCTGCCGGGACGCTACGCTGCCGAGGACACCAAGCCGCTGGTCGACACCATGATTGCCGAGGGCGTGACCATCACCAACGGCGCACCGGCCATCTTCCAACCGATGCTGCAGTACATCGAGACGCTGCCGGTCAAGCCGGACTTCAGCCGCATGCGCATGCTGTCCGGCGCGAGCGAGCCGCCGCTGTCGATGATGATCGGCTTCCACGAACTCACGGGTGCCGAGGTGGTGCACGGCTACGGCGCCACCGAAGCCACGACGCTGGTGACCGTCAACCGCCTCAAGCCCACGTTGAGGAAGCGCTTGACTCAGGACGAGCGGTGGAATCTCAAGCGCAAGCAGGGCCTGGTCCTGACCGGCGTGGACATCCGCATCCTCGATGCCAACGACCAGGATCTGCCGCACGACGGCCAGTCGGCCGGCGAGATTTGCCTGCGCGGCCCCTGGATCACGACCAGTTACCACGACATGCCCGATTCGGGCGATCGCTTCCTGGAGGGCGGCTGGTGGCGCTCGGGCGATGTCGGCACGGTGGACGAGAACGGCTACCTCAAGGTTACCGACCGCATCAAGGACGTGATCAAGAGCGGTGGCGAATGGATCTCTTCCATCGACATGGAAAACCTGCTCATGGGCCACCCAGCCGTGCGCGACGCCGCGGTGGTCGGGGTTCCGCATCCGAAGTGGCAGGAGCGGCCGCTGGCCCTGGTGGTGCTGAGGCCCGGCCAGCAGGCGACCCAGGAGCAATTGCAGGAACACCTGACCAGCGCCTTCGCAAAGTGGCAGTTGCCGGATCAGATCCTGTTCGTCGAGACCATCCCCAAGACCAGCGTCGGCAAGATCGACAAGAAGCGCATCCGCGCCGAGCACGTGGGCCGCTACACCGAGTGAGCCAACCTTTTGCTACAGGAGAACAACATGAATGATCATGAACCCGTCATCGTTGGTGCACTGCGCACCCCCGTGGGCAAGCGCGGCGGACGCTTGCATAAATGGCATCCCGTCGACCTGATGGCCGAGACGCTGCGCCA
Organism: Comamonas sp. SCN 65-56; assembly: GCF_001724135.1. GTDB lineage: Bacteria > Pseudomonadota > Gammaproteobacteria > Burkholderiales > Burkholderiaceae_C > Comamonas_C. The sequence continues at coordinate 7,474 of NZ_MEDS01000035.1, read as the reverse complement.
GTTGGTCGAGCAATCCGGCATCAACCCGGCGGATCTGGACGACGTGATCGTCGGCTGCGTGCTGCAGTGGGACCAGCAGCACGGCAACCTGGGGAGGCATGCCGTGTTGGCGGCGGGGCTGCCCGAATCCGTCCCGGCAGTGACGGTCGATCGGCAATGCGGCTCTGGCCAGCAGGCGGTGAGCTTTGCCGTGCATGGTATCCAGGCGGGCGCCTACCAGTTGGCCATCGGCGGGGGGGTGGAGTCGATGTCGCAGGCGCCGCTGCCGCCGTCGTTCAAGCCCGGCGCGCCGCTCGGCTCGCAATACAGTCCGCGCGAGCTGGCGCGCTACCAGGACAACCCGCTGATACCGCAAGGCGTTTCGTCGGAGTTGCTGAACACGCGCTTCGGTCTTACGCGTGAGACCCTGGATGCCTCTGCCGTGCGCAGCCATCGGCGCGCCACCGAGGCGATGCAGGCCGGCCGCATCAAAGATCAGCTGGTGCAGCTGACCGAGGATCCGGCCGACCCGAACAGCCCGATCGTCGCTGCCGACGAGGGCGTGCGCGCCAACCCCGACCCCGAGAAGATGGCCACGCTCAAGCCGGCGTTTGCCGCCAACGGCACCACCACCGCCGGCAACTCGTCGCAGGTCAGCGATGGTGCCGCCGCGCTGCTGATCGCCAGCCGCGCTTATGCCAAGCAGCACGGCCTGAAGCCGCGTGCGCGCTTCGTCAGCACCGCCGTGGCCGCCGCCGATCCGGTGATCCAGTTCACCGCCGTGCTCGATTCCACCCGCAAGGCACTGAAGGAAGCGGGCCTGAGCATCAACGACATCGATCTGTTCGAGGTCAACGAGGCCTTCGGCGGCGTGCCGCTCATGTTCCAGCAGGAATTCGGCGTCCCGGACGACCGCCTCAACGTCAATGGCGGCTCGATGGCCATCGGCCATCCGCTGGGCTCCACCGGCGCGCGGATGCTCACCGACCTGCTGTACGAGCTGGAGCGCCGGGGTGGTCGCTATGGCCTGCAGACCATTTGCGAGGCCTCGGGCACGGCCAACACCACCATCATCGAGCGGCTGGCATGAGCGGGGCCAACATGAGCGAATCCAGCGAAGTGCTCGTCAGCCGCGAAGGCGCCATCGTCACCTTGACCATCAACCGCCCCCGTGCGAAGAACAGCTTGAACCGCGCGGTATTCGATGGCCTGCGCGCGCAGCTTGCGCAACTGCGCGACGACGATGCCGTGCGAGCCGTCATCATCACCGGCGCCGAGGGCGTGTTTTGCGCCGGAGCTGACATCACGGCGTTCGAGGTGCTGCGCGCCGCGCCGCTGCTGGGTGATCGCGCAGCGACGGGCTGGGACTTCTTTTCGGAACTGGGGAGCTTCCCCAAGCCCGTCATTGCGGCGGTGGAAAAGGTCGCGCTGGGCGGCGGCATGGAACTGGCGCTGGCCTGCGACATCGTGATCGCCGGCGAGTCAGCCAAGTTCGGCGTGCCGGAAGTCAAGCTGGGTGCCATTCCCGGTGCTGGCGGCACCCAGCGCCTGATCCATGCCATCGGCAAGTCCAAGGCGATGGCTCTGCTGCTGACCGGCGATTTCATCGACGCCCGCAAGGCCTGCGACGTCGGCATCGTCGCCGAAGTGACTGCTGACGGCCAGGCCCTGCCGACGGCGTTGGCGATGGCCAGCCGGATTGCGGCCAATTCGCCGCTGGCCGTGGCGCTCGCGAAAGATGCGGCCTTGGCCAGCTTTGAAACTCCACTCGCGCAGGGCCTGGAGCATGAGAAGCGCAATTTCTTCGTCGTTTTGCGTTCGGCCGACAACCTGGAAGGGCAAGCGGCATTCCTGGACAAGCGTGCCCCCAACTTCACTGGCCAATAACGCCTGTCTGTCATCTATCAAGGAAAAACCATGAAACTGAATTCCGACATTTCTGCCGTCATCACCGGGGGGGCTTCCGGTCTGGGAGCTGCCACGGCCCGGCTCTTGGCCAGCCACGGCGTCAAAGTCGCCATCTTCGACATGAACGAAGCCGTCGGCCAGGCGTTGGCAACGTCCGAGGAGCAGGTGGACGCAGCCTTCGCCAAGGCCCGCGCCGCGATCGGGCAGGAACGCGTTCTGGTCAACTGCGCCGGCACGGCCGACGCCGTCAAGACTGTCAGCCGCGACCGGAAAACGGGTGAGATCCGCCCGAGTGCGGTGGATCGCTTCAATCGCATCGTGCAGATCAACCTGGTGGGTACGTTCCGCTGCATTGCCAAGTCGACGGCGGGCATGCTGGCGCTGGAACCGCTGGCCGACGGCGACCGCGGCGTCGTGGTCAACACCGCTTCGGCCGCCGCAGTGGACGGCCAGGTCGGCCAGGCCAGCTACGCCGCCAGCAAGGCCGCCGTTATGGGCATGACCTTGCCGATCGCGCGCGACCTGATGGACGAAGGCGTTCGCGTCAACACCATCCTGCCGGGGATCTTCGGCACGCCCTTGCTGCTGGCCCTGCCGGACAACGTCAAGCAGGCGCTGGCGGCCAGCGTGCCCTTTCCCTTTCCCAAGCGTTTGGGCGACCCCGATGAATTCGCGCAGGCCGTCGAGTTTCTGGTCACTTGCGGCTACATGAACGCCGAGTCCATCCGCGTGGATGGTGCCCTTCGCATGGCGCCGCGCTGACGCATCAATTCACCTGACCCATCCAACCACCACAGGAGACATCATGCAGAAAAGACAATTCATCACCATGCTTTCCGGCGCCATGCTGGCGGGCGTTTCTGGTCTGACCCGCGCGCAGGGCGCGGGCACCCCAGGCGTGACGGACAGCGAAATCAAGATCGGCTCGACCCTGCCGCTCAGCGGCCCGGCCGCAGGCTATGGCGCCGTCGGCAAGGCCATGTCTGCATGGTTTGATCTGGTCAACGCCGAGGGCGGCGTGAATGGGCGCAAGCTCAAGCTGGTGCTGGCCGACGATGGCTACAGCCCGCCGAAAACCCTGGAGCAAGTGCGCCGCCTGGTGGAGCGCGAGCAGGTGGCTTTCATCGCGGGTCAGATAGGCTCGTCCACCGGGCTGGCGACGCGTAGCTATCTCAACAACGCCAAAGTACCGCAGCTCTTTGTTTCGTCCGGTGCCGCCACGTGGTTGGACGATGCGGCCAAGTTCCCCTGGAGCATGGGCTGGCTGCCCCTGTACACCGACGAAGGGCGCATTCTGGCCAGGCACATCCTGCAGACGCGGCCGAACGCGAAGATCGCCATGTTCTACCAGAACGACGATGCCGGCAAGGATGTGCTGCGCGGCATGAAGGAGGTTCTGGCCGCCGCCGGAAAGCCGCTCGTGCGCGAAGAATCGCACGAGGTGTCCGATCCGACGGTGGACTCGCAGATCGTCTCCATGCAGGCCTCGGGCGCGGACGTGCTGGTAGCTTGGGGTTCGCCCAAAGCCACCCTCCAGTCGCTGCGCAAGGCCCATGACATCGGCTGGCGGCCGACGATCTACATCAACCCGAGTGCGTCTTCGGTGCCCATGGTGCTGACCCCGGTGGGGCTGGACAAGGTCAAGGGCGTCATGAGCGCCGCGTTCGTCAAGGATCCGGGCGACCTGACCTGGAAGGACGACCCCGGGTTCCAGGCCTGGCATGCCTTCATGGACAAATACAACAAAGGCGCGGCCAAGGAGTACCTCACCGTGCTCGGTGCTTGCCTTGGGCAAGTGACAGTGCAGTTGCTCAAGCAGTGCGGCAACGACCTCTCGCGCGAGAACATCCTGCGGCAGGCGCGCCGCCTGGACATGGAGTTGCCCATGATGCTGCCGGGCCTGCGTGTCAAGACCAGCGACGCCCGCCCTCACCCGATACCGGACATGCGCATCCAGCAGTTCGATGGCACGAGCTGGAAGGTGATGTCGTCCTGACGGGTCGAGCGCAGCGATGGAACCCATTCTTTCCGTACGCGATCTGACGATCCGCTTTGGCGGCGTCGTTGCGCTGGACGCCTTCTCGATGGACGTGCCTGAGGGCAGCATCTTCGGCCTGATCGGGCCGAACGGGGCCGGCAAGACGACCTGCTTCAACTGCATCAGCGGCCTGTACCGGCCCACACGCGGCAGCGTGCGCTTCGGCCACGCTGAACTGACACGCCTGCCGCGCCACGGCGTCGCCCGGCTGGGCCTCAGCCGTACCTTCCAGAACGTGGCGCTCTACCCGTCGCTCACGGTGCGCGAGAACGTGATGGTGGGCGCGCACGCGCGGCTGCCGGTGTCGATGCTGGGTGCCGCGCTGCGCTCGCGCGCCGTCCGTGCCGCCGAGGAAGAAATCGCACACTCGGCCGACGCGGCCCTGGCCACGCTGCGGCTGTCTGCGTATGCGGACCGGGGCGTGGCGGAACTGCCAGTGGGCATCCAGCACCGCGTGGAAATCGCGCGGGCGCTGGTGACGCAGCCCAAGCTGCTGCTGCTCGACGAACCTGCCGCTGGCCTCACCGCTGGCGAGGTCGATGAACTGCGCGAGGTGCTGCTGCGCCTGCATGAAGAGTTGAAGTTGAGCATGGTGGTCGTGGAACACAACATGCGCTTCGTGATGAAGACCTGCTCCGACCTCGCGGTGCTGAGCTTTGGCCGCAAGCTCGCCCAGGGCTCGCCCGAGGAAGTGGCCAACAACGACGCCGTGCTCGATGCCTATCTGGGAGGTGTGCTGTGACCCAACGGCTTGAAATCCGCAACCTCGCGGTGGCCTATGGCCGCACGGCGGTGGTGCATGGCATCGACCTGCACGTTCAGGCGGGCGAAATGGTGGCGCTGCTCGGCGCCAACGGCGCGGGCAAGACCTCCATCCTGCGCGCCATCAGCCACCAGCAGGTGACGGCCACGGGCACGCTGCGCTTCGAGGGCCAGGACATCATCGACATGGCCGCGCCCGCCATCGCCTCGCTGGGCATCGCCCACGTGCCCGAGGGGCGCGGCACCTTCGGCGACCTGACGGTGCTGGAGAACCTGCGCGTGGGCGCCATCCACCGCCGCGACAAGGACGGCATCGAGCAGGACATCGCCCGCATGCAGACGCTGTTCCCCAAGCTGTCCAGCCGCGCGAAGCAGGCGGCGGGCACGCTCAGCGGCGCTGCTGCTGGACGAGCCCTCGTTCGGCATCGCGCCGCGCGTGACGCAGGAGATCTACGAACTCCTGCACCAGTTGCGCGAAACCGAGCACCTCACGGCCCTCATCGTGGAGCAGAACGCCCAGGTTGCGCTGAACCTGGTCAACCGGGCCTATGTGCTCGAAAGCGGACGCATCACCGCCCAGGGCACCGCTGCCGAGCTGCGCGAAGACGACGCCGTGCGCCGCAGCTACCTCGGCCACTGAACAAACAAAGGTTCACCATGCAAGCATTTCTTCACCAGATAGCTTCGGGCCTGGCGGCGGGCGGCATCTATGCCAGCTTGGCCATCGCGCTCGTGCTCATCTACCGCTGCACTTCGTCCGTCAATTTCGCGCAGGGCGAACTGGCGATGTTTTCCACCTACATGAGCTGGGCGCTGGTTCAGGCTGGCGCGTCGTGGTGGGTAGCCTTCGCCGTCGTGGTCGTGGGTGCGTTCCTGCTCGGGCTGGCGCTGGAGCGGGTCATCTTCCAGCCCCTGCGGCACAAGCCGGTGCTCTCGGTCGTGGCGGCCAGCATCGCGCTGCTCATCATCCTCAACAGCCTGGTCGGCTGGCTGTTCGGACATGAGATGCAGGAGTTCGCCACGCCGTTCGGTGGTGTTCTCCGCCGTGCCGAGCCCTTTCTCTCGGCCCATGAGGTCGGCGTTCTGCTCGTCACCCTTGCCGAGCTGGCGGCGGTGTTCGTGTTCTTCCGCTTCACCCGCTTCGGCCTGGCGATGCGCGCGGTGGCGGTGAACGCGCCGTCGGCAGAGCTGGTGGGCATCAGCACCAACAAGGTGCTGGCCGTGGGCTGGGGCCTTGCGGCGGTGGCCGGTGCCGTGGCAGGGCTGATGGCCGCGCCCATCGTGTTCCTGGAGCCGTCGATGATGATGGGGCCGCTGATCTATGCACTGGCGGGCGCGCTGCTGGGCGGCATTGCCAGCCCCGTGGGTGCCGTGGCCGGGGGCTTCGCCATCGGGGTGCTGGAGAACCTGCTGGGCGCCTATGTGGTCGGCAACGACCTGAAGCTGACCTGCATCATGTTGCTGATCATCGCCATGCTGGTCTTGCGGCCCGCCGGCATCTTCGGCAAGACGGTTTACCATGAACGCCCCACTCAACATCCGCCCGGCGGCATCGCCCACCTGGTTGCGCTGGACGGCCTCGGTGGTCGGGCTCGCGCTGCTGGCCTGGTCCTTTAGTTGGCAAAGTTATCCGTTGTACGTGATGACGCAGGTGCTGATCTATGGCATCGCCATCATGGGCCTGAACCTGCTCACCGGCTACACGGGCCAGATCTCGCTCGGCCACAGCGCCTTCTTCGCCATCGGTGCCTATACCGCGGCGGTGCTCTCGCATCACCTGGGCTGGCCGTTCTACGTGGGCGTGCCGGTGGCGGCGCTGTTGTGCTTCGTGGCGGGTTTCCTCTTCGGCTTCCCGGCGCTGCGGCTGCCCATGCTTTATCTGGCGCTGTCCACCTTCGCGGTGGCGGTCGTGACACCGCAGGCGCTCAAGTGGAAAAAGATCGAGTGGCTGACCGGCGGCGTGGCGGGGATCGTCCTGGAAAAACCTGTGTTCCCAGGGGTGCTGGCCGACCGGGCGGACTGGGCCATCATGGCCTGCGTTGCGGCCTGCGCGCTCTGCGCCTTCCTGCTGGCGCGGCGGATTCTCGGCTCGCAGTTCGGCCGCCTGGTGGACGCCTCGCGCGACCAGCCGCTCGCGGCGGCGGCGGGCGGGCTCGACATCACCGCCCTGCGCACGCAGATGTTCGGCCTCAGCGCGGCGTTCACCGGCCTGGCCGGTGCCCTGAGCGTGGTGTGCCCTGAGCGTGGTGGCGGGCCAGTTCGTCGCGCCCGAGAACTTTCCCTTCCTGCTCTCGGTGTCCCTGCTGGTGGGCAGCTTCGTGGGCGGGGTGCGGAGCCTGTGGGGCGCCTTCCTGGGGGCTGCTTTCATCGTGCTTACGCCCAACCTGGCCGAGAGCGTGTCGCAATCCGCCCCGTGGATGATTTTCGGCTTCGCACTGCTCGCAATGGTCTTCCTGGCCCCAAATGGCTTGAGCGGCTGGATCACCAGCCTCTGGCGCAGGCGTGCAAATTCCTCATCCGCCCAGTCTTAGACGCTTTCCATGCAGCCCGTCTTCGTCGCTGGCACGGGCATGACCCGTTTCGGCAAGCACATTGACTGCGGTCTCAAATCGCTCGCCGCCGAGGCGATTGGCGAAGCCATTGCCAATGCAGGCATCACCCCGTCCCAACTGCAGGCGGCCCACATGGGCAACGCCGCTGCTGGTGTCATGGCCGACCAGGTGCTGATCCCCGGACAGGTGGCGCTGCGCGGCATGGGCATCGGGCGCATTCCGGTCGTCAACATCG
>NZ_MEDS01000034.1 GCF_001724135.1 Comamonas sp. SCN 65-56 | reverse complement strand
CGGGCACCCCCGTATCTTGCTACTTTTCACATTCTTCATCTGCCTCGTGTTCAGCAGTGCAGAGGCTTTCGCCCACGCAGTCACAGCGGGTGACAAGGGTTATATCCAGGAAATTTCGGGCGTCAATCTGCTGCCCTTCGTGTACCTGGGCGCCAAACACATGATGACCGGGTACGACCACATCCTGTTCCTGTTCGGCGTGATCTTCTTCCTCTATCGGATCAAACACATCGGCATCTACGTGAGCCTGTTTGCGTTGGGTCACTCAACCACCATGATCCTGGGCGTTTACTTCAACGTCGGGATCAACAGCTACCTGGTCTACAAGGCGCTGGACAACATCGGCGCGTTCCAGCGCTGGCTGGGGGTCCAACCCAACACCAAGGTTGCAACCCTTGTGTTTGGTCTGTTCCACGGCTTTGGCCTGGCCACCAAGATCATCGAGTACGAGATTTCGCCCGACGGGCTGGTTCCCAACCTGCTGGCCTTCAACGTGGGCGTGGAGATCGGGCAGCTGCTGGCCCTCGCCGTCATCTTGATTGGCATGAGCTACTGGCGCCGCACACCCAGCTTTTTTCGCCACGCCTACACCGCAAACGTCGCCATGATGAGCGCGGGCTTCATTTTGGTGGGCATGCAGCTCACCGGCTATTTCGTGTCGTGAACACCCAAGGAACATTCAACATGTACAACAGCGATTCCCCCATCCGCGCAGAACTGCCCTCTTCGAAGCAGCTTTTTCGCTCCACCGTTCTGGCTTTGATCTCAGCCGTCGTCCTCCTTGTTGCCGTTGTGCTACCAGCGGACTACGGCATTGACCCCACGGGAATTGGTCGCATTCTGCGCCTGACCGAAATGGGCGAGATCAAGAAGCAGTTGGCAGCGGAGGCCGCCGCCGATGCAGCTGCCGCCGCAGGAGCTCCAGCACAGGCAACTGGGGCAGCAGTTGGCATGGCTTCGGCCAATGCAGCACAGGCACAAGCTCGTCCGCCCGCTGTCGCAGCCTCTCCTGTTTCCACAGCGCCCAAAGTGGTATGGAAAGACGAGATGCCCTTTACGCTGACCCCGGGCGAAGGCACGGAGATCAAGCTGAAGATGGTTGAAGGCGGCAAAACGCAATATCAGTGGGTTGTGGAAAACGGGGAAGTCAACTTCGACACCCACGGCGACGCACCGGGCAAGTCGATCAGCTACGAAAAAGGCCGTGGCGTTGCGACCGATGAAGGCGTGCTCGAAGCCGCGTTCACCGGCAACCACGGGTGGTTCTGGCGAAACCGGGGCCAGGCTGATGTGAAAGTCATTCTGCGCACAAGCGGTGACTACACCGACATCAAGCGGGTCCAGTGATTGGGTCTGATATCTGCATCCCAGATACAGATATCTTAGAAATCGGGGGCTTGGAGCGCAATACATGGGTGCACGTGCGCGGTGGAGATGGTGGGAGCCAGCATGCAAGCCTGCGTGCCGAGGCCGCGCTCTACCAGTTCACCTATATGACTAAGTGTCCCATTGCACCCGAGATTCTTGCTCGGATGGGCTCAACTCCGTAGCCCATTGAAGTGCACTCTTCAAATTGCCACACCCCCCCATTTTTTGGGTCTCTCACACTTGATATGAACAAACCCATTTGAAGTAAATAAGAGCGCCGCGACGATTTTCGCGGCGCCGCAATCCTGCATATTCCTTGAGCATCATCTAAACAGACATCACTATGAATACTCTCAAAACCTTCTTCAGCACGCTTCTGGTTGTTGCCTTTTTGTGCTCAATGACCGGTTGCGAAAAGCCCAGCAATTCCGAAAAGAGCGGTCACGGTCACAGCCATGAGTGACGTGACGGTACAGCAATACGTACTCACTGAATGAGCGTTTCTTACTGGAGACGGGGAACCGACGGCCGGGAGCGCTGGTGGCTGAAGATTCGGGGCAAAGCAAAAAACCCGAGCTATCCTGGCCACCGACGAGCTGGTATCTGAGCTGGTGTGTTGCCGACGGGCGAACGCCCTGGCCCCTCTCCGCGCGAGGGTGATTCGCTATCGTTGCTTCTACCGCCTATTGGTGGGGCTAAGCGTCATGGGACGCAGTGCAGCGCACGAACTGGTGAAAAGCGTGCTTCGCGATACCGTAACGCGCTTGCGGGCACTGGGCCTTGACCCCACGAGGCAGCTGCTTCGCATGCGGAGCAAGCCACCCACTGGATGCGCCGCAGGGCAGCAACCCGTCAAAGCTACAACATGAATCTGAATACTGTACGTGACAACCGAGGCCACGCGATTATCTCTATCACCAGCATCTACGTGCACACGGAGGATGACGCGCGTCATGACCAAACCCCAAGCGGGCAAAGGCTGGGATGGTCGGACCGGTGTTCGATAGGTTGCAAGGAGCAAACGCTTGGATCTGAACGCCTAAGATTTAGTTTGTGCGCCAGCATCTGGACGAATTAGTTCCACCGATTCCAGCAACTTCTTGGCCACGGACCGCTCCGCTTCCAGCGAAATGCTCGTGTCGACCTTCAGCACCTCTGCCCCGGTCGGCGCGAGTTGCGCCCCCGCTACCCGCATTTCCACCGTGCTGCTGTTCATGGCCCGTGCCAGTGACTCACATGCTTACGTCATAGATGACGACCACCAGCGCTGGACGCGGTGATCTCCCGATTCACGTCATATCACTGGTTGAGATGTCGACTCCCACGCGCGTTCTTCCATTGTCCGACGTAGCGATCGGCTGGCCTGCGTGCATACGTGCGATGGCGCTGACAATCGCCAGACCCAACCCGTGATTGACCTGTCCATGGGCCCTGGATGGATCTCCCCTAAAAAAGCGATCAAAAAAGTGGGTCAGGTCCTCGACGTCCACCGTCTGGCCCAAGTTCTCAACGCTGAGAATGACCCGCTGCCGCCCAAGAGCTTCAATACGGACTTGGATCTCCGACCCAACCTTGGCGTAGCGTGTTGCGTTTCCTAGCAGGTTGGAGATCGCTCGGCGCAGCAGCGGAACGTCGAAGTCCCCCGCAGCATCCCCAATGATCTTGGCTTGGAGCCCTGCTTCGGCCAGTGCAGCCTCGTGATAGTCGAGCACCTCCTCGGCCAACGCGGCCAGGCTGGGCGTGTGCACCCTGCGTGCGCCAACGCCACGGTCAGCCTGCGACAGGAACAACATGTCGTTGACGATTCCCGTGAGGCGCTGAAGCTCCTCCAGGTTAGATGCCAGCACTTCGCTGATGTCGGTAGCGCCCAAATTCCTCAGAGCCAGCTCGTTGCTCGTCTTGAGCGTGGCCAGTGGCGTGCACAGTTCGTGCGCAACATCGGCGTTGAAGCCTTCCATCTGCGTGTAAGCCTTCTCTATGTGATCGAGGAGACTGTTGAACTGATCGACGAGAGGAACCAGTTCCAAAGGCTGCAAGGCTCCGTCAAGTCGCTGATGCAATCGATTGGCAGAAAGTCCTCGGGTTTGCTCCGCGAGATGTCCGACCGGTGCCAAGCCTATTTTGACCAAAAAGAACCCCCCGAGCGTGATGATGACCGCTCCACCGACCGCGGCGAACAGCAGCGTAAGACGCAGCCGGTACAGCAACAGGTTATCGGTCTGGACGTCTAGCGAGAGCTTGACCCGCAAGACATCAGAGGCCGAGTCCAACGCTTGCCCGACATCGAAAACGCTCTCTCGCAACACGGTGCGCTGATTCTGATTTCTGGTATCCGAAAACAGAACGGCCCCATTTGTGTCCGTGACGTGTAGCGACAGGTCACCGTGGCCTACCAGGAAGTCGCGGAGTTCGTGGGCGAGGTTTTCAGGGCTCTTGTGCTCCTTTCCGTCGACCAGCAGGTGCCGGACGACGGTCTCCTTCTGAGCAAGCGTCTCGTCCTGCCTTTCGTGGAAGTTTGCCTGCGTCACGACATAGACGGCCAAGCACACTAGGCCCAGCCCGGCGAAGCTCTGCAGCGCCAACCACCAGGATAGTCGTTGGCGCAGAGAGTGATGCGCGGCGGCCGGTGTCATGGGAGTCGCTCCTCCATCACATAGCCCATGCCTCGCACCGTGTGGAGCAAAGGCACTCCGAAGGGTACGTCCATCTTGCTGCGCAGGCGGCGGATTGCCACTTCGACGACGTTGGTCTCACTGTCGAAGTTCATGTCCCACACCAATTCTGCCAGCTGCGTGCGGGACAACACCCCTCCCTGGCGCCGCATAAATAGCGTGAGGAGTTGGAACTCCTTGGCAGTCAGGTCGATCCGCTGGCCTGCCCTGGTGGCCTTGCGCTTTATCAAGTCGACCTCCAGGTCTGCCAAGCGCAGCTGCGTCGGCTCTAAGGTCTCGCCATTGGAGCGGGCCCGCCTGGCGATAGCGTCTATGCGCGCCGTCAACTCCGAAAAGGCAAAGGGCTTGACGAGGTAGTCGTCCGCTCCCGTCTGCAAACCAAGTACGCGGTCTTCCACGCTGACCCGGGCGGTCAGCATGAGCACTGAGGTCTGACGAGACTTTCGAAATGCCGTCAGCAGGCTGAAACCGTCTATGCCTGGGAGCATCGCGTCCAGTATCAGCAGGTCGTAGTTGCCTTCCAAGGCCATATGCAGGCCATCAACCCCGTTGTGAACCGTGTCGACGAGATGGCCCGCTTCGCCCAGTCCCTTGCGCAGGTACATGGCCAGCTTTTCCTCGTCTTCGATGAGCAATATCTTCATCGCGCAATTGTCTGGGAGGGCGGGATGGATCGTGATTACAAATTTGTAATATGGAAGTTGGGGCGTTGTCGCCACCCATTTTCTAAAGTTACAGCCATGTCGAAAGGCATAGCCGAGGCGAGTCGCCGAAGGCTCAATCTCAATAAAAAGGACATCATCATGCGCTCTCGCAAATTGTTTCTACTTTCCCTGGCGGCAGTGGCAATCGCCGCGCCGGGCTTGGCGTCCGCGTCTTCGCTGTACCACACCACCGGAGGCGAGATCGGCTACGTCACCCATCCTGAACATCAGCAGAGCACCAAGTCGCGTAGCGAGGTGCTGCAGGCTGTGGAGGTGGCTCGCAAGGATGGAACCCTGGCCATCATGTCGCGTGGCGCGTCGTTGCCAATGAAAATGACGGGGCCTGGAAAAACGCGTGAGCAGGTACAGCAAGAGTACCTGACCATGACCGAAGACGAGCGCAAGTACCGGCAGGAACTGTACGGTGCAGGCGGCTGATCGCCAACGAGTGTGTTGACCGCTCGCACACCCGGGCATTGGCCTCGGGTGTGCAGCGGTCCATGCACTTTGTCCTTTAAGGACCTATCAAAAAATTCACGAGTTGCGGCACAATGGATGCCGCTGCTACATACGGCTCCACATGTCCTTCCCTTCGCGCCATTTTCCTCTCCAGACGAGCCGGTCTCCGGTCTCGCTGGCGCGTGCGCTGTGGATTGCAAAGTGGTTGATGGTGCTCGTTCTGGCCTGGGATCAGATTGCCTCACCCCTTCACCAGCACCACCACGACTCAGGAATCGACGGTTCCTGGATTGGCGCAGTACACGATGGCGCTGGCGCCGATGCGCTGCATGTGGACGACGGGGACACTCTGGCGCTCTTCGCGCACGCCACCATGGCAGTTCAGCCGCAGGCCCTGTTCGGCCAACCGAGTGCCGCTAGCGAACCCGTCGCGCTCTTCTTTGCGTTCGCTGAAGTATTCGATTCCGAACAGGCACGGGAGCCTCATGTCTGGCCGACTTACGTTGCGCCTGCCTTCCCGTCCTTCCGAAGTCTGCCCCCAGGGGGCCGTGCTCCCCCGCTCCACGCCTGAAAAGCCCTTTCTTTCGCTTTTCCTGACCGCACGCCTGATTCCAAGGCTGCGGTCGCTTGTGGAGTTTTCCGATGCTTTACCGTTTTTCCCGGCTGGCGCTTGGTCGCCTGGCCGTGCTCGTCTCCCCCTGTCTGATTGCTGCTGCTCCGCTGGCTGCCATTGCGGCTGACGAGTTTCCCGTCACGGCTGCACAGATGCAGTCCTTGGGCGTGCAAGTGCAACGCCTTGACAAAGCTGGCGACTCTTCTGGGCAGACCTATTCCGCTCGTGTCGTGCTCGCACCAGGCCAGGAACAACTGGCCAGTGCCCCTCTCGCCGGCGTCGTTGACCAACTGCTGGTCGCCGAGAACGACTCGGTCAAAGCCGGACAGCCGCTTTTGCGTCTGATCAGTCCCGAGCTCGGCGAATTGCAATTGAAGCTGATGGAGGCGGATTCGAGCAGTCGCCTCTCACAAAAGACACTGCAGCGTGAACGTCAACTTTTCTCGGAAGGCATCATTCCTGAACGGCGCGTGCAGGAGGCAGAAGCCGCAGCGGCCCAAAACAATGCCCGAAAGCGGCAGGCAGAGGCCGCATTGCGTCTGGCCGGCCTCGACAGTGCACGGATTCGTCGCGTCTCCGAAGGGGGCAACGTCGAGTCGACGGTTACCGTCAGCGCAAAGGCCGCCGGTCAGGTGGCCGAGCTGTCGGTCAAGCCGGGCCAGCGCGTTCAACAGGCAGACATGCTGCTGCGCATTGCAAATCCGAGCAAGCTGGGGCTGGAAATCCAGATTCCGTCTGTGCGCAACTCGCAGGTTGCAACATTAAAAGGCGCACCCATCACTGTGATCGGACGCACCGGCGTACAAGGCGAGGCACTGAGCGTTGGCCAGGCAGTCAGCGACAACCAGATATTGACGCTCAGAGCAGCTATCACCAAAGGATCCGAACAGCTGCGACCGGGAGAAATCGTGCAGGTGCAGGTCCCATTCGCCGACGCGGCCGACGGTTGGTCCATTCCTCTGCAGTCGGTCGCGCGCCAGGGGGATAAGGCGTACGTCTTCGTCCGTACGGACAAAGGTTTCGTTGCAACTCCGGTCACGGTTCTGGCAAGCGCTGGGCAGACGGTACGTGTTGCGGGCGCACTGCAGGCCGGCCAAGAAGTCGCCACGGCCTCCGTGATCGCACTGAAGGCGGCGTGGCAGGGCAAGGGCGGGAGCAACTGAGATGCTTTCACGCCTTGTCCAATTTGCGCTGGCACAGCGGCTATTCATTTTGCTGGCAGCTGCGCTCCTGGCGGGAGCAGGCTGGTTTGCTTTCAAGAACCTGCCCATCGACGCTTTTCCTGACGTGTCCAGCACGCAGGTAAAGATCATCATGAAGGCGCCTGGCATGACTCCTGAGGAGATCGAAAGCCGGGTTGCCATACCGATCGAAGTGGAAATGCTGGGCATTCCAAAGCAGCGCATTCTGAGATCTGTCACCAAGTACGGTTTGGTCGACGTGACGGTGGATTTTGAAGACGGTACCGACATCTACTGGGCACGCCAGCAGGTATCCGAGCGGCTGGCAAACATCAGCGCTGACTTGCCGCCAGGCATCACGGGGGGCATGGCACCTGTGACCACGCCTCTGGGTGAGATGTTCATGTTTACGGTGGAGGCGCCGAACATGACGCTGGAGGAGCGCCGCAGCCTTCTCGACTGGGTGATCCGGCCTGCATTGCGCTCAGTGCCCGGCGTAGCCGACGTCAACGCCCTGGGCGGAAAGGTGCACAGCTTTGAGGTTGTGCTGGACCCCGTGAAGATGTCCGCTTTGGGCCTGTCGGCCGCGAAAATCAAGTCCTCCATCGAGGCGAACAACCGCAACGACGGCGCAGGCCGGCTCGGAGAAGGTGACGAAGTTCTGCTGGTACGCAGCGAAGGAAGTATCCGCACCAAGGACGATCTGAAGGCCATCGTCGTCAAGTACGACAAGGCCGGCAGCGTGCGACTGCAGGATGTGGCGCAGGTGCGGGATGGAAGCGTCACACGCTATGGGGTGGTGACCATGGACGGCAAGGCCGAGGCCGTGCAAGGCTTGGTGCTGGGCTTAGCCGGAGCGAATGCTCAGAAGGTGGTGGAAGGAGTCACCCGAAAGATCGAGGAGATCAAGCCTACCCTTCCTGCGGGCGTTGAACTCAAGGTTTTCTACAACCGCGCGCAGTTGGTTGAGAAAGCCGTGGGCACGGTCTCTCGTGCGCTATTGGAGGCCACCGTGCTGGTACTGGTCCTTCTGGGAGCTTTCCTCGGAAACGTTCGTGCAGCGGTATCTGTTGCTGTGGTGCTCCCGTTGTCCGCGCTGGCTACTTTTCTGCTGATGCGCGCAGCCGGCATGTCCGCCAACCTGATGAGCCTCGGCGGGCTGGCGATTGCCCTCGGCATGCTGGTGGATGCTGCCGTGGTAGTGGTGGAGAACATCGTCCAGCACCAAACCGAGGACAATTCCAAAGGAAAGCTGCCGCGGTTGCACATTGTGTTCCGCGCAGTGCGCGAGGTTGCGGCACCGGTCGCCGCTGGCGTTCTGATCATTGTGTTGGTGTTCCTGCCGCTGTTGACCTTGCAAGGTCTGGAGGGCAAGTTCTTCGTTCCGGTGGCAATGACCATCGTGTTCGCGCTGGCCAGCTCGCTGGTGCTGTCCCTGACCATAATCCCGGTGCTCTCTTCCTTCCTGCTGACCAAGGTGGCGCACCACGAGCCCTGGCTTCCGCGCCAGCTTCTCAAGGCGTATACACCCGCTCTGGCGTTCGCGCTGCGCCGCGAGCGCATCGTATACGCAGTTGCTTGTCTCATGCTGGTGGCAGCAGCGGTGGTGTACTCGTTCGTGGGCAAGACCTTCATGCCTCAGATGGACGAAGGCGACATCATTGTGGGGATCGAGAAGCTGCCCTCTGTGAGCCTTGAAGAAACGGCCGCGCTGGACCTCAAGATCCACCAGGCGCTGATGAAGGAGATCCCCGAGATCACTGGCGTGGTGGCGCGTGCGGGCTCCGACGAGATCGGACTCGACCCCATGGGTTTGAACCAGACTGATACCTTCCTGGTTCTCAAACCGCGCGATGAATGGAAGTTCGAGAACAAGGAGGCGCTGATCGAGAAAATCCGTAGCGTTTTGGACCAATTACCTGGCATCAGCTACAGCTTCACGCAGCCCATCGACATGCGTGTTTCTGAAATGATCATCGGCGTGCGTGGCGACATCGCGATCAAGGTGTTCGGCCCTGACCTGGACAAGCTGAACGAGTTGGCCAGCCAGATCGAAGGCTTGATGAAGCAGGTTCCGGGCAACCAGGATGTCTACACCGTGGAAAACGATGGCGTGCAGTACCTGCGGGTCGTTGTAGACCGGGTCGCAGTGGGCAGATATGGGCTTTCGGTCGAAGATGTCCAGGATGCGCTCAGGGTGCAAATCGAGGGACAGCGCGCTGGTACGGTCATCGACGGCAATCGGCGCATACCCATCGTGCTGCGCGGAGCTGACGGGGTGAAGATTTCCCCGTCGGAGTTCGAGGCGCTCACCATCACTACGCCTGAGGGGCAGAGCGTTCCTCTGCAAGAGCTGGCAAAGCTCGAACGTGAGAGTGGGCCGGTGAAGATCGATCGGGAGATGGGAAGCCGCTACAGCGTGGTGATCTCCAACGTGACTGGGCGGGACCTGGTGGGCTTCGTAGAAGAAGCCAAAGCGAAGGTCGACCAAGCTGTGAAGCTGCCAACAGGCTACCGCATTGCCTGGGGCGGTCAGTTTGAGAACCAGCAGCGCGCCGCAGAACGGCTGACTCTGGTGATTCCACTGTCGCTCGGCGTGATCTTCCTGGTGCTGTTCTCGACCTTCGGCTCGGTGCGACAGGCGCTGCTTGTGCTCAGCAACATTCCGTTCGCGCTTGTTGGAGGGATCTTTGCTTTGTGGCTTACTGGTGAGTACCTGTCGGTGCCTGCGTCCGTCGGGTTCATTGCGTTGCTTGGCATCGCGGTGCTCAACGGGGTGGTTCTGGTCAGCTACTTCAATCAGCTGTACGCCGAAGGTCTATCGCTCGTCGAATGCGTCACGCAGGGCGCGCGCCGAAGGCTGCGCCCCGTGCTGATGACAGCAGCAATCACGGCTTTCGGACTGATTCCCCTGCTGTTCGCAACGGGTCCCGGCTCGGAGATCCAACGGCCTCTGGCCATCGTGGTCATCGGCGGCCTCATCACCGCCACGGCGCTGACGCTGATCCTCCTGCCGATTCTTTACCTGCGCTTCGCCCATCCCAAGAGGACGATCGAAGCTCCTGCACAGGAGGTATCACATGCCTAAACATTGTCTTTCACTGATATGCAGCCCTGAAATTGTCGAGAAGTTGCTTGATGCCTTGCTGACCGCAGTCCCTGACCAGGTCTTCACGAGCACGCCCACTTTTAGCCATGGCACGCCTCACGGCCGCTTGTCTGGGGCCGAGCAGGTCATGGGCCGTGGCGCAGCCGTACAAATCCAATTGATCTTGGACCAAGAGCAACTGAGCAGCACGCTGGAGATGGTGCGACTGAGATTCAAGGGCACTGGCTTGTGCTTCTGGGCTAGCGAACTGAGTGTTGAAGGGGTAGTGGAATGAAACAGTGGATTGCTATCGCGGGATCGGCCGCGTTGATGACTTTGAGCGCGCCGGCCGGCGCGTGGGTAAACGGTTCCGTACCCGAGCTGTTGGCAACACCCCTGGTGCGCCAAGCGTTGGATCAGGATCCAGCCGTGTTGGAAGCGCGCCGTACGCTGGCCGCCAGCGGGCACGGCGCCGCAGCGCTTCGCGCGGGGGCGCATGAGTGGACTACCCGGGCCACTGTGCAAAGCCGACGGTATGGCGCAGGAGGACGCTCCAACGAATGGGAAGCAGGCTTGGAAAGAGCGTTCAGGATTGGGGGCAAGGCCAAGCTGGATGGCGACATCGGCGACGTGGAGATCGGCATAGCCAAGGCCCAAGTAGGGGAGGCGCTGCACGAGTCTGCGCGAACGCTTGCCGACCTTTGGATGGATGTGGTCGCATCGCGCAGGCTCAAGGACGTGATCACTGAGCAACGCGGGTTCGCTCAGGACAGTCTCAAAGCCGTTGAAAGCCGCCGCAAAGCCGGAGATGCGTCGGTCCTGGAGGTCAATCTCGCTACGACTGATCTCATAGAGGTGGACCGGCAGCTCAATGCGGCCACGACTGCGGAAGCTAAGGCCCAGGCCAAGCTGCGAGCGCGATTTCCCCTGATCACCGAGCTTCCTCAGCCAATTGCCGACCCCCTGCCGCTGGAGACTCCGCAAGCACAGTGGCTTGAGCGCATCCTGGCCGAGAGCGACCCGATCCGGGTGGCCGAGGGCTTGGCCAAAAAGGCTGCGCTTACTGCGGACCGCTTGCGTGCGGACCGGACTCCCGATCCAACGGTCGGAGTATTCGTCGCCTCAGAAGCACGGCGCAGCGAGCGCATCTACGGCGTGAGCGTCAGCATCCCACTTGCGGGAACCTACCGGAACGAACGCATGTTGCAGGCCTTGCAGGAGGCCGAGGCAGCGCGCACCCGACTGGACGGCAAGCGCCGTGAAGTGGAGATGGAAGTGACGGAGACCTATATCGATGCGATGGGCAGCTATGAACGCTGGCGCCTGACCTCCCAAGGCTTGACCGCTACGCAGAACAGTGCCCGCCTTACTCAGAGGGCCTACAGCCTTGGAGAGGTCGATCTGCAGGGCTTGCTGCTTGCCCGCAAACAAGCCCTTGACGCGACCATTGCAGCCGAGCAGGCTCGGGTCGAAGCCTTGCGGGCTCAGAGCCGTCTGATGATCGACGCCCACTTGGTCTGGGATCTGGAGGAGGACTGATCCGCGGCGTGGATCTGGCGCATGCGGCGCGTCGATAGATCTCACGCTATGGATTCTCAGCAAGTCCTGACTGCGGGCCAAACCGGTCTCCATCTACTACTGATGATTGCCGCGCCCATCGTACTGGTCGTGCTCTTGGTTGGTCTGGTCGTGAGCATTTTTCAGGCAGTTACGCAAATCAACGAGGCCACGCTCTCATTCATCCCGAAGCTGATTGCCGCGATCTTCGCGCTGATCATTGTCGGACCGTGGATCTTGAGCACGCTTGTTGACTATTTGCGCGAGGTGCTCATGTCTATTCCAAGGATGGTTGGATGAACGTACCAGCCCATATCGACGCGATGGCAACTGCATTCGGCAAGAGCTCGCGACAAAGGGGGCTGGTATGACCCGCCTGATGATCAGCGTGCCGGGCAAGCTCGTCTGGGTGATGCTCGCAATGCTAGTGACTGCAGTTGTGGTTTGGTGGATTCGGCGCTGGTGGGTCCAATGCCATCCACAAACAGATCCCCGCATTAAGTACAGCCGCAGGTTAGCGATGCGCTTCAAACAGCGCCGCGTCGATCAGCCCAGAGTACGAAAATGCAGGAGCGCGGTACTGCGCAAGCCTCCCGCGGGCCGCAAGATTTGACTCCCATGCAATTTCTACGAGAGACGCGTCCGAGCGTTCAGCACCGACCATGACTTTCATAAAAACTCTCTAACGCATGAAAGCGCTGCTCCTTGCTTCCGCATTGAAGGCAGGCGGCGCTGCCCTCCTTACCGTTTCGACGATGCATTTCGAACGACGGGCTCTAACTTTACTTTCCGTTTCGCACCAACAAATGAAAAACCGAAATGGCTGGCAACGCTAAGTTGTTGACTGATGTAGCTTTCCTACTTTGAAAAGAAAAAATAGAAAACGGAAATGCAATGCCTATTTGGACTCAATTGGCTCGGGCAAGTTTTTGCGGCGTTTGGTCCCGCAGGAGCACGTTTGCATACCGGTCCACGCGGAAACTCATCAGGCCCCGAAAATTGACGTGCCCGAAGTGCACAGCCGCGATGCACGAGGAAAGCATCTCGCCTGGGATTTCAGTCCTTGAGTGGCTCAAGCAATAAGCAGGCAAACACAGCTTGAAAGCCCTCAAAGAGGTCAACTCGCGTATAAGACGCTCGGCGTCCATTTGTGGAACTTGCAAGGGCTTTCCATCGGACGCATCCACGCCTTCGCCCAAGCGGTGGTGAGCCGACCGCCCTCGGAGACCGCCCGGACTTGCAGATGTTGAGGCCGGACTAGAGAAAGGTTTGCTCAAAATCGATGAAGGCGGTTCAGTGCGAATCCCGGCCATCAGGGCCATGGAGGAAGAGCCAGGCTGCGCCGCACGAACCAGTTCCTGAGCGAAACCATTGGCACGACGCAGTTGCCAGACATCATCTTGGAGATCGATAGTCGCACCAAGATCAGCACGACGCTGCTGGGGCGTCAGCCTGAGACGGCCCAGGAGCTTGTCGCGCTGTATGCAGGCTTGCTGGCCCACGGCACCGAGATCGACGCAAAAGCCGCCGCGTCCATGATTTCCGGCGTTCCTGTGAGTCACGTTTCTGCCGCCATGCGCATGCTGGAAGCACCTGGTCGCCTGCGCGCGACCAACGATAGCGTAGTCGCGTTTCAGCAACCACCTTTTGTTGGTGTCAGACCAGCTCCGAGACCTTCTGTCTGGCTCGGGTTGGAGCGGGGATCATGATCCCGCTCGTGCTGCCTTACCGCTCACCCTGTTGCTTCTGACCAAGGCGGGAGCCAAGCGTTCAGGCGACAGCTTGGAAGTGGGTCTGGAAACTCTGCAAGAAGCACTGTGCTTGCTCAGCACTGCCGTGGATCGGGAGATCGTCAATCGGATGCTGCAACGCCAAGATGCCACACCCATTGGCACCGGTCTGATACAAGGGCTTCAAATTCTGGTTCAGCATGCCAAAGAACAGGCCGACTCGGAATGCCACGCCTAGTCTGAAATGATGCCCTTGAAGTCCGCTTTGACGGTCCTGAGGAGTTCATTGACCAAGTTCGTGTCCAGGTCTGGGCAGTACGCGGTAGCAATCAAGGTCAAAGGGTGTATCTGCATCTGCTCGGCCAATACCTCGATGGTGCGGATACTGGGCACTTGATGTCCCTGCTCGATGCGACTGATGTGTCGGCGGCTCGTTGCCAGCAACATGTCTTCCTGAACCAAGCCGCGTGCCGCGCGCAGTTGCTGCAGCGCCCGACCAAAGTCGGCTTGGGGTGGAACACGCTTTCGGGAAGACATCCACCCGATTTCCGTCCAATGAGACTAAAAAGACCACGACCAAATAGTCTCATTGGCTCGCTAACTCGGAAAAATATTTAGCTGTTGGAAATCTGTTTCTGAAGTCGCGCTGTGCCCATACTCTTTCTGGATTTTGATGGGGTCCTGCACCCAGAGCACTGCCACGAGTCGAGGCACTTCTGTTGCCTACCTATCTTGGAAGATGCGTTACGGCAGGTGGCAGAGTGCCAAGTCGTGATCACCAGCACCTGGCGCCTGGAGAAGTCCTATGAGGATCTCCTGCAAAGGTTCTCTCCGGACATTGCCGCGATGATCGACGGCGTCACCCCCAGATATTGCGATCTAACGAACGTCCCGAATACGCTAGTAGGCTATCAGCGGGAGGCGGAGTGCCACGCCTGGCTTTGGGCCAACGAAATGCCGCATCGCAGCTGGGTGGCCGTGGATGATCGATCGTGGCTATACCGGCCGTTTTGCAAGTCATTGTTTTTGGTCGATGGCCGCGCGGGGCTAACGCAGGCTACCGGTTCGCAACTTGCAGCTCGTCTTCAAAGCCTTCATTGAAAAGGCAGCCAGGAAGGTAGACGACAGGCCCTCAGATAACAAAGCTGGGGTTCACCGATAGTGAAAATACCTCTCGTCGGAAAAGTGGGGGCCACCTTTCTGCCCCCTCGCTCGGCTCTACTGGAGCTGCGCTTGGCAAGTCGAAGGATGGCTCAGTACGTCAATTCGATCCAGCGCAGTCCATAGCGCTGAATATCGCCCGAATCGGGCCACCAGCCTCCAACTTCCCCTGCATCTGTCTGCGTGAGTTCGAGCCCATCGTCGGTTACCAAGCGGTTGTGCTCTGGGAAATCCAAAACGTAAGCGTCGCCCTCGAAGTCAATGACCGTTTTGACCCCAGACCAACCGAAATGATTGGATCCATTGTTCTTCCCCAGATCAATGAGACCCACCACCTTGCCTACAGATCCCTGAGGCAAGAACTCATCCGGAGCATTCAATTTACGGCCTTCGCCGGAAGCAAAAATCTGCATAGGTGATCTCGTTTGACGCGGTCTGCCCAATGGTAGTCGCAAGTTCTGATTCGCAGGCGCTTCTGGGGAAAGATCGAAGTCTGCTGGATACCTGAAGGCGCGTTGGTGAGTCGAATTTGATTAGTGTACGTTTGTTCACTAAAATATCGAGCATGGCCCGAACCAACCGCGACACGATGCATTTGCTCAGTCTCCGAGCGCTGTATAGGAGTGAGGGATGCTTTCCGTCTTACAGTCGGATCGCTTCCCATCTGGGGTTCAAGGCCAAAAACGCCGCCTTCAAGCTCATCGGCCGACTCATCTCAAGTGGGCACTTGGTGAAGTCTCCTGGGGGACGCGTGGCACCGAGCGAGAGATTCTTTACGTTGGACCTCAGTGACGACGAGGTGCGCGCAGGATTTGGTGCCGACTTTGAGGCCAATGGCCTTATGCAAGCTCAGGCTCTAGACCAAATGCTGACGGCAAAGCCTCTAAAAACCGTCTTTGTAAAGTTGCGCGGCGATTCAATGGTGGACGCTGGGATCCTGAGCGGGGACATCGCAGCGGTTGAGATTGCGCATCAAGCTGCACCAGGCGAAATCGTGATTGCGGAGGCGGATGGCCACGTCACGGTGAAAGAATTCCAGATGTTCGAGGGACGGCCTCGCCTAGTGCCTCGAAACGCCAGCATGCAGCCTCTAGAACCTCAAAAATCGCTGAGGATCATTGGTGTGGTCAGGGGAATTGTGCGAACTTTTAGACCACCGCCAACCGGCAAGGCTAAGCTAACGAAGTGGGGGGTAACGGTATGACAACGACCAGCAAAATTGAGTGGACAGAGCAAACGTGGAATCCAACAGTGGGTTGCACCAAGATTTCTCCTGGGTGTAAACACTGCTATGCGGAAGCCATGGCAAAACGACTCAAGGCAATGGGCACGCCGGGCTATGAGAACGGATTTGCTTTGACGCTCTTGCCGGACCGCCTCAATGATCCCATCAAGCGTAAGAAGCCGACGGTCTACTTTGTGAACTCAATGTCCGACCTCTTTCATGAGCGGGTACCCAATGAGTACATTGAGAAGGTGTTTGAGGTGATTGCGCAGACGCCACACCACACGTACAAAATTCTGACGATACGGGCTGCAATGATTGAACGCTTTTT
>NZ_MEDS01000033.1 GCF_001724135.1 Comamonas sp. SCN 65-56 | reverse complement strand
CATGGTGCCGCGCTCCCATTCGCGCGCCACCACCAGCGCGGTCAGCATGGTGCCGATGATGGTCATGACGATGGCAATGGCCCCGGGAATCAGCGCGCGACGGCTTTCCAGCTCGGGGTTGAACCAGTAGCGTGGCTCCAGCACGACGGATTGCGCGGGTGCCGCGACATCCAGCCCGGCACGCCAGGTCTGCACCACGCCGCGGGCGTAGTTCTCGACGTAGTTGGCGGTGTTGGGATAGGAGCCATCGGTGATGATTTGCACCAGCGGTTCTGCTCCGCGCTGGGCCAGGCGCTGCTCGAAATCCTGCGGAATGACGACGTAGCCGCGCAGCGCACCGGAGACGAGCTGGTCTGCCACCTCGCGCCGGTCGTGGGCGAATTGCGTCTTCAAGAAGCGGGTGCCCGAGAAGGCAGCGGCCAGCGACTGCGCCGATGCACCGGGCGACTCCAGCACGACGCCGACGCGGACCTCCTTGGCATCCAGCGACACCGCATAGGCGAACAGCAGCAGCAACACCACCGGCAGCACGAAGGCGATCAAGAGCGTCGAGGGGTCGCGCAGCGCCTGATAGCTTTCCTTGGTGACCAGGGCCATCAGCCGCCGCAGGTCAAAGCGGCGCAAATCGCTCGGCTCCAAAGCAGCCCCTTCCTTGCGTTGTGCTACAGCGTTCATGCGGCGGCCTCCATCTCGCGGTCGGCAGATTCCACCAGGTGAATGAAGGCGTCCTCCATGGTCGGGTCGGGGTGTTCGACATTGGCTGCGGCGCGCTTGAGCGCATCGGGCGTGTCCAACGCGATCAGGCGTGCGCGCGAGAGCATGGCGACGCGGTCGCAGTATTCGGCCTCGTCCATGAAGTGGGTGGTGACCATGATGGTCACGCCCTTGCGCGCCAGGCCGTTGATGTGGGTCCAGAACTCGCGCCGGGTGATCGGGTCCACGCCCGAAGTAGGCTCATCGAGGAACAGCACGGGTGGCCGATGCATGAGCGAGCAGGCCAGCGCCAGGCGCTGCTTGTGCCCCAGCGGCAGGGAATCGGGCGTGGCGGACAGCCACTCCCCCAGATCGAAGGTCTCGATCATCTCGGCAATGCGCTCGCGCCGGGTGTTGCCTTCCAGCCCGTAAACGCCGGCCGAAAATTCCAGGTTCTGCTGCACCGACAGCAGACCGTAGAGCGAGAATTTCTGCGCCATGTAGCCGAGCCGGCCCTTGGCTGCACCGGTGGCGCGGCGCAGATCATGGCCCACCACATGCGCTTCACCAGCAGTGGGTTTCAACAGGCCGCACAGCATCTTGAAGGTGGTGGACTTGCCGGCGCCATTGGGGCCGAGCAGACCGAAGATTTCGCCCTTTTGCACCTCGAAGCTGACCTGGTCGGTGGCGGTGAACTCACCGAAACGCTTGGTCAGATTGCGGCAGGAGACGGCTATTTCGGAGCCCAGTTCGACCGGTGACAGCCGTTCGGCCAAGGTTGAGGTGCCGCCGGGCCCGCCGCCGAGCAAATCGATGAAGGCATCTTCAAAGCGGGCGGGTACCGGCGCCAGCGCTACTCGCGCCCGATCAGCCAGCGACTGGATTTGGCTGACCTGCGCACCTTCGCGCAGCACCACCCGCACCCCGGCGCCCTGGATCACTCCGTCGCTCACGCTCTCCAGATCGAGTGCCTCGGTCAGAACCGCCCGGCGCTCGGCGCCGACGTTTTCCAGGCGAAAGCTGCGGCCTTCAAGTTGCGCGGTGAGTTGCTGCGGTGGACCATCGAACAGGAGCTGCCCCTGGTTCAACAGCAGCACGCTCTCGCAGCGCTCGGCCTCGTCGAGGTAGGCGGTGGACCAGACCACGGCCATGCCCTCATCGGTCAGTGCCTGCACCATGCGCCACAAATCCTGCCGGCTGACCGGATCGACGCCCACGCCGGGCTCGTCCAGCAGCAGCACCTTGGGCCGCGCCATCAGCGCACAGGCCAGCCCCAACTTTTGCTTCATGCCGCCGGAGAGCTTGCCGGCCAAGCGTTTGGTAAAGGGCCCAAGCCGCGTGAAGTCCAGCAACTCGGCAAACAGATCGGCATTGCGATCCGCGTCCATGCCGCGCAGCTGCGCATACAGGCGCATGTTCTCCATCACCGACAGGTCTTCGTACAGGCCGAAGCGCTGCGGCATATAACCGCTGGCGACATGGATGGCGTCGTTGTCCTTGACCACGTCAAAGCCAGCCAGGGTGACGCGACCGGCGTTGGGCACCAGCAGGCCGGTCAGAATGCGCATCAGCGTCGTCTTGCCGGCGCCGTCCGGGCCGACCAGGCCCGTCAGCCGTCCGTAGTGGATGTGCGCGCTCAAGCTGCGCAGGGCCTGCACCTTGCCGAAATGCTTGTCCACCCCTTCGATGACGACGGCGGCAGCGGCGACAGCGCTTGCCGGCGTGGCGGCCATGGCGGTGTCTGCCTGCATCTCAACGCTCCCCCGCGCGCGCGCCGGAGACCGGCTTGGCATCGACCGCGATCGTCACCGGCATGCCCTGGCGCAGGGCGGCATCGCTGTCGGCCTCGTCGATGACGATGCGCAGGCGGTACACCAGATCCGTGCGCAAGTCCGTTGTCTCCACCGTCTTTGGCGTGAACTCGGCGCGCGGCGAGATGAAGCCGACCTGGCCGCGATAGACCTTTTCCCCGGAATCGCTCCTGACGTGCACCACGGTGCCCGGTGCGATGCGGCCCAGATCCCGTTCGCCCACGTAGGCGCGCACGTACACGGGCTTGTCCAGACTCAGGCTGTAGACCGTGCTCTGGCTGGCCACCATGCTGCCGGGCTCGCGCACCCGCGCGATGATGGTGCCGTTGCTGGGTGCCGTCAGTTCGGTGTCCGCCAGGGAAGTGGTGGCTTGCGCCGCGGCTGCCTGCGCGGCTGCAAGGCGAGCCTGCGCTGCCTCAATGTCTTCCTTGCGAAAGCCTTCGGATGCCTGCGACAGGGCGGCCTTGGCGGATTCGACACCCGCGGCCGCCTGATCCCTGGCAGTGCGTGCGGCATCGACCGTGCGCTGGCTGCTGGCGCCCGACGCCAACAGGCTGCTCTGGCGCTGGAAGTTGCGCTCGGCGTCAAGCGCCTGCGCCTGCGCTTGTCTGAGCGCCTCGCGTGCCTGGGTGATTTCCTGCGGCCGCAGGCCGCGGCGCAGCTTGGCCAGCTCGGCCTGGGCCACCTGCACCTGGGCTTGCGCGGCTGCAAGGGCGTCTTGATATGGCTGCGCGTCGAGCGTGGCCAGGCGCGCGCCGGCGGTGACGACATCACCCTCATCGAAAGTCATTTGCGTGATGCGCCCGGGCTGGCGGAAAGCCAGTTGAACCTCACGGATGTCGACGTTGCCATAGAGGCGCAATGCATCCTGGTTGTCATGGCCGCGCGTGAACCAGAACGCCAGTGCACCGCCAAGGGCGAGCAGGGCAACAATGATCACGGCCCAACGGGCTTTTCTTGTAGGGAGGTTCGGAGTTGTCATTGATGGGTTTCCACTGGAAAGAGATGCTCAGTGCTCGCGCGTGGTCGGTGCATGCGCTGTTGATCGACGCCAAGCCATGGCCGCAATGCCAACCCACACCAACGTACGCAGCGTCATGGCAATGAGCGTGCGCCGCTCCCAAGCGCCGTCCAGCGCCACATGCACTCCGAAGGCCAGGAATACGAGCGCCGTTGCCACCGCGATAGCCATCGACATCCATGCGGCCCAGCGCCGGCGCATCCACAATCCGGCGCCAGCGATGACGTAGGCAAATCCGGCCAGGAAGTTGAACCAGAGCACGAACGGCACGTAGCTTCCGGCTGCGGCACGCGCCGCGCCGTCAAAAAACAGAACGGCGCCGCCTTCCCTGATGGTCAGCAGACCAAATGCGATGGCAATCAGGGCGATCACACGCATCCAGATTCCGCGCCCGCTGTGTGCAGTCATGTTCATGGCTCCCGGTTCTTTGGAGGGTTTGCTGGATCGTCGTGCCGCTTGTGGACTGGACGGGCGCTTCATGTGCCGCTTTCGATGCCACGGCGATAGATGGCGAACACGGCGGGCGCATCGCGACGAATCCGGCTGACCTTGCCGGCCAGCAAGGACTGCATGACCAGTCCCTGGATCGTGCCGATGAACAGCACGGCGGCGGCGTCCACGTCCAGCTCCGCGTTCAGCTCGCCCTGCGCCTTGCCCGCTTCCATCAGGCGACGCAGGCGCTGCTCGTACTGGCGGATCAGGGTTTGCACCATGCGCTTGGCGAGCGTTTCGCCAGAGCGCTGCAACTCTCCGAACAACATGCGTGGCACGCCCGGGTGCTTGGACACGAAGTCGATGTGCGTGATGAACATCGCTTCGAGCGCTGCGGCGGGAGATGCGGCGCCCTCGGCCGCCTTGTCCACGCTGACCAGAAGACGTTCGCCGACCCACGACATCGTGGCTTCCACGATGGCTTCCTTGGTGGGGAAGTGGCGAAACAGCGCGCCCTGTGTCAGGCCCATTCGGTCGGCAATCGCCGTGGTCGTGATCTCGGCCGGGTTCTGCTCGGCTGCCAGATCAACCACGGCTTGCACTGTGGCCGCACGCCGATCTTCGGCGGACAGGTATTGGGGGCGTTGACTCACGATTCGGACTCCATGTAGTTAGTGATCTATTACTATCGTAACACGCAAAATGACCATGATGCAAGATCGGAAACTTGTCGGGTGAGGCAGGACTGTGGGCCCTTTCCTGGGGAGAGCGGATCGGTCAACTTGATGCAACTCAAGAAGCGGTATGGCCTTCCAGACAGATCGAAAAGTGCTTGATCGTCGGACTGCAGCATCAGCAGCGGTAGTGATTGAGCTTTGGGTGGCTGAAAAATTTGGCGCCCCTGCGGAAGGCTTGCAACTTTTCCTGTAAGCGATAAGATAGTAATATGTTACTCGCTAAATGAAGGGTTGGAGATGAGCAACGTCGCAACACACGGCAAGGCCGATCTGGCGCAGCCCGAAGCCTGTCGCCCTGACACCCTGGATACGCTTGCGAACGCCTGGCGGGCGCGCAGCACGGGTGGGCTGTCACCGGCGGCCGGCCTGCTGGCCTGGTACGACTGGGCGTTGCACCTGAGCCTTTCACCAGGCAAGCAACGCAGCTTGATCGAAAAGGGTTTGCACAAGCAGCAGCGCCTTGCGCGCTATGCCTTGCGCGTTGCCAGTGCGCACGACTGCCCGACCTGCATCGAACCGCTGGAGCAGGATCGGCGCTTTGCCGCCCCGGCTTGGCAGCAGTGGCCCTTCAACGTGATTCACCAGGGCTTTTTGCTGCAGCAGCAGTGGTGGCACAACGCCACCACGGGCGTGCGTGGCGTGTCGCGCCATCACGAGAACATGGTCACTTTCGCCGGGCGGCAGTGGCTGGACATGTGGTCGCCTTCGAATTTCATCTGGACCAACCCCGAGGTGCTGCACGCCATCACGCAAAGCGGGGGCGCAAACCTGTGGCGCGGCGCCATGAACTTTCTGGAAGATGCAAGGCGCCTCGCGCTCGACGATGCGCCTGCAGGGGTCGAAGGGTTCGAGGTCGGCAAGGACGTGGCGGTCACCCCAGGCAAGGTGGTGTTTCGAAACCACCTGATCGAGTTGATCCAGTACTCACCCACGACGCCGGATGTGCATGCGGAGCCGGTACTGATCGTGCCGTCCTGGATCATGAAGTACTACATCCTCGACCTGTCGCCGCACAACTCGATGGTGAAGTACCTGGTCGATCAGGGGCACACGGTGTTCATCCTTTCATGGAAGAACCCGACGGCGGCCGATCGTGACCTCGGCCTGGAGGACTACCGCTGGCTGGGGGTCATGGACGCATTGGATGCGGTCACGGCCATCGTGCCCGAACGCAAGGTGCAGGCGGTCGGCTATTGCCTGGGCGGCACCTTGCTCGCGATCGCCGCCGCCGCGATGGCGCGCGATGGCGACGAGCGTCTGCAAAGCCTGACGCTGCTGGCATCGGAGACTGATTTCCGCGAGTCGGGCGAGATCGCGCTTTTCATCGACGACAGTCAACTGGCATGGCTGGAAGCCGGCATGTGGGACAAGGGCTATCTCGACGGCAAGCAGATGGCTGGCGCGTTCCAGATGCTCAACTCACGCGACCTGATCTGGTCGCGACGGGTGCGCGAATACCTGTTGGGTGAGCGTCAGACCTTCAATGACCTGATGGCCTGGAATGCCGACGTGACCCGCATGCCGTACCGCATGCACAGCGAGTACCTGCGGCGCCTGTATCTGGACAACGACCTGGCCGAGGGGCGCTACCGCGTCGGCGGGAGACCCGTGGCGCTGGCCGACATCGAGGTGCCCATGTTCATCGTCGGCACGGTGCGCGATCACGTCGCCCCCTGGCCGTCCGTGTACAAGATGCACCTGCTCAGCGATGCGGAACTGACCTTTGTTCTCACCAGCGGGGGGCACAACGCCGGCGTCGTCAGCGAGCCGGGACACCCCCGGCGCAGCTTCCAGATTGCGACCCGTGCGGCCGGCGATCGCTATATCGATCCGCAACTGTGGCGTGCCGAGACCCCGATGAACGAAGGCTCCTGGTGGCCGGCATGGCAGCAATGGCTGGCCCAGCGCTCTGCCGGGCGCGTCGCGCCGCCTGCCATGGGCGGGACGCAAGCACCGCTTGGCGATGCGCCGGGAACCTATGTGGCCATGCGATGACAGGGCAAAACACCGCCAAGAATACACCCTCAACTTTCATCGGGCCGTTGCGCAGCCATGGCCTACACCCGCCCCGGAGGGGCACATCATGACCGTGGAGCATTGACATGAACAGCGAACTGCCCATCCAACTCTACAAGGCCAATGCCGAGTTGCAGCTTCAGATCACCCGCTTGCTTCAAGAAAGCGGCCACCACTGGCTCGAAGCCATGCAGCAGCTCAGTGCCGGTGGCGTGCTGGAGACCACCTCGCGCATCCAGAACCTCCAACAGGCAGCGGACTGGCAGGCGCTTGCCACCTTGCCGTCCGAGGTGTTCTGGCGCCTGTGCCAAGGCCATATGGGCGACACACAGGCGGTCGGCCGGGCTGCTGCCAAGAGCCAGGCGGCATTCGCCGATGGCCTGCGCGAAGCACTGACCACCTGGCAGGCATCTGTCTCCGAGGTATTCGGCGCCAGCGGCGGCACAGCCTCTTTCGCGCAGTTTTTTCAGCAATGGACGCAGCCCTGGACTGCGCCAGGCGCCGCGCCTCAGGGCAAGGCCAAAAAGTGAGGAGGCGCATATGAGCAGTTCGGGACGAACCGCCCTGGTCACTGGCGGCAATCGCGGCCTTGGCGCGGCCATTGCCCGCGCGCTGGACGACGCGGGCCACCGCGTCATCATCACGCACACGCCCGGCAACGAGAAGGTCGCCGCCTGGCTTGACGCGCAGGACACCAAAGGCTACCGGTTCACGGCCTACGGCGTCGATGTCGGCGACTGGGAATCGACCCAGGCCTTGGCGCGTCAGATTCAGGCGGACGGCCACCACGTTGACATCCTGGTGAACAACGCCGGCATCACCCGCGACGCGACCCTGCGCAAGATGGACAAGGCCGGCTGGGACGCCGTGCTGCGCACCAACCTGGACTCCATGTTCAATGTCACCAAGCCATTCATCGATCCGATGGTGGAGCGTGGCTGGGGGCGCATCGTCAACGTCTCGTCCATCAACGGCAGCAAGGGTCAGTTCGGCCAGACCAATTACTCGGCGGCCAAGGCTGGCGTGCATGGCTTCACCAAGGCGCTGGCGCAGGAGGTGGCACGCAAGGGCGTGACGGTCAACACCGTCTCGCCGGGCTATCTGGCCACCGAAATGGTGATGGCGGTGCGCGAGGACGTGCGCCAGAAGGTCATCGAAGCGATTCCGGTGGGTCGCCTCGGCCAGCCGGATGAGATCGCGGCGCTGGTGGCCTTCATCGCCAGTGACGCTGCTGCTTTCATGACGGGCAGCAACGTGGCGATGAACGGTGGCCAGCACATGTCATGAGTCGGGAGAGCCCGCAGCCCTTGCGGGCGGTTTCCCGCGCGGCAGTCAGCGCCTCCCGGAGGAGTTCCATGTATTCCCGATTTCTGGTGCCGCTGGACGGCAGTCCCACATCCTTCCTGGCGCTCGATCATGCGGCAGAACTGGCACGCCTGAGCGGCGCCACCGTGATCTTGCTGCATATCGTCGAACCAACCCGCCACAGCACGGGTTTCGAACGTCCCGAGGTCTACATCAAGGATGTCCGCCCACGCTTCCTCAAAGCCGGCCAGACGTTGCTGGATGAGGCTGCGAGTCGGCTCCGCCGGGAAGGAATTGCCACAGAGACGGTGCTGCTTGAAAGCGGCACCGAACGCGTGTCGGAACAGATCGCGCATCAGACCGAGATCAACGATTGCGACCTGGTCATCCTGGGCACCCACGGACGTCGCGGCATGAACCGGCTGCTGCTGGGCAGCGATGCGGAGCAAGTAGCGCGCATCGCGCCAGTTCCGGTAATGCTGGTGCGCCAGTCGAGCCGAGATGGTGGCCCGCCATCTTCAGCCGCACGGGCGCCAGTGAAGGCCAGCGACAACATCGGTACGTCAGGCTGGCGTTCAACTGGCGCAAGCAAGGCAAAGAAATCACATGAATGAACAAGCCCCTGAGGGCGTTCGCGCCGATCCTCCAAGTGGTGTCGAGCGTCTTATCGCCCATGTCAAAACCATGGCCCCGGTTCGCACCGCGGTGGTGCACCCTTGCGACGCGCTCAGCTTGGGGGGTGCCTTGGACGCGCGCGATGCCGGCGTCATCTCGCCAGTATTGGTGGCGCCGCTCGCCAAGTTGCGTGCCGTTGCGGCCGACACGGGGTTGGAACTGGGAGACAGTGAGGTCGTCGATGTGCCGCACAGCCACGCCGCAGCGGCCACCGCCGCCCGGCTGGCTGGCAAGGGCGAGGTGCAGGCGCTGATGAAAGGCAGCTTGCACAGCGATGAGTACCTGGGTGCCATCCTGGCGCCCGAAGCCTGCCTGCGCACCGAGCGCCGATTGACGCACTGCTACATCATGCAGACGGCCAGCTACCCACGGCCCTTCATCATCACCGACGCCGCCATCAATATCGCTCCGACGCTCGAAATCAAGGCCGACATCGTGCGCAACGCCATCGACTTGGCGCGCGCCATCGGCATTGCCGAGCCCAAGGTGGCGATCCTGGCGGCGGTCGAAACCGTCAACCCGCGCATGCTTTCGACCCTGGACGCTGCGACACTGTGCAAGATGGCCGATCGTGGCCAGATCACCGGAGGTGTGCTCGACGGGCCACTGGCCTTTGATAACGCCGTCTCTCCCGATGCCGCGCGCGTCAAGGGCATCAAGTCCGCCGTGGCCGGGCAAGCCGACATCCTGGTCGTTCCCGACCTGGAAAGCGGCAACATGCTGGCCAAGCAACTGGAATACATGGGCCAAGCCGATAGCGCGGGGATCGTGATGGGCGCGCGCGTGCCGATTGTGCTCACCAGTCGCTCGGACTCGCGCCGCACGCGAATAGCTTCATGCGCCATTGCACTGATCTTGGCGCATCGCCAGCGTGCTTTTGTTCAGGGCGAAGGGAGCCGCGTATGAAATGCAATTTCACGGGCAATGTTCCGTTCGTTTCAGGTAATGATTCTGCAGTGCCGGTACGCAGCTCTCGATCGTGAGGCATATGCTCCTTGCATCTCTCTGGCGTTGGTTGATCGTGATCACCGCCGCGTTTGCACTTGGTGGTTGCGCGGTCGTCAGTGAATTCAAACCTTCTGTCGCTGTACGCGCGATGACGCCGGATGAATACGTTGCCCTACGACGCGGCGATCTCCTCGGCAGAGGCAAACTCAGCGCACCGACCTTGCAGACAATCCGCGTGACCGGGCTCGATGAGCGAGTTTGCGCAACGAACACCTCGCTCACTTGCATCGAGGCGTTGACCATGATGAAGGACTTGGACGGCGAAACGAGGCTGTCGGCACTGGCTGAACTCTGGTTGCAGCATGCCATGTCGATCTCGACGGCAGTCCCAAATAGTCGCATCGTTTCTACTTCCGCCTGGATCGAGACGGCTCGGCACGCTTACGCGTATCTCTTTTTCACCAGGCGCTCGCCCGGCGAGCGCGCGTTTGAGGAACGGCAGACGCAGGTGCGCGATTGGTACAACTATGCGGTGCAAAAAACGGTCACGCAATTGTTTGGCCTACAGCACCAAGCACTTCGTGCACATGCTGGCGAAACCAAAGCGACATTGCGCTTGGGTGACTGGGCTTTGCGAGTCGACTTGAACGCCCGGCTGCCCGACGATGCGACCACGCCACGCGAGTTGCTGCCTGCGAACGCTCTGGCATTCCAAGGCCTGCGCGGCATCTATCGCAGGGACGGCTTGGGTGCGGAATTGGTGGCCGTAACGGAGGCAGATCCGAAGTCACTGGACGAATCAGACGAATCTTCCGCCGGTAACGAGCGCCCGGGGGTATTTCCCGCCTGGAGCGAAATGCCAACGCCCAACGTGACAGTAGTGCTTCGTTTTGATGCACTCACCGTCGATGAGCTGCTTGCCTCGCGTGAACTCGTCGTCGGTGTGTATGACCCCTTGGTACAGGACTATCTGCAACTCCACGGCCAACGCGTTCCACTGGCTGGTAACTTCACGGCTGGCTACGGCTTATGGTTGGCGCGTTCGGGATTCAACCAGCAATCCTTGCGAGGGCTGTTTGGGCGTGAGCGTGGCATCGATCAGCCGCATCTGTATCTGATGCAGCCGTTCGACCCGCGGCGGCGCATCATCGTGATGGTGCATGGACTGGCGAGCAGCCCCGAAGCATGGGTCAACGTTGCCAATGAGCTTCTGGCCGATGAAGAGCTGCGATGCGAATTCCAAGTGTGGGAGATCTATTACCCCACGAATATGCCTGTACCAGCCAGTCATGCAGCAATCCGCCAAGTTCTGGCGGCAGCTTTGCATCACTTCGACCCTGAAGAGGAAACCTTGGCTTCCCACGGGCTGGTGTTGATTGGGCACAGCATGGGAGGACTGCTGGCGCGGCTGATGGTTTCCACGGCAGACCAGCAGCTGTGGGAGTGGGCTGCATCGGATCCAAGAATCGATCTGAACCGTCTTGGGAGCACCCATTCCCAACTTGACCCCCTTTTGCGCTTTCAGCCATTCCCAGGTGTTGATCGCGTGATATTCGTTGCCACACCGCACCGTGGAACCGTGGTTGCCGGGCAGGGACTTGGGCGTTGGGTGGCCGGATTGATCCGCTTGCCATTGACGCTGCTGTCAACCCTCGGCGACGCCTTCCCGGCTCGCGCGGAGATCATGGCCACGGCACAGGCCACGATCTTGCAGAACATCCCCAACAGCATTGACCAAATCGACGAAAACGATCCCTTCGTCAAAGCTACGAGCGAGCTTCCGATTTCGGATCAGGTGTCCTATCACTCGATCATTGCCAGGCGGCAGGCTAACGGCCCTCTCGCTGAATCGGACGATGGTTTGGTTCCCTATCGAAGCGCGCATCTGGAGGGCGCCGAGTCGGAAGAAATCATCGTGTCCGGACACAGCGTGCAGGAGACCGCGGCATCCGTCGTCGAAATCCGGCGAATCCTGCGCAAAGATATTTCCAAGCATCGGTTGACAGCCGCTGATTCGTCTTCCGTCCGGAGAGGGAGTTGCCCACCCCAACGATGAGTTCAGTCATTGATTTTTCGAAGCATAGTAAGTAACATATCACTTACTATGTGGTCTTGGCTGAATCGCTTGCATCGCACCGTGGATATTTTCGGTTTGGAAGGGCGGCGTCCTTGGTGTTCACACACGAGCGGAGCATCCGGCTGCATCCCACGGAACGTGGATGATCTGACACGCTAGGAAGGACAGAAGTGGAGCTACGCCACCTTCGATGTTTTACCGCAGTCGCGGAAGAGCTTCATTTTGCTCGGGCCGCTGAACGGTTACACATCGATCAATCGCCGCTGTCTCGCACCATCAAGGAACTGGAGGAAGACCTTGGTGCGCGCCTGTTCGTTCGCACTACTCGCAGCACGCAATTGACCCGTGCGGGTCGGTTGCTGTTGGAGCACGTACCGCGCATCTTCGCTGCGCTGGAGCAAGCACGCGATAGCGTCAGGTCTGCCTCCAATGGCTATCACGGGCAATTGCGCATTGCCTTGTCCGACGGCATCACGCCATCACGCTTGCCGGCGCTACTTGCGCAGTGCCGCGAAGAAGACCCCGAGGTCGAGGTTCGGTTGTTCGAAGTTTCGATGGCCCAACAAATCAAGGGTCTGCACGATGAGCTATACGACGCAGGATTTTCGATGGCCGAAGACGTAGGTGATGGCATCGTGGTTACGCCTGCCTGGGAGGATGAGTTGATGGTGGCGGTGCCCGCTCGCCATCCTGTTCTGGCCTTCAAGCAGATTCCGCTGGAGGAGGTTCTGCACTACCCGCTGGTGCTGGGCGACCCATTGATTTGCGAAGGACATGCACGTCAGGTCGATCGAATCTTGCGCAAGTACGAACGAGAGCCGCTCATCGTTCAGCACGTTGCCTCTTTTGACCTCATGATGACCTTGGTTTCCGCCGGGCTGGCCTTGGGCTTGGCC
>NZ_MEDS01000032.1 GCF_001724135.1 Comamonas sp. SCN 65-56 | reverse complement strand
TACTGCACCGACTCGGCTGCCCGCTGTGGCACGCTGAGTAGCGTGTATCTCAGCCGGTCCGGGCTGGGGTCTTACACCACGGGATGGGACACGACCTGATGCAGGCTTGGGGGTTTCAGTACAAATCCAACCTCGTCTGGCACAAAATCCGCAAGGATGGAGGCCGCCGACGGGCGGGGCGTGGGCTTTTAATTTCGCAACACCACGGAACTGGTCCTGTTCGGCACGCGTGGCAAGAACGCCCCAACCCTGGCGCCAGGCCGCAGGCAGGTGAATATCCTCAAGACGCAAAAGCGTGAACATTCGCGCAAGCCCGATGAGTTCTACGACATCGTGGAGGCGTGCAGCCCAGGCCCCTTTCTGGAAATGTTCGCGCGCGGCTCGCGCCCGCGATGGGTCACGTGGGGGGACCAGGCCGACGCGTATGTACCTGACTGGGCCACCTATAAGAACCATTCTGCTGCGCACCGCAGCCAGGCTATTCACCCGGATCAGTCTCCTCTGGAATTTGCCCACGCCTGAGTCTGAGCTGGTGAGGCGCGCCAGCGGGGCGCTG
This sequence comes from Comamonas sp. SCN 65-56, assembly GCF_001724135.1. GTDB lineage: Bacteria > Pseudomonadota > Gammaproteobacteria > Burkholderiales > Burkholderiaceae_C > Comamonas_C. The sequence goes on along the minus strand of NZ_MEDS01000032.1, from coordinate 15,935 downwards.
AGGTGGATGCACCGAATCGGTTGGCGTTTTCCAGCTTTTCTGCGGACTGCATTGGTGATGACCGACAATACGCGGCCTCGGCCGACGTCTGGCGGTGCGGGTGTTTGAGCCGATGTCTACTTCCGCATGACCGCCACCGAGCGGCGCTCCAGCATCAGCCTGGCGCTGATCTTTGCGCTGCGCATGCTGGGGCTGTTTCTGGTGCTGCCCGTCTTCATGCTGGAGGCGCGCAAGTACCCGGGTGGCGAAGATGTGGCGATGGTCGGCCTGGCCATGGGTGCCTATGGCATGACGCAGGCCTTTCTGCAATTGCCGCTGGGCATGGCGTCGGATCGCTGGGGACGCAAACGCATCATCGTCGCCGGGCTGGTGGTGTTCGCCATCGGCAGCTTGGTGGCGGCATTGGCCGATACGCTGATGGGGCTGTTGCTGGGGCGGGCGATTCAGGGTGCGGGAGCGGTGTCGGCGGCCGTTACGGCGCTGCTGGCAGACCAGACGCGCGAGGTGGTGCGCACCAAGGCCATGGCGCTCGTGGGCATCAGCATCGGCATGATGTTTGCCATCGCGCTGGTGCTGGCGCCGCTGCTCACGGCCTGGATCGGGCTCTCGGGGCTGTTCGGGCTGACGTTTGCGCTGACGCTTGCGGGCATCGCCATGGTGCTGTGGGTGGTGCCGCCCGAGCCGCGCCAGCATGCGGATGCGCCGCGTGGCAAATATTCCGAGGTGTTGCGCCACGGCGATCTGATGCGGGTGAATTTCGGCGTCTGCGCGCTGCACACGGTGCAGATGGCCATGTGGGTTTCCGTGCCGGCGATGCTGGTGCAGGCGGGCTTGCCGAAGGCGCAGCACTGGCAGATCTACCTCTCGGCCATCGTCCTGTCGCTGATTGCGATGGGTGGACTTTTCTCCATGGAGCGCCGCGGCAAGCTGCGCGGTGCATTGCTGCTCTCCATCGCGCTCGTCGTCGTCGCGCAGATCGGATTCGGCTTGCTGGCCGCAGGAGGCGGCAAGCCATCCCTGTGGGTGCTGGGCGGGATGCTGTTCGTGTTCTTCTGCGGCTTCAACGTGCTGGAGGCAACCCAGCCCAGCCTGGTTTCGCGCATGGCGCCCGACAACCTGCGTGGCGCGGCGCTGGGCACCTACAACACCCTGCAGTCGATCGGGCTGTTTCTGGGCGGTGCGGTCGGCGGGGCGCTGGTGAAATGGGGCGGTGACAAGGGCCTGTTCATTGCGACCGCACTGGTCAGCCTGGCCTGGCTGGCGTGGACCCGGTCACTCAAGCCCGTCGCGCGCGCCGGCGGGCGTTGAAATTCTCCGGGGGGGCGGTTCCCGCCACTCGCCAATACGGCTATGCTGCGCACCTGCGGTCTGGCAGGGGCCGCACAACGCAATCTGGCCCGGGCTTCTCTGCGCCATTGCCCGGGCTACTTTCAAGGAAATTCCCATGGCTTCAGTCAACAAGGTGATTCTCGTCGGCAATCTGGGGCGCGACCCCGAGATGCGCTCCTTCCCCAGCGGTGACCAGGTTGCCAACGTCACGCTGGCGACGACCAACAAGTGGCGTGACAAGCAGACCGGCGAGCAGCGCGATCACACCGAATGGCACCGTCTGGTGTTCAACGGCAAGCTCGCCGAGATCGCGGGCCAGTATCTGCGCAAGGGCAGCCAGATCTACGTGGAAGGCAGCATCCGTACGCGCAAGTGGCAGACGCCGGATGGACAGGAGCGCTACAGCACCGAAATTCGTGTGGACGTGATGCAGATGCTGGGCAGCCGCCAGGGCCAAGGCGGCGGCGCAGGCGGCTATGCCGACGATGACGGCTTTGGCGAAGGCAGCAGCTTTGAGGCGCCCCGACGCGCGCCTGCAGCGCCGGCACGCCCGGCCACGCCGATGCAGTCCGTGGCGCGGGCGCCTGTTCCCGCACCGCAGCCGCCCGGTGCGGCGGCCGGTTTCGGCGACATGGAAGACGATATTCCGTTTTGAGAGAGGTTCGGCGTTGAGTGTCAGGCGTTTAGCGTGGGCGGTCGCTGGCGCACCGCCGCTTTCCACGCTCAACGCACAACTCTGAACGCTCAACCCCCGTCAGCGGTGCGTATCGTGTCGCTGCCCTTGTGGTTCTTGCCGCGCCCGATGTCGGCTTCCAGCGCCCGCTGCAGCTTTTCCGTGGCGCTGGTGAAGGCATCGGCCACCTTGTCGGCCGTGGCCGTGACGGTGACGGGCGGCAGCCCCGCGGGCCGCGCTTCCATGCGGCAGCGCTTGTCGCCCGGCTTGCTTGCGTTTTCGTCGCTCAGAAACACCTCGATGCGCGTGACTTGCTCGCGAAAACGGGCGAGGCGCTGCAGCGTTTCCTGTTCGACCCAGTGGGCGAGCGATTCTCCGCCCTGGATTTGCCGATCGGCGTGGACATGCACTTGCATCTTGGACTCCTTTCATATGGCCCCCTGCGGGGCGTTCAGGCGCTAGCTTACCCCGGCGGCATGGCTGTAAAAGCAACAGTGCGTGCAGAAAGTGCAATGCCCTGAGCGGCCGGACGCTGACAGTGCTACAACCCTGACCATGACCGAGCCGCTGCGCCTCAAGATTGGGCTATCCGCCTGTTTTTCCCATGCCGATCCCCAGCGCCACTTGTTCACCGGCAAGACGCTGCAGTACATCGAGCAATCGATTGCGCACTGGATCATGTCGGCCGGCGCGCTGGTGGTTGTCGTCCCGTGCCCGACAGGCGAGACGGCGCGCGGCGACGTGACGCTCAAGCACTACGCTCAGTGGCTCGATGGCGTGGTGTTGCACGGCGGGGCCGATGTCTGGCCGGGACATTACGGCGAGATTGCGCTCAGGCCCGAATGGGAAGGCGACCGCGTGCGCGATCTCTACGATCTGGCGGTCATCGAGGCCTTCGAGCAGGCGGGCAAGCCGATTTTCGGCGTCTGCCGTGGTCTGCAGATCATCAATGTGGCGTTCGGTGGCTCGCTCTACCAGGACATAGAGACGCAGGTGCCCGGCGCCCAGCACCATCGCGATGCCGAGAGCTACGACCGCAACGTGCATAGCATCGAGATCGTGCCGCGCACGCGCCTCGCGCGCCTGTACCCCGGACGCACGCTGGCGACGGTGAACAGCATCCACCATCAGGGCATCAAGGAGCTGGCGCCGGGTTTCACGATCGAGGCCTGGAGCACGCCCGACCATGTGCCCGAGGCGATCCGGCGCACCGCGCGCCATGGCAAAGGCTATATCGCGGCTACCCAGTGGCATCCGGAATTTCGCGCCCGTGCGGATGTGACGCTGGACGACACGCCCATCCTGAACGACTTTCTGGATGCCTGCAGGCGTGCGCGCCAGCGCTCCCTGCCAGGGTTCAGTCCGCTGCACATCCGTGACCGCGCTTCGCGGCTGCTGCGCCAGGCGTTGCTCACCCGGTTCTGACGCGCATGCCGCCGCCAAGCATCAAAAAAGCCGCCAACGGCGGCTTTTGCGACGGTGGGCGGCAGTGCTTCAGCGCGCCTGCACCAGCAGCTGCTTGACGTCGCGGTCCACCGGCAGCGCGTAGTCGTAGCCGCGGATGATGCGGCTGTCTTCCATGCGCACGAGCTTGAGGCTCACGTAGGTGAAATTGGCGGCAGCAGAATAGGTGCCAACCACGACCATGGACGCATTGTGCTGGCGTGCGATGTCCTTGATTTCGCGCGACAGCAGCAACTCGCCCGCATCCTGCTTCACGAACACCGCGCCGCGCAGTTTGATTTCCTTGACGTCAAAGCCGCTCATGGCCATGGCGTTGGCATATTGCTCGGACAGCGTGCGCCCCAGCGGGGCGGCACGGTTCAGGTCGTTGACGTTGACCACGGTGGCCACCAGCACGGGCCCGGGACCGGTGGCGGCGATGTCCAAGCCGGCCAAGAGGCGCTGCACCGCATCGCGGCTGCTTTGCAGCATTGGCGCTTCGGCGGCTTGCTTGTAGGTGGGTTCAGGGCGAATCTGCGCGGACTGCTGGGCGCAACCTGCGGCGAAGACGGAGGCAACCAGACCCAGTGCGAGTGCATGTTTCATTGCGATACCACCTTCATGTTGACGGTACGGTAATAGGAGGGGCGCATGAACAGTGGCGTATCGACGTTTTCAAGGTAATACACGTCGGTCTTGCGTGCCACGTACTGCCCATCGCGCGTGACGGTGGTGGTGAGAATCAGCTCGGTGTTCGTCGGGCCGCCGGAATTGATGCTGTTCGCAAAATCCAGGCCCACGGCAAGGCCCAAGCCTGCGGCAATCTTGGCATCGACATGTTCCAGTCGCAGACCATAGGCCGCGGCAAGACCGCCCGCGAGCATGGTGAACATGCCGGGAATGAAATGCGGCCGGTCGCTGTTGTGGCGCACCACCTGGGTGCTGTAGGTCACGGCGAGTGCGGAGCCTGGGTCGGTGCGCACGTTGGCACCGTCGTGCACCAGCTGGGTGATGAGGAAATCGCGGAATCCCAAGTCGAAGGAGCTGGGATTGACCGGTGCGACAACGTGCAGCGGGACATTGCCGGCCACGCCTGCCGAACCGAGCATGGTGCGCGTCTGGGCGGCGACGTCGCGCGCAACCAGATCCCAATGCCCGGCCGAGCGCACCTTGTACTGGCTGGTGTATTCGAAATTCTGGGCGACTGGAATGGGCGCTTGGGCGCAGCCGATCAGCGCGAGGACGGCGCTGGCGGCGGCGGTCCACGTGAGAGCCTTGGTCAAGGACATGATCCCTCCTCAATTGATGACGCCACGGAGCGCATGCATGCGCATCCCATTGGCCCGAACGTGATTTTTAGCACTGAACGCGCGAAAGGCAAACACTACCTGCGCATTTGGCGAGAGCAAACCCTCAATTGTGTTGTTTTGTTCGCACGTGCCAAGAAGTTACGGCTGTATCTTGGCGCGCTGCTGCAGGATCTCGAAGGCCGGCAGCTGCTTGCCCTCCAGCACCTCCAGGAAGGCGCCGCCACCGGTGGAGATATAGCCCACTTGCTGGGTGATGCCGTATTTGGCGATGGCCGCCAGGGTGTCGCCGCCGCCGGCGATGCTGAAGGCGCTCGATTGCGCGATGGCCTCGGCGATGGCTTTGGTGCCGCCGGCGAACTGGTCGAACTCAAACACCCCTACCGGGCCGTTCCAGACGATGGTGCCGGCCGCTTTGAGTTGGGTTGCCAACTTGGCGGCGGTCTCGGGGCCGATGTCCAGGATCATGTCGTCGTCGGCGACTTCCGTGGCTTTTTTCACCGTGGCCGGGGCGTCAAAGGCAAAGGTCTTGGCCACCACCACGTCGGTAGGGATGGGCACCTCCGCGCCGCGCGCGGCCATGGCGGCGATCACCGCCTTGGCCTCATTCAGCAAATCCACCTCGGCCAGGCTTTTACCAATCGACAAGCCAGCAGCCAGCATGAAGGTGTTGGCAATGCCGCCGCCGACGATCAGGCCGTCCACGTTCTTCGCCAGGCTTTGCAGAATGGTCAGCTTGGTCGATACCTTGGAGCCGGCGACGATGGCCAGCAGCGGGCGTTTCGGATTCGCCAGCGCCTTGGTAATGGCATCGATCTCGGCCGCCAGCAGCGGGCCGGCGCAGGCCGTCCTGGCGTATTCGGCGATGCCGTAGGTCGTGCCCTCGGCGCGGTGGGCGGTGCCGAAGGCGTCGTTCACATAGATGTCGCACAGCGCGGCCATTTTCTGCGCCAGCTCGGGCTTGTTCTTCTTCTCGCCGGGGTTGACGCGGCAGTTTTCCAGCAGTACCACATGGCCGGGCTGCACGCTCACGCCGTCCACCCAGTCGGCGACCAGCGGTACATCGCGGCCCAGCAGCTCGGACAGGCGCTGGGCCACCGGCGCCAGCGAGTCCTCGGGCTTGAACGCGCCTTCGGTCGGGCGGCCCAGGTGGCTGGTGACCATGACGGCGGCGCCGGCATCGAGCGCCATCTGTATGCAGGGCACGGATGCGCGGATGCGCGTGTCCTCGGTGATGCGGCCGGCGTCGTCCTGTGGCACGTTCAGGTCGGCACGGATGAACACGCGCTGGCCGCGGGCCTGGCCGTTGGCGCAAAGGTCGGAGAAGCGAAGAATGTGCATGGCGCAATACAGGAGTGAGGATAAAGCGGGGCGGGCGCAAAAGGGATTGCGCCTTACCACCCAAAATATAAGTGCAATGGCATGTAGACCACCATGCCCACGACGATGGTGCCCAGGATGCCGCGACGCCAGAAGTACCACAAACCCCCAGCCAGCACCGCGGGCAGACGGGCGTCGGCCAGAGTCGCAATCAGCTGCCCCTGCTGGATGAGTACTTCGGGTGCGACGACGGCAGCGATGGCCGCCAAGGGTGCGTATTTGAGCCCGCGGCGCAGCCATTGCGGCAGTGGCAGTTCGCGCTGTGGAATCAGGAAAAACGCGCGTGTGACCACGGTCACCAGGGCCAGCCCGGCAATGGTGATCAGCATCAGCCACCACGGTTGGCTCATGGTGTGCCTCCCGGGCTGCTATGGGCGTGCGCCTGCTTGCGCGCCTGCTCCAGCGATTCCGCCGCCAGGCCCACGGCGACCGCGACGACGACAGCCAGCAGGATGTTGAGCTTGAGCGGCAGCGCGTACGCGGCAATCGCGGCGGTGCCGGCGGTGACGGTGGCCAGCCAGCTGGGCCTATCCGTCAGCATGGCCATGAGAATCCCCAGCAGCGCCAGCACGCCGGCGAAGCCCAGGCCCCACTCCAAAGGAATTTCGTTGGCCGCCACGATGCCGACGATCGATGCCACCTGCCATGCAAGCCACAGCACCGTTGCCGCACCCCAGAAATACGGTACCTGCTCCGCCTGCGGCTCGGGCTTGGGGAAACGCTGCAGAAAACCGACGAAGATCACGTCGCCGCTGAGATAGCCGATGGTGACGCGGTGCCAGCGCGGCAGGTGCGCGAAATAGGTGCGCCAGAGGTCGCTGAAGATCACGAAGCGCAGGTTCACGCAGGTGGCGGTGAGCCAGATGACCCACAGCGGCGCATTCGCTGCCATCAGCGGCAGCACCGCCAGCTGCGCGCTGCCGGCAAACACCGTGAGGCTGAGCACGATGGCCATGCCCACGCCCATTCCCGCCTTGACCATGGCGACGCCGGTTACCAGCCCCCAGGCGCCTATGCCCAGCGCCAGCCCGGTCATGTCGGTCATGCCGAGCCGGAAATGCGGGCTGCGCACCACCTGTCTAAAGGCGTTCATGGCGCTCGGGATTCGGGTGCAGCGCCGAGCCGGTCGCCGACGGCCATCGGGTGTCCGCGCAAAAATTCGCCCGCCGCCAGTCGCTTGCCGCCGGCGCGCTGCAGGGCGGTCAGGCGCAGCACCGAAGCGTCGCCGCAAGCAACACCTATCCCATTTGAATTTATATACAAAACATGGCCGCAGCGCTGGTCTGCATTGCGACAATTACTATCAATTTCGCATTCCCAGAGCTTGACGGTGACGTCGCCATGCGCGGTATGCGTTCCGGGAAATGGGTTGAACGCCCGTACGCGCCGCTCCAGCACTTCAGCAGGCAGCGACCAATCCAGCGCGCTCTCGGCCTTGCTGATCTTGTGGGCGTAGCTGATGCCCTCGGACGGCTGCGGGGTGGCTTGCAGTTCACCTTGCTGCAGCTCCTTGAGTGCACGCACGATCAGCACGCCGCCCAGGGTCGCAAGCCGGTCGTGTAGCGTGCCGGTGGTCTCGCGCGGCGCGATCGCCAGTGCCTCGCGCAGCAGCATTGCACCGGTGTCCAGTCCTTCATCCATCTGCATGATGGTCACGCCGGTCTGGGCATCGCCGGCCTCGATGGCCCGGTGGATGGGCGCCGCACCGCGCCAGCGCGGCAGCAGGCTGGCGTGGATATTGAAGCAGCCATGGCGTGGCATCTGCAGTACCCAGGCCGGCAGGATCAAGCCGTAGGCGGCGGCCACCAGCACGTCTGCCCGTGCAGCAGCCAAGGCAGCGTGCGCTGCCCGGGCATCATCGGGAAACTTGCCGTCCAGCCGCAGGCTGCGCGGCTGTGCGACCGCAATGCCACGACTGGTGGCGCATTGCTTGACGGGTGAGGCCTGCAACTGCATGCCGCGCCCCGCGGGGCGATCGGGCTGGGTGAGCACCAAGACCAGCTCCAACCCGGCATCCAGCAGCGCCTGCAGCGCCACGCGAGCGAAATCCGGCGTTCCGGCAAAGGCGATGCGCATCGTCACTCCCGTGGCAGATCAGCGCCCCGGATCCGGTTCGCCGAGGATTTCGTCGGTGAACATCACGCGCCGCACCACGCCGGACGGATCGATGTGCACATGGGCAAGGCGTGGCGTGAGGTTTTCCATCAAGCGATAGGTCCAGATGTCGCCGTCAAAGCGTGCAACGCGCTCCACCAGCGCCGGCGGGCCGAAAAATGCTTGCACCGATGCGCGCGTGTCCACGCCCGGCCGCAGCCGCTGAAAGCTCGTCTCGCTCAGCACCTGCGCGACGGAAACGAGCGTGTGGCGACCATCAAAATCGATGTGGTAAACCTGCTGCCCGGCCGGCTGGCGGCTGTACAGCAGCCGAATGCCGCCGTCGGCAAGGGCCTCGGTCTGCGTAGGCCGCCCCATCGATTGCTCGACCGCCTGCAGCGGCGTACCCGGCTCAAGCCATTGGGGGACGGCACAGCCGGCGAGCAGCACCGTGGCAAGGCATGCCATGGTGAAGCGCCGGATTGCGCTCATGCATTCACCGCCTGCTGCCGGTGTTCTTTTTGCTGCTTGATGAGCTTGGTTTTGATGCGTCCGCGCTTGAGTGCCGAGAGGTATTCGACGAAGACCTTGCCCATCAGGTGGTCCATCTCGTGCTGAATGCAGACGGCCAGCAGCCCGTCGGCCTCGATCTCGCGCAGGTTGTCGTTCTGGTCCAGCGCCCGTACCCGCACGGCAGCGGCGCGTTCCACCTGATCGTAGATGCCGGGCACGGAGAGGCAGCCTTCGTCGCCCACGTGCTTCTCGTCGCTGAGCCAGAGCGTCTCGGGGTTGATGAGCACCAGCGGCTGGTCGCGGGTTTCGGAAACGTCGATCACGATGACGCGCTCGTGCACATCCACCTGCGTCGCGGCCAGGCCGATGCCGTCGGCGTCGTACATGGTGGCGATCATGTCAGCCACCAGCGTCTGGATGCGCGCATCGACCGTCTGCACCGGGCGTGCGACCTTGTGCAGGCGTGGATCGGGATAGCGGAGGATGGGAAGAATGGCCATGGTGCAGCGTCAATATGTCGTTATTCTCGCAACTTTCAGGCGCGAGAGTGTCTGGCAGGGGCAATAATCGTTGCCGAATCAAGAGCTTGGGTCGAGAATCTCTCTTGATTTGTGCTCAGGGCGGGCGCTCGCACACGCGGCGCGGCAGGCAAGAGGGAATTCTGACATGCAAGAAAACGGCAACCGGACAGAGGCAGGCACACAGGGCCGCGCGGCAGCGCTGGCTTGCACCATGGCGCTCTCCTTGGCCTGCGTGCTGCCTTCGGGGGCTGCGTGGGCGCAAAAGTTTCCGATCACCGCGCAGCAGCGCGCCACGGCGCAGCAGACCGCGGCGCGCGGCGTGCCAGTGTCCGAGCTGTCGGCCAATGCACCCGATACCTACGTGGTGAAGTCCGGCGATACGCTCTGGGCGATTGCCGGGGTCTATCTCAAGCGCCCCTGGCGCTGGCCCGAGCTGTGGGGCATGAACCTGCAGGCGATTGCCAACCCGCACCTGATTTACCCGGGCCAGACGCTGCACCTGGACAAGTCGGGCGGCTACGCACGGCTGCGCACTGGCGGTGCCGACGAGACCATTCGCGTCTCGCCGCGCACCCGCTACGAGAGCCTTGCCGACAGCGCCTTGCCGACGCTCAAGCCCGGGCTGATCGAGCCCTTCCTGGTGGAGCCGGAGGTGGTGGAAGAACTGACCTTCGAGCAGGCACCGCGCATCGTTGCCACGCGAGGCGAGCATTCCATCATCGCGAGTGGTGACCGCGCGTATGCGCGCGGGCCGGACGGCAGCCCGCTGACGCTGACCACTGACACCCCGCGCCAATGGCGCGTGTACCGCAAAGCCGTGCCGATGAAAGACCCCGGCACAGGGGAAATCCTGGGCTACGAGGCCCAGTACGTCGCCCAGGCATCGCTGGTGCGCGGCGAATCCGAACAGGAAACCCCGGTGGCTGACGGCAAGGTGCAGGTGGATATCGTGCCTGCCACCGTCGATCTCTCCCGCGTCAGGGAAGAAGTGCGCCCGGGCGACCGCCTGCTGCCGGCGGCCAAGCGCGGCTTTGTGAACTACGTACCGCATGCCCCCGCCGTTCCTGTCAACGCCCAGGTCGTGTCCCTGTACGGCAGTGCAGCCGTCAGCTATGCCGGGCAGAACCAGGTGGTGTCCATCAATCGCGGCATGCAGGACGGCATCGAGGTCGGGCAGGTGCTCACGGTGCTCAGCGGCGGCGAGCGCGTGAAGGACAAGACCGACGAGCGCAAGACGGTCATCAAGCTGCCCAGTGAAGTCAACGGCAGTGCCATGGTGTTCCGCACCTTTGAGCGCGTTTCCTATGTGCTGCTGCTGCGGGTGACGGATGCGGTGCGGGTGGGAGATCACCTGGTCAATCCGGAATAACCTTGCCGGGCTGCGCCGCAATGCAGCGTGAAGAGCTGGCGGCTTGGTTGCGCCTGACGACGGCCCGCGGGCTGGGCCTGCGGGCGGTGCGCCGCCTGCTGGCTCGCTTTGGTTTGCCGCAGGAGGTGTTGGCCCATGCCATGTACGACTGGGTTGACTGCATCAGCGCCGCCCAGGCGCAGGCCTTGCAGGCGCACAGCGGTGACGCCCTGCAGCCGCTGGTGGAGCGTACCTGGCAATGGCTGCAGACGCAGGCTGCGGCATCGCGCGCCATCCTCACCCTGGCCGATCCGGCCTATCCGCGGCAGTTGCTGGAAACGGAAGATCCGCCCGTGCTGCTGTACCTGGAGGGTGCGGCGCCGCTGTTCGATGCCGGCCATCTGTTTCCCGAGCACAGCATCGCGATCGTTGGCAGCCGCAACCCGAGCGCGCAAGGTGCGCTGAACGCGCGCCAATTTGGCCAGGCGCTGCGTGAAGCCGGCCTGAGCATCGTCTCAGGGTTGGCCCGAGGGGTGGATGCGGCGGCCCATGAAGGGGCGCTCACGGTCCTTGCGGACGGCGCCACGCCAGCGACGCTGGCGGTGGTGGGCACCGGGCTGGATCAGGTTTATCCCCGGGCTCACGAGGCGCTGGCGGCACGCATCCGCGAGCGCGGCCTTCTGGTCAGTGAATACCCGTTGGGCACGCCGCCACTGGCGGGGAATTTCCCGCGTCGCAACCGCATCATCTCCGGGCTGTCGCAGGGGACGCTGGTGGTCGAGGCGGCGCTTGCCTCCGGCTCGCTGATCACCGCCCGCCTGGCGAGCGAACAGGGGCGGGAGGTGTTTGCAATCCCCGGTTCCATCCATGCGCCGCAGTCACGCGGCTGCCATGCGCTGATCCGCCAGGGCGCGAAGCTGGTGGAGACCGCGCAGGACATTCTGGAAGAGCTGCAGCTTGCCGCCGCGCTGACGCGCGCGGCGCCGTCCGCGCCGGCCCTTGCCCGCGGCACGGATGATGCGGTGCTGCAGGCGCTGGGCTTTGACCCGGCGAGCCTGGATACCCTGCTTGCGCGAACCGGTCTGGATACGGCTGCGCTGCAGGTGCGGCTGCTGGAACTGGAGCTGGACGGCAGCGTCGCACGCCTGCCCGGTGGGCTGTTCCAGCGCGTGGCGGGGGCGTGATCCGCTGCCGTGTCGGGACCACAAGATTTGGGCCGATGGCTGCTTCGCGCTACACTCTCAGGTCAATTGCATACCATTTACCGGCTTTAGAGGAGCAGCCACCATGTCCGATCATTCCGTTGCCACTGGCGAGCAGGCGCACGATGTCGATCCGATCGAAGCCGTCACATCGGTGATTCCGCTGGTCATTCCGGCCTTTGGCGCCATGGTGATCTTCATCCTGGCGATGATTGCGGTGAGCGTCGGCTAGGCGTTTGCATCGCCATCCAGAAGCCCCGCCTTGCGGGGCTTTTTTGTGGGCGTCTGCAAAGTTCGACGCATATTGTCATGCATTGATTGCATGGATTTGCCGGTGCAGGTGCGGACAAAGTCCGATCGGCTTCCTAAAATCGATCTCCCGCAACTGGCCGCCGGCAGTCCGACGGCCTGGCGAGAGCCTTTTTCTCAAAGATCGCGCCTTGTCGTCTGACGTTTGCATGCGCACGGCAGGGCGCTGTTTTTGAAAAAACGGTTTTCAAACTCAGGAAGTCCATCCCATGAATGCTCCCACCCTTCAGGGCCTGCCGATCCAGGCACCTGCCTACGTCAAGAATGCCCGGCTGATCGCCTGGGTCGCCGACATGGTCGCGCTGTGCAAGCCGGCACGCATCCACTGGTGCGATGGCAGCCAGCAGGAATACGACACTCTGTGCCAGCAGCTCGTCGACGCCGGTACCTTCAAGCGACTGAACCCGGCCAAGCGCGCTAATTCCTACCTTGCCTGCTCAGACCCGAGCGACGTGGCCCGCGTGGAAGGCCGCACCTACATCTGCTCGGAAAAGCAGGAAGACGCCGGCCCCACCAACAACTGGATGGCGCCCAACGAGATGCGTGCCACGCTGCAGCCGCTGTTCGATGGCTGCATGGCCGGCCGCACGATGTATGTGGTGCCGTTCTCGATGGGGCCGCTGGGCAGCCCGATTGCGCAGATCGGCGTCGAGCTTTCCGACAGCGCCTATGTCGCGGTGAACATGAAGCTGATGACCCGCATGGGCCGTGCCGTCTACGATGTGATCGGCACCGATGGCAGCTTTGTGCCCTGCATGCACACCGTGGGCGTGCCGTTGGCTGTCGGTGAAAAAGACAGGACAAGCTGGCCGTGCAACGAAACCAAGTACATCGTGCATTACCCCGAAACGCGCGAAATCTGGAGCTATGGCTCGGGCTACGGCGGTAACGCGCTGCTGGGCAAGAAATGTTTGGCGCTGCGCATCGCATCGACGATGGGACGCGACGAGGGCTGGCTGGCCGAGCACATGCTGATCTTGGGCGTGGAGAACCCCCAGGGCAAGAAGTATCACGTCGCGGCCGCTTTCCCCAGCGCCTGCGGCAAAACCAATTTTTCCATGCTCGTGCCGCCGGCCGGCTTTGAAGGCTGGAAGGTCACGACGATTGGCGACGATATCGCCTGGATCAAGCCGCAGGCCGATGGCTCCTTGCGCGCGATCAACCCCGAGGCGGGCTACTTCGGCGTCGCGCCCGGCACCAACATGCAGACCAACCCGAACTGCATGCTGAGTCTCAATCGCGATGTGATCTTCACCAACGTCGCGCTGACCGACGATGGCGACGTGTGGTGGGAAGGGCTGGAGAAGGATACCGGCAGCCTGCCCGCGCACCTGATCGACTGGAAAGGCCAGGACTGGACGCCGGCGATCGCCAGGGAAACCGGCGCCAAGGCAGCGCATCCGAACGCACGTTTTACCACTGCGGCCACCAACAACCCGGCGCTGGATGCGGCCTGGGACGATCCGGCCGGCGTGGTGATTGACGCGATGATCTTTGGCGGACGGCGCTCCACCACCGTGCCACTGGTGACCGAGGCGCGCGATTGGCAGGAGGGCGTGTACATGGCGGCGACCATGGGCTCGGAAACCACCGCCGCCGCCGTCGGCCAGCAGGGCGTGGTGCGGCGCGACCCGTTCGCCATGTTGCCGTTTGCCGGCTACAACATGAGCGACTACTTCCAGCACTGGCTCAACATGGGCAAAAAGCTGCAGGCCGCGGGCGCGACCCTGCCGCGCATCTACTGCGTGAACTGGTTCCGCAAGGGAGCGGATGGCAAGTTCGTCTGGCCTGGCTATGGCGAAAACATGCGCGTGCTCAAGTGGATGCTTGATCGCATCGAAGGCAAGGCGCAGGGGCAGCAAACCGCCTTCGGCATTGCGCCGCAGTATGGCGAGATCAATTGGCAGGGTCTGGATTTTTCGCAGGCACAGTTCAACACGGTCACGGACATCGATGACGCGGCGTGGGGCGAAGAGCTCAAGCTGCACGATGCGCACTTCGACAAACTCGCCCACCATCTGCCGCCGCAGCTGCTGGCCACGCGCGCTGCGTTGCAGCAGCGCCTGGGCGTCTGATCCTTCAACGAAAGCACACCATGCGCATTTTGCTGGCTGTCGATGGCAGCGCCTATACGCAAAAAATGCTGGATTACCTGGCAGCCCACGATGAAATGCTGGGGCCGGGGCATCAGTACAGCGCCATCACGGTGCAGCCGCCGCTGCCGCCGCGTGCCCGTGCCGCGCTGAGCAAGGAGGTGGTGGACGAGTACTACGCCGACGAAGCCGAGCGCGTCATGGCACCGGTGCGGGCGTTCCTGCAGCGCAAGGGCGTGCAGGCGCAGCTGCTGTCCAAGGTTGGCCCGATTGGCGACACCATCGCTGCAACGGCCGAGGCGGATGGCTACGACCTGATCGTCATGGGCACGCACGGCCAGGGCGCGCTGGGCAAGCTCCTCCTGGGCTCCGTCAGCACGCAGGTGCTGGCGCGCTGCACGGTGCCGGTGCTGCTGGTGCGCTGAGTCCGCGGAACCGGGGAGGGCGACGATGGCTGCATACGCGGTGACTCGCATGGCGCTGGGTGCGCTGCTGCTGGGCGCTGCCGCCCTGCTGGGCGGATGCGCGGCGATGAGCGAGCAGGAATGCCGCACCGCCAACTGGGGCGAACAGGGCATGCGCGACGCACTCGACGGCTACCCGCGCTCGCGTTTGCAGGACATCCGCGAAGCTTGTGCCGAGGCCGGCGTGCGTCCCAATGAGCCGCTGTACCTGAGTGGCTGGGAGGCCGGCATCGTGCGGTTCTGCACGCCGCAGAACGGTGCCCGCTGGGGTCGTGACGGCAGGTCCTACAGCAATTCCTGCCCGCCACAGATGGAGGCCGGCTTTCTTGATCGCTATCGCGTGGGGCGTCGCGCTTACGACGCCGAGCAGAATCTGCGGCGCCTGCAAAGCGAGCAGACTTCGCGCCAGCGCGATCTGGACCGGGCCAAGGACGATGACCAGCGCCGGCGCATCCGCTCGGATCTGCGCGACCTGGACCGGCGCATCGCCTACGCGCGCGACGATCTGGACCGCGCCGAATGGCAATTGCGCCAGGGACGCTGACACGGGCGCATGAACAAGGCCTTCACCAAGGAAAGCGACGGCGACGAGGAAGACGACGTCCCCGCCACGCAGCCCATCCCGGCGGGCGGCAAGAACTACATCACCACCAGCGGCTATGCCCGGCTGCGTGCCGAGCTGCTGCAGTTGATGGACGAGGAACGCCCCAAGGTGGTGGAAGTGGTGCACTGGGCGGCGCTCAACGGCGACCGCTCGGAGAACGGCGACTATCTCTACGGCAAGAAACGCCTGCGCGAGATCGACCGGCGCATCCGTTTTCTCACCAAGCGTCTGGAGATTGCCCAGGTGGTCGATCCCGGCGTGCACGCGGGCAGCGATCAGGTGTTTTTCGGCGCCACGGTCACCTACGCCGACGATCTGGGCGAGCAGCGCACCGTGACCATTCTGGGTGTTGACGAGGTGGACACCAGCCAGCAGCAGGTGAGCTGGGTTTCGCCGGTCGCGCGTGCCCTGCTCAAGGCGCGCGAGGGTGACGAGGTGGCGCTGCAGACCCCGGCGGGGCAGCGCATGCTGGAAGTGCTCTCGGTCAGTTACCCGACGACAAAATCATCAAAATAAGTAGCTGTCAGCACTTGTCAGACCAGCGCTGCGCACGGATTTAGGACCTGTTAACACAAACTGCGAAGGCCATCAACCACCAGCACGAAGCAGAGAAAGCCGAGGAACATTGCGTCGAGTTTCTCGAATCGAGAGAAGA
>NZ_MEDS01000031.1 GCF_001724135.1 Comamonas sp. SCN 65-56 | reverse complement strand
GGCGGGGATCTACAGGCGTTCCGTCATGCTTGCCAGCGGACGCTACGCCATGCTTGATGACGGCATGGGGTTCAGCCTGGTGCCGTGGAAGCCGGTGATCGAGCAGCGGCTGGGGCAGCAGATTGCGACGACTATGCGCGATGGCGTTGCGTCGTGGGATATGGGGCGGGGACGTGGGATGTCGATCAGATGAACTGAGCGAGAACATAACGTGCAGTCTCAAGCTGCAAGAGGGTTTTGTGCCCATTAATTTCGTCCTTTCTTGTTTCTGAATTCATCGAACACTCAGGTTCCGGCAAGATTCTTGCGGCAGTGCAGCGGCTGGGATGGGAACAAGGCCTCTGGCACCGAGATGCCAGAGGCCGAGGCAACGATCATGTGCACCGCTCAAATGGATGGAGCCGACTCTCTCGCCACTGTCGACAAGGGCGCTGAGTGCGCCGGTGTCGCGCGCCGCAGCAGCCGCATGGCATTGGCAATCACGATCAATACCGAGCCTTCGTGGAACAGCATGCCGGCGGCCATGGTCACCCCACCCATCAGCACACCGGTCAGCAGGAGGCCGACGGTCGCTAGAGCGATGACGATGTTCTGGCGGATGTTGGAGAGCGTGCGCCGCGCCAGCGAGATGGCCTCGGGCAGCTTGAGCAGGTCGTCGCCCATGAGCGCGATGTCGGCGGTCTCCACCGCCACGGCCGAGCCGGCTGCGCCCATGGCCACGCCGACGTCGGCGGTGGCCAGCGCCGGCGCGTCGTTGACGCCGTCGCCAACCATCGCGACGACGTGGCCGGCCCGCTGCAGGCGGGCGACGATGTCGAGCTTGTCCTCGGGCAGCAGCCCGGCGTGCACCTCGTCGATGCCGGTGGCGGCGGCAACGGCATCGGCCACCGGCTTCACGTCGCCGGTGAGCATGACGACCTTCTTCACGCCCGCCTTGTGCAGCGCGGCCACCATGGCTGCGGCGTCGCGCCGGATCTCGTCGGCCACGGCGATCACGCCCAGCACCTGGTCGTCCACGGCAACGATCATGGGCGTGCGCCCCTGGGTGGCCAGTTGATGCGCCTGGCGGTCTGCGCCCACCGTATCGGCGACGCCAAACTGCTCCAGCAAGGCCAGGTTGCCGATCAGCACCCGCTTGCCCTCGACGCGGGCGGTGATGCCCTTGCCGATCACGGGCTCGATGTGCTCGGGCAGCTCGGCCACCGCGATGCCTGCTTGCTCCGCCGCTTCCAGGATGGGACGCGCCAGCGGGTGCTCGGAGCCGGCCTCGGCGCGCGCCGCCCAGGCGAGCACCTGGTTCTTGTCCACGCCCGGCGCCAGCGCCACGACATCGGTGAGCTGCGGGCGGCCCTTGGTCAGCGTGCCGGTCTTGTCCACGGCCACGACGTCGATCTTGGCCGCGGTCTCCAGGAACTCGCCGCCCTTGATCAGGATGCCGTCGCGTGCCGAGCGGCCGATGCCGGCGACGATGGACACGGGAATGGAGATCACCAGCGCCCCCGGGCAGGCCACCACCAGCAGGGTCAGGCCCAGCACCACGCTGCCGCTGATGAGGCCGGCCAGCAGCGCCAGCACGACGACGGCGGGGGTGTACCAGGACGAAAACCGGTCCATGAATTTCTGCGTGCGCGCCTTGGCGTCCTGCGCGTCTTCCACGCGGTGAATGATGCGCGCCAGCGTGGTGTCGGCGCCGATGCCGGTGGCCAGCACCTGCAGAAAGCCGCCGCGCGAGATGGTGCCGGCGAAGACATGGTCGCCCTTGGACTTTTCCACCGGGATCGATTCGCCGGTGATCGACGCCTCGTCGAGCGCGCCGGTACCGGCGATCACCTCGCCATCGACCGGCACCTTGGCGCCGTTCTTGACCAGCACCACCTCGCCCATGGCGACGCTGGCGGCGGGGATTTCCACCTGCTCGCCCTTGCGCATCACGATGGCCGTGTCCGGCGCCACGGCGATCAGCTCGGCCAGCGCCGCGCGGGTCTTGTTCAAGGTGGCCGATTCCAGCGCGTGGCCAATGGCAAACAGGAAGGTGACGGCCGCCGCCTCCCAATACTCACCAATGATCAGCGCGCCGACGGCGGCGATGCTCACCAACAGGTCGATGCTGATGTGGCGCACGGCCAGCGCACGTACGGCGTTGCGCACGATGGGCGCGCCGGCGACGAGGGCGGCGGCGACCATCAGCCACTGGGCCGCCAGGGCAGCGCCGTAGCCCTTGGATGCGGTGAATGAAGCCAGGATCAGCAGGCCGGACAAGGCGGGAGTCGTCCAGCGGCCGTTGATCCATGCGTTGATCTTGTTCATGGGGTTGGCCTCCAAAGGTGGTCAAGCGGGACAGGGGCAGCCACCGCCGCCGGGCGCGGCGGTGTGCTGCTCGTGGAGTGAGCGGCGCGGGGGCCATGGTGGTGCGTCAGAACGCCGAGGCGCGCGCGGTGTAGCCCACCTTGGCGATGGCGGCGATGAGATCGTCCGCGCTGACGGTTTCGGGGTGGTGGTCGACTTCGATGCGCGCCGATGCGAAGTGCACCTTGACGTGGCTCACGCCCGCCATCGCGCCGACGCTTTTCTCGATCTTGGTCACGCAGGACGGGCAGGAAAAACCCTCGGCGCGCAAGGTGGTGCGGGTGTTGGTGTTGGTCATGGTTTTTTCCTTGTATGACGGTCTGGTTGAGGGATGCCTTCACTGTAGGCAGGCCCGCCGTATTGCTCCATGAGAAACGTCAATCAACAGCAGCCGACTTTGGCGCTGACTCAAACCATGCCGTCGCGCACTTGCTCCAAGCGCGCCGCATCGACGATGGCGACCCAGCGCCGGCCGGCGTCGATCCAGCCCTCGCGCTGCCACTGGCTGAGCAAGCGGCTGACCGATTCGGTGGCCGCGCCGGCCATGGCGGCCAGGTCCTCGCGCGCCAGCGGCACGTCCAGCAGCATGGCCTCGTTCCAGGGCTTGCCGACCTTGTCGGCAAGAACCAGCAGCAAGGCTGCCAGGCGCTGCTCCAGCGGCGCCCCGGCCAGCATGTGAATGGCGTGCTGCGACTGCGTCAGCCGGTGCGCCACGCCCTTGAGCGTGGCCACAGCGACTTGCGGAATTTCTTGCAGGATGGCGTCGTACTCAGGCGCATCCAGGCCCAGCAGGCAGGCCGGCGTCAAGGCGGTGGCGCTGTCGGCGTAGAACTGCTGGCCCAGCGCCGGCAGCGCGCCAAAGAAATCGCCTGGGGTGAGCAAGTCAATCAGCGACTGGCGCCCATCGGCCGCCAGCCGCGTGGTCTTAACGGCGCCGATCGCCACCACGTAAATGTGCGTCGCGGCATCGCCTTCCAGGTAGACGGGCTCCCCGGCCGCGAAGTTCTGGGCCTGGCAATGCCGGTTGACCTGCGCCAGTTGCCCGTCGTCGAGATCGGCAAAAAGAGGGACTTTGCGGCAAACGGCCATGCGCATGTCCAGCGAGCAGGCCGCCGGGTCCGGGTCTGGCATGGACAGGGGGATTTGGCGGCGTTTGTTTATGGCTTGTTTCATCGTGCTGTGGAATAAGTTCGCGGCGTCTTGAGCCGATCTGCCGGTGTTCCGGCCGGCGTCCAGATCCGGAGCTGGCAAGGGTTTTGCGGCAGCCGGTCAGCGGCTGTCTCTGGAGTTTGGGTCAAGTCGAGCCCGCCCCAGGCCCATGCGTGCCAGCGTCGTGTCGTGCATCAGGTAGTGATGCACCAGCGCCGCTGCAGCGTGTAGGCCGATCAGCCAGTACCCGAGTGTGCCGATTGCCTCGTGGACTTCTTTGAGGCCGCCTGCAAGCGCCTTGTCAGGCGCCATCAGCCCAGGCAGTTCGAGTCCGAACAAGGACACGGGCGCGCCCTTGGCGTTCAGGCTCAGATAGCCGAGAACGGGCGCCGCGATGAGCAGGCCGTAAAGCGCCCAGTGCATGACATGGGCCAAGCGGGACTGCCACGCGGGCGTACCGGCAAGCTCACTGGGTTGACCCAGCATCCACCGCAGCGGCAGCCGAACCAATACGACGACTGCGAAAACCAGGATGCCCAGGCTTTCATGCCAGCTCTTGGCCAGCGCCCGCTCGGCACTGCCCTTGGGCAGGCCATCGTGCAGCTCGATCAAGGCATAGACACCGACCATCAGCAGCAGCGTCAGCCAGTGCAGTGTGATGAGCGTTGGATGGTAGCGTTCAGTGGTTCTGGACATGAGGCTCTCAATGTGGATGCGGGCGTGAACGTGGCAGCCCGCGCTTTTGCAGGCGAGGCTGCCACGATGCCAACCCTCGTTCCGGTTCTGAAAAAGCAGCTGATGGATTCTTGCTGCCCCTGCTTGCAGCACCGTTTGTCAGCCGATGGATGCGTCGCGACCGGTTGGCTGCTGCGCCATAGCCACCCAACGCAGCCCATCGCCCTGGCTGAGGTAGTAGTGGCCGTCGGGACTGATCACCACCGCACGGGGTGCGATCGAGTCGAAGAAGTACTGCCAGCCAAACCCGGGCATGCCGGCCTGGGCCTGGTTGGCGATGGCCTGCCAGGGCGCCGTTGCCGTTTCCGCCGCTGGTTGGGCTGCGGCGATCCAGCGCAGCCCCTTGCCGCGGCTCAAGTAGTAATGGCCATCAGGGCTGATGACGACGGCGCGCGCTGCCTGCGGGTTGAAGAAATACTGCCAACCATGTCCGGGCGAGCCTGCCTCGGCCGAGTTGGGAATGGCCTGCCAGGGTGCGTTCAGCGCTTCGATGCGCTCGGCGCGGCTGGCGTGGCGCTGCGTGCGATCGGAATGATCGCCGGCCAGGGCGGTGTTGCCCAGCAGGGCCGCGGCGATGCCGATGGAGGCGATGGTGGTGGCGACTTGCATGACGTTCTCCTTGAGTTGCAATGCAGTCACGATCGACTGTGGCTGCAGTCTGCGCGGGTGTGGGTGAACCGGTGCTGAACAGCCTCTTCACCCGCCGTTCATGCCGTACCCGCCGATGCGGCAGCGGCGAAGCGGCCCGAGCCCAACTCGACCAGCGCCTCGCCCCGGCGCAGCAGCCACAAGGCATCCAGGCCGTGCCGATGCGCCGAGGCCAGGCCCTGGCCCGAGCCCGCCACCAGCAAGGCGGTGGCCCAGGCGTCGGCGTCCATGCAACGGGGCGCCAGCACGGTGACGCTGGCGACGCCGTTGTTCACCGGCTTGCCGCTGCGCCCGTCCATGCTGTGCGCCAGGCGTGCCTGGCCCACCTGGACGAAGTGCCGGTAATCGCCCGACGTGGCCACGGCCAGGTCCTGCAGCTCGATCACCCCGTGCGCGGCGCGCAGGCCTGCACGCGGGCTCTCCAGCGCCACCGCCCAGGGCGCGCCGCTGGCCTGGGGGCCGATGGCGCGCAGCTCGCCGTCCAGTGCGACCAGGGCGTGGCACACGCCGTGTCCGGTGAGCACGGCACACATACGATCCACGGCATAGCCTTTGGCGATGCCGCACAAATCGAGCTGCAGTGGCGAGTGCTTGCGCGCCAGGCCGGCGGCCAAGTCCAGCTCAAGGGCTTGCGGTGTCGGCAGGCGTTTGGCATTGCGCGCGGCGCGGATGGCCTCGGCGTCCGGCGTGTCGCATGCCGCGCCAAAGCCCCAGGCATCGACCAGTGCGCCGACGGCGGGATCAAACGCTCCGTCGCTCAGGCGGCAGACTTCGAGCGCGCGGGCCAGCACCTCAAGGATCTGCGCCGGCAGTGCCAGCCAATCGCCTACCGGCGCACGGTTGAGCTGATTCAGTGCGCTTTCCGGCTGCCAGGGCGACATCTGGGCATCGACTTGTTCGACCGCTTCGGCCAGCGCCTGGCACAGTGCGTTCGTGTCCAGCACAGGCGGCACATCGCAGCTCACGGCCCAGCGCGTGGCCATGGTCGGCCCGTGCAGTTGCAGCCGGTGCAAGGGCTCAGAACAGGTCTTCGGCATAGCGCCCCTTGGCCTTCAGTGCGTTCACGTCAAGGCCCAGCGGCGCCAGCAGCGCATCGAGCACCTCGCCCACGCCCTGGGCCATGGGGCGGCTGCCGCACACGCGCACCGCGGCGCCGGCGGCCAGCAATTTGCGCAGGCGTTCGGCGTCGCGTTGCAGGATTTCCTGCACGTAGCCGCCGCCGGGCACGCGCGAGAAGATGGTGTTGACGCTGGCCACGCGCTGCTCGGCCTGCCAGCGCGCGATCTCGGAGCCGAAGTAGTAGTCGGTGGCCGGGTCGCGCGCGCCGAAGTACAGGTGCATCGGCGTGCGCTCGTCGTTGCGCCGAATGAAGCCTGCCAGCGGTGCCACGCCGGTGCCAGCGCCGATCAGCAGCACGCTCGGCGGTCGACCGCTGAGGGTAAAGCCCGGGTTGGCACGGATGAAGGCCTGCGTGCTGTCGCCCGGCTTGAGCCCCAGCAGGTGCGCCGAGCACACGCCGCCGGGCCACTGGCGCACGCAGATTTCCAGAAAGCCGTCGGCGCTGCCCGACGCCAGCGAGTAATAGCGCGCCACCGCGTTCCCCGGTGGCACGATACCTACCAGGTCGCCCGCCTCGAAGCGGCCCAGGCCGCAGCCGAGCAGACGCGCAAACCACGGCTGGCGCGGCCAGGCAAAGCGCAGGATGGCCGTGGGCCGATCGGCCTGGCCGGGGTAGTCGCGCCGCTCGACGAGCGTCAGCGCGGTGGTGGCGGGCAGACGGGGTCGGTAATCGATCGCCAGCGGCTGGCCCAGGGCCTGCGCCAGTGCCTCGCCCCAGCGGGCGAACTGCTGCGCCGACTGCTGGTGGATCAGCTCCAGCGGCAGTAGGCTCGCATGCCCCTGGGCACGCAGCGCCTGCTCGACGGCCTGTGCATAGGCGCAGAACGCCGGGTATTGGCGATCGCCAAAACCCAGCACCGTCACCGGCACGCCGCTGCCGCCCTGCGCGGCAATGCGCTCCAGCGCATGACGCGCATGCGCCGGCGGCTGGCCATCGCCATGCGTGGCCGCCAGGATGAAGACCTGCTGCGCCGTGGGCGTGATCTGGAAGTGCTCCAGTGCGCTGCTGTGCACGCGCCGCCCGGCGCGTACCAGCGCGGCATGCAAGGCCTGGGCAAAGCCCCAGGTGCTGCCGCCCTCGCTGGCGACGAAGATCAGCACCTCGGCCTGCTGCAGGCGGGAGTTGTCGGCGATGTGCACCGCGTTGCGGCGCCCCTGCCACCAGATCAGCACGCCGCTCGCCCAGAACAGCAGCACGCAGAGGCCCGCGAGGCCCATCACCACGGCCCACGGCCAGGCGCTCTCGCCGGTGTGCAGCACGCGGGCCCAGTCGTCCAGCCGCTGCGCCAACGTC
This sequence comes from Comamonas sp. SCN 65-56, assembly GCF_001724135.1. Lineage (GTDB taxonomy): Bacteria > Pseudomonadota > Gammaproteobacteria > Burkholderiales > Burkholderiaceae_C > Comamonas_C. The sequence continues at coordinate 10,698 of NZ_MEDS01000031.1, read as the reverse complement.
GCCTCCTGCCAGGCCAAGGTATCGCCGCTGTGGCGGTCAATCCAGCCTTGGCCGCGCGTGGTCGCCACCTGCCAGGTGTCGGTGGGGTCGCCCGCATCGGGGAGGTTGACGCGGTGCAGATCGCCGACGCCGAGGTCGCGCAGCAGCGGTAGCTGCGCCGGCGCCAGGTCGGCCCCCGTGCTGGCGCTGGAAACAACGTCGGGCTCGGGCCCGGCTTCCAGTTCGAGCAGGCCGAGTGTCGAGGCGCTCATGGTCAGCGCCGTGATCGAGGACAGCAGCAGCAGGGCCAGCACCACCCGGCCCGCCAGTACGTGCAGGCGCTGCGCCAGGGTGCCGCGCACCCGGCCTGCCACATGGCGCCAGCCGCCCATGCGGCGCACGAGCAGCACCAGGCCGGAAATCGACAGCAAGACCATGGCCAGCGCCGTGGCCGCGGCGCCCCAGCGCCCACCATCGCCCAGCAGCAGCGCGCGGTGCAGGTTCTTGACCCAGCGCGGCATGCTGGAGGGCTGGTAGTTGCCAAGCAGCTGGCCGCTGGTTGCATCGACGTAGCGCGCCTGCGCTTGGTCGCCGTCGAAGCCGAAGGCGGCGACGGCGCCCGAGGGCAGGCGACGGATTTCCTCGACGCCGGGCATGGCCTGCTGCACCTGTTGCACCAGCGTGGCCACCGGCAGGTCGGCCGGTGCTGTCGGCGCCTGCCAGGCCTCCTGCACCGGATCCAGGGCTAGCAGGGCACCGGACAGGCCCAGCACCAGGGCCACGGTGCCCAGGCTCAGACCCAGCCATCGGTGGACGGCTTTCCAGTTCATGCCTTGCTCCTTACTTCAGCTGGAAGCTGGCCGACTGGATGTACTGCTTGCCGGCCTGCGCCTTGCCGGCGCCCGCCGCCGTCAGGGGCAGCCGCACCTCGGAGGGGCTGTCACGCATGTCTTCCACGGCGGCGTCGATGCGGATCTCGTAGCCGGCGTCGATCAGCGCGTCGGCCAGATCGGCCGTCACCCTGAGCGTGCGGCCCGCGCCGACGCTGGCGCCGGTCACGCCATTGAGACGTTTGGCGTCGCCGGCCGACAGGCGGCTCCAGTCCGCCAGGTGCTTGTAGTACTTGGCCTTGCCGCCGGCCACCCAGAGCGTGCCGGCGTAGGCGCCCTTGGCATCGGTCAGGTAGACCGCCAGGTAGGCGCCGTCGCCGCCGTAGTTCTTGAGCTGGGTGGCAATGGTGACTTCGCGCGCCTGGCCGAGGGCGGGCACGGCAAGCGCGCAAGCTGCGGCAATGGCGGTGATCAGGGGTTTGGACATAGGGTTCTCCTGGAAAGAGGGGAGGCGATTCATTGCACCTGGCCGCGCGGCGCGCTGCCCGGGGTAAAGAGGGGTGAGGAAGGGGCAGTGCCCGCATCCTGCGGCGTGTGGTCGCGCCGGCGCTCGCGCTCCCGGTCCCGGTCTTTGTGGTGGTCATCGCGCTCGCGCGACTTGATCTTCAGCACCTGCAGGGTCTCGGGGTCGAGCTTGGCCTTGAAGCGCTGGCCCTGGGCGTCGGTGCCACGGATTTCGTAGCAGCCGTCGTCAATCTTCAGTCGCTCGACCTGCCAGCCCTGCTGCGCCGCCATCTGGCGCACCGCTTCGCGCGACTGCCATCGCGCGGCCGGGGCATCGCAGTCGCTGGATGCCACCGCTGGCAGCGCCGCGACGGCCAGCACCAGGGTGGCCAGCCGGGGCTTGAGGTGTAGGTTTCGTTTCATCGTCGGTTCCTTTCACAGCATCAGAGCTGTTGATGCCAATAATTTTGACGAACCGGGGGTGAATCAACACTGAACCTTCTGTTCACCTCGTGTTCATCCGATCGAGCCAACGGTCAGTTCACGTTGCCACATGCCCCCATCGGACGTATTGATGAGAAGCATGAAGCGAATCGCGAGTCTGGCTGGACTGACGAAGACGGGTTCGTCAGGGCTTGCCCGAAGATGGAACTTTTGCGCTCCTCATGCGTTAACGCCCCAATGCCCCAACCGAGCCAGTTTGACGAGACTGACTGCATTGCCCGCGCCCAGCGCGGGGAGGTTGCGGCGTTCTCTGAGCTGGTGACGCGCAACCAGGATCGCATCTACCGCTTTCTGGTGCGCATGACTCGGTCACAGGAGGATGCGCGCGAGTTGACCCAGGAAACCTTTCTGAGCGTCTACCAGGCACTGCCCAGCTGGCGCCCGCAGGCGCAGCTGTCCACGTGGCTGTTCCGCATCGCGCGCAACCAGGCACTGGACCGGCTGCGTCGCGCGCGGCACGTGGAGTTCGTGGCGCTAGACGACGCGCTGCATCAGCAGGTACCGGCGGATACGCCCACGCCCGAGGCCATGCTGCAGGCGCGCCAGCGCATCGCGGAGCTGGAGCGCGCGCTGGCGCGGCTGTCGGTGGAGCACCGTGAGATCCTGCTGTTGCGCGACATCGAGGACATGCCCTACGAGGACATTGCCCAGGTGCTGGGCATCGGCCTGGGCACCGTCAAATCCCGCATCGCCCGCGCCCGCGCCGGGCTGCTGCAGCACATGCCACGCTGACCGCAAGGAGCCACCATGACCTGCCCACGCATCGAAGACCTTTCCGCCTTTGTCGATCACGCCCTGCCCGCGCGCAGACAGGCCGCGCTGCAGAGCCACCTGCGGGCCTGCCCTGTCTGCAGCCAGCAGCTCGATGCGCTGCGGGCGCTGCGCCAGGAACTGCACGCCCTGCCATCGCCCACGCTGGGCTTCGATCTCGCGGCGCAGCTGCAGGAGCGCCTGCGCGACCGGCGGCCACCGCGCGCCGCCAGGCCCCGGCGTGCCGGCTGGGACCTTCTGGGCTGGATGCCCACGGGCCTGGCGGCTGGCGCGGCGCTGGTCTCGGGCCTGTGGATGGGCGGGCTGCTGCTGGGCACGGGGGCAGCCATTCCTACCACGTTTGCGGCCGCCGACCCCGCCATGGCGCGCGTGTTCGACCCCGTGCCGCCGGGCGGGCTGTGCGCCGCCACCGAGATTTGCCGACTGCCAAGGAATCTGCCATGAAACACCCCACCTGGATCCGCACCCTGCTGGCCGTCTCGCTGGCGCTCAACCTGGGCATTCTTGCGGCGCTCGTGCTGCGCCCTGCCCGCGTGGCGCCGCCCCCGGCGCCGGCCGTGCACCTGCCGGACTACCTGGCGCTCACGCCCGGGCAACGCACGCGCTGGGAGGCGCTGGAGGCGCCGTTCCTGCACGACCTGTCATCCAACTGGGACGACATACGCCACCGCCGCGAAGCCCTGGTGCGCCACATCTTCGCCGCCGCACCCGACCGCGCGGCCATCGACGCCGAGCAGGCCGCCATTGCCCGCCTGCAGGCCGCGCAGCAGCAGCGCGTGATCACCCAATTGCTGGCCGAGCGCGAGCTGCTGGACACCGCCCAGCGCGAGCGCCTGCTGCAGCTGTTGCTGGGTCGCTACGCGCAGGAGGCGACCGAGGAGGAGCTGCTGCACCGCAAATAAGGCCGTGCACCAAAGATGCAAAACACATGGAACATTCAGACGCGCGCTTCGTTGAAGAGGGCAAGGCAGCCAGGCAACCCGCACGGCCACCTTGCATGGTTCAACTTTCAACGGAGCATTTCCATGAAACAACTCACCACACTGCTGCTGGCCGCCGCCCTGGCAGTCCCCCTGACCTCGATGGCCGCGAGCGCGCACGACAGCCACGGCAGCGCCGAAACCCACCAGTTGCAACTCAACGCCGGCAAGAAATGGGACACCGACGCGCCGCTGCGCCAGGCCATGACGGCCGTCCATGCATCGGTGACGAAAATCCTGCCCGCGGCCCATGCAGGCAAGGCCACGGCGGCCGACTACGACGCCTTCGGCAACGCCGTCGGCCAGCAGGTCGCCTACATGGTGGAAAACTGCAAGTTGCCCCCCGAGGCGGACGCCCAGCTGCACATCATCGTGGCCGACCTGGTGGCGGGCGCCGAGGCCGCCCAGGGCAAGCACGGAGAAGGCAAGCGCGCCGCCGGCGTGGTGCAGGTCGCGCAGGCCTCCAACGCCTACGGCAAGTATTTCAGCCACAGCGGCTGGAAGGCCGTCAAGCTGCCCCATTGAAGGACATGCCAAGCAGGGTGAGGGTATGCCCAAGGCAGGCCCATTCGCCCCCGTGCAAAGTGTCTAGCCACGTTCGGGCACTTGGAGGCACCACGCCGTGCCAGCACCATGGAGCGCGTGGTCGAAGGGCTATGGAAGGTGCCGAACGATCAGCCCGAGCAGGGCCGCCGCCATGACGTGCAGCGTCTGGGTGGTGTGGCCATTGAGCTGAAATCGTACCTGCCCATCGAGCGGCAGGCCCGCGTGATCGGGGCCACCCGGCTCGAATGGCAGCAGGGCGGGCCTGAGCAACCTGGGCTCCGGTGAGGGAACCAAGCAGGCGATGCAGCAGCGCGCCGACTCCCTGGACGAACAGGGACTGGATAAGCGGTGCAGGCGATGCGTGATCCTGACATGCAACCTGCTGGGCACGTTGCGCAGTTGAGAACTGGCGCAGACCGCGAGGACATCGCCTCCACCGGCCTGGAGCTGCCGGCGCACTTCATGACCGGCACAGGATTCGCGTACCTGACTCACGGGCTCAATAAATCTTTGGGATCGCCGGTGCCATCAAGAGCCGCGCGCTGCGCAGGGTCGAGCAGTGCTTCACGATTCCAGCCGGCCACGGTCGCTGCGGCATCCACCGTATGCGCCCAGGTACAGCGGTTGGCGAACAGCATGCTGGGGACATCGAAGGTGCCGCCGCGGCTGATGTAGCCGAGGGCGTGCGTCCTGGTCGGGCCGTTGTCGATGCGGCGCAGAATGCCGAGCATGGGCTCGGGGCGCGTGTGGGTGAGGATCACGCGCGGCAGGCCTTGCGGGAACAGCGTGCTGACAGTGGCGTCTTCATCGACGAACTCCGCTTCCATGGCATCGCGCGGGATGCGCAGGCGGCCAGGTTCCAGGATGACGGTGACGCAGGCGCGCTTGCCCATCCCGGCAAGGTGCTGCTGCGCCTTGATCGCCTCGTCGAGTTGGTAGGCACCCAGCGCGATGAGCTGCACTTCGGCCTCGGCGGGGTCACCGATCAGATGGGCCGCGCCGTCACGGATCAGGCGTTGCGCCGATTCGGCATCGAAGCGGTTCTCCACGTCGCGCTTGGAAACGATGAGGCAGGCCAGTTGCCCGCGTCCGGCATAGATTTCGCGCAGCGCGGCGACCGCAGTGTTGCCATCCACCGGGAACAACACGCGCGAGGTGTCTGACATCTCGCCCAGCAGGGCTTCGCCGATCGCCGGGTCTTGGTGCGACTGTTCGTTTTTGGCGTTCTCCCAGGTGTGCGAGGTGACGATGAGTGGCACCGACAGCCAGCCGGCGGGCTGGCCGACCTGACGCAGGTGGCGGGCGAAGATGATTTCCTGCCGCATCAGGCCGAGCATTTTTACGGCGAAGGCCTCGTAGCTGACGATCAGGTTCAGTCCACCCTTGTTGCCGAGTGCGGCGGCGGCCACGGCCTCTTCGTTGAGCGCGGTGATGACGGCGCCGTGCAAATCCTCAGGCACACCGGGTTCGGGCTCGTTGACGCGGTGCTTGAGCAGCGCCAGCGTGCCGCCCATCTTGTTGCTGGCCAATTCGTCAGGGTTGCCGATGCGCATGCGCAGCTCGGGATTGGCTTTGGCGAATTCAACGAACCACTGATCCAGCGCCGTCATCGCACTGCCTTCGCTGCCTGATATTTCCCAGCGCGGTTCGGGCAGCCTGGGCGCAGCGGGGTGGCGGTGCGCCATCGGATGCGCGCTTTCCAGCGGGCGCTGCTGGGCGGCGTGGGTTGCGAAGGCGGTGAGCGTCGCGTCGAGTTCGACCGGAGCAACGAAGAGCGCAGCCGCGCTTTCGTTGAACCGCCCACGCATGGCGACATCGGTGTGGGGGTTGCCGCCCAACGGCAGGTTGTGCGCGGCGTTGCTGCCAGCACCGGGAAAGCCGAAGCCCTTCTCGGTCTCGGCGATCACGTAGGGCAGAGGCGCCGGATAGCGGCGATCCGGATCGGCGGCAAACGCACGCAGCGCGCCCTCGGCTTCGACGATTGCCCAGGCGATCGCGGCCGGGTCGCGGCCATCGACGATCACCGGGTCGAAGCCGTTGTGGCGCACGTCGTCGGCCAGCCATTGCGCACCCCCTTCCTGCATGATCTGGGTACGTTGCTCGATGCGGCGGCCGTTGAGGATCATCACCGGTACAGCGAAGCCGCTGTCTTGCGCGCGCCACCAACGCGGCGCCCAGTCCGGGCCACGCTGCTCCTCGAAGGCGCCGTCACTGAGGAAGGCGACCAGCGATTCGCCAGGCAGCGGCATGTGGATGTACTGCAGTTCGGCAAAGCCGAGGTAGCCGCCTTCGGACACGGCACCGGCGGTGTTGGGGCCGGCATGGCTGCCCAGCGGCACGGCCGGGAGGCCCTGCGCATCGATGGCATAGGAATAGAAATCGGCACACAGGCGCGACAGGCCTTGCTCGCTGCGGTCGTAGCGGCCCCGCTGCGCGGGCGAGACATCGCCGGTCAGCACATTGACGGCTTCGATGGCGGCGACACAATGGCCCTGGCCCATGATCCAGCCGCGTGTGCTGCCGGTGAGCGCGTTGGCCAGCAGGTAGCCGACGAAGGCCTGCACCATATTCAGCGAGCCGCCGGTGTGGCCTTCGGGCGTGGGCTTGAAGTCCTCGGCTGACAGCGCCGCGCCGGAAAGATCGATGCGGCGCGCATAGGTCATGTGCGCGACCACGTTCATGGCCACGCAGCTCAGGCGGTCGGCGGCGGCAAGCAGGGTGTAGGCCGTCGTCTCGTCGGCAACACGGCCCTCGACGATCAAACGGGTCACCAGGGTTTCCATGCGTTTGATGGTCTCGTCGCGATGGACGATGGGGCCGTGCCCGGCAAGCCAGCACTGGCGGATGGTGGAAGCGGTGGTCATGCGATTTCCCCTCTTTGATGTCGATGAATCCCTGCGTGGCTACAGAGTCAGTTGAGTTGAGCGCGCTCGGCCTGGCTGGGACATCACGCGCCGCCTATCAAATCCTGCGTATAGCGCGCTGTGATCCATTCCTCGTTGGTAGGCTCCACCGCGGCCAGCACCCGGCTGTCGGTGGTGGAGATAACCGGGGCATCGATGGCGTTGGCATCGGCATCCAGCTTGATGCCGATAAATGCCAGGTCGCGGCAGACGCGCTCGCGCACGAAGGCGTTGTGCTCACCGACACCGGCAGTGAACACGAGCAGATCCAGGCCGCCAATGACTGCGATCAGTGCGCCAATCTCCCGCACGATACGGCGCACGTAGAGCGCCAACGCGATGCGGGCGCGTTCGCCGACTTCGCCGGAATCGCTCTCGTGCTTCACCACCACGCGCGGCTCGGCCGAAATCCCGGAAACACCGAGCAGGCCGGACTGGTTGTAGAGCGTGCGGCCTACTTCTTCCAGTGAGAGCTTTTCGATCTCCATCAGGTAGAGCAGGGCGCCCGGATCGAGCGAGCCGGTACGGGTGCCCATCATCAGGCCGTCGAGCGCGGAAAATCCCATCGTGGTGGCGATGCTTTGCAGGTTCTGCATCGCGCACAGGCTGGCCCCGCTGCCGAGGTGCGCGACGATGGTGCGGCCGCGTGCCAGATCACCGTGGCGCTCGGGCAGGACGTGGCTCATGTAGTCGTATGAAAGGCCGTGAAAGCCGTAGCGGCGCAGACCGCGTTCCCAGGCCGAGTACGGCAGCGGCAGGATCTGCTCCACCTTCGGCGCCGTGCGGTGAAAGGCTGTATCGAAGCACGCTACCTGAACAATTCCGGGCCACTGCTCGAACAGCAAACTCATGGCCTTCAGGGGAAAGGGTTGGTGCAACGGCGCCAAAGGAATCAAGGCCCGCAGCTCCGCGATGGAGCCATCGGTCACCACGGTTGGCTCGAAGTACCTGCTGCCGCCATGGACGACACGATGCGCGATGGCCACAATGCGGCGGCCATCGAGTCGGGCCACGATGCGCGCTTGAATCAGCGCCAGAGCGGCGGTGTGAGGGTGTTCGTGATCCAGATGGATGCGCTGCTGTGCAGTGCCACTGTCGCTGTACTCAGGCGCGGGCCCAGCAATCCCTTGCACCTTGCCGTGCCAGAGCGGCTCGCGCGGCAACGGGCGCACCTGTGCATCGAACAAGGCGAACTTGATGCTTGAGGAGCCGCAATTGAGCACCAGGATGAGGCTCGGCTGGGAGTTGCTCATCGTGATGCCCCATACAAACCGGCCTGGGACAAATGCGTGTCAGCGACTCCCATAAAACTGTTCCACGAACGATTGTCGGAAGCTTTGGTGACAAGCGAGGCAGCTTTGTTGTGTCTTGGAGAATGCGGCGATAACGGCCTGGCCGTCGCCGCGCTTGGCGGCATCCCCCATGGCGCTCGCAGCGTCCTGGACCTGTCCATCGAAACCCCGGAATTTCCCGGCATCCGTGCCAAGCCAGCCAAGAATGCGCATCTTTTCGCCCAGAGGTGGCTCGGCATGCTTGGCGATTTTGGGCGCCAACTCGGCGACCAGTGTCCATTCCTCCTTGGAAATCGCACCGGTGACGGCTTGCATGTCACGGCCAAGTCGCTCCATGACGCTGCGAAGCGCCATCGGCTTTGCAGCGTCAGCGGACTGCGCGCCCAGTCCCGTGGTGGCGGTGGCCAAGGCTACTGACAACGTGATCGTCAAAAGCTGTCGAGGGTTCAAGAGGTAACTCACGGGATTCTCCATGGAGGTTGTTGGTGAATGCTTCGCAGGCGGGCGCATGGCTTCGGGATTTCAAAATTCCATGCTCAACGCAATCGATCCGAAGGCGTGATGGCCGATCTGCTGGTCGAACTCGCGGGTTCTCCAGACGCGCATCACGGCAAGCCGCACGCCATGCCCGGCAACAATCCATTGGCTGCTGATGCCAATGGCTGCCTGAGCGACCCAGGGTCGTCGACTGACGTGATGGCTGTGCCGAAACAGATTCCCGTCGAGCGAGAAATCCCAGGCAACGGCTTTGGCCTCCAGATTCAGGAATGCATGCGCTCCGGGTTTGGGCGCGCGCGCTGATTGAGGCTCTGTTCTGCGCAGGTCGGAAACGCCCGAGGGCGGGCGATTCTCCGCGCCGGGCCGAATCGGATAGCTGCCGAAGTCGTTCGGAATGTTCCAGCCCGCACGCAATTCCATGCCGGTGCTGGCTGCGGTTTCGATGTTTCCGATCCGCAGGGCATAGCTGCCGATCACGTCGCCGCTCCACCCCGGCCGGACGGCACCCTCTGTGTACGACTTGAACTTGCGCTCCATCGCCATCTGGAACGCGGGTTCGTTGCGCAACTGGTTGTCCCAGCCGCGAAAACGATCGATGCCCCGCACCCGATGCACCAGATCCTGCGATTGCTCCGCCAACGACCAGGGGCCAATCACGCCCAGGGTCAGTTCGCGCACATCAAGTATTTCATAGCTGGCGGCCTGTGGGTGGACGCGGTGATTCCATGCCAAACCCAGGTACAGCAGGCCGGCGTACGGGCGATCGTCGGAAATCAGATCGGTGCGCGTCTTGTCCTCGGGCGTGTACATGGACTGGCCGAAGCGCACGACGATGTTTTGCGATGCCGATTGGGCGCCAGAGTCGCGCCAGAACTCGGGATCAGCCCAGCCGATGAAGCGGGTGTACCAGGCAATCGGTTGGGGCAGACACTCCGGGCGGAGCGCGCCTTGCAGATCGCGCGAAACCACGCTCAGCGCCACACCGTTGGTGTAGTTGCGGTCGGTGCCCGTGAACAAATCGTTCTCCAGGCGCAGGGTTCCACCTCTCCAGTGCAAGGCGTGCTCTGGCAGGCAGCGGGAAATACCATCCGAGGATGCGGGCTCCGCGCCACGGGCGGCAGTCGAGCCGAGTACCGCGCACGCAATCAGCGGCGTGATACTGCGCATCGACCATTGCGCATTGGCCTTGGACAGCCGCGCGTGAAGGCTGCCGATGCGCATCATGATGGCGCGCCATCTGTTGCCCTATCGACGTAAAAGCGTTCCAAGGCACCCATGATTTCCTCGGCTTTGTCGACGCAGGTAAACAAGTCGAGATCGGACGGCGATACGTAGCCTTCGTCGAGCAGAAGATCGAAATCAACGGCTCGGCTCCAGAAGTCGCGACCGACAAGAACCACCGGAATCCGTTGCATCTTCCCGGTCTGGATCAGGGTCAGCACCTCGAACAGTTCGTCGAGCGTTCCATAGCCACCGGGGAAGGCCACCAGACCTTTCGCATGCAGCAAGAAATGCATTTTGCGCAGCGCGAAATAGTGGAACCGGAACGCCAGCTCCGGACACATGTAGGGGTTCGGCGCTTGTTCGTGCGGCAACGTGATGTTGAGGCCGATCGAGCGAGCCCCGGCATCGAAAGCACCGCGATTGGCTGCCTCCATGATGCCGGGGCCGCCACCGGTGATGACGACGAAATCGCATCGTCCCTCCTGCTGGAAACGAGCAGAGATCAGTTGAGCGAAGCGCTGTGCCTCTTCGTAATAGCGTGCCTGTTCCACGCGGCGACGGGCCAAGACTAGGACCTGTTAACACAAACTGCGAAGGCCATCGACCACCAGCACGAAGCAGAGAAAGCCGAGGAACATTGCGTCGAGTTTCTCGAATCGAGAGAAGA
>NZ_MEDS01000030.1 GCF_001724135.1 Comamonas sp. SCN 65-56 | reverse complement strand
GGTGATCCAGCCGGTGCCGGTCGGCGTCGTGCGCCAGCCCCTTTACCTGCGCGTGCCGCCCGGGCACGCGAAGCACTGGAGCAAGCACTGCCACGAGTACGGCGCGTGCGCGCGACCGGTCTACTTCGTCCAGGAGCGCTGGTACAACGACGTGTATGCGCCGCGCCAGCGCGGCGGGCAGGCGGTCTATCGCGAAGACGCGCGGCGCGGCGACTGGGACGACGATCGCGGCCGCGGCAGGGGCCACGGTCGCGGCAAGCACCGCGACTGAGCGCTCGGCGCGAGAACGTCCGCTCAGCGCGGAAACCTCCGCTCGGCGCGGGACTGCTCCCTCGCCTTCCGGCGAAGACGTCCGGCCCGCAGCAGCAGCGCGATCGCGCTCCAGCCCGCAAACGCTGCCAGCGGCCAGGCCAGGGCCTGCGGCCACAAGGCCGCGACGGCGGCCACCCCGATCAGTACGACCGCAGCGCCCGTCATCGTCTTCGACTCGGCGGCACCGAGCAGGCGCCGGTTCGCGATCGCCGCGCCGAAGGTATTTCCCACCCGCGCCGCCCCTGCCGCGAGCTGTCCCGCACTGCCGCCCAGGCCGCGTCCGCGCCGGGCGCCGCCCTTTCGCGTGCCGGCGAGCCGCACCCTGTTGCGATCGGCAAGGACGATTTCGGTGGCTCCTTCGAGATCGGCCAGGTATGCCTGCTGCATCTGCGAGGCGAAGCCGGTGTCCTCGACGGCCACGTCGAGCTCCCAGTTCCCGAGCCAGCTCGCCAGGTTCAGGTTGCTCGACCCGACCCGGCCCCAGCGCCCGTCGGCCACTGCCGTCTTCGCGTGCAGCATCGGTCCATTCCACTCGAACACCCGCACGCCCGCTTCGAGAAGCGACCGATAGCCCGCGCGAGTGATCGGCGAGAGGACCGGCACGTCGCTCGCCCCCGGCGCGAGCAGCCTCACGTCGACGCCATCGAGGGCCGCCTGGCGCAATGCCTGGACGTAGGTCGCGGTGCCCGCGAAGTACGCGTCGGTCAGCCAGAGCGTCGTGCGCGCGAGCGCGGCGATCATCTGGTCGAGCCGGTACAGGCCCGCAGCCGAGGGCATGGTGGCCAGGACCCGCAGCCCGACGTCGCCGCACGGCGCGATCGCCGCACGCCCGGGCAATTCGTCGGCCGGAATCGCGGCGCCGGCGTCGGCCCACGCGCGCGCGAATGCCTGGGCGACATCTGCGACCGCCGGTCCGCGCAATTCCACCCCGGTGTCGCGCCACGGCGCGATGCCGCGCCGGGGATCGCCGACCCACATGCGGCCGACACACAGGCCGCTGACGAAGGCGACGCGATCGTCGACGCACAGCGACTTGCGATGATTGCGGCTCACCCAACCGAGGGGACTGTCGAAGCGCGGCGGATTGAACGCACGTACCTCGGCGCCGGCCGCGCGGAGCCGGTCCCAGAACGCGCGTGAAGCGGTCCCTCGGCAGCCCAGCCAGTCGTAGAGCACACGCACGCGCACCCCGTCGCAAGCCTTTGCTGCGAGCGCGTCGGCGAATCGGCGACCGATCGCGTCGTCGTGCACGATGTAGTTTTCGAACAGCACCGAGCCCCGCGCGCTATCGATCGCGTCGAGCCAGGCCGGATAGTTCTGCGCAGCGTCCCTGAGCAGGCGGATGGCATTGCCGCCCACCAGGGGCGCGCCGGCAGTCCGCGAGAGCGCCTGTTCGGCGAGAGCGCGCAGCGCAAGGACATCGGGACGAACCTGGGACATGGCAGCGGCCGCGAAATCGGGCGATCGATCGGAACGATAGCCCAAGGCCCGGCGGCCGGGATCGGGTATGCTGCGGCGCCTCCCCCTCCGCAAGCCTCCCGTGTCTTACCTCGCAAGCCTGTTTGCGCGCAGCCGCCGGCTGTTCTTCGCGCTGGTCAAGGTCATGCTGCCCGTGATGATCGCGGTCAGGGTGGGCGAGGAGTTCGGCTGGATCGGCGCACTGGGGCACGCGATCGCACCCGCGATGTCCTGGATCGGCCTGCCGGCCGCAGCGGGCATGATCTGGATCACCGGCGTGTTCGTCGGCGTCTACGGCGCAATCGCGGCGCTGATCGGCCTCGCACACGGGCTGGAGATGACCGCCGGCCAGTTCAGCGCGCTGTGTTCGATGATTCTCTTCGCGCATGCGCTGCCCGTCGAGCAGGCGATCGTGCGTCGTGCCGGCGGCAGCTTCTGGGCAACTGCCGCGCTGCGGCTCGGCGTTGCGCTCGTCTACGGCGGCGCGGTCGCCTGGGGCAGCCGGCTCACCGGCGTGCTGGCCGAACCGATCGCGTTCGACTGGCTGCAGGGCTCCGCACTGGCCGGCGATCCTTCCAGCGCAGGACTGCTCGGCTGGGTGCAGGGCACCGCCTTTTCGCTGGCGATCACCTTCGCGATCATCGCCGCGCTGCTGGTCGTGCTCGACCTGCTGGAGCGCACCGGGCTCACCAGGCGGATCACCGGCGCGCTGGCGCCGCTGCTGCGCGTCTCGGGGCTGGACGCGAGCGCCGCGCCGGTCACCACGGTCGGCGTGCTGCTCGGGCTCACCTACGGCGGTGCGCTGATCATCGAGGAAGCCGAGCGCCAGAGCTTCCCGGCGCGCACGCGCTTTCTCGCGCTCGCATGGCTGTCGCTGTCGCACGCGCTGATCGAGGACACCGCGCTGCTGGTCGCGCTGGGCGCCGACGTCTGGGTGGTGCTGGTGGGTCGCGTGGCCATCACGCTCGTGGTGGTCGCACTGCTGGCGCGAATGCTCGACCCGGGCGATCGCGCCGCAACAGGCTGGCATCCGCAGCCGAGGTGACCCTGCCGCTGCGGCTCGCAGGCCCTACAATCCCCCGATTGACCACATTTGCATCAGGGGTAGACATGGCTGCATTTCCCGTTGCGACGATCGTCGGCGCAACCCTGCTGGGGAGCGTCGTTGCCGCGGCCCAGGCGCAGCCGGTGCGCTACGTCGTCGAACCGAAGCACACCTTCGTGACCTTCGAGGTCCGGCACTTCAACACCTCCACCGTCCGGGCGCGCTTCGACCGCACCGAGGGCCACGTCGTGCTCGACCGCGCTGCGCGCAGCGGCCAGGTCGACATCACGATCGACACCGCATCGGTCAGCTCCGGCATCGCGGACTTCGACAAGCACCTGCGCAACCCCGACTTTCTCGACAGCGCCCGCGTGCCGAAGGCCCGCTTCGCCGGCAACCAGTTCGTCTTCGACGGCGACAAGGTGGCCGCGGTCACCGGCGACCTGACGCTGCTCGACAAGACCTTGCCGGTCACGCTGAAGGCGACGAACTTCAACTGTTACGACTCGCCGGTCCTGAAGGCGCGCGTCTGCGGCGGCGACTTCGACACCGTCATCGAGCGCAGCCGCTGGGGCATGAGCTGGGGTGTCGACAAGGGCATCCCCGACCGCGTGCGACTGCTGATCCAGATCGAGGCAGTGCAGCAGCCGTAGGCGACCGTCGGGCGCCGCAGGCAATCGTCCGGCTCGAATCGCGCGCCCGCGCCCGCGCCCGCGCCCCGCCGTCGGCGGCGCGGGTCAGTGCGGCGGCGCCTCGCCGCCGATGTGCGCGACGAGCGCACTGGTGTCGAGCGTGCCGAAGCCTGCGCGGCGCGCGGCCTGGAACTGGCCGCGCACCAGCGACGCGATCGGCGCCGGACGGTCGAGCTGCTGCGCCAGCGCCAGGAAGTAGCGCAGGTCCTTGTCCATCAGCGCAAGCTGGAACTGCGCGGAGAAGTCGCGCCCCAGCATCTTCGGCAGCTTGCTGCGCACCAGCCGCGAAGCCACCGGCCCCTCGGACAGGATCGCCTGCGCCGCCTGCGGATCGACGCCCGCCGCCTGCGCGATCGACACCGCTTCGGCGAGCGCCGCGGTCATCGTGCCCGCCAGCATGTTGTTCACCAGCTTGATCGTCGCGCCCGCGCCGCTCGCGCCGACGTGCAGCGCCATGCGACCCATCGCGTCGAGCAGCGGTCGCACCGCTTCGAAGGCGGCAGCGTCGCCGCCGGCCATGAAGACGAGTTCGCGATTGCGCGACTGCGGCACGCTGCCCGACACCGGCGCGTCGAGGTAGGCGAGGCCGCGCGCGGCGGCGGCCAGCGCAACCTCGCGCGCCATCGCAGGCGTGTTGGTGCTCGAGTCGACGACGATCGTCGCGGGCGCGGCGCTGGCGACCACGCCGCCTTCGGCGAGCATCACCGCGCGGGTGGCCTCGTCGTCGGAGACGATCGACACGACGAAGCGTGCGTCCTGCACCGCCTCGGCGACCGATGCGCAGACGGTCGCGCCGAGTTCGGCGAACGGACGGGCGCGGTCGGCACGGCGATTGAAGACGCGCAGCGCGAAACCCGCCGCGAGCAGGTTCGACGCCATCGGCGCACCCATCGCGCCGAGGCCGATGAAGGCAACGGTGTCGGGCATCGGAATCTCCAGTCTCGAAAGAGGATCCGGGGATTCTAGGCGACCGACATCGCCCCGACCGACGACCCTCAGCGGCGTGCGCGCCCGCGCCCGGCGGCATCGAGCACCCGGTACTCTGCCGCCCGGTTCTCGCGCCACCAGTCGAGCATCGCGTCCAGGTCTCCGCCGAACCTGGCGTTCTTCAGGCTTTCGGAGACGACGCCGCAGGCCATGGCTTCCCCGCTGTCCAGGCCACGCCTGGTCGCGGCGTGGTCGCACGCCCAGAAAGCCCTCTCCAGGGT
This sequence comes from Comamonas sp. SCN 65-56, assembly GCF_001724135.1. Classification (GTDB taxonomy): domain Bacteria; phylum Pseudomonadota; class Gammaproteobacteria; order Burkholderiales; family Burkholderiaceae_C; genus Comamonas_C. The sequence goes on along the minus strand of NZ_MEDS01000030.1, from coordinate 14,431 downwards.
CCCGGAGCCTCCGCGCGACGGGAGGCTGCGGGTGGCGGCCAGCGGCGAAGTACTCTGCGCCTGCGCGAACGCGGCGTCGCAGGCGACTCCCAGCATCGCGGCGGCAACCATGCACGCGACGGCGCCGGTGGCGGTTCGACAAGGTCTGCGGCAGGTCGGGACTGCATTCATGGCGTCTTCCTCCGGAGGTGGCGCGCGATCGGGATGTCCGCGCGGCCAGTCATGAGGTGCATGAGTCGTGCCATCGACCGTCATCGAAAAAGTCCTGCCAGATCAGCGCACTCGCGCCAGTCGCCAGAGGATCGACCCGCCGGATGAGGCGGCGCCGTCGGATCCGGCGGTGGCGCGCCGGCCGGGGCTGTCAACGGGGCCTGTGGATGCCGAGCTTGCGCATGCGCCCTCGCAGAGTGCTCGGATTCAGGCCAAGGATGCTCGCCGCGCCCAGACCGCCCTCGATCCGCCAGCGCGTGCGCTCGAGGACCGCACGGATGTGCTCGCGCTCGAGGTCTGCGAGCGTCGCGTGGCCGGGCGGCACCGCACTGGCCACGGAGGCCGCCGCGGAGACGGGCGCGGGGAGCAGCTTGCAGCCATCCAGCACACCCCCATCGGAGACGATGAGTGCGCGCTCGACGAGGTTCTCGAGCTCGCGGACGTTGCCGGGCCAGTCATAGGCGCGAGCGGACTCGACGAACGCCGGCGCGACGCCGTCGATCGTCCGCCCGAGCCTGCGCGCGGCCGTCTCCGCGAAGTGCCGGAGCAGGCGGGGAACGTCCTCGCGGCGTTCGCGCAACGGCGGCAGCACGATCGGAAAGACGCTCAGCCGGAAATACAGGTCGGAGCGAAAACGCCCGGCATCGACCTCGGCACGCAGGTCACGATGGGTCGCCGCGATCACGCGCACGTCGACGCGCAGCGTGCGCGACCCGCCCACGCGCTCGAACCGACGCTCCTGCAGGACCCGCAGCAGTTTCGCCTGCGCTTCGGCAGGCAGGTCGCCGATTTCGTCGAGGAACAGCGTGCCGCCGTCGGCCAGTTCGAAGCGGCCACGGCGCTGCTGGATGGCGCCGGTGAACGCACCCTTCTCATGCCCGAAAAGCTCGCTTTCGACCAGCTCGCGCGGTAGCGCGGGGCAGTTCAGGGGGATCAGCGGGCGATCGCGACGCGCGCTCGCAGCATGGATCGCGCGCGCCACGAGTTCCTTGCCGGTGCCGGTTTCTCCCTGGATCAGTACGGTGCTGTCGGTCGCCGCGACCCGGGCGATCTGCTCGCGCACTTGCCGGATCGCCCACGACTCGCCGATCATCGCGTCGTCCGCGGCGCGTGCGTGCTCGACCAGCGCGCGAATCGTCGCCTGCGACCTGCGGTGCGCCTCGACTTCGCGCCGCAATGCCACGTGGACCTGGACGCGTGCGAGCAGCTCCGCGGTTTCGAACGGCTTGGTGACATAGTCGACCGCGCCGGCCGCGAAGGCGCGTGTCTTGTCGAAAGTCTCCTTCAAGGCGGTGAGGAAGATGACCGGGACCGCGCGGGTGGATTCGCCGGCCTTCAGGCGACGGCAGGTCTCGTAGCCGTCGATCCCCCTCATCATCACGTCGAGCAGGATCAGGTCCGGTTGCTCGCGTGCGACCGCGGCGATCGCTTGCTCGCCGCCGGTCGCGGCGACGGTCCGGTAGCCGGCGGCGCCGAGCTCCTGCTCGAGGAGGTCGATGTTCCACGGCTCGTCGTCGACGATCAGGACGGTTGCGGGGTCGGCTCCCACGCTGCGCCGCCTACGCTGCCGGAGCGGGATAGCGCACAGGCAGGTCCAGCGTGAAGGCCGAGCCGACGCCGGGTGCGCTCTCGACGCGCACGTCGCCGCCCATCGACCGCGCGAGGCGCCGCGCGATCGCGAGGCCCAGCCCGGTGCCGCCACGCGCATGCGCGCTGCCCGGCTCGGCCTGCTCGAACTCCCCGAAGATCCGTTCCAGCTTGTCCGCCGCGATGCCGATGCCGGTGTCGACCACAGTCACCTGGACGCGTCCGCCGGCCTCGCGCGCACTGAGCTCGATGCGCCCGTGCGGCGTGAACTTCACCGCGTTGCCCAGCAGGTTGACGACGATCTGCCGCAGCTTGCCTTCGTCCACCAGCATCCGCGGCAATCCCTGCCCGAGCGCCGCGTTCAGCAATACCGTCTCGCCCACCAGCGGTTCGATCGAGCGCACGCAGCGCTCGAGCATCGGCGCGAGATCGACTTCGCCGGGCACGATCTCGATGCGGCCCGCCTCGATCTTGGCGAGATCGAGGATCGCGTCGATCAGCGACAGCAGGTGCTGGCCGCTCGCGAGGATCTTCCCGAGGTTCTCGTTCTGTTTCGCGTCGAGGCGGTCGTGCGAGTGGCGCATCACGATGCGCGTGAAGCCGATGATCGCATTCAACGGCGTGCGCAACTCGTGGGACATGCTGGTGAGAAAGGCGCTCTTGTGCCGGCTCGCGACCTCGAGCTGGCGGGTCTTCGCCTCCAGTTCGCGGTACAGCCGCGCATTCTGGATCGCCAGCGCCGACTGTGTCGCGAAGCTCCTGAGCAGGTCGATCATCCGCGCATCGAAGCCGCCGGCCTGCTTGCGGCTGACGACCAGGCCGCCCAGGAGGCGACCGTTGCGCTGCAGTGGCACGGCGAGCAGCGACCGGTAACCGCATGCCATCAGGATCTCGCGCACCCGGCTGTGGTACGCGTCGCCGTCGGCGACATCGCAGATCGTGATCGGCTCGCTGGATGTCGCCAGCCTGCCGATCGCGCCCTCCCCCTTTGGCATCGGCGCCGATCGCAGCGCCTCGACCAGTTCGTCGGGTATCCGGTCGGTCGCCCGCAGCCGGAACTCCTGTCGCACTTCCTCGTATTCGTAGATCGCCCCACCTTCCATGCCGGTGATCTGGTTGGCGCGCGAGACGATCGTGTTCAGCACGGTGTCCAGGTCGAGCGTCGAGCTGACCGCGTCGCTGACCTCGCTCAGTGCCTTCAACGTCGCCACCGAGCGGGCGAGCTGCGTGGTCCGCGCCTCGATCTCATTGAACATCCGCACGTTCTCGATCGCGATGACCGCCTGGTCCGCGAAGGTCTGAAGCAGTGCGATCTGGTTGTCGCTGAACGGCTGGACCTCGTGGCGCCAGATCGTGAGCACGCCGAGGACGCTGCGGTCGCGTAGCAGCGGAACCGCAAGCACCGTGTGGACCTGCTCGCGGTGGTGCGACTCGGTGACCCGCACGCCCGGTTCGGTCAGGAAATCGGCGATCTGGACCGGCCTCCTGTCGAGCGCGGCACGCGCGGTGGTCGTCTCGCGGTTCAACTCGAAACCGCGCTCCAGGTAGTCGGCGAATTCGGGCGTGCAACCGGTCCGGGCCACCAGCGACAGGCGCCCGCCGGTGCGCAGCATCACGAAGGCGAGGTTCGCCTGGCAGAGCCGGGTCGCGTTCGCGATGATCGTGTCGAGCACCGGCTGCAGGTCGGTCGGCGAATGCGATACGACGCGCAGGATCTCACTGGTGGCGGCCTGCTGCTCGAGCGCGGTCGCCAGGCTGCGACTGCGCCGGTCGAGCGCCTCGAGCAGGCGGGCGTTCTCGGCCAACAGTGCGGCCTGCCTTGCCTGCGCGCGAGGACCGGAGTCGCGGTCGGCCTTCATGACGGGCCCTCCCGGCTGACAAATTACTCCTGGTGGCACCTGGTTGCCAGTGCCTGCGAGAGGCGTATCAGATGGCGTCGGCATTTGAGGCATCATGCAGCGCATGTGCGCTGCCGCCCCTGTCACCGCATGCGCCTGTTCTTGCTGAAGCGCTTCGCCACCTTCGCGGCGACACTCGCGGTCGCGTCGCTGCTGGTGTTCGCGGTGCTCGAGCTGCTGCCCGGCAACGTCGCGCAGGTGATCCTCGGCGACACCGCCACGCCCGAGTCGCTGGCCGCGCTCGAGCAGAAGCTGGGCCTCGACCGCCCGGCGGCCGAACGCTATCTCGTCTGGGTCGGCGGGCTGCTGCGCGGCCAGACCGCTGTCAGCCAGGCCTACGACACGCCCACCGCCGAGCTGATCGTCGAACGCCTGCAGGTCACGCTGCCGCTGGCGGCGATGGCGATGGCGTTGACGGTGGCGCTGGCGCTGGCGCTCGGCATCCATGCCGCCGCGCATCACGGACGCCCGGGCGACGTCGGAGTGATGGCGGCGAGCCAGGTGGGCATCGCGATTCCCAATTTCTGGCTGGCGATCCTGCTGATCCTGTTGTTCGCGGTGAAGCTGCATTGGGTGAGCGCCGGAGGCTTTCCCGGCTGGCGCGACGACGAAGGCGGCGGGCTCGTTGCCGGCCTCGTCGCGCTGTGGCTGCCCGCGGTGTCGCTCGCCGCGGTGCAGGCCGCGATCCTGGCGCGGATGACGCGCTCGGCGGTGCTCGAAGTGATGCGCGAGGACTTCGTGCGCACTGCGCGCGCCAAGGGCCTCACCCGCGGCGCCACGCTGCGCCGGCACGTGCTGCGCAACGCGATGATCCCGGTGCTCACCGTCATGGGGCTGCAGCTCGCCAACCTGGTCGCCGGAACCATCGTGGTCGAGAACGTGTTCGTGCTGCCGGGCATCGGCCGGCTGGTGTTCCAGGCGATCGCCAATCGCGACCTGGTGGTGGTGCGCGACGTGGTGATGTTCCTGGTGGCGCTGGTGGTGGCGATCAACTTCGCGGTCGACCTGCTCTACGCGCTGGTCGATCCTCGCCTGCGGCCGAGCGACGCATGAGTCGCGACGGCGACTTCTGGCACCGCGCGCGCCGCCATCCCGGCTTCGTCGTCGGCGCGACGCTCAGTGGCCTGCTCGGGCTGGCCGCGCTCGTGTCGCTGTTCTGGCAGCCCTGGCCGCCGGCCGAGATCGACATCCCCAACCGGCTGCAGCCGCCGGGCGCCGCGCACTGGCTCGGCACCGACAGCCTCGGCCGCGACATTGCCTCGCAACTGCTGGTGGGCGCGCAGAGCAGCATCGTCGTCGGCGTTCTCGCAGTAGCCATCGGGCTGCTCGCCGGCGTCGCACTGGGCGCGCTGGCCTCGGCACGCCGCGGCTGGGTCGAGGAACTGGTGATGCGGTTCTCCGATTTCGCGTTCGCGTTCCCCGCGCTGCTGTCGGCGATCATGCTGGGCGCGATCGTGGGCCCGGGCCTGCTCACCGGCATCGTGGCGATCGGCATCTTCAACATTCCGGTGTTCGCGCGCCTGACGCGCGGCGCGGCCAACGCGGTATGGGCGCGCGAATACGTGCTGGCCGCGCGCGCCGCCGGCAAGGGTCCGTGGCGCATCACGATCGACCACGTGCTGCCCAACATCGCCAACGTGCTGATCGTGCAGGCCACGGTGGCCTTCGCCACCGCGATCCTTGCCGAGGCGGCCCTGTCGTACCTCGGGCTGGGCACGCAGCCGCCATTGCCCAGCTGGGGACGCATGCTCAACGAGGCGCAGACGCAGATGTTCCAGGCGCCGATGCTGGCGGTGTGGCCGGGGCTGGCGATCGTGCTGGCGGTGCTGGGACTGAACCTGATGGGCGACGGGCTGCGCGACCTGCTCGACCCGAAGCTCGCGCGCAGGCGCTGAACGCGCACGCCACCGATGGACACCGACGAGCCGCTGCTTCATCTGCGAGACCTGCGCGTCACGCTGCGCACGCCGCGCGGGCCGGCCGATGCGCTGCGCGGCGTGTCGTTCACGATGCGCCGCGGCGACACCGTCGGGCTGATCGGCGAATCGGGGTCCGGCAAGTCGATCACCGGCCTTGCGCTGATCGGGCTGCTGCCCGAGGACGCGCAGGCCGCGGGATCGATGCGCTTCGACGGCCGCGAACTCGTCGGCCTGGCCGATCCCGAATGGTGCCGGCTGCGCGGCAACCGGATCGCGATGATCTTCCAGGAACCGATGACCGCGCTGAACCCGCTGCACCGGGTCGGCCGGCAGATCGGCGAGTCGTTGCGACTGCACCGGGGGCTGGACGCACGCGCTGCCCGCGCCGAGGCGCTGCGCCTGCTCGAGCGCGTTCGCATGCCGCAGGCGGCGCGTCGGCTCGACGCCTGGCCGCACCAGCTTTCGGGCGGCCAGCGCCAGCGCGTGCTGATCGCGCTCGCACTCGCCTGCAAGCCCGACCTGCTGATCGCCGACGAGCCCACCACCGCGCTGGACGCGACGCTGCAGCGCGAGGTGCTGCAGCTGATCGCGGCGCTGGTGCGCGAGGACGGCATGGCGCTGCTGCTGATCAGCCACGACCTTGCGCTCATGAGCGAGAACGTGCAACGCACGATGGTGATGTACGGCGGCACCGTCGTGGAGAGCGGCCCGACCGCGAGCGTCTTCCGCCGCCTCGCGCATCCGTATACCCGCGGCCTGTTCGCCGCGCGCCCCCGGATCGGCCTGCCGCGCGGCACGCGGCTGCCGACGATTCCGGGACGGGTGCCCGAGCTCGTCGACCTGCCCGCCGGCTGCCCCTTCGCCGACCGCTGCGACCGGGTCACCGACGCCTGCCGCGCCGCACCGCCGCCGCCGGTGCCGGTGGCGGGCGACGACGATCACGTCGCGCGCTGCATCCACCTCGAGGCCGGCTCATGACCGCGCTGCTTCACCACGGGGCCGGCGCATGAGCGCGCTGCTTCGACACGAGGCCGGCGCATGAGCCCTCTGCTGCAGGTCGAAGGACTCGCGAAGCAGTACCGGCTGCCGCGCCAGCGGCCGCTCGGCCCGCCGCAGCAGGTGCAGGCACTGCAAGGGGTGAGCTTCACGCTGGAAGCCGGCCGCAGCCTCGGCGTGGTCGGAGAGTCCGGTTCCGGCAAGAGCACGCTGGCGCGGCTGGTGATGGCGCTCGAAGCGCCCACTGCGGGCAAGGTCTGGTTCGAGGGCCGCGACCTGCACGCACTGCCTGCCGGAGAACTGCGCCGCGCGCGCGCCGGTTTCCAGATGGTGTTCCAGGACCCGTTCGGCTCGCTCGATCCGCGGCAGCCGGTGGCACGCATCGTCGCCGAGCCGCTCGAAGCGCAGCGCATCGGCACGCCGGCCGAACGCCGCGAGCGCGCCGGCGAGATGCTCGCCGCCGTCGGCCTGCGAACCGCCGACCTCGACAAGTACCCGCACGAGTTCAGCGGCGGCCAGCGCCAGCGCATCGCGATCGCCCGCGCGCTGGTGACCCGGCCGCAGCTGATCGTCGCCGACGAACCGGTGAGCGCGCTCGACGTGAGCGTGCAGGCGCAGGTGCTCAACCTGATGCAGGACCTGCAGGATCGCTTCGGCCTGAGCTACCTGCTGATCAGTCACGACCTCGCGGTGGTGGATCTCGTCTGCGACGAGGTCATCGTGCTGCACCAGGGTTGCGTGGTGGAGAGCGGTCCGGCCGAGCGGCTGTTCCGCAGCCCCGAACATGAATACACTCGTCGTCTGCTCGCTGCCGCGGCTGGCGCCGGGCCGTCGTTCCACGACGGCGGCGACGCGCCGCGTGCCGCCGCAGCCGATCGCAGCACCTCGCCCCGGGAGAGCCCACGATGACCACGATCGATCGCCGTTCCGTCCTGTTGCTGCCCGCCGCGCTCGGCGCCACGCTCGCCGTCGGGCCGCTTCTGGCGCAGGCGCAGGCCGGCAAGTCCAGCGCCGTGCTCGCGCTGGTGCTCGAGCCGCCGAGCCTCGATCCGACCATTGCAGCGGCCGCCGCGATCGGCGAGGTGGTGCACTACAACATCCTCGAAGGCCTCACGAAGATCAACGTCGACGGCGCGGTGACACCGCTGCTCGCCGAGAGCTGGTCGGTGGCACCCGACGGCAGGAGCTACACCTTCCAGCTGCGCCGCGGCGTGAAGTTCAGCGACGGCGAGGCGTTCGACTCGACCGCGGTGAAGTTCAGCTTCGAGCGCGCGAAAGCCGAAGGCAGCACCAACAAGGCCAGGCGCGCGGTGTTCGACAACATCAGCAGCATCGCCACGCCCGATGCCCACACGGTGATCCTCACCCTCGACAATGCGGACGGGAACTTCCTGTTCCGCATGGGCGAGAACACCGCGGTCATCCTTCACCCGAAGACTGCCGCGCAGGCAGCCACCCGCCCCGTGGGCACCGGGCCCTATGTGCTGCAGGACTGGCGCAAGGGCGCATCGATCACGCTCGTCGCCTGGCCGGGCGCGCGCGTGCAGCCGAAGCTGAAGAAAGTGACCTTCCGCTTCATCGGCGACCCGGCTGCGCGCGTGGCCGCGCTGCTGGCCGGCGACGTCGACGCGCTGCCGCGGCTCGACGCGCCGCAGTCGGTGAAGCAGTTGCAGGCCGACAGGCGCTTCGTCGTGGAGATCGGCGCCACCTCGGGCAAGGGCATCATGACGATCAACAACCGGCGCAAGCCGTTCGACGACGTACGCGTTCGGCGCGCACTCACGTACGCGATCGACCGCAAGGCGTTCATCGACGGCGTCCTCGACGGCTACGGGCGCCCGATCGGCAGCCACTTCGCGCCCACCGACGCCGGCTACGTCGACCTGACCGGCATGTATCCGTACGACCCCGACAAGGCCCGCGCGCTGCTGAAGGAAGCCGGCGTGGCCACGCCGCTGAACGTGACGCTGACGCTGCCACCGCCGCAATATGCGCGCAAGGGCGGTGAAGTGGTGGCCGCGATGCTCGCCAAGGTCGGAGTGATCGCGAAGATCGAGAACGTGGAATGGGCCCAGTGGCTGAGCGGTCCCTTCAAGGGCAACTTCGACCTGACGATCGTCAACCACGTCGAGCCGCTCGACTACATGCAGTACGCGACCCCGAACTACTACTGGGGCTACGACAGCAAGGCGTTCCGCGACCTGGCGGCCCGGCATGCCGCCGAGACCAATCCGAAGGAGCGCAACAGGCTGTTCGCCGAGCTGCAGCGGATGCTGGCCGTCGACTGCGTGAACGTCTACCTGTTCAACCCGGCGCAGATCGCCGTGGCGAAGAAGGGACTCGAGGGCCTGTGGGCGAACCTGCCGATCCTGGCCAATGACCTGGCGGGGATGAGCTGGCAGTGAAGGCGCGCTGGCCGATCGGCGGCGCGCGCCGTCGCATGCTCGACGGTGATGCCGCAGATCGGGCAACCCGCGGCGCGGCCAGATTTCAGGGGGACAACGTCGTGGCGCAAGAGCGCAAAGGGAATCCAACGGGTGCCCCGGAATCCTGTTCGCGTGTCGACTTCAGCGCAGCGGTCGACGCGACGGTGCCCGCGAAGCCCCCCGCCGCTTCGCCGAACTGGTGGAGCTGACCGGCCCCGCTGGACCCTGCTTGGCGGCGCCCGGTCCTCGCCTGACGGTGGCCACCGGCGACCCAGGAAGCTCGGCCGGCGGCGGCATCATCGTAGCTCCAATGCGCGCAGCCGCCTTGCGCAACGCCGGCAGGTGGCGCATGCAGCTCTCGATGCTCTCGCGCGAAGACGGTGCGTGAACCGCGACGGCGGCGTAGATGTAGCCAGCAGCGTCGGCGATCGGAACGGCGATCGCCACTGAATCGTCGAACAGCTCGCAGTCATGGGTCCCGACCTGCGTTGCAAGAACCTTTTCGAGGTCGTCGAAGAGGTCGGCGTAACGCGTGATCGTCTTGTCAGTGTGGGACTCGAGCGGTTCGGGGCCCATTAGCCGCCTGACCTGGTCGCGGCTCATCTGGCACAAGAACAACTTGCCGCTGGCGGTGCAATGCAACGGCACACGGGTACCGGGCTCCAGATGCAGCCGGAGTGGCCGGCGAGTCTCGACCCGGTCGAGGTAAAGCACCTCGTCGCCCTCGAGAATCGTGAGGTTGCAACTCTCGCCAATCTCGGCGACGGCTTCCTCGAGCACACGGTGCCATTGCACGCGGAGCGTCGATTGGCGCCAAAGGTCGAGGGCGAAGGCCGTCAGGCGTGGACCGACCGTATACCGTTTCGTCAGCGGCTCGCGCCGCAGCAGTTCAGCCGATTGGAGCAGGCTGAGGATACGAAATGTGGTCGGCTTGGGCAGCCCGCGGGCATGCGTAACCTCATCGAGCGACATCGGCGCTGCGGCCCGCACGACTTCCTCGAGCACTGCGAACGCTCGCAGGGCGATCGACTCGGTGGGAACATCGTTGCGCCGCTTGGCCATCTAGCAAGGACCGGCGCCAATGGCGCGCTGCCGGAATCGCGATGCGGCCATTTTACGTCAGGCCAACAGGACGAACGTCGAGACCAGCAGCATGAAAACCGTTGTCAACCGGCGAAAGCGCTGGTCGCTCAGGTAGGCGAAGAACCGCGAGCCGGCGATCACCCCCCCGACGAAGAGCGGGGCCATCGTCGATGCGAACAACATCACGTGCTGGTCGATGACCCCGCGGACACCGAGCGACAGGAGCCCCACTGCAGAGATCACCACGACGTAAAGCGTGAGGTTTGCGCGCGTGACGTGAACCGGTTCCGGGCCTGCGAGCAGATAGAGGATGACCGGCGGCGCGCCGATGCTGGTTGCGCCAAGCATGGTCCCGCTGAGGCTTCCCAGCCCGACCGAAGTCGATACGCGCTGCGGCCCGTGGTAGCGCGCACCACTCAGAAGGAGGAGCGAGAAGACAATAACGATGAGCGCAATGGCGCGCCGCAGGGGATCGGGTTCCGAGGTCGCAAGCATGTAGGCCCCGACGGGCACGAATGCAACAGCCGCAACGGATATCGGAGCCAGAGTTCGCCACTGCGCGATGCGCGCGGCCGCCGGCAGCATCGGCGCGGCTGCAAAGGTCTCGAGCATCAGAGTGACTGGAACCGCAAGCTGTGGGCCGAGCATCAGGCTTAGCGGCGGGGTCATTACCATCGCGGCGCCGAATCCTGTGACCCCGCGAATCCATCCCGCGACCGCGGCGATGGCCACGGCCAGAAGCATGCGCAGGCTCAAGAGTTCATCCAACATCCACCGCTCCCGCCTCGTTGCCGCCTGGTTATTTCCGGGTGCTGCCAGCGTCTCACCGCATTACCGTTCGCGGTCGGAATTGCTGCGGTTCTCAGACGTGTGCGCGCGTCGAACGGTTCTCCGCGTATAACTCTTCGTGAATCAACTGTCGGATATGCCTTCGCAACTCGGCAAACCCCGGCTGGTCCTCGTTGCGCGGTCTCGGCAGTTCGACACGGATGTTCTCCTTGACGCGCCCCGGGCGGCTCGACAGAACGACGATCCGGTCGGAGAGCAGGATTGCCTCCTCGATGCTATGAGTGACCAGCACCATGGTCTTGCGGGCAGCCGCGTCCGCCTCGGCAAGGATCCGCCCCATTTCCTCCTGCATCATCGCGCGGTTCTGGGCGTCGAGCGCCGCAAACGGCTCATCCATCAGGAGTACCTCGGGGTCGACGGCCAAGGCGCGCGCGATCGACACGCGTTGTTTCATGCCGCCCGAAAGCTGGTGCGGATAGCGCGTCCCGAAGCCTTCGAGTCCGACGAGGCGCAGGTTGCTTTCAACGATCGCGCGTCGCTGCGCGGCCGGAACCTTCTTCATCTCGAGACCGAACGCGACATTGCGTTCCACGGTCAGCCACGGGAACAGGGCGTATTCCTGGAAGACGACAGAGCGGGTCCAGGAGGGGCGCCCGACAGGCCGGCCATCGACGAGGACGCGGCCCTCGGTCGGCTGCTCGAAGCCGGCCAGCATTGTCAACAGCGTAGTCTTGCCGCAGCCGCTATGGCCGAGGATCGAGCAGAACTCCTGGTCCTGGATCTCGAAACTGACATCGTCAAGCGCCAGCACCGGTTCGTCCCTGGCACCGTGACCCGGGAAGATCTTCGTGACGTGCTCGACGCTGACGTTGCTCATGGCGAACCCCTCACTGTTACATCGCGCGCGACCAGGGGAGCACCCGGCGCATCACTTCGCGAATCGCGGCGTCGATCAAGAGTCCGACCACACCGATCGTCGCCATCCCGACGATGATGTAGTCGGTGCGCAGAATCGTTCGGGCGTCGTTGATCAAGAACCCGAGTCCGGAGTTAGCGCCGACCAGTTCTGCCGCGACCAGCGCCATCCATCCCACCCCGAGCCCGATCCGGATACCCGTGATGATCTGCGGCAGGGCGGCGCGCAGCACGACGCGCGACAGGATCGCCCACTCGCTGGCGCCGAGGCAACGCGCGGCGCGGACCAGGTTCGGCTCGACGCCGCGCACGCCGGTGATCGTGTTCAGCAGGATCGGGAAGAAGACGCCGAGAAAGATGATGAACTGGTTCTGCGTGTCGCCGATGCCGAACCAGAGGATCGAGAGCGGAATCCAGGCGAGCGGCGGAATGGGGCGCAGCACCTCCATCAGCGGATCGAACTGCTCGTCGACCGCCTTCCACCACCCCATTGCGATGCCGAGGGGGATCGCGATCGTGGCCCAGAGGAAGGCGACCGCTTCCCGCTTCAGCGAGTCGCCGAGGTGGCGCCAAAGATCTCCCGAGACCATCAACTCCCACGCCGCGGAGAAGATGGCCATCGGTGGCGGCAGCAACACGCGCGCCGTCTCGTCGAGCACCGAGGTGCTCACGTACTGCCAGACGAGCAGCAGCACGGCGACGAGTCCCAGCCTCCTGACCCTTCCCAGAAGCCTGGCGGCAAGGCCCGGTGGCCGTGGAAGGGCGGCGCCGAGCGCTTCGGCGGACCGCCGCGTCGTCGACGCGGTGGTCCGGGCAACAGGCTTGGCGGCCGCGCCCTTGCCGGCCATGACGTCATTCATGAGCGAACCTCCTCCGGCGGCGTCGGACGCCCACCCCCGGGCACGCAATCACGGTTGGAAACTGCGACCCGCGAAACTCCACGGCTTCGTCAGGTCGCCGGCCTCGGGAAACGGCTGCGGCTGCTTGCTGTTGAGCGCGTGCACATACTCGGGATACGGAGGCTTGTTCGCCTGCCCCTTCCAGTCGGCCGGGAGGAACGGCGGTTGCTTCGGCACGGCCCACCCGAGCTTGCCGAACGTCGTCCGCATGAACCGCTCGTCGACCGCGTCGGCAAAATCACTTGCCTTCAGCGGCCGCGTGATGCGCTTCTGCGCGAACAGCCAGTCGAAGATCGGCTCGTTGGCCTGCCCCCAGAACTGCGCGTGCGGGTACAGGTAAATCGGCTTGTACAGGTTGTTGTAGGCCTGGATCTGCTGCAGAAGGATTGCCTTCGAGAAGTGGCGGAGATTCGGATCTTCGGCCATCAGTTCCGCCGCCTTCTCCGGATTGCGGCGTGTCCAGAGGGTCGCCTCGGCGAGTGCATCGGCGAACGCCTGCGCCACTTCGGGGACGTTTTCGATGATTTCGCTGCGCAGGTAGAACTGGCCCTCGTACATGTTGTACGGGAAGATCGTGTCGACGATGCGACCGGCCTTGCGCTCGGACACGATCAGCTCGGGCGTGGGGTCCCAGGAGACGACCCCGGCCACGCCCTTGGGCATCGCGATCTGTTCGCCCGGCGGCATGTTCTTCAGGATGATGTCCTTGCCGACCTGCAGGCCATTGATCTGGATCGCCATCTGGAAATAGAACTCCGCCGACGAACCGGTGACCAGTCCGATCGTTGCGGGCGGGTTAGAGCCCTTGAGGTCCTTGATGCTCTTGAGCGGCGAGTCGCTCGGAACCACCAGTGCGTGCAGCAGATTCGGGCTGACGATGCCGATTGCCTTGACCGGGATCTTCCTGTCGAGCAGCGAGGTGAATGGGAAGTTTCCGCCATTGCCGACCTGATAGCGGCCCGAGATCAGCACCTCGTTGATGGCCGGGCCCGACGGGAACGCGGTCCACTTGGCGTCGATCCCGCGCGCCTTGAGCAGTCCCATCCGGTCCATGACGATGTTCACCGTGTTCTGGCCCGACCACGGGGCCTGGAACGCGACCTGGATCGGCCACCAGCCCTTGTCCTTCAGCCACTGGACCGACTTCTCCGAGACCTTTTCGTAAGGCTGCGGCCAGCCCCAGTCGTTGAACTTGTCCTGCGCGAAGGACGCGGCCGGCAGCAGCAGCGCTGCGGCGCTCGCCATCGCTGCCAGAGCGCGGCGACGGGGCCGCGCGATCGTTCGTGTATCCATACGAGAGTCTCCTGGGTGGGTTTCGGGCGTTCAGGGCCGTGGATCCGGCTCTTGTTGGGGTTCGTGCCAGCGCACCGTGTGCGGCGACGGGGTCAGCTCGACAAGGTCATCTCCGTTTCGCCGAAGCGGATTCTGGTCATCCGCAGGTCCTTCAGCGATCCGACGTACCGGACCAAATCCATCAGCGGCGTCGTCCTGAACTGGTACGCCGGCTGCGGCTTGCGAAGCGGGGCCAGCAACTCCGGCGCGTAGAACGCGGCGAGCAGCAGGTCCTCGTCGGAGGCTCCGGAGCCGAGATGCGCCCGAAGCGCCGGCAACGCCGGCGCGAGATGCGCAGCCGGCGGCTCGTCGGAGATCTGATCCGGCCGGATGCCGGCTCGCTCCAGGAACTCGTCTGAGGGCGCCGCGGCCAGCCT
>NZ_MEDS01000029.1 GCF_001724135.1 Comamonas sp. SCN 65-56 | reverse complement strand
AGCCTGCGAAGGCTTCTTCGGCCTGCTCAAGCGCGAGCGCGTTTACCGCATGACGTATCCGACACTCGATGCTGCAAGGTCCGATGTGTTCGAATACATCGAGCGATTCCACAACCCGAGGATGCGACGTAGGGTCGCCAGGCAGGATCAGAAGTTCTCAGCTCTTTCACAACCGTCCGTGATTTCGGGGTAGAACCCTTCGCTGCCATTGTCGGCCTGGATTCGCTCGGGCACGCCGATCTCGTTGCGCAGCCTTTCAAGCGTGGCAACGACGTCTTCGCCCTTGAGCTTCTGGTCCACCTCAATGGCCAAGCTCATCTTGGTGAAGTTGTCCACGATCGTCAGGCTCCTGAATCGACGGCCGTCGAAGAGCGCATCGGCCACGAAGTCCATGCTCCAGCACTGGTTGGGAGCGGTCAGTACGGGCCGCTCCATGCGATGAGCTGCAGCCTTGCGCCGGCGCGGCCGCTTGCGCCGAAGGTTGAGCCCGGCCTGGCAATACAGTCGCTACGCGCTTGTGGTTGTCCGTCCAGCCTTCTCGACGCAATAGCACGAAGATCCGCCAGAAGCCGTAACGGACACGGGTGGCGGCGATCTCTTCGATCCGCCGAAGCAGTGGCCCATCATCCTTTTCCCTGGGCTTGTAGTACCACGCCGCACGGCTCTGTTTGACCACGTGGCAAGCCCGACGGACGCCTACCCGGTATCGATCAATCAAATGGCCCACGAGCGCCTTGCGCTGCGCGGGCCTTAGAGCTTTTTTGTCAGCACGTCCTGCAGCATGGCCTTGTCCAGGCTCAAGTCGGCAACCAGTTGCTTGAGCTTGCGGTTCTCCTCTTCGAGCTGTCTGAGCCGACGCAGCTCGGATACCCCCAAGCCACCAAACTTCTTGCGCCAGGCGTAGAACGTCGCTTGGGAGATGCCCATCTTGCGGCACACCTCTTCGACACGGGTGCCGGACTCGGCCTGCTTCAAGGCGAACGCGATCTGCTCTTCGGTGAACTTCGACTTCTTCATGGCGACGGGCCTCCTGGGGCCTGAGTGTCGCCGAATCCTCTACTTCTGGCTGGTCTGAATTATCGGGAGGACGTCAGTCGGGCTCTGATCGCGACCGCGCGATAGCCGGCCCACAGGGACTCGACCAGCGCATCGATGACCGCCGAGGACGCGGTCTCGAGTCCGGGGACGTCCTCGAACAGTTGGCGGGCCTCCTCCTCGAAGTCCGGCCGCGACAGCCGCAGCCCACCCGCTGCCGCGATCGCCTCGACCAGTATGCGGCGCTGCCGCGGATCCAGCTGCGAAGCCTCGTCCATGGGCGAGGCGTCGTGCCGATGGTCTGGAGACCGCACCTCAGGTCCGCGCGCCTACGGGGAGGTTGCGCCCGTGGTACAGCTCGAGCATCTCCCGGTTGAGCAGCGCTTCCACGGCCTTCATGGACCTGCGCGGCGTGCCCGCCGGACCCTCTTCGAACAGGTGGCGGTCCATGTCGAAGTGCCGCAGCTTCATCTTGGTGTGGAAGACGTTCTCGGAGATCATGTTGAGGTCGATCATGTCGTAACTGGCCCTGATCCTCGGCTCTAGGTACTGCTGGATCGAGGCGATCGGGTGATCGATGTAGTGCTTCCTGCCATCGACGTCGCGGGTGAATCCCCTCACCTTGTAGTCGATGACGACGATTTCCGATTCGAAGCTGTCGATCAGGTGGTTCAGCGCCTTGAGGGGCGAGATCAGCCCGCAGGTGGCGACATCGATGTCGGCTCGGAAGGTCGCGATCCCGTTCGCCGGATGGGATTCCGGGTACGTGTGGACGGTGATGTGGCTCTTGTCCAGGTGGCCCAGGCCTGTGCGCGGGAGGGTCGGCGGGGCGTGCGCATCCATGGAGTCTTCCGCCAGCAGCATGGCCACCGATGCACCCTGCGGATCGTAGTCCTGCCGGGAAATGTCGAGCACGGTGGCCCCGATCATCGACGCCACGTCGGTCAGGATTCCCGTCATCCGCTCCGAGCTGTACTGCTCGTCGATGTATTCGATGTAGCGCCGCCGGGCCTCGGCCGTGGCGGCATAGCACACGTCGTAGATGTTGAACGACAGCGACTTGGTGAGGTTGTTGAAGCCATGGAGCTTCAGGGCGCTGGGGTGATCCATCGTGTTCACGGTGTCGGGAGCGGGGTTGGACGGTGGTTGTTGACGGCGGTCCGCGCAGCGCCGCGTGGTCCGGTACGGAAGGCGAGCGTCATCCAGATGGCGATGACCACCACGGTTAGCGCCACCAGGCCGATGCCGGTCCAGGTCTGGTCGCCGAGCAGATAGGTGCTGCACAGGCGTTGTGGTGCCTCCTGGTACAGCACGCCGGCGGTCGCGGTCATCCAGGCCCAGTTGATGACGAAGAAGGACTGGACCACGACGGACGCGGCGCGGAGCGAAAGGCGGACCAGCCAGCCCGAGAGCACGACCGAGACGACCTTCGCCAGGCCCACGGCCGGCTCGAGCACGGCCGCGTCGAGTGCCAGTGGCAGCATCCACACCGTGGAGATGGCCAGGGCCAGCGTGAATCCGGACAGGCCCAGGGCGTTGACCTGCCTGAGCCAGGCCGGGCCGGTCCCCGTGCGGACCGGCGCCAGCCACCAGCCGATGGCGAACAGCAGCGGCAGCTCCACCACCATGTGGGTGAACATCCGCTGCTCCAGCCAGGGCTGCAACAGGGCCAGGCCCGCGAGCGCGACGCCTGGTGCCAGCGCCGTGACGACTGCGCGGCTCATGGGGATCGCACCAGCGCGGCGAGACGTTCGAACGCCAGGTCGGCGGCGTCGGGCGCGAGCGCCTCGAACATGCGGCCGTCACCGTCCACGAGGAACAGCGCGCCGTTGTGGATGTACTCGCCGTTGCCGTCGGGGATGACGACCACATCGAACACGTCCAGCAGGCGTTCGAGATCGTCGTGGTCGGCCACGGTGGCGATCGTCCACGTGACGCTGTCGGCCTTGATCCGGCGCGCATACTGCGCGAGCACCTCGGGCGTGTCGCGCGCGGGGTCGAAGCTGAGGGTCAGCAGGCCCACCTGTTCTTCGATGCCGGCGTCCCGCAGACGGGCCTGCAGGAAGGATTCGCTCGATGCCATCACCAGGCAGATCGACGTGCACTGGGTATAGACCAGAGCGACCACCGTGTACGGATGGTCCGCGACGACCGCGCGCAGGTCGGTCTTACGGCCCTGGCTGTCCACGAGCCCGATCGCGGGCAACTGCCGGGGCGATTCCGCGATGGCCAGCTGGCGCGCGCCGTCGCTGGTCACCGCACTGAAGCCGTGGGTCATGGCATGCAGCCCGCAGAACGTCGCGACGACGATCGCGGCAAGGGCCAGCCAGGTCGGGCGCATCCGCGGGGTCATGGCTGCACCTGCGCGGCCACGCCCAGAGCATCCAGCTCGGCTGCGGTCCAGGGCGCATGGCGGCGGGAGGTCAGGCCGCGCACGGCGGCCACATCTGCGGCCTGGAGCGGCGCGGCGGCGTTGCCCCAGGAACTGCGGACGTGGTTGAGCACGGTCGCGATCTCCTCGTCGTTGAGATGCGCGAGGCCGGGCATCAGGCCGGAATAGCGCACGCCGTTGGCCTCGATCGGGCCGCTGAGCCCGTGCAGGGTGATGGCCGCCAACCGATAGGGATCACCATTGGCCCGCGATGAACCCGCCAGCGGCGGAAATACCGGGAAGCGGCCTTCGCCGCGGTTCTGGTGGCAGCTTGAGCATTCGGCGGCATACAGCTGGGAGCCGGAGCGACGGGGCGCTGGCGGAACCGACGTCCCGGCCGCCGGCGCCTGGAGGCGCGCGGTATCGAGCGTCGGGTTCATCCGCATCCACAGCACCGCCGCCCAGGCGGCGAGTCCCAAGGCCAGGCCGGCGTTCATGAGGCGGTGGGTAGGCATCGGCGGGCAGCCGCGCGCGTCAGTCGGCCGAGGGCGCTGGCGCGGCCGGCGTCGGCTGCGTACCCTGCGGGGTGCTGGAGCTCTCCAGTCCCGGTGCGTCGGCGACGATGTAGTACACCGCCCAGACCAGCAGCAGGGCGACCAGCGCAAGCAGGACCTTGGGCACGGGCCGGTTGAGCTCCTGCGGCTCCGGATTTTCGTTGTCGCGGCTGGAAGGGGTGGGGCTGTTCATGGGTCAGTCTTCCTGGCGGGTCCGTCCGCGGAGTTCGGAGGCCAGGGCCTTCGCGGCTGCCGCATCGAGGGGTTCGGCCACGTCGTACTGGCGCGTCATCGCTTTCAGGTAGGCGACCAGATCCTCGGCGTCGCGGGTCGGTACGACTTTCCGGCCGCGGGGCGCATGGGCGTCCGGGATCGGCACGGTGTACTGGCCGGGCGGGACTTCGACCGCGACCATGGTCTCGTAGAGGAAGGGGTAGGCGGGCATCGTGCTGTCCGGAACGTAGGCGCGCGGCTGGTACAGGTGCACGTGGTGCCAGTCCTCCGACGGGATGCGGTCGCCGACGTTGAACAGGTCGGGGCCCGTGCGCATGGTGCCGAGCAGGGTGGGGCGGTCGTGGAAGTAGTCCGCGGCCACCGACGGGCGCCCCCATCCGCGCACGGCGTCGGCACGGCCCGCGCCTATGGTGCTTGGCTGCTGCGTGTGGCAGGCGATGCAGCCGTTGGCGATGTAGACCTGGCGCCCGCGCAGCTCCTGCTCGGTGTAGGGCGCGAGCCCGGCGGGCGGCGGCACGTCCTTGAGCTGCATGAAAGGGACGACGATCATCGCCGCCGTGGCCAGGGCCAAGGTCAGCACCGCGCCGCCCACGAGTTTGATTTCGTTTTCCATTTCAGTTCGCCGCGGAGAGGGGAGCCGGATCGGGCTGGACATGGCTTGTCGCAGCCACATCGGCCTGGCGCTGCCGCTCGGCGGCCTTGAGCGCCAGGTAGAAGTGCACGGCGAACACGATGTGCCCCAGCGTCATCAGACCGCCGCCGATGCTGCGACCGAGCAGCCAGGGCTTCGTCACCCGCACCGACTCGATGAACGGTGTCGCGCCATCGAGCAGGGCCAGGCCCTGGAGCACGCCGCCGGTGCTGAGCAGCACGATGTAGGCTGCGAAGCCGGCGACCACCAGCCAGAAGTGGAGGGAGATCAGCGCGGGCTTCGGCCACGTGACGTCGAGCACCCGGGGCACCGCGAAGTACATGCCGCCGAACAGCACCATCGACACGAAGCCGTACATGCCGATGTGGGCGTGGGCGACGGTGAAGTGGGTGAAATGGGTGAGGGCGTTCAGCGAGCGCAGCGCGTGTGCCGAACCCTGGACCGAGGCCACCGTGTACATCATCGCGCCGAACACGATGAAGCGCAGCGTGTGCGAGCGCTTGAGCAGGGCGAAATGCCCCTTCAGCGTCAGGTGCTGGTTCACGGAGAACGCCAGCACCGGGATCAGCATCATCATGCTCTGCACGATCGAGAGCGTGACCAGCCATTCGGGGATCGGGCCACCGATCAGGTGGTGGGCACCGACCTGGCCGTAGAAGAACGCGAGCGTCCAGAACCCGAGCAGCGACAGATTGTAGGACTGCACCGGCCGGCCGATCACCTTCGGCAGGAAGTAATAGACGCAGGCGATTGAGATCGGCGTGTAGAACAGGCCGAGCACGTTGTGCCCGTACCACCAGTTCATCGTCGCCTGCTCCACGCCGAAGTGGAGGCCGGGGATGTTGGCGACGATGTAGAGGATCGGGAACCAGAACAGCGCGGCGCCGATGTACCAGACCGAGACGTACAGGTGGTGGACCGTGCGCCGGCGCAGCATGAAGGCCATCGGCAGCCCGATCATCATGCCGCCGACCGCGAACAGGGTGCCGATGTACCAGGGGATCTCCAACCACTCCATGCCGGTATTGAGGCCGTTGGCCAGGCCGACCAGGCCGGCCACCAGCCCCGCGTTCCAGATGAAGGCGCCTGCGATGATCAGGCGCGGGTAGCGCAGCGGCGTGCGCAGCAGGCGCGGCAGCAGCCACACCACCAGTCCCAGCAGGCCAAGTGGCGCCCAGCCGTAGGCGACCGCGTTGAGGTGGATGGTGCGCATGCGCCCGAACGTGAGCCAGGCCTGCTCCACCAGCAGGTCGGGCAGGTGCAGCTTCAGCGAGCTCAGCAGTCCGGCGGCGGAGCCGACCAGCAGCCACACCACCGCGAAGGTGAAGAGCACGAACACCGGCACGGCGGTGGCGCGGTCGGCAGCGGCGCGATCGCGGAGTTCGGCCTGCTGGCGGGCGTCGTCCGGCACCAGGCGCGTGACCCCTTCCGCCGGGTCGTCGTAGCGCCCGATCTCCTCGGGCGCGAAGATCACGCCGGCGCCGCTGGACTCGCGGTCGAAGAGGCCGCTGCGAAGCGACCAGATGAAGGCGAACAGTCCGACGATCGAAAGGACGAAGGTCGCCAGCAGGAGTGCGGTGGGGTTCATGCGACTGGGTGACGCTGGAGGGGATGCGGCCCAGACTACCCAGTACGTATCAGATACGTAATAATCAGATACGTGATTTATGACCGTATCAGATGCCCCGTGGACTCAAGCCGATGCGGTCAGCCCGCCTGGATGCCATGCGGCTGGATGTGCCCCGTATAGATGCCTGCACAGACCAGCAGGATCAGCACCACGGAAAGCGCGATCCGACGCGTCAGCGCGTTGACCGTGCGTCTGGTCGTGCCTTTGTCGACCAGCATGTAGTAGAGCCCGGCCCCAAGGTTGTAGAGGATCAGGCCGAGGAAGCCGACGATCAGCAGCGTTTTCATGGGGATTCGCCAGGGGTAGGGGACGCCGTCACCGCGTTCGCGTCGTGACTGGAGCGGGGCAGGTGCTAGCCTATGCCTGCCAACACAGTGTTTTCAGTAGCAGTTTTCCGATAAAAAACCATATCAGCTGAGGCGCCACGGGCCGGAATTCCATGAAGCGTTACGAGGTGCTCGCGGCCGATATCGCCGCCTCGATCCAGAACGGCACTCTGAAAGCCGGTGACAGGCTGCCTTCGGTACGGCAGGCGAGCGCCAGTCGCCACGTCAGCCCGTCCACTGTCTTCGAGGCCTACTACCTGCTCGAAGCACGGGGGCTGGTCCGCGCCAAGCCGCGCTCGGGCTACTACGTGGCGCAGTCCGCAAGAGCCTTGGCGCCGGAGCCCGACCGGGCGTCGCGGCCCGACGGCGAGGCCCGTCCGGTGGTCATCAGCGAACTCGTCGCCGGGATCCTCAGGTCGGCGACATCTCGTGACGTGGTACCACTGGGTTCGGCATTCCCCAGCCCGTGGCTGTTTCCCCTCAAGCGGCTGGGCCGCGCCACCGCGGTTGCGGCCGCGGAGCTCGACCCATGGAAGACTGTCGACGACCTGGCGCCCGGCAGCAAATCCCTTCGTCGGCAGATCGCGCTGCGCTACCTCATTGATGGCGTTCAGATCGGTGCTGACCAGATCATCGTGACCAATGGCGCGACGGAGGCGCTCAACCTCTGCCTGGCAGCGGTCTGCAAGCCCGGCGATACCGTGCTGGTCGAGTCTCCCTGCTTCTATGCCTGCCTGCAGGTGCTGGAGCGGCTGGGCCTGCACGCGGTCGAGGTGGCGACCGATCCGCGCGAGGGCATTGACCTCGACGCGCTGGAGGCTGCCATCGTGCGGCATCGACCGAAGGCCTGCTGGCTGATGACGAATTTCCAGAACCCGCTCGGCAGCGCGATGGGCGCGGACAAGAAGAAGGCGCTGGTGGAGCTGGCGAGTCGTTACGGTGTGCCCCTGGTCGAGGACGATGTCTACAGCGAGCTCTACTTCGACAACCAGCGCCCGGTGCCGCTGAAGACCTTCGACACCGACGGCTGGGTGATGCATTGCAGTTCGTTCTCCAAGACCCTCGCGCCGGGCTACCGTATTGGCTGGACCAGCCCCGGCAGGTTCCTGCGCGAAGTCGCCCAGCAGAAGCTGACCACGTCGCTGGCGACATCGATTCCCTCACAGCTCGGCATCGCGCGCTATCTCGAGCGCGGCAGCCATGAAAGGCACCTGCGTGAACTGCGTCTGGTCCTGCGCAAGAACCGCGACCAGTACATCGAGGCGATCAGCCACTTTTTTCCGGAAGGCACGCGCGTCAGCCGGCCCGCCGGAGGCTACTTCCTGTGGGTGGAAATGCCGGACGGAACCGACTCCCTCGCGTTGCACCGGACCGCGATGGCCGCTGGCATCAGCATCGCTCCGGGCCCGATGTTCTCGGCATCCGTGGATTTCGGGAACTGCGTGCGCATCAATTTCGGGCACCCGTTCGACGCGCGGGTGGAAGCGGCCCTGGAGACGTTGGGGCGGGCCGCCGGGACGGGACCTATCGCGTCATGCCGGCCGCCTGCATCAGCAGGCGCATGACGAGCGCGGCAGCGCCCAGCACGGCGATGCTGCACGCCCAGATCGCGCCCAGCCACAGCAGCCGCCTGCTCCAGCCATACGACGGAGAAACCGGTTTCTCCATTTCAGTGATATCCCTCGCCGGCCTTCACCTTGCCGCGGAACACGTAGTAGGACCAAGCGGTGTAGGCAAGGATGACGGGGATGATCAGCAATGCACCCACCAGGGCGAATCCCAGGGTCTGTGGCGGCGCCGCGGCGTCCCGGATGGAAATCTCGGGCGGCAGGATGTTCGGCCAGATGCTGATGACCAGCCCCGAATAGCCCAGGAACATCAGGGCCAGCGCCCCGACGAACGGCACCGCGTGCGGCGTGCCCTTCAGCGATCGGAGCATCGCCCAGGCGGCCACCAGGACGAGGAGGGGGACTGGAGCGAAGAACAGGAAATCCGGAACGGCGAACCAGCGCGCCGCGATCGCCGGGTGGGCGAGTGGCGTCCACGCGCTCACCGCGGCAATGACGGCGAGCGTGGACAGCAGGATGGGGCGTGTCATCCGGATGACGCGATGCTGCAGGTCCCCTTCCGTCTTCAGGATGAGCCAGGTGGCGCCCAGGAGCGCATAGGCGATGACGAGGCCGACCCCGGTGAAGAGGCTGAACGGCGTGAGCCAGCTCATCACGTGGCCGACGGCGACCCCATCGACGACCTGGTGCCCTTCCAGGAACGCGCCCAGCATGACGCCTTGGAAGAAGGTCGCCACGAAGGAGCCGGCCATGAAGGCCTTGTCCCAGAACGGCTTGTGGGCCTCGTCCGCCTTGAAACGGAATTCGAAGGACACGCCGCGCCAGATCAGTCCGGCCAGGAAGCACAGTGCCGGGATGTAGAGCGCGCTCAGCAGCACGGCATACGCCAGCGGGAAGGCGGCCATCAGGCCCGCGCCGCCCAGGACCAGCCAGGTCTCGTTGCCATCCCAGACCGGAGCGACTGTGTTGACCATGGTGTCCCGGTCTTCCCGGCCCGGGATGAAGGGAAACAGGATGCCGATTCCCAGGTCGAAGCCGTCCATGATCACGTACATCATCACGCTGAAGCCGATGATCAGGAACCAGATCAGGGGGAGGTCGATTCCCATGGTGCGCCTCGCTCTACTGTGCGTCGGTGGTCGGGGGCAGGACCGCATCCGCCGCCGACAGCGGGCGCGCGGGCTTCTGGTTGATGGAGGGGCCGTGCGCGGCAATGTCCCCGCCGAGCGCCGCCGGGCCCTGCCGGACCAGTTTCAGAACGTAGGCGATGCCCATCCCGAAGATGGCCAGGTACATCACGACGAGGACCACGAGACCGACGGACAGGGTGAGGGCCGAATGGTTGGACACGGCGTCCTCGGTCCGCATCAGCCCATAGACCACCCAGGGCTGGCGGCCGATCTCGGTGACGTACCAGCCCGCGAGGATGGCGATCAGCCCCGACGGGCCCATCCAGAGCGCGAAGCGGGCCAAGGCCGGCGATTCGTAGAGGCGGTGGCGCCAGCGCGCCCACGCCCCGTACAGGCCGAGGAGCAGCATCAGCATCCCGAGGCCGACCATGATCCGGAACGCCCAGAAGACGATCAGCGAGTTCGGGCGGTCCTCGGCGGCGAACTCCTTGAGGCCGGGGAAGTGTCCATCCAGGCTGTGCGTGAGGATCAGGCTGCCCAGGTTCGGAATCTCCACCTTGTAGCGGGTCGTCTCGGCGTCCATGTCCGGGATTCCGAACAGGATCAGCGGTACGCCCTGGCCCGGGATGTTCTCCCAATGGCCTTCGACCGCGGCGATCTTGGCGGGCTGGTGCTCGAGCGTGTTCAGGCCGTGCAGGTCGCCGATGAAGATCTGCAGCGGCGTGGTGAAGAGCACCATCCACAGCGCCATCGAGAACATGCGCTTGACGGCGCGATGCCGGCTTCCGCGAAGCAGGTGCCAGGCGCCGGAAGCGCCCACGAACAATGCGGTCGCCAGCATGGCCGCCGTGACCATGTGCGCCAGGCGATACGGGAAGGACGGGTTGAAGATGACCGCGATCCAGTCCACGGGCACCACCACGTTGTTGATCACTTCGTGGCCCTGTGGTGTCTGCATCCAGCTGTTGGAGGCCAGAATCCACGTGGCCGAGATCAGGGTGCCGAGCGCGACCATCAGGGTGGCGAAGAAGTGGAGGCCGCGGCCGACCTTGTTCCAGCCGAACAGCATGACGCCGAGGAAACCGGCCTCCAGGAAGAAGGCGGTCAGCACTTCATAGGCCAGGAGGGGGCCGGTGATGCTGCCGGCGAACTGCGAATAGAAGCTCCAGTTCGTTCCGAACTGGTAGGCCATGACCAGGCCGGAGACGACGCCCATGGCGAAGTTCACCGCGAAGATCCTGGACCAGAAGTGGTACAGCTCCAGGTAGGCGTCGTCCTTCTTCCACAGCCACATGCCCTCGAGGACCGCGAGGAACGCGGCCAGGCCGATCGTGATGGCCGGGAAAATGATGTGGAACGAGATGGTGAAGCCGAACTGGATACGCGCCAGTTCGAGTGCGGTCAGTCCGAACATGTGGATACCTCCAGCTTCATCCTTCGGGCGGGCGCCCGGTCTTCCGGGGCGATCATGGTTCCGGCCTTCAGATGCCGCGTTCCCGGCCTGCATGGATCGGCCACTGTACGTGGGATCGATCGCGGCTGGCCCAGACTATGAGTTTCGTATCAGCCTTTCAATAATCAGATTCCTGGGTTTCAACCGGATCAAACCGGCGCGGTAGTGGCCCCTGCTTCCCTTGAACGGCCGGTGCGCCGACACCTGTTCGCCCTCTGCGCTCTGGTGCAGAGCGCGATGGCCTCGTGTTCACGCAAGCGGCTCAGATGGCTCAAGGGTCGAGTCTGGTGAGCATCACGGATACAACGCCTGCCGTAGATCCTCCAGGGGTTCCGGCAGTGCCGGGCCGAAGAAGAGCGGGTCGCCACCTCCAGGCTCCGCGGAGAAGAGGTCGGTCCTTTGCGATACCGATCCATCTTCGGCCCTGCGCATCAGATCACCTGCCACATCCGCCGTGAACAGGCCGGTCAATACGGCATGGCCTTCCATGTCGAGCTGGCCGCTGATCTCCGGCCAGTCGAGTGCATCGATATGGCGCGCGAAGCGCGTCATCATGGGGATCCGGCGCGTGCCCGCGCTTCGCGTTGCAGCAGCTCGCGCTTGCGCTCGACGCCCCAGCGGTAGCCGGAGATGTCGCCGTCACGGCGCACCACCCGGTGACAGGGAACGGCGACCGCGATGTGGTTGGCGCCACAGGCCTGGGCCACGGCACGGACTGACCTGGGCGCGCCGATCCGTTCGGCGAGCTGGGAATAGCTGACCGTGTCTCCCGGCGGGATCTCCCGCAGCGCCTGCCACACCCGCTGCTGGAACGCGGTGCCGCGCACATCCAGCGGCAGGTTCAGGCCGACCTCGGGCGCTTCGACGAAACCCACCACCTGCGCCACCAGCTGCTCGAAGTCATCATCGCCACCGACGAGCTCCGCCTTCGTAGCATCAGCGCGCTTTGATCAGACCTTCCTTAGGTCGAGGGTATTGCTCATTGCGTCTGGCTCCATGTTGTTGCGCGCACGAAATTGCTGTGGAACTGACCTGCCCCCATTCTTAGGGCCACTAGCTACTTAGTAGAGTCCTGATTGGGGAGCATATCGCTCCGGTGGGTCAGGTTTCGATCGGCGGTTGGACCGACCAAGGCACCGCTGTTGCGCAGCGCGGCGGCGAACTCGGCGGGTGTGCGCTTGGACAGCGAACTGTGCGGACGCACCTCGTTGTAGTCCTTGCGCCATATCGCGATGACAGCACGGGCGTGCTCCAGCGACACAAACCAGTTTTCGTTCAAGCACTCGTCACGGAACTTGCCGTTGAAGCTCTCCACGTAGGCGTTCTGGGTCGGCTTGCCAGGCTGGGTCAGCACCAGCTTCACCCCGTTCGCGTCGGCCCACTGGTCCAACGCCCGGCCGGTGAACTCCGGACCCTGGTCGGTCCGGATCGCGGCTGGGTAGCCTCGAAAGCGGCATACCGCTTCCAGGATATCGGCCACGTTCTGGCCGTTGATCCGGCGGCCGACCGCGATCTCCACGGCCTCTTTGGTGCAGTCGTCCACCACCGTCAGGCACTTGATGGGGCGTCCGTTGGCCAGCGCATCGAACACGAAGTCCATCGACCAGGTGTGGTTCGGGCCGGAGGGCACTTGCAGTGGGCGTCTTTTGACCGCGACGCGCTCGCGCTTGCGACGCTTGCGCACCGCCAGGCCGGCCCGGCGATACAGGCGGTAGATCCGCTTGTGGTTGACCGCCCAGCCCTCCCGCTCCAGCAGGATGTGCAAGCGCCTGTAGCCGAACCGGCGCCGCTCACCGGCCAACTGGACCAAGCGCGCCTGTAGCGGTGCGTCGGCCGTGCGTGGCTCGTAGTGCAGCACGCTGCGTGACAGGCCCAGCACCCGACAGGCCCTCCGTTCCGACAGCCCCAGCTTCGCCCGCACGTCCGCGACGGCCGCCCGTCGCGCCGGCGGGCTCAGTATTTTCCCCGCGCAACGATCCTCAGCGCTTCGTTGTCCAGCATCGACTCGGCCAGCAGCTTCTTGAGCCTGGCGTTCTCCGCCTCCAGCGCCTTCAGGCGCTTGGCGTCGGGCACGTCCATGCCACCGAACTTGCGGCGCCACAGGTAGAACGAGGCATCGCTGAAGCCGTGCTTGCGGCACAGCTCCTTGACCGGGGTCCCGGCCGCCGCCTGCTTCAGGAAGCCGATGATCTGTTCTTCGGTGTATCGCTTCTTCATGTCCGTCCTCTCGTCAGACGGACTCTACTTAGATCAGGTTGGCCCGGAAATCGGGGGGCAGGTCAGAACGACACGGCGCGCGCGTGGCTTCCCAGAATTTGGTAGGGGCTTCGCGGTGTTGCCTGGGTCATCGGCGGCGCGAAGGAGTTGCACCGATGGGCGCGCAGCGCGGCGGAGCGGGCTGCCGCCTAAGGGTGTGAACTGCTTGATGAATCTGCAGGTGTAGAACAGCCGGGACGGATGGCGTCGTCCGGTGTGATGCCCTGAGAGTCGGATAAGCTGAAGCCGGTGCGGCTAAACGCGGGCACGGCTTGATGGCCGCGCCTCGTCTTGCGACGGTGGGGGAATTGCTGCCCCGACGCGTTGGAGATGATCGGGCCCGAAGGCTCCCTTTGAAGAGATCACAAATCTCTTGGTGACGCTCGCAGCAGTTGCCGCCAGGGTCGCCTTCCCTATCAACCTAGATCATGTGCCGATGTCAATAGAATTACCCTGGCTGGGGTGAGGAAGGTAGGGTACGGGGGAGCGTTAACAAGGGTAGGGAAGGACTGCATCCGACCCAAAGCGGCCGCTCAGATTCATGCCGTCGTGACAGGACACCGCGAATTGGTCACGCCATCGCCGAGCCGGGTTGGTCCACGACTACAGCTTCGTACTCGATGCTGGGAGGGCGATCAGCAATACAACCCAAGGAGCGACGGCGCAAATGGTTGCCACGAATGCTCTACGTAGTGAAGTGAACTTGCGGTCGAGAATCTTGGAATTTCGCCAGACTTGATTCAGTACGTCATTTGCCAGTGCCGCCGGGCACGCCGCGCTGTACGCGTGGCGGAATGCACTCTCGCTCATCCCTGCGATACTCTTAAAGTAGACAATCGAGCTTGTCCCGCCGTTTAGATCCGGGAAGGCGCCCTTCCACAAGTGATAGAAGCTCGCCGCAATTGCCGCTGCAAAAGAGGCGGCGATCAGCAGCATCCGCCAGTCCATGGTGTGGATCGCTGGCATGCGACTTCCTGCCAAGGCGAGCATGCCCAAATTGATGCCGAGTACGACAGACAATTTGGCATCGATGCGCGAGAAAAAGCCTAGTACCAGATTCAGTTGGTTCCAGGCCGCCTGCAGGCGGCCGCGTTCATCGATGGTGGCGGGGAGTGCCGGATCTTGAATGACGCTCATGCGCGGAACCTCTGGAGGATAAAGACCGAACGCGGGCACAGGCGGCAGCCAGCCCGCACTCCCGCAACGTGCCACAGCAACGCTGTCCGCTGGTCACCAGATTGTCTAGGAAAGTTCGCTCTTCCTCATGCCAGGAATGCAACGCGCTCGTGAAGTTCGCCAGTGCCTGCGCGTGTGTTCCGCAGCGAGTAGTCGGCAACGCCATCGGCCCATTGCACGGGCACAAGAAGCGATCTCGGATAAGGCGCCTCGAGTGCAGGGAGACACGGGCGATGAGCCGCCCCGCCCGATACAGTTCCAAACGCGGATTGCGGCGGCGGTTGTCCAAGCGCGTCGACAGCAAACCGCCATGAAGGTCGTCGACAAAGGTGGGGCCGAATTGGGCCGCTAGCGGTTCCGCGACCGCCTGATGGCGTGCCGCCGCGCCGTGGGCTCGATCGTTTTCGCGCCCGGGCCATACACGGCGCTTGTTGGCACTCACCTGATGCGCGAGAAAGCGCACAAGGACGCTCCACCATCTGCGTGCGGCCTCCGGGTCGAGAATGGTGCTGGGGTCGTCTTCCCCCCAGCCCAGGCAGAATGATCCGTCGCTGTTGACATGCCGGTCCGGACAGAACGCGGGCAATAAATTCCCGACCGGCGCTTCGCGTACCGACACCCTTCCACCTTCCTCTGTCAGGTCGAGGGCAAAGATGTGGCGCTGGCCGCTCGGCAGGGCGATCGTAATGTTCGCCACCGCGTGCTTGCCATTCACGGCAAGCGTGGCCCTGAACTCGGGGGCCACATTTGCAAGTCGGTGCAGCGGTTCTGCCGGTTCACTCATTTGGCAGTGTGCGGCCGCAGCGGTTGGCTGAGCGTTGGGACGACGGCAGGAGCGGTCGCCGCGTAGGCCTCGGACTGGATGCCCTTGGCCACGCGATCGCCGGAAGCGGCCAGCTCGGTGACCGCAGTGTCGTAATCCAAGGCATCGGCTTTGCGCGAACTGCCGAACACGGTGCGCACCGCACTCGGCGCGGCCGCATAGGCGCTCGGACCGATGGCCGTCTCCGTGCCAGTACAGCGTCGCTGTTCCTCCTCGGACTTCAGGATGGCGCGACCGGTGGCACAGCGCAGCATGCTTCCTTTCATGCCCAATCGGGTGACGCTGAGAGGGCCCAACTCAAAACCGATGGCCAGCCCCAAGTCATCCGTATCGACCCCCTCGTCGTGCAGATGGGCGATGGCGCAGGCGAAGCTGCTGCGGAGTGCACCGGCGCACAAGGTGGCCGTGCTGATCGTCGCCTCGACCTCGGTGGTCTGCGCGGTTCCTTCCAGCGTGAGTCCGTGGAGACAGTCGCCAATGAATCGCAAGCGGCGACCACTGAAGTCCTTGTGGGTCACCGCGTCCAATTCGGAGCGGATAACGTGAAGCGTGCGCACCAAATCCTCGGGATTGTCATCCAGGTGCTTGTCGACGTAGGCGGAGAAGCCGTCGACGTCGGCGTACACCGAGACTCCCTCGAAGCGCTTGGTTTTCGAGACGCTCAGCAGGTCGAAGTCGAGGTTGGACAAGGGCGGAGTCGGGCGACTGAAGTCAATGCTGCCGATGGGCGTTTCTTCCTGCTCCTCCCGCCAGACCTTGATGATCTGTTCCTTGGAAACGCCTAGGTCGGCCTCTGTCACACAGGTGTCGATCTGATCAGCGGTCAGGGCGGTGGTGCGGTCCTTGCCCGTCGCCAACACCGGGAAACCCATCACCGCGCGGGCGGTGTTGGTCAGGTAGATCCCCTCGGCGGTGCCGGCGCTGGCGCACTTTGCCGCGTGGTTCGCCGGATGCCCCAGAAAGAGCGGTTCGCGGCCGCCCCGCCGGCCGTTGTTGACGACCAGAGCGCGGCCGCTATCGATCCCGACGCGGACCTTGGCATTTGGAATCTGCGCGTCATCATCGCCGGTCTCGGCCAGGACGTCCGCTGCCAGCTGCGCGATTGCGACGGCATGGGCAACGCGATCGCGTTCGCTGTCCTCGCCATAGGGCTTGGCCACCACGGCATGCAGCCGTTGGTTGTGGAAATCGACGCGGATGGCATCGGTCTTCAGGATAATGCGATGGACCGCGCGATAGTGCTGGTTCAAAAAGCGCAGCGTCCGCTTGTGGCAGGTTTCGCCCTCGACCGAAGTGCAGGTGAGGATTTCATCGAGGTTGACGATATCGATGTAAAGATGCACCGCATCCATACGGTACGCCTTTTTGGCCGGGATACACTCCAGCGACATGTCCCGCTTGTAGTCGACGATTTCGACCCTGCGGACTTCTTCGAAGCGCATTTCGATCCGCTCTTTTGCGCGATCTTCCTTCCAGCTATAGCCCATGGTGTGGTCTCCTCGCGCCCGACGGATGGGTGGACCGGGCGGGTCGCGATCGCTCCAAGTCCCCTGTATGTCAGCACCCTAATCCGGCGCCGTCTCAGCCCCTGCGACAGCCATCGAATCCCGCATGGGGCTTGACTTGACGCTTATCTCCCCACATATGGGGTACTGATCACGGTTTCAAGGGGCGGCAAATGCGGGGCGAGGGCGGGCGATGATTGAGCGGTTTCAGGGGGAAGACGGGCGCCGACGGCTGGTCGCGGCCTTGGCCGAGCACAGGCTGCTGGCGGGGATCGACGGCTTGCCCGAGCGGCTGGCCGAAGTCGGTCAATTACAGCCGGTGGTCGCGGGCGAGGCCTTCATTCAACAGGGCGCGGCCGATACCGAGGTGTATTGCATCGTGGCTGGTGCCGCCGACATCGTGGTCAACGGCAAACCGGTGGCGATTCGCCACGCCGGTGATCACGTTGGGGAGATGGCGGCCATCGAGCCGACCCAGCCCCGCTCGGCGTCCGTGATCGCACGCGAACCGGGTGTGTTGCTGCGAGTGTTGGAGCCGGACTTCATTGCTTTGGCGAACACGTATCCCGTCGTGTGGCGGCGTTTGGTCGCGACCTTGTCGCGACGCCTGATGCAGCGCAACGCGCTCATCGCCCAGCCTCGCACGCAGGTCCGGGTGTTTGTCATGTCTTCAGTGGAAGCGCTTCCAGTCACCCGGCTTTTGGTCGATCACTTTCAGCACGATCCGTTCCTCACCGTGGTGTGGGACCACGGCGTCTTCCGCGCGTCGAATTACACCCTGGACGAGCTGGAACGGCAGCTGGACCTTGCCGACTTCGCCATTGCCGTGGCCCATGCGGACGACACCGTCATTACGCGCGGGGACGAGTGGCCAACGGTTCGCGACAACGTGGTGTTCGAGCTCGGCATGTTTATCGGCTTTCTGGGGCGCAAGCGTGCGTTCCTCATGGAGCCCCGGGAGGACAAGCTGAAGTTGCCCAGCGATCTCGCAGGGCTCACGACCATCGGCTATCGCTATGTTTCCGGCGCCGATGCACGCAGCTACCTGGCCCCCGCCTGCAACCAGCTCCGGGACCTGATTCTAGCCGCCGGCCCACGGGATTGATGGATGGCGAGCCTCGCAGACCTTCAATCCAAGGTAGCCGACATATTCTCGGCCAGGTGGGCCACTCGGAGCGGCCAAGTGGTGCCGGCTCCTGAGGACCTGCGTTTGGGGAACGACGCCGTAGAGTTCGACCGCGCTACGGTCCTATACGCCGACCTTCAAGGGTCCACCAGCATGGTGGACTCCGAGCCTTGGTGGCGTAGCGCTGAGATCTACAAAACGTTCCTGCACTGCGCCGCAACCATCATCCGAGACGAGGGCGGTGCGATTACGTCCTACGATGGCGACCGAGTCATGGGCATCTGGGTCGGTAAGCGCCAGACGACGCCGGCGGCGATCGCCGGGCTCAAGATCAACTTTGCCGTGCAGCACGTGATCAATCCCGCACTCGAACGGCAGTATCCTGACACCGCCCGTGAAGTGAAGCAGGTGGTTGGCATTGACACGAGCGCCATCAGAGCCACCCGAACGGGAGTCCGCGGCGGTAACGATATCGTTTGGGTAGGACGGGCGGCGAACTATGCCGCCAAGCTCACCACCTTGAATCTGGAAGAACGAACTTGGGTTACCGAAGACGCGTTCAAGCGGCTCGCGGACGAGGCCAAGCTGGGCGGACCCTCGAAGCAGTTCATGTGGAAGAAGTTCCGCTGGTCGCAGCAAGCCGATTTGCCGATCTACGGGTCGACTTGGTGGTGGCGCGTCAGCTAGCGACCTTCTCCGAATCGGACTACCGAGAACAGTTCTCGCTACAGCTCGGACAGCGCCGCTGTTCGAGCCATCGTCCCAGTTGGGGCTTTGACCGCTTGTGGCCGAAAGCAGTCACTGATACGAACTGCTCATCAAGCTCCCCAAGATGCGCACAACACGTTCAACTCCGCCCGGTGTAACCAGTAGTTCCATTGGAGGCACTCCCCCAAGGGCGGGTTGTGGAAGACGAAGCCACTCTTGAAGCCACGTGTCGACGTCAAACTCTTCTTGAGCCTTGTCCTGCGCAAGAACGGCGGCAAGATCGTCTCGAATCTTGGTCAGCTCCGCAGGGATGGGCGTCGGGACGTTGGGCATGTCACTCACCGTTGTGGATGGCTGTCTGCGCGTGTCGCCGACGAGCAGCTGGGGCGGTTGCAACTTCAAAGATTCGATCGTTCGATTTTTTGTTTTTGGGCGGCCTCGGCCTGCGACATTCGATCGCGCAGCGCGCGGAGCTCCGCGTGAGTGTAGGTCAACTCCATCTCGAAGCTCATGTGCGGAGCGCTTGCCTCGATGGTGATCTCCCCGTCACGGAATCGCGCCAGCTGGTTGCCCACGAACGGCTCTTGGGCGGAGATGAGTTTGTACTTGCTCCGAAGGCTGTT
>NZ_MEDS01000028.1 GCF_001724135.1 Comamonas sp. SCN 65-56 | reverse complement strand
ACCTCGCCCCTCCATCAACAATCCGGAATCAGCCGCGCCCGCAAAAATGGACTTGTTTGTGGACTTAAAAGTCCCGGCTGTAGGCGGATCGCAGTGGACCACAGCAGAACATCAAAGAGAGGAAAAGTCTTTGCGTGGCAACGACTTACAGACTCTCTTGGACTTCTGCGGAAGTCCGCAGATTGATGCGGTGGAGCGGGTGAAGGGAATCGAACCCTCGTATGAAGCTTGGGAAGCTGCCGTTCTACCATTGAACTACACCCGCGCGAAGCGGCAGATTCTAAGGCATGGCCAGGGTTACAAGGCTCAAAGCAGCGCCTTGAACGCATCGTGCACTTCGCTCGCGGCCTGCAGTCGGCTCGCGATGCTGCCGCACACCAGATCGCAGAGCGCGTCCACGCGCTCGTCGGCAATGCGGAAATAAACGCTGGGGCCGCGCTCCTCACGCGCGACGATGCCGTGCTTGGTCATGAGCGAGAGATGACGCGAGACAGTGGCGGCCGTATAGCCGCAGGCCTGGGCGAGCTCGCCGACGTTGTATTCGCGCTCGCGCAGCAGGTTGAGCAGGCGCAGCCGCGTGGGCTCGGACAGCACTTGAAAGTAGGCGGCCACCTGGTCGATGACCTGCGGGGGCATGTGTTTCATGACGCGATCTCCATGACTGCATTATACTTAGTTGACTAATTACGTGAATGCGTAAATAATCAATCACAAATTTATGAGATTCGATGACATGAACACCACTCGCTGGCGCTCTGCCCTCATGGCCACCACGCTCTCTTTCATGGGGGTGTGCTTGAACGCTGCCACCCACGCGCAAACGCTTGCATGGGTGCCGGTGCAATCGAGTTCCGCCGCCGCCTTGCACAGCAGCGATGCGAAAGTCGAGGCGCTGCGCGAAGCAACGCTGGCGGCGCAGGTGCCCGGTGCCATCGTGGCATTGCCGGTCCGCACGGGCGAGCGGGTGAAGGCGGGGCAGGAACTGGCACGCATCGACGCGCGCATGGCAAGCCAGGGCGCGGCCGCGAACCAGGCGCAAGTGGCGGCGGCGCAGGCGCAGGCGGCGGTGGCCGGCAAGGAGTACGAGCGCCAGCAGCGGCTTTTTGCCAAGCGCTACATCAGCCAGGCAGCGCTGGACAACGCCCGCGCGCAGTGGCAGGCAAGCCAGGCGCAGGTCAAGGCGCTGCAGGCGCAGGCGGGCGTGGCCACGACGCAGGCAGCTTTGCACATGCTGCGTGCGCCGTTCGATGCGGTGGTGGCGAGCGTGCCGGTCACGCTGGGCGATCTGGCGCTGCCGGGCAAGCCGCTGGTCACGCTCTACGATCCGGTGCTGCTGCGCGTGGCGGCGGCGCTCACGCTGGCGCAGGCCGAGCAGGTGCGTCAGGCAAGCGAGGTGCAGGTGGAAATTCCTGGCGCTGCCAACGGGCGCATCACGGTGGCCGCTGCGCAGGTGCAGGTGCTGCCGACGGCAGACGCCCAAAGCCACACGCTGACGGTGCGCGTACAACTGCCTGCCACGTCCGCTGCGGTGCCCGGTGCCTTCGCCCGCCTGTGGTGGCAGGGCGCGGCAGCCACGGATGGCGAGCGCTTCTTCGTGCCGATCAGCGCCGTCGTGCGCCGCGCGGAGATGACAGGCGTGTATGTACGAGGCAGCGAAGGCAAGCCGCAACTGCGCCAGGTGCGCCTGGGCGAGTCGCGAGGCGATCTGGTCGAAATCCTCTCCGGCGCGCGTGCAGGCGAGCAGGTGGCGAGCGAGCCGCAGGCCGCGGCCAAGGTGCGCTGAAGTGGGTGCGGACATGAGCACGGACAAGCAATTTCTCGGCATCTCGGGCCGCATCGCGCGCGCTTTTGAGGCGGCGCAAATCACGCCGCTACTGGCACTGCTGGCGCTGCTGCTGGGCCTCTTCGCGGTGCTGGTCACGCCGCGCGAGGAAGAGCCGCAGATCGACGTGACCATGGCCAGCGTCATCGTGCCCTTCCCCGGCGCATCGGTGGCGGACGTGGAGCAGATGATCGCCACACCCGCCGAGCAGGTGCTCTCGCAGATGCTGGGCGTGGAGCACGTCACCAGCCTCTCGCGTCCCGGCATGGCGCTGCTGACGGTGCAATTCAAGGTGGGCGTGCACCGCACCGAGGCACTGGTGCGCCTGCACGACACGCTGCGCAGCCATGCCGACTGGCTGCCGCGCGGGCTGGGCGCGATGGAGCCCATCATCCGCCCCAAAGGCATCGATGACGTGCCCATCGTCACGCTCACCCTGTACAGCGAGAACGAAGCCACCGGCGCCTACGACCTGGAGCGCGTGGCGCACAGCATGGAGGTCGAGCTCAAGCGCGTGCCGGGCACCCGCACGGTGACGACCGTGGGCGGGCCGGGGCGCGCGGTGCAGGTGCAGCTGGACGCCGCACGCATGAGCGCGGTGGGCATCACCGTCGATGATTTGCGCGGCGCGCTGCAATCGGCCAACCAGGGGCTGCCGGTGGGCGAGCTGCTCTCTGGCAACCGTGCGGTGCAGGTCGAGGCCGGGCCGTTCCTCGCCGATGCGCGCCAGGTGGCCGAGCTGATGGTGGGCGTGCGCGTGGGCAAGCCGGTGTTTTTGAAAGACGTGGCGCAGGTGGTCGATGGCGCGCCGCCCGCCACGCGCTACGTCTGGCACACGGTGATGCAGGGCGGCGAGCCGCACGAATACCCGGCGGTGACGCTGGCCGTGACCAAGAAGGCCGGCGAGAACGCGATTGATGTGGCGCGCGCGGTAATGCAGCGTGTGGGCGAACTGCGCAACACCGTGATTCCGGCGGATGTGCAGGTGGCCGAGACGCGCGACTACGGAGCGACCGCCAACGACAAGGCGCAAAAGCTGATCCAGAAGCTGCTCTTTGCCACGCTCTCGGTGGTCGCGCTGGTGTTCTTCGCGCTCGGGCGGCGCGAGTCGCTGATCGTCGGCGTGGCGGTAGGCCTGACGCTCGCGGCGACGCTGTTTGCCTCGTGGGCCTGGGGTTTCACGCTGAACCGCGTCTCGCTCTTCGCGCTGATTTTTTCCATCGGCATCCTGGTCGATGACGCCATCGTCGTGGTCGAAAACATCCACCGCCACCAGGCGCTGCACCCGGAAAAATCACTCGCGCAACTGATTCCCGGCGCGGTGGATGAAGTGGGCGGGCCGACGATTCTGGCGACCTTTACCGTCATCGCCGCGCTGCTGCCCATGGCCTTCGTCACCGGCCTGATGGGGCCATACATGGCACCGATCCCGATCAACGCCAGCATGGGCATGGTGATCTCGCTGGCGGTGGCCTTCACCGTCACGCCGTGGCTGGCGCAGCTGTGGATGCAGAGCCACGCGGGTGCGGCGGCCCAAGCGCACACGGGCCTGGCCGCGCGGCTTGCGCCGCTGTTCGAGCGCATCTTCGCGCCGCTGCTGCACGATCAGCACGGGCGGCGCAACCGCGCGCTGCTGGGCCTGGCCGTGGTGCTGCTGATCGCCATCTCGGTGCTGCTGCCCGCCGTCGGCTGGGTGCAACTGAAGATGCTGCCGTTCGACAACAAATCTGAATTTCAAATCATCGTGGACATGCCCGCAGGCACGCCGCCCGAGGCCACCGCCGCGGTGCTGCATGAGCTGGGTGGCCACCTGGCGAGCGTGCCCGAGGTGACCGACTGGCAGGCCTACGCCGGCACCGCCGCGCCGATCAACTTCAACGGTCTGGTGCGCCAGTACGACCTGCGCGCCGGGGGCGAGGTGGGCGACATCCAGGTCAACCTCAAGGACAAGCAGGAGCGCCAGGCGCAAAGCCACGCCATCGCGATGCGCGAGCGCCCTGCCCTGCAAGCCATCGGCGCCCGCCTGGGCGCAAACGTCAAGGTGGTGGAGGTTCCCCCCGGCCCGCCGGTGCTCTCTCCCATCGTCGCCGAGATCTACGGGCCGGATGCCGAAGGACGGCGCAAGGTGGCGCGGGACGTGCGAGCTGCGCTACAAAAGACGGCAGGCATCGTTGATCTGGATGACTCGGCGATTGCCGAGGCGCCGAAGAAGCTGGTGCTGGTGGACCGCCGCAAGGCCGCGCTGCTGGGCGTGCCGCAAGCGGCGATCGTCGGCGCGCTGCACGCGGGCTTTTCGGGCGAGGCCGCGACCTGGCTGCACGACGCGCAGAGCAAATACCCCACGCCCGTGCTGCTGCGCCTGCCTGCCAGCGCGCAGGGCAGTCTGGATGCGCTGCTGCAACTGCCGGTGCGCTCCGCCAGCGGCCAGAGCGTGGCGATTGCCGAGCTGGTCACGGTGACGGACACGCTGAGGGAGCAACCCATCTACCACAAGGACTTGCTGCCGGTAAACCTCGTTGTCGCCGACATGGCGGGAGCCGTGGACAGCCCGCTCTACGGCATGTTCGCCGCGCGCTCGGCGATTGGCCAGATCACCGCACCCGATGGCGGCGGCGTCGATGAGTTTTTCATCCGCCAGCCCAGCGACCCCTATCGCGGCTACAGCCTGAAGTGGGATGGCGAGTGGCAGATCACCTACGAGACCTTCCGCGACATGGGCGCGGCCTATGGCGTGGGGCTGCTGCTGATCTACCTGCTGGTGGTCGCGCACTTCGGTTCTTACCTCACGCCGCTCATCATCATGGCACCGATACCGCTCACCATCATCGGCGTGATGCCGGGGCATGCGCTTTTGCACGCGCAGTACACCGCGACCAGCATGATCGGGATGATTGCGCTGGCGGGCATCATCGTGCGCAACTCCATCTTGCTGGTGGACTTCATCCGGCTGCAGGTGCAGGCGGGCATGGAGTTCAAGCGCGCCATCATCGAATCGGCCATCACACGCGCGCAGCCGATTCTGCTGACCGGCGTGGCCGCGATGCTGGGCGCGTTCTTCATCCTGGACGACCCCATCTTCAATGGCCTGGCGATCTCGCTGATCTTCGGCATCGCGGTCTCCACAGTGCTGACCCTGGTCGTCATCCCGACGCTTTACTACATGGCCTACCGCAAGCACGTGGACGTGGTGCGCGGGCAG
Organism: Comamonas sp. SCN 65-56; assembly: GCF_001724135.1. Lineage (GTDB taxonomy): Bacteria > Pseudomonadota > Gammaproteobacteria > Burkholderiales > Burkholderiaceae_C > Comamonas_C. The sequence continues at coordinate 15,051 of NZ_MEDS01000028.1, read as the reverse complement.
GAGGTGCCGCAATGACTATTCAAAACATAGCTGCTAGGAGCCTGACGAACTTGGAAATCGTCGGCTGCAAATCGACCGCAGCGGCCCATTTTTCACCGTCTTTTTGCCCAATAGCTCAGCTATTGGGCTGCAAATCCGGCAAAAACTGTGCTCGCTGGGGCCGATTTTCGCTATCGACGCTCCAAGTCCGACAGGCTCCTGGCGCCCACCCCATAAGCGCTACAGGCCGATTTCATTCAAATTCCCACGCGCCGCGCTGGCTCGTGGCAGCAGGCGCGCTGCTGCTCACCCTGGCCGCGCAGGCCACCACGCTGACCGAGGCCTGGCAGGCGGCCGAGCAGCATGACCGCCCGCTGGCCGTGGCGCGCGCCGCGCACGGTGTGGCCGAACCCCGGCGCGCGCAGGCCGATGCGCTGTGGCGGCCCAGCGTGGTCCTGAACGCCTCGGCGGGCCTGGGCGCGAGCGACTCCACCATGCGCGACGCGCAGTTCAGCGCGCCGGGGCTGGGTACATCCAGCGGCGTGGATTTTTCCACCTCGATCACCGGCGGCGCGGCCACGCGCGTGGCGCTGCAGGCGAGCCAGCCGATCTACAACGAGGAGCGCCGCGCGCAGCAAGAGCAGCTGCGCCTGCAAGCCGACCAAGGCGATCTGCAATGGGAGGGCGCGCGCCAGCAAGCCCTGCTGCGCGTGGCCCAGCACTACCTGCATCTGGCACTGGCCCAGGAGCAGGTGCGCGTACTCACCGCGCAGTCCGAGGCACTGCAACACGCGGCCACCGAGGCAGCCGACCGGTTCGAGATCGGCAGCGCCAGCATCACCGCCGTGCACGAAGCGCGCGCGCAGCTTGCCGGGGTGCAGGCGCGGATCGCACTGGCCAAGGCCGACCTGGAGATCAAGCGCCGCGCGCTGGCCGATGCCACCGGCCTGCCCGAGCCGGGCTTGAGCGCCAGCCTGCCCGCGCGCGCCGCCACCGATGCACGCTCGCTTGCCGTCTGGCAGCAACTGGCCGAGACCACCAGCCCGCAACTGCGCGAGCAGCGCCTGGCCGTCGACCTGGCCGAGGCCGAGCTGCGCAAGCGCGCCGCACGCTGGAACGGTGCCACCGTCGATCTCATCGCGCAGGCCGAGCACCAGCGCCTGGCCGGCCACGGCGACTTCGGCAGCGCGCGCAACGCGGGGCTGAACGCCATGGTCGGCGTGCAGCTCACCTTGCCCTTGACCACCGGCGGCATGCGCGGCGCACGCGAGCAGGAAGCCGCCGCGCAGCTCGCCAGCGCGCAGGCCAGCCTGGACGCGGCGCGCGAGCAGCTTGCGCGCGACATCCACGGCGCATGGCTGGCGCTGCGGACCGGCACAGAACAGGTGAGCGCGCTGCAAGCGGCCCTGGAGGCCAGCCGCCTGCGCGAAGACGCCACGCGCACCGGTTTTGATGCGGGCGAGCGCACGTCGCTTGACGTGCTCAACGCGCGCAACGACCAGGCCGCAACGCGATTGCAACTGGCGCAAGCGCTCTCGGCCACCCTGCTCGCGCGCCTGCGCCTGGCGCTGCTGGCCGGCCAGATCGGCGAGACCGACCTGCGCGAGGCCGATGCGCTGCTCGCTGAAGAACTACAAAACAAGTAGCTTCTACCGCACACCGTACAAGCGTTACAGCCACATTTGATGCAAAAGGATCCAACCGTGCAAAAGCCATCCGCCATCACCATCCTCGGCAGCGGTTTCGGCGCGCTCTCCACCGTGCGCGAGCTGCGCAAGCGCCTGAGCACGGAGCCGATCACGCTCGTCTCGCCGCGCGCCGAGCTGCACTATCTGCCCGGCATCATCTGGATTCCAAGCGGCAAGCGGCAGCGCGAGGACCTCGTCGTGCCGCTGGGCCCATTCTTTGAACGCATGCGGGTACGCCATGTGCAAGCCGACGTCACCGGCCTGACCGACGGCGGGCGCACCGTGCTGACGAGCACCGGCGAGCGCATTGCGAACGACGCGCTGGTCATCGCCACCGGCGGGCGCTTCATCAAAAAATTGCCCGGCATCGAGCACGCCATCACGCCCTGCGAAGGCATCGCCGCGGCCGAGGCCATCCGCGACCGCCTGAGGGCGATGCAGGGCGGCTCGATTGCCATCGGCTTCTCGGGCAACCCCCAGGAGCCAGCCGCAGTGCGCGGCGGGCCAATGTTCGAGTTCCTCTTCGGCATCGACACGCAGTTTCGCCGCGAAGGTCGGCGCAAGCAATTCACCCTCACCTTCTTTCATCCCAAGACCGAGCCCGGCAAGCGCCTGGGCAAGCAGGCGGTGCAAGCCTTGCTCGCCGAGATGCAGCGGCGCAATATCCACATCCACCTTGGGCACAAGCTGGTACGCCTGGAGGCCGACAAGGTGGTGACCGAAGGCGGCGAGATTGCCGCCGACCTCATCCTTTTCATGCCCGGCATGACCGGCAACGCCTGGTTTGACGCGACCGAGCTGCCGCGCTCGCCCGGCGGCCTGATCGCCGCCGACGCCCAATGCCGCGTGCAGGGCTGGGACAAGACCTGGGTGGTGGGCGATTCCGGCAGCTTCCCTGGCCCCGAGTGGGCGCCCAAGCAGGCCCACATGGCCGATCTGCAGGCGGCCGCTACCGCGCAAAATCTCATCGACGCACTGGCCGGACGGCCGCAAAGCGCCGGCTTCAAGACCGAGCTGCTGTGCATCATCGATTCGCTCACCAGCGGCAAACTGGTCTGGCGCACCACCAGCCGCAACCTCACCCTGCCCTCGCTGCGCCTGATGCACTGGGCCAAGTCGCACTTCGAGGCGCGCTACCTGCGCCAATACCGCTGATTTCCGTTGTCCCTCAACCACCCAAAGGAGTATTCAAATGACCACTGGAAGAATCGTCCGCTTCATGGCGGGCCTGTTCGTGCTGCTCTCGCTCGCGCTCGGCGTGCAGGGCAGCCCGCTCTTCGTCAGCCCCTGGTGGCTGGCCTTCACCGCCTTCGTCGGCGCCAACCTGCTGCAAAGCTCGCTCACGCGCTGGTGCTTCATGGAAACCGTGCTGCGCAAGTTCGGTGTCCAATCCGGTTGCTGAAAGGGAAATCACCATGCAAATCAACGTTGGCGGCTGGGACCGCATCCTGCGCATCGTCGTTGGCGCCGTGCTCATCGCCCTGGCCGCCTTCGGCCAGATCGGCCCGTGGGGCTACATCGGCATCGTGCCCATGCTCACCGGCATCTTCCGCTTCTGCCCGGCGTATCCGCTGCTGGGCATGAACACCTGCCCGATGAAAAAGCCCGAGTAAAACGGCCGTTTCCAGGCCCTCAGCCCGCGTGCGCCTGCACCAGGCATTGCTGCAACAGCAGTGCCGCACGGCTGGGTGCCGGCGAGCGGCGCAGCAGGCTGACAAACTGGCAGTGGTAGTGAAACAGGTCAGGACGCACCGCCTGCAGCCGCCCCTGGCCCTCAAAGGCTTGCGCGTAATGATCGGGCAGAAAGCCGAGAAATCGCCCCGACAACACTAGGGTGGCAATGGACTCCTGATCGAACCCGGTGGCCGCCCGCATCAGACGGGCCTCATGCGAGAGCTCCATGTTCGGCGAGTGATAGCCCAGCCCGGCAAACGGATGGCGGCGCAGCGCATCCCAATCCAGCGCCGCGTGGGGCGCATTGAAGAACGCGTGACCCCTGCCGCAATACAGGCGCATGGTTTCACCGAACAAATCCGCATACACCAGACTCTGCGAACTGCGGTGCGCAGGGATGATGCCCACCTGAAAACTGCCGTCCATCACCCCGCGCTCGATCGCCGAGATCGAACCCACATGCAACTGCATCTGCACGTCGGGGGCCTGCGCCACAAAAGCGGCGATCGCCTGGTGAATGCGTGCCGCCGGGTTGCTGGCGGTCTTGTCAAACACCGCCAGCGCCAGCTGCCCGCCCATGCGCGCATGGATATCGTCGATGCTGTCGCGAAACCCGCGCATCGCCGTCAGCAGCCGCAAGGTTTCCTCATACACCCGCTGGCCCTCGGGCGTCAGCGCAAAACCGGCCCGGCCCCGTCGGCACAGCGTCATGCCCAGGCGCGTTTCCAGATCCTTCACATGGCGGCTGACGGTGCTGGTGCCGATGTTCAGCTCCAGTTCCGCCGCGGCCATGCCGCCGCACTCCACCACCGCCTTGAAGACCTGCAACAAGCGCAAGTCCATGTCGGCGAGCTGGCCCAGCACGGCACGCGGGCGGGGGACAGAAGACAGAGGATGTGGCATGGTCGATCACTATCTTTCGGCAAGCCTGACCGATGGCGAGGCAGGCCCGGTTTGCTTGCATGGTTTGTCAAGTGAATTGTGATATTCGTTGATTTGACGAATCATTGCACACCACCACAATGGCGCATCTTTCCAGGAGATCCGCCATGTCTTTCGCCGTCATTGATGAAGCCCCTGCCACCGCCAACCCGCGTCTGGATGCCGCCTGGCTCGATGCGCACTGGATGCCGTTCTCGGCCAACCGCAATTTCAAGGCCCACCCGCGCATGATCGTGAGCGGTCAGGGCGCCTACTACACCGACAGCGACGGGCGCAAGATTTTTGACGGCCTCTCGGGTCTGTGGACCACCGGTCTGGGCCACGGTCGCAAGGAGATCGCCCAAGCCATCGGCCAGGCGGCTGCCACGCTGGACTACGCGCCTGCGTTCCAGTTCGGCCACCCGGCCTCGTTCGAGCTGGCCAATCGCATCAAGGCGCACATGCCCAAGGGGCTGGACTACGTCTTCTTCACCGGCTCGGGCTCGGAGGCGGCGGATACCTCGCTCAAGATGGCGCGCGCCTACTGGCGCACCAGGGGGCAGGCAGGCAAGACGCGCCTCATCGGGCGCGAGAAGGGCTACCACGGCGTGAACTTCGGCGGCATCTCGGTCGGCGGCATGGCCGGCAACACCAAGGCCTTTGGCCAGGGCATAGAGGCCGATCACCTGCCGCACACGCAGCCACCGCTGGGCTCGTTTCATCGCGGCATGCCGCCGCTCGATGGCAAGGCGCTGGCCGATCGGCTGCTGGACGTGATTGCGCTGCACGACGCGAGCACGATTGCCGCCGTCATCGTCGAGCCCTTCTCCGGCTCGGCCGGGGTGGTGATTCCGCCCGCGGGCTACCTGCAGCGCCTGCGCGAGATCTGCACGCAACACGGCATCTTGTTGATTTTTGACGAAGTCATCACCGGCTTTGGCCGCGCCGGTGGCTGGACGGGCTCTGAGGTGTTTGGCGCCACACCCGACATCCTGAACTTCGCCAAGCAGGTGACCAACGGCGCGCAGCCGCTGGGTGGCTGCGTCGCGAGCAAGGAAATCTACGACACCTTCATGCATGCGGCGGGCCCCGAATACCTGCTGGAATTTGCCCACGGCTACACCTACTCAGCCCATCCGGTGGCCTGCGCGGCAGGCAATGCCACGATGCAACTGCTGGAGCAGGAAGACGCTCCGGCACGCGTGAAGGCGCTGGCACCAGTCTTCGAAACCCTGGTGCACGGGCTCAAGGGCGCCAGGCACGTGCTGGACATCCGCAACTATGGCCTCGCCGCGGGCTTCAGCATCGAACAGATGCCGGGTGAGCCCGGCCGTCGCCCTTACGAAATCGCCATGGCCTGCTGGAAGAAAGGCTTTTACGTGCGCTACGGCGGCGACAGCATCCAACTCGCACCGCCCTTCATCAGCACCGAGGCGGAACTGCAGCGGCTGGTGAGCGCGCTCGGGGATGCGCTGGCGGAAACCGCCTGACGCCGATCACTCCGGTTCAGCCTAAAAACGGTAGTTGAATGCGCTCGCCAGTGCCATGATCGGTGCGTCAGGCAAGGCGGGAGGATGCAGCGCACTGGTGTGCGCAAGGACGAACAACGCAGTATGGCGTGCCGAGCATGGTGCTGGCGGGTGCATAGCGTTGTCGCCCAAAAGGCGAACTGCGCCGAAGCCAAAAAGCTCAACGCCAACAAAGCTTTATCAATATCAACAAGCGGTCAACTGCCGTTTTTAGGCTCAGCATCCGCGGGCCGCTTGCCCAAGCGCAGGGCAGCGCCCGCCACGCCGCGCGGGCGGCGCAACGTATCGGCATCCAGAATCAGCCGACCCTGAATCCGCCCCTTCATGCGCTTGACGCTGCTGGCCGCGTCGCGCATGTGCTGCGCCATCAGCGCGCGCACAGCCTCGGCGTCGCGCGCGCGCGCCGCCTTCACGATGTCGCGGTGAATCTGCGCATTGGCCTCGCCAAAGCGGCGGTGCTCGGCCTGCGGCGTGCGGTTGCCGAAGACGATGAGCTGGCGAATCATTTCGTTGATGAGCTCGCACGAAAAGCGCAGGAAGGGATTGGGGTTGGCAGCAGCCAGGATGTCGTGAAAGTTCACATCCTCACGCCGCTGCGTCACCAGATCTTCATGGCTTTGCGTCGGGTCGCAGCAGGCAATGCTGCGCTCCAGCGCATCGAAATCGGTATCCGTCAAATGGGGCACGGCACCCGCCGCCAGTTCAGGCTCCAGCATCTGCCGCACGGTATAGATGTTTTCGATCGTCACCTCCTGGAAAAACAGGTAGTTCTGCATGAACTGCAGCGTGCGATCCAGCGGCACCTCGGCAATCGTGCCGCCGCCCGTCGGGCCGGTTGAAATGGTGATCAGGCCCTGCACCTCCAAGGCCTTGAGCGCCTCGCGGATCGTGCCCTTGCTGACCTGAAACTGCGCCTGCAAGTCGCTTTCGTGCGGCAGGCGGTCGCCAGGCGTCAGATTTTTTTCGGTGATGAGACGCTTGATCTCTTGCGCCACGAGATCCGAGCGCTTGAGCTGGCGAATGCGTGGTGAAGCGGCTTTGCGACTGGCCATGGTGACTGCTCTCCTCGGCGAATGGTGTGCGACAGGCAACCCGAATGGCACGATGCTTAGGGTTTTCACTCGTCATGTTTATTCGATTTATCACTATAAATGGGTACGGGAAACAAGGCTAGTCCGCCGGCGTGTTCACTTCAGCGGCTTTGCCTGTCAACCCGACATCCCTTGTGTTTCACCTACCGGAGCCCCTTCATGCAACGTCGACACCTTCTGCAAGCCACCGCGCTCGGCGCGCTCCCTTCGTCCCTGTCCCTGCTCTCCAGTGCCTGGGCCCAGGCCAAGGACACGATCCAGTTTGGTTGTCCCGTGCCGATGTCCGGGCCCTTTGCCGCCAATGGCAAGTTCGCCGATCTGGGGATGAAGCTGGTCATAGAGCAATACGGCAAGGCGCTGGGCAAACCGCTGGCCTACACGCTGCTGGACACCGAGGGCAAGCCGGCCACCGCCGTACGCAAGGTGCAGGAAGCGGCCGAACAGCAGGGCGCAAGCTTTTTCGCCGGCGGCATTCTTTCGTCCGAAGCGCTGGCCATGGGCAAGGAGCTGGACAAGATCGGTGGCATGTTCATCACCACCGCCGGTGCCGACGAGATCACTGGCAAGGATTGCAACAACGCCACCTTCCGCTGGTCCGTGCCCACCTTCGGCGCCATTGAGCAAACCGTGCGCCCGCTGCTCGAGGCCAACCCCAAGGCCAAGCGCTGGTACACGATCACGCCGCAATACGTCTTCGGCGACGGCCTGTTATCGGCGGCCAAGAATATCTTCAAGGAAAAGGGCATAGAGCATGTGGGCAACAGCTACCACTCGCTGACGGAAAAGGAATTCAGCGGCTATCTGACCAACGCCGCCGCTGCCAAGCCCGACGTGTTGCTGCTGCTGAACTTCGGCGCGCAGTCGTCGGACACGCTGCGCCAGGCGGTGAGCTTCGGCATGCACAAGAACATGACCATCCTGATCGCCTGGGCCTCGGGGCTGGAGCAGTTTGAATCGCTCGGTGCCGATCTGTGTGAAGGAGTGTATTTCGGTGCGCAGTACTGGCACACGGTGGATGCGCCGCTGAACCAGGATCTGGTCAAGCGCTGCCAGGAAAAATTCAAGTCCAACCCCAACTACAGCCTGGCCGGCTCCTACATCTGCACCAAGCTGTTCATCGACGCCATCATCAAGGCGGGCACCACCGATCAAAAGGCTGTGATCGCCGCACTGGAAGGCATGAAGTACCAGGGCCTGACGGGCGAAGAGGAGGTACGCAAGGGCGACCACCAGGTGCTCAAGAACTACTACCTGCTCAAGGGCAAAGCCAAGGCCAAGATGGGCAACAAGGACGATTTCGTGGACGTGATCAGCTCCGGCAAATCCTTCCTGCCCGTGGACCAGACCGGCTGCAAGCTGGGATAGGGGGACGTTGAGCGTTGAGCGTTGAGGGTGAGAAGCGGCACGCCCTAGTCTTCACGCTGGACGCTCACCCCCCAACGCTCAACCCTCCCCACAGTACGCAACCTTTACCCAGGCGACCATGAACATCTACCTGCTGCAGACCATCAACGGCATCGGCATCGGCATGCTGTACTTTCTGCTGACCGTCGGCATGTCCATCGTCTTCGGCCTGCTGCGCTTCGTGAACTTCGCGCATGGCGCCTTCTACCTGATGGGTGCGTATTTCTGCTACCAGATGACGCGCTGGGGCATCAGCTTCTGGTGGTCGCTGCTGCTTGCGCCCCTGGCCGTGGGGGCAATTGGCTGGCTGACGGAAAAACTGCTGCTGCGCCATGTCTATGCCAAACCGCACGAGTTCCATATCCTGGTCACCGTGGGCTTGGCCCTGGTGGTGCAGGAACTGGTGATCCTCCAATGGGGGCCGCTGGGCGACAGCGTGGCTACGCCCGACCTGCTGCAGGGCGTGGTGATGTGGGGCAGCTTTGTCTACCCCAAGTACCGGCTGTTCGTGATCGGCTTCACCGCGGTTCTGGCGGTACTGCTGTGGTGGGTACTGGAGGGCACGCGCCTGGGCAGTGCGGTGCGCGCAGGCAGTGAATCGACCGAAATGGTGTCGCTGCTGGGCATGAACGTGTTTGCCATCTTCAGCCTGGTATTCGCGCTGGGTGCGGCCACGGCGGCGCTGGCCGGGGTACTGGCCGCACCCATCCGCGGCGCCGAACCCTTCATGGGCATAGAGGCGCTGGGCGTGGCCTTCGTCATCGTGGTCGTGGGCGGGTTGGGCAGCTTCAATGGCGCGCTGGTGGGCGGCCTGCTGATCGGCATCGTTCAAAGCGTGATGAGCACGCTCTGGCCCGAGGGCGCGCGCATCATGATCTACGTTGCCATGGCCGCGGTGCTGCTGCTGCGCCCCCATGGCCTGCTGGGCCGAAAGGCGTGACTACCATGACTAGGCACTCCCATTTTCTGATCGCGCTGGCCATCGTTCTGGCCATGCCGTTGTTCATGCGCTCGGGCTCTCTTGCCAGCGAGGTGCTGATCTACGCGCTGGCTGCCATGGGCTGCAACCTGCTGCTGGGCTATACCGGGTTGCTGTCGTTTGGCCAGGGCATTTTCTTTGGTCTGGGCAGCTACACCATTGCATTGCTGCTCACGCGCTGGCCCCTGCCCATGCCGCTGGCACTACTGGCGGCCATCGCCATGGGCGCGCTGGGCGCCGCCATCATCGGCTCCATCGCCATCCGCCAGCGCGGCACGTACTTCGTGATGCTGACGCTGGCGTTTGCGCAGATGTTCTATTTCATCGCCTATTCGCTGCCCGGCCTCACCGGGGGGGACAACGGTCTGCTGGATGTTCCGCGCCCGTCGCTCTCCGTCGCCGGCCAGACGCTCTGGCCGCTGGCAACGCCCTGGCAGTACTACGGCTTCGTCGCTGCCTTGTTCCTGGTCGCGTTCTGGCTGCTGCGCCGCGTCTGTGATTCGATCTTCGGTCGCACGCTGCTGGCGGTGCGCGACAACGAAGAGCGCGCCGCGGCCGTCGGCTACAACCTGCGCCTTCTGAAACTGCAGGCCTTCGTGATCTCGGGCGCGGTGACGGGCCTGGCAGGTGCGCTGCACGCGATGATGACCGGCATTGCACCGCTGTCCAACGTGGAATACCACACCAGCGAGATGATCATCGTGATGACCGTGATCGGCGGCACCAGCAACCTGCTGGCCTCATTGCTGGGTGCCGCCTTCTACGTTCTGCTGGGCGACTGGTTGTCCACCCTGTGGCCACGCTGGCTGTTGCTGCTGGGCGTGGTGCTGATGGTGGTCAGCCTGGGATTGCAGCGCGGTTTGTGGGGGCTTGGTGAAAATCTGTGGGCCCTGGTGCGCCACAAGAAGAACAAGCCCGACGCAACTGCGGAGCCCACCGAATCCAACCCGGTCGAACGCAGTGGAGGCCTGGTATGAATACACCCTCGCCCATCCTGCTTGAAGCCGAAGGGGTTGCCAAGCATTACGGCAGGTTTGTCGCTCTGGGTGGCGTGAATCTGCAGGTGCGCGCGAATACCGTGCACTCGGTGATCGGCCCCAACGGTGCGGGCAAGACCACCCTGTTTCACATGCTCACCGGCACCAAGACCGTGACCAGTGGCCGCATCGTGTTCGACGGCCACGACGTGACGCACGAGCCTGACCACCGCCGTGTGCGTCGCGGCATGGCACGGTCATTTCAGGTCACCAGCTTGTTCCTTTCACTGCCGGTGCGCGAGAACCTGCGCCTGGCCGCGCAGGGCGTGGCACCCGCCAAGGCGCTCAATTGCTGGAGCCCTCCAATGGGGCCGCGCTCCTGTGCCGACACGGTGGCCCAAGTGCTTGAACGTGTCGGCCTCACCCGTTTCGCCGGAGTGCCCGCAGGCAACCTCTCGCACGGTCAGCAGCGGCGCCTGGAGGTCGGCATGGCGCTGGCCGCGAAACCGAAGGCCATCTTCCTGGACGAGCCCACGTCCGGCATGGGCATTGACGATCTCGACGACATGAAGCGGCTGATACAGGGCCTGAAAGACGAGCACACCGTGGTGCTCATAGAGCACAACATGGGCATCGTCATGGACATCTCCGACACCATCACCGTCATGCAGCTGGGCCGCGTGCTGGCCGAGGGCGTGCCCGCCGAGATCCGCAACGACGAGCGCGTGCGCACGGCCTACCTGGGCAATATGATCACCGGAGGCAAGGCATGAAGACATTGCTGTCGGTGGAGTCCATACACGCCCATTACGGCAAGAGCCATGTGCTGCAGGGCGTGTCGCTGCAGGTGCAGGAGGGCGAGCTCGTCACCCTGTTGGGCCGAAACGGCGCCGGCAAGACCACCACGCTCAAAACCATTGCCGGCGTGATGCCGCCCACGCAGGGCCAGGTGCGCTTTGCCGGCGAATCCACAAGCCACCTGGCCACGCACCAGGTGGCACAGCACGGCATCTGCCTGGTACCCGAGCACCGCGGCATCTTCAAACTGCTGACGGTGGAGGAAAACCTGCTGCTGGCGCAGCGCAAGAAGTCGCCCTGGCAGCTGGCCGACGTGTACCGCATCTTCCCGCGCCTGCAGGAGCGGCGCACAAACGGCGGCGGCCAGCTCTCGGGCGGCGAGCAGCAAATGCTGGCCATTGGCCGCGCGCTGATGAACGCGCCGCGCCTGCTGATGCTGGACGAGCCCGTGGAAGGTCTGGCCCCGGTGATCGTCGAGGAGATCGTGGCCCAGCTCAAGACCATCAAGGCTGCGGGCGTGACCATTTTGCTGGTGGAGCAGAACCTGGAGGTCTGCACGCAGCTGGCCGATCGCCACTACATCATCGAACAGGGCTGCATCGTGCACGAGGCCGGCAACGCCGAATTTCTGGCCGACGAGGCCGTCAAGGATCGCTACCTGGGCGTAGGCCTGGTGTGAAAGGAGTAGTTTCCATGGACAGGCATCTTCCCCCCAATGCGGCCCTGGCCGCTCTGCGCATAGACGGCGCGCGGCTGTGGCAGTCGCTGATGGACCTGGCGCAGATCGGCGCCACACCCAAGGGCGGCGTGTGCCGCATCGCCCTCACCGACCTGGATCGCCAAGGCCGCGACCTGTTCGTGCAATGGGCGCGGGGCGCCGGCTGCAGCATCCGCGTAGACGCGATCGGCAACATCTTCGCGCGCCGCGCGGGCCAGGACGACAACCTGCCACCGGTGATGACCGGCAGCCATATCGACACGCAGCCCACGGGCGGCAAGTTCGACGGCAACTACGGCGTGCTGGCCGGCCTCGAAGTCGTGCGCACGCTCAACGCCGCCAGCGTGCGCACGCGTGCGCCCATCGAGGTGGCGGTGTGGACGAACGAGGAGGGCTCGCGCTTCGTGCCGGTGATGATGGGTTCGGGCGTGTTCGCCGGTGCCTTCACGCTGGAGCACGCGCTGGTGCAGCGCGACGCGCAGGGCGTGAGCGTGGGCGAGGCGCTGGCATCCATAGGTTATGCGGGCCAGGCCGGCCCAGCCCCCGCCGTGAGCGCGTACTTCGAGGCGCATATCGAGCAGGGCCCGGTGCTGGAAAACCACCAGCGCGTGATCGGCGTGGTCACCGCCGCGCTGGGCCAGCGCTGGTACGACGTGAGCGTGCAGGGCATGGAGGCCCATGCCGGCCCCACGCCCATGGAACTGCGCCGCGACGCGCTGCTGGCCGCCAGCGAGTTGGTGCTGGAGGTGAACCGCATCGCCGTCGAACGTGCACCGCACGCGCGCAGCACCGTGGGTACGATCGAGGTGTTCCCGAACTCGCGCAATGTGATACCGGGTCGCGCCACCTTGAGCGTGGACCTGCGCGCGCCCGACGACGCCCAGTTGCTCGACATGGATGCGGCGATGCGCGCCGCCTGCGCGCGCATCGCCACGGAACGCAGCCTGCAGGTCACGGTGGAGCAGGTGGTCTACTTCCCGCCCCAGCCGTTCACGCCGCAGCTGGTGCAGGCCGTGCGCGCTAACGCCGACGACCTGGGCTATAGCAGCATGGACGTGGTCAGCGGCGCCGGCCACGACGCCGTGTACCTGGCACGCGTGGCGCCCGCTGCCATGATCTTCGTGCCCTGCGACAATGGCATCAGCCACAACGAAATCGAGAACGCCGACCCGACACACTTGGAGGCCGGCTGCAATGTGCTGCTGCGCGCGGTGCTCGCGGCGGCGGAAGGAGTGGCATGAAGATCCTGATAGCGCGCCTGAACCACGAGACCAACACTTTTTCGCCCGTGCCCACGCCCCTGGCGGCGTTTTCCCCGACCTACGAAGCAGAGGCCTACCGCGCCAACAAGGGCATGCGCACGGCCATGGCAGCGTTCATAGACCTGGCCGAGGGCCTGGGCGCGACGCTGGTCACGCCGGTGTCGGCCATGGCCAACCCCAGCGGCCCGGTGCACGCCGCGGCCTACGATGAGCTGACGCGCCGCATCGTGGAAGCCGCGCCGGGCTGCGACGCCATCCTGCTGGATCTGCACGGCGCCATGGTGGCCGAGAACAGCGCCGACGGCGAAGGCGACCTGCTGGCGCGCGTGCGCGCCGCAGCGCCCGGCGTGCCCCTGGGCGTGGCACTGGATCTGCACGGCAACATCACCGAGCAGATGGTGCAGAACGCCGATGTGATGGTGGGCTTCAAGACCTACCCGCATATCGACATGTACGAAACCGGCGAGCACGCCGGCCGTCTGCTCCTCCAAATGCTGCGCGGTGAAGCCCGCTACGGCGTCTGCTGGCACCGGTTGCCGCTGATGAGTCATACGCTGCGCAGCACCACGCTGAACGGCGCGATGCGCGACGCGGTGCAGACCGCGCGCGAACTGGAAGCCGACAGCATCCCCGCAGTGTCGGTGTTTGCCGGCTTCTCGCTGGCCGACATCGCAGCGCCCTGCATGAGCGTGGTCGCCACTTGCCGCGTGGAGGATCAGCCATCAGGCCAAAACACCGTGGACGGCCTGGCACGGCAAATCTGGGAGCGCCGAGACGAATATGTCTATCGCAGCGAACCCCTTGCCGACTCGCTGCACCGCGCCGCCCAACTTGCCACGGGCACAAACCGGCCCGTGCTGCTGCTGGACCATGGCGACAACTGCATGTCGGGCGGCACCTGCGACACCATGGACGTGCTGCAAGCCGCACTGGCGCTAGGCCTCACGAATATCGCCGTAGGCCCGATCTGCGATCCGGAGGCAGTTGCTGAAATGATCCAGGCCGGCGTGGGTGCGGATGTCGAGGTCGCACTGGGTAACAAGATCCCACTCGACCGCATAGGCCTGCACAAACAGCCGCTGCGGCTGCACGGCCGGGTGCATGCCGCCAGCGACGGCAGTTACACCGTCACCGGGCCGATCTACACTGGCCAGCGCTGCCACATGGGTCGATCGGTGTGTCTGGACATCGGCAGCGCGCAGATCGTGGTCACCGAGCAGACCCATGAACCCTGGGACCTGGGCGTATTCCACTGCGCGGGTCTGGATCCGACGCAGTTTCGCTACCTGCTGCTCAAATCGCGCATGTACTGCCGGCCAGTATTCGTTCCTCTGTCGGCAGGACTGGTGGAGTGCGACAGCCCCGGCGTGACCACCTCAGACTACGCGCGTTTTCCATTTGCCAACGTACAGCGCCCGGTCTATCCGCTCGATGGAATCTGAGGATACTGAGGCGGGGCTTGTCCCACTTCAGTGCGCAGTATTGGCATCAGGTCCAGTTTCAGGCTGCAACCGCCCAAGCCCGTCGAGCACCGCAAGGCCGCCTCTCGATGAGGCAAATTTGCGCAAATTCACGTACCAATTGCCTACAGACCCCGACAAAAGAAAACCCCGCCAGCTTTTCACCAGCAGGGTTTCCTTTGTTTGCTTGGGGTGGCTGATGGGGCTCGAACCCACGACAACAGGAATCACAATCCTATCTAATTGATATTTGGTGGTGTTGATTGATGCTGATAGAATCAATACAAATCAACAACTTACCTTCTATGTACTGGATGCAAGAACAGTAAAGACGTTGATTGATATTCCCCGAAATTGGGGTTTTTTGGCTACATGGTGGCTACATGGAACTGCCGTGTAGCCAAAACAGCCGGAGCAATCAGCATGGCACGACCGAAAAAGAGCGAAGCCCCAGACCTTGCCGAACGGGTGAACCTGACCGCTGGCGCAATCGAGCGCCTGACCTGCCCAGCCGACAAGCAACAGGCATTTATGCGCGACAGCGAGGCACCCGGCCTGCGCGTGCGGGTTA
>NZ_MEDS01000027.1 GCF_001724135.1 Comamonas sp. SCN 65-56 | reverse complement strand
CCCTTGGCAGATCTACCATGCACTGCTGCAGCCGCGCTCGATGCTGCGGGGGCGTTCGGCACTGGAGGGCGTGACGGCCAGCAATCTCGACAAGCTCGTGATGGCGGTGAGCACGACCGTAAAGGAAAACGAGTGGTCCCCGCAGCAGGCGAGGTTGGCCTGAGCGGCGCGCGGCGAACGCCGGCCTCTCGGGCTTGGCATGCATCCCGGTAAGATGCCTATCGAACTGCGCGTCGAGAATGCAGACTCTGATCGCTCATGACCACCCAGTCTGATTGATCTTGGTTAGTAATTCAGACAGCGTGATCGAGCCAACGGCGGGACTCGACCCATAGCAGCCGGCGGTTCAACAGAAGACCGGTCATTCCTGTAGCGAAGGACTAAACCGCTCGCGCGGTAACCCTTCGACGAAGCGTTGAGTGTGTTCGTGGCGCCCGTTGTTCTGCCATGTTGACGGGCGAGGCAATCCGCCTCGCCTATCGACTGGAGCAGAGCCATGGTCTCATTGACGCCCAACGTCTCGCCACTGCGCCAACGCATGATCGAAGACATGCGCATGCGCAAGATGGGAGGCAAGACCCAGATCGGCTACATCCGCGCTGTGCGCCGACTCGCCGCGTTCCTGAAGCGTTCGCCGGACACCGCCGACGCCGACGAGCTCCGGCGCTTCCAACTGCACATGGTCGACACCGGCACCTCGCCGGCCACGATCAACAGCACCCTCAGCGGACTGAAGTTCTTCTTCGACGTCACGCTCGGCCGCGCCGATCTATTGGTCAAGATGCAGCCGGTGCCCCAGCCGCGCAAGCTGCCCGTCGTGCTGAGCTGCGAGGAGGTCGCACGCCTGATCGCCGCGGCGCCGAACCTCAAGTCCCAGGCGGCGCTGTCGGTGGCGTACGGCGCGGGGCTGCGCGCCAGCGAAGTCATCTCCCTGAAGGTCACCGACATCGACAGCGAGCGCATGACGCTGCGCGTCGAGCAGGGCAAGGGCCGCAAGGATCGCTATGCCATGCTCTCGCCGATCTTGCTCGAGCGGCTGCGCGCGTGGTGGCGCCTTGGACACGCGCAAGGCAAGATGCTGCCTAACGGATGGCTGTTCCCCGGCATGAACGTGACGGACCCGTTGACCACGCGCCAACTCAACCGCGCCATCCACGCTGCAGCTGAAGCCGCGCACATCGACAAGCGCGTGTCGATGCACACGCTGCGGCACAGTTTCGCCACTCACCTGCTCGAGCAGAAGGTCGACATCCGTGTGATCCAGGTGCTGCTGGGCCACAAGCGGCTGGAGACCACTGCCCTGTACACGCACGTGGCGACCGAAGTGCTGCGCAAGGTGATCAGCCCGTTGGAGAACCTGCCACCGTCATAGGCGGCCGGTGGGGCGCGCCGCCCTCGAAGTTGCCGACATCTTCCGCATCCACGGACCCGCGTGGCGCGAGGCGCGGCGCGGTCATCTGAGCCTGACGCAGCTCAAGGTCATGTCGGCCATCGAGCAGTGCCGCAGCGCGGCGCTGGGCGGACACGTGCTGCGCTGCGAGGGCTGCGGCACGGACACGGTCGCCTACAACTCGTGCCGCAACCGGCATTGCCCGAAGTGCCAGAGCAGTGCGGCGCAACGCTGGCTCGAGGCGCGACAGGCCGATCTTCTGCCGGTGGACTACTACCACGTGGTCTTCACGCTGCCGGCGCCCATTGCCGACATCGCGTACTACAACAAGGCCGTGATCTATGAGCTGCTGTTCGACGTGGCAGCCGAGACGCTGCAGACCATCGCTGCCGACCCCAAGCACCTCGGCGCTCGCATCGCCGTCACGCTGGTGCTGCACACCTGGGGCTCGGCGCTCACGCACCACCCGCATGTGCACGGGATCGTTCCAGGCGGCGGCCTGTCACCGGACGGCCAACATTGGATCTCGTGTAAGCGGGGCTTCTTCCTGCCCGTGCGCGTGCTGTCACGGCTGTTCCGGCGGCGCTTCCTCGAAGAACTCGGCCGTGCGCACGCCTGCGAGCGGTTGCAGTTCTTCGGCGAGTACGCCGCGCTCAGCGACGCACGCGTGTTCGCGCGGTGGCTGGCGCCGCTGCGCAAGTGCGAATGGGTGGTCTACGCCAAGCGGCCGTTCGCCGGGCCTTCAGCCGTGCTGGCCTACCTGTCGCGCTACACGCACCGCGTGGCGATCTCCAACAGTCGACTCGTCGCGATGGACGAGCGCGGCGTCACGTTCCGCTGGAAGGACCATCGGGCCAAGGGCCGGACGCGCCACAAGACGATGACACTCAGCCCCGACGAGTTCATGCGCCGCTTCCTGCTGCATGTGCTGCCCAGCGGCTTTCATCGCATCCGTCACTACGGGCTGCTCGCCAACAGAGTGCGCAAGAGCAAGCTGGCACTTGCGCGCGAACTGCTGCACGTGGCGCCTGCCCCGGACGCACCGAATGCCGAACCCGCGGCACAACAGCCGCGCGAGCGACCGACCTTCGTGTGCTGGCATTGCGGCAGTGCGATGCACGTCGTCGAGGTTCTGGCGCGCACCCCGCCCATTCGCGCACCGCCGCATCCGGCGGATTCGCCATGACTGCCGTCGCACGCCGGCACTCAATCCGCGCGCTGGCCATGATCCATTCATGGCCGGCACAGCCGGCATGCGCCCAACGGCACGATCGCGGCGATCAGGGGCAACGGCGTCTCTGCCAAACCGCATGCGTTCGAGCGCACGGCTATCGGTTCGACGGTAGCAGCCAGCGGTTCTTCAACTCGCTCGACGCCGAGACCTCGAGACGATCTGCCGAATCCCCATAGGCCGCGCGCGTTCTCAAACCACGGCGACACATGCCGCGGTTTCCTCCCTCGAGGTTTGTCCAACACCTGCCCTCGGTCGGTGTCGCTCGCGGCATCGCCTCTGATCCGGGCAGGTGTCGAACAAACCTAAACGAAGGGCGACCCCAACGACTGCAGCTTCGGCGAGACCAAGGCGCCCGCGCGCACGCTGAAGTGAAACGCGTCGGCAGCGGCAAATCACGGTCGCTCGATGGTCATGCGCGGAGCGGCACTGACCTGGCTGGTGCGGGCCGTCGTCTTCAAAGACTTCACCGTGGATGCCTTCGCCGTGTTTGTGCTTGGTCGCGCGGCTCGGCCGGCTGGCTGCATCGGTGCCGTCTACGCCGAGGGGGCAATGGTCTGCAGGGTCCGGACTCAGGTCGTCCAGCGCATCAGCGTCACGAGCAGCACCAGGACGCCCAGGCCGAGGTTGATCGAGACCCATGTACGAACCTGCGCCAAGGCTGCACCACCGCCGGCCCACTCGGACGCTGTTACGGCCTGGCTGAGCCTCTTGAAAAGCACGAAGCGGATGTGCATGAAGATCGCCACCATGACGACTCCCAGCACTGCCATGACGGTCCAGGCCAGCGGCATCTCGAAGTTGCCCCCCGACTGCACCACCTGCTTGGCCACACGACCCAGCATCCACACGCCACTGGCCAGAGTCAGCAGCGAGGCCACCAGCACGGCTTGGAAGAAGCGCCCGAGCACATCGTGCATCAGCCGCAGCCGCACTGGCGACTCCAGCTGGGCGACCGCCGGTCGCAAGAAGAAGTGCGCAAACACCATGCCGCCGATCCATACGATCATGGACAGCACGTGCAGTGTTTTCAGGGTGGCGTAGATCATCGATCAGTCCCATTCAAAGTCAAACCCATCCCAGGATCCACTCGCTGCCCCAGATCCAGGTCATAAGCAACAGGCCGGTCGTGGTTGTCAATGCCACACCTGACATCAGCAGCCCCAAGATCACTGCAATGCCGTCGCGAAACACCAGTCCGAGCCCGATGAGCATCAGCGCCAGCGCTGGCAGCAGGTTGCCGAAGGGGATCGGCAGCACCACGATGATGGCCATCAATCCGACCACCACGGCAAGCGCCGATCGCCAGGTCGGCCCCACGAGGTGGCTCAGCCGAGCCCTGGCGTGGCGGCCAGCCATCTCGTAGGCAGAAGCCAGACCCTCCAGCACCCGCCGTGCCCAATGGCGCGGCAGTTCGAGATTGGCGACTCCTTGCGGCAGGCATGGCTCGCCTTGACCCCGCCACATGGCGACGGCCAACGCCGCCATCCCAACTCCAAGCACCGTGCCCACGCCCGGCACCGGCAGCAGGCAGGGCATGGCCAGCAACAGCAGCAACGTACCGTGGGCCTCCGGCCCGTGGGCTTGCGCCATCGCCCGCATTGACACCCCTTCCTCCCGAAAGGCTGCGGCCGCGTCGCGCAAACGCTGCGCGATCGGCAGCGTCATGCGTACTCACCCGCAGCCGAGTGCCCGCGCGTCTTCGCAGCCGCTCTGCGCGCCCAGTACCACCGGGCCCAGGCAGGCTTGCCGACGAAGTCGGCCGAGAGGAAGGGAAGCAGGAAGTCCATGGTTCCGTTTCAGAGGATGGAAGAGACGACAGTTCCAGCGCCACACAGGCCGCCGAAGACGCCCAGCAGCGGATCGCGTGCTCAGCCAGCCGCCAGTGAGGAACCGGCGTTGGGCCCGGATCCGCCGCTACTGCGGCGGCGCCACAGCGCAATGAGCAGATGCAACCCGGCGCCCAGCAGCACAAGCAGCACGCTGCCGATGCCCCAGACCACCCACGTCGCCACCGTCACGCCACCAGCCAGGGTCGGTGCGGCCTGCAGCAGGCTGTCGATCGCGGGCCCCAGGCCGGCCAGCAGCTGGCTCGCCCACTGCGCGATTTCCGGCGGCACCCAGGGCGCCAGCCAATCGGGCAGGGCCATGTTGGCGACGCCCGATGCGGCACCGGGCATCGCGCCGGCACTCGAAACCGCCCAGACCGCAACGGCATGCAGTGCCCAAGCGGTGACGGACCAGAACGCCAGCAACGCGACGACGACGAACCAGTTGAGGGCGTAGAACATGATGGGATCTCCGTGAGCGACAGACTGAACGACAGTGTGGCGATGGAAACGCTCTAAACAAACCATGGTCCTTCACACTTGGGGTTCGGTTTTCCTGAACCTCAGGTGCCAGCCGATGGCCGCCATCGTCAGCGCTTCAGAGCGCCCTGGTGCCCGGCGGTGCCCATCGAGCCCCCGCGGGGGGCTCAAGAAGTAACCGAACCACGATTGCTTGAGAGTCGTCACCGGGAAAGGCCGCCCTATGTTCGACATCAAGGGCGCGCGGATATCGCGCCGGCCGACCCCGTAGGCGGTGTGGGCCGCAGCCCGGGAGCATGTTTCAGCGCTAGTTGCACCAGCAGATGCGCCGACACCGGCGCGGTCAGGAACAAGAACAAGGCAATCAGCGCCTCATGAAAGCTGGGCTTGCCGGCCACGGCGGCCACCAGCGCCGATGCCAGTAGCACGCAGCCCACGCCCAGCGTGGTGGCCTTGCTCGGCCCGTGCAGGCGCTTGAAAAAGTCAGACAACCGCGCCAGGCCAATCGACCCGATCAGCGCGAAGGCGGCACCGATCACCAGCAGCGCGGCGGCCAAGGCGTCAGCCCATAGGGGTAGGTTCTGGATCATCGGCAGAGCCTCATTCGGTGATGTCTCGGCGCAGCAGGAATTTGGCCATCACCACCGTGCCGATGAAGCCCAGCAACCCAATGAGCAGCGCCACTTCGAAGTAGTGCTTGTGGCCAAAGGCCAGCCCCAGGGTGACCAGCAGCGCCAGCGCGTTGATGTAGAGCGTGTCCAGTGCCAGGATACGGTCGGGCAGACCGGGGCCGCGCAGCAAGCGCCAGGCCGCCAGGGCCAGGGCCAGTGTCAGCACGCCCAGCACCCAGGGCAGCACGGCAGCGACCATCATCCGAACACCTCCATCAGCAGCGCTTCGTAGCGCGATTTGATATCGGCCGCGATCGCGGCGGCGGCTGCATCGTCCGGCGCATGCAGCGCGTGCACCAGCAGCCAGCGGCGGTCGTCGCTCAGCTCGGCCGAGATCGTGCCCGGGGTGGTGGTGACGATGCCGGCCAGCAGCACGATGGCGAGCGGATCCCGAAGATCGATCGGAACCCACACGAAACGCGGCTGGATCGCGGCGTCTGGACCGAGCACGCGGCGGGCCACGTCGAGGTTGCTGCGCAGGATGTCCCAGAGCACCACGATGACCAACCTCATCAGCGCCTGCCATGAGCGCAGCGGCGAGCGTGCCGGCCGAAGCGGCATCAGCAGCCAGGGGATGGTCAGCGCCAGCAGCGCACCCAGCAGCCACTGGCCGGGCGAAGCCGACTCGTTGAGCATCAGCCACGCCAGCAGCAGCGCAACGCTCGTCATCGGCGAGGGCAACAGACGGTGGCGCAGGCTCATTTCAGGTCTCCTCGTTCGCGCATCTCGCGCCGCACATCCGCCGTCGCCGGCAACGGTTGTGCGCCGAGCACGGCCTTCACGTAGCTTTGCGGCGCGAACAGCTGTGCCGCAGTGGCGGCGGTGTAGCGCGCGATAGGGCCGGCGGCCACGGCGCACAGCACCACGGCAGCCAACGCGCCGACGGTGGCTGCGCGCGCCAGGCCGGGCTGGCCCGTGGGGTCTTGGGCGCGGTCAGGCATGCCTGAGGCCGGCCCGCTGCCATGCTCCCAGAACAACACACTGCCGGCGCGCGCCAGCGCCACCATTACCATAAGACTTGACGACAACACGCCGGCCACCACCCAGCCCGCCCAAGGCGTCGCACCGGCAGCCCGAAGCAGCAGCGCCTTGCCCATGAAGGCAGCGAGTGGTGGCACACCGGCCACCGCCACTGCCGCGACGAAGAAGCCGATGCCCAGCGGCGCCCAGGCCGCAGGACGCTGACCGGGCTGCAGCCTGTCACTGCCGCCGCGCGCGGCTGCGATCCGGTCGGCCAGCAGAAACCAGGCGCAGGCCACCAGAGTGCTGGGCACCAGGTAGAACAGCCCGGCAGCCAGGCCGGATTCACTGCCCAGGCCAGTGGCCAGGAGCAGGGTGCCAGCCGACGCCACCACCAAATAGGCCACCAGGGTGCGCAGCCGCAATGCCGCCAGTGCGCCGAGGGCCGCCAGCACCAGCGTGGCCAGGGCGAGCATGGACAGCAGCGGCAACGCGCCGGTGACCAGGCCCGCCGGCACGAACAGCGTAGTGGCACGCACGATGGCGTACACGCCCACCTTGGTCAGCACCGCGAACAAGGCCGCCGTGGGCGCGCTGGCGCTCGCGTAGGTGTCGGTCAGCCAAAAGTACAGCGGCAGCAGCGCCGCCTTCACCGCAAACACCACCAGCAGCATCAGCAGCGCCGACTGGGCCAGGCGCTGGTTCTGCGCAGCCAGTTGCGGCAGCTTCACCGCCAGGTCGGCCATGTTCAGCGTGCCCGCCACCGCATACAGCAAACTCACCGCGACGAGGAACAGCGCCGAGCCGGCGAGGTTGAAGACCACGTAGTGCACGCTGGCCTTCAGGCGCTCGCGGGTGGCGCCGTGCAGCAGCAGGCCGTAGCTGGCGGCCAGCAGCACCTCAAAGAAGACGAACAGGTTGAAGAGGTCGGCCGTGAGGAAGGCGCCATTCAAGCCCATGAGCTGAAACTGGAACAGTGCGTGGAAGTGACGCGACGGCGTTTCGTGCCGGCGGTCGTCGCCGGCGAGCGCGTAGGTCAATGCTGCGGCGGCCACCAGGGCGGTGACGAGCAGCATCAAGGCCGACAGTCGGTCCAGCGCCAGGGCAACGCCGTGGGGCGCGGCCCAGTTGCCAAGCAGGTAGGCGTGCACCGTGCCGTGGTCGGCCTGCTGCACCAGCAACGCGGCCAGCAGCACCCCGGCGGCCACAGCGGCGGCCGACACCACCGGCACCCAGCGCGACGCGGCCCTTTCCAGCAACAGCAGCGCCGCGCCGGCCACCAAGGGCAGCACGATGGGGAGCACCACCTCATGCCCCCCCGGCAAGAGCGTGGCGGCGGCATTCATCGCGGCCACTGTCATCGCAGCGGCTCCTCGCCATCCACATGGTCGCTGCCGACTTCGCCGCGGGTGCGCAGTGCGATGCCCAGCAGCAACGCCGTCATCGCAAAGCTGATGACGATGGCTGTCAGCACCAGCGCCTGTGGCAGCGGATCAGCATGCGTCGCGAGCGTTGCAGCCACGCCCGGCTCGACGATGGGCACTGCGTTCACCTGGACCCGGCCCATCGCGAAGATGAACAGGTTGACCGCGTAGCTCAGCAGCGTGAGGCCGAGGATGGTGTCGAAGGTGCGCGCACGCAGCAGCAGCCAAATGCCGCTGGCGGCCAGCGTACCGATGAACAGGCTGAGCAGCAGCAGCATGGTCAATCCGTGGGTGGTGCCGCGGCAGGGCGCGACAGGCGGGCGATGGCCAGCAGCATGGCCATCGTCGCGCCCACCACCACCAGGGTCACGCCCAGGTCAAAGGCCGAAGCGCTGGCCAGCGGCACGCCGCCGATGCCGGGCAGCCACGGGTAGTCGTAGGTGGTGGTGAGGAACGGCGCCGCGAACCACCAGCTCGCCAGCCCCGTGGCGGCGGCCAGCGCCAGGCCCCAGCCGATCCAGGCGCGGAAGTCACCGCCCAGCAATGGGCTGCGTTCACGCACCCAGGTCTGGCCATGCGCCACCTGCATCAACACCAGGCCGATGGCCAGCACCAGGCCGGCGATGAAACCGCCACCCGGCAGGTTGTGGCCGCGCAGGTACAGGAACACGGAGGTCAGCACCACGAAGGGCAGCACCAGCCGCGCCACGCGCTGCAGCATCAACGGATGGGCCTGACCACTGGCAACAGGTGTCTGTGCTGCCGGCGGCACCCAACCGGCCAACAACGCATGCAGCGTCAACGCGGCGATGCCCAGCACGGTGATCTCGCCCAAGGTGTCGAAGCCGCGGTAGTCGACGATGATCACGTTGACGACGTTGGCACCACCGCCCAGCGGCAGCGCGGTGGCGAAGAAGAAGTCGCTGATGCTCTGGCCCGGCCGTGTCAGCACCATCCACACCAGCGCCGCCACGCCCAAGCCCACTGCCAAGGCCAGTGCGGCGTCACGCCACGGGTGCCAGCGGTCGCCGCGCTCCGGCGGGCTCTCCTCGGGCAGCCATTTCAGCGCCAGCATGAGCAGCACCAGGCTCACCACTTCCACCAGCAGTTGTGTCAACGCCAGATCGGGCGCCGACAGGCCGACGAACACCAGGCAAACCACCAGCCCGGCACCGCCCATCAGCAGCACCGCCACCAGGCGCTGCCGATGCAAGAGCGCCGTGCCCACTGCGGCGGCGCTGCCCAGCAGCCCCAGCAAGAGCGCCAGTGGGTGCAGGCCCTGCAGGTGCAGCGCTGCCGGCTGCGCGGACGGCCCCCACGACAGCACGAAAGGCGCCGCCCCGGCGGCCAGCGCCATCAGCACCAGCAGCAGCAGGTAGCGCTGCAGGCTTCCGTTTTGCAGCGCATCCACCAACCCGCGGGCCGCGGACACCCCGCCTGCCTGCATCAGTGAGAAAAGCTCGCGCCCACCCGCCACTGCCCAACCCGGCAGGCGCGTGACGTGGTGCAGGTTCAGGCCGCGCTGCAATGCGACGTAAAGCACCACGCCGACGGCGACGGCCACGCCGCTCATCAGCAGCGCGCCGTTGAAGCCATGCCAGACCGCCAACTCGTAGGCAGGCAGCGCTGGTCCAGGCGCCCCATACAGCGCGGCCTGCGCGGCCACCGCCAACAGCGGCCCGGCCACCAGCGCCGGTGCCAGGCCTACCGCCAGGCACAGCAGCACCAACAGCATGACCGGCAGCCGCATGAAAAACGGGGGCTCGTGCGGGGTCTTCGGCAGCCCCACCGGCTCGCCATTGAAGAAGGTGTCGTGGATGAAGCGCAGCGAGTAAGCCACGCTCAGTGCGCCGGCCAGTGTGGCTGCGACGGGCAGCAGCCATTCCATCGCCGCATGCGAGTCTTTGGCCAGTGCTTCGGCAAAGAACATCTCTTTGCTGAGAAAGCCGTTGAGCAGTGGCACGCCGGCCATGCTGAGAGACGCCACGATGCCCAGGGTGGCGGTGAAAGGCATCAGCTTCATGAGGCCGTTGATGCGCCGCAGGTCGCGCGTGCCGCATTCATGGTCGATGATGCCGGCGCTCATGAACAGGCTGGCCTTGAAGATCGCGTGGTTGAGGATGTGGAACACCCCGGCCACCACGGCGAGCGGCTCCGACAGGCCGAACAGCAGCGTGATCAAGCCCAGGTGGCTGATGGTGCTGTAGGCCAGGAGGCCCTTCAGGTCGTGCTGGAAGATCGCGATGTAGGCACCCAGCAGCATCGTGACCAAGCCGACGCTGGTGACGATCCAGAACCAGGGCTCGCTGCCGCCCAGTGCCGGGTACAGGCGCGCCAGCAGGAACACGCCGCACTTCACCATCGTGGCCGAATGCAGGTAGGCCGAGACCGGCGTGGGCGCGGCCATCGCGTGCGGCAGCCAGAAGTGAAACGGAAACTGCGCGCTCTTGGTGAAGGCGCCCAGCAGCACCAGCACCAGCGCCACCTCATACAGCGCATGGGCACGCAGGCGGTCACCCGAGGCAAGCACCACGTCGAGCTCAAGGCTGCCGACGATGTGGCCTATCAGCAGCGCACCGGCCAGCAGGCACAGCCCGCCGGCGCCGGTGACGGTCAAGGCCATGCGGGCGCCCTCGCGTGCATCGCGGCCCACATCGTCGCGGCCATGCCAAAAGCCGATGAGCAGGAAGCTGGCCAGGCTGGTGAGTTCCCAGAACAGCACCAGCAGCACCAGGTTGTCGGCCAGCACCACGCCCAACATCGCACCCATGAACAGCAGCAGGAAGACGAAGAAGCGCCCACTCGGGCTGTGCGGATCGGCGGGGTCCAGGTACCAGGCTGCGTAGAGCGCCACCAGCGCGCCGATGCCACCGATCAGCAGCACGAACAGCCAAGCCAGGCCGTCCATCCGAAAGCCCAGGTCGAGCCCGAGCGCAGGCAACCATTCAACGCTGGCGCCCAGCACCTGGCCGCCCAAAACAGCCGGTGTCGCCTGCAGCGCGAGTACCGTCACCCCCAAGGCCGTTGCGCCAGCCAGCGCAGCCTGCAAGCGGCGGGCACCGGCTGGCAGGCTCGCCACCAGGGCCGCGCCCAACCACGGCAGCACGCTAAGCACGAACAGACTCATCGGCTTACTGCGCCGGGACAGCGGCCGACCGGCGAATCATCATCACCACCAGCGTCACCACCGTCAGCGGCACGACAAAACTCATCATCACGCCCGAGTAAGCGGGCAGCGCGTCGTGCTGCTGCGCGGCCAGGATCAGGTAGGCCACGTAAGCGATGTAGTAGCCGAGAAAGACGCCACCTTCCCAGCGTGCGATCTCACGGCCGGTCATGAACACCGGCAGGCAGGCCAGCGCCACCGCCAACATCACCCAGATGTCGAAGGACAGCAGCGACGGCGCCATCACCAGGCCCAGATCACCCGACACCAAGCCCGACAGACCCAGGCAACCCAGGATGTTGAAGGTGCTGCTGCCCACCACATTGCCCACCGCGATATCGCGCTCGCCCTTGAGCGCCGCGGCGATGCTGGTGGCCACCTCGGGCATGCTGGTGCCGGCGGCCACGATGGTCAGCCCGATGACCAGATCACTCACGCCCATGGCCTTTGCGAAGCCAACCGCCGAATCCACCAGCAAGTCAGAACCGAACACCAACGCCACCAGGCCGACGCCGATGAGACCCGTCTGCACCGCCCAGTGGCTGTCCCAGGCGCCCTGCGCGGCAGGCTGCAGCTCGCCGGCGAACTCGTCCTTCGCGGCTTGCGTCTCGCGGCGCGACTGCACCACCAGGAACACGGTGTAGGCCAACACCAGAGCGAACATCAGGCCACCGTCGGTCATCGACAACCGCCCGTCCAGCCCCAGCGCCAACAACAGCAGGCTGGCGCCCAGCATGATGGGCACCTCCTGGCGGATCAACTGGATGTTGACGACCAGCGGTGTGATCAACGCGCTTAAGCCCAAGATGAACAGCACGTTGAAGATGTTGCTGCCCACCACATTGCCGATGGCGATGTCAGTGCGGCCGTCCATCACGGCGCCGACGCTCACCGCCAACTCCGGTGCGCTGGTGCCGAAGGCGACGATGGTCAAGCCGACCACCAGCGGGCTGATGCCGAAGGACAGTGCCAGCTTCGATGCACCGCGGACCAGGATGTTGGCGCCGACGACCAGCAAGATCAGGCCGGCGACAAAAGTCAGGAGACTCATGGGGATGGGTGAGGTTGGTTCGATGCAACGCGCGTCGAGGATGCCAAGACCGCCAGTGTACCGCCCCGCTGGTCTTGAAAGAACCTGCATGAATCGCACCTAATATTCGGTTTTTCCGAACCGGAGGATGCATGCTGAATTATCGCCATCTTCACTACTTCTGGGTCGTCACCAAGGAGGGCGGCTTCGCCCGCGCCGCCGAGCGGCTGGACATGGCGGTGCAGACCATCAGCGCGCAGGTGCGGGAGCTGGAGAAATCGCTGGGCCACCAGCTCCTCAAGCCCTCAGGCCGCGGCGTGGCCCTCACCGAGGCGGGCCAGGCCGCCTTCGCCCGCGCCGAGGAGATCTTTCAGCTCGGCCAGGGCATCCCCGACGAGGTGCGCGAAGCGGCCAGCGGCAAGGTGGCCCGCCTGGCGGTCGGGCTCTCCGACGGCATCTCCAAGCTTGCCGCCCATGCGCTGCTGGAGCCGGTGTTGAGCACCCCCAACCTTCGGCTTGTCTGCCACGAGGGCGAGTTCGAGCAACTGCTCAGCGAACTGGCGCTGCATCACCTGGACCTGGTTCTCGCCGGCCAGGCCGCACCGCGCAACCCGAACCTGCGCCTCACCAGCGAGCGCCTCGTTGAGTCACCGGTCGAGTGGTATGGCCCGGCCCGGCTGGTCGGCAAGACCGAGCGCGACCGCTTTCCGCAAAGCCTCAACGACCTGCCGGTGCTGCTGCCCACGGGCCACTCGGCGCTGCGACCGAGGCTGGACCACTGGTTCGAGACGCAGGGCCTGCGGCCCCGCATCGCCGGCGAGTTCGAGGACAGCGCGCTGCTCGCGGTATTCGCGGCTCGCGGCCTGGGCGTCTTCCCGGTCAGTCGGCTCGGCGCGGACGACGTCGGCCTGATGCGCGGGCTTCGCTTGCTGGGAACCAGCGATGGTGTGAAGGAGGAGATCCACGCCATCCGCTCGCGTCGCGGCCAGCACCACCCCCTGGTGATGCAGGTGGTGGCTGCGGCTCGCCCTTGAACGCGTCTTGATCGCTCCCGATCAGGCAGCGTGGCGATAGGCCACCTTCGTGGAGCTCGCCTCCTCTCCATCGAAGAGCTTCCAATGGTGACGAGCCGCCTCCACCACCAAGGTTTCGCCGTCGGCGAGATGGCCATCGGCCCGCGCCGCGGCCAAGGACAGACGCAGCACCTTCCTTTGCAGCGCCGGATCCGAGATCTCGGCCATCAATGACGCCAAGGCGCTGTCATCGACGTTCCCCATGAGCGAACCTGTCTCGTACCCAACCGCCAGCAGTTCTTCGCACAACGTGTGAACGATGTGCGGCAGGAACTGGGGCTCCAGCCCGAGTTCGCGCTCCGCGCCCAACTTCTTGAGGATGTCGAACTCGGAACTGCACACGTGACCGTCGGAAATGAGCACCAACGCGACGATGCGCGCGGCGGCTTCTGGGCTGTTGTGGGGGTAGCTGCGCATGGAGGATCTCCGTTGAAAATGGTCAGGCTGAGGAGACAAGCTGGGTTTCGGACTCAGTCGCCCCGGACGGGATGGCGCCGGTCTGACTGGCGTGTCCGGCGCTCGGCCGAGATCGGGATGGGAATGAGCACCGGTTCCTGCCGCGGCACCCATTCCCTGAGAGCTTCCTTCAGCAAGCGCAGGCCCTGTACGAGGCCGGCAAACACGAGGGACGCGAGATGCAACGAGAGCTTCATGGCGGGTGAGCCCGGGAGTGATTACAGACTGGAATATTCGTCTGGTTGAACTTCGGAAGAAGCGGCCATTCCAAGACTTCAACTCAGGAAAATACGAACTCGCCAGAAGATGATGCGCCCACCGCAAAGCCGCACTCAGGTCCGGTCCGGCCGGACCTCGCTGACCTTGGCGAGCCGGAAGGCCCGGTCGTCGGTCTGGTAGTCCCACTGCTCGATCCGACAGCTTCCTGGCGTCGCATCCGCGCCCCAGCGAAGAAGGTTCACCGAGTTGGGCACGCCATCACGCACGCGGGACGACACGGCCGTGCCCGCCTGCACGACCCACAGAGGGCGCGCCAGGCCTTGCAGCGGCATGACGTAGGGGAGGTGGATGTGACCGCCGATGACGAGGTCGGCGCCGGCCTCAGCCCAGCGCCGCAGCGCGACCGCATGGCCGCGCAAACGGTTGGACACGTCCTCGGCGCGCGTGACGGCGATGGGCTGGTGCACCACGATCACGCGCAGCTGCGCAGGGTCGGCACGCTCAACCAGGCGCGCCGCACGGTCGATCTGCAAAGCGGAGACCTCACCGTCCTTGTGTCGCCACGGACGCGTGGTGTTGACGCACACCACCAGGAGTTCCGAAGATCGGTGCACGGGCTCGAGATCCGTCCCGAACGCGGTGCTGTACCGCCCATACGGGCTGTGCAGGCGTGCCCACAAATCGAACAGCGGGATGTCGTGGTTGCCCGGCACCGCCAGCACGGGCGCGGCCAGGCGGTCCGTGAAGGCGCGAGCGGCGCAGAACTGCGCGGGTCGGGCCCTCTGCGTAATGTCGCCGGACAGCACGACCAGATCGGGCCGCTGCTGGCGTGCCAATTCGGTCAGCGCGTCGACGACGGTCGGCTGCTCGGTGCCGAAGTGCGAGTCGGAGATCTGCAGCAAGACGGTCATCCGCTGGCCTCCACGCGCCGCGGCGCCAGCAAATACAGCGGCCTGGCGAGCACGCGGAAATCCAGCGGTGCACGCAGCGTCGTCACCTCGCCGTCGAAGGCCACCTTGACCCCGCGGCGCCCTTGCGGCAGCGTCGGATTGACCACCATGTGCTGAAATTCGAAGCGTTCCACCCCGGCGGCCTCGCCGAGGCGGCCCATCGCCCCGTGCAGCATCAGCCCGATCATCGGCAGCGCGCCGATGGGCCGCAGCATCAGGGCGGCCATGCTGCCGTCACCCGGCGTGCCGGCGACCGTGTCCTCCGGCTCGGCGCCGAGCTGCTGCAGCTGGAGCCAGTTGTTGCCGACGAAAAGCGTCAAGGTCTGCACGTCGCGCACCGTGCCACCCATCTCGATGTGCACGCGCAGCTTGCGCTGCGCGCGCAGCAGCGTTGCGCAGGCCGCCACAAAGGCCACCCAGCGGCTGCGCCCGAAGCGCGCCTTGTAGGCCTCGCGGTCCTCCAGCAGCTCAGGGTAGAGCCCGAGGCTGGCGTTGACGAGAAACACGCGATCGTTGACACCCGCCACCTGCACCGGGACAGACGCCGACCGCAGCAGCAATCGGACCGCTTCAGTCGGGTCGACGGGAATGCCGTGCGTGCGGGCAAAGTAGTTGAACGTGCCCTGTGGCACCACGCCCATGGCGCAGCCTGTGGCGTGTGCGGCCTGCGCCACGGTGTTGAGCGTGCCGTCGCCGCCGACGGCGACCACGGCAGTGCGGGTGGCGATCGCCCTTGCCGCAGCCTGGTGAGACACGAAGCTCAACTCGGCGGGGCTGCAGAAAAGCAAGTCTCCCCGCCGTCCACCCGCCCGCAGCGCAGCTTCGATGACTTCGCGCTTCGCTTCCGCCTCGCTGCTGCCCGCCGCCGCATTGACGACGAACTGCAGCGCGGAAGCGGAGTCGATTTCCGGGAGAGCGGCCATGGCGCCGTGCCCGCTCAGGTCTTTTCCCGCGTCAAGCGCTCCGCAAAGGAAATACCGATGGCAGAGAGCACGAAGGTGAAGTGGATGACCGCCACCATCGTCACGATCTGGATATTTTCCAAGCTCAGGTCGCCACTCAGGTAGGTCTTCAAGGCATGCACGCCAGAGATCGAGATGATGGCGAACGCCAGCTTCAACTTGAGGTTGTAGGTGTTGACGTGGTCCAGCCAGTCGGGCTTCTTCATGTCCTTCTTGTCGAAGTGCCCCGTGGTCACGAAGAGCGACACACCGGCAAGCGCCACCACCCAAACCAACTGCGCCACCATCGTCATGTCCACCAGCTCCAGCACCTTGATGATCAGATCGATCTTCGCGAGATCGCCGAACAGCAAGGTGCTCATCAGCTTGTAGGTTTCCAGCAGGAACTTTCCCAGAATGCCGAAGATGATCGCCACCAGACCCACATAGAAAAAAAGCATGGTGAATCTCATGCCGTAAAGCAGCGACCCGACCCTTGATAGCAGCATTTCCATTCTTGTCTACCTTGAAACAGAGCCGACAGTTACGTCAAACAGCGAACCAGCCGAAGCTTCCTGCGCCGCGCGGGCCAGTTCGCCCAGGCGGCTGAAGCAGACCGCGGCGGACGATCTCAATCGTGGCGCAGCAGGTCACCGAAGACGGTGTGCTCGCCCTCCTTGCGATCGGCGCCAGGCGCGTCGTACAGCACGAGCCAGCGCGCCTTGCCGCCCGACAGCGTCGGTGGCAGGTCACAGATCGCTTCGGCACGGTTGGTGCCGCGGCCGTGCGGCAGGGGCACCGACTCGGTCAGCGCCGACTCGAAGCGCACAGGCTCGCGGTTGGCAGCCAGCAAGGGCCGCGCGGCCGGCCACTTGAAGACGCGGATGTCGCCGTTCAGCACTATCGTCGGGCCGGCCAGGATGTAGAGGTCGTCGCCTGAGAAGTGCAGGTCCCGCACGCCCAGGCCGTCGAGCTGCAGGAAGTGCTTGCGGACCAGCGTGCCGCTGTCGTCCAGGGGCGCCAGTCGCAGCTGATCGCCGCGACCCTCCACCGCGATCTCGAGCAGCGCTGACCAGCCGCGAAGCACCGGGCCGCGCAGGCCGAGTAGCAGCCGACGGGCGTCCACGGCCAGGCCTTCGATGTCGAAGCCGTTGTCCTTGCCCGGGATGGCCATGTATGGCCCGAAGTGGGGGTCATCGGCGAGCGCACGGGTGAGCAGGTTCGTCTGCGCATCACCTTTCAGGAGCAGCGCCCGACGGCCGTCCCGGGCCTGGCGTACCAGGCAGGGCTCGCCCTGGGCGTCGGGCTCGATGGGCACGCAGGCCAGCAGGCGACGATTGCCGTCCAACGCCACCTTTGCCAGCCGCTTGGCGTTGTCGGCGTGCGCTCGATCCGGTTTGGCGTTCTTGCGCTGCAGGCCATGCGAGCCGACCACCCAGAGGAAGCCGTCGGCCACGGCCATGCCTTCCAGGTCGGCCTCTTCCCCGGCCGCGCCGGGCAGGTCCAGCAGATCGGCGAGCGGGAAGTCGCGCACCTCGCCGAAGCGCAAGGCCTCTCGCCCCACGGGGTCGAGCCGGCGTAGGCGGTCCAGGCCGCAGGCTTCGTCGCCCGCCACCCAGAGCCAGTCGCCGGTGAAGGCCGCGCCGGACAGATTGGATTGAACCAGGGAGTCAGGGGCGAACTCCAGACGGACGGCATTGGCGGTTCGAGCGTTGGGCATCGGGTGCTTCTCCAATGAGTGACGTGCCAGAAGGCTCGCGTGCTGCAACGCGTTCCGATCGGAGCCGTCAAACCCCGGAGTCTGCGGCCGAAGCTCAGTCCAACGTTCAGGTTTATCCGATGTTCACGTTCTTGAAAGACTGCTTTTCCAGAACCGTCAGGCGCCCCACATTCCGTCTGTCCCTCAACCGATGGAGATCCGTGATGCAAGTGCTCTTCAAGTCCCGCCATCCGCAAGCCACTGACTTGCGCGACCTGACCGAGCGCCGCGTGCGCTTCGTGCTGCGACGCCTGGGCTGGTTGGTGCCGCGCGCGGAGGTGCAGATGTCGGACGTGAACGGACCGCGCGGCGGCATCGACAAGCGCTGCCAGGTCGAACTCCGGACCGATGGCGCCGGGTCGGTCGTCGTCGCCTCCGTGGCCAACGACTGGCGCACGGCGCTCGACAACGCGCTTGCGCGCGCTGCGCGCTTCCTCATGCGCCTGTGGCGCCGGGGCAGTGACCCCCGCCGCATGCGCCAACGCCTCATCAGTTACGAACGCTGAACTCGAACGACCCCAGGACTCGACACCATGAACTCCATGACGCCCATCCCCTCGACCGCTCGGCCGGAAACCGCGCATTCGGCGCCGATCGCCGCAGGCAACGCGGCACCCACGGATGTCGCCGGTACGAGCCGTGTGCTGCGCAACGCGTACGCCTTGCTGTCGATGACGCTGCTGTTCAGCGCGGCCATCGCCGCTGCCAGCGTGGCGTTCCAGCTGCCGGCGCCGGGCCTCCTGCTGACCCTGGGCGGCTACTTCGGACTGCTCTTTGCCGTCTACAAGTTCAAGAACAGCGGCTGGGCCTTGCCGGCGGTGTTTGCGCTGACGGGCTTCATGGGCTACTCCCTGGGGCCGGTGCTGAACAAGTCGCTGGCACTGCCCGGCGGTGCACAGGTCGTGACCCTGGCCCTGGCGGCCACGGGCGCCACCTTCCTGGCCTTGTCGGCCTGGGTCTTGACGACCCGTCGCGACTTCAGCTTCATGGGCGGCTTCCTGTTCGCCGGCATGGTCATCGCGCTGATTGCCGGCCTGGGCGCCGTGTTCCTGCAGATCCCGGCGCTGGGCCTGGCCGTGGCCGCGATGGTCGCGCTGCTGTCGGCCGGCCTGATCCTGTTCGAGACCAGCCGGATCGTCACCGGTGGCGAAACCAACTACGTGCTGGCCACCGTCGGCCTCTACGTCTCGATCTTCAACCTGTTCACGAGTCTGCTGAGCCTCTTCGGCTTCGGCAGCTCGGATGAATGAACCCGCACCAGGAACACCTCATGAAATGCCCCACCTGCACCGACACCGCACTCGTGATGAGCGATCGCCAGGGCGTCGAGATCGACTACTGCCCGCAATGCCGCGGCGTCTGGCTGGATCGCGGCGAACTCGACAAGCTGATCGAGCGTTCGGGCGCGATGACGCCAGTTCCTGCCGCCAGCGCGTCAGCGCAATCACAGCCGCAATTCGCGGACTCCGACTACGAGCATGGCCGAGGCCAGCAGGGCAACCGCAAGAAGTCCTGGCTGAGCAACATCTTCGACTGACCCGCGACCCACAGCACCCACGCGAGACCCATGATGCGCAGCTATCCCGTGAACAGCCCGCAGGCCGCAGCCCGCATCGTCGCCCTGACCGTGTTCGCCGACGGCGATATCGGAGACGCCGAGATCGCTTGGCTCGACCGCCTGGTCGTGCATGAGCAGTTGGGGCTGACGCGACATGAGTTGCAAGCAGTGCTGGACACCTTCTGCGAAGACTTGCTTTCGAGCGACCAGTTGAAATGGGCCGACGCCTGCCCGGTGGACGAGCGCACGCTGGCGGATCTGATGGGTGAAATCCAGGACCCTGCGCTGCGGCTGAAACTACTGCGCCTGTGTGTCGAACTGGCTGAAGTCGACGCCCGGGTCCACGAAGGCGAGTCGATGGTGCTCGTCGCCGCGGTCGAGCATTGGGGCTTGCACCGTGAGATGTTTCGGCCGTCGTCCCGTAGCTGACCGGCTCTCCTTGCCTGAACAATCCGCGGTTTAGGTCTTTGGGCCTGCGGTGGGCAAGTCGAAAGTGCCCCATGGAGTGCCCGGGATCGTGCAGCCATCGAAATGGCTGTCCGCTATGGAGACACGACGGCTATGTCGGCTGATGGCCGCGTGCCGCCGGCTACAGGCGATGACTATGATCGTCGGGCCACGTGCTCACGTGGCCGGATGGCCTGTTCAGTAACAGTGGTATCCGCAGAGCACGACGTTGCTCAGTAGGTACTTCGAGGTCCCCGGACACGCTGCGAGCACGTTGGATGAACCTCGCCATGGGTTCGGTCAGGCGCGCCAGGGGATGCAGGAGGTAAGCCATCACGACGGTCGGTGCGCCAGCCAGCGGCCGCGCGGCGATGCCGCGGTTCAGGTAGCCAGCAAGCCTCGCAGACGGCGCGACGACGAGGCCGTACCCGGCTGACACGAGCGTCATCGCGATGTCGAAGGAGCTGACCAGCTGCTCCCGATCCTGCAGCGCATCCCCGAGGACACGCTGCGCCACAGCGCGCCACGGCTCGCCGGCCGTTGACTGCGCACGGATCAACGGCTGCTTGAGCACTTCCT
>NZ_MEDS01000026.1 GCF_001724135.1 Comamonas sp. SCN 65-56 | reverse complement strand
CCACCAGATCACCCCTTCAGGAAAGTACGCTGCGATCAGCGAAGCCTTGCATTGTATACCTGCTTTCAACAAGAACGCAAGAAGGAGGTGAAAAAAGTTTCAAGCCGCTGTGATCGCCGCTTCGAGCGCATCCTGGAACAGTGCTGCAACATCGCAACCGCTCTGCTCCGTGATCTCCTGGAAGCATGTAGGGCTGGTGACATTGATCTCGGTGATGTGCGTACCAATGATGTCCAGGCCAATCAACAACAACCCGCGCTGCGCGAGAACGGGACCGATCGCCTCGGCGGTAGCGCGATCCGCCACCGTGAGGGGGCGCGCCTCCCCCTTGGCACCCGCAGCCAGATTGCCTCGAATGTCATTGCCCTGCGGCACACGCGCGAGGCAGTACGGCACTGGCTTGCCACCAATGACCAACACGCGCTTGTCTCCATCGACGATCTCGGGCAAGTAACGCTGCACCATCACCGTCTGCGCACC
The DNA here is from genome assembly GCF_001724135.1 of Comamonas sp. SCN 65-56. Lineage (GTDB taxonomy): Bacteria > Pseudomonadota > Gammaproteobacteria > Burkholderiales > Burkholderiaceae_C > Comamonas_C. The sequence continues at coordinate 44,844 of NZ_MEDS01000026.1, read as the reverse complement.
GCCCTTGTTCAAGGTTTCGATGATGGAGCCGAGATTCAAGCCATCGGCCTGGACACGAAATATGCCCATGCCGCCCATGCCATCCAGTGGCTTCAGAATGATGTCGCGATGCGCGTCATGAAAGCGTCGGATCTCTTGTGCCGAACGCGTGACCAGTGTCGGAGCAATCCATTCGGGCCATTCCATGATGGCGAGCTTTTCAGGATGATTGCGCAGCGCCGCGGGGCGATTGAAGACTCGCGCACCTTCGCGCTCGGCCTGCTCAAGCAGGTGCGTGGCGTAGATGAACTCCGCATCGAACGGCGGGTCCTTGCGCATCAGCACGCCGTCGAAGTCCTTGAGTACGGCGCTCTCCAGCGCCGTTTCTTTGAACCACTCCGATGCACCGCCGGTCAGTTGAATCCACCGCACGCGTGCCTGCACCATGTCGCCTCGCTGCCAGTGGAGGTCGCGTGGCTCACACGCAGCAATGCGATGCCCGCGCCGCTGGGCTTCGCGCATCATGGCGAAAGTCGTATCTTTGTAAATCTTGAAATGCTCGAGTGGATCGGCAACGTAAAGCAAGTTCATGGCGCAAGTTCTCAAGTGCGTGTGGCAGTACGCGTTCGACCGTACTGTTGCACAAACAGCGCCACGCTGCCGGCAACCACGCCCCAGAACGCAGAACCAATGCCGGCAAGGGTGACGCCAGAGGCAGTGACCAGAAAGGTGATGAGCGCCGGCTCGCGATGTGCCTCGTCCTGCAGCGCGGCAACCAGCCCACCGCCTATGGTGGAAAGCAGCGCCAGCCCGGCGATGGCCGCCACCAACTCCTTGGGAAAGGCGATCAGCAAACCTGCCACCGCCGCGCCAAACAGGCCGATCAGCACGTAAAGCAGACCGTTGATCACGGCCGCCGCATAACGGCGCTTCGGGTCAGGGTGTGCCTCCGGCCCCATGCAGATGGCCGCCGTAATGGCCGCCAGGTTCAAGGCATAACCGCCAAACGGCGCAAGCACCAATGTGGCAAGGCCGGTCATGCTGATGATGCGGCTGATCGGCATTTGGTAGCCAGTGGCGCGGATGACTGCCACGCCTGGCATGTTCTGCGATGCCATGGTGACGACAAACAGCGGCAGCGCCACACTCACTGCCGCTTGCCAGGTGAAGCGCGGTGTCGTCCAGACCGGCACCGCCCAATCCCACGCCACCTCCGACCAGGCAATGCCACCCTGAACCGCAGCGACTGCAACCGCCACCAGCAAGGTCAGCGGCACCGCGTAGCGCGACAACCAGCGTTTGCTCAGCAAGTACGTGGCCAGCATCGCCAGTACCAATAATGGCGCGGCCTGCGCGGCACTGAAGGCCGCCATGCCGAAATTCACCAGCACGCCAGCAAGAAGCCCTGCCGCGATGGCCATCGGAATGCGGTTCATCACGCGTTCAAACCACCCTGTGAAGCCCGCCAACACGATCATCAGCGCAGACAGCATGAACGCGCCCGTGGCCTGCGCCAGATCAAAGCCCAGGCCGGCACTGGCCAGCACGGCAGCACCCGGGGTACTCCACGCGATCATGACCGGCTTTCGCAGGATGAGCGAAGGGATGGCCGTCGCAAGACCCATCCCCAGGCCCAGCGCCCACATCCACGAGGCGATCACGGCTTCCGATGCGCCAAAGGCCTGTGCCGCCTGGAACACCAGCGCCACCGAACTGGTAAAACCCACCAGCGTGGCGACAAAGCCTGCACTCGCCGCCGAGACGCTCAAATCACGAACAAAAGACATCTGGCGATTGTGCAGACAGCATCAAATTTCCACCTTGGAGCCGAGTTCGACGACGGCATTGCTCGGCAAATTGAGGTATTCCGCCGCAGCCGTGGCGCTGTGGTGCATGTAGGCAAAGAGCTTTTCCCGCCAGGGCGCGAGGCCGGTCGCCAGCCCCGGCGCAACGATGTGGCGCGACAGGAAATAGCTGGTGGTCATGGGGTCAAGATTGACGCCCCGCCCCGCCAGCAAGCCGAGCGCCTTGGGCAGATCAGGATCGTTCTTGAAACCGTAGTGCAACACCACGCGCCAGCAATCGTGACCCAGCGCTTCAATCTGCACGCGTTTTTCCATGCCGATCCAGGGCACTTCATGCTGGTGCACGCTCACAAACAGGTTCTGTTCATGCAGCACCTTGTTGTGCTTGAGGTTGTGGAGCAAGGCGTTGGGCACGATGGCCGGATCGGCGCAGAGGAACACGGCGGTGCCCGCCACCCGCGCAGGCGGCGCAACAAACAGCGATTCAAGGAAATCCTCCAGTGTCAGCGCGGTGGCCTGCAGCGCGCGGCGCAGCAGCTCCAGACCGTCGCGCCACGTGATCATCAGCATGAACACGACACCCGCAATCGCCAGCGGAAACCAGCCGCCATGCAACAGCTTGAGCAGATTGGAACTCCAGAACAGCAGATCGACCGTGAGGAACAGCCCTGTCACCACCAGCGTCAGAACCAGCGACATCTTCCACGCGTAGCGCACCACGAAAAATGTCAGCACCGTGGTGATCAGCATGTCCGTCGTCACCGCGATGCCATAGGCAGCCGCAAGATTGTTGGACGAACGGAACATTGCCACCGCCAGCACGATCATCGCGAACAATCCCCAGTTGACCAGCGGCATGTAGATTTGCCCGAGGTTGCGCACGCTGGTGTGGTCCATTTTCAGGTGCGGCAGAAAGCCGAGCTGGATCACCTGCTTGGTGACACTGAACGCGCCCGATATCAAGGCCTGCGAGGCGATCACGGCCGCAGCTGTCGCCAGCACCACCAACGGCAGTGTGGCCCAGCCGGGTGCCATATGAAAGAAGGGGTTGTCCACCACCGCCTTGCCACGCGCCAGCAGCAAGGCGCCTTGGCCGAAATAGTTGAGCACCAGCGCCGGCATCGCGATACAGAACCAGGCCAGACGGATCGGACGCCTGCCGAAATGCCCCATGTCGGCATACAGCGCTTCACAGCCGGTGACGCACAGCACCACTGCCCCCAGAATGATGAAGGTGACCCCGGGCGCTTGCAGCGCGAACTTGAACGCATGCACGGGCACGACTGCCCAGAGGACTTGCGGGTGATGCCAGATCTGCAGCAGACCCAGCAGCGCAATCACGGCAAACCACAACAGCATCACCGGACCGAAAAACCGCCCAATGCCTGCCGTGCCTTTTTTCTGCACCAGAAACAGCGCCAATAGCACCAGCAGCGTGAGCTCGATCACATAGTCGCCCAACGCCGGCGAAAAGACCTGCAGGCCTTCCATGGCGCCCAGCGTGGTGATGGCGGGCGTAATCACGCCATCACCGTAAAACAGACAGGTGCCGAAGATGCCGACCAGCAGCATACGCCGACGCAGCACCGGCTTGTCGGCCACCGCACCCGATGCCAGCGTGAGCATCGCCACCAGACCACCCTCGCCATTGTTGTCTGCGCGCAGCACCAGCGCCACGTATTTGACCGACACGATGATGGTCAGGGTCCAGAAAATCAGCGACAGCACGCCATAGACGTTGTCCGGCGTGAACTGCACGTGACCGCTGCCAAAAACCTCTTTGACGGTATAGAGCACGCTGGTGCCGATATCGCCAAATACCACCCCAATGGCACCCACCATCAGGGTCGGCAGGGAAGAGCGCGAATCGGACATTCAGGTGTACGCGAAGTGCGACGGGGCGGCCATTGTGCGCCCGAAAGATCGAAAACTCAGACGAGCTCCCGCAGCTCCGGGTCCGTGGCTTCGAGTTCATAGCTCGCAGCCAGCATTGCGAGGCGCGCCACGACGCCATACATGTAGAACCGGTTGGGCGCACTCGCACCGGGACGCACGCCAAGCTGCGGCAGGTGGGTGCTGTGCTCGAACGCCAGCGGCACGTAACAGGCACCATGCACGCGCGCGCCCTCGGCCGTGTTCGGCTGGGCATGCACGCGATAGACGCCGCCGACCACGTAGCGGTCCATGGTGTAGACCACTGGCTCGGCCACGGCCTCGTGCACACGTTCCTGTGTCAGCACCCCCTCCTGCACCAGCCAGTGCCCGCTTTGAGGCAGGCGTCCCTCGGCCGCCAGCGCCTCAAGGTCTCGGGCATCGCGCAGCAACACCACTCCAGCCGCATCGCTCGCATCGTCGGCCTTGATCACGGCAAACGGCTTCTCATTGATGCCGTACTCCTTGTACTTGCGGCGTACTTTGGAGATGACCGTATCCACCGCGGCACGCAACGGCTCCAGTTCCTTGCCTTTGCCACTTGCGATCTCGGCGCTGGCGCTGATCGGATGGATCAGCCAATGGTCAATGCCCAGCATCTTGCCAAAACGCTTGCCCACCTCTTCATAGCTCTGGAAGTGCCGACTGCGCCTGCGTACCGTCCAGCCCGCCTGCAACGGCGGCAGCAGGTACTGCTCGTACAGTTCTTCCAGGATGCCTGGCGTGCCCGCCGCCAGTTCGTTGTTGAGCAGGATGGTGCAGGGGTCGAAATTCTTCAGCCCTACCCGCTTGCGCAGACGCAGCGCAGGCTCCACCTGCACACTGCCTCCATCCGGCAGATCGAAGCCTGCGGTCTTCTTCACTTCCGGGTCTATCGAGCCGACGCGCACGTTCAGCCCAGCCAGATTGAAAATGCGCTGCAGTTGCGCCACGTCGGCCAGATCGGCCGGCCCGCGCAAACCATTCTCGGGAATGATCAGGAGGTTGCGCGCCTCGGGGCAGATTTTTTCGATCGCCGCCATCGCTGCCTGCACCGCCAGCGGCAGCATTTCCGGTGTGAGGTTATGCCAGCCGTGCGGGAACAGGCTGGTGTCCACCGGCGCAAGCTTGAAGCCGGCGTTGCGCAAGTCCACCGAGGTGTAGAACGGGGGCGTGTGCTCCATCCATTCCAGGCGGAACCAGCGCTCGATCGCGGGCATCGCATCGAGCATGCGCTGCTCCAATTCATTGATCGGGCCGGTCAACGCGGTGATGAGGTGGGGGACCATGCGGGCATCTCGTCTCGTGGTTCAGCGCGGCATTGTAAAAAGCGAATTCAGCGTCGCCAGAATGCCGGAGACAGCAACGCCAAGAAACTCAGAATTTCCAGCCGTCCCAGCAGCATGCCCAGTGTGCAGACCCAGATCTGAAAGTCACTCAACCCACCATAGCCCAGGTCCACGCCCAGCGTACCCGGGCCGGTGCCGGTGCAGTTCACGCTGGAGAGCACGACGGAGAACGCCGTCAGCGGATCGAGGTCGGTGAGCAGTAGCGCCATGCACAGCACCGTTACCGTCGCACCATAGACCAGCATGAAGGCGAGCACCGAGAAAATCATGCGGTTATCCACCACGCTGCCGCCCAGCATTACCGGCTGCGTGGCGTGCGGGTGCACCAGGCGCGTGAGCTCGCGCCGCGCCTGCTTCACGAGAATCAGCATGCGCACCATCTTCATGCCGCCGCCCGTCGACCCCGCGCTGGTGGCCACGCCCGAGAGCAGCAGCAAAAACACCGGGATGACCACCGGCCAGTGCGGATAGTCGACGCTGGCAAAACCGGTGGTGGTGGCCACCGAGACGGCGTGGAACATGCCATGGCGCAGCGCATCCAGCGGCGTGTACACGCCCTTGGCCCAGAGGATGAGCGAGACGATCAGCCCCGCGCCCAACAGCGCGGCAATGGTGGCGCGCGCCTCGGGGTCGCGCCACAGGGCGAACCATTTGCCCTTGCGCAGCGCGACGAAGTACAGCGTGAAATTGCAGCTGGCCAGCACCATGAAGACCACGGCAATGCCTTCCAGCAGCGGCGAATTGAACCAGGCAAAGCTCGCATCGTGCGAGGACAAGCCCCCCAGGCTCATGGTGGCGAACATGTGCATCAGCGCGTCCATGGGCCGCATGCCGCCCGCCCAGAAGGCCAGCGCGCAGGCGGTGGAGACCACCAGATACACGCCCCACATGCCGTTGGCCGTTTCGGTGATGCGCGGAGTCAGCTTGGCGTCCTTGATCGGGCCTGCGGCCTCGGCGCGAAAGAGCTGGCTGCCGCCCACGCCCAGCATGGGCAGCACCGCCATCGCCATGATGAGGATGCCCATGCCGCCTATCCACTGCAGGAAGGTGCGCCAGACGTTGAGCGAGAGCGGCAGCTCATCCTGCCCGGTGATCACTGTCGCGCCGGTGGTGGTGAGCGCCGAGACGGCCTCGAAGTACAGATGCGTGAACGACAGCGGCTTGCCGACGAAGGTCAACGCCAGCGCCAGCGGCAGGCTGGCGGCCAGCGGCAGCACCACCCAGGAGAGCGTGACCAGGATCACACCGTGGCGCGGCAGCAGCTCGCGGCGCTGGCGCCGCAGGCCCCACCACAGCAGGCCACCCGCTGCCAGGATACCCAAGCCCGAGAACGCATACAGCCGCCACAGCCCGTCGTGCCAGGCCAGCGAAATCGCCAGCGGCAGCAGCAGCGCCAGCGCGAACATGCACAGCAGCATGCCGAGCACGCGGGCGACGGGCAGCAGGTCTTTCATCGCCGGGACGGACCGATCAGAAGAAGGTGGCGCGCACGCGAAACAGCGCTTCCACTTCCTTGACCAGGCGCTTGCGCGGCAGGAAGAAGACCACGTGGTCGTTGCTCTCCAATACCGTGTGGCTGTGCGGGATGATGATCTCGGGCTCATCGAGGGCAGGCTTGGGCGGCGCCTCGCCCTCGGCCGGCGGGGGTGCATCCGCATCGGGCAAGCCGCGCACGATGAGGCCGATGTGCACCTCGGGCGGCAGCGGCAGATCCTGCACCGCGCGCCCCACGACGCGGGAATTTTTCCGGTCGCCGCGCACCACCACCTCCAACGCCTCGGCCACGCCGCGGCGCAGGCTGTGCACCGCCTGCACGTCGCCGCGGCGCACATAGGTCAGCAACTCGCCCAGAATGGTCTGCGCTGGCGAGAGCGCAATGTCGATCTGCGTGCCGTGCATCAGGTCGGCATAGGTGTGGCGATCGATCAGCGCCAGCACCCGGCGCGCGCCCATGCGCTTGGCCAGCAGGCTGGACATGATGTTGTCCTCGTCATCCTCCGAGAGCGAGAGGAACAGGTCGACCTCCTCCACCCCCTCCTCGCTCAGCAACTCCTCGTCCGACGCCTCGCCGTGCAGCACCAGCACGCCGGCGGGCACGCGCGCGGCGAGCTGCTCGCAGCGCGCAGCATCGCCCTCGATCAGCTTGATGTGAAAGCGTCCGGCCTGGCGCGCCAGCTCCTGCGCCAGGCGCTCGCCGACGCTGGAGCCGCCCGCCACCATGATGCGGCGCACCGCCCGCGCCGCCTGGCCCTCGCGCCGGTGTAGGCTGGCGAGCACCTGCGCGATGCGCTGGCGCCCGGCCAGCACGAAGACCTCGTCGCCTGGTTCGATGCGCGTATCGCCATCGCAGGCGACGAAACGGTCCGGCCCGTCGGTAAAGCGCCGGTAGATCGCGACGATGCGCATCGCCACCTCGGGCAGCTGCTGGCGCAGCAGGCGAATCTGCATGCCGACGGCCGGTGCCCCCTGGCGCGCACGCGCCGACACCAGGCAGGCACGCCCGCCGGCGAACTCGCGCACCTGCAGCGCCTCGGGGTATTCGACCAGCAGGCCGATGTAGCGCGTGAGCGAATCCTCGGGGCACAGGATGTGATCGACCGCGAAGCCCTCCTTGGACAGCAGTTCGCTGCCGTCCTCAAAGCCCTGCGCCCGCACCCGCGCGATGCGCGTCGGGATCTGGTAGAGCATCCACGCCAGCTTGCAGCACACCAGGTTGACCTCGTCCTGCGAGGCGCACGAGATGAGCAGATCGGTATCCTTCGCGCCCGCCTCGGCCAGCACGGCAGGATCGGTGCCGCTGCCGACCACGCCTCGCAAGTCCAGGCGCTGCTGCAGCTCACGCAGGCGATCGGCATCGTTGTCGATCACCGTGATGTCGTTCTTCTCGGATACCAGGCTTTCGGCCACGCCCAGGCCCACGCGCCCGGCTCCGACGATGATGATCTTCATGCCGTGCGGCCCGGCAACGCCTACTGGCGCACCTCGCCCTCACCCAGCACCACCCACTTGAGCGAGGTCAGGCCCTCGATGCCCACCGGCCCGCGGGCGTGGAATTTGTCGGTACTGATGCCGATCTCCGCGCCCAGTCCGTACTCGAAGCCATCAGCAAAGCGCGTGCTGGTGTTGACCATGCAACTGGCCGAATCCACCTCGCGCAGGAAGCGCTGGGCATGGCGGTGGTCGGTGGTCAAAATCGCATCGGTGTGGTGGCTGCCGTAATGGTTGATCCAGGCGATGGCCTCGTCCAGCCCTGCCACCACCTTGATGCTGATGATGGGCGCCAGGTACTCCTCGGACCAATCGGATTCGTGCGCCAGCTTGACGTATTTCTTCGCGCTCATCGACGCATAGGCCTTGACGATGTCGTTGCCCGGGTGCGCGGGCGCCAGAATGGCCGCCGCCTCCGCGTCGCAACGCATCTCCACCTCCCTCGCGACAAAGATCGCCCCCATGCGCGGCAAAAATTCGTGCGCCACGCCACGCGCCACCAACAGGCTTTCGGTTGCGTTGCAGGGGCTGACTTTCTGCGTCTTGGCGTTCTCCACCACCTTGAGCGCCAGCACGATGTCGCAGGGGTCGTCGACATAGCTGTGGCAATTGCCGTCCAGGTGCTTGATCACCGGCACGCGCGCCTCGCGGCTGATGCGTTCGATCAATCCCTTGCCGCCGCGCGGGATCACCACATCCACATATTGCGGCATGGCGATCAACTGGCCCACCGCCGCACGGTCCGTCGTCTGTACCAGCTGCACGCCGTGCTCGGGCAGGCCTGCCTCCACCAGCGCCTGCACCACCAGCGCAGCAAGCGCTCGATTGGAATGAATGGCCTCCGAGCCGCCGCGCAAGATTGCCGCGTTGCCGCTCTTGATCGACAGGCTCGCCGCTTCGATCGTCACGTTGGGGCGGCTCTCGTAGATCATGCAGAACACCCCGATCGGCACGCGCATCTGGCCGACGCGGATACCGCTCTCCTGCTGCTTCATGCCGATGATCTCGCCAATGACGTCGGGCATCGCGGCGAGCTGCTCACAGCCCAGCGCGCAAGTCTCTATCACCTGGGGCGTGAGGCGCAGGCGATCGACCATGGGCGCCGCCAGGCCCGCGGCCCCGGCCTGCTCCAGGTCGTGCGCGTTGGCCTCGGCCAGTGGTCCACCGCTTTCGCGCAACCGTCGTGCGAGCGCCAGCAAAGCCTTGTTTTTGATAGCTGTTGACGCAGACGCCATAAGCGCTGCAGCCTGTTTTGCCTGCAGTCCCAGTGATTCGGTGTATTCGGCGATGTTCAGGGCGTTCATGCACGGATTTTGACGCAATCGGCGCCGCGACCAACGGGGTGCTCAGGCCGCCAGCCCGAAGCGCTGGCGCAGCCCCGCCAGCAGCGCCTCTTCCCCGATCTGCTGACGCATCTGCATCACCTGCTGCGCGTCAGCGCCCACCACGTAGCGCACCTGGCTGCTCCCATCCGTGGCCGCGCCATGCAACGCCTGCGCCAGCTGCTGCGCCGACGACGCCGCACCACCACTGGCACGGTTGGATGCAAACGTGGCCTGCACCTTGGCGATCGAATCGGCGTAGGGTCCACCGTCGCCCTCGAAGGTGCGCACCATCGAGCGGCCCGAGAAATCCGTCGCCACCGCGCCCGGCGCGAACACCTTCACGCGGATGCCCAGCGGCGCGAGCTCGTGGCTCAGCGATTCAGAAAACCCCACCACCGCGTACTTGGACGCCGCGTACAGCGAATACAGCGGCATCGCCACCAGCCCGGTGAGCGAGGCGATGTTGATGAGCACCCCGCTGCCCTGCGCGCGCATGCCTGGCAGCACCGCGCGCGTGACGGCAAACACGCCTTCCACATTGGTGGCGAACTGTTGGCGAATCGCCTCTGGCGTGGCCGTCTCGAACGGACCAAACAGCCCATAGCCCGCGTTGTTGATCAGCACGTCGATACGGCCAAAGCGCTTGATGGCTTGCCCCACCGCCGCATTCACCGACGCCTGATCGGTCACATCGAGCGCGAATGCCTCAACGCAGCCGCTGCCCCGATCGAACCGTGCCTGCGCTGGCGTGCGCAGCGTCGCCGCCACGTTCCAGCCCCGGTCTGCAAAGCACTGCACCGCGGCAGCGCCAATACCGGAAGAACAACCGGTGATGAGGACCGTGGATGGCATGTCGCTATCTCCTTGGATGGCTGGTGTTCGCGGTGCGCGCTCGGCGCGCCGCAGCACGCCAAACATAGCATCTGCTCGCGGGCGGATGTATCGGGATGTTCGGCGCCGCTAGGAGCGTGGGCGGCAGAAGGCGTCGATTGCGAAAATGGGCTCCGGCGAGGACAGTTTTTGCCGGATTCGCAGGCTCATAGCTCCGCTATGGGTCAAGAAGCCGGTGAGAAATGGACCGCTGCGGCACATTTGCAGCCGACGTCCCTTCTGCCGCCCACGCTCCTAGCCCAGAGCTGCCACCAGCGCCGCAAGTGCAGCCCCCACCGGTTCCTGCACCTTGAGCGCCAGCCATGGGTCGGCCCGCGTCAGCCCCAGATTCACCGCCGCCATCGGCTTGCCCCACTCTGCGGCGGCGCGGGCGAAGCGAAAGCCCGAATACACCATGAGCGAGGAACCAGCGACAAGCAACGCATCGGCCGCCTGCAGCGCGGCCATCGCCGCATCAACCCGCGCACGCGGGACGTTTTCGCCAAAGAACACCACATCCGGTTTGAGCACGCCACCGCAGGCCGGACACTGCGGCACCTGAAAACCGGAAAAGTCCACGCCGTCCAGACAGGCATCGCCATCGGGCGCCGCAGCCACGCCCTGCGGCACATACGCACGCAACCAGTCGCCATTGGCCGCCTGCAGCCACTGCTGCAAATCGTGGCGCGCCACGCTGGCAGCGCAAGCCAGGCAGCGCACGCCATCGAGCCGGCCATGCAGGTCGATGACGCGCTGACTGCCTGCCGCACCGTGCAGGCCATCCACATTCTGTGTGACGAGCAAGCGCACATGCCCCGCCGCCTCCAGCTGCGCCAGCGCGGTATGCGCGGGCCCCGGTCTGCTGGCAGCCATGCGCGGCCAGCCGATCATCGAGCGCGCCCAGTAGCGCTGGCGCGCCGCGTGCTCGCGCGCGAAGGCCTGATACGTCATGGGCGCGGGGCGCTTCCACTGGCCGTCCTCGTCGCGGTAGTCGGGGATGCCGCTTTCGGTGCTGCAGCCGGCGCCGGTCAGTACCAACAGGCGCGGGTGGCGCGCCATGAATTGGGCAAGTTGCGCGATGGCAGCGCTCATGGAGAGCGATGATGACTCAGATGCATACCCACCTTCAGCAATTGCAAATCAAGCGCCAATAGCTATCAATTTGGAATGGCTTGCCGCACTGCCTGCGGGCAGTTTGAACACCGCCACCGCATCCACCAGCTCCTGCGCCTGGCCCTTGAGGCTGGTCGCGGCCGCCGCCATTTCCTCCACCAGCGCGGCGTTTTGCTGCGTCACCTGATCCATCTGGCTGATGGCTTCGCCGATCTGGCCTATGCCCTGGCTCTGCTCGGAACTCGCGACGCTGATCTCGCCCATGATGTCGGTCACGCGGCGGATGCTGGTCACCACCTCGCTCATCGTCGTGCCCGCCTGACCCGCCTGCACCGTGCCCGCCTCCACGCGTTCGACACTCTCGGTGATGAGCTGCTTGATCTCCTTGGCCGCCTCGGCCGCACGCCCGGCCAGTGAGCGCACCTCGCCCGCGACCACCGCAAAGCCGCGGCCCGCCTCGCCCGCGCGAGCGGCCTCCACGGCGGCATTGAGCGCCAGGATGTTGGTTTGAAACGCGATGCCGTCGATCACCGAAATGATGTCAGCGATCTTGTGCGAGCTCTCGCTGATCTGCTGCATGGTGCTGACCACCTGCGAGACCACCTGCCCGCCCTGCTCGGCCACCCTGGAGGCGCTCACCGCCAACTGATTGCCTTGACGTGCGTTGGCCGCGTTCTGCTCCACCGTGGAAGTGAACTCCTCCATCGAAGCCGCGGTTTGCTCCAGCGCGCTCGCCTGCGATTCGGTGCGTGCGCTCAGGTCGTGGTTGCCCTGGGCGATCTCGGTACTCGCGGTTGCCACCGAATCACTGCCCTGGCGCACCGTGGCCACCACGCGCACCAACCCGTCTTCCATCGTGGCGAGCGACTGCAGCAGGCGCGCCACCTCGTTCGTGCCCTGGGCGTGGATGGGCTGCGTCAAATCGCCCCGCGCGGTGGCCTCGGCAACGCGCACTGCCTGCTGAATCGAGGCGATCAAATGGCTGAAGGTGCTGTAGAGCAGCGCGAACAGCAACAGCAGCGCGACGGCGGTAGTGCCCATCTGCCACCAGCGCCAGGTCTGCGCCGTTGCCTCCGCCGCGTCGATCGCCCCCGAGGTACGCGCCTGCAGCAGCTTGTAGAACTCGCCCACCGGCTCCATGATGCTGGCCTTGGTGCGGTGGTAGTCGGCGTTGTGCAGCATCTCGCGCGCCTTGGCCGGGTCGGCCTCGCCCTGGGTGAAGCCGCCCTTGCCATCGGCCACCAGGCCCTTCACCAGATTCATGGCCACGGTTTCCGTCTGCACCAGCGTGGCCGAGCGGTTCGAGGACTCGGCCAGCTTGGCCAGCTCCGCCTCGGTAAAGCCCGCGCGCTTCATCATGTCGATGAGGGAGATGCGCTCACCCGGCTGGCCCGGCAGCTGCATGTCCGCCGCGCGGAAATCCCAGTAAATGCCCTCATACCCGGCCGGGCGCGGCAGGGTGCCGGCGCGGATGCCGACCACCTCGTTGTATTGCTTCTCCCATTTCGGATCGCCTGTCACCACGTAGGTGCGCGCCAGGCGTGTCAAGTCGTCCGAGGTCTGGCGCAGCTCGTCGGCCAGCAGGTAGGAGTCGTAGCGATTGGCCCGCGCTTCGGAAATCGCGCCGTTGGCGCGATTCACGCCCCACTGCGTCACCGCGAGGATCACGACTACCAGCAGCAGCATGCCGATCAGGATCAATGATTGCTGTCGCAGGTTGAGGCGGTTGATGAGGCTCATGTTGTTTGCTCACAAAAATGAAGTGCCTCTTTTTAACCTAGAAACGGCAGTTGGATGCGCCCACCAGTGCCGCTGGTGGCGTGCCAGGCAAGACGCGACGACGACGCAGGCTACTGCCTGCAAGGAGAAGCAACGCCGCATGGCGCGGCAACAGTGGTGCTGGCGTAGCGCTTTCACCCAAGCGGTGAACGCGATCGAAGCCAAAAAACTCAGCATTCATGCGGGTTGCCCAACAATGACAAGCGGTCAACTGCCGTTTCTAGGTTTAACCGACTACAGGCCGGTTTCCGCCAATTTCCGAGAATCGGTAGGGAAAAATTCAGTGCCGCGCCAGCTGGCACAGCTGCTGCGCCAGCCGCGCCAGCGCCTGCCACGGCTCGGTGGGCCAGCCCGGCGCCTTCAAGCCCTTGACGATGCCGTCAACGCGGTGCGCGGCCATCAACAGCTGCGCCAGGCGACGCGCGTTCAGCCGCGGCAGCAGGTGCTCGTACAGGCGCTCCTTTTTGCCCCAGACGCGTGCCTCGCGCAGCGCCAGCGGCAGCGGGCGGCCCGCATCCATCGCCGCGCGCACGCGCGCGAGCTGGCGGATGTCTTCGGCCAGCGCCCAGTGCACCAGCACCTCGGCCTCGCCCTCGGCGCGCAGGCCGTCGAGCATGCGCTGCACGCGCGCCGCCTGCCCGGCGAGCACCGCCTCGGAAAGCTGAAACACGTCATAGCGCGCAACGTTGAGCACGCTGGATTCGACCTGCTCGGCGCTGAGTTCGCCTGCCGGGTACAGCAGCGCGAGTTTCTGAATTTCCTGGTGCGCCGCGAGCAGATTGCCCTCCACACGATCGGCAAAGAACTGCAGCGTGTGCTGGCCCTCGCTGCCTACGGCCACGCGCTGGCCTTGCGCAGCCAGGCGCGTGGCAATCCAGCCCGGCAATTGCTCGCGGGCGATGGGCTCGATGGCGATGCCGACGCCCGCGCCCTCCAGCGCGGTGAACCAGGCGCTTGAGCGCGTGGCCTTGTCCACCCGCGGCAGGCTCACCAGCGTGAGCACGCTGTCGTTGCCCTGCGCGCTGGCCGCAATCTGCTGCAGGGCGACAGATCCATCCTTGCCGGGTTTGCCGCTCGGGATGCGGATCTCGATGATCTGGCGGTCGGCAAACAGGCTCAGGCTGCCAGCGGCGGCAAGCACCGCGCTCCAGTCGAAATGCGCGCCCTGCACGGTGTAGCTGCTGCGTTCGCTGTAGCCGCGTTCGCGCGCGCTGGCGCGGATGGCGTCCTGCGCCTCCTGCTGCAGCAGCGGTTCGTCGCCATGCAGCAGGTACAGTGGCTTGAGACCTTTGCCCAGGTGCGCTTCAAGCTGGTTCAAGGCAAGCTGCACGGGCGCTCCTCAGGCCAGCGTCACTGCGGCGCCTTCACCGCCGCCAGGCGGCGCACGATTTGCTGCACCAGATCGGTCGCCATGTTGCGGTAGAGCAGCGCTTCTTCCGACTCCTTGGCAAGTGAGACGGATTCGTTGTAGCTCACGTCCTCGGTGCGGGCCAGGCGCGTATCGCCCAGCCACTCGCGTCCGTGCTGCCCCTTGAGACGAAAGTGCACCGAAAGGCCCAGCTGCAGTTCGCGCACCTGGCCGGCGCTGGTCAGGCCCACCACGGTACGCGTTCGCTGCTCGCCAAAGAGCTCCAGTTGCGCCTCGGCCTGCGGGCTCTGCGCGGCGTCAGTGATGAGCAGCAGATGACCGCCGGCGCCTTGCAGCGTGCGGATCATCTCCTTGTTGAGCGAGGTGCCGGACGGCGCCACATACAGCGAGTTGAAGGCGAAGTTCGGCGCACCGCGCAGGTGAAAGCCGCACGCGGCCAGCGGCGCACTGGCGCACAACGTGAGCAAGGAACGCCTGCGCATGCGGCTCACACCACGATGTTGACGAGGCGCCCAGGCACGACGATGACCTTCTTCGGCGCCGCGCCTTGCAGGTATTTCTGCGCCTCGGGGTTGGCCAGCGCCACCTGCTCGATCGTCGCCTTGTCGGCATCCGCGCTCACGCGAATCGCACCGCGCAGCTTGCCGTTCACTTGCAACATCAGCTCGATCTCGTCTTGCTTGAGCGCGTCGGGATCGACCTTGGGCCAGGGTGCATCGAGCAGTTCGCCCAATGTGCCCGCATAGCCCAGTTCCTGCCAGAGCACGTGCGTGAGGTGCGGCGTGGCCGGGTAGAGCACGCGCAGCAGAATGGAAAAACCCTCGATCAGCGCCACCTGCGCGCCTGCGTCTTCCAGCGCCTTGTAGCCCTCCAGCGCGTTGAGCATCTTCATCGCGCCCGAGACCACGGTGTTGTACTGCATGCGCTGGTAGTCGTAATCCACCTGTTTGAGCACGCCGTGGATCTCCAGCCGCAGCGCCTTCGCATGCTTGCCGAATTCAAGGTCTTTCAGGCTTGCAGCGCGCGCCACGCTTGGGCCGACAGCTTCCATATCCATAGTGGACAGCTTGCTGCCAAAGCCCCAGACGCGGCGCAGGAAGCGGCTGCTGCCCTCCACCGCCGAGTCGTTCCATTCCAGCGTGAGTTCTGGCGGCGAGGTGAACATGGTGTACAGCCGCGCGGTGTCGGCACCGTACTTTTCGATCAGCTCCTGCGGATCAACGCCATTGTTCTTGGACTTGGACATCGTGCCCACGCCCTCGTAATCGATCGCCGTGCCCACCGGCAACAAGCCATCGCCGCTTTCGGCCGGATGAATCAGCCGCGCGCCGACGATCTTGCCCGCCCCATCCAACACGTGCTCGACATCCTTGGGCCAGAAATAGTCCTTGCCACCCTTGGCGGTGCGGCGGCTGTAGATGTGGTTCAAGACCATGCCCTGCGTGAGCAGGCGGGTGAAGGGCTCATCGACCTTCACCAGACCCAGGTCACGCATCACCTTGGTCCAGAAGCGCGCGTACAGCAGGTGCAGGATGGCGTGCTCGATGCCGCCGATGTACTGGTCCATGCCGCTGCCGCCAGTGGCATGGTGCTGATCCCGCATCCAGTACGCCGTACCGTCCGCCACCATCGCCTGATCGTTCTTCGGATCGCAATAGCGCATGAAGTACCACGAGCTGTCAACGAAGGTGTCCATCGTGTCGGTCTCGCGCCGCGCCTCTTTGCCGCAGCACGGGCAGGCGACCTTGAAGAAAGCCTCGCATTTGGTCAAAGGATTGCCGCTGCCATCGGGCACCAGGCCTTCCGGCAGCACCACCGGCAAATCCTTCTCGGGCACCGGCACCACGCCGCACGAGGGGCAATGAATGATGGGAATCGGCGTGCCCCAGTAGCGCTGGCGACTGACGCCCCAGTCGCGCAGGCGCCAGGTGGTTTTCTTTTCGCCCAGGCCCTTGGCCGCGAGCAGTTCGGCTACCTTGTCGACCGCCTGCGCATACGGCAGGCCATCGAGTCCATCCGAATGCACGCACACGGCTTTTTGCTTGTCGCCGTACCACTCCTGCCAGCCGTCAAGCGAGAAATTTTCGCCCTCCACGGCGACCACCTGCTGGATAGGCAGGCCGTATTTTTTTGCAAACGCAAAGTCGCGCGCATCGTGTGCCGGCACGCCCATCACCGCGCCGTCGCCGTAGCTCATCAAGACGTAGTTGCCGACCCAGACTTCGACCGGCTTGCCGGTGAGCGGGTGCGTCACGAACAAACCCGTGGGCAGGCCCTCTTTTTCTTTCAGCGCCAGCTCGGCTTCGGTGGTGCCGCCTTCCTTGCAGTGCGCGATGAAGGCCGCCAGCTTCGGGTTGCTCGCCGCCGCATGCGCCGCCAGCGGGTGCTCGGGCGCGACGGCGCAAAAGGTCACGCCCATGATTGTGTCGGCGCGGGTGGTGAAGACATGCATCTTGCCGCCCTGGATCAAGGCGCCGTCCGCTCCCTTGATGTCATGCGTGAAGGCAAAACGCACGCCGCTACTCTTGCCGATCCAGTTCTCCTGCATCAGCCGCACCTTGTCGGGCCAGCCGGTGAGCGTGGCCTTCTCGCCACCCAACTGCACATGATCCAGCAGCTCTTGCGCGTAGTCGGTGATCTTCAGGTAGTAGCCCGGAATCTCGCGCTTTTCCACCAGCGCCCCGGTGCGCCAGCCCCTGCCGTCGATCACCTGCTCATTGGCGAGCACCGTCTGATCGACCGGGTCCCAGTTGACCACCTGCGTCTTGCGGTAGGCGATGCCTTTTTCCAGCATCTTCAGGAACAGCCATTGGTTCCACTTGTAATACTCGGGCGAGCAGGTCGCAACCTCGCGGCTCCAGTCGATCGCCAGGCCCATGGCCTGCATCTGGCCCTTCATGTAGGCGATGTTGTCCCAGGTCCACTTGGCGGGCGGCACCTTGTTTTTCAGCGCCGCGTTCTCGGCCGGCAGGCCGAACGCGTCCCAGCCCATCGGCATCAGCACGTTGAACCCCTGCATGCGCAGGCTGCGCGTGAGCATGTCGTTGATGGTGTAGTTGCGCACATGGCCCATGTGCAGCTTGCCGCTGGGGTAGGGCAGCATCGAGCAGGCGTAGAACTTCTTCCGGTTCTCGTCTTCGCTCACGCGGTAGGCATCGATGGCGTTCCAGTGTTCGCGCGCGGCGCGCTCCACGGCGGCGGGGTCGTATTTGTCTTGCATGGCTGCGGGGGAAAAACAAACGGCCGCGCAGGAAAAGGCGCGGCGGCAATCGATTCTAGGCGTTCGCCCGGCCGCACCCGGCCAGCAGGGCAAGCACGGCCAGCACACGGCAAGCGTGCCACGGCGCACTCAAAGCTTGAACTCATCGAATCGCAATCGGCCAACCCGGCAGAACGGGCCATCGCCGCCAGAGTGCACGCCGTCTTGAACCACCCGCACCTGGACAAGACGCTGCGCCTGGCGCAGCGCGAACTGCTCGCCCTGCGCAAGCGCACCGCTCCCACCCCGCCGAACACCTGTTGGCACTGACCGACAAGGCGGCCCTGCCTGCGGGCAGCCGTGCCATCAGCGTCCAGATCGTGGGCGGGCGCATCAAGATCGGCGCCCTGCATCCGTAACACGGTTTCACCTGGATGGATGCAGGAAAAGCGCCGCAGGACATGCCCGCATACATGGCCTCCGTGTCGATCACGGCGCACGACAAGGGCAAGAGCCGGGGCCAACGGCCTGCCGCCGACCCGATCGCCGCGCGGCGCAAGGAACTCGGGCTGACGGCCGCCGACACCGCCGCCGCTCAGTGCCGACGCGGGGCGTGAAACCTCGTGCACGGCGCCCGCTCGCTCGACGGGATGGGCGCCAGATAACCCCGGTCATCCGCACCGCGGGCCACGGTGGCACAAAAAAGCCCATGCCGCGCTTTTCTGGCGGGTCTCAGAGTCTTGGCGCGACGGCGCGCAGCCACATGCGCTCTTCAGCCTGCAGTTGTTTGTATCGTGTTTCCATCTGTGCAACTTACCTCATGTGAGAGTGTTGCACTTCAAAATTGAGATCGCCCAGGTAAATCACGGCCCTCAAGTAGTCCTTGCGTGTGAGGTAGCGATCGGCCAGACGGAATTCCCAGTCCGCGCGATTACCTGTCCGAAACCAGTCGATCTGGTCAGTCAAGGTTTGTCTGAATAGCTCACTCATCGCTCCGTGGTGACTTTGCAGGCTCTTGTGCGCTACACCTAGTGCCTGTCGTGCCTGTACCGGGTTGCTGCCACGCTCGAAATAGGCGCCTTTGGCCAATTGATCTGCGTGGCTGGCTGGCATGCCATCGGTCTTGAAGAGGTCAGCGAACACACCATAGTTACCGCTTTGGCCGTAGCTCGCCAGGGCTTCGACCCAATCGAGCATTTGCAGCATTGCGCCCAATCGCAACACGGGGGTCTCGCCCGTCTCGGCGTTGGTCATTTCCAGCGCGCCGTAGTACAACTCCTGCACGCGCACACCACGCACATGCGTCAAGTAACGTGCCGCCACCAGCGCTAGCATGGGGAGATGGCGAAAACCGTGGGTCACGTCGAGAATGATTTCCTCACTGGGTTGCAGCACCACAGCCAATTCCGAAAGCACGGCGGCCTGTTCGGCTGAATCTCGGGCGTAAGGAATCAGCAGGCATTGAACCGGCATGCCAAGGCGTTGTGTCAGGATTTCCTCATGGGTGCGCAACAACTCTGGCGTGACGGTTGCACGATCCACGGCGTCGCTCACGACCAGGGTGGCTTCATCGTCGGTGTGCTGATGGTCGAAGAACACGTCCCACATGCTGCCGGCGGTTCCAACCAAAATCAGGCGTTCAGGCTTGGCATATTCAAGCAGCGCCATTCCGAAGAACGGTACTTTGCGTGCGAAGTTTGGCGCAAAACGATAGTTGGCAACTCGGTAGCCAGCGCTGGCATCGGCTCTACTCTTGCCAAGGAAACTTATCAAGGTCGTCATGTGCTGGCCTCCTCTTGTATCAAGACGATGTAGCGTTGCAGCGTAGCACCCAGCGCTTGAAGTTCATCAGCGCTGAGTTCGCGCCCGCGCGCCTGTGCGGGAATTTCCAGCGCCAGATGCCAGTAGGCTGCACCGCGCGCGCAGACCTGCGCCGCCAGATTCACGGGCAGCGTGCCGATGACAGTGTCGCCGGGCTGTACCTGCGCAGGGTCCAAGTGTGGCACGTGCCGGTCAAAGACCGGGCCGTGCTGGCGCATCCAGTGCAGGGCACCGGGGTGACGGCTGACGAACCAGGTGGTCATTCGAACAGGCTGCACAGGAGGCCGATGCCGCTGGCCACGATGACGGCTGGGATGACCACCGGGGCGGCAGCGGTGGCGACGGTGGACAGGCCGACGAGGCTGGCCGTCGTGGCCACCGCGCTCGTCGTTGCTCCGGCAAGCGCCCCGCCGCCCACGGTGGAGATGGTGCTGCGGGTGACGCTCACCTTGTTGCTTCGGGTGATCTTGCGCGAGAGTTTGTCGGCGGCGATGCCGGCGGCGGCGGCTTGGGGGATGGTCATGGTGTGTGTCCTTGTTGCGGGTTGTTTTCGATGGGTGGATTGTTGGCCGACAGGGCCTTTTCCCGAGCTATCGCAAGCTTGCCGTGCGCGGTGCCCTACGAGGGCAAATTTCACGGTGATTGGCTGGTTCACGGCTATGTGTCGTAACATGCAGACAATCAACTCCAGGAGGCGCAGATGAGCATTGCCACCATGAACAGCCGCACCTTTGCGCGGGATGCGGCGGCGGTCAAACGCGCGGCCCAGCAGGGGCCGGTGATCATCACTGAACGCGGCAAGCCAGCGCTGGCGGTGCTCAAGATCGAGGACTATTACCGCCTGACCGGGCAGGTGGGCGGCGAGAGTCTGCTGCTGGCCATGCGGGGGGTGGGTGCGCCCTCGGGGGTCGAGTTGCCTTTGCCCGAACGCCCGGGCGCCGCTGATATCAACCTGCGGATTCCCGAATTTGGCGAACACGAGCCGCGCTGATGTATTTGCTCGACACCAACGTGATCTCCGAGTTGCGCACCGACAAGCCGCAGGCGGATGCGCGTGTGCTGGCCTGGGCGGCCAGCGTGCCACTGGCGGCACAGTACACAAGCGTGCTGACCTGGCTGGAAATTGACATCGGCATCTTGCGGTTGCAACGGCGCGATGCCGCGCAAGCACAGGCTTTGCGCGCGTGGCTGGATGGCGTGCGCGCCCTGTTTGCCGAGCGCAGCTTGCCGGTGGATGACGCGGTGGTGCAGCGCTGCGCGCCGCTGCATGTGCCCGACCCGGCACCGCCGCATGACGCGCTGATCGCTGCCACGGCCTTGCGGCATGGCCTGACGTTGGTGACGCGCAATGTGCGGGATTTTGCGCACATGGGGGTGGCGCTGTTCAACCCTTGGGAGTTTGTTGGGCAGGATTGATATGCAGTGAATCGACGAGCTTCGGAGAGCCCGAGCTCGGCAAGCATGTTGCTCAGCCATCTTTTGTGGCATGGAAGCGGCTCGCTGAAAGGTGTAATTGAAATCAGCACCTCAGACCATCCCGATGTCCACGTTTGACACGCACTATGTGATGTATATACTTTTCGTATATCCATGAGGGACTTCCATGACCTACGCTCGTGTTTTCCAGTCCGGCAACAGCCAGGCCGTGCGCCTGCCCAAGGAATTTCGCTTCAACGCCGAGCAGGTGGAGATCTTCCGCCAGGGCAATGACATTGTGCTGCGCGAGCGCCCTGCCAGCGCTGCGGCCATTTTTGATGCGCTGGCCAGCCTGCCGGCGGACTTTATGCAAGACGGCCGGGATGACGCCCTGCCCCAAGAGCGCGAGGCTTTCTGAATGGCCATCCGCTACCTGCTCGATACCAATATCTGCATCTACATCGCCAAGCACAACCCACCCGCCGTGCGCGCGCGGTTTGAGCAGTTGAGCGCTGACGCGCTGGCCATGTCGGTGGTCACCCTGGGCGAGTTGCAGCACGGCGCAGAAAAAAGCCAGGCCAAGGACAAGGCGTTGGCGGTGCTGCAGCAGTTGCAAGGCGCCATCCAGGTCATGCCCCTGGCGCCCGCCGCCGGTGCGCATTACGGCCAGATCCGCGCCGCCTTGGAGCGCACCGGGCAACCCATCGGCAACAACGACCTGTGGATTGCCGCCCACGCGCGCGCCGAGGGTTTGGTGCTGGTGACCAACAACGAGCGCGAATTTCGCAGGGTGCCCGGCTTGGCGGTGGAGAACTGGGTGGCTGCCGCGTAAGACAACGCGGAACAGGCCTCTCGCAGGTCAGACGCGAAACAGCGCTTCCAGCTGCGCCGCGCTGGCCTGCCCGGCGGCCTCGAAGGCTTGCAGCTTTTGCACCGGCACGCTCTGCACGCGGATGCCCTGGGGCTGGCTGGCGTCGGGCTTGATGACGTAGCCCGTGCCCTGCCCTTCTTGCCAGACCACGGCGTAGCGTGGCTGACCGTGCGTGGCGTAGCCAAGCAGGCGCGTCAGGGCGCGGCTGGTGCCGTTTTCGTGGCCGACGGGGTCGCGCAGCAGCACCAGGGCTTTTTCGGCCGGGTCGTGCAGGCGAGCGGCGAGTTTGGTTTGCCAGAGGGTTTCGTGGTTCATGGGCAGGTCTCAGGCGGGAATGCGGGTGAGTTTTTGTTCTGGCTGATCCAGGAAGGCGTGGACGGTTTGCCAGACGCGTTCAATGCTGGACAGGTGCGGCTGAAAAGCCGGTGGTGGCAGGCAGGGGAGGTGAAAGATCACGCCGACGAGCTGCTTGGGGTTGCCCGGCGCGGGGCGCACCTTGAAGCGCAGGCTGTTGGGAAGACGCAAGTTGCTCTTGTCCCAATCCCAGACCTTGTGGGTGGTAACTGGATAGCTGAGCCAATGACGGTTGTGAACCTGCCCATCCGGGCGCATTTGCGGAAACTCAAAGGTTTTTTGCGTGCGCAGCCCGATCTTGATTTGCGCCAGCTCCCGCATGAGCTTTGTCCAGTCGTCAAACGCAGCGGATTGCCAAATCAGCCGGCGTTGGTTGTCACGACCCAGGGCGTGCGGCCAGTCGAGCTGCAGTGCTTCTTGCCAAGGGCGCATGAAGCGGCTGTCGAGTGCCTCGTCCAGCGCGGGCGAGCCGTTTTCTGGCAGCAGCGAGAACGAGCCCCAGCCATTGCGGCTGCGCCCGCCCAGTGTGCCGTAGAAATTCATCAGCGTCAGCGCCGTGCGGATCGCATCGGCATGCTGGTCGGGTACGGCCAAGCTCAAGATGGCGCTGTCGTTTGCCTGGATGGCGGCTTTGGATTTGAGGCCGGTGCTGCGGGTGGCTGTGTTGTAGGTCAAAGGCCCAAACCCCAGGTACAGATCGCTGCCTACAGGGTTGCGAACTTCAGGGTGCGATACCGCCCCATGCCGAGGCCATTCCTTCAGGTTGCCTTCATTCCAGTGACTCAGGCGCAACCGGATCAAGCTCTGGTGCGAATCCCCGCCATCGGCGGCCACGCCAAACAGCTCGGCCTCGCGCTCACGCAAGGCATCGGGGTTGTAGCGAACTTGCTGGGCCACCGCCACGCGCCACCACTGGCGCAGCAGCGCCTTGATCGGTGGCGTGCGCCACTGCGCCTGCTGGCTGGCGTTTCCCAGAAAGGCGGGGGTCAGGAAGCGAATCTGATAGCTGCAAGTCTTCATGGCCTTGGGAGCAGGGGAACTGGATTCGTTGCATTGTGCAACCCGACGCCAAGCCCCTGAATCACGGCAAGCTTGCCGTGCCGACCAAACTCGTCAGCCGTCGCTCTATGGCCGGGCCGCCGGCTGCGTGGCAAACCCGATGCGCTGCAAGCCAGCGAGTTGCAACGCCTCGATCAGATGGACTACGCGCCCGTAGGGCACCCGGGTGTCGGCCCGCAACTGCACTTCGCTGTCGGGCGCGGTGGCGGCCAGGGAGCGCAGGCGCTCTTGCAGTTGGGTGTCAGACACCGGTTTTTCATCGAAGAAGACCGTGCCCGCCGCGTCCAGCGAGAGCACCAGCGCACCGGCGGCCGTCGCCCCCGGATGGCTTTGCCGCGTCTGCGGCAGATCGAGCCGGATGCTGCTGGCCAGCAGCGGCGCGGCGAGGATGAAGATCACCACCAGCACCAGCATCACGTCCACCAGTGGCGTGACGTTGATCTCGCTCATGGGGCGCGAGGAGGCCGGTTCGGTGAAGCGACCAAAGGCCATGTCAGCGCGCCAAAGGGGGATCGGTCAGCAGCGTGTGCAAGTCATGCGCCAGGCCTTCGAGTTCGGCCTCGACCTCGCCAACCGAGCGGCCAAAGCCGTTGTAGGCCAACACCGCCGGTATCGCTGCCGCCAGGCCCGCAGCCGTCATGATGAGCGCTTCGCCCACCGGGCCCGCCAGGCGCTCGATGCTGATCTGGCCGTTGCCCGCCAACGCGGTGAGCGCATGCTGGATGCCCCAGACGGTGCCCAGCAGACCGACGAAGGGGGCGGTGGCGCCGACGGTGGCGAGCAGCACCTGCCCCCAGCGCAAGCGTGCCAGCGCGCCGTGCAAGGCAGTGCGCAGCGCACGGGTGGCGCGCTGCGCCAGGCTGGCTTGCTGCGCCAGTGCGTCCGAGAGGCTCGACGCCTGCAGGGCGGCGGCTGCCTGCACCAGCGGCCAGACGAGGGCGTGGCGATCAAGCGGGCGCACGTGCTCGGTGGCGGCCTGCAACTGCGGCGCAGCCCAGAGCGCGTTCACGGCGCGCACCATGTCGGTGCGTGCATGCGCCATGAGCCGCAGCTTCACGAGGATGACGACCCAGCTGGCCACCGACATCGCCAGCAGCACGGCGGCGCAGGCCTGGATGACGGCGTCCGCCTCACGCAGCCATTGCAGGGCATTCATGGGCCAGTTTGCCAAACGCCTCAGCGCAGGCCGAGCACGTCGAACATGTCGAACAGCCCGCGCGGCTGGGCCGCGAGCCAACGCACCGCGCGCAGGCTGCCCTGGGCGTAACCGGCGCGGCTGTTGGATTTGTGCGTGATTTCCACGCGCTCGCCGGTACCGGCAAAGAGCACGGTGTGGTCGCCCACGATATCGCCGCCGCGCACGGTGGCAAAGCCTATCGTGCCCTCCTCGCGCTCGCCGGTATGGCCGTAACGTTCGTACACCGCGCGGTCGGCCAGCCGCGTGCCCTGGGCTTCGGCAATCACCTCGCCCATCTTGAGCGCGGTGCCCGAGGGCGCGTCCACCTTGTGCTTGTGGTGCGCCTCGATGATCTCGATGTCGTAGCCGTCGGAAAGCGCCTTGGCGGCAAGCTCCAGCAGCTTCATCGTGACGTTCACGCCCACGCTCATGTTGGGGGCCAGCATGATGGCCGTCTTTTCAGCCGCCAGCGCAAGCTGGGCCTTGCCTGCATCATCAAAACCTGTAGTGCCTATCACCATCTGCACGCCCAACTCGGTGCAGACCTTGGCATGCGCCAGCGTGCCTTCAGGCCGGGTGAAGTCGATCAGCACGTCGCAACCTGCCAGACCCGCGCGCAGGTCCGCGGTGACAAGCACACCGCTGGTGCGACCGAGAAAGGCCGTCGCGTCATGCCCCATGGCCGGGCTGGCCACCACGTCCAGCGCGCCAGCCAGCACGCAATCCGCGCTCTCGCCCACGGCTTCGATCAGCATGCGGCCCATGCGGCCGCTGGCACCGGCAATCGCGATGCGCCGTGCAGTAGTGGAAGTCATGCCATCCTCATTCAGAAAAAACCGGCAGCCGCTTGGCGCCACCGGAGAACATCAGCGGCCCGGGGATTCGAGCGGCGGGTAGCGCGTGCCGGCAGGCGGCGCCGCAGGCTGGGGCGATGCCTTGTCCGTCTCGGTCTGAGCCTTGGGAAAACGCTCCAGCTGCGCCTCGGTAGCCTCCAGTTCAGGCACCTTCACGTCCTTCATGCTGGTGGACAGCGACGCGATGAACTCCTGCTCGGTCGGCATCTCGTCGCCCTCGGTGCGCTCGAACCGGTCCTTGTCGAAAAACACCGTCAGGTGGCGCGCCTGATCCTGCACGCCCTGGCGGCGCAGGGTGAAAACATATTCCCAGCGGTTGGCGTGAAACAGGCTGGTCATCAGGGGAGTGCCCAGGATCTCGCGCACCTGCTGGCGGCTCATGCCCGGCCTGAGCGCATCCACCTGTTCGCGCGTCACCACGTTGCCCTGCACCACCTCCGGCCGGTAAGGCGTGACCATGTTCGCCAACCGCTCGCCCGAACCAGCGCAGCCCGCCAGCAACCCCGCTGCGGGCATGACAACGGCGAGCGCAAGAGCGCCCCAACGGGGAAGGGCTGACATGGTTTTGTGCATCCGGTCTATGATTGTTTTCATTGTAGCGGCAGGCCTGCGCCCGCAAGTCTGCCACCACGGGGCGCCACCACGATGACAAATATTGAAGAGCTCAAGAGCACCGGCCTGAAAGCGACGCTGCCGCGCCTGAAAATTCTGGAAGTCTTTCAACAGGGCTCGCAACGGCACATGACGGCCGAAGACGTGTTTCGCGTACTGCTCGAGGAGCGCTCGGACATCGGGCTGGCCACCGTCTACCGCGTGCTGACGCAGTTCGAGCAGGCAGGCATCCTGATTCGCAGCAACTTCGAGAGCGGCAAGGCCGTCTACGAGCTCAACGAGGGCCAGCACCACGACCATTTCATCTGCACCGGCTGTGGCAAGGTAGAAGAATTTTTCGACAGCGAAATCGAAAAGCGCCAAAAATTGATAGCACAAGAGCGCGGCTGGGAGGTGCACGACCACGCGATGTCACTCTACGGCCTGTGCCAGGCCTGCGCCGCCAAGCGCTGAGGCAGCGCTTTACATTGGCTCGCGGCCGCTGGCCATGAGCTCGCGGTGGCGCTGGACGAATTCCTGGTAGGTATCGATGCCGCGCAGCTGCAGGATGGTGTTGCGCACGGCGGCTTCCACCAGCACCGCGATGTTGCGCCCGGCCACCACCTCGACCACCACCTTGCGGATCGGCACGCCCAGCACATCCTGGTTCAAGGGTTCGCCCGGCAGGCGCTCATAGTCGCGCTCCAGCGTCTCCTTGCGCACCAGGTGCACGATCAGGCGCAGCCGCATGCGCCGGCGCACCGCGTTCTCGCCAAAGATGGCGCGGATGTCCAGCAGCCCGATGCCGCGCACCTCCAGCAGGTTCTGCAGCAGCTCGGGACACTTGCCTTCGATGGTGCTTTGGTTGATGCGGGCCAGATCCACCACATCATCGGCCACCAGGCCATTGCCACGCGTAATCAGCTCCAGCCCGAGTTCGCTCTTGCCCAGACCTGACTCACCAGTGATGAGCACGCCCATGCCCAGGATATCCATGAACACGCCGTGCAGCGAGCTGCGTTCGGCAAAGTGCTTGGAGAGGTAGGCGCGCAGCACGTCGATGACGAACGCGGCCGATTCGGGCGTGGCAAACAAGGGGATCTGCGCACGTTCGCACATTTGGAGCATGGCGTTGGGCGCTTCCTGGGCGTCGGCCAGAACCAGCACCGGCGGCTCGAGTGTGACGATGCGCGCCAGGCGCCGCTTGCAGTCTTGCGCATCGCCGCGCAACAAATAGGCGATCTCGCGCTCGCCAATGATCTGCGCCCGATACGGATGGATGTAGTTCAGGTGCCCGACCAGGTCGGCGCTGGAGCGTGCCGCACGCACCGCACCATCTTCAAAGCAGCGCTCACCCGCCTCCTGCCCGGCCAACCACTGCCAGCGCAGCAGCGAGCGAAATTCCTCGAACAGGGTATCGGCGCGAACGACGTTGGCTTTCATGCTGCCCGCCGCTGCGCCCGGGTCACACCGTGTGCGCGCTTTGCCAGCCGGCGATCAAGCCGTGCAATTCGGCTGCATCGGCACTCGTCTTGATACGGTCGCGCAGCTGGCCATCGCCCAGAAGCTCGGCAATTTCCGAGAGGATTTCCAGGTGCTTCTGGGTTGCCGCTTCGGGCACGAGCAGAAAAATCAGCAAGCGTACCGGCTGCTCATCCGGCGCATCGAAACCGATGGGCTGCGCCAACTGGAACACTGCCGCCATCGGCGACTTGAGGCCCTTGATGCGTCCATGCGGAATCGCCACCCCGTGCCCCAGGCCGGTGGAGCCCAGGCGTTCGCGCGCAAACAGGCTGTCGGTGATCAATGCCCGAGACAGCCCGTGCTGGCTCTCGAACAGCAAACCGGCCTCTTCAAAGGCGCGCTTCTTGCTGGTGGCGTCAACGCCCACGAGCACCTGCGCAGGGGGCAATATGGATGCGAGTCGGTTCATGGCGAATGGGTCGTAATTATGCACAACTAGCGTAAACCCTAGTAACCCGCCTGCGCACGGCGCCCGCCGCCGGGCGGCTGCCGCCGTCACGGCGCGGTGCTATGCTGCGCCGCCCCCACCTCAACAAGCACGCAGCGCACCATGCAAGACGGAACACTGCTGGCGGCCGTGGACCTGGGTTCCAACAGCTTTCGCCTCGAAATCGGCCGCCTCGAACACGGGCACATCCACCGCGTCGAATACCGCAAGGAAACCGTCCGCCAGGGCGGCGGGCTCGATGAGGAGCGCAACCTCACGCCCGACGCCATGCAGCGCGGCTGGGACTGCCTGGCGCGCTTCGCCGAGCGCCTCTCGGGTTTCCCGCGAGGGCATGTGCGCGCCATCGCCACGCAGACCCTGCGCGAGGCGCGCAACCGTGAAGCCTTCATCACCCGCGGCAACCAGATTCTGGGCTTCCCGATCGACGTGGTCTCCGGCCCCGAAGAGGCACGCCTCATCTACCAGGGCGTGGCACGGCTGCTGCCGCAGTCCGACGAGCGGCGGCTGGTGGTGGATGTCGGCGGGCGCTCGACCGAGCTGATCCTGGGCCGGCAGTTCGAGTCCAGCGCCGTCGTCTCCTGCCGCGTCGGCAGCGTGGCCTGGTCGGCGCGCTATTTCGCCGATGGCATGTTCACGCCCAGAGCCTTCGAGATCGCCGAGACCGCCGCCAAGGCGGTGCTCGACGAGGCGGCCCAGCCATACCGCGGTGAACTGTGGGATGTGGCCTACGGCTCTTCGGGCACGGCGGGCGCCATCGGCTCCATGCTTGCCGCGGCCGGCCGGGAACAGGGATACATCACTCGCGCCGGGCTGGACTGGCTGCGCGAGCAGCTGCTGCGCGCCCGCCATGCCGACCGCGTGCGCCTGGAAGGGCTCAAGGACGACCGGCGCCCGGTCATCGGCGGGGGCTTGTGCATCGTGCGCGCGCTCTTCGAGCTGCTGGGTGTCGAGCGGATGGCGGTGGCGCAGGGCGCGCTGCGCCAGGGCGCGCTGTACGACCTGCTGGATCGCGAGCAGCCCGGCACCGACCTGCGGGCGGCCAGCGTGCGCGCACTGATGCGGCGCTTCGCCGTGGACGAGGCGCAGGCCGCTCGCGTGGCACAGCTGGCGCTGCGGCTGTTCGCCGGCGCAGCGCCGCCGGGCAGCGAGCGCGCCGCGCGCAAGCTCCAATGGGCGGCCGAGCTGCACGAGATCGGTTGCCGCATCTCGCACCAAGACTACCACCGCCATGGCGCCTACATCCTTGAGCACGCCGACGCCGTCGGCTTCGCCCTGCCCGAGCTGCACGCCCTGGGCCTGCTGGTGCTGGGCCACCGCGGCAAGCTGCGCAAGCTCGAAGCCGGCCTGGATGACCCGGTGCTGGCGCTGCAGCTCATGTGCCTGCGCACCGCCATCGCGCTGTGCCACGCACGCCGCGCGCCCGACGTGCAAGGCCTGACCCTGCGCCTGGATGGCCGCCGCTGCAGCGTGCGCTCGCGCCCCGGCTGGGCGGCGGCCTTCCCGCAGTCGGCGCACCTGCTGCGCGAGGAGGCGCAGGCCTGGCAGAAAACGCCCTGGGAATACGTGGCCGAGCTGGCGTGATGGCGCGGCGTCTTCAAACGGTATAAACTGTTTATACCGTTTTCAAACCGATCCAGACCATGCCCGCCACCGCCAAAACCCCTCGCGCCCCGGCCGCCAAGACCAAAACCAAAACGGCCGCGGCCGCACCCGCACCGGGCAAGAAGCCCGCTCCGGCCGCCGCCGAGCCCGACGCCAAGCCGCGCAAGCCCAAGCTGGTGCGCGACGGCTTCACCATGCCCAAGGACGAATACGCCGCCATCGACGCGCTCAAGCAGCGCGCGGCGGCGCTGGCGCGCCCGGCCAAGAAGAGCGAGCTGCTGCGCGCCGGCCTGAAGCTGCTCGCCGGCCTGGACGACGCCGCGCTGC
Organism: Comamonas sp. SCN 65-56; assembly: GCF_001724135.1. Lineage (GTDB taxonomy): Bacteria > Pseudomonadota > Gammaproteobacteria > Burkholderiales > Burkholderiaceae_C > Comamonas_C. The sequence continues at coordinate 15,113 of NZ_MEDS01000026.1, read as the reverse complement.
TGGTGGCCCTGCAGGCCGTTCCGGCGATCAAGACCGGGCGCCCCAAGGCAGCGAAAAAATAATGGTCAAAAGTGGATAAAGCGCTTGATATACAAGTGCCAGTAGCTCATTTTTCGATAGTTTTCAGAAAAAATCCGGCGAACGCACCGCCAGCAGGATGGTTTCCTCGACCCCCTGCCGCCGCCGGTGCCGCAGCCACCAGACGGCCCCCTTGCGGATCGCGCAATCCGGCGCCTGCAAGCCCAGCAGGCGCGCGGCCGTCTGGCCCAGCAGCGGCTGGTGGCCGACGACCAGCACGGCGCTGCGGGCGTCCGGCCACTGGGCCAGCGTCAGCAGCTCGTCGGGGCTGCCGCCGGGCAGCAGTTCGGCACGCAGCTTGACCTTGCGGCCCAGCGCACGCGCGGTCTGCTCGGCCCGGCGCGCCGGGCTGGCCAGCACGCGCAGACCGTCCGGGAGCTGGCGCTCCAGCCAGACGGCCATGCGCGCGGCCTGTTTCTCGCCACGGTGCGTCAGGGGCCGGGCGATGTCCTCGCCCTCGTCGCCCTCGCTCTCCGCCTCGGCGTGGCGCCAGAGAATCAGGTCCATTTTCAGGTGTCCGGATGGGGGGCCGTGGACGCAGGCGACGGCGCATAGCGTGCCATCAGTGCGTTCTGCGCGCCCGCGCCGTCCAGCGCGCGCGGCGCCCTGGCGTAGCGGCCGTCCGGCTCCAGCGTCCAGGCGTCGCGGTCGTCGTGCAGGTAGGCCACCAGGCACTCGTCGATGATGCGCTGGCGCAGTTTGCGATCGGTCACCGGCCAGGCGATCTCCTCGCGCCGCAGCATGTTGCGGTTCATCCAGTCGGCGCTGGCCAGGTACAGCTCCTCCTGCGCGCCGGCGCAGAAGTAGAACACCCGGGTGTGCTCCAGAAACCGCCCGATGACCGAGCGCACGCGGATGTTGTCGGTGATGCCTGGCACCCGCGCGGGCAGCATGCAGGCGCCGCGCACGATCAGGTCGATGCGCGCGCCGCGCTGGCCCGCGCGCACCAGGGCGCGGATCAGGTCCTCGTCGGTCAGCGCGTTCATCTTGGCGACGATGCGCCCGCCCTCGCCGCGCTCGGCCGCCAGGCCCGCCGCGTCGATCTTGCCGATCAGGCTGCGCTGCAGCTCGAACGGCGCCAGCAGCAGCCGGCGCAGCTTCGGCAGGCGGTTCTGGTTGGCCAAGTGGTCGAACACGGCGTCCATGTCGGCCGTGACGTGCTCGTCGGCCGTCAGGTAGCTCAGATCGGTGTACAGGCGCGCGGTGCGCGGGTTGTAGTTGCCGGTGGACAGGTGTCCGTAGCGGCGCAGGCCGCTGCCCTCGCGGCGCGTCACCAGCAGCATCTTGGCGTGCGTCTTGAGGCCCACCACGCCATACACCACCTGCGCGCCGATGGACTCCAGCGCCTCGGCCCAGTTGATGTTGGCCTCCTCGTCGAAACGCGCCTTCAGCTCCACCACCGCCGTCACCTCCTTGCCGCGGTGCACCGCCTCACGCAGCAGCTCCATCAGCTCGGAATCGGCGCCGGTGCGGTAGATGGTCTGCTTGATGGCCAGCACCTGCGGGTCGCCCACGGCCTCGCGCAGGAAGGCCAGCACGCCATCAAAACTCTCGAACGGCTGGTGGATCAGCACGTCGCGCCGGCGCAGCCGCGCCAGGATGGCGCCGGCCTGCGGCAGCCGGGCCGGCCAGGCCGGGCGCCAGGGCGTGAACAGCAGCGCCGCATCGTCCACCAGGTCCACCAGCTGCCCCATGCGCACCAGATTGACGGGGCCATGCACCCGGTACAGCGCCGCCGCCGGCAGCGCGAACTGGGTTTGCAGGAAATCCGCCAGGACGGGCGAGCAGCCGGCCGAAACTTCCAGCCGCACCGCCTGCCCGTAGTGGCGGTGCTGCAGCCCCTGGCGCAGCGCGGTGCGCAGGTTGCGCACGTCGTCCTCGTCCACCGCCAGGTCCGAGTGGCGCGTGACGCGGAACTGCGAGAACTCGCACACCTGGCGCCCCGGAAACAGCTCGGCCAGGTGCGTGCGGATGATGCTCGACAGACTGACGAAACGCAGCCCCGTCGGCGCGACGCCGGCCGGCAGGCGCATCAGCCGCGGCAGCGCGCGCGGCACCTTGACGATGGCGATCTCGTTCTCGCGCCCGAAGGCGTCGCCGCCGCGCAGGCGCACGATGAAGTTCAGCGACTTGTTGGCCACCTGCGGGAACGGGTGCGCCGGGTCCAGCCCCACGGGGATCAGCAGCGGGCGCACCTCGCGCCGGAAGTACTCGCGCACCCAGCGCCGCTGCGCCAGCGTGCGCTCGCCGTGCGAGACGATGCGGATGCCATGCGCCGCGAACGCCGGCATCAGCGAATCGTTGTACAGCGCGTACTGGCGCGCCACCAGCGCGTGCGTCTTGAGCGACAGGGCCTCGAAGCTGCCGGCGCCGTAGCCGTCATCGGCGGTCTCGCCCGCCTGCGCCGCCCTGGCCGCGGCCAGATGGGCCGCGGCCCGCACCTCGAAGAACTCGTCCAGGTTGGACGAGACAATGCACAGGTAGCGCAGGCGCTCGAGCAGCGGCACGTCCTCGCGCACCGCCCAGTCCAGCACGCGCTCGTTGAAGGCCAGGATGCTGTGGTCGCGGTTCAGCAGCAGCAGGCGGGCGGGCGCAAGGGCCGCCGCCTCGGGTCCGTCACCAGCGGCGAACCCCGCGGCAGCGGGGTCGAGGGTCTGCACAGGCGTCATGCCGACGGAGTATTGGGTGCGCCGGTGACAATTTCATGACATCGGTGTCCGGCCCAAGGACAAACACCGATAAAAAACCGCCCCGAAAGACGGCTGCGCTGGGTGCGAGGCTGGGCTCAGGCCATCGCGCCCGCCGCCTGCATCGTGGCGCGGCGCAGATCGGCCTGGTGGTCCTGCGTACGCGTCTTGTGGCGCACCACCTGGCGATCGAGCTTGTCCATGAGTTCGTCGATCGCGGCATAGAGATCGAAGTGGCTGGCCTCGGCGAACAGATCGGAGCCCTTGACGCGGACGTTGCATTCGGCGCGCTGGCGCTTTTCCTTTTCCTTCTGCTTCTCGACGGTGAGCAGGACCTTGATGTCCACCACCTGGTCAAAGTGCCGGATGAGACGTTCCAGCTTGGACGTGACGTAGCCGCGCAAGGCGGGGGTCACTTCGAGATGATGGCCGCTGATCGTCAAATTCATGAAACTCTCCTGTAGTTCACGGTGGAAGAATGCCGCCCGGTGCCGGGCGGCCGACGAACCTGTCCTGTCCCTTGGAGCCACTATGCACCGGGAAGTTGCGCCGCGCAAAGGACATCCGCCTGGCGCCAGTGGCTTTGCCCCGCAAGCGGTCGAAAAGACGGCACAATGGCGGGATTAGTCCGGGGTGCGGCGGTCTGCGTGGCACCGATTCGCACCATGACAGACACCGCTTCCAACGCCCTGCACACCTCCCGCATCACCTCGCTGCCGCTCTTGGCGCGCGGCAAGGTGCGCGACAACTACGCGGTAGGCGACGACCGCATCCTGATGATCGCCAGCGACCGGCTCTCGGCGTTCGACGTGATCATGGGCGAACCCATCCCGGGCAAGGGCCAGCTGCTCACGCAGATGGCGCTGTTCTGGTTCGAGCGCCTCGCCCGCATCATTCCCAACCACCTGACGGGTGAAGCGCCCGAATCCGCCGTGACGGCCGAGGAACGGCCGCAGGTGCTGGGCCGCTCCATGCTGGTCCGGCGCCTGCAGCCCATCGCCATCGAGGCGGTGGTGCGCGGCTATCTGGCCGGCAGCGGCTGGAAGGAATACCAGGCGAGCCGCGAGGTCTGCGGCGTGCCGCTGCCCGCGGGCCTGACCAACGCGGCGCGCCTGCCGCACCCCATCTACACGCCCGCGGCCAAGGCGGCGTCGGGGCACGACGAGAACATCAGCTACGCGGCCACCGTGCAGATGGTGGGTGAGCCCCTCGCGGCAAAAATCCGCGACACCGCGATCGCGCTCTACGAGGCCGCCGCGGCGCATGCGCTGACCAAGGGGCTGATCATTGCCGACACCAAGTTCGAGTTTGGCCTGACCTCCTCCGGCGCGCTGGTGCTGATGGACGAGGTGCTCACGCCCCGCCGGCGCCAACCCGCCGAGCTTTGACAAGCAGTTCGTGCGCGACTGGCTGGAGCAGGCGCTGGTGGACGGCAAACCCTGGAACAAGACCGCGCCGGCACCCCGTCTGCCGCAGGAAGTGATCGCCAAAACCTCCGCCAAGTACCGCGAAGCCTTAGCGCGCCTCACCGCCTGAACGCGTCGGGCCGGGGTGCGAACGGCGGCACGCCGTCCTCTTGCGCTTCAAATGTCAGCAATGCCTTGCCGTCACTGCCACGCAACTCCAGGCGCCTGTCCTTCTGCCAGTAGGAGACCACCTGGGGCAGGCGCTCAAAAAACCCTGCCTCGCTCGACCCGCCATCCAGACACAGGCGCAAGGTGGCGCTGAGCCCGAAAAACCGCAGCGACTGTCCCTGCAGCCGGTACTGCCCACCAAAGCGGTTGCAGCCGCCAGAGCCTGTCACCCGTGCCTCAGCGCCATGCAACAGCAAATGTGCAGGCTGCGCCTGCGCCGCAGGCAGGCCGACCAGCGGGCCGCCACCCGCGATGTCCACCAGACGCCACCAGGTTTGCTGCAGCGCCACCGCTGCCTGGGCTTGCGCCGTCGCCACCGCTGCCAGCAACACATCGACACGGCGCAGCGCCGGATCGAGCAGCACCACCACGTCCTCGGGGCTGTGCAGGATCAAGCCGTCGCCCTGCAAGACGCTGGCGCGCACCTCGTGGCGCAGGCCCGGAGTGACCGCCGCCTGGCGATAGGGCAGTGCCAAGGCATAGGGCGGACTGCCTGCGTCATCGATGCGCTGGCGCGCCAGCACGACGGGAGGCGCGCCGCCACCCGGCCATTGCAGCAGCGCAGCTTCGAAAACGCTGTCCCCGGGCAGACTGACCCGCTGGCGCGTGAGCGCGACCCCGCTGAGCAATGCGTCCGGCGGCGGCACGCTGGCACAACCGGCGAGCCCCAACGCCGCCAGCGCCAGCGCGGCACCGGCAAGGCGCATCAGCTGAGCACGACGCTCGACAGCCGCCTGCGGTAGCTGGCCACTACCGGGTCCTCGGGCGGAATCTGACCATCGGCCACCTTGACCTTGGGCGGCTCGATCAGGTCAAGCACCGCGACATAAGCCTTGCGCGCCGCGTCCTCGTTCCAGGCCTTGTCACGCATCAGGATCTCGAGCAGTTCATCCATGGCATCGGTCCAGTGTTGACCGGCGATCAAAACGCGCGCACGTCCAAAGCGGGCCGCAAAGTCGCGTTTGTTGGCTGCAATTTTTGCGTCAAAACCAGCCATTGCGCTTTGTGCATCTGCGGTTTCAGCTACAAAATCGATGGCATTGATCCACAGTTGCAACGCCGCCAGATGGCGCGAGATCTCGACCTTGGCGGCGACCGGCGCGAAGGCCATCTTGGCGGCGTCAAGCTGGCCCTGCTGCAGCAGGAATTTCACCAGCTCAAAACGAGCGTCGTCGTTGGCCGGCGCCGCATCCACCGCGGCCTGCAGCGCTTCCAGGGTGGTGCCAGCGTCAGCATTTTCCTCAAGCGCCCCGGCAGGCTCTTCAGGCATTTCATCGGCCGGCGGGAGATGCTTGTCCAGGAAAGCCCGCACCTGGCTCTCGGGCAGCGCGCCCATGAAGCCATCCACCGGCTGGCCGTTCATCATCAGCACCACCGTCGGGATGCTGCGCACGCCGAACATGGCGGCGAGTTGCTGCTCCTGGTCGGAATCGACCTTGGCGAGCTTGAAGCGCCCGCCGTAGTCCGCCTCCAGCTTTTCCAATATGGGGCCCAGCGTCTTGCACGGGCCGCACCAGGGCGCCCAGAAGTCGACGAGGACAGGGGTGGTCATCGAGGCGGCGATGACCTCGGCTTCAAAATTCTGCGTGGTGACATCCATGGCAATCCATTCCTGCAAAGGCGCTGTGCGCCCGATTGTCTGGCAAACCAGTCAGTTGCAGGCACGAGTCACTAAAATCAAGGGCCTTGCACCGCATGGCGCGCTTGCCGCGCCCCAACCATGAATTCCATCGACATCGGCGTTGTCATGGGCTCTTCCAGCGACTGGGAGACCCTGCAGCATGCCGTCGCCATCCTGCAGCAATTCGAGATCCCGCACGAGGCGCAGGTGGTCTCGGCCCACCGCATGCCCGACGCGATGTTTGCCTATGCCGAAAGCGCCGCCGCCCGCGGCATGAAGGCCATCATCGCCGGCGCCGGCGGCGCGGCCCACCTGCCGGGGATGCTGGCGGCCAAGACCACCGTGCCGGTGCTGGGCGTGCCGGTGGCCAGCCGCCACCTGCAGGGCGTGGATTCGCTCTATTCCATCGTGCAGATGCCCAGGGGTGTGCCGGTGGCCACGTTTGCCATCGGCGCCGCGGGCGCCGCCAACGCCGCGCTGTTTGCCGTGGCGCTGCTGGCCAATGAACGCCCTGCTTTGCGTGAGCGTCTGCAAGCCTTCCGGGCCGAGCAGACCGCGGCGGCGCAAGCGATGCAATTGCCGCCGGTGGCGCCATGAGCCACGGCATGATCCTGCCCGGCGCAACGCTGGGGGTGCTGGGCGGCGGACAGCTCGGGCGCATGTTCGTGCACGCAGCGCAGAAGATGGGCTACTTCACGGCGGTGCTCGACCCGGATGCGGACAGTCCGGCGGGGCGCGTCAGCCATCACCACATTCGCACCGGCTACCAAGACCCGCAGGGCCTGGCGGAGCTGGCCCGCCTCTGCGCGGCGGTAACCACCGAGTTCGAGAACGTGCCCGCCGCGGCGCTGCAAACCCTGGCGCATGAACGGCCGGTGGCGCCGTCGGCCGATGCAGTTGCCATCGCCCAGCACCGGGCGCGGGAGAAAGCCCATTTCGAGCGCTGCGGCGTCCCCGTGGCGCCACATGCGGTGATCGAATCCCCAGAGCAACTCGCCGCGGTAAGCAGCCATCTGCTGCCCGGCATTCTCAAGACCGCCACCCTGGGCTACGACGGCAAGGGTCAGGTGCGCGTGGGCACGCCGCAGGAGCTGGCGGCCGCATGGGAACAGCTGCGGCGCGCGCCCTGCGTGCTGGAAAAGCGCCTGCCGCTGGCCTTTGAATGCTCCGTCGTGCTGGCGCGCGGACAGGACGGCGCGATGGTGCAGCTGCCGGTGCAGCGCAACCTGCACCGGGGCGGCATCCTCGCCGTGACCGAAGTTCTCGAAGAAACCATGCCTGCCACCTTTACGCGCCAGGTCGTGGATGCTGCCCGATCGATCGCCGAGGGCATGGCTTACGTTGGCGTGCTGTGCATCGAATTCTTCGTGCTCGCTGACGGGCGCCTGGTGGTGAACGAAATCGCGCCGCGCCCGCACAACAGCGGGCACTGGAGCATCGACGGCGCCGACGTTTCACAGTTCGAGCTGCAGGTGCGCGCCATGACCGGCCTGCCACTGGTACAGCCGCGCCAACACAGCCCCGCCCTCATGCTGAACCTGCTCGGCGAGCTCTGGTTCGCGCGGGGCGCCGCCGCCAGCCCTCCGCCCTGGGACGAAGTGCTGGGCCTGCCCGGCTGCCACCTGCACCTGTACGGCAAGGCCGAAGCCCGCGCCGGGCGCAAGATGGGACACCTGACGGTGACCGGCAGCAGCAGCGCCGCGGTGCGCGCCACCGCGCTGCGCGTGGCGCAGATCCTCGGCATCGCGCCTTTCGAGGTGTAGGGCGGCTGCCTGCCATGGTCCTGGACGGCACCCTCGAACCCTCGATACAGGCAGCGGTACAGGCGCTGGCGCGCGGCGACCTGCTCGGCCTGCCCACCGAAACCGTCTACGGCCTGGCCGCCGACGCCGACAACGCGGCGGCCGTCGCCAGCATCTTCACGACCAAGGGACGACCCGCGAACCACCCGCTGATCGTGCACGTGGCCAACGCCGAGGCGGCGCTGCACTACGCCGACCACCTGCCGGCGTTTGCCCAGCGGCTGATGACCGCCTTCTGGCCCGGGCCGCTGACGCTCATCGTGCCGCGCCGCCATGGCGTGGCGCAGGCTGCCGCGGGCGGTCAAGACAGCGTCGGCCTGCGCTGCCCGGCCCACCCGGTGGCGCAGCAGGTGCTGGCCGCCTGCGCCGCGCACCAGCCGGCCATCCGGGGCCTGGCCGCGCCCAGTGCCAACCGCTTCGGCCGCGTCAGCCCCACCACTGCCCGGCATGTGCAGGACGAATTCGGCGATGCGCTGCTGGTGCTCGACGGCGGTGCCTGCAGCGTCGGCATCGAATCGACCATCATCGACTGCACACGTGGCGCCCCCGTGCTGCTGCGCCCCGGAATGCTGACAGGCGAGCAGATTTCCACTGTCTGCGGTCAGCGTGTTCTATTGAAAGAGGAGCTGCCAGCGCATGAACCACGGGCGTCAGGCACACTTTTGATGCACTACGCTCCCAAGGCGACCGTACGCCTGATGAGCGCCCAGGAACTGCAGACCGGCCTGAACCTGCTGGGTGAGGACGGAACACATGTCGCCGTCTATGCCCGCAGCACCCTGCGTGCCACGGCCAAGCACGCGCTGCTGCGGCGCATGCCCGACGATCCGGCAGCCGCGGCGCAGCAACTGTTTGCCCAGCTGCGCGCCTTCGACGATGTCGGCGCGCGCCTGATCTGGGTCGAAATCCCCCCCACCGCCGCCGCCTGGGACGGCGTGCGCGACCGGCTGCAGCGCGCGGCCGCCACACGCTGATTCGGGCTGATTCGGGCCCGGAGCACCGTTTACACTCGCTGCTTCTATTCGGAGAACGACCCCATGTCAGCACCTTGGTTGCGCCGCACCCTGCTTGCGGCGGCCTGCGCATCGACCGCTTGGCTCGCCGCCTGCGGCTCCAGCGTCGTCGACGGTTTCAAACCCCAGCGCATGATCGCCTTCGGCGACAGCATGGCCTATCTTGGCGACGCCTCCGGCAACGGCCGCTACACCGTGAACGATGGCAGCGTCAACAACTGGACGGTGCAGGTCGCGCAGCGCTACGGCCTCACGCTCAGCTCCAGCGCCGCCGGCGGCCAGAGCTACGCCCGGGGCAATGCACGCATCACCGCCAAACCCGACGCCGCGGGCAACGCCGGCACGCCAACGGTCAGCGAGCAGGTGGATGGCTTTCTCGCCACCCAGACGGTGCAGTCGGGCGACATGGTGCTGATCAGCGCCGGCACGGCCGACCTGATTGTCGGCATGATGGCGGTTCAGGCGGGCACGCAGACAGCGGATCAATACCTGGCGCAGGTGCGGCAGGCCGGCGAAGACCTGGCCACGCAAGTACGTCGTCTGGCCAATGCCAATTTGCATGTGGTCGTCAGCGGCGTCTATCGCCTGGGTCGCACCCCCTGGGCTGCGGCATTGGGGCAAAGCGACAGCAACAGCAACACCAGTCTGCTCACGCAGGCCAGCGACGCCTTCAACGCCACTCTGCTGCTCAAGATCGAAGATCTGGGCACACGCGTTCGCTATGTGGAGATGGCGGGTTACGTCAACCCCCTCGATGACAGCGTGCACCGCCCGTACAACTACATCGGCTTTGCCAACAGCACCAATCCGGTGTGCACCTCGATCGACTCCGGCGCAGGCATAGGCACGGGCGCAGGCCAGGTCAATTCCGCGCTGTGCACCAGCAGCACGCTGCTCCCCGGTGCCGACCCCACCAACTACGAGTTCGCCGACCAGATCTACGTCTCCCCCACCTCGCAGCGCCAGCTCGGAGACCACGCCTTCAACGACGTGCTGCGCGACACCTGGTGATTTCTCGCCTGCAGCACCGATGAAAAAACGCGCCCGAGGCGCGTTTTTTTCATGCCGGCATGCGCCGCCGCGTCATGCCTTCGCCATCACCCGCACCATCTCCAGGCACTTGTTGGAATAACCCCATTCGTTGTCGTACCAGGCCACGAGCTTGACGAAGTTCTTGTCCAGCGCAATGCCGGCGTCCGCGTCGAAGATGGAGGTGCGCGCATCACCACGGAAGTCGGTGGCCACCACCTTGTCGTCGGTATAGCCCAGCACGCCCTTGAGCGCGCCCTGTGCCTGCGCCTTCATCTCGGCCTTGATCTCTTCGTAGCTGGCTTCCTTCTCCAGCTCCACCGTCAGGTCCACGACCGACACATCGGAGGTCGGCACGCGAAAACTCATGCCAGTGAGCTTCTTGTTGAGCTCGGGAATGACCACGCCCACGGCCTTGGCGGCGCCGGTGCTGGACGGAATGATGTTCTCCAGTATGCCGCGCCCGCCGCGCCAGTCCTTGTTGGAAGGGCCGTCCACCGTCTTCTGCGTCGCCGTCGCGGCGTGCACCGTGGTCATCAGGCCGCGCTTGATGCCCCATTTGTCGTTCAGCACCTTGGCCACGGGCGCCAGGCAGTTGGTGGTGCAGGAAGCATTGGAGGCAATCGCCTCGCCGGCATAGGTTTTGTCGTTCACGCCGAAGACGAACATGGGAGTATCGTCCTTGGACGGCGCGGACATCAGCACCTTCTTGGCGCCAGCGGTGATGTGCTTTTGCGCGGTTTCCTTGGTCAGGAACAGGCCGGTGGATTCGAGCACGATGTCGGCGCCGATTTCGTTCCACTTGAGCGCCGCCGGGTCTTTTTCAGCCGTCAGGCGGATCTTCTTGCCGTTGACGATGAGCGTATTCCCATCGACCGCCACCTCACCGTCAAAACGGCCATGCACGCTGTCGTGCTTGAGCATGTAGGCGAGGTAGTCGGGCTCAAGCAAGTCGTTGATGCCGACGACCTCGATGTCGGGGAAGTTCTGGATCGCTGCGCGCAGCACATTGCGGCCGATGCGGCCAAAACCGTTGATGCCAAGCTTGATCGTCATGAGGTCACCCTTTCACAGTTGCTGAAGAATCATTTGCGGCGACGCACTAGCGCCGCCTGCACGGTCGCGGCAACGTTGTCTGCCGTGAAGCCAAAGTGCGGCAGCAGCACCTTGGCCGGTGCCGACTCGCCGAAACTGTCGATGCCAACCACCGCGGCACAGCCGTACTTCCACCAGCCTTCGCTCACGCCCATCTCCACCGCGATGCGCGGCAGGCCTTCGGGCAAAACCAGCTTCTTGTACTTGACCGACTCACGATCAAATGCAGTCGTACTCGGCATGGAAACTACGCGGACAGCTATCTTTTTGCCGGCAAGCAATTTTTGCGCCTCCAGTGCCAGAGACACCTCGGAACCGGTGGCGATGATCACCGCCTGGGCCTTTTTCTTCAGGCCGACAGCCTGTGGCTCGGCGAGCACATAGGCGCCGCGCGAGATGTCGCCCAGCGCCTTCTTGGGCAGATAGGGCAGGTTCTGGCGGCTGAGCAGCAGCGCGGTCGGGCGCTGCGCATTGGTCAGCGCGACGCTCCAGGCCACGGCGGTTTCTGCGGTATCGGCCGGGCGCCAGACGTCCAGGCCAGGAATCAGGCGCAGGCTGGCCGCATGCTCCACCGGCTGGTGCGTCGGGCCGTCCTCGCCCAGGCCGATGCTGTCGTGCGTGAAAACATGGATCACGCGCTGCTTCATCAGCGCCGCCATGCGGATGGCATTGCGGCTGTAGTCGCTGAAGGTCAGGAAGGTGCCGCCATACGGAATGAAGCCGCCGTGCAGCGCGATGCCGTTCATGATCGCGGCCATGCCGAACTCGCGCACGCCGTAGTTGATGTGGCGTCCGCCCTGGCCCGCCTCGTTCATCACCACCGCGCCGGCCGCGTCAAAGCGCAGTTGCGGCGTGCTCTTGGTGTTGGTGAGGTTGGAGCCGGTCAGGTCGGCGCTGCCGCCGAGCAGCTCGGGAATCTTCGCCGTCAGCGGTTCAAGCGTGATCTGGCTTGCCTTGCGGCTGGCCACGGTCTCCTGTCGGGTGTGGGCCTCGACGACGGCGTCCACCGCGGTCTGCGCGAAGCTCTTGGGCAGCTCGCCCGCCATGCGGCGCGTGAACTCGCTGGCCATTTCCGGGTACGCCGCCGCATAGGCGGCAAAACGCTCGTTCCACGCCGCCTCGCGCCCCGCCCCTGCCGCCTTGGCATCCCAGTCGGCGTAGACTTCGGCAGGAATCTCGAATGGTGCGTGGTTCCAACCCAGCGCGGCGCGCGTGAGCGCGATTTCATCCGCCCCCAGCGGCTCGCCGTGCGCCTTGGCGGTATCCGCGCGGTTGGGACTGCCGTGCCCGATGTGGGTCTTGCAGATGATGAGCGTGGGGCGCTCCGTCTCCTCGCGCGCCTGGGCGATGGCAGCGTCCACGACATCCGGGTTGTGCCCGTCGATCGGGCCGATCACGCTCCACTGGTAAGCGTTGAAGCGCTGCGCCACATCGTCCACATACCAGGGGCTGACCTGGCCGTCGATGCTGATGCCGTTGTCGTCGTACAGCGCGATGAGCTTGTTGAGTTTCCAGGCACCCGCCAGCGCGCAGGCCTCGTGGCTGATGCCTTCCATCAGGCAGCCGTCGCCCAGGAAGACGTAGGTGTGGTGATCGACGATGGCGTGGCCATCACGGTTGAATTCGGCGGCCAGCAGCTTTTCGGCCAGCGCCATGCCGACCGCGTTCGTCACGCCCTGGCCCAGTGGGCCGGTGGTGGTTTCCACGCCCGGCGTCACTCCGACCTCGGGGTGACCGGCGGTCTTGCTGTGCAGCTGACGGAAGTTCTTCAGCTCGGCCATCGGCAGGTCGTAGCCCGTCAGATGCAGCAAGGCATAGATGAGCATGGAACCGTGGCCGTTGGACAGCACGAAGCGGTCGCGATTGGCCCAGTGTGGATGGGCCGGGTTGTGCGACAGATGCCGCCCCCAGAGTGCCACCGCCATGTCGGCCATGCCCATGGGCGCGCCGGGGTGGCCGGAGTTGGCAAGTTGAACGGCATCCATCGCGAGCGCACGGATTGCGTTCGCCATTTGTGAGGCATTGGCCATGGGGAGGGCGCGCGCCAGCGCGCAGGTGCACGAGAACGTTCTATTTTACTGGCGCGGCCAGAGCGCCCACAGGCGCAGGCCTTGTTTCAGGCGCCCCGCCAGAGCACCCGCTGCATCGCCCGAGCCCGCGAAATAGTCCGCGCGCACCGCGCCGACGATGGCGCTGCCCGTATCCTGCGCCATCACCAGGCGATCGAGCCGGACGACCGGCCCCTCGCTGACCAGCCACACCGGCGTGCCATACGGGATGCTGGTGCGGTCCACCGCAATCGAGCGCCCGGGCGTGAGCGGCACGCCTTGCGCACCCCGCGGCCCCTCGTCCGCAGCAACACCGTCGAGTGGTTCTTCGCGAAAAAAAACATAGCGCGGATTGCCCCAGAGCATCTCCTGCACCCGGCCCGGATTGGACTGCGCCCACGCGCTGATGCCCGGCCAGGTGGCGTCGCGCACCAGGCCGCGGTCGAGCAGCCAGCGTCCCACGCTCTGATAAGGCTGGTTATTGGTTGCGGCATAGGCCAGGCGCACCAGGCGTGTGCTGCCATCGGGCTCATGCAAGCGCAGGCGCCCCGTGCCCTGGATATGCAGCACCATGGCCTGCACCGGGTCGCGCACCCAGGCGATCACGCGCCCCGCCAGCTGCGCCTGCACCTGTGAATCGCTCTCGATCTGCTGGCGCGTGTACCAGGGTTGTTTGGCCGGCAGGCCCGGCGGTGGTGCATAGATCGGCACCTCGAAACCATTGCCTCGCACCCGCGCGCCTTCGAGCACGGGCTCGAAATAGCTGGTCAGCAGACCATTGAGGTTGCCATCCTGCGCCTCGATGCGGTAGGGCTGCAGGCGCTGCTGCATCCAGGCACGCTGCTCCTCTTCGCCAGCAATCGCCAGGCGCCTCACCTCGGGACACAGGGGCACAAACGCCGGCGCCGGGCGCTCGCAGTTGCGCAGCCACGCCTGCCAAGCTTCATGCATTGCATCCTGCTGCCAGCCCGGCAGATCGTTCCAATCCACCGGCACCCAGCGGCTGCGGTACCCCGCGAGCGTGCCCGGAACCGCCAGCGGCCCGCCCAGCGGGCCCAGGCGCGGCGGACCCAGCGTTCCAGCCTCGCCACTTGGCTCAGCCACAGGTGGCGCGGGCGGGCGCGTGCCGCACGCGGTCAGCACTCCTACAATCGCAACAACGATGATTTGACGCAAGAGACTGAGCGACATGCTGCTGATTTTCCTTGAAGCCCTGCTGGCGCTGGTGCTCTTTCTGCTGTTGATCTGGTGGACCATGTTTTCCGGCCGCAAGAAGGGCGAACTGCATGCGGACCAGGACCCGGCAGACGATACCGAATCACCCGGTTCCAAGCGTCCATGAAAGGAAAGACACCATGCGCACATTGATCATTTCGACTGTAGCGGCCGCGGCACTGCTCACCGGCTGCGCCAACATGAGCGACACCCAGCGTCACACTGCCACCGGCGCCGGCGTGGGCGCGCTGGGGGGCGCGGCGCTGGGGGCTATTGTGGGCGGCAGCGCAGGCACGGGCGCGGTGATTGGTGCGGGTGCCGGCGCACTGGGCGGCTACATCTGGTCGCAGCACATGGAAAAGCAGAAGCGCGAGATGCAGGCCGCCACGCAAGGCACCGGCGTGGCGGTGACGCAGACGGCGGACAACCAGCTCAAGCTCGATATCCCCAGCGATATCTCGTTTGCCACCGGGCGCGCCGATATCCAGCCCAATTTCCGCGCCATCCTGGACCGTTTTGCCAGCGGCCTGCGCGCCAGCCCGAACGCCGACGTGCGCATCATCGGCCACACCGATTCGACCGGCTCGGATGCGATCAACAACCCGCTGTCGCTGGAGCGCGCCACCAGCGTGCGCAACTACCTGGCGGACCGCGGCGTGAACGCGGCGCATGTCCAGGTGGCCGGTCGTGGCTCGCGCGAGCCGATCGCCAGCAACGACACGGCCGAAGGCCGTGCGCGCAACCGCCGTGTGGAAATCTACGTCGGCGATCGCCAGCAGGGTTGACCTCCCCACTAGGGAGTGTTAACACTAATTGAATGAATGGTTCGGATGAATGACACTGCTGACCATGGAGATCACACCCGAGCAATTCGCCCTTATCGAACATTGT
>NZ_MEDS01000025.1 GCF_001724135.1 Comamonas sp. SCN 65-56 | reverse complement strand
TTGCTTGAGCTTGTCGCTCTTCATGGCGGCGGCCAGCACCGCTCTGGCGCCCAGCACCAGCAGGCTGCGCAGGTAGGCGTCGCCCGCCTTGGTGATGCGTCCCAATCTCTGCTTGCCACCGGAGCTGTATTGCCCGGGCACCAAGCCCAGCCAGGCGGCAAAGCTGCGCCCGCAGGCGAAGTCGCGGTCATTGCCCACGGTGCTGATGAGTGCCATGGCCATGGCGGTGGTCTGACCGATGCCGCCCAGGTGCATCAACCGTTGCGCCTGCGTGCTGTGGCGGGCCATGAGGGCGATGTGGCGGTCGTACTCGGCAATCCGAGCTTTGCCACTGTCAGCAAAGTTGCGCATGCCCTCGGCTTAAAAATCACGGTAGTCCCCGCCTAACTGCTCGTCGCAGCCGTTCGCTTGGCGTCGGCTGAGCTCATTCGTCAGGCGTAGAGTAGATCCCATGCTTGCAGTACCGCGCGTCAAGATTTGCTGCATTTCCAGTGTTGAAGAGGCTCGATTGGCAGTCCGGATGGGTGCATCCGCGCTGGGTCTGGTTTCGCACATGCCCAGCGGGCCAGGTGTCATTGCGGACGAACGCATTGCCGAAATCGCCCGTTCGGTTCCTCCGCCGGTGGCGACCTTTCTTTTGACGTCTCTGCGAGAAGCCGATGCCATCGTGCAGCAACATGCCGTCTGCCAGACTTCAACGCTTCAACTCGTTGATTCGGTGGCCATCCCCGAGATCCGGAAGCTGCGCCGCCAGCTTCCCTCCGTGAAGCTCGTTCAGGTCATCCATGTGATGGGTGAAGAGTCGCTGGAAGAAGCCAAGGTCGTTGCAGGGTTTGTCGATGCACTTCTTCTTGATTCCGGCAACCCGACCTTGGAGATCAAGGAGCTGGGCGGCACCGGGCGAGTGCATGACTGGGAAGTCAGCCGAAGAATCTGCCAGCAAGTGGATTGCCCCGTCTTTCTGGCAGGCGGCATTCGCGCCTCCAACGTCCGTGAGGCCATCCAGGCAGTCCAGCCCTTTGGCCTGGATTTGTGCTCCAGCGTGCGCAGCGACGGCCAGCTCAGCGAAGAGCGGCTTGGCGAGTTCATGCAGGCGGTGCGCAGCGCGGCCTGATTTTCAACCTGCGGGTCTCGCATTCGTTGGGTCGTAGATTCCGGTGATCGGCTGCCACAATCCGGCCATGCTTGCGCGCTTGATCTCGTACTGGGTTTATGGCGGGCTGCTCGCCGGGCTCTTGCTGCTGGTGTTGTCGCCGCTTCTGCTGGCGGGCTGGCCGGGGCCATTGGCGGCGGCCTTTTTTCTGCTGCCGACGTACATGATTCATCAGTACGAAGAGCACGATGACGACCGCTTTCGGCGGTTTTTCAATGCCACGATCGGCCAGGGGTTCGATGTCCTGTCGCCGTCGGTGGTGTTCATCACGAATGTGCCGGGCGTCTGGGGTGTCATTGCCCTGTCTTTGTATGGCGCAGCTCATCTCGGCCTCGGGTGGGCGCTGGTGGCGGTGTATCTGGCGCTCGTGAATGCCTTCATGCACGTGGTTCATGCCATCGTCTTCAGGCGCTACAACCCGGGGCTGGCCACGGCCGTGGCGGTGTTTCTGCCGCTGGGCTTTCATGTGCTGCATTTGATTGATGAGGCTGGCGCCGGCACGGTGGCGAGCCACGCCATCGGCCTGGTCATTGCGATCGCGATTCATGCGGCACTTCTTGTGCTGGTACGGCGCAAACTGGCAGTCATGCGACGCGCCCAGCTCGGCATGGCTGCCCCTTCTTTCGAGACGGGCGGGGGCAATTCATCATGATTGGAGCGATCGCGGCGCTGTTGCTGATGCAACTGGCGGGCACCTTGCTGGTGCAGTTCCTGCGCCTGCCTCTGCCGGGGCCGGTGCTGGGCATGTTCCTGCTCTTCGCCTGGCTGGCGTGGCGACGCCGCGTGCCCGAGGCGCTGTCGGGCACGGCGCTGACGCTGCTGGAAAACCTCTCGCTGCTGTTCGTGCCTGCCGGGGTCGGCATCATTGCCCATTGGCACGAGGTGGCGGGGCAGACCGGGCGGATTGCGGTGGTCTTGGTGCTGGGCGCAGCGGTGACGCTGGTGGTGACGGCGTACACGCTGCATTGGCTGCTGGCGCGTGCCGACTCGCGTGCGGCGGGGAATTAGGCCATGCGGCTGAATGCGATCTGGGTCTATCTGGCCAGCCAGCCGCTGCTGTGGCTGGCCGTGACCGTCACGGTGTACTGGCTGGCCCGGCGCTTGTACCTGGCCACGGGCGGCCTGGCTGCGTGCAATCCGGTGCTGGTGTCGATTGCGGCCATCGTCGGCTTGCTGCTGCTGACGGGCACCGACTACCAGACCTATTTCGACGGCGCGCAGTTCATCCACTTTCTGCTGGGGCCGGCCACGGTGGCACTGGCGGTGCCTTTGATGCAGCAACTGCCGGTGCTCAGGCGCAGCCTGCTGCCGCTGTCGGTGGCGCTGCTGGTGGGTGCGCTCACGGGCATCTTGTTGACGGTGGCGCTGTGCTGGGTGATGGGGATCGAGGGCCGCACGCTGCTGTCGCTGCTGCCGCGCTCGATCACCACGCCGATCGCGATGGGGGTGTCCGATCAGATCGGCGGCAGCGCCGAGCTGACGGTGGTGTTCGTCGTGATCACCGGCGTGCTGGGCGCGGCCTTTGGCGTGCCGCTGCTGGGCCGCTTGATGCGCAAGGACGCTATCGCCACCGGTTTTGCGTTGGGGGTGACGGCGCACGGCATTGGCACGGCGCGCGCCTTCGAGGTCGACGAGCAGGCAGGGGCCTTTGCCGGGCTGGGCATGGGGCTCAATGGCGCCTTGACGGCGGTCCTGATTCCGCTGCTGGTGTGGGCGCTGAGTTTGTGACCCCGCCAGTGCAACGGGAACGGTGACCAGCGATGTCTGGTCGCCATCCGCTGGTCGTCTATGGCCTGGTTATCCAGGGTTTGTGCATCGACCGAGCACTCACTTGCCAGGCAACACCAACGTCGTGAAGTTTCTGGCTTCGCGCACGCCTGGGCCCAGACCGATCTGCCCCGAGCCATTGCTGCCGGCAGCCCGAACGCTGCCGTCATGCCCCAGCAGCAGCGTGTGCGAGCCGCCGGCGGCGATCTGCGCGACGCCGCTGGCCACCTGCCGGGGCGCGTGCTGATCGAGCGCATCGCCCGTGCCCAGGCGGCCGCTGTCGTTGTAGCCAAAGGCCCAGACCGTGTCATCTTGCGCCAGCAGCAGGCTGTGCAATTCGCCCGCGCTTACCGCCGCAACGCCGCCCTCGCGCAGTTGGAAGGGTGCATTGCGGTTGGTGTTGCCGCCATCACCCAACTGTCCGCCACCATCAAAGCCGAAGGCCCAGAGGCTGCCATCCTGGTTGCGCACCAGGCTGTGCGCGCCGCCAGCGCTGATTTGCGCGACGCCGTCCATGATCTTCACCGGCTGGCTGCGGTCGTTTCTGTCCCCCGTGCCGAGCTGGCCGTTGCGGTTCTGGCCCACGCTCCATAGGCCGCCGTCGCGCTTGAGGATGAGGCTGTGCGAGCCGCCCAGTGCCACGGCCTGCACGTCGGCCATCACCTTGACCGGCGTGCGTTTGGCTGTGGTGTCGCCATCGCAAAGCTGGCCGTAGGAGTCGTGGCCCATGGCCCAGAGTTCTCCGCTTTCGGTGATCAGCATGCTGTGCATGCCGCCGGCGGCGATGGCGGTGATTTTCATGGCAGGGGCCTGAGCCGAAGAGACTGCGGCAGTGCCCAAAGTGCACAGCAGCACAAGGGCGCGCAAGGCGGTGCGGCGGGGTGGATGCATGGTGGTTTTCTCATGGTTTGCACGGGACACGTTGTCTTCCCTGCTCTACAGTTCGTTCAAAATGGTCGCGCGCTTGGCTTCGTATTCGGCACTGCTGATGAGGCCCTGATCGCGCAGCGCTTGCAGTGCCCGCAGGCGGCTGGCGGCATCCGGCGCGCCGCCCGTGATGATGTGCGTGCCGCCGTCGATCACGATCGGCTTGCCGTTGCGTGGTTACTTTTTCGCCTGCTCCAGCGCCACGCCCACCATGCCGGCCATTTTGCCGCCCAGGGTCTGGCGCAGCACATCGCTCAGGTCTGCCAAGCCTTGCAGTTTCACCGCATCATCGACGGAGACCGTCGTGCGCGTGGTGGTGAAGACGCCGGGTTCGCGGGCGCCGGTGGATGGCGAACCGGTGAACATGGGGCTGAAGGGTGCGGCCGGTGGAGTGCCTGCGCCCGGCAGGCTGAAATCCTGCGCGCCGTCGCCCTTGCGCGCGATGGCGCCGCTGAGCAGGTGCCACAGCGAAAGCGGCACGAAGATGAGGGCCGAATACAGTAGCCAGGCCACGCCCATGGTGGCCAGCGTGATGGACTCACGGCTGCCATCAGCCCGGGTGCAGGAAATCAGATGACTCACGCCGCGCTGGCCGGGTTTGTATGAATAGCTTTGCGATTGCAGCTCGACGCTGCCGTCGCAAATCAGCGATGCGGCGGGCAGGACGACGGGCGGGAACACCGCGCCGACGGCGGTGGCGATCATCAGCCCGGCAAACAGGCTCAGGCCCGCGCGCATCACCCAGCGCCATTTCGGAAACAAGTTGCCGAGCAGCGAGCCACCGGTGCGCAAACCCGAAAAGCCGAATACGCGACCGAACACGCGCCGCATCACCAGCGCGATGACGAGCCAGATCAGCACTGGCATCACCAGGCCGATGAGGCTGAGCCATTCAAAGAGGTTGCTGTCGCCCATCTCGTCCTTTCCTTGTCAATGCTCAGCGGCGCGGCATGTCGAGCACTGCGCTGCACTGCTGCGGGCCCAGCTGGTTGCCGCCTTCGGTAATGCCGCACAGGCGCGGGCTGCTCCAGGTCAGCAGCCGGGTGGCCGGGTTCCAGGTCAGAGGCAGATCGGCCATCGCGGT
Organism: Comamonas sp. SCN 65-56; assembly: GCF_001724135.1. Classification (GTDB taxonomy): domain Bacteria; phylum Pseudomonadota; class Gammaproteobacteria; order Burkholderiales; family Burkholderiaceae_C; genus Comamonas_C. The sequence continues at coordinate 605,166 of NZ_MEDS01000025.1, read as the reverse complement.
CTGGCGAATGCGGTGCGCGCGACCACTGGCCAGATCGAGGAGCATCAGCCCGTCATCGCTCGGGTAGATCAGGTGGCCCTCGTCGTGCAGCAGGTGCACCAGCTCCCAACTGCCGCGCTGCACATCGAGCGTGCCGGGCGTGCCCTGCAAGTGGGCGCGCAAGATGACGTTGCCCCGGCCCTGGTCGCTGAGCCAGACGAGGTGCTTGCCCAGTTGCAGCGCGGTGCCCGCGATCAGGCCTTCGTCGCCCAGCGCCTGAACGGCGGCATAGGCTTGCGGGGTGCCGAAGCGCGGCGGCAGGGCGTCGTCGGGTGTGGCGGCATGGGCGCTGCGGCCTTGCAACTGCGTGAGGTGGATGTCGGGCGCCACCTGACCGCGCAGCAGGCGGATGCGCGCGCCGTAGCGCTCGCGCAGGCAGGTGTCCACGGCCAGCTCCGCGCGTGCTTGCATCAGCGTTCGGCCTGCGGTGCAGTCCTGGTCGCGCTGGCGCAGCCAGTCAAGCTGCTGCTTTTTCAGCGCGCCGGGGTTGGCGCTGCGCTCCAGCGCCTGGCGGTACAGCCCGGCAAGCTCCACGTCGAGCGCAGCCAACGGCACGCGCGCGCACAGCAGTTGTTCGGTGATGCCGCGTGCCTTGGCGCAGTCAAAGCTCGGTTGGGCCGACACTTGGGCGGGAGAAGGTGCGGGAGGGTCGTCCGCCACTGCGGGCAGTTGCATCAGGCAAATGTATTTGTCGGGGATCTTGGCCGTGGCACGGTCGCACCCGCCCAGAACGCGACGGACCACGAGCCAGCGGCTGGCAGCGTCGAAGGGCATGGCCTGATCGCCGTCTTTCGTACCGGCTATGGGCTGGGGTTCGCCCCCTTCCAGCGGGTGCATGATGAGGCCGTCAAAGCTCGCGTAGATCATGCGCGAGGCCGCGTAGTCAAACACGGCTCCCGCCAGTTCCCAGTTGCCCGCAACCAGCACGCGCGGCTTGCCTTGGCGCGTGGCGGTCATCAGCGCAATGTCGCCATGGCCGCGGTTTTGCCACCAGACGATGTGGCGCGCGTTGGCGTGGATTTCGTCGGCGTAGTCACGGTCGGGGATGGTGTAGTCGGCAGCCCAGGCGGCGTTGTCGTCCGGCCAGTGCTGCGGCACCTGGGTGCCCGAATGTCGGGGGCCAGCGCCTTGATCGATCGCGGCCCCGTGGCCAGCGTGGCCGCGTAGTGGCGCGGCTCCCAGGCGGGGTCGATATCGGCTTGCTTTTTCCTGCCTTGCTCGGTGGTGAACACGTAAAGCGTGTCGGCCACCCAGAGCAAATCGGTGCCGGAGCTGAACACGGCTTCTGCATTCGGGTCGCTGGCGTCCAGCTCGGGCGTGGCCGCGACTGCGTGCTCGCCACGGCCGAGCAGCCACACGCGCCGCCCCCGGCCTGCGGCTTCGCAGTTGACTTCAATGGCCAGGGTTTGGCCGGTGGCATCAAAAGCCGCTTGGGGTGCGTTGCAATCGGGCTTGTCCAGGCCGATCTGCGCGAGCAGCGCGGGCGCAGTGTCTTGCACGTCGGTGAGTGCGGGTGGCGCGGCCTGTGCAGGCAGATTCAGCCAGAGGAGGCTGGCTGCAAGCAGCGCGCCGGGAAGAAGGGGAAAGCGTTTCATTCGTTCTCGGGCTCGCTCTCGCGCTCTTGCACGGTGCAGGTGGCCTGGCCGGGCGTGAGGTCAATGAAACTGGCAATCGCCGCGCTCTGCCCGCAAAAGCTGCTGATCAGCATGTGCGCCATGTTCAGCGCGTAGGCCCTGCCCTCGCGCGTGAGGCGCAGGCTGGAGGCGCTGTCTGCCACGCCGGCCTCGCCATCGGGCCAGGTGATGGTGGTCGCATCCGGCGCATCGCGCCAAGTGGTGGCGCCGTCTTTGCGGTCGGCGTCCACGCTGCAATTTCCGCCGGGCGTCGCGGCGGTGTAGCTCAGGGCTTGCACGCGCTCTTGCGCATCCACCTGCAAGGTGAGGAAGTGCGCGTTGCCGGTCTCCTCCAGCTTGCATTCCAGCGTCTTGGCGCTGGCCGTGGCGCTTGCTGGCGCGTCAGCCAAAACCGGCACGGCGGGCACGGCAGGAAGGCTCTTGAGCGCCACCGCCTTGCCCGTGCTGCTCACGAGCACCGGCCCGCCCTCGCCCCAGGCGATGCGCATGCTTTCTTCATCGCCGCTTTCGTAGCTGCGCACGCTCAGGCGCAACTGGCCGTCGGCAAGCTCGCCGCTGACGAGGCTGCCGCCGCGCTCTTGCGCCAGATCCTGGATGAACCAGCGGTTGGCACAGACCTGGGTTTGCGCCGGGTTTTCGCCCAATTCGTTGACGATGGCCTGCGCCATGTCGGGCGGCAGGCGCACCGCTTCGGAAAACGTCTGACCGCGTAGCGTGAGGGTGAAACGCAGCTCATAGCGGCGATCGTCGGCGCTGTCGGTGACTTTGAATTCGCCCTTGCCTTGTGCCTGCCAGTCGCGGGCCGACAGGCAGGTGGCCTCGGCCTCGGATGCGGTCGGGGCCGCAGGTACGGGTGCAATGGCGGTGGCAATCGGGGGCTCGGCCGGTTTGCCGCAGGCGCTCAGGGCCAGCGCGGTGGCGACAAGGCCAAGGCCAAGGCCAAGGCCAAAGAGGCGGGGCATGGGCAAGGTGTTTCCCTTCAAACCCGTATCCTAGGCAACCTCGCCGGGGTGCACCAGTGACTTTGGTCACTGCCTCTACGCCTCAGTCGTGCGGCGTCAACAAACTCAGCCACTGGTGCCCGAGTGCGCGCATGCCGCGCACCTTGCCCAGCTCGTCGACTGCCAGCGCCAGGCCCACTTGCCCCGAAGAGCGCGCCGGCGCGCCAAAGCTGATGCGCCAGCACGCCTCGCGGGCATGCACAACCAGTCCACCCTTGAAGTAGTACCACGGGCTGTGGATGCGCAGCAGGGCCAGCGGCTGGCTGAACACCACGGCGGGTCTGCCGTCGGCCAGGCATTCAAGAAATTCGTCCGGCGCCGGTGCCAGCCGCGCGAGCTTGCGTAGCTGCCAACCCCAGGCCGATCCGGTGTCGCTGGCGGCAAACGACAGCACGCCATCGCGCAGCCGCAGCGTGCCGGGCAGGCTGCTGATGCCGCGCAGCAGCCAGGCGCGAGAGTGAAACCGCGGCGTGATCCGGGCACCCGCCGGCGCCGTGCTGGCAGCGGGTGCCAGGGCGCGCTGCAGTGCGCGCGCCGCCTCGCGCTGGCGCATGCGGGCGGCTTGCTTGATGGCGTTCAGCGGTTTCATCGGTGGGCGCTGCAGGGGCGGGCGGGGCTTGCATCGTAGGCGGCCAGCGCCCGCGGCTCAAGCGGGGGCGCTCATTGCACGCCCAGCCAGCGGCTTCGCGCCGCGGAGTCGGAGACGAAATCGGCCATTCGGGCGTGGTGCACCACGCGGCCCTGCTCCAGCACCACCACGCGATCGGCGACGGCCTGTGCGAAGGCGAGGTTCTGCTCCGAGAGCACGATGGCCAGGCCCTGGCGCTTGAGCTGACGCACCGCGCGCGCCATCTGCTGCACGATGACGGGCGCCACGCCCTCCGAGGGTTCGTCCAGCAGCAGCGCCAGCGGCTGACCCATCAGGGTGCGCGCGACGCTGAGCATCTGCTGCTCGCCGCCGCTCATGCGCGCGCCCAGGCGATCGGGCATCTCGCGCAGGTTGGGAAAGAGGGCGAACAGGCGCTCGACGCTCCAGGGTTCGATCGGCGTGCCGTTCGAGCGTGCGCGGGGGTGCTGGCGGCCGGTTTCCAAGTTTTCCAGCACCGTCAGGTCGCCGAAGATGCGCCGCTCCTCCGGCACGTAGCCTACGCCCGCGCGGGCGATGCGGTGGGCGGGCCAGCCATTGATCGCCCGGCTGTTGAAGACGACTTCGCCCGTGGTGCGCGCGAGCAGCCCGGCGATGGCCTTGAGCGTGGTCGATTTGCCCGCGCCGTTGCGCCCCATCAGTGCCAGTACCTCGCCGGGTGCGACGGCGAGCGAGACGCCGTGCAGGATGTGGGCGCCGCCGTACCAGGCGTGCAGGTTTTGCACATCCAGCAGCGCTACCTGAGGGGCGCCGTCTGGCTCCTTCCCCCGCTGGGGGAGGGCGGGGATGGGGGCGGCTTGTGCGTGCACAGGCTCTGGCGGGTGTGGTGTCGGCTGGCCCCCACCCCCGCCCTCGATTTCAAGTGTTTTTGGCCTCTCGCCCTTGTCTGGCAAGCGCGGGCAGATCTCATTTTCAGCATCATCAAACCCGCTGCCCAGATACGCCCGCTGCACCCGTTCGTCCTCGCGGATGGTCTCGGGCGTTCCTTCGGCTAGCAGCTCGCCGCGCACCATCACCGCGATGCGGTCGGCCTGGCCGAAGACCACATCCATGCTGTGCTCGGTGAAGAGCACGGCCATGCGCCGCTCCTGCGCGAGCTGGCGCGTGAGCTGCATCAGCGCGATGCGCTCGGCGCTCGCCATGCCGGCGGTGGGCTCGTCCATCAGCAAGAGGCGCGGCTCGCCCGCCAGCGCCAGCACCAGCTCCAGGCGCTTGACGTCGCCGTAGGCGAGCTCGCTGCATGCGCGCGCCGCCTGTTCAGCCATGCCGACCTGATCCAGCAGAGCCTGTGCGTCGCTCGCCCGGTAGTGGCGCGCGCCGCGCCAGGCGCGCCAATGGCGGCCGTCGTGTGCCAGCAGCGCCATCTGCACGTTTTCCAGCGCGGTGAAGCTGGCGAAGGTCTCGGCGATCTGGAAGGTGCGCCCCACGCCCAAGCGGGCGAGCGCGCGCGGCGTGCGGCCCGTCACGTCCTGCCCATCGAGCAGCACCTGCCCCGCATCCGGGCGCAACTGCCCGCCAAGCATGTGAAAGCTCGTCGTCTTGCCCGCGCCGTTGGGGCCGATCAGCGCCAGCAGCTCGCCCGGCGCGACGGTGAGCGACACGCCCTGCACCGCATGCACGCCGCCAAAGGATTTGCGCAGCCCGGTCACGTCCAGCAAGTTCACCGCACGCCTCCAAAAACCCTTGTTTTGATAGCTGCCAGCGCTTGCCGGTATTGCGCCAAACCCGAAATTCCTTGTGGAAATGCCAAAATCAAGAGCAGCATCACGCCGCCCAGCAGCGCACGCCAGTAGTCGGTCGATCGCGCCAGGCTGTCGTGCAGCCAGGTGAAGGCCGCCGCGCCCGCCACCGGCCCGGCGAGCGCGTGCACGCCGCCCAGCAGCACCATCACCAGCGCATCGACCGAGCTGCTGACCGACAGCGCATCGGGTGCGACGCCGCCCTTGGAATACGCAAACAGCGCGCCCGCCAGCCCGGCGATGAGCCCCACGATGACGAAGGCCGCCCACTGCACGCGGCGCACCGGCAGGCCGATGGCCTCGGCCCGGGGGCTGGAGTCGCGCGCCGCGCGCAGCGCCCAGCCCAGCGGCGCGTGCAGCAGGCGCCGCAGCCCAAACAGGCCGAGCGCGCACAGTGCCAGCACCAGCCAGTAAAAACCCGCGCCGCTCGCCAGCCCCTCGGGGGGCCAGACACCGGTCAGGCCATTGCTGCCGCCCGTCACGCCATCCCACTGGAACGCCACCGCCCAGGTGATCTGCGCGAACGCGAGAGTCAGCATCGCGAGATAAATACCCGTCAGGCGCATGCAGAACCAGCCATAGACCAGCGCTCCGGCAGCGGCCACCAGCGGCGCGAGCAGCAGCACCGCCGCCATCGGCAGTCCGCTGGCGCGCGCCAGCAGCGCCGCCGCGTACGCGCCCAGGCCAAAGTAGGCCGCATGGCCGAAGGAATGCAAGCCGCCCGGCCCGACGATGGCCTGCAGGCTGGCGGCAAAGAGCGCGGCGATCGCGATCTCGGCGAGCAGCACGGTGGCGTAACTTTGCGCGCCCAGCGCCACGGGCACGAGCGCCAGCAGCGTCAAGAGCGCGAGCCACGCCCGCACCGTGAATCGCGTGCCGACCTTGAGCCCCGGCGCCGCCAGCGCATCGCCGCGCCCGAGCACCGGCGCGCGCCCCATCAGCCCCCAGGGCCGCCAGATCAGCACCAGCGCCATCACCAGAAATTCAGCCACCAGCGTGAGCTTGGGAAAGGCAACCGTCAGCGCCCCGACCTGCACCACGCCCAGCCAGATGCACACCGCCTTCAGCTCGGCGATGAGCAGCGCCGCAACGAAGGCGCCGGGCAGCGACCCCATGCCGCCGACGACGACGATGACGAAGGCCGTCGCCACCATTGGCAGGTCGAGCTCCAGGCTGGCCGGCTCGCGCGGCAATTGCAGCGCGCCCGCCAGGCCCGCCAGCAACCCGCCGAGCGCGAACACCGCGGTGAACAGCCAGGCCTGGCGCACGCCCAGCGCCCCCAGCATCTCGCGGTCTTGCGTCGCCGCGCGCACCAGCGTGCCCCAGCGCGTGCGCGTGAGCAGCAACGTGAGCAGCGCCAGCACCACCGGGCCGACGGCGATCAGGAACAGGTCATAAGTGGGAAAGCGCCGCCCGAGGATCTCCACCGCCCCCGCGAGCCCCGGCGCGCGCGGGCCGAGCAAATCCTCCGCGCCCCAGAGCCAGAGCGCCGCATCGCGCAGGATGAGCACCAGCGCGAAGGTGGCCAGCAGTTGCAGCAGTTCGGGTGCGTGGTACAGGCGGCGCAGCAGCAGCACCTCGATCAGTGCCGCCAGCAGCGCGACGACCAGCGGCGCCAGCAACAGCGCGGGCCAGAAGCCGATGGCGCCACCCAGGCGATCGACGCAGGTGTACGCCACGTACAGCCCCAGCACATAGAGCGAGCCGTGCGCGAAGTTGACGATCCGCGTGACGCCGAAGACCAGCGACAGGCCGGCCGCGACGAGAAACAGCGTGGCGCCGCTCGCCAGACCGTTGAGCAACTGGACGAGCAGGCCCGAGAAATCCATGCGGCGCGGCGATTACGGCCCGGCCGGGCGCAGCTTCTTCACTTCTTCGTCGGAGGGCTGGAACTTCGCGCCATCCTCGTAGCGGAAGTCCACCATCACGCCCTTGCCATCCTTCACCGCCGTCGTGCCCACATAGGCGCCCATCGTCGATTGGTGGTCTTGCGCGCGGTAGGTGATGGGGCCGAACGGCGTATCGACCTTCAGGCCCTCGAAGGCCGCGATCAGCTTTTCGGTCTCGCTGCTGCCCGCCTTCTTCAGCCCTGCGGCGATCGACAGGATGGCGTTGTAGCCCACGACCGAACCGGCGCGCGGGTAATCGTTGAAGCGCTTCTGGTAGGCCTGCAGAAATGCCTGGTGCTCGGGCGTCTTGATCGCGTACCAGGGGTAGCCGGTGACGATCCAGCCCACCGGGGCCTCGGCCTTCAACGGGTCGAGGTAATCGGGCTCGCCGGTCAAGAGGCTCACCACCTTGCGGCCCTCGAACAGGCCGCGGGTGTTGCCCTCGCGCACGAATTTCGCCAGATCGGTGGCAAAGAGCACGTTGAAGATCGCATCCGGCTTGGCGTCGGCCAGCGCCTGCACCACGCTGCCTGCGTCCACCTTGCCCAGCGGCGTCGCCTGCTCGGCAACGAACTCCACATCCGGTTGCGCCGCTTTCAGAAGCTGCTTGAAGGTGGCCACCGCGGATTGGCCGTATTCATAGTTGGGATAGACCAGCGCCCAGCGCTTCTTGTTCAGCTTGGCCGCTTCAGGCACCAGCATCGCCACCTGCATCCAGGTCGAGGGGCGCAGGCGGAAGGTGTAGTGGTTGCCGTCCTGCCAGACGATCTTGTCGGTGAGCGGCTCGCTCGCCAGGTAAAAGCGCTTCTTTTGCTTGGCAAAGTCGGTCAGCGCCAGGCCCAGGTGCGAGAGAAAGCCGCCGGTGAGCACGTCCACCTTCTCGCGCGTGATCAGCTCCTCGGCCGCGCGCACCGTCTCGCCCGGGTTGGCGTTGTCGTCGCGCGTGATGAGCAGCAGCTTCTTGCCGTGGATGCCGCCTGCGGCATTGATCTGCTCCACCGCCAGCTCCATGCCCTGCTTGTAGGGCATCAGGAAGGCGGGCTGCGCCTTGTAGCTGTTGATCTCGCCAATGGTGTAGCTGCCTTGGGCATGCACCGATCCAGCCACCAGGGCCAATGACGCCAGCACTGCGGCCGTCCACTGCTTCATGTCAGCACTCCCTGTGTCTCTGCAAAAGTTGCGGGAGCGGTAATGTACCCCTTGACCACCGGAGGTGCTGCGCAGGTACTGCAAGCGCCGCATGCACGACAATCCGGGCTTTCCCGATTTCCCAGTCTGCTTGGCGACAGGGCGCGATGGCGCCCCTTTTGCCTTGCCCGGCTGCCTTGACCCAGACCACACGATGTTTTTCGAAGAGCGCGTCCTGACGGTGCACCACTGGACGGACAGACTGTTTTCCTTCACCACCACGCGCAACCAGGCCCTTCGCTTTTCCAACGGCCATTTCGTGCTGATCGGCCTCAGGGTCGACGGCAAGCCGCTGCTGCGCGCCTACAGCGTGGTGAGCCCGAACTGGGAGGAACAGCTCGAATTCCTCTCGATCAAGGTGGCGAACGGCCCGCTCACCTCGCGCCTGCAGCACATCGCACCGGGCGACACCCTGCTCATCGCCAAGAAGCCCACCGGCACGCTGGTGACCGACTACCTGCTGCCCGGCAGGCGCCTGTACCTGTTCTCGACCGGAACGGGGCTGGCGCCCTTCATGAGCATCATCCGCGACCCGGACACCTACGAGCGCTTTGAGCAGATCGTGCTGGTGCACGGGGTACGCGAAGTCTCTGAGCTGGCCTACCATGCCTACCTCACGCACGAGCTGCCCAAGCATGAAATCCTGGGCGACATGGTGCAAAAACAGCTGCTGTACTACCCGACGGTGACGCGCGAGCCCTTTGTGCACCAGGGGCGCATCAACGCATTGATCCACAACGGCACGCTCGCCGCCGACTTGGGCCTGCCAGCGCTCGATCCGCTGGAAGATCGCGTGATGCTCTGCGGCAGCCCGCAGATGCTGGTCACACTCACGCAGCTGCTGCAAAAGCGCGGCTTCGAGGAAGGCAGCACCAAGCAGCCGGGGGACTTTGTCGTCGAGCGCGCGTTCGTCGAGAAATAACCGGGGCGTTCGCGAAATCACCCGCTCGTTCCTTGTCAATTGTTGCCTTATGGGCAACAATCGTTGTCTTATGGGCAACGCTCAAAACGCGGTCGATCTGCTGTTCCCAGCCAACCGCCAGCAGGTTCTGGCGGCGCTGCTGCTGCAACCCGACCGCAGCCTGCATCTGCGGGAGCTGGCGCGCCTGACAGGAAGCAATGCCGGCACGCTGGCGCGCGAAGTGGACAAGTTGACACAAGCGGGTTTGCTGCTGCGCAGTGACCAGGGAAACCAGGCGCGCTACAGCGCGAACGTGCAACACCCGCTGCACGCCGAGCTGGCCGCGATCTTTCGCAAGACGCACGGCGTGCTGCCCGCGCTGCGCGCCGCGCTGGAGCCGCTGGACGGGCAGATTGACCTGGCCTTCGTCTACGGTTCCGTGGCCAGCGGCACGCACACCGACCACAGTGATGTGGACGTGCTGCTGATCGGCACGGCGGACTTCGTGGCGGTGGTGCAGGCGCTGTACCCGCTGCACGCATCCTTGGGGCGCGAGGTGAACCCGGTGGTGTGGGCCGCGAGCGAGCTGGCAGCCAGGGCGCGGGCGGGCGACGCCTTCGTGCGCGACGTACTGCGCAAACCCAAACTCTGGATCAAGGGGAGCGAACATGAGCTTGAGCAACTTGCAAGCCATTGGGCGCCTGCAAGCGCAAGCACCTGACCCGGCGAGCATCGTCAAGCTGTTGCAGGCCGCGCACCAGAATCTGGCCGACGCGCGGGTGCAGCAGATCAGCGCCACCAACCGCTTCGATGCGGCCTACAAGTGCATCATGCAGTGCGCCATGCTGGGGTTGTGGGCAAATGGCTGGCGCACCAGCACCAGCCAGCCGGGGCATCATCAGACGGCGATCCAGACGCTGGATCAGACCTTGGAGGTGGACAAGGCTGACTTGATCGTGCTTGACGCCCTGCGCCGCCAGCGCAACCTGAGCGACTACGAGGGCGATCCGATCACACAAACCACGCTGCTGGCGGGCCTGCAAGCGGCAGAAAAACTGTTGAGCCACACCGAGCGCTGGTTGCGTGAGCATCATCCGGAATGGAATCCGGCGTGGCCGACTTCTACATGGGAAAAATAAGGATGCGCACGCGGCCAAAGAAGCAAGACGAAGATGAGCGTGTACGAAACACGGTCCGCTAAGCTCGACGACAAGACGGCGTGCGCACCGGGATCATATCTGGCGATCTCAACTCAGACAGGGAGTGCCGCAATGACGATGCCGGACGACACCACCACGATTGGCGCGCTGATCGAAGCGGGCGCGGCGGGCCTGGCGGAGGCGGGCGTCGTCTTCGGTCACGGCACGACCAATGCCCGTGACGAGGCCGCGTGGCTGGTGCTGTGGAGCCTGGGCCTGCCGCTGGATAGTCCCTTGGGTGATGAAGTAAATTCAATAAAAAATCAGGCTTTAACGCCCGACCAGAAAGCGCTAGCAGCTTCTCTTTTTGAAGAACGCATCGCCACCCGCCAGCCCGCCGCCTACCTCACGCGTGAGGCCTGGCTGGCGGGCGTGCCGTTTTACGTCGATGAGCGCGCCATCGTGCCGCGCAGCTTTATCGCCGAGCTGATCGCCGATGCGACCATCGACCCCTGGCTGAGCGATGAAACCCGTCAGGTGCTGGACCTGTGCACCGGCAACGGCAGCCTCGCCATTCTCGCGGCCATGGCCTGGCCCGAGGTGCAGGTGTGCGGCGCCGATCTCTCGCCCGACGCGCTGGCGGTGGCGCGCATCAATGTTGAAAAGCACGGCCTGCAAGTGCGCGTGCGACTCGTCGAATCCGATGGCCTGGCGCGCTGCCCCGGCCCGTGGGATTTGATCCTGTGCAATCCGCCCTATGTGAATGCGCAGAGCATGGCGCGGTTGCCGCTGGAATACCGGGCCGAGCCCGCGCTGGCGCTGGAGGGCGGCTTGGACGGCATGGATTTCATCCGCCGCCTGCTGCATGACGCCCCGGCCTGCATGAGCGAGGACGCGGTGCTGGTGCTGGAGATCGGCAACGAGCGCGCGCACTTCGAGGCCGCATTCCCGCAATTGCCCGTGTTCTGGCTGCCCACCAGCGCAGGCAGCGATCAGGTGCTCCTGATCACGCGCGACGCGCTGCTGACGGCTTTTCCGCAGCGCTGAAAGGCACGTCTCGGCGGGCTGCTGCGCTGCACCGCACCCGCCGCTGCACTGTCCACTTCCGAGACACTTTTCCCGCCTGAGCCAAAACGATACACGCCGGTTGCGGACGTAGCACAATGGGCTGGACTGCGGCTCGGATGGGTCAAGGTAGCCAGAGAGCGAACACCGTCACCCGCGGTGTGCAACGGGTGGCACGGATTCTGCATATACCCCTCACCTGCTCCATCTGCACGGCTGCAGCACAAGCAAGGGTTTCACCTGTCGCAAGGTGGAGCATGTTGTTATCCAATGGTAGGGTTTCGCTTAGAAACTTCTGTTTTTCATAACGAGGAGACACTTCCGATGAAAGTCGAGCTCAAGGTCAATGGCCAGGCAGTCACTGCCGACGTGCCGCCCAACACACTGCTGGTGGAATACATCCGCGAGCATCTGCGCCTGACCGGCACGCACCAGGGCTGCGACACGGCCCAGTGCGGCGCCTGCACCGTGATCGCCAATGGCCGTTCCATCAAGGCCTGCAACACGCTGGTGGCGCAGATGCAGGGCGCAGAGGTCACCACCATCGAAGGCATCACGCCTGCCGATGGCTCGCTGCACCCGATGCAAGCCGCGTTCAAGGAGTGCCACGGCCTGCAATGCGGCTTCTGCACCCCCGGCATGGTGATGAGCTCGATCGACCTGATCAAGCACCACCCCAACGCCACCGAGCACGAGATACGCGACCTGCTCGAAGGCAATATCTGCCGCTGCACCGGCTACCAGAACATCGTCAAGGCCGTGCAGACCGCCCAGAAGACCATGACCGCCTGACGGCACGAAAGGAGACACACCATGGGTGCCAATGAATTTGCCAAGCTGCCGCATATCGGCGAATCCCTTTTGCGCAAGGAGGACGTGCGCTTCCTGACCGGCCAGGGCAACTACACCGACGACATCAACCTGAACCACCAGAAGTACGGCTACTTCGTGCGTTCCCCGCATGCCCACGCCAAGATCAAGAGCGTGGACATCTCGGCCGCCGCCAAGATGCCGGGCGTGGCCCGCATCTTCACCGGGGCCGACCTCGCCGGCAAGATGGGCGGCCTGCCCTGCGGCTGGCAGATCCACAACCCCGACGGCAGCCCGATGAAGGAGCCGGCCCACCCGGTGCTGGCCCACACCAAGGTGCGCTACGTGGGTGACCATGTTGCGCTGGTCGTTGCCGACTCGCATGTCAACGCCAGAAACGCCGCTGAAGCCGTGGTGGTTGATTACGAGCCCCTCGGCGCGGTGATAGACATGGCGACGGCCAAGAACGGCCCGGCGCTGCACGACGAAGCCCCCGACAACCATTGCTACAAGTGGACGCTGGGCGACAAGGCCGCGGTCGATGCCGCCTTTGCCGGCGCCGCGCATGTCACCAAGCTTGACCTGGTGAACAACCGCCTGGTGCCCAACGCCATGGAACCGCGCGCCGTCAACGCCTCCTACAACCGCGCCACCGACGAGAGCGAGCTGTACGTCTCCAACCAGAACCCGCACGTCGAGCGTCTCCTGATGACCGCCTTCGTGCTGCAATGGCCCGAGCACAAGGTGCGCGTGATTGCCCCCGACGTCGGCGGCGGCTTCGGCTCCAAGATTTATCTGTACGCCGAAGACGTGGCCCTGACCTGGGCCGCCAAGGAGCTCAACTGCGCCGTCAAGTGGACGGCCGACCGCAGCGAGGCCTTCGTCTCCGACGCCCACGGCCGTGACCACGTCACCCACGCCGAGATGGCGATGGACAAGGACGGCAAGTTCCTGGCGCTGCGCGTGCACACCAATGCCAACATGGGCGCCTACCTGTCGACCTTCGCTTCGGCGGTGCCGACCATCCTGTACGGCACGCTGCTGGCCGGTCAGTACACCACGCCGCAGATCTACGTCGAGGTCGATGCCTGGTTCACCAGCACTGCCCCCGTCGACGCCTACCGTGGTGCCGGCCGCCCCGAAGCCACCTATCTGCTCGAGCGCATGGCCACGCGCTGCGCCTGGGAGATGGGCCTGTCGCAGGACGAAATCCGCAAGCGCAATTTCGTCACCCAGTTCCCCTACCAGACGCCGGTGGCACTGCAGTACGACACGGGGGACTTCCACCAGGTGATGAACAAGGCCAATGATCTGGCCGACGTGGCCGGTTTCGCCGCGCGCAAGGCAGCGACCGAAGCCAAGGGTCTGCTGCGCGGCATCGGCTATTCCAGCTACATCGAGGCCTGCGGCTTGGCACCATCCAACATCGCCGGTGCGCTCGGTGCGCGTGCCGGCCTGTTCGAAGCCGGCGAAGTGCGTGTGCACCCCACCGGCAGCGTCACGGTGTTCACCGGCTCGCACAGCCATGGCCAGGGGCATGAGACCACGTTCGCGCAAGTCGTCGCCGCCCGGCTGGGCATAGACCCCAGCCAGGTCGATATCGTGCATGGTGATACCGGTCGCATCCCCTTCGGCATGGGCACCTACGGCAGCCGCTCGCTGTCCGTGGGCGGCGCCGCCATCATGAAGGCACTGGACAAAATCGAGGCCAAGGCCAAGAAGATCGCGGCGCACCTGATGGAAGCCTCGGATGCCGACATCGAGTTTTCCGGCGGCGAGTTCAAGGTCAAGGGCACCGACAAGAAGATTCCCTTCGGTCAGGTGGCGTTGACGGCCTACGTGCCGCACAACTACCCGCTGGACAAGCTGGAGCCCGGCTTGAACGAAACCGCGTTCTACGACCCGACCAACTTCACCTACCCGGCCGGCACCCACATCTGCGAGGTCGAGATCGATCCGCAGACCGGCGTGGTGCGCGTGGACCGCTTCACCTGCGTGGACGACTTCGGCGTGATCATCAACCCGATGATCGTCGAAGGCCAGGTGCATGGCGGCGTGGCCCAGGGCCTGGGCCAGGCGCTGCAGGAGGCTTGCGTGTACGACAAGGAATCCGGCCAGCTCCTGACCGGCAGTTTCATGGACTACACGATGCCGCGCGCCGCCGACCTGGTCAACCTCAAGATCGGCCATGTCTGCACCCCCTGCACGCACAACCCGATCGGCAGCAAGGGCTGCGGCGAAGCCGGCGCCATCGGCTCGCCCCCGGCCGCGATGAACGCCGTGCTCGACGCGCTCAAGTCGGTCGGCGTGCATGAACTTGACATGCCCGCCTCGCCCAGCCGCGTCTGGGAAGCCATCCAGAAAGCCAAAGCCTGATAGGAGACAGCACATGTACGCATTCACTTATGAGCGTCCCGCCAGCCAGGCCGACGCAGCCAAGCTGGCACAGGCCGGCGGCAAGCTGCTGGCCGGCGGCCAGACCCTGCTCGCCTCGATGAAGCTGCGCCTGGCGGCGCCCGAGCAAATCGTCGACCTCGGCGCGATTGCCGACCTCAAGGGCATCCGCCGCGACGGCAACGCCATCGTCATCGGCGCCATGACGCTGCATGCCGACGTCGCCGAAAGTGCCGAAGTCAAGGCCGCCATCCCCGCGCTGGCCGCCCTGGCCAGCGGCATTGGCGACAAGCAGGTGCGCGCCCGCGGAACGATCGGCGGCTCGGTCGCTAACAACGACCCGGCGGCCGATTACCCGGCGGCGCTGATGGCGCTGGGCGCCACCGTGCGCACCAACAAGCGCGAGATCAAGGCCGACGACTTTTTCCAAGGCTTGTTCACCACCGCGCTGGATGAGGGCGAGCTGATCACCGCGGTGAGCTTCCCGATCCCGAAGAAGGCGGCCTACGTCAAGTTTCCGCAGCCGGCTTCGCTGTTCGCGCTCATCGGCGTGTTCGTCGCGCAGACCGACGGGGGCACGCGTGTCGCCGTCACGGGTGCAGGCAATGGCGTGTTCCGCCATGCCGGCATGGAAGCGGCATTGAATGGCAGCTTCGCACCGGCGGCGGTCGCCAACGTCAAGACCGATGCGGGCGAGATGTCCAGCGACCTGCATGGCTCCAGCGCCTACCGCGCCCACCTCGTGGGCGTGATGACGCAGCGTGCCGTCGCCAAGGCCCTCGCCTGATGGCTCCTCCAACTCTTCCTCCGGGCGGAGGAGGGGTTCTTCAGGCGGCCCCTGCCGCCTGACTTTTTGAACAAGCCTTTTCAATGGGCCGCGAGCAGATAGAGTGGTTTTCGGCTTTTGCACCCGTCAATGCTGCGCACACAGCTCATGATTTGATAGTCGACTCGCTTCGGCCGTAATGTCCCATGAATGCCTCATCTGCCCCTCTGGATCCTTGTTCGTGCGATTCGATCGATGCATTGATCGCATCGCTGGAATCCGTCGGCTACTACGCCGACCGGCGCCTCGCCACCGCGGTCTTTCTGGCATTCAAGCTGCAGCGTCCCTTGTTGCTGGAGGGCGAACCCGGCGTTGGCAAGACCGAGCTGGCGAAAGCGCTTGCGCGCGTGCTGGGCCGGCAGATGCTGCGCCTGCAGTGTTTTGACGGCCTGGAGCAGCGCGAGGCACTCTACGAATGGAATTACGCCGCGCAGTTGCTACACCTGCGCGCGGCCGAAGGCACGGCGTCGACCTCCGAGCTGGAGCAGGAGGTCTACCAGCCACGCTACCTGGTGCGCCGTCCGCTGCTGCAGGCGCTGGAAACCCCCGAGCCCGGCGCACTGCTGTTGATCGACGAGGTCGATCGCGCCGATGAGCCGTTCGAGGCCTTTCTGCTGGAGTACCTGGGCGAATACCAGGTCAGCATTCCCGAGCTGGGCACGGTGCGCGCCAAGGTGCCGCCGGTCACCATCCTCACCAGCAACCGCACGCGAGAGCTCAATGACGCAGTCAAGCGCCGCTGCCTCTACCACTGGCTCGACTACCCCGAGCGCGAGCGCGAACTCGCCATCGTGCGCGCGCTGGTGCCCGAAGCCCCCAAGCGCCTGGCGGATCAGGTCGCGGGCTTTGTGCAGCAGCTGCGCGGCCAGCCCTATGGCGAACGCTTTCAGCGCGCCCCGGGCATTGCCGAGACCGTGGAGTGGGCGCGCGCCCTGGTGGCGCTGGACACCGTGGTGCTGGACCCCGAAGTGGCGGTGGAAACCGCCGGCATCCTGTTCAAGCAACGCGACGATGTCGCGGCGCTCAACCGCGAATTGGCCAGCGATGTCTTCCAGGCCGCCGAGCAGGCGGCGCAGCTGGCGCAGGCCGGCTGATCCGCCGCGCTGACGCCCCTGGACGCCACCATGAACGACGACGCGCTTGACGACAGGCTGGCCGAAGCGCCGGCGGCGGGGAAGGGCGTGTCGCAACTGGGTGACGCGCGCACCGGCAAGCTGGCGGGCAACCTGAGCGGCTTTTGCCGCACGCTGCGGCGCGCCGGCCTGCCCATGGACGCGGCGCGCATGGCGCTGGCGCAGCAGGCGCTCGACCTCGTGGGCGTGCGGCACCGGCAGGATTTCGCCGCGGCACTGGAGTCCGTGCTGATCAGCCGCGAGCAGGACCGCGGGGTGTTCCGCGAGCTGTTCGAGGCGTTCTTCAAAGACCCGCGCCTGGCCAACAAGCTGCTGGCGCAGATGCTGCCCAAGACCGAGGGCAAGGCCAAGGGGCCCAAGCAGCGCCCGCGCGTTTCCGAAGCCCTGGCGCCGCCCAAGCCCGAGGCCAAACCCAGGGACGAGCAAACCATAGACCTGGATGCGGCGATGACCGCCAGCGAGCTGGCGCGCGTCAAGGCGGCCGATTTCAACCAGCTCAGCGCCAGCGAATACACGTTGGTCGAGCGCTTGGTGCGCGACATTCCGCTGCCCCTGCCCACGGTGGCGGCGCGGCGCACCCAGTCCGGCGCGCGCGGCGCGCGCATTCACTGGCGCCGCACCATGGGCGCGGCCGCCCAGTGCGGCGGCGACGTGATGGCGCTGCACCGCCTGCAGCGCCGCCGCCAGCCGCTGCCCTTGATGGTGCTGGTCGACATTTCCGGCTCGATGGAGCGCTACACCCGCCTGCTGCTCGCGTTTTTGCACTGCGCCACCATGCGCACCCAGGTCGGCGGTCAGGCGCTGGCGCTGCGCCGCGACGTGTTCGCCTTCGGCACCGGGTTGACGGATCTGAGCCCCGCCTTTCGCCTCGCCGATACCGACGACATGCTGGTGTTTGCCGGCCACAGCATCCAGGATTTTGCCGGCGGCACGCGCATGGGCGCCTCGCTGGCCACGCTGCGCCAACACCACTGGCGGCGCATGGTGGGGCGGCGCACGCTGGTGCTGCTGGTGAGCGACGGTCTGGATACCGGGGAACCCGAAGAGCTCACACGCGAGCTCGACTGGCTCAAGCGCCACACGCGCAAGATTCTCTGGCTCAACCCGCTGCTGCGCTTTGACGCTTACCAGCCGATAGCGCGTGGCGCCGCCGTACTGCACAAGGCCACCGATGGCATGGTGGCCGTGCACAACATCACCCGTCTGCAGGAACTGGCAGGCGCCATTGCCAAGCTTTTGAAACAGTAACTACTGAAACCGAGGAGTAAACACATGGAAATGCAAGGCTCGCGGCAGCTCGCCGCCACCCAGCAGCAGGCCTGGGACGCGCTGAACAACCCCGACGTGCTCAAGGAGTGCATTCCGGGCTGCGACAGCATCACCGCCACGGGCGAAAACGCTTACGACGTGGTGACGGCGATCAAGATCGGCCCCGTCAGCGCCAAGTTCAAGGGCGCGATCCAGCTGTCGGACATCCAGGCGCCGAACAGCTATACGCTTACTTTCGAAGGCAATGGCGGCCCGGCCGGTTTTGGCAAGGGCACCTCCAAGGTTACTTTGACGCCCAAGGACGGCGGCTGCGAATTGGGCTATACCGTCACTGCCAGCGTGGGCGGCAAGATCGCGCAAGTCGGGCAGCGGCTGATCGACGGTGTAGCCAAGCAGATGGCTGAAAAATTCTTCGCCCGTTTCGATGAAGAGCTGCAGCGCCTGCACCCTGCGCCGGCACCGGCCGCAGGCGCGCCGGCCGCCGTGCCGGCACCGGCCGCACCGGAAAGCGGCGGCGGCATCCCGGCCTGGGTCTGGATCGTCATCGCGGTGATCGTGATCGGCGGCTATTTCGCGCTGCGTTGAAAGGCGGGTGAAAGGAGTGTTGCATTATGGAAAATCTTGACGTCACCGTCCTGCGCGCCGTGCACGACTGGCGCGAGAAGGGCCAATCGGCCGTGCTGGCCACCGTGGTGCACACCTGGGGCTCATCACCGCGGCCCGTGGGCTGCATCATGGCCATGCGCCAGGATGGCGCCGTGGTCGGTTCGGTTTCAGGCGGCTGCATCGAATACGATTTGATCGACCGCTACACCAAGCCCGGCACCGCCGACCCGCTGCCGCATGCCGGCCCGCCTCAGTTCGTCAAATACGGCATCTCCGCCGACGAAGCCCACCGCTTCGGCCTGCCCTGCGGCGGCACGCTCGAGGTGATGCTGGAGTTCGACCCCGACGGTGCCAAGGTGGGCGAGTTGCTGCAGTCGCTGGATGCGGGCCGCCTCATGCACCGGCGCGTCAGTCTGGCTGATGGCAGCGTGACGCTGGAACCCAGCGAGCACCCTGCCGACCTCATCGTCAATGACCACGAGTTGGTGAACACCTTCGGCCCCGGCTACCGCATGATCATCATCGGTGCCGGGCAGATGAGCGAGTACCTCGCCACCATGGCGCTGTTCTGCGGCTTTTCCGTCACCGTCTGCGATCCGCGCGAGGAATTCGCCGGCAGCTGGAGCGTGCCCGGTGCACGCCTCGTCAAGACCATGCCGGACGACACCGTCGCCGAGATGAAGCCCGACGGCCGCACCTGCGTGATCGCGCTCACGCACGACCCCAAGCTCGACGACCTGGCGCTGCTGCAGGCGCTGGAGACACCGGCCTTTTACATCGGCGCCATTGGCAGCCGGCGCAACAGCGCGCTGCGCCACCAGCGCATGATCGAGCACCTTGATCAGACCGAAGAAAGCATGCAAAACCTGCGCGGTCCGGTCGGCATCTACATCGGCAGCAAGACCCCGCCCGAGATCGCGGTGAGCGTGATGGCCGAAATTCTCGCGGTCAAGAACGGCGTGCCACTGCCACGTGACCTCGATGTGGCGCACGTGAAGGATTTGCAAGACATCACGCCCAACGACGCGGCCAACGTCTGTTTCGTCGTGCACGAGAACGCCTGAGCGCAGTGATGGACCCGTTCGGCGCCGTCGTGATGGCCGCCGGTGCCGGGCGGCGCATGGGAGTGCGCCCCAAATCGCTGCTGCTGCGGGGTGACGAGCCGCTGTTGCTGCGCCAGATACGGTTGCTGTCGCTGGCGGGTGCCAGCGCCGTCGTGGTCGTGCTCGGCCACCACCAGGAGGCGCTGCGCGCGGTACTGCAGCCCACGCAAGCCCGATTCCCGCAGCTGCGCTGGGCCGTCAATCCAGCACCCGACGACGGCCCCGCGTCCTCGCTGTGCCATGGCCTTGCGGCATTGCCGCCGTCGCTGCAGGCCATCGTCGTCACGCTCGGCGACCAGCCGCTGCTGGAGGCCGACGATTTCCGAGCCGTGCTGCAAGCCTGGCATGCGCGCGCCTCAGGCATCGACCTGGTCGTGCCCAGCTACCAGGGCCAGCCTGGCCACCCGCTGGTGTTGGGGGCCAGCGTGCGCGCGGCCATAGAGCACGGTCGCGGTGCCACAGGAGTGCGCGAATGGCGCCGCGCGCACGCCGGCGAAGTCCAGACGCTCACGCTCGATCATGGGCGCTGCACCACCGATATCGACACCCCGGACGATGTGGCGCGGCTTGCGCGCGAGCAGGGCGTGGCACTGCGCTGGCCGACACCCGTGCCCGGCGGCGGGTTGGGTGGCGGAGCTCCACCACCACCGCGCCAACCGCAGGGGTGATCCGCTTTGGCATAATGGCTCGCATCACGATGCGCCGATTTGCACCGCTTGCGGGCGCTTTACAAATCCTGCTAAAGACGTGACCGATCCGCAGCAAGCCCGGCCCCGTTTTTGGCGATGCCGGGTTTTTTCATGCCGCTGATTGCACAGTCCCAGTCCATGCACTTTGCCGAGGCGCTGGCGTTGACCTCGGGCGCGGTGCTGCGCGAGTACGACCTCGCCTTCGAAACCTACGGTGAACTCAACGCCGACAAGAGCAATGCCGTGCTGGTCTGCCACGCGCTCAACGCCTCGCACCATGTCGCCGGCAGCTACGCCGGCAAGCCGAAAAGCGAAGGCTGGTGGGACAACATGATCGGCCCGGGCAAGAGCGTGGATACCAACCGCTTCTTCGTGATCGGCATCAACAACCCCGGTTCGTGCTTTGGCTCGACCGGGCCGATGCACGTGAACCCCGATACCGGCCAGGTCTATGGCGCGGATTTCCCGGTGATGACGGTGGAGGACTGGGTCAACGCGCAGGCGCTGCTGCTCGAGCGCCTGGGCATCACGCAGCTCGCGGCGGTGATGGGCGGAAGCCTGGGCGGCATGCAGGCCTTGAGTTGGACGCTGCAGTATCCGGAGCGCGTGCGCCACGCCGTGGTGGTGGCCAGCGCGCCCAACCTGACGGCCGAGAACATCGCCTTCAACGAAGTGGCACGCCGCGCCATCGTCACTGATCCGGATTTTCACGGCGGCAATTTTTACCAGCATGGCGTGGTGCCCAAGCGCGGGCTGCGCATCGCGCGCATGATCGGCCACATCACCTACCTGAGCGACGACGTGATGAACGCCAAGTTCGGGCGTGCACTGCGCGAGGTGGTGGATGGCGTTGCGCGCGAGGACTACCACTACAGCACGCAGGAGGTGGAGTTCCAGATCGAGAGCTATCTGCGTTACCAGGGCGACAAGTTCAGCGACTACTTCGACGCCAATACCTATTTGCTCATCACCCGCGCGCTGGACTACTTCGACCCGGCGCGTGCGCACGGCGGCAAGCTGGCGCAGGCGCTCGCCGTGGCGCGCGCCAGGTTTTTGCTGGTGAGCTTTTCCACCGACTGGCGCTTCGCCCCGGCGCGCTCGCGCGAGCTGGTGCATGCGTTGCTGGAGAACCGCCGCGACGTGAGCTATGCGGAGATCGACGCCCCGCATGGTCATGATGCGTTTTTGCTTGACGACGCCCGCTACACGAGCGTAGTTCGCTCTTGTTTTGATGGCATCGCGAAGGAGCTGACATGAGCGACCACGCCACCATGCAGGCCATCGCCCAGCTGGTACCGGAAGGCAGCCGGGTCCTGGACCTGGGCTGCGGCGACGGCGCGCTGCTGGACTACCTGATCCGCCAGCGCCGCTGCAGCGGCTACGGCATAGAGATCGCGGATGCCAACGTGCTTGCCTGCGTGCGCCGCGGCGTCAACGTGATCCAGCTCAATCTGGACGAAGGCCTGGCGATGTTCGCCGACGACAGCTTTGACGTGGTGCTGCAGATTGACACGCTGCAGCACTTGCGCAACGCTGAAACCATGCTGCGCGAGACCGCGCGCGTGGGCAAGACCGGCATCGTGGCCTTTCCCAACTTCGCGCATTGGCCCAATCGCCTGTCCATCCTGCGCGGGCGCATGCCGGTCACGGCGCGCCTGCCCTACGAGTGGTATGACACGCCCAACATCCGTGTGGGCACCTTTGCTGATTTTGAGGTACTGGCGCGGCGCAACAAGCTGCGCGTGCTCGATGCCTTCGGGCTGGAGGGCGGGCGCGAGGTCCGGCATTGGGTCAATCTGATGGCCAGCACGGCGGTGTTTCGCTTTGAGCACGATTGAAGCGGTCTTGGCACAACGGCAAATGTCTTCGCCGCGCGGACATCCACATTCGCAAAGCGGATAGCGGCGCGCCAGCCGCGCGACGACACTGCCATACTGCATGGGTTCACGATAAAAGGAGACAGACATGCACGACATCAATCGGCGCGGCTTCGTCGCGCATACCGGCCTGAGCATCGCGGCGCTGGGCAGTTTCGGGCCGCTGCAGGCGCTGGCACAGACCAGCAACACCCTGACGATGGCCTACAACGTCGACTTGCCCACTTGGGACCCGACGGTCGGCCCCTCGGCGGTGAACCCCACGATCCAGTCGCTGTACAAGGCGGTGTTCGCGCAGTTCATCGACCAGAACCCCGACCTGAGCTTCAAGGGCGACCTGCTGACCGAGTGGGGCTGGAACGCCGACAAGACCAAGATCAGCCTGACGGTGCGCCAGGGCGCCAAGTGGCATGACGGCAGCCCGGTGACGGCCGAGGACGTGGCTTGGTCGCTGCAGCGCGCGGGCGATCCGGCCACCGGCAACCCGATCCAGTTCATGTGGGGCAAGATCACCAACATCAAGGCCGAGGGCAACAAGGTCACGGCCGATGTGAAGGAGTTCGATCCGGCCTTCTTCAAGTGGATGGGCTATCTCACCGGCTACATCCTGCCCAAGGCCTATTACGAGAAGGTCGGCAAGGAAGGCTTCGAGAAGAAGCCCGTGGGCAGCGGCCCCTACATGGTCGAGGAATTCGTGCAGGGCTCGCACATGAAGCTCAAGGCGTTCAAGGATTACTTCGGCCCCAAGCCGACGTTCGAGAACGTGGTGATCAAGTTCGTCACCGACCCCAGCGCCCGCGTGGCCGAGGTGGAGTCGGGCCGCTCGGACATGACGGTCGAGATTCCGATCGAGGAATACGAACGCCTGACGAAGAAGGGTTTTGGCGGCACCAACGCGCCGGTGACCGACATCGGCATGATTTTCATCACCAACGTCGAGCCGATGCTGGACGAGCGTGTGCGCAAGGCGCTGGCGTTCTCCATCAACAAGAAGGCGCTGACCGAGAAGCTGATGCGCGGCGCGGCGCGCCCGATCGACACGCTGGATGCGCCTGGCTACGCGGCCTACGACGCGAGCATCAAGGTGCCCTACGACCCGAAGAAGGCGGCGGCGTTGATGAAGGAAGCTGGCTGGTCCAAGGAAAAACCGCTCAAATTCCGTGTGCAAACCACGCGCGGCTTCAAGCCCAAGGACTACGAGGTGATGCAGGCCATCCTCGGCATGTGGAAGCCGCTGGGCGTCGAGGCCGATCTGGAGGTCTACGAGATTGCCAAGCACTTTGAGCTGCGCGCCCAGCACAAGCTGGCGCCGGCCGCTTTCTACAATTGGGGCGATGCGATCGGCGATCCGTCCACCTCCACCGGTTTTGCCATGTTCGGCCCCTCGCCGCACTCGGCCTGGAAGACCAAGGACCTGGACGACATGATCGCGCCGCTCTGGGGCGAGAAGGACGAGACCAAGCGCATTGCCGGCTACAAGGCGGTGAACCGCTACATCGCCGAGCACGCGCTGGTGATTCCGCTGTTCCAGTACTACCAGACGGTGGTGTTCCGCAAGGGCTTGAGCGCCAAGCCGCACGGCGCCGGCTTCGTGCTGCCGCAGGCGGTGCACAAGGCCTGATGGCAGGGCGGGGCAGGCGCCCCCTCTGCCCCGGTTGACTTTTCCGCATGAATCCGCGCTCCTTCCTGCGGCGCCTGCTGCTGGCCGTGCCCACGCTGTTTGGCGTGGCGCTGGTGGTCTTCGTGCTGATCCGCGTGGTGCCGGGCGATCCGGTGGCGATGATGATCCCGCCGGGCGCCACGCCCGAGGACATCGCGCGCCTGCGCGCGTTCTACGGCCTGGACAAATCCATCCCCATGCAGTTCTGGCTCTGGCTGCAGGCGGCGCTGACCGGGGAATTCGGCACCTCCATCACCTACAAGCAGGATGTGATGGACCTGATTGGCGAGCGCCTGCCGGTCACGCTGGAGCTGGGCATCGTCGCCATGCTGGTGGCCTGCCTGCTGGGCGGCGCGGCGGGCATCGTCTCGGCGGCGCGCCAGGGGCGCTGGCTCTCGACCCTGATCGACAACCTGGCGGCCGTGGTGCAGGCGATTCCGGATTTCCTCTGGGGTCTGATCTTCATCCTGCTGTTTGGCGTGGCGCTGCCGTGGCTGCCGATTTCCGGGCGCATCGACACCGCACTCAGCGAGCAGGCCGGCGGCGGCTTCGTGCTGCTGAGTGGTCTGCTGCACGGGCGCTGGCAGATCGTCGGCTCCGACCTGCTCTACATGATCGCCCCCGCACTGGCGCTGGCCTTGCCGGTGGCGGCCATGATCGCGCGCGTGCTCAAGGCCTCGATGCAAGAGGCGCTGGCGAGCGACTATGTGCGCCTGGCGCGCCTCAAGGGCCTGAGCGGCGTGCGCGTGCTGCTGGCCGAGGCACTGCCCAACGCCTTGATTCCGGCGGTCTCGCTCTCCGCCGTGCAGTTTGCCTTTCTGCTCGGCGGCACGGTGCTGGTGGAAAAGCTCTTCAGCTACCCCGGCCTGGGCAATCTCGCCATCAGCGCCGTCGTCGGGCGCGACCTGCCGCTGATCCAGGCCGTGGTGCTGACCTTTGCGGTGCTGTTCATCGCCATCAACCTGGCGGTGGACGTGCTGGTGCTGCTGCTCAATCCGCGCCTGCGCGGCGGGGGGCATTGAGGTGGCCGAACGCCAGAATGTCTCTACGGCGCAGCGCCTGCTGCGCGATCCGCGGGTGCTGATCGGTGGCGCGATCTGCGTGCTGCTGCTGGTGCTGGCGCTGTTCGCAGGCTGGATCGCGCCGCTCGATCCCGAAGACCAGGACCTGGGGGCGTCGTTCGCGGCGCCGCTGCTCTGGAGCGGCGGCGACGCGGCGGCCGCCGACGCTGATGCCATGGACCCCGACGCACCGCGCCACTGGCTGGGCACGGACAATCTCGGGCGCGACGTACTCTCGCGCCTGGTGCATGGCGCGCGCACGGCGGTGATCGTGGCCACGGTCTCGGCGCTGCTGGCAGGCGTCGCCGGCACGCTGCTGGGGTTGCTGGCGGGCTACTTCGGCGGCAGAGTGGATGCACTGATCTCGCGCATCGTCGATGTCTGGATGTCGTTTCCGCCGGTGCTGCTGGCCATCGTGCTGGTGTCGCTCATCGGCACCGGCCTGACCTCGGTGATTGCCGCCATCGTGATCGTCGACTGGACGCGCTTTTGCCGCGTGGTGCGCGCCGAGGCGCAGGCGCAGACGGCACTGGATTACGTCACTTCGGCGCGCATGCTGGGGCTGCCCGCGCGGCGCATCCTGCTGAGCGAAATCCTGCCTAACGTGGCGCCGCTGCTCATCACGCTGGTGACGCTGGAGATGGGCATCGCCGTCGTCGTCGAGGCCATGCTGAGCTTCGTCGGCCTGTCGGTGGCATCGGGCGCCACCACCTGGGGCGGCATGATCGGCGAGGGGCGGCTGTACATCAACCAGGCGCCCTGGCTCATGCTGCTGCCCATGGTGGCGATGATCGTCTCGGTGCTGGGGCTCAACGCGCTGGGCGACGGCCTGCGGCGCCAGCTTGATCCGGTGGTGCGGCGATGAACGGCACCAGCCCGGCCGAAGTGCTGCGGGTCCAGGACCTGCATCTGGAAATCCGCCAGGCGGGCCGCGCCTCCGTCATCCTGCGCGGGGTGGATCTGGCCGTCACGGCCGGACGCATCCACGCGCTGGTGGGCGAGTCGGGCGGCGGCAAATCCATGGTGACCAAGGCCGTGACCGGCCTGCTGCCAGAGACGGCGGTGATCACCCAGGGACGCATCGTGCTTGCCGGGCAGGAGGTGACGGCCTGGCCGCCGCGCCAATGGCGCAGCGTGCGCGGCACGGTGGTCAGCATGGTGTTGCAAGACCCGATGACCGCGCTCAACCCGGTGCGCCGCATCGGTGCGCAGCTCGCCGATGTGCTCAAGCTGCACCGCGGTCTGCGCGGCGCGGCGCTGCAGCAGGAATGCCTGCAGCTGCTCGAACAGGTGCAGGTGCGCGATCCGCAGGCCGTGCTGCGCCAGTACCCGCACCAGCTCTCGGGCGGCATGCGCCAGCGCGTGGTGATCGCCATCGCCTGGGCCTGCAAGCCACGGCTCATCATCTGCGACGAGCCGACCACGGCGCTGGACGTGACGGTGCAGAAACAGGTGCTGCGACTCATCAGGCAGCTGGCGCAGGCCGGTCAGGGGGTGCTGATGGTGACGCACGACCTGGGCGTGGTGGCCAAGCTCTGCGACACCCTGTCGGTGATCCACGGCGGGCGCATCCTGGAGAGCGGCACGGTGGCCGAAGTCTTCGCCGCGCCGCGCCATCCGTACACGCGGGCATTGATCGCCGCCGCACCGCGCTTTGACCAGCCCGGTGAAACGCTCACGCCGGTGGACGATGCGCTGCTCGAACAGCTTGACCAGGAAGAACGCGCCTACGACGCGCAACGCAAAAAGGTGAGCGCATGACGCATGCCCAGCCTGCGCTATTGGCCGCAAATGGCCTGCATCTGGCACTGCCGGACAGTGCACGCAAGCCGCTTCTGGGCGCCGCGCCGCTCAAGCCCATCCTGCGCGACATTTCACTGGCGCTGCCCGCTGCCGGCGCGCTGGGCGTGATCGGTGAATCGGGCAGCGGCAAATCCACGCTCGCGCGGGTGCTGACCCTGCTCACCGCGCCGCAGCAGGGACAGGTGCTGTACCGCGGGCAGGATGTGGCGCGGTTTTCCGCGCAGCAACTGGTGGAGTACCGCACCCAGGTGCAGCTGGTGTTTCAGGACCCGATGTCCTCGCTCAACCCGCGCCGCAGGGTGCAGGCCATCATCACCGAGCCGCTGCGCGCGCGCGGCAAGCTCGCGGGGCCTGCCGATGCCGCGCGCCAGGCCGCCGCGCTGCTGGAGCGCGTGGGTCTGAACCCCGCGCTCGCAGCGCGCTATCCGCATGAACTCTCGGGCGGTCAGCGTCAGCGCGTGGGCATCGCTCGCTCGCTGGCATTGCAGCCCGCTGCCTTGATCGCCGACGAGATCACCTCCGGGCTGGACGTTTCCGCGCAGGCGCGCATCGTCGCGCTGCTGCAGGAGCTGCGCCGCGATACCGGCCTGGCGTTGATCTTCATCAGCCACGATCTGTCGCTGGTGCGCAGCCTGTGCGATGAGGTGCTGATCCTGCGCCGCGGCGTGGTGGTCGAGCAGGGCGCATCGGCGCAGATCTTCGCCCAGCCGGCGCACGACTACACACGCGCCCTGCTGGATGCGATCCCGCTGCCGGTGCCCGATCCGCAGTGGCTGGCGCAAGGCGCGCTGGAGGCTGCCGAGGAATAGCGGCCCGCGTCGGCCGGCCGTTCAGGCGCCCGCCAGGTCGCGCGCCAGCATGAAGCCCGACGCAGCGCCCGTGCCCGCGCCCGGCCAGGTGCTGGCACCGACGTGGTAGAGCTGGCTCACCGGCGTGCGCCAGCGCGACTGCCCAAAGGCCGGGCGAAATAGAAAGAACTGATCCAGATGGTGGCTGCCCGAAAGGCTGTCACCGCCGATGAGGTTGGGATTGGCGCGCTCCAGATCGAGCGGCGAGACGACATGGCGCGCGAGGATGTGGGACTGCAAACCCGGTGCGTGGCGTTCCAGCAGCGCCAGCGCCCGATCGGCGTAGGCGTCCTTGATCTCGTCCCAGTGGCGTCCCTGGATTTGCCCAGCGGCATCGCCCCGGATATCGGCGGGCAGCACGCGCACCTGCACCCAGAGCACATGGCTGCCCTCGGGCGCGCGGCTGGCATCATGCGCCGTGGGCTGGCCCACCACCAGCACCGGCTCGGCTGGCAGCAGGCCGGCCATCGCCTCGGTATAGGTGCGCGCCATGGCGTCCAGCGACGGCGCCACGTGCACATAGGCAAAGCGCTGCAGCTCGTCGCTCGCGCGCCACTGCGGCAGTGCATCGAGCGCGAGGTGAATCATCATCGTCCCCGGCCCGGGGCGCAGCCGGGCGGCTGCAGCCGGCGGCGAGGTCCCGCCGCTCAGCAGGGCGCCGTACAACTGGCGTGGATGCACATTGGCAATCACCGCCCGACGGGCGCCGAGCTGGCTGCCGTCCGCCAGCGTCACTGCGCTGGCGCGGCCTTGTGCTACGTCGATGCTGCGCACGGCGCTGCCGGTGCGCACTTCGCCGTCGGCCTGTGTGATCGCCTTCACCATCGCATGGATGACGGTATCCGCACCGCCCTGGCCCAGCGCCATGCCGAAGTTCTGGTTGGCCATGGATTCAAGGTAGGGGAACAGCGCACCGCCAGCCACATCGGGACCGAAGTCCAGATGCAGGCCCCAGGCTCCCATCAGCGCGCGCACGCCGTCGTCCTCAAAATGCGCGCTCAGCCAGTCGCGCGGGCTGGAGAGCAGCATGCGCGCGGTCTGCATGCACCACGGCAGGCCCTTGGCGCGCCACATGCGCCAGAGCGCGCGCGCGAGCTGCCATGAGGGCATGGGTGAGCCCATGAGGGCGAACAGGTGCGGCGCATCGGCGGCAAATGCGCGCGCCATGGCCTGCCAGGTCTGTGCATCCTCCTCGCTGCGCGCCGCGATGCGTGCCGTGGTGGCGGCCAGATCGGTATCCACACCGAGCCAGCCGCCATCGGCCAGCACGGAAGAAAAGCTGTGCGTGACGGGCACCAGCGCCAGCCCGGCCTGCAGCAGCCGCTCCTTGTGCGTGGCAAAAAAGGGCGAGCCCGCGAACATGCTGAGGTTCATCGCGCACAGATCGTGGCGAAAGCCCGGCAGCGTCACCTCGGCGGTCTGCACCGCGCCGCCGGGTACGGCCGCCTGCTCCAGCACCAGGACCTTCCAGCCCTTGGCGCTCAGGTGCACGGCGGCGGCCAGGCCGTTGATGCCGCTGCCGACGACGATGGCATCCCAGCTCATGCGACGCTACCTGGCAAGCCCATCATTTCTTCGCGAGAGAATTGGCGACGTGAAAGCCCGACGCCCCGCCCAGGCCCGGCCCGGGGTGCGTGGAGGCACCGATGTGAAACAGGTTTTTCACCGGCGTCGCGTGGTCCTTGGTGCCGCGCAGCGGGCGCCAGAACATGTACTGGTCGACGCTGCATTCGCCGGAATACGGGTCGCCGCCGACGAGATTCATGTTGAGCTTTTCCAGGTCGCCGGGCGAGATCACCGTGCGCGCGACGATGCTTTGCTGCAGATTAGGGATGAATTTGCCCAGGCGCTCCATCACCCGGTCGGCGTAGCGTTCGCGAATGTCAGCGTTCCATTGGCCATCGGCGGGTGCGGCAATCTGTCCCAGCGCGTCGCCCTTGACCTGGCGCGGGCATTCGGGCAGCTGGATCCACAGCACCGCGCCACCCGCCGGCGCGCGTGAGGCATCGAGTTGCGTCGGGTTGCAGACGACGATGGTGCCCTCGGCAGGCAGCAGCCCGCGTTCGGCCTCGTTGACCGCGCGCGAGACGCCGTCCATGCCCGGCGTCAGGTGCAGGTAGACCACCTCGTCCAGCGCCTTGTTGGCCCATTGCGGCGCCGCGGACAGCGCCACATGGATTTGCATGTTGCCCTTGCCGTAGCGGTACTGCGCCGCCTGCTGGCGTATGGTGTCCGGCGTGCTGCTGGCGGGGATCAACCGGCCATAGAGCTGCGTCGGCGTGACGTTGCAGATGACGTTCTTGGCCTGCCACTGGCGGCCATCGGCGCAGCGCACGCCTTGCGCCTTGCCGCCCTGGATCAGGATTTCGGCCACATCGGCGTTGGTGTGGAATTCGCCGCCGGCCTTCTCGACCACGGCCTTGAATGCATCGACGGTGCGCGCGTTGCCACCCTGCACCAGCGGCAGACCGACGCCTTCCAGCGTGAAGGCGATCACCTGCGCCATCAGGGCCGACATGGGCGACTCGGGCCCGAGGCCCGTGTGCAGCACCCAGGGCGCGAGCACCGCCTTGACCAGGTCGGATTTGAAACGCGTATCGAGCCAGGCACGTGCGCTCTGCATCGCGGGGCTGAAGAAACCCACGGTTTCGTGCGCGCCCTGCTTCCAGACGCGGCCCAGCATCATCTTGCCGATCTGCGAGCTCCACAGCTCGTTGCCCAGCAGCGCGAAGATCAGCTCGGCATTTTTCTCGACGAAGGACAGGCCCTCCTGATAGGCATCACCATCGCCCTGCGCCAGTGCATTCATGGCGCGCACGTTTTCCTCGCGTGAGCGGCGCAGCACGAAGGAGCGGCCGTCGCTCAGCAGCACGCCGGTGGGCGCGTCGCTGTTCACGTAGGTCAGGCCGTTGGCATGCAGCGCGTCCTTGAGCTCGGCATAGCCCGGCGAGGTGACGAACAGCGGGTGCGCGGTGGACATCGTGTCGTGCAGATAGCCCGGTGCGGTGAGCGCCTCGGTGCGGATGCAGCCGCCCAGCACCGCCTCGCGCTCCAGCACGCAGACCTTTTTGCCGCGCTGGGCCATGACGGCGGCGCAGACCAGCGAGTTGATGCCGCTGCCGACGATGATGGAATCGAACTTGCTCATGGCGTTGACGTGGTTTCAGGTATCGAGGGTGAGTTTCACGCGCTTGTGTTCGGCCGACTGCTCGTACTCGGGCACGGCGTAGCGTCCGCGGTAGAACAGCAGCGGTGCGGTGCTGCGCGTGGTGAGATGTTCGACGCGGCCGACCAGAATGATGTGGTCGCCGCCGTCGTAGCGGTGCTCCACCGAGCACTGGAACACCGCCATGCAGCCGGGCAGCAGCGGAGTGCCGCCCACGCCTTCGCTGATCTCCACGCTGGCGAACTTGTCCTCGCCTGCCTTGGCGAAGCGATCGGACAGCGCCTGCTGGTCGTGCGCCAGCACATGGATGCAGAAATGCCCCGTCGCCTCAAAGGCCGGCAGGCTCCAGGATTTCTTCGCCAGGCTCCAGAGCACCAACGGAGGATCGAGCGAGAGGGCCGCGAAGCTGTTCACGGTCACGCCGATGCGCTCGCCCGCCGGGCCCAGCGTGGTGACCACGGTGACTCCGGTGGCGAAGTGCCCCAGCGCGTTGCGCAGCTCGCGGGCGTCTATCACTTGCTGCCCTTGGCCGCGGCTTCGGCGATGGCGCGCTTGTTCGATTCTTCATCGAACCAGTAGTTGGCGTAGTCGCGCGGGTCGTTGAAGCCGTTGGCCAGGCGCGAGGCCAGTGCCGGGATTTGCGTGGCGGCGCCCATCATGTTCACGATGTACTCGGGCGGCGGGAACAGCATGCTGTTGGTCCAGCGCGTGACCTTCTCGGCATAGCCGTTGTACAGCGCATCAAAGGTCTGGTTCATCCAGGCCTCGTCGAACGGCTGGTTGCCGCGCGCCATGATGGCATCGAAGTAGTGCTTGGCGCCCATGGTGGCGTTGTTGGAGCCCTGGCCGGTGATCGGATCGTTGACGATCACCGCGTCGCCCAGGCCCATCACCTTGCGGCCGGACGGCAGGTGCAGCACCGGGTTGCGGATGC
The DNA here is from genome assembly GCF_001724135.1 of Comamonas sp. SCN 65-56. GTDB lineage: Bacteria > Pseudomonadota > Gammaproteobacteria > Burkholderiales > Burkholderiaceae_C > Comamonas_C. Next base: position 573,746 of record NZ_MEDS01000025.1, on the reverse strand, counting down.
AGGGGCGGAAGCGCCCGGCCAGGATGCCGTTGTCGTCGGTCAGCTCGCAGTCCTTCATGCGCTCGTATTCCCAGGGCAGGAACTGCTTCATGATGTCGCGGCTCATCTGCAGGTGGTCGGCTGCGTCCTTGCACTCGTGCCAGCGGTCCATCGGGCCGCCAGGGACGCCTTCCATCACCATGATGTCGCAGGGCTTGGTCTTGCCCGAGCCATAGGGACCGTCGACGGTGAGCGAGGGGAAGACGAAGTATTCGCCCACGCCGGGAATCAGGTTGAAGTTGACGCACTCGATGTAGTCGTGGCGCTTCATGCCCGTGAGGTAGGTCAGCGCCAGGCTGCGCATGGGCTGCTTGACCGGCGAACGCTCTTCGTTCACCGTGAGCATCTTGACGATCTCGCCCTTGCCGCCGGCCAGCAGCACCAGGTCGTGCGTGCCAGCCAGCTCTTCCATCTCGGCCACGCCCACGTCCACGATGTGCAGCTTGCCGCCGCGGCGCACGAACTCGTCCATCCAGCCGGGGTACTTCAGGCGCTGGTCTACCGCCTGGCCGGGCTTTTCCAGCGCCGCATACCAGTGGATAGCCTTGGTGCCCGAGCCGTCGGGGTTGGGAATCACGAACGAGATGCCGTTGGTGTTGGGGCAGTCCTTTTCCCACTGGTTCATGTTCCAGTCGCGCTCGATCTGCAGCTTCATGTCGAAGATGAACTGCGAGGACATGACCTTGCCGTTCCAGAAGCTGGCCTGATCGCGGTTGGTGTAGATGGTGACCTGATGGCCTTGGTCGAGCAGGCCGGCGCCCAGCAGCAGGCCGGCCTGGCCGCCGCCGATGATGGCAATGGTGCGAGGGGTTTGTGTCGTCATGGTGTTGTCTCCGAAAATTGGATGAAAACGGCTGCAGCGCCCGCCACGCAAACGGGAGCCACTATGAAAATCAGCTCATCAGGCGACCGATGGCGGCGGTACGCGCCTCCGGGCCCAGCGCCTGGTAGCCGCCGTCACAGGCGTAGGTGGCGCCGGTCACGAAGCTCGCCTTGTCCGACAGCAGGAAGCTGACCACGTTGGCCACCTCCGCCGGCATGCCCAGGCGCCCGAGCATGTGAAAGTCCGCCGCCACGCCATCGGCCTTGGCCTTGTCGCCGCCGGCCATGCCTTCGATCACCGACGACCAGGTCCAGCCCGGCGAGACCGCGTTGACGCGGATGTTCTGCGGCGCCAGGTCGAGCGCGGCATTGCGCGTGAACTGCACGATGGCGGCCTTGCTGATGGGATAGAGCCAGCGGCCGGTCTGCGCGGCAAAGGCCGAGATCGAGGCGAAGTTGACCACCGCACCGCCGCCGCGCTTTTGCATCTCGGGCGTTGCCGCCTGCAGCATCATGGCGGCACCGATCAGGTTGACGTTCAGCGTCGTGTTCCACTCGGCGCGGGTCGATGCGGCGCCGTTGTCCACGTAGGAGGCGGCGCAGTTGACCAGGTAGTTGATGCCGCCGAATGCGGCGACGGTGTCCTTGATGCAGGCGGCGATGGAGGCATCATCCGACACATCGGTGCGGATGAAGCGACTGCCCGCATGGCGGGCCTCAACCTGCGGGCCCTTGGTGGTATCGATGTCGGCAATGACGACCTTGCAGCCTTCGGCCACAAGCGCCGCGACCACGCCCTCGCCGATCATGGTGGCGCCGCCGGTCACGATGGCGATCTTGTTGTGCATGCTCATATGTCTCCTGTCTGTGGATTCCGGGACGCCGGAACGGGAGCCCTCAGTATGCGAAACCGCCGCAGAGAGTGATGTCCGGAATGCGCGGCCGTGCTATCCGTCATGCGCAAGCCCATGCTGCATCGCAATATGGGCACCGACGTTCAGCGGCGTGCCAGGGTGGCCGAGGGAGGCTCGCCGAAGCGCTCGCGGTAATAGGCCGAGAAGCGGCCGAGGTGAAAAAAACCGTAGCGGTAAGCTTCTTGCAGCACGGTGATGGCCTCGCCATTGGCGGCTGCCTGCCGCAGTCGCTCATGGATGCGCTGCAGCCGGACCTCGCGCAGGCAGGCATTGGGGGTGGTGTCCAGATGCCGCCGAAAACCCTCTTGCAGCGTGCGCTCGCTGACGCAAGCCGCCCCTGCAATGTCGGCCAGCGTCAGCGCCTGCTCGGCATGGGCCTCGATGAATTCGCGTGCGCGCTGTACATGCCGGGGCAGCGCTGGCTGGGCATCCGTCGGCAGCAAGGCGCTGCCACTGTGCGGCTGCAGGCTGAACAGGCTCTGGAGCAGGAATTCCTGCATGGCCCCTGCAGCGACTCCCATGCTCAGCCAGGCGGCGCCGTTGGCATTGATGTTGCGCGCCAGATCCAGCACCGCCTTGCACCAGGCCGCGGCCGGGCCCGATTGCTGTGCCAGCGCTAGCGCAAAGTCCAGCGGCGCGCTCGGCGCGCCTGCGCTGGCCGCCAGGCGTTGCTCCATCAGCGCCCGCGGTATGTGCAGCAAGAGCTGCGCGCAGCCGGTGTACCAGCGCATGGTGACCGGCTGATGCGGCGAGAGCACCACCGCGGTGCGTGGGTCGGATTGCACCTGCTCATGCCCGTACCGGATGTCGGCCTGCCCGGCGACCGGAATCTGCACCAGATAGAAATCCTGCAGGCAGCCGGGCGTGATCCGGACATCCGCCCCATAGGCCAGGTAGTTCAGTGACAGCGCGCCCACGCGCACGCTGTGCATGTGGCAATCCATGCGCTCGCCCGCCGTGAGCTGCTGCAGACCATGCGCGCAGAAGACCCGCGCGACCTCGTCGCGTGCCTGCTCGACATCATCGCTGGCAAAGACAGGGTGCCGCCCGAGCCATCGGGCAGGTGCGTGCAACATGGTGCAAGGTGGCGCGGACCCTGCGGTCCGCGTTCATCGTTCGGAAACCTTTACTGTGCACGCTTGCCGACATTTTGACAACCGCACGCCCACCGGTGAAAGGGGTAGAGCGTGCAGCTCCCGATCAGGCGAGTCGTTACGCCGCGACCTTGGTGCGCAAGCCGAGCGCCATCTCCTGCTCGCCCAAGGCCTTGCCCTTGGGGTCCAGCAGTGCCGCAGCCCGCAGGCCGGCCAGCTTCACGCCCGCATCCGGCTGACCTGCGAGTTGTGGCACGGCGTACATCAGGCGGTCGAATTTGCCTTCGCCGCGCGCATGGGTATCGCTGTAGCCCTTGATGAGCTGGCGGCAACGCAGGATTTCCGCCGCCAGAGCAGCATCTCCGGCGTCGAGCGCCCGCTCGGCCACCGCCATCCATGCCTGCCAGTGCGCCTGCTCCTCGGCGTGGCGGCGATTGCCCCGGCGCCAGCGCACCAAGCCGGCCACCATGTGCAATTGCAGGTGGCCGCGCAAAGTGTGGGTGTGGATGCGCCGCCCCTTGTCCAGGCGCGGAGCGAGCCAGCCCTTGACGCTGGGCGAGCGATCCAGCCAGTTGGCCCATTTCACCGGCATCAGACCCATGATCTCTTCGAGCCGCGGGTGGAAGAACTCTTCCATGCCAAAGACGTCGCCGTCCTTGCCACCGACTTCACCGCGGATGCGCGCAAAGCGGTCGGACCGGGTCTTGAGATTGGCCACGCGGATCACGTCGTCGTAGGACATGGCCACGGCGATCCAGTGCGCCGCCGCAATCGTCAGCGTCGCTTCCTGCGGCTGCGGATCGCGCTTGGCAAAGCGCGCCACATTGTCCAGATAGTCGTTGCCATAGGTCGCGTCCTGCCAATCGACCACGCGCGCCAGGCCTTCGCCGAGCCAATTCCAAGCCGCCTGCGGAAAATCACTGCGGATGCGCACCAAAAGCGGCGCCAGCGCCGGGCTGGCCGCCTTCTCGGGCAGCGCGCGCGGTGCAGTCTTCATGGCTTCGGCCTTGGCCACCAGTGCCGGCGGCATGGTGCGCGTGCGCGCCAGCTCGGCCGCGGCGCGCAGCGCCTTGAGGCTGGCTTCCACGCCCTTGCCGCTGTGCTCCACCACCTTCTCGAACGCCTGCTGGTGAAACGGCAGCACATCGCAACCGGCCAGCGCGCCAAACAGGCTGGATGAAATCACGCTGCCGTTGGCGATCGCCAGTTGCTGCATGTCGTCCGCCACCAGTTTGCGCGAAGACTTGCGCACCAGCGCCAGCACCTCGGCGCTGTCGGCTGCGCCGTCGCCCGGGACGACCTTTTCCTGCACCGCAAAGGTGCGGTGGGTGCTGGTGATGACGGTGGTGCGATTGGGCGTGACCAAGCCGCGCGCCACGGCGCGGCCGGCTTCCATCAGTTCGGCGGAGATCAGGATGTCCACCTCGCCGGGAATCGGCATCTGCGCCAGCACCGGCGTTTTGCCTGGCGTGGGCTCGACCATCTCGACGTAGTAGATGGTGGCGCCGGTGCGCTGTGCCACGCCCGCCACGGACGTGGCCTGCGCGGTCCAGCCGGCGTCTTCGGCGAGCGTGACGATCCAGTCCTGCAGCACACCGCCGCCCTGGCCGCCCAGGGCCATGATGGCCACGGTAATCATGCGGGGTTTCATGCGAGCACCTCATCGATGGTTGCGGCGTAGAGCTGCTTGGCGGCGCGCTCTCGGTCGCGCCTGCCTTGCAGCCAGCCGACGGCGCTGGTGCGCAGGCCTGCCAGCCACTTGTCCCAGCCGGTGGGGTTGTTGACCTTGTGCGCCTTGTAGAACGATGGGCAGAGCACGGCGGCGTCGGCCACCTCGCCGCAATGGCCGCAGGCGACGCAGTCTTCATCCACGCGCGCCACCGGGTCGGGCTTGAGCGCATCGCCGCTGGGCGCCAGCGTCAGGCTGGGGCAGCCCGAGACACGCATGCAGGCATGATCGCCCGAGCACACCGCGGCGTCGACGCCGAAGCGCTCCTTGAGGATGCGCTCTCCGTTTTTGATAGCTGCTCGCGCAAGTGGTTTCTCGCGCCGTTGGCGATTGAGCATGCATTCGCTCTGCGCGATCACCACCTTGGGGCCGGGCTCCTCGGAAGTGAGCGCATCGTGCAGCGCCTGCTTCATCGCGTTGACGTCGTAGGTACGGCCGACGAAGCGCACCCAGGTGACGCCCACGCCGCGCACCGCCGCCTCGATCGGGTGCAGGGTACTGCGGTTGGGATTGGTGTTGCGCGACGAGAGGAGGTCCTGCCCGCCGGTGGCCGCCGAGTAGTTGTTGTCGACGATGACGAAGACGTTGTTCTGCTTGTTGAACACCGCGTTGCCTATGCCGGAGGTGAGGCCGTTGTGCCAGAAGCCGCCGTCGCCCATGAAGGCCACGGCCTTCTTGCTCGCGCCCAGCTGCCCGCCCGCATTGAACGCCGAGGCGCTGCTCACCCCCAGGCCGTAGCCCATGGTGGTGGCGCCGATCTCAAAGGGCGGCATGATCTGGAACAGGTGGCAGCCGATGTCCGACGAGACATGGTGCACGCCCAGTTCCTGCTCGACCAGCTTGTAGGCCGAGAAGATCGGCCGCTCGGGGCAGCCCACGCACAGGCCGGGCGGGCGCGGCGGCAACAGCTTGCCGATGGCGGCGGCAATCTCGGGCACTTCGACCTTGTCCTGCTCGGCCTGGGCGGCGGCCTGCGCCGCCAATTCCTCCGCGCTTGGCGCTGCAGCGGCCGCGGCGGCAGGGGCGGGCTCATCCTTGCGGCGCGTGACCGTGGCCGAAGTCTTGCGCTCCAGCAGGTCGGGGCGCTGGCGCTGCAGGAAGGCGCGCACGCCCTTGCGCAGCACGTCCACGGTGTAGTCGCCGCCCATGGGCAGCACGTCCTTGCCGTGCACCTTGGTGTTCAGATTCAGGCGCGCCAGAATGGTGTTCAGGTGCTGCTCGTGGTAGTCGGGCTGGCCTTCCTCGACCACCAGCACCGCCTTCTTGCCTTCGCAAAAGCGCCGCACCTCTTCTTCCACCAGCGGGTAGGCGACGTTCAGGATGTACAGCGGCACGCGCGATTCGCCGAACAGGTCGGCCAGATCCAGCTGCATCAGCGCGCGCAGCGTGTTGTTGGTCATGCCGCCGAGCATGATGATGCCGACGTCCTTGATCTCGCCGTCGCCATCGTGCAATTCGTTGAGCTGGCGTTCCTGGATGAATTTCACCGCGGCCGGCCAGCGCTCGTGGATTTTTTCCTTCTCGTGCAGAAAGGAGGCCGGCGGCAGCACGATGCGGTTCACGTCGCGCACCGGGTTTTCCAGCGCCTGCTTGAGCGTGAAGGCGGGGCGGCGGTTTTCCTCGGTGATGAAGCTGCCGTGCAGGTGGCAGGAGCGGATGCGCAGCTCCAGCATCACCGGCGTGTTGGTGGCTTCCGAAAGCTCGAAGCCGTCGTGCACCGCCTTGACGATGGCGGGCAGGTTGGGCTGCGGATCGAGCAGCCACATCTGCGATTTCATGGCAAACGCGTGCGTGCGCTCCTGCATGATGGAGGAGCCCTCGCCGTAGTCTTCGCCGACGATGATGAGCGCGCCGCCCGTCACCCCGCCCGAGGCGAGGTTGGCCAGCGCGTCTGACGCCACGTTGGTGCCGACGGTGGACTTCCACGTCACCGCGCCGCGCACCGGGTAGTTGACCGATGCCGACAGCGCCGCGGCTGCGGCCGCCTCGCTGGCGGCCGGCTCGAAGTACACGCCCAGCTCCTTGAGGATGGGCTGCGCGTCCGAGAGCACATCCATCAGGTGCGAAATCGGCGAGCCCTGGTAACCGGTGACGTAACCGACACCCGCCTCCAGCAGCGCCTTGGTGACGGCGAGAATGCCCTCGCCACGGAACACGGTGCCGGCGGGCACCCTGAGTTGTTCAACTTCCTTGACGAAGGAACGCTCTGCCATGTTTGCTCTCCTGCACGCGCGCGCCCGGCGCCCGGGCGCGGACGGCTCCTATACGCTAATCCGCCAGAACGGCGGTGGCTTCAATCTCGATCAGAAAATCCGGCAGGGCCAGCGCCTGCACACCCAGGAAAGTGTTGGCGGCTGGCTCTGCCCCGGCGTAGAACGCCACGATTTCGGCGCTCACCGGCCCGAGCTTGTCGGGGCTGTGGTTGACCACATAGGTGCGCAGTCGCACCACATCGGCCGGCGTGGCGCCGCAGGCGGCCAGCACCTCGCGCAGATTGGCCAGGGCTTGGCGCGTCTGCGCGACCAAGTCGCCTGCGCCGACCAATTCGCCCTTGGCATTCCAGGCCACCTGGCCGGCCAGGTGCAGCGTGCGGCCACCGCTTTGCTCCACCGCATGGGAGAAGCCAAACGGCACCGAGGCGTACATGGATGGCGGATTGACCGCCTTGCGCCGCGTCGTCATTGCACTACCCCTCAAGGCACCAGGGCCAGCACGCGCAGCGGGCTGCCCGAACCGTTCTTGAGCTTGAGCGGCGCGGCCAGGATGACGGCGCCGGTGGCTGGCAGCTGGTCCAGATTGTTCAGGCACTGCAGGCCGTATTTGTTGGCACCGTGCATCAGCGTGTGGCAGGGATAGGCCACGGGCCAGGCATAGGACTGGCCGGCGTCGGTGTTGATGGTTTCCACGCCAAAGCCGCGCACGTCGCGCTTGACCAACCACTCCACCGCCGCCTGGGTGGGGCCGGGGGTATGGGCGCCGTCTTCCTTCAGGTTGACGTAGGAGGCCGGGTTGGAAAGGCGCTTGGCCCAGCCGGTACGAAACAGCACCCAGGCGCCTGCCGGGAAGCGCCCATGCTTGGCTTCCCAGGCCTCGAGGTGGTGCACGTCAAGGTTGAAGTCCTCATTGGCTGCCACCTCGGCCGTGCAGTCGATCACGCAGGCCGGGCCGATGAACACCTTGGGGTCCAGCGTATCCACCGTGTTGTGCGGATAGTCCTTGCCGGAAATCCAGTGCGCCGGGGCGTCGAAGTGCGTGCCGGTGTGCTCGCCGCAGGTGAAGTTGTTCCAGTACCAGCCCGGGCCTTTGTCGTCGTAGTGGCTGATCTGCTCCTGCTTGAACGCCGCCACCTGGCCGAACTGGGGCGGCAGCACCAGCGGCGGAAAGTCTTCCGACAGAACATGTGTCAGGTCAACGATGCGCAGGGCGCCAGAGGCGATGTCCTGCGCGAACTGGGCGAGGGAAGTGGTCATGAAATGCTCCTTGAATGCTGGCAGATGGGGGCTCAGGCGGCAAAACCCGGGCAACGGACTGCAGGACGCACCGCCGAGCGCCTTGCCATATGCTGCGGCAAAACCCCTGTTCATCGCAAGCCATTTGGCGCATGCCCCTATCCACTTTGCGATCAAACCGGTGGCTTTCAGGGGAAACCAAGGGAAAGCCCTATGGACGGGCACACTGGGATATCAGATACTTCAAGCCTAAACTATTTATTTGCCGGTCATGTTCATGCCTTCGCCTGCCACATCCGACATCCGCTTGCTGGATTCCTTTCCGCTGATCCGCTCGCGCTCGATCGAAGAGGCACAACAGCGCGTGGGCGACGTGTTCTCGCGCCATCGCCTGCAGGTGCAGGGCCGGACGCGGGGGCTGGATCTGTGGCACAACCGGGTGACGCTGGGTCAGTCCTCGCTCAACGTGCTGCACTACGGGGCCGAAGTGGACATTGACCCGGGCGAGCGCGGCGACTTCTATCTGGTGCAGTTGCCACTCACCGGCTGCGCGCGCATCACCAGCGGCAGCCACGACGTGGATGTCAACGAAAACGTGCTCAGCGTGCTGCAGCCACGCACGCCCAGCCGCATGCGCTGGGGCCCCGACTGCACCATGCTGCTGCTGCAGACCCCCAGCCATGTGGTGCAGGAATACGTCGGCGAGGGCGAGCGTCCGCGCATGGCGCTATCGCGCCGCCGGGGCGAGCCCGAAGTGGCCGCCTGGTGCCAGGCCATGCTGGACATGGCGCGCAACATCGACCAGTTCGCCGCGCAATGGCAAGCCCATCCCACCGCCACCGCAGCCATGGAGGGCTTTCTGCTGACGGCCTTCTCCTGCCTGCTGCACCAGCCCGATGCCGCCGCCGCGCCCGATGCCCCGGTGCAAGCCCGCAGCCTGCGACGTGCCAAGGAATACATCCACGCGCACCTGGACCGCCCGCTCACGCTCGCGGACATCGCGCGCCATGCCTGCGTGAGCCCGCGCACGCTGGAACTGGTCTTCAAGCGCCATGGCGAGCCGACACCGCTCGCCTACGCCCGCCAGCAGCGCCTGCAGGCGGCGCACGTCATGCTCAGAAGCGCTGCCCGAGATGGCCAGGCCGTGGGCGTGACCGATGTCGCGCTGGCCTTTGGCTTCGTGCACATGGGCCGCTTCAGCGCCCAGTACCGCGCGCAGTTCGGCTGCCTGCCCTCGCAGACGCTCAAGGCGGCTTGAGCCCATGCAGGCAAAACCTGCGTGCGTCGTGCTGGTTTGACGCGGCTGCACCCTGCAATCGCAGTCGCGTGCATAGACTGGGCGTTTTCCCGGAATCGGGTTTACGGAGAACACCATGCACGAACAACGGCTTTCCTACAAGGAAGCATCACCCGAGGCCTTCAAGGCGCTGCTGCATACCGAGATGCAAGTGCACAAGACGGGCATCGAGGAATCGCTGCTGGAGCTGGTGAAGATGCGCGCCTCGCAGATCAACGGCTGCGGCTATTGCCTGGACATGCACAGCAAGGACGCGGTGGCGCAGGGCGAGAGCCTGCAGCGCCTGGTGCTGCTCTCGGCCTGGCGCGAGGCGCCCAGCTTCTACACCGAGCGTGAGCGCGCCGCGCTGGCGTGGACCGAAGCCATCACGCAGATTTCCACCCATGGCGCGCCCGACGACTTGTACAACGAGGTGCGCAAGCATTTCGACGAGAAAGCCCTCGTCGATCTGACGCTGGCGGTGATTGCCATCAACAGCTGGAACCGCATGGCGATTGCGTTTCGTTCCACGGTGGGCGACTACGTCAGCCCGCACCCCAAGAAGTAGTTGCCGGCGTGTGTTCAGGGCGAAGCATCGCCCTGAGCCTAAATCCGGCAGTCGACCGCTTGCGAGCCTCTGGAAGTTGTTGTGAATACTGATTTTTGTGACTTCGGCACAGTTCACCGGGAAGGTGAGAGCGCTATGCACCTGCCAGCACCATGCTCGACACGCCATGCGGCGTTGTTCGTCCTTGCGCACAGGAGTGCGCTGCGTTCTCACGCCTTGCCTGGCATGCCGATCACGGTACTGGCAGGCGCATCCGACTGCCGGATTTAGGCTAAGCAAACAGCGTGCACTCGGCGCGCAGCTTGTGTTTGTCGCCGACGCGCCGGGTAAAGCCGATGCGATCGAAGTACTCCAGGATCTGGATGGCGCGCTTGCGCCCGAGGCCAGTCGCATCGCGAAAATCGGCCGCCAGCGCCACGCCCTCGTGGGCCGCGCCCACCGTGCGCGCGATCCGTGCCAGTTGCTGCATCGCAGCGGGCGGGTAATACAGGTCCTTGACGATCTGATGAAGCTCGCCGCGGCGCGCCAGGCGCGCCAGCGTGGTGCGCACCAGCGGCTCGGGCTCCTGCGCATGGCGCGCGATGTCGCGCGCCCAACTGCCTTCAAAGCCGGCGGCGGCCAGCAGCGGCGCGATCTTCTGGGCAATGCGCGTTTCCGTCTCCGACAACTGCGCGCCATGGGCTGGCAAATGCGCTACGGCGCCCTGCAGCACGAGCTGGCCGGCGGCCGCCAGCCGCGCCAGCAGCGCCTGCCACAGTGCGGCGGGCAGGCGCGGTGCCGTCAGGCGGCGCAGACGCGCGCTGTCGGGGCCGAGCTCATCAGGCTGGCGCGCATGAAACGCCTCCAGCGCCTGCAGCACGGCAGCGCTGATAGCTTCTGTTTGCATAGCGCCCAGCGCTTGATTTGTCTGCGTCAAAGCGGTGTTTGGCACGTATTCATGAGGCAAGGCCCGCAGACCCTGGGCCGCGGTAAAGCGGGTGAGATCGACCCCGTAGGGCGCGACGGCGAGCAGGGCTGATAGCCGCGCCGCCGGGCTGGCTTGCTGCAGCGCGGCCAGCTCGGCCAGCCGCTGCGGCGTGCGGCGGAAGCGCGTGGGGGCCAGCGGGTCGATCACCCGACCGCCCGCGAGCGTGCGGCTGGCCGCGCTGTTGCGCAGCAGTACGCGCTCGCCATGCCAGGCGCCGACGGGCGCCTGCAGCACCAGCTGTGCCAGCGCGCTGGCGCCCGGAGCCAGCAGATCGGTATCCAGCAGCGCAACGCTGGCACTCACCTGCGCGGCGCCGATATGCGCCAGCACATGCGCGCCGGAGCGCAGCGCCTGCGCCTCGCCGCGCCAAAGCGTGAGCTGCACGTCCAGGCGCTGCGTCGCCACCGCCATGCCGGGCGCTGTCAGCCACTGCCCGCGGCCGACCGCCTCGCGCGCGACGCCGGCCAGCGCCACGGCGCAGCGCTGGCCCGCATGGGCGCTCTGCACCGCCTGGTTTTGCGCATGCAGGCCGCGCACGCGGACCGTGGCAGGCGTGCCGGCGGCGGCGGGGACCAGCGCAAGCTCATCGCCCACGCGCACGCTGCCGGCGTGGATGGTGCCGGTCACCACCGTGCCCGTGCCTGCCAGCGTGAAGGCGCGGTCAATCGCCAGCCGAAAACCTTGAGCGTCCAAACCATCAACAGCGCATGCTGCGTCTGCGGTGGCAGCTTCGAAAAGCAGAGTGCGCAGGGCGTCGATGCCAGCGCCAGTCTGGGCCGAGACGGTGACGACCGGGGAATGCTCAAGACAGGTGCCTGCCAGCAGTGGCGTGATCTCGCCGCGCACCTGCGCCAGGCGATCGGCGTCCGCGCGGTCGGCCTTGGTGATGACGACCGCGCCGCGCGCAATGCCCAAGAGCGACAGCACGGCCAGGTGCTCGCATGTCTGCGGCATCACGCCGTCGTCGGCTGCCACCAGCAGCAGCGCGTAATCCACCCCGCTGGCGCCCGCCACCATGGTGTGCACCAGGCGCTCGTGGCCGGGCACATCGATGAAGCCGATGCGCGCGCCGCCGGGTGCGTCCAGGTAGGCGTAGCCGAGCTCGATGCTGATGCCACGCTTTTTTTCCTCGGGCAGGCGATCGGTGTCCACGCCCGTCAACGCGCGCACCAGTGTGGTCTTGCCGTGGTCGATGTGGCCGGCGGTGCCTACTATCATGGAGATAGCTGTTCGCGCATGTCTGTCAAGCGCAAATGGCCAATTTGACTGATGAAATCCTGCACCTCTTCCAGGCAGCGCATGTCCAGCAGCAGCCGGTCTTCATGGATGCGGCCTATGACTGGCAGCGGCAGATTGCGCAGCGCCGTGCACAGCGCCTCCAGCGCACGTCCGCTGCCTTTTTTGTCCACCGGCGCCAGAGCCAGACCGCTGGAAGGCAGGCGCTCCACCGGCAGCGAGCCGGAGCCGATCTGCCCTTGCAGCGCCACCGACTCGACCGTGTAGCGCGGCGCCAGTGCCCGATGCAGCACCGGCAGCACGGTGCGGGCGGTGGCCTCGATATCGGCCAGCGGGCGGGTCAGCAGTCGCAGCGTGGGCAATTCCCTTGCCAGGTGCTCGGGGCGCACATAAAGCTGCAGCGTGGCTTCGAGCGCCGCCAGCGGCAGCTTGCTCATGCGCAGCGCCCGCTTCATCGGGTGCGCCTTGATGCGCGCCACCAGCGCCTTGCTGCCGACAATCAGCCCGGCCTGCGGGCCGCCGAGCAGCTTGTCACCGCTGAAGGTGACGAGATCGCAGCCATCCTGCAGCATCTGGCGCGGCGTGGGCTCCGCAGGCAGGCCATGCAGGGTCATGTCGATCAGCGCGCCGCTGCCCAGGTCGGTCACCAGCGGCAGGCCGTGGGCGTGCGCGATGGGCGCAAGCTGTGCCTCGCTCACCGCGCTGGTGAAGCCCTGCACGCGGTAATTGCTGGTGTGCACTTTCATCAAGAGCGCGGTCTGCGCGTTGATCGCGGCTTCATAGTCGCGCGGATGCGTGCGGTTGGTGGTGCCGACTTCCGCCAGGCGCGCGCCGGCGCTCGCCATCACGTCGGGCATGCGAAAGGCCCCGCCGATCTCCACCAGTTCACCGCGCGAGACGACCACCTCGCGCCCCGGTGCCAGCGCCGCCAGTGTGAGCAGCACGGCGGCCGCATTGTTGTTCACCACCGTGGCCGCCTCGGCCCCCGTGAGCTCGCACAGCAAGCCTTCGACGAGGCTGTCGCGATCGCCGCGGCGCCCGGTCTGCAGATCGAACTCCAGGTTGTTGGGCGCGGCCATCAGGGCCTGCACCCGTGCGATCGCCGCCTGCGGCAACACCGCGCGGCCCAGGTTGGTGTGCAGCACCGTGCCCGTGAGATTCAGCACCTGGCGCATGCGCGGCGCCAGGCGCTCTGCCACGCGCTGCGCGAGCTGCGCGCTCAGTGCATCTGGTGTGATGGCCGGGAATGGCAAAGTGCCTGCCAGCGCCTGGGTGCGCAGCGCCGCCAGCAGCGCACGCGCCTCGCCCGCGACCAGGGTGTGCCCCTGCTCGGCAATCAGTGCCGCTACGCCGGGCACGTGCAGCAGTCTGTCCAGTGCGGGCAGGTCTTTGGGGGTGGCGGTATCGGAGCTGTTGGAAGCCGACGAACCGCGCACCGCGGATTCCTCTGGCGCGCTCATCAGGCGCCTTCAGGTTCGGCTTCGGGGTCGCCAAACAGCAACAGCAGGTTGGTGCCGCTGCGGATGTAGCCCTCCTCGGACACCAGCAGATCCAGCGTCAGCGAGGCCAGGTCGTCAGCCACCGGCTCCACGTGCACCTCGCGCGCCATGTGCATGGTCTTGAGGTAGTGCTTGCATGCGTCGCAGGTCTCGGCCTCGATCGCCGGGGCCTTCTCGGGGTCGGCGACGGCATCCGCCGGCTGCAGGCCGCGGTAGCGCACCGATTTGTCCGAGAGGCAATGCGTGCATTGCACGCGCTCCATCAGCCACTGAGTGCCGCACAGGCTGCAGCACAGGTAGCGCTGGCCCTCCTGCTTGCCGCCCACGCGCGTGAGGCTGGCGGTGGGTGCACTGTTGCAGCAGGGGCAGCGGTTGCTGTTTTCGCGCGGCCTGAACACCGTCGGACCGAGTTGGCTGGTGCTCGTCACCAGGTGCACCCAATAGAGCTGCAGCCCGGCCGCGATCAGCGGTGCGGCCGCCAGATCCAGGCCCAGCGTGATGCCGGCCAGCAGCCGGTCGGCCTGCTGCTCCAGCATGTCATCGGAAATATCCATGACCGCCTGCACGCCCGCGCGTGCCGGGCTGTCGGCAGGCAGCTTTTGCAGCACCTGCGCGAGCAACGCGCGCAGCTCGCCGCGCCACGCCGGGTCGCGCGGCCAGCGGTCGGTGGCCAGCAGCGCCGTGCCCTCGTGCGCCGCCGCATCGATCTGCGCCTGCGTCGGGATCGGTACCTGGGGGAACTGCGGCAGGCGCGCGTGCTGCGCCTCGCAGACCACGGCCATGAACATCAGATAGTCGCGCATCGCGTGGTCTGCGGCCTTCTGGCGCAGGCGCAGTGCGCGATCGGCAAACACGCTGCCGCGCTTGGGCAGCAGCAGCAGCGGCACGTCGAGCGAGGAACGCAGCGCGATCTCTTCCGGCGTGTGCTGAAACGGTTGGTATTCGGGCGAGTTCAAGATCGGTCAGCCTAAAAACGGCAGTTGGATGCGCCCGCCAGCGCCGCGATCGGCGCGTCAGGCAAGGCGAGAGGACGCAGCGCACTCCTGTGCGCAAGGACGAACAACGCCGCATGGCGTGTCGAGCGTGGTGCTGGTGGGTGCATAGCGTGGTCACCCCATAGGTGAACCAGGCGAAGGGCAAAAAACACAACCTTCATAAGACCTTATCGAAGATAACAAGCGGTCAACTGCCGTTTTTAGGGCCAGCTTCTCAGTGAGAAAAAACAGGGCGAAAAAAGGCCGCCTCGGTGCAGAACACCCGCAGGCGGCCCGGATTTCAGAAAGACAAGCTCACTTCTTGCCGGCCACCTGGTCGCGGTACCAGAGCGGATGGTGGTGCTTGGCCCACGCGGCGCTGACGGTACCACGCACCATGGCGCCCAGCGTGCCCTTGACCCAGATGGCCGCATAGGCATGCACGATCACGCCCAGCACCAGCACGAAGGCGGCAATGGCGTGCAGCAACACGGCAATGCGCTGCAACGGGATGGGCACGCTCGCGGCAAACCATGCCTGCCAGAACAGCAGCCCGGTGGCCAGCAGCACGATGAGGCAGAGCGTGAACACCCAGAACACCAGCTTCTGCCCGCCGTTGTACTTGCCCACGGCCGGCATCTTCGCGGCGTTGCCCTCGGAGATCAGCCGGCTCGCACTGCCCAACCACGCCGAATCCTCCTTGCGCCAGACGTTGGCGCCCACGAACATTAAGAACATGCCGAGGAAGAGGATGAACATCGCAATGCCGATGTAAGGGTGCAGGATGCGCGTCCACTGCGGTCCGCCCAGCAGGTTGGTCAGCCAGAACAGCGCCGGGTGAAAGAGCGCGAAGCCCGATACCCCCGCGAGCACGAAGCAGGTGACGACCGCCCAGTGGTTGGAGCGCTGGCCCGCGCTGTAGCGTTGCAATTGCGGTGATTTCATTGCTGCTCTCCTTCGGTTGCATCCTCAGGCGCTTCCAGCGGACCCTTGCGCAGGTAATGGAACCACCCGGCAAACGCCGCCCCCGCCATGATTGCCAGGCCGATCGGCTTGGCCAGGCCCTTCCACAGGCCGACCGCCGCGCTGATGTGCGGATCACGCGGCAGGCCGGTCAGCTCGGGCTGGTCGGCATGCTTGAGCACGTACATCACGTGCGTGCCGCCCACGCCCGCCGGGTTGTAGACCCCGGCATTGGCATAGCCGCGCTCCTTGAGCTCCACGGTGCGCTGCTCGGCATGCTCCAGCATGTCCTCCTTGGTGCCGAAGGTGATGGCGCCGGTCGGGCAGGTCTTGACGCAGGCCGGCTCGATGCCCTCGCTCACGCGGTCGGAGCACAACGAGCACTTGTAGGCCTTGTTGTCCTTCTCGCTGATGCGCGGGATGTCGAACGG
The DNA here is from genome assembly GCF_001724135.1 of Comamonas sp. SCN 65-56. Classification (GTDB taxonomy): domain Bacteria; phylum Pseudomonadota; class Gammaproteobacteria; order Burkholderiales; family Burkholderiaceae_C; genus Comamonas_C. Next base: position 557,785 of record NZ_MEDS01000025.1, on the reverse strand, counting down.
ACAGCCCTTGACGCAGTAGCCGCAGCCTATGCAGTGCTCGCTGATGAAGTCGACGATGCCGTTGGCGTACTTGACGATGGCGCCCGGCGAGGGGCAGGCCTTCAGGCAGCCCGGGTCTTCGCAGTGCATGCAGCCGTCCTTGCGGATCAGCCACTCCAGCTTGTCCTTCTCGGGCTCGACCTCGAAGAAGCGCATCAGCGTCCAGCTCTGCGGCGAGAGGTCCGCAGGGTTGTCGTACACGCCCAGGTTGCTGCCCACGTCGTCGCGCAGGTCGTTCCACTCCGAGCATGCCACCTGACAGGCCTTGCAGCCTATGCACTTGGAGACATCGATCAGCTTGGCGACCTCGGCGACGTCGTGGCCGAGCGGGCGACCACATCCAGTGATTGCAGACTCGACATGGCTACACCTTTTCAATGTTGACGAGGAAGGCCTTGAACTCCGGCGTCTGCGAGTTGGCGTCGCCCACGAACGGCGTCAACGCGTTGGCCAGGTAGCCATTCTTCGTCTGTCCCTTGAAACCCCAGTGGATGGGGATGCCCACCAGGTGCACCGGCTTGCCATCGATGATGAACGGCTTGATGCGCTTGGTGACCACGGCCTTGGTGACGATCGAGGCGCGGATGCTGCTGACCTTCACGTTGTCGCCCTTCTTGATGCCCTTCTCCTTGGCCAGCTCCTCGCTGATCTCGACAAACGCCTCGGGCTGCATGATGGCATTGAGCTTGGAGTGCTTGGTCCAGTAGTGGAAGTGCTCGGTCAGGCGGTAGGTGGTTGCGGCATAGGGGAACTTGTCCTTGGTGCCGAACTTGCCCTCGTCGCTCTTGAATATCCGCACGGCCGGATTGTTCAGCGCCTTGGGGTTGTCCGGGTGCAGCAGATTCACACCCACCGGCGTCTCGATCGGCTCATAGTGCTCGGGGAAGGGGCCGTCCGCCATGCCGATGGCATGCAGGTGCGCCACCCCCTCGGGCGTCATGATGAACGAACCCATGCCGATCTCCGGCTTGGCCGTGGGCAGCATGTCGGGCACGTCGGCGCCGGTCCAGACCGAGCCATTCCAGTACTCGTACTTCTTGTTCGGCGCCCAGGGCTTGCCATCCTTGTCCGCGCTTGCGCGGTTGTAGAGGATGCGCCGGTTGGCCGGCCAGGAAAAGCCGAAGTTCTGGTAGACGCCCCAGCCCGTCGGGTCGGACAGGTCGCGGCGCGCCGTCAGGTTGCCGGCCTCGGACCAGGCACCCGCATACAGCCAGTTGCCGCAGGCGGTGGAGCCATCGTCGCGCAGGAACGCGAAACCCGCCACCTGCTGCCCGGCCTTCACCAGCACCGCGGGCGGTGCATCCGGCTTGGCTGGGTCTGCGGGCGCATGCACGTCGCTGATCGCCCGTCCGCTGATCTCGCGCAGCAGCTCGGCCGATGTCGGCTTGTCCGGGATGACGTAGGGCCAGTCCAGATTCAGGATGGGGTCGGGGAAGGCGCCACCATCCTTGGCATACATCGCACGCAGGCGCACGAAGAGCTCGGCAATGATTTCCGAATCCACCTTGGCTTCGCCTGGGGGCTCGACCGCTTCTTCCTTCCAGATCGCGACGCGGCTGGAGTTGGTGAAGCTGCCCTCTTCTTCAGCGAAACAGGCGCCTGGCAGGCGGAAGACCTCGGTCTGGATTTCTTCCGGCTTGACGTCGTTGAACTCGCCGAAATTGCGCCAGAACTCGCTGGTTTCGGTTTCCAGCGGGTCGATCATCACCAGGTACTTGAGCTTCTTCAGGCCTTCCAGCAGCTTGGGTTTGTTGGACACCGTCGCCAGCGGGTTGAAGCCCTGCGAGATGAAGCCCCCCATCTTGCCCTGGTTCATCAGCTCGAACATGTGCATGATGTCGAACGCGCCGGGGAACTTGGGCACCCAGTCGTAGCAGAAATTGTTGTCCTTGGTGGCAGCCTTGCCGTAGTAGGACTTCATCAGGCTGTTGAAGAAGCGCGAGAAGTTGCTCCAGTAATTGAACTGGTTGGGTCGCAGCGCCTTGGGCGTGAGCCGCTTGATGTAGCCCTCGTAGGTGGTGTCGCTGTCCATCGGCGCGCCCAGGTAGCCCGAAAGCACCTCGGCATACGCGTTCATGTCCGTCACGCCCTGCACGTTGGAGTGCCCGCGCAGCGCGTTCACGCCGCCGCCCGGCCGGCCCATGTTGCCCAAGAGCAGCTGGATCATGGCCATGGTGCGGATGTTCTGGCTGCCCACGGTGTGCTGCGTCCAGCCCAGCGCATAGCAGATGGTGCTGGTCTTGTCCGGCGCCGACATCTCGCCCAGCATCGCGCAGATCTTGAGGAACTTGTCCTTGGGCGTGCCGCAGATTTTCTCCACCATCTCCGGCGTGTAACGGCTGTAGTGGTGCTTGAGCTGCTGGTAGACGCACAGCGGATCCTGCATCGTCTCGTCGACCTTGACAAAGCCGTCCTCGCCCAACTGGTAGCCCCAGGTGGACTTGTCGTACTTGCGCTTGGCCTCGTCATAGCCGCTGAAGATGCCGTTTTCCAGCTTGAAGTCAGGCTTGAGCAGGAAGGTGGCGTCGGTATTGAATTTGACGTACTCGTGGTGGATTTTGTCGTTGCTCAGCAGCCAGTTGATGACGCCGCCGAGGAAGGCGATGTCACTGCCATTGCGAATCGGCGCATACAAATCCGCCACCGCGGAAGTGCGGTTGAAGCGCGGATCCACCGAGATCAGCTTGGCCTTGCGTTTCTGCATGGCCTCCACCACCCATTTGAAGCCAACCGGGTGGGCTTCTGCGGCATTGCCGCCCATCACGAGAATCAGATCGGCATTGCGAATGTCGGTCCATGAATTGGTCATCGCTCCGCGACCGAATGTCGGGCCCAGACTGGTCACCGTCGGTGCGTGTCAAACGCGTGCTTGTGTATCGATTCCTACCATGCCAAGGGCGCGCGCGACCTTGACCGAGATATAGCTGGATTCATTGGAAGACGAGCTGCAGATCAGGAAACCGGTGGACAGCCAGCGGTTCACCGTCGTGCCGGCATCGTTCTTGAGCTGGAAGTTCGCATCCCGGTCCGCCTTCATGTGCTTGGTGATGCGATTGAGCGCGTCCTCCCAGGAAATGCGCTTCCATTCCTTGGTACCGGGCTCGCGCACCTCGGGGAACTTGACGCGTCCCGGGGAGTTGATCATGTCCATCACGCCTGCGCCCTTGGGGCACAGCGAGCCGCGGCTCACGGGGTTGCTCGGGTCGCCCTCGACGTGGATCACCTTGCGTGTCGCATTCTTCGACTTGTCGCCCAGGGTGTAGATCAGCATGCCGCAACTTACCGAGCAGTACGGGCAGGTACTGCGGGTGACCGTGGCGGCGGTCAGTTTGTAGGCGCGTGTCTCGGCCAGTGCGGCGGTGGGCGAAAAGCCCAGGGCCACCATGCTGGAGCCGAGCAGTCCCGCCCCGCTGACGCGGAAGAACTGTCTGCGGTGCATGTCCATCGGAAACTCTCCTTTCGGTTGTGGAGAAAAGCCATGCTCGCGATGACAGTAAAAAACCCTGCCATCGAAAGATGCAAGGCCAGTCTAGGTATTTGGTGATGTTTGTTACATCAGGTAAACCCTGATGCAAAGTCGCGCAAGTGCCTGCGGGATGACTTTCACGGCATTTCGGCTGCGAGCTGCACGCGGTGGCCGGCAGCAGTCGCGGCCAGGCCCGGGTTCACGCCGCATCCGGCACTGGACGGCGCACCATGCGTATCGCATCGAACGGGCAGCGCAGCGCACACAGCGCGCAGCCGGTGCAGTCCGGCGCGTCGTCAAGCACCGAATGCTTGCTGGCGCCGGGCGCGTCGCGGTCCGCATGCAGCGAGAGTACATGCGGCGGGCACACCGCCACGCACCAGCCGCAACCGGTGCAGCGGCCGAGGTCGATGGCGGGGATGGCCTTGTGCGCAGCGTGCATGCGCGCAGCATGCCATGCGACGCGATGGCTGCTCGCGGCAATGGTTATCGTGATCGCCCCTGTGCGCTCGGCATTTCGCGAGCGGCGACAATCGGCGCATGCCAGATCTGACCATCCTCGATTCCGCTCCCGACAAACGTGAAGTCCTGCGCCGCGCCGCGCTGGAATACCACGAACACCCCCGGCCCGGCAAGATTGCCATCCAGGCGACGAAATCCATGGCCAGCCGCCACGAGCTGGCGCTGGCGTATTCGCCGGGTGTGGCGGCGCCCTGCGAGGAAATCGTCAAGGACCCGGCGGCGGCCTTTCGCTATACCGCGCGCGGCAATCTGGTTGGCGTGGTCACCAACGGCACCGCGGTGCTGGGCCTGGGCGATATCGGGCCGCTCGCCGGCAAGCCGGTGATGGAAGGCAAGGGGGTGTTGTTCAAGAAGTTCTCCGGCATCGACGTGTTCGATATCGAGATCGCCGAGAAGGACCCAGACAAGCTGGTCGAGATCATCGCGGCGCTGGAGCCCACCTTTGGCGGCATCAACCTGGAAGACATCAAGGCGCCCGACTGCTTCTATGTCGAGCGCAAGCTGCGCGAGCGCATGAAGATTCCGGTGTTTCACGATGACCAGCACGGCACCGCCATCGTTGTTGGCGCGGCGGTGCTCAACGCACTGGCCGTCGCCGGCAAGGACATCAGCCAGGTCAAGCTCGTCGCCTCGGGCGCCGGGGCGGCGGCGCTCGCCTGCCTGGGCCTGCTGGTCAAGCTCGGCCTGCCGCGCGAACACATCTGGGTCAGCGATATCGCCGGCGTGGTTTACCAGGGCCGCATCGAGCTGATGGACGAGGCCAAGGCGGCCTTCGCGCAGCAGACCGATGCCAGGACGCTGGCCGACATCATCGACGGCGCCGATATTTTCCTGGGCTTGTCCGCCGGCGGCGTGCTCAAGCAGGACATGGTGCGCAAGATGGCGGCGCACCCGCTGATCTTCGCGCTGGCCAACCCCAACCCGGAGATCACGCCCGAGGAAGTGCAAGCGGTGCGCGGCGACGCCATCATCGCCACCGGGCGCAGCGACTATCCCAACCAGGTCAACAACGTCCTGTGCTTTCCCTATGTCTTCCGCGGGGCACTGGACAGCGGTGCCACGACCATCACCACCGAGATGGAGATTGCGGCAGTGCGTGCGATTGCCGAACTGGCGCGGGCCGAGCAAAGCGAGGTGGTGGCGGCGGCCTACGCCGGCGAGCAACTCTCGTTCGGTCCCGAATACCTGATTCCCAAGCCCTTCGATCCGCGCCTGATGATGAAGATCGCGCCGGCGGTGGCGCAGGCGGCGATGGCCAGCGGCGTGGCCAGCCGCCCCATCGTCGACATGGCGGCCTACACCGACCATCTGCAGACCTTGGTCTACGCCTCGGGCACCATGATGAAGCCGGTGTTCATGGCCGCGCGCCAGGGCGAGCTCAAGCGCGTCGCCTTCGCCGAGGGCGAGGAAGAGCGCGTGCTGCGCGCCGCGCAAATCGTGTTTGACGAGCATATCGCCCGCCCGACGCTGATCGGGCGGCCGGCGGTGATCGCGCAGCGCATCGAAAAATTCGGCCTGCGCCTGAAGGAAGGGCAGGACTACGATGTGGTGAACGTCGAGCACGACGAGCGCTACCGCGGCTTCTGGCAGACCTACCATCGCATGACCGAACGCAAGGGCGTGACAGTGCCGATCGCCAAGATCGAGATGCGCCGGCGCCTGACGCTCATTGGCTCGATGCTGATGCACACCGGCGAGGTGGACGGCCTGATCTGCGGCACCTGGGGCAGCACCCAGCACCACCTGCAGTACATCGACCAGGTCATTGGCAAGCGCGAGGGCGCCAGGACCTACGCCTGCATGAACGCGTTGCTGCTGCCCGAGCGCGAGGTGTTCATCGTCGATACCCACGTCAATTACGACCCCAGCGCCGAGCAGCTGGCCGAGATCACCGTGATGGCGGCCCGGGAGATTCTGCGTTTTGGCATCAAGCCCAAGGCGGCGCTGCTGTCGCATTCCAACTTTGGCTCCAGCCAGCAGCCCAGCGCCGTCAAGATGCGCCAGGTGCTGGAGTTGCTGCAGCAGCAGGCGCCCTGGCTCGAGGTGGAGGGCGAGATGCATGGCGACGTGGCGCTAGACGCCAAGGCGCGCAAGGCGCTGATGCCCAACAGCGCGCTGACGGGCAGCTGCAACCTGCTGGTGATGCCCAACATCGACGCGGCCAATATCGCCTACAACCTGCTCAAGACGGCGGCGGGCGGCGGCATCGCCATCGGCCCGATGCTGCTGGGCGCGGCGGCGCCGGTGCATGTGCTCACGCCCAGCGCCACGGTACGGCGCATCGTCAACATGGTGGCGCTCACGGTGACCGATGCCAACGCCGAGCAGGCTGCAGCACAGACGTGAATTTTGTGCACCTGCACAAAACCCCGGGTAAACCCTGGGGCTCTGCCCATTTTTTCAGCACAGACTTGCATTTTCAGGCCGTTTTTGTCACACTAGTGCGTTTTGATTTCGGGTAAACCCTAGTTTGGCGCTGCCGACGGGTTGCTTGTGATTGCTTGTGTAAGGCGGTTGCCAATGGGAATTTCACTTGCCGGGGGCGCGCGCCAGTGGCTTGCCGCGGGGCTCGTCGGCATGGTGTGCATGCTGGCCCTGCCCGCAGCTGCGCGGGGAGTGGCAGAGCCGACCGCCGCAACGTCGATCAGCGTCGAGCAGCTGCCCGCCAACGGGCGCGCGACCTATGCGCTGATCCGGCAAGGCGGCCCGTTCCCGTACGACAAGGATGGTTCGGTGTTCGGCAATTACGAGCGGCAGTTGCCCGTGCACAAACGCGGGTATTACCGCGAATACACGGTACGGGCGAAGGGTCAGCGCGGGCGCGGAGCGCAGCGCATTGTTTGCGGCGGAGCGCCGCGCACGCCCGATGCCTGCTATTACACGAGCGACCACTACACCAGTTTCAGGGTGATCACGCCGTGATGCCGTCTGCCTTTGATCGCGATCGAACGGCTGGCGCCGCGGACACCCAAGCCTTGTCGACATGGGGCGACAAGACCAATGCTTTTGATGAACTTTTGACAGAAAGAGTTGCGGAGATGGACATGCCACTTCGTCAAGACGATGAAAACCTGCTGCGCAACGTGCGCGCCAACATCGTGCAGTCGATTCGCGCCTTCAGCGTGAACGACCTGCAGGAGACGGCCGCGCGGCTCGGCCACCACTTCCTGTACGCCAACCTCGCCCATGCACAGACCAAACAGGATGTGCTGGACCTGCTGGCGCAGCAGTTTCTGTTTCCGGCGCATTTCGGCAAGAACTTCGATGCGCTCTACGATTGCATGACCGATCCGCTGCACAAGGCCGGGCCGCAGCCGGGCTTTGTCGTGGTGCTCGAGCAGATTCCTGCGACCGTGAAGTTCGACAAGGAAGCGCGCGAGCAACTGCTCGACATCTTCCGCGATGCCGCGGAATATTGGGGCGACCGGCGCATTGCGTTTCGCTGCTTCTATTCTTTTCTGTAGCCCGTTCCGCGACTTTTGGCCCTGCGGAACGGGCTGATGAGGCCGAGCAGCTCCAGGCTGCCCAGTCTCTGGCCGTGCACGGCGTGCAAATCGACGCCGAATCCGGTGAGCGCATGCCCACCGACAAGCTGCTGGATGTCTCGCCGCTGGCGCTGCGCATGAGCAGCCCCTTCAACAGCGCCTACTGGCTGGCGGACGCCGCCTGATACGACTTCGCCTTCAAACGCATCACTGCGTTGGTTCGCCTTGCCGTGCCAGAGCACTGTCTACGGCTTCCCGCCTTGTTCTGCGCTTGAATGCAAAGTCGTATGAGCACGAGCGTCAGGCGCTGGCGGCGGTCAGCGCCTGCGCCAGCTGTACGTATTCCTGCACCGGCACTTCCTGCGCGCGCCGCTGCAGATCAAAGTCCCCGCCGTAGCCGTGCGTCGCAAGCCAGGGCGCGAGCGGATGACGCAGCAGCTTTCTGCGCTGGCTGAACGCGGCCTGCACCAATTGCGAGAGCAGCGCCGCATTGACCGGCGCCGGCGTGGCCAATGGCAGCATGCGTACCACGCTGCTGTCCACCCGCGGCGGCGGATCAAAGCTTGCTGGCGGCACGAAGAGCACATCTTCCATCGCATAGCGCCATTGCAGCATCACCGAAAGCCGCCCGTACGCGGCACTGTCGCAGGGCGCCACCATGCGATCCACCACCTCTTTCTGCAGCATGAAGTGCTGGTCTTCGATCACTTCGGCAAACGCCAGCAGGTGAAACAGGATGGGTGTGGAGATGTTGTAGGGCAAGTTGCCGCAAATTCTGATTTTGATAGCTGCTAGCGCGCTTGCAATCTGCGCAAAATCCACTTTCAATACATCGGATTCGATCACCGATAGTTGTGGGTTGCGGCGCAGTTGCGCGGCAAGGTCGCGGTCCAGCTCGATGACGGTGAGTGCCCCCAGGCGTTCGAGCAGCGGCTGGGTGAGCGCCGCCAGGCCCGGGCCGATCTCCACCATCACCTGGCCCGGCCGCGGCTGAATAGCGCGCACGATGGCGTCGATGATGGCCGCGTCCCGCAGGAAATGCTGGCCGAAGCGCTTGCGCGGGATGTGCTGCATGCCAGCTTTATTGCGGCGGCTCGCGCATCTCCACGTAGGCGCGCGCGCGCTCCTCGCGCATCCAGTTGGCGTAAGCCTCGTCCAGCTTCTTCGAGCGCACTGCGTCGCGCACCAGGTCACGCTGCTCGCGCTGCGTGAGCTTCACCTTGCGCCGGCCTTCGAGCTGGATCAGGTGCACGCCAAAGCGGGTGACGACGGGCTGGCTGACTTCACCGGGTTTGAGCTGGTCCAGCGCCTGCTGGAACTCGGGCACGTAGCGGCCGGGGTAGGACCAGCCGAGGTCCCCGCCCTGGCTGCTGCTGCCGTCTTGCGAGTATTCGCGCGCGAGCGCTTCGAACGAGCCCTGCCCGCTCACGATGCGCTGGCGCAGCTCCTCGAGCTTGGCGGCCGCCTGGGCCTCGGTCTGGTTGGGGCCGACGCGCAGCAGGATGTGCCGCGCATGTGTTTGCACCGCCATGGTGGGCAGGCCGTTTTTGGAGCGCTCGATCACCTTGAGAATGTGGAAGCCCGCCGACGAGCGCACCGGCCCGACCACGGCGCCGACGGCTGTCTTGGCGGTGGCCTCCAGGAACAGCTCGGGGTAGCGGTCCTCGGGACGCAGGCCGAGCTCTCCGCCGGAGCGGCCCTCGGGGGCGTCGGAGTATTCCCGCGCCAGCGCGGCGAAGTCCGCGCCCGCCTTGAGCTTGGCCGCGACTTCGTCGGCACGGGCCTGGCGTTCGGCCACCTGCTGCGGGCTGGCGTTCTCCGGCACCTCGATGAGGATGTGGCCGAGATTGATGGCCTGCGTGGCCTGGTCCGCGCCTTGCGCCTGCTCCTGCATGAACTGGTCTACGTCGGCGTCGCTGACCTTGACGCGTGACTCGACGTCGCGCTCGCGGATGCGCAGCGTCAGCAGCTGGTTGCGCAGCTCGCGGCGAAAGCGTTCGACGGAGATTCCCTCCTGTGCCAGCTGGCGGTGCAGCTGCTGCAGCGAGACATCGTTTTGCTGGGCGACGGAGCGTTCCGCCTGATCGATGGCGTAATCGTCCACCTTGATGCCGGATTCCAGCGCCAGTTGCACCTGGATGTTCTCGGAAATCAGGCGCTCCAGCGCTTCATGCAGCAGCTGTTCGCGCGGCGGCATGGCGGCGCCCTGGGCCTGCATCTGGTCGGTGATGCGGGCAGCGCGCGCGCGCACTTCGTTGTTGGTGATGGGCTCGGAGTTCACCACGGCGACGATGTAATCCGCCGACCGCGGCGCCAGCGCCTGTGGGCTGGCGCTGGCCGCAGCCGCGGCGGGCACCGCAGCCGCGGCGGGCACCGCCGCCGGTGCTGGCGTTGCAGGCACGGCAGCGGCCGCTGCCGCCTTGGGCGGTGCGACGGATTTGCGCGCAGCGGGCGCCGCGGCCTTGCCCGACGGTTTCTGGCTCTGGGCGTGGCTGGCCGGCGCGGCAAGCAGCGCCAGGGCCATCAGGCTGGCGAGGGCGGAGTATCGGGCGCGTGGTGTCATGGCGGATAAAGGGTTGGCACTCAATCGTAGCGGGTGAAGCGGCTGGGGACGGGTTGGCGGCTCTCGAGCGTCTGGTAACCCGGCACGTTCTGTTGCAGGCTGGCCAGCGGATTGTTGCCGAACGACAGGCGCGACAGGCCCTTGAGCTCAAGTTGCAGCAGGATGCGCGTGTTCGAGGTGGTGGCGCCCATCTGCAGGCGCTCCAGCACCACGCGGCCGGTCCAGCAGCAGCTGTCGTATTCGGCGCCGATGATGGCATCCGTCAGCTTGCGATCCATCAGGCTGTAGTTCAGGCGTCCCACGCTGTACCAGCGCCCGTCCCGCCCGGTCGGGCTGCCGCCGGACGATCCGAACACATCGGACAGCGGCCATTGCCAGCCCAGGTCCAGCTGCTTGCTGGCCACGGTGAAGGGGCCGGTGACATCCTGCTTGCGGTAGGCCACGCTGAGCGTGTGGTACTTGGCCGGGGTGTAGCGCGCGGCGATGGTGGCGCGCAGCGACTTGCCCTGCTTGGGGTTGTACTGGAGGGTGGAGTCAAAGCTCCATTGCGGCACCCAGTGGATGCCGGCACCGAGCAGGATGTCCGACAGGTGCTCGCTCACCATGGGCTGGCCGGGCATGGTGACGGTCTGGTCGGAAAAGCGCAGGCGCTGCGCCAGGCCCAGGCGCACGGCCTCGGCGCCGCTGCCCGGGTCCAGCAGCCGCGTGGTCACGCCCAGCGTCAGCAGGTTGTTGTCGGCGATGCGATCGTTGCCGCCAAAGGAGTTCTCGGTGTAGATGGAGGCGAAGTTGAAGTCGGTCTGCGCCGTGTCGTAGACCGGCAGCATGCTCTGGTTGTGGTGCGGCGTGAAGGTGTAGAAGGCGCGCGGCTCCAGCGTCTGCACGAAGCCGCGGCCGAAATACGCCGCGTCGCGCTCGAACACCAGGCCACTGTCGAGGCTGAAGGTGGGGAGCACGCGGGTGATGGCGGTCTGCCCGGTGGCGAGCGGTGTATCGAACTGGTAGCGCGTGGCATGCAGCTGCAGGCGCGGCGTGATGAAGCTCGCCGGCGTGAGCCAGGGGCGGCTGAGCTGGGCGACGAAGTAGCTGCGTGCGGCATTGGGCTGGGTGTAGAAGCTGCGATCGCCGCGGAAATGCGTGTAGTCGCCATCCAGGCGCAGATCCAGCCCCGAGCCGACGCTGTCGGGCGTGTAGGCCCAGTGCAATTGCGGCAGCAGGTCGTAGGGCGGGGTGATCGGCGACGTCACGTCCTGCAGCGTCTGCCACTTGAGCGTGCGCAGGCTGACCGCGTGGTTGCCCCGGGACCAGCGCAGGCTGCCATCGGCCGCCAGCAGCCGCTGCGCGGTGGTGTCCAGCGGATTGGTGTTGCTGGCACCGCGCTGGGGGAAGTCGCGCCAGTAGTTGTCGTCGCTGGCGCGGCGGATGCTGAGCCCCAGGCCCAGGTCACCCAGGGGCGAGGCGATCTGCGCGTTGTGCTGGATGCGGCCCAGCCAGCGGCTGCGATCGCGCAGCCGGTCCGCCGGCATGTAATTGAGCCCCAGCTCGCCGTTGTAGCGCGGCTCCAGGTAGCGAAACTCCGAGTTGAGCGCGACGCCGCGGCGCGACATCAGCATCGGCGTGAAGGTGGCGTCGCGGTTGGGCGCGATGTTCCAGTAATACGGCTGGGCGTAGACGAAGCCGCTGGTGCTGTCCAGCGCCAGCGTGGGCGGCAGCAGCCCGGACTTGCGCTGGTTGGACAGCGGGAAACTGACCCAGGGGGTTGCCAGAATGGGCACGCCCTTGAATTCCAGCACGGCATTGGTGGCCACGCCTTCGTCCTGCACCTTGTCTATCGTCAGCGTCTGGGCGCGCAGCACCCAGTCGGGCTGCCAGCTGGCTTCGTTGTCTTTTTCGCAGGTGGTGTAGGTGGCGTCGTGCGAGACCGAATGGTCGTGGTCGATGAAGTCCACGCGGCTGGCCACACCGTGGCCGCCCGTCTGCAGCAGCCGGTAGTCGATCTGCGTGAAAAAGCCGTTGAAGGCGTTGACCTTGAGATCGAGCAGCTGGCCGTCGTAGAGGTTGCCGCCGCGGTTGATGCGCACATGGCCGCTGGCGCGCGCGCGGTCTTCGGGGATGTCGTAGTCCATGCGGTCCGCATGGATCACGGTGTCGCCGCGGCGCAGCTCGGCATCGCCCTGGATGTTGATCTGCACGTCGGTCTGCCCCTCGATGCGCTCGCCGCGCACAAAGGTGGGCAGGGCGGAAGGCGGCGTAGGCGCCTTTTCGGCCAGCTGCGGCGAGGTTTGCAGCGTCGGGGCGGGCAGCGGTGCCCCATCCTGCTGGGCGAGCGCCTGGGCGCAGACCAGCAGCCCGGCGCAGACCAGCAGCCCGGCGCAGACCAGGCTCGGCAGGCGGCAAAGCGGCAGGGACAGGGGTGGTGGCACGGATGGAGTATTCAGGCGCCCTGGGCGGCTGGCGCACCGGCCCGGCACAGGTCTATGGGGAAAATCCGGCAGACCCGGCCCCTACAATTGCCATTATCCATGAGCACTGTGCCCCATTCCCCCAGCCCGCCCGCGGTGGCCTGGGACGACCCTGCCCGCGAATCGGTGTTCCAGGCCTGGCTTGCTCCGCTGGCGCAAAGCCAGGGCCTGCAGCCTTCCTCCTTGCGCACCGCCAGCAGTGATGCGAGCTTTCGGCGCTACCTGCGCATTGATGCCGCGGATGGCGCGGCCCGCATCATCATGGATGCGCCGCCCGAGAAGGAAGATTGCCGCCCCTTTGTCGCCGTGCAGGCGCTGATGCAGACCGCCGGCCTGCGCGTGCCGAAGATTCTGGCGTGGGATGAGGCGCATGGCTTCATGCTGCTCACCGACCTGGGCGCCCCAACGGCGATCGAAAACCTCGACCCCGCCCAGCCGCAGGCGGCGCATGCCTGGTACCTGCAGGCGATCGACATCCTCATCGACTGGCAGAAGGCCAGCCGCCCCGGCGTGTTGCCGCCGTATGACGAGGCGCTGCTGCGCCGCGAGCTGCAGCTCTTTCCTGACTGGTATGTGGCGCGCCACCGGCAGACCGTGCTGGATGAAAAGCAGCAGGCGGTGCTGGCCAAGGCGTTCGACGCCATCGTCGCGCAGAACCTGGCGGCGCCCCCGGTCTTCGTGCACCGCGACTACATGATGCGCAATCTCATTGTGGGCGGCGATGAACAGCTCGGGGTGCTGGATTTTCAGGATGCGGTCTACGGCCCCATCACCTACGACATCGCCAGCCTGATGCGCGACGCCTTCATCAGCTGGGAGGAAGACTTCGTCATCGACCTCACCGTGCGCTATTGGGAGAAGGCCAGAAAGGCTGGGCTGCTGGGCGCTGTCAGCGGGAGTGGCTGGGGTGCGGACTTCGGTGAGTTCTACCGCGCGGTGGACTGGATGGCACTGCAGCGGCACCTGAAGGTGGCCGGCATTTTTGCCCGCATCACGCTGCGCGACGGCAAACCGAAGTACCTCGCCGATGCGCCGCGCTTCATCGCCTATATGCGCGCCACCTGCGCGCGCTACCGCGAGCTGGGGCCGCTGTTGCGCCTGATCGATCAGATCGAAGGCACGCAGGCTGCCCAAGGCTATGCCTTTGGCAGAATTTGAATGAAATCGGCCTTCAGCCCTTGCTGAACAAGCGCGAGGAGCTCTCTTTTTGCATATGCCCCGGGTCTATTGCGCTGAACCGCTGAGCGTGGGCGAGCGCGAGCTGCCCGGCGAAGCCGCGCGCCACGTGCAGGTGCTGCGGCTGCAGCCGGGCGATGCGCTCACGCTGTTCGACGGGCGCGGCGGCGAATGGGCCGCCCGCGTCACGCGCATGGGCCGAAGCGAGGTGGTGGTGCAAGTGGGCGAATGCGTACCGCTGGAGCGCGAAGCCGCGCGCGCCGTACACCTCATCGTCGGCATGCCGGCCAACGAGCGCATGGACTGGCTGGTGGAAAAGGCCACCGAGCTGGGCGTGGCGAGCATCCAGCCGGTGCTGACGGCGCGCAGCGTGCTCAAGCTCGAAGGCGATCGCGCGGCCAAGCGCCAGGCGCGCTGGCAGGCGATTGCGGTGGCCGCTTGCGAGCAGTGCGGACGCAACCGCGTGCCGGCTGTTGCCGCGCCCCTGGCGCTGCAGGCCGCCTTGCGCGATGTCGGCCCGGGCGGGCGAGTGCTGCTTTCGCTGCGCGCGGGCAGCAGGCCGCTGCGCGATGTGGCGGGCGATGCGTCCACCGTCTGGGTGTTGCATGGTCCTGAAGGGGGCCTGGCCCCGCAGGAGGAAGATGCCGCGATCGCTGCCGGCTTTGCGCCGGTGCACCTGGGCGCGCGCGTGCTGCGCAGCGAGACGGCGGCCATTGCCGCGCTGGCCCTGCTTGGTTCCTCCTGAAAAAAGAGCTGTCAACGCTTGTGGAGCAAGCGTCAAGGCCGTATTTGTTTCAAATAATCCTGCAACCACTGGCCCAAGGCGGCAAACACTGGCGCGGGATCGGCTTCGTTGAAAATCTCGTGGTACAGCCCGGCAAATTCCTGCGCCGTGACGACTCCGGGCGGGACGCCCGCGGCCAACTGGCGGCAGCCCGCGGGGTTGACCATGCGGTCGCTGCTGCCCCACAGCAGCAGCGTCGGCACGCGCCAGTGCGCCGCCTGCGCCAGCGTATCGGCACCCGTGAACGCCAGAAAATGCGCCAGCCGGGTGCTGATGCGGTCGTGGCACAGCGGGTCGGCCACATAGGCTTGCACCACGGCGGCATCGTGCGAGAGTTGCTGCGGCTTCAGCCCATTGCCCACGCGCAGGTTCGGCAGCAGAGCGGGCAACGTCGCCAGCAGCAGTTTCTGCACCGGGTTGGTGAAGATCGCGAGCGCGGGGGCAGACAGCACCAGCGCATCGATGGGGCGAATGCCGCGCGCGACGAAAGTGGCCGCCACCAGGCCGCCCATGCTGTGCCCCAGCAAAATCAAGGGTTCACCAGCGGGCAGCGCGGCGCGCGTGGCGTCCACCACGGCGGCCAGGTCGGTTAGCAAACGGTCTTCGCTGGGCAGCGCGCCGCGCGTGCCGCTGGAGCCGCCATGCCCGTAGTGGTCGTAGGCCTGCACCGCGCAGCCCCAGCTGTTGAGGTGCTGTGCCACGCTGGCGTAGCGTCCGCTGTGCTCGCCCAGGCCATGCACCAGCAGCACGCTGGCGCGGCGCTCGGCCTCAGGCAGCGGCCATGCGCGCAGCCACAGGGTGGCGCCATCGGGGCGGGTGAGTTCACGGGTGTCCATGCGGGCTCCTGACGAGTCGCGCCATCGTAGCGCGCTGGCACAATCGGCTGCTGATCCAACACCGTTTTTGCAGCATGTTCACAGGCATTGTCCAGGCCGTCGCCAGCCTTGATGCAATCGAGGAGCGCACGGGGCTGCGCAGCTTCACCATCGAATTCCCGGCCGGCTTCTGCGAAGACCTGGCGATTGGCGCGAGCGTCGCGGTCGATGGTGTGTGCCTGACCGTCACGCACATCGAATCCGCCACGCGTGCGCGCTTTGACGTGATGCAGCAAAGCCTGGCCATCACCACGCTGGGCGCCGCCGTGCAGGGCCAGCGCGTGAACGTCGAGCGCGCCGCCAGGGAGGGCGCGGAGATCGGCGGCCATCCGCTGTCGGGCCATGTCGACTGCGTGGCGCGGCTGCTGCAGCGGCGGGTGCTGGAGAACAACCTGGTCTGGCGCATCGCCGTGCCCGCCAGCCACATGCGCTATGTGTTTGCCAAGGGCTATATCGCGGTCAACGGCGCCAGCCTCACCATTGCGGAGTGCGACCGGGCGGCGGGCTGGTTCGAAGTCTGGCTGATCCCCGAGACGCGCCGCGCCACGGTGTTCGAGGACAAGCGCGAGGGCGATGCACTCAACATCGAGATCGAGCGCCAGACGGCCGTCATCGTCGATACCGTGCGCGCGGCAGTTGATGAACGCCTGGCGCCGCTCACCGGCGCGATCCATGCGCTGCTCAAGGACAAGGGTCAGTCGCTGGACGACTTTTTGCCGTGATCGCCACGAATGCCGTGCTGCGCCCCTTGGGCCTGGGCGACATCGACGGCTTGCTCGCGCGGCTGCTGGCGCAGGCCAGCGACGAGGCTCTGGCGCATGCCGCGCTGGTGGCGCTGCAGGGGGCGCAGCGCTACTGGCAGCGCCACGGCTTTGAAGCACGATCGCTGCAGGACGCCGCCGAGCGTGAGCGGCTCGCAAGTTATGGCGCGGGCGCGCTCTACATGGCGCGGCCCGTGTCCGTTCATTGAGCGTAGAAATGCGCGAGGAATTGGGCGCGAAAGCTGTTGTGGCAGCCGTCGCAGCTTTGCTGCATGCGCGCCAGATCGCGGCTGGCGGCGGTGGTGTCCTTGTGCTGCGCGGCGGTGGCCAGCTCGGCGGCCGCGGCCTTGACCTGCAGGTCGTAGTTGCGAAACGTCATGGCATCCGTCAGCAGCCAGCTCAGGATACGCACTTTCTCCAGCGCTGGCGGCTCGGCGTGGTGCGCCAGCCGGTCCGCGTGGCTGGCGAC
The DNA here is from genome assembly GCF_001724135.1 of Comamonas sp. SCN 65-56. GTDB lineage: Bacteria > Pseudomonadota > Gammaproteobacteria > Burkholderiales > Burkholderiaceae_C > Comamonas_C. The sequence goes on along the minus strand of NZ_MEDS01000025.1, from coordinate 541,183 downwards.
GCTCGCCCAGTCCTGGCGAGCGATGGCATCGGCCGCGGCTTGCGTATCTGCCTGCATCTGCACCATCACGCTGCGCAGTACCAGCGGCTCGCTGGCGCTTTGCGCCAGTGCCCCCCCGGTCAGCGTGGCCAGCGATAGAGAGATCAGGATTTTTTTCAGCTTCATGCGGCCTCCGAGGGCTGCATGGTACGACTGCAGGGATGGGCCTGGTGCCGGTGCCGGCTATTGCGCCATGGCCTGCAGCGGCAGGCGCAGCACGAAACTGGCGCCCGGCCCGCCATCGGGGCGGCTCTCGCAGACCACCTCGCCCCCATGGCGTTGGGCAATCGAGCGCACCAGCGCCAGCCCCAGGCCGACGCCGCCGCTGCGCTCGCTGGCACCGGGCAGGCGGTAGAAGGGCTCGAAGATGCGTTCGCGCTGTGGCGGCGGCACGCCTGGCCCGTGGTCGTTCACGCGCACCAATACCGCGCCCTCCTCGCATGAGAGCTGCAGCGTGACATCGCCCGCGCTGTAGCGGCGTGCGTTTTCCAGCAGATTGCGCACCGCGCGGCGCAGCAGCCTGACGATGCCGGGCAGTTCGGGGATGGCACGGCCCTCGGCGAGCTCCAGATCGGCATCGACGCGCGCGCATTCCTCGGCCGCCAGACCGACGAGATCGACCATTTCCACGCTGCCGACGTTGGCCGCGCCGGCATCCAGCCGGCTGGCCAGCAGGATTTCATCGACCAGCTGGTCCAGCTCGGCAATGTTGCGCTGCAGCTCGGCCTGTGTGTCGGCCGAGAGCATGCCGCCTTCCAGCAGCCCCAGTCCCATGCGGATGCGCGCCAGCGGCGAGCGCAGTTCATGCGAGGCATTGGCCAGCAGCGACTTGTGCGACTGCACCAGCGCCTGCACGCGCGCCGCCGCGGCGTTGAACTGGCGCGCCAGCTGCGCCACCTCGTCCTGGCCCTGCTCGGGCACGCGCACCGCCAGATCGCCTTCGCCAAAGCGCTGCACGCTGCGCTGCAACCGCTCCAGGCGCTGCAGCAGCTTGCGGATGATGGGAAACACCCCGAGCGTGACCGCCAGCCCCACCAGCCCCAGGATCCACAGAAAACCATAGGGCGGAGCGAGCCAGAACGGGCCGTCGCGGCGGCTGCGCATGGGGCTGCCCGCGGGCCGCGGGCGCGGTGCCATCTTCAGCGTGTAGTTGCTGCCGTCGGGCGTTTCGATCTGGTAAGTCACGCCGTTTTCCCACGGGCCGGGATCGCGCGTGGCCAGGCCTTGCAGCAGCGGCGTGCCGTCCTCGGCCGTGATCTGCAGCTCGCGCGGCGGCGGCGCGTTCAGCGCCTGTGCGTTGTGCTCGGTCGCGATGCGCCAGGCCCAGCCGACGACGAGCGCAAACACCAGTACGCCGCCGACGGTGGCGAGCCAGATGCGCAGGTACAGGCGGCGGGAAAAGGGACCAAGCATGGGGGAGGTTGAACGTGGGAAGAGGTTGAGCGTTGAGCGTTGGGCGAGGCAGAGGCGCGGTTTTCACGCTGAACGCCCAACGCTCAACGCTGAACCTTCAATCCTGGTGTTTGGCAAAGACGTAGCCCACGCCGCGCACGGTGAGGATGCGCTTGGGGTTCTTCACATCCTGCTCTATGGCGGCGCGGATGCGGCCCATGTGCACGTCGATGGAGCGGTCGAATGCCTCCAGTTCGCGGCCGCGCACCGCTTCCATGATCTGGTCGCGCGTGAGCACGCGCCCGGCGCGCTCGGCCAGCGTCACCAGCAGATCGAACTGATAGGAGGTGAGGTCTGCAGCCTGCCCGCCCACGCTGACGGCACGCGCGTCGCGGTCGATCTCCAGGCTGCCGAAGCGCATCACGTTGGTCGCCGCCTGCGCGCCGCCGCCTTCGCGCCGGCGCAGGATGGCGCGGATGCGCGCCAGCAGCTCGCGCGGCTCAAACGGCTTGGGCAGGTAGTCGTCGGCGCCCACTTCCAGGCCGATCACGCGGTCCATCGGGTCGCCCTTGGCGGTCAGCATCAGGATCGGCACCTTGCCCGCCGCGCCCGGCAGTGCGCGCACGCGCCGGCAGACTTCCAGTCCGTCCAGGTCGGGCAGCATCAGGTCCAGGATCACCAGGTCCGGCAGCGGCTGGCTTGCGGGCGCCTCCAGCCGCGCGAGGCCGGCGCCGGCGTGGTCCACATGCTCGACCTGCAGTGCCGACTGCTGCAGGTACTGCACCACCATCTGCGCCAGACGGTGGTCATCTTCGATCATCAGGATCTGGGCGTTCATGCTGCCATCCTGCCTGCGTGCGGCTGCACGCTGTTGAAGCCGGTGTAAAGCCGGGGTAAATGGCACCCCCTGAATAGATAGCTGACAGCGCAGGCTGGATGCGCGCTGCGGACTTTTTTCTATCGATATTCAGGTCGGGCGCAGCGGCGGCGTTTCAGCCCGGGATGCCCATGCTGTCCAGCGCCTTGACGAGCTGCGCCACGCTGCGGTCCGGGTCGGCCCATTTGTCCAGGCCGAACAGACCCAAGCGAAAGGTGCTGAAGTCCGCCCCTTCGTCGCACTGCAAGGGCACGCCCGAGGCGGTCTGCAGCCCGACCTGCAGGAATTTCTTGCCGCTCTTGATGTCCGGGTCGGTGGTGTAGCTCACGACCACGCCGGGCGCTTCCCAGCCTTGGGCGGCGACGCTGGGAAAGCCGCGGCCTTGCAGCAGCGCGCGCACCTTGGTGCCGAGCGCCATCTGCTGCTCGCGCAGCGTGGCAAAGCCGCGCGCGCGCGCTTCCAGCATGGTGTCACGCAAAGCCACCAGCGGGTCGGTCGGCATGGTGGTGTGGTAGGCGTGCTCGCCTTTCTCGTAGCCTTCGGCGATCTGCATCCATTTCTTCAGGTCGCAGGAGAAGCTGGAGCTCCTGGTCGATTCGATCGCCTCGCGCGCGCGCTCGGACAGCATCACCATCGCGCAGCAGGGCGAGCTGCTCCAGCCCTTTTGCGGCGCGCTGATGAGCACGTCCACGCCGGCGGCCTGCATGTCCACCCACATCGCGCCCGAGGCCACGCAATCGAGCACGAACAGCGCGCCGACTTCGTGCGCCGCGCCGCTGATGGCGCGCAGGTAGTCGTCGCTGAGCATGATGCCGCTGGCGGTCTCCACATGCGGCGCGAAGACCACCTTGGGCTTCTCGCTGCGGATGGCCTGAACGACTTCATCGGCCGGGCAGGGCGCCCACGGTGCCTGCGGGCCAGAGTCCTGGCGGCGCGCCTTGCAGACCACGGCGCCGCCGCCCAGGCCGCCCTCTTCGAAAATCTGCGTCCAGCGGTAGCTGAACCAGCCGTTGCGCACGATCAAGACCTTTTCGCGGTTGGCGAACTGGCGCGCCACCGCCTCCATGCCGAAGGTGCCGCTGCCAGGCACCAGCACCGCCGTATGCGCGTGGTAGACCTCCTTGAGCGTGGCAAGAATGTCCTGCATCACGCGCACGAAGCGCTGCGACATGTGGTTGAGCGAGCGGTCGGTGTAGACGACGGAAAATTCGAGCAGGCCGTCGGGGTCGACGTCGGGCAGAAGTCCGGGCATGGGGTGTCTCCTGAAGGGGGGTGGTGTGCGATCGGCGCCGCGAGCCGGGCGCCATGGATGGATTTCAGCTTAGCACGGCGCTGCCTGCGGCGCGGGCGTGGGGCTTTCAGGGCGCTTCAGCCGCCCGGCGGGTAGTGGCGCGCGCCAAAGACGCCGCTGCCCACGCGCACCAGGGTGCTGCCGGCGCAGATCGCGGCTTCCAGGTCGGCCGTCATGCCCAGCGACAGCGTGTCAAAGCCGCTGTGGTTCGCGGGCAACGCCGCGGCGATGGCGTCGAACGCGGCGCGCACGCGCTGGTGCACGGCCAGTTGCGCGTCAAAGTCGGGCAGCGGGTCGGGGATGCTCATCACGCCGCGCAGCCGCAGCCGCGGCAGCTGCGCCGCCTCGCGGGCGAGTGCTACGGCCTCCTGCACCGGCAGACCGGATTTGGTCGCGCCGCCATCGACATTCACCTGAATGCAGACCTGCAGCGGCGGCAGCTGCGGCGGGCGCTGGTCGTTCAAACGCCTGGCGATCTTGGCCCGGTCCACGGTGTGCGCCCAATCAAAGTGCTGCGCCACCAGCTGTGTCTTGTTGCTCTGGATCGGGCCGATGCAGTGCCAGACCAGCTGCGGCGGATGCTGCAAGGCCACATCCGCCATTTTCTGCACCGCCTCCTGGATGTAATTCTCGCCAAACAGACGCTGCCCCGCGCGAGCGGCGTCCAGCACCGCATCGGCGCCAAAGGTTTTGGACACTGCCAGTAGTGAGACGCTATCAGGATTGCGTGCACACATGGCGCAGGCGCGTGCAATGCGGTCCTTGATGGCTTGTAGATTTGCGGCGATCGTCGTCATAATGCTTGGCAAAGCGTACTCCAAACACCGCCGTCAAACACCGCATTCAAGAGGGACTCTCGTGGATATCACCCAGCTTCTGGCCTTCAGCGTGAAAAACGATGCCTCGGACCTGCACCTGTCGTCCGGCCTGCCGCCGATGATCCGCGTGCATGGCGACGTGCGCCGCATCAATGTCGACGCGCTCGATCACAAGACGGTGCACGGCATGGTGTATGACATCATGAGCGATTCGCAGCGCAAGACGTACGAGGAGTTCCTGGAGGTCGATTTCTCGTTCGAGATTGACGGTCTGGCGCGCTTTCGTGTCAATGCCTTCAACCAGAATCGCGGCGCGGCGGCGGTGTTCCGCACCATTCCGAGCAAAATTCTGACGCTGGAGCAGCTCAATGCGCCCAAGATCTTTGCCGACCTGGCGCTCAAGCCGCGCGGGCTGGTGCTGGTGACCGGGCCTACCGGCTCGGGCAAGTCGACGACGCTGGCGGGCATGGTCAACCACCTGAACGAGACCGAATACGGCCACATCCTCACCATTGAGGACCCGATCGAGTTCGTGCATGAATCGAAGAAATGCCTGATCAACCAGCGCGAGGTCGGGCCGATGACGCTGTCGTTCAGCGCCGCGCTGCGCTCGGCGCTGCGCGAGGACCCGGACGCGATCCTGGTGGGCGAAATGCGCGACCTGGAAACCATACGCCTGGCGATGACGGCGGCCGAAACCGGCCACCTGGTGTTCGGCACGCTGCACACCTCGTCGGCCGCCAAGACGATTGACCGCGTCATCGACGTCTTCCCGGCCGAGGAAAAGGACATGGTGCGCGCCATGCTGTCGGAATCGCTGCAGGCGGTGATCTCGCAGACCCTGTGCAAGAAGAAAGACGGCAAGGGCCGGGTGGCGGCGCATGAAATCATGCTCGGCACCAGCGCCATCCGCAACCTGATCCGCGAGGCCAAGGTGGCGCAGATGTATTCCACCATCCAGACCGGCAACAGCGTCGGCATGCAGACGCTGGACCAGAACTTGACCGACCTCGTGCGGCGCAACGTGATCAGCCCGGCAGAGGCACGCAGCAAGGCCAAGATTCCGGAGAATTTCCCCGGTTGATGTGTTAACGGTGCGGGCGGCTTTCGCCACCGGTGCCACGAATCAGCCCTGGCGACAGGGTCATGCATATGGGAGTGGTTGCCATGAAAGGCATTCTCGGCCTGCTCAGGTCCAGGTACGGAAAGACGCAGGAGGAGCCGCCGGAGTCGGCGTTCTTCACCACCGCGTTTGTCGGCCAGGGGGTGGATGACGCCTTGCTCATTCCGTGGGAGGCCCGCGCTACCGAAATCGGCGCCAAGCGCCTGCCCAAGAGCCGCGGCGGCAAGCTGCTGGAGGCGCTGTGGGCCAAGGACAAATACATGTCGCATCTGGACAAGGATGCGGTCGAGCGCCTGGAGCGGTTCTTCCAGTTCGCCTCGGTGCCGCCCAACCGCGACGTGATCCGCCAGGGCGAGTACGGCAACTTCATGGTGGTGCTGCTCAATGGCACGATTGCCGTCGACCGCCTGCAGCCCTGGGGCGAACAGTTGCGCCTGGCCGAAACGCGGCCCGGTGACATTCTGGGCGAGATGTCGCTGCTCGACAGCGGCATCCGCTTTTCCTCGTGCACCACGCTCACGGATTGCGAGCTGGCGGCGCTCAACGCCGAAGCCATGGATGAAATGATGGCCAAGGACCCGATGCTGGCCGCCAGCCTCGTGGCGCTGCTGGCGCGCAAGCTCTCGCAGCGCCTGCGCGTGGTCAGCGCGCGTCTGAGCGACCACCAAGGTTGAGTCATTGTCCAACGGGATGCACAGCTGAGGGGGAATGGGCATGGAACGCGATCAGGCCAGCAAATTCATCAACGACCTGCTCAAGCTGATGGTCAGCCGCGGCGGCAGCGATCTGTTCATCACCGCCGACTTTCCGCCGGCCATCAAGGTCGACGGCAAGATGACCAAGGTCTCGCCGCAGCCGCTCACGCCATCGCACACCTTGACGCTGGCGCGCTCCATCATGAGCGACAAGCAGGTGGCGGACTTCGAGCGCACCAAGGAGTGCAACTTCGCCATCTCGCCAGCGGGCATAGGGCGGTTTCGCGTCAATGCCTTTGTCCAGCAGGGCAACGTCGGCATGGTGCTGCGCACGATTCCGCTGACGTTGCCGACCATCGATGGCCTGGGCGTGCCGCAGATCCTCAAGGAAGTGGCGATGACCAAGCGCGGTCTGTGCATCATGGTCGGCGCCACCGGCTCGGGCAAATCGACCACGCTGGCGGCCATGGTGGACTGGCGCAACGAGCATTCCTACGGTCACATCATCACGGTGGAAGACCCGGTCGAGTTCGTGCATCCGCACAAGAACTGCGTCGTGACGCAGCGCGAGGTGGGGCTGGATACCGACAGCTGGGAAGCGGCGCTCAAGAACACGCTGCGTCAGGCGCCCGACGTGATCCTGATGGGCGAAATCCGCGACCGCGAGACCATGGAGCACGCGGTGGCCTTTGCCGAAACCGGCCACCTGTGCCTGGCCACGCTGCACGCCAACAGCGCCAACCAGGCGCTGGACCGCATCATCAACTTCTTCCCCGAGGAGCGGCGCGCGCAGCTGCTGATGGATCTGTCGCTGAACCTCAAGGGCATGGTCTCGCAGCGCCTGCTGCCCAAGCAGGATGGCAAGGGCCGCATCGCCGCGGTCGAGGTGATGCTCAATTCGCCCCTGATCGCCGACTTCATCTTCAAGGGCGAGGTGACCAACATCAAGGAAACGATGAAGAAGAGCCGCGAACTGGGCATGCAGACCTTTGACCAGGCGCTGTTCGACCTCTACGAGGCCAATCTCGTCACCTATGAAGATGCGCTGCGCAATGCCGATTCGGTCAACGACCTGCGACTGCAGATCAAGCTGACCAGCCAGCGCGCAAAATCGGGCGATCTGGCCGCGGGCACCGAGGCCTTCGCCATCGTTTGAGGATTGCAGCAATGACAGCAGGGTTGGAGGCGCGCGCGTACGCCGCGGTCGCGCCGCACAAGGTGGCGTTTCTCGGGCTGGGCGTCATGGGCTATCCCATGGCAGGCCACCTGGCACTGGCCGGGCATGCGGTGACGGTCTACAACCGTACCGCTTCAAAATCAGAAGCATGGTGCGCAGAATTTGCGGGCGCTGGAGCTGTAAAAAAGGCACAAACCCCGCAGGCAGCGGCGCAGGGCGCGGCGCTGGTTTTCTGCTGCGTCGGCAATGACGACGACCTGCGCAGTGTGGTGCTCGGGCCCGATGGCGCGTTTGCCGGCATGCAGCCCGGCGCCGTCTTCGTCGACCACACCACCGCCTCGGCGGCGGTGGCGCGCGAGCTGCATGCGCTGGCGCTGCAGCAGGGGCTGCAGTTTGTCGATGCACCGGTCTCCGGCGGCCAGGCGGGCGCGCAGAAAGGCGTGCTCACCGTGATGTGCGGCGGCGACCCCGCGGCGTTTGAGGCGATGCAGCCGGTGGCGATGGCCTATGCCCGCGCCTGCACGCGCATTGGTGCCAGTGGCAGTGGCCAGTTGGCCAAGATGGTGAACCAGACCTGCATCGCCGGCATGGTGCAGGGTCTGGCGGAGGCGATCGCCTTCGGTCAGCAGGCGGGCCTGAACATGCCGCTGGTGCTTGACGTCATAGGCAAGGGCGCGGCGCAGAGCTGGCAGATGGACAACCGCGGACGCACCATGATCGAGGGGCGCTTTGACTTCGGCTTTGCCGTCGATTGGATGCGCAAGGACCTGGGCCTGGTACTGGCCGAGGCCCAGCGCAACGGTGCGCTGCTGCCGGTCACCGCGCTGGTGGATCAGTTCTACGCCGAGGTGCAACGGGACGGTGGCCGGCGCTGGGACACCTCCAGCCTCATCACGCGGCTCACGCCGCGTTCCTAGGCTTATCGGGTGACGGTGGCCGGCTGGGCGCCGCTCTTGGCCGGCGCCGGGTCGGGGATGATCTCGAATACCCGGATCACCTTGCGCACGCCATCGATGCTGCGCGCCGCGTCGGTCAACTGGTTGGCCTGGTACTGCGTCACGCGGCCCAGCATGTAGACCTCGGAGCGCTCGGTGACGATCTTGAAGGCGTTGGTGGCGATGGGGTCGCCGAAATCGACCAGTTTGGCGCGCACCTTGCCGGTGATGTAGGTGTCGTTGGAGCGCTCGGACAGCGTGGAGTTGGGCATCACGCCGAGCGCATTGACCACCGACTTGACGTTCTGCACGCCCTGCACGATCTCCTGCACGCGCTGGCTGTCGGCGGCGGTGGGCACTTCACCGGTGATGAGCGCCTGGCGGTTGTAGCTGGTGATGTTCACATGCACCTTCTCGCCCAGGGCTTCGGTGATGCGGCTGCTGGCGCGCAGCTCTATGCCTTCGTCGTCCACCTGCGTGCCGGTGGTGCGCGGGTCGGTCGCCACCATGGCACCGACGGCCGCGCCCGTGCCCACGACCAGCGGGACACAGGCGCTCAGGCCGCCGACAAGCGCTGCGGCGGCGATCGCGACACGAAGGATGGAGGCGGTAGGGGTGGTCATGGGCGGGGCAATTCCTGCGAACGTTCGTGTGGGAGAGGACAAGATGCAAATGATACCCAGCCGCTTTGCGCAGGCAGGGCAAGGGGTGATCCGGGGTGTATCAAAAATCCAGCAGGCTCAGGCCCACGCTGAACACCGTGCGCCGGCGGTTGTAGTCGATCAGGCTGTCCCCGTAGCCTGAGAACAGCGCGGTGTGCAGGCGCAGGTTGGAGTCGTCGCCCAGGCGGTGCAGCCACTCCAGCCGCAGCGAGCCGTGCGCCGGCCGGCGCAGCGCGTGGCGAGCGGTCAGCGCCAGGGTGTCGTCGCGATTGAGGTTCCACGCCAGGCCCAGCTCGGCGCGGCCCACATAGTCGCTGATGCGCGGGTTGTCATCGTTGGCCGCGCTCTCGTGCAGGCGCTGCCACAGGCGCGCCGTGATGCGCCAGCTGTCGCCACGTTCCAGCCCGGCCATCAGGTAGACCCGGTTCCAGCTGCGCGACAGCGGCCGGCTCTGGCCGTTGGACTGGTGCACCAGTCCGATGCCGCTGTAGCGCAGGCGCCAGCCCCAGGGCAGGTCGGCCGTTGTGGGGTAGACGTAGACCAGCTCCGGCTCGTGGTCGGTGTTGCGAAACGGCCGCGAGATGGCGGGCGAGAACAGCTGCCAATACGACTGCTGGGTGTAGCCCGCCCAGAGTGAGTCGCGCTCGCCCCCGCTGCCGCTGGTGAGCAGCCCCTTGGCGAGCTTGGTGCGCACCGACAGCTGCACCCGCATCTCGGTGCGCCTGTAATCCACCGCCGTGCTGGCGTTGTTCAGCGGGTTGTCCGACGTCGGCTGGCGGTTGACGGTGTTGGCCTGCACCACCGATAGGCTGAGGGGCCGGTAGCCGCGAAAGCGCAGCGTGCCGCAGTCGCTGCCCGCTTCCAGCTCCCAGAAGCGTGAGAGCGTGGTGTAGCGTTCATCGTGGCAGCCGCCGCCTGCCGACTGCGGCAGCTCGGGCAGGTCTGGCGCGTGGTTGGCCATGGCGGCGATAGCTGCCGGGGTGGGCTGCGGCGCATGCGCGGGTGCAACGGCTGCGGCGGCGCTTCCCGCCTGCTGCCCGGCCCATTGGTCGAAGCACGCCAGCCGTGCGGCGGCGTCGGTCTGGAGCGCGGCGCAGGCCTGCCAGCCGGGTTCGGCGGCAAGCGCCGGCAGCGCCCAGGCGGTGCCCAGGATCAGCGCCAGCCCGGTGGCGCGCAGGGTACGGATGCAATGCATGAAAACCTCTGAAAGCGCAGGCTACGGCGCCGCCTGGGCGGCCTTGCGGGCGAATTCCGCACGCAGCTGGCGCAGTTTTTCGCGCGGATCTTCGCGGCTGGTGGTGGCATCGAGCTGCATTTCGGCAATGAAGCGGCTTGGTTGGCAGGCCACCATCTCGCGGCCCTTCTTGCGCTTCTTGGTCCAGCTCACCACCAGCGTGCGCTTGGCGCGCGTGATGCCGACGTACATCAGGCGGCGCTCTTCCTCCAGGCGGGTCTGTGTCTGCGCTTCGTCCTGGCTGTCGTCCAGGCGAAACGGCAGCATGCCTTCGCTGACACCGGCGAGCACCACATGCGGCCATTCCAGCCCCTTGGCGGCGTGCAGCGTGGAGAGCGTCACCATGTCCTGCTCCTGCTCGCGTTCGGAGATGGTGGAGAGCAGCGCGATATTGCGCGCCACGTCCAGCAGGCTGCGCTCCTCGGTAGCAGTGGTGGTGCCCGCCGCATCGGCCAGCTGCCCGCCGGCGCGCTGCGCCATCCAGTCGCAGAATTCCAGCACATTGCTCCAGCGCGCCTGCGCCACCTTGTCGCTGTCTTCAGCGTCCATCAGGTAGCGTTCGTAGGCGATCTCCTGCAGCCAGTCGGTCAGAAAGCCGCGCGCCGCCTGCGCGCCCAGGGTCTGGCGGGCGCGGTATTCCTGCTCGTTGACCGCACGCCCGAACTCCATCAGACCATCGAGCGCCTTGCGCGGCAGCGCGGCCGCGAGCGTGGGGCTGAACAGGCTCTCGAACAGGCTTTCCTTGCGCTGGCTGGCAAATTCGCCCAGTTTGGCCAGCGTGGTGTGGCCTATGCCCCGGCGCGGCGTGGTGATGGCGCGCACAAAGGCCGGGTCGTCGTCCGGATTCGCCCAGAGGCGAAACCAGGCGCAGAGATCACGGATTTCCGCGCGGTCAAAGAAGCTGGTGCCGCCCGAGACCTTGTAGGGAATCGCCGCCTTGCGCAGCGCTTTTTCCAGCGGCTTGGCCTGGTGGTTGGCGCGGTAGAGGATGGCAAAGTCCTTCCACGCCGGCGGTGGGTTGCTCGCGGCGCGCAGGCTCTGGATGCGCGCGACGGCGCGCTCGGCCTCGTGCTCCTCGTGGTCGCAGGCCAGCACGCGCACCGGCTCGCCTTCGCCGAGTTCGCTGAACAAGGTCTTGGGATAGAGCTTGGGGTTGGGCGCAATCACATGGTTGGCGGCGCGCAGGATGGCCGAGGTGGAGCGGTAGTTCTGCTCCAGCTTCACCACCTTGAGCCGCGGGAAATCCTGCGGCAGGCGCTTGAGGTTCTCCAGCGTCGCGCCGCGCCAGCCGTAAATGCTTTGGTCGTCATCGCCCACGGCGGTGAAGATGCCCTCGCCACCGACCAGGAGCTTCAGCAATTCGTACTGCGTGGCGTTGGTGTCCTGGTATTCGTCCACCAGTACATGGCCCAGCTGGCGCTGCCATTTGCCCCGCACTTCGGCGTGCTCGCGCAGCAGGCGCATCGGAAGACCAATCAAATCATCGAAATCCACGCTCTGGTAGGCCACCAGCCGCTCTTCGTAACGTAGCATCAGGGCAGCCAGCTGGTGCGCCGATGCGTCCTGCGCCTGGGCCATCGCCTGGTGGGCATTCAGCCCCGCGTTCTTCAGCGCGCTGATGCCCCACTGCCATTGGCGCGCGGTGGCCAGATCGGTCGTGCCTCCGGCGCAATCCTTGAGGATGGCGGTCACGTCGCCGGTATCGAGGATGCTGAAGTGGGGCTTGAGGCCCAGCGCCGCGCCGTCTTCGCGCAGCAGCTTGACGCCGAGCGCGTGGAAGGTGCAGATCAGCACCTGCCGGGCGGGTTTCCCGATGAGGCCGCCGGCGCGCTCGCGCATCTCGGCCGCAGCCTTGTTGGTGAAGGTGATGGCCGCAATCCGGCCGGGCGCCAGGCCTTGCGTGATCAGGTGCGCGATCTTGTGCGTGATGACCCTGGTCTTGCCCGAACCGGCGCCAGCCAGCACCAGGCAGGGGGCTTGGGTGGCGTGCACCGCCTGGAGCTGGGCGAGATTGAGACCGGACATGCTGGCAAAAACGCTCAATCATACGGCGCCGCGCTGCTGCGACAATCCGACGCTTCGCACGACGGTTGAACCTAAATCCGGCAGTCGACCGCTTGTGAATCTTGGAAAGCTCTTGTGAACATTGCATTTTGTGATTTCGGCATATTTCACCTGGAAGGTGAGAGCGCTATGCACCCGCCAGCACCCTGCTCGACACGCCATGCTGCGTTGCTCGTCCTTGCGCACAGGAGTGCGCTGCGTTCTCACGCCTTGCCTGGCATGCCGATCACGGCACCGGCAGGCGCATCCGACAGCCGGATTTAGGTTGAATCTGGATGCAGGCTTCCTCCCCCCTTATTCCCGCGCCCTCGCCGGCACGGGTCCTGGCGTGGATGGCTGCCGCGGCGCTGGTCTGGGCCTGGGCCGCGTGGGTCGGCAATGCCAACCTCGATGGCTACCACGACATGCTGGAGAACTATGCCTGGTCGCAGCCGCTGCGCTGGGGCACGCACAAGCATCCGCCTTTCTTTGGCTGGGTCACGGGCCTGTGGTTCGCCGTTTTTCCGCAGAATGATTTTTTCTACCGCCTGCTGTCCTACACCAATGTGCTGGCGGGCCTGCTCGGCGTCTGGGCGCTGGGGCGGCGGCTCGCGCTCGGGCTGCTGGCGCCCTGGGGTGCGCTGCTGCTGCTGTGGGCGCTGCCCTATACCAACCTGGCCGGGAAGTTCAACGCCAACACCCAGCTGCTCTCACTCTGGCCTTGGGCGGCGGCGCTGCTGCTCGCAAGCTGGCAGGAGCGCGGCTGGCGCGGCGCCTGGGTCAGCGTCTGGCTGGGGCTGGTGGCGGCGGCCTGCATGTTGAGCAAGTACTACAGCGGGCTGATGCTGGCGGGCCTGTTGCCGGCGGTGTTCCTGCATGCCGACGGCCGGCGCTGGCTGGCCTCGCCGCGGCCCTACCTGGCACTGGCGGTGTTTGCGCTGGCGCTGTGGCCGCACCTGGCTTGGGTGGCGAGCCACGACTGGGCGCCGCTGACCTACGCGCTGGACCAGGGCGGCGGCGAGGTCTCCTGGCACTACATCGTGCGCTTTGCGCTCTCGCCGCTGTTTTACTGGCTGCCGGCCTGGCTGGCGCTGTGCCTGACCTGGGCCTGGCTTGCCTCGCGCCAGCGCGCAAGCGCCTGGCTGCCCTGCGCCGCGCGGCTGCTGCTGCGCAGCTGGCTGCCGCAGGGGCGCGATGATGTGCTGTTCTGGCTGGCTTTCATGCCCTGGCTGCTGTCGCTGGGGGCTGCGCTGGCCGAGATCGTGGCGCTGTCCACGCCTTGGTCCATTCCCATAGGCTATGCCTTCGCTCTGCTGTGGCTGCGCAACCTGCAGCGGCTGGAGCCACGGGTGGCGCCGCAGGTGCTGCAGCGCCTCGCGCGCGCTTGGTGGCCGGTGCTGGGTTTGGTGGCGATGATGGCGGTGGTCGTCGCGGCCGCGAACGCGCTGGGTGGCAATCTGGGCTATTACCGCCCGACGCAGGCGGCCGCTCAGGCCATCGTGCACGACTGGCAGCAGCGCCACCCGGGCCAGCGGCTGGCCTGGGTCGGTGGCGACTGGGCCGGCAATGCGATGCTGGCGTTCTATGCGCAGCCGCATTTGCTGACGGTGCCGGGCGCACCGGACAGCGTGGCCGCGCGCCTGTCGCAGATGGGCGACTGGCGCGCCGGCAACGGCCTGCTGCTGTGCCTGCGCGGGCCGGTGCAGCAGGTGCAGACGCAGGACACCGAATGCGACATCGAGGCGCAGGAATGGCTGGCCGCGCACGGGCTGCCACTGCAGGCGCATGTGCTGCAGGCGCGGCGCAGCGGCTGGCGCTTTCCCAAACCGCAGACCTGGGTTTACGCCGTGTACGACGTCGATGCCGTCAGGCGCTGACTGCACGGCCGAACGCACGTGCTTTCCGTCCTCGCCGTCACCTTTCCGTTCTTTGCGCTGGTGCTGTGCGGCTGGCTGGCGGCGCGCGTTGGCGTGGTGCCGCTGTCGGCGATCGGCGGGCTCAACACCTTTGTGCTGTACTTTGCTCTGCCCTGTCTGCTGTATCGCTTTGGCGCCGGCACGCCGCTGGCGCAGCTGCTCGATCCGGTGGCAGCCGGGGTCTACTTCGGCTGCGCGCTGGTGCTGGTGGGCACCGTGGTGCTGTTGCGCTGGCGCCGCTGGGGCTGGAGCGATGCCTCGTTTGCTGCGCTGGTGACGGCGTTTCCGAATTCGGGCTTCATGGGCGTGCCGCTGCTGGTGGCGCTGCTGGGCGATGCGAGCGCCGGGCCGGTGATTCTCACCATCGCCATCGACATGTGCCTGACCTCGTCGCTGTGCGTGGCGCTCTCGCGGCTGGATGCGGGTGGTGCTTCGGGTGCGGGAGCGGCGCTGCGCCAGGCCGTGCGCGGCATGGCGGTGAACCCGATGCCGATCTCCATCGTGCTCGGCGGCCTGGCCTCGGCGTTTGGCTGGCAGCTCTGGGGCCCGGTCGATCGCACGGTCGCAATGCTGGCGGATGCGGCCTCGCCGGTGGCGCTGTTCACCATAGGCGCGGTGCTGGCGCGCTCGCAGCGCAACCAGCATGAGGCCGTGGCCGTGGGTGAGTACCTGCCGCTGGCGCTGGCCAAGCTGCTGGCGCACCCGGCACTGGTCTGGGCCGCCGGGACGCTGGCCATGCGACTGGGCCTGCCGCTCTCGCCCTTCACGCTGAGCGTGCTGGTGCTGGTGGCGGCGCTGCCCAGCGCCAGCAACGTGGCGATGCTGGTCGAGCGTTTCGGCGCCCACACGGGCCGGGTGGCCTACATCATTCTGGCGAGCACGGTGCTGGCGTTCTTCAGCTTTTCGGCGCTGGTGGCTTGGATGGTTTGACAGATGCTGCGCCGAAATTTTCATCGGATGCTGCTCTTGCCGAGCGCGCCCCTGATGTCCCGGCTCGCCTGGGCGCACCCTGCGGATGCCATCCGGGAGGCTGGCCCCTGGCCGGCGATCGAAGTCGCGGGCCAGGGCCGCCTGGGCGTTGCCGTGCTGGATATTGCGAGCCAGGCGCTTTCCGGGCACCGGCTCGATGAGCGCTTTCCAATGTGCAGCACCTTCAAATGGCTGGCGGCGGCGCATGTGCTGCAGCGCGTGGACCTGGGGCATGAGCGGCTGGAGCGGCGCGTGCGCTTTGGCAAGGAGGTGCTGCTGCCCTGGTCGCCGGTGACCGAGCACCATGTGGGCGACGGCATGACCGTGGGCGAACTCTGCCAGGCCGCCGTCACCATGAGTGACAACGCCGCCGCCAACCTGCTTTTGCAATCGCTGGGTGGGCCGCAGGGGTTGACCCGGTTCGCCCGGGAGCAGGGTGACGGCGTGACACGGCTTGATCGCTGGGAGCCCCAGCTCAATGCATCGACGCCGGGCGACCCGCGCGACACCAGCAGCCCGCGCGCCATGGCGGGGTTGTTGCAGCGCTGCGTCCTGGGGCAGGCTTTGTCCCCGGGCAGCCGCGCGCAGTTGGTGCGGTGGTTGCGGGCATCGCAGACCAATGCCCAACGTCTGGGCGCTGGATTGCCCGCCTCGTGGCGCGTGGGCAGCAAGACCGGAACCGGCCCGCATGGAACCACCAACGACGTGGGCGTCTATTGGCGCGAGGGGCGTTCACCCATCGTGGTGGTGGCGTTCCTGACGCAATCCGGTGCTAGCCTGGCGCGTCGCGAAGCGGCCATCGCGCAGGTGGCGAAAGCGGTTTTCACCCTGGGTGGAGACTGACGGCTGACGCCTGGGCAGCGCCGGTGCTTTGCTGCCGCGGCTGTCAGATCGCCTGCGGGTCCACATCCACCAGCCAGCGCAGCAGGCCCTTGTGGCGGTGGCGCTCGTCGTGCAGCAGCGGCTGCCAGGCGGCCAGGAACTGCTGCAGCGCGCCGCGGTGGGCGCTTTCGATCAGCATCTGCGCGCGCTCCACGCCCGCCACTCGCTGCACCGCCAGCGGCACCGGCGGGTAGAGCTGCACGTAGTCGGTGCCGGGCAGCCGGGCCGCGCGCGCGGCGTCGCTGGCGGCCTGCAGAAAACCCTGGGCGGTTTCCTGCGTGCGCGCATCGGCGCGCAGCAGCGCCTGGTGCGAGAACGGCGGCATGGCGGCGGCCTCGCGCTCGGCCAGCTGCTGCGCGGCAAAGCCGGGGTAGTCGTGGCGGCGCAGCGCGGCAAACAGCGGGTGGCCGGGGTGCCAGGTCTGCACCCAGAGCTCGGGCGCGCTCTGGTGCGCTGCCATGTAGTGCGCGTCGCGCCCGGCGCGGCCCGCGGCCTGCATCAAGAGGGCAAACAGGCGCTCGGGCGCGCGAAAGTCGCTGCTGAAAAGCGCGCTGTCGGGCTGCACCGCCGCCACCAGCGTGACGCGGCGAAAGTCGTGCCCCTTCGCCACCATCTGCGTGCCCACCAGCACGTCCACCTCGCCGGCGTGGACCTGGGCCAGCTGCTCCTGCAGCGCCCCCTTGGCGCGTGTGGTGTCGGCGTCTATGCGCGCCACGCGCGCGGCGCGGCGCTCGGGCGTGATGACGTTGCGCAGCAGGGCGGCGAGCTGTTCCTCCAGCTGCTCGGTGCCGCGCCCGACCGGGGCGATGTCCGGGTTGCCGCAGCCCGGGCAGGCGCGCGGCACGGGCGCGCTGCAGCCGCAGTGGTGGCAGCGCAGCGTGCGGTCGATCTTGTGGAACACCTGCGCCGCCGAGCAATGCGGGCAATCGCTCTTCCAACCGCAGGCGTGGCAGTGCAGCACCGGCGCGAAGCCGCGGCGGTTGAGCAGCACCAGGCATTGCTCGCCCTTCTCCACGCGTTCGGTGATCGCGGCGATGAGCGGCGGCGCAAACACCGTGCGCCGCGGCTGCTGGCCCATGTCGACCAGGCGCAGGCGCGGCAGCGCGGCGGCGCCGATACGGCTCGGCATCGCCAGGCGCTGGTAGCGGCCCACCGCCGGGTCACTGGCGTGCCAGCTCTCCAGCGACGGCGTGGCGCTGCCCAGCAGCACCTTGGCGCCGCAGTCGCGACCGCGCCACAGGGCCAGATCGCGCGCCGAGTAGCGCGCACCCTCCTGCTGCTTGTAGCTTGCGTCGTGTTCTTCATCCACCACGATGAGCGCCAGATGCGGCAGGCTGGCGAAGATCGCCATGCGCGTGCCCAGCACGATGCGGGCCTGCCCGGTGTGCGCCGCCAGCCAGCTTTTCAGGCGCTGCGCCGGCGTCATGCCGCTGTGCAGGCTGACGATGGCCTGGTGGCCCACCAGCGGTTCAAAACGGGCGCGAAAGCGCTGCTCCAGCTGCGGCGTCAGGTTGATCTCGGGCACCAGCACCAGCGCCTGCGCCTGCGGGTTGGCGGCCAGCGCCGCCTGCACGCTGTGCAGATAAACCTCGGTCTTGCCGCTGCCGGTGCTGCCAAACAGCAGAAAGGGGCCGGTTTCTGCATCAATTTGGCCTGCAGCCCTTGTCTGCTCTGCGCTGAGTGCTATTGAAACAGGGAGCGCTTGGTCCCCCGCCGCAGCGTTGGCCGCCACCGCTTTGCGCCGCAGCCGCCGCTCCAGCTGCTCGGCCGTCAGCTCGCGCAGCGAAGGCGGCAGCGCCGCCAGCGCCACCTCGCCCAGGCCGCGCTGGTAATAGCGCGCGGCAAACGCCACAAGCTGCCGCCAGGCCTGGCCCAGCGGCGGCAGGCCGGGTAGCACGCTGGCGATGGCGCGCAGCTCGCCGGCAGCAGGCGACGCGTCAGCAGGGGCGTCCCAGACGATGCCCAGCACCTCGCGCCGGCCCAGCGGCACGCGCACCAGGGTGCCGGCGGGCAGGGCGCTGTCGTGCAGATAGCTCAGCGGGCCGCCGATGCTGCTGTGCGCCGGGGTCTGCACCGCGACGTGCAAGGAAATTATTTGCGAGGACAAGGACTTGCGGCTGGTTGTCGGGCAATGGCTTCAATTTCGGCGCCAAGTCGCTGCCAGCACCTGCATTTTTGACCTATCCACGGATCCTGTGGATAACTTTGTGGGTATCTTGGGCTCAAGCGGGTACAAGCCGCGTATTTGCTGGGTTTGTGCGCGCTGCATGCAAAAACGGCAAAACCAAAAAACCCTTGCAAATCAACGGATTGTGATTTTTCACCGTGCTGCGTTTTGTTGCGCTGCACACACCGTTACCGATCGGCCGCTCCCATTTTTTTGTGCATAAGTCAGTTGCCGCGGCCTGTCAATACCCTGTTTCGGGACCGGCGCATTCACCGCCAGACTACGCACGTATCCGCCTGCCATGCGCGTGCACCGCCTCCACCAGCGCGCTCACATGCTCGGGCGGCGTGTGCTGGCTGATGCCGTGACCGAGGTTGAAGACATGCGTAGCCCCGGTGCTCGCCGCATCGGTGTGCGGCCGGCCGAAACTCTCCAGCACCGCGCGCACCTGCGCCTCGATCGCGGCCGGCGGGGCAAACAGCACGTTGGGGTCGATATTGCCCTGCAGCGCCTTGGTATCGCCCACCAGCGCGCGCGCACGGCCCAGGTTCACCGTCCAATCGAGCCCCAACACCTCGCAATCGAGCGCGCCCATGTCCGAAAGCCACAGCCCGCCGCCCTTGGTGAAGACGATGCGCGGCACATCCTGCCCATCCACCCCGGTGCGCTTGAGCTGCGCCAGCACGCGGCGCGTGTAGGCCAGGCTGAAATCCTGAAAGCAGCCATCGGCCAGCACGCCGCCCCAGCTGTCAAACACCATCACCGCCTGCGCGCCGGCGTCGATCTGCGCGTTCAGGTACTGCGCCACCGCGTCGGCGTTCACCGCCAGCAGCCGGTGCATCAGGTCCGGGCGGGCGTACATCAGCGTCTTCACCTGGCGGTAGTCGTCGCTGCCCTTGCCCTCCACCATGTAGCAGGCCAGGGTCCAGGGGCTGCCCGAGAAGCCGATCAGCGGCACGCGGCCGTTCAAGGCGCGACGAATGCTGGTGACGGCGTCAAACACATAGCGCAGCTTGTCCATGTCGGGCACCGCGAGCCTCGCCACCGCCGCCTCGTCGCGCACCACCTGCGCAAAGCGCGGGCCCTCGCCCTCTGCAAACGACAGGCCCAGACCCATCGCATCGGGCACGGTGAGGATGTCGCTGAAGAGGATCGCCGCGTCCAGGTCAAAGCGCTCCAGCGGTTGCAGCGTCACCTCGGTGGCGTAATCCACGTTGGTTGCCAACCCCATGAAGCTGCCCGCCCTGGCGCGCGTGGCCTTGTACTCGGGCAGGTAGCGCCCGGCCTGGCGCATCAGCCAGACGGGGGTGGTGTCGCTCGCCTGGCGGCGGCAGGCGCGCAGGAAGCGGTCGTTGGCGAGGGGGGCAAAAGAGGCGGTCATGGGGGGATTGTCGCCTCGTCTGCATGGCCGCTTGTGGCGAGTGCCCGCCTCGGCACCGCCCCCCGGGGCAGGGCATGGCTCAGGCAAAAATTTCCTGCAGTGTCTTGAGCGTCATGGCCAGCGTGCCGGCCGGCAGCGCCCCGAGCTTCTTCACCAGGCGAATCTTGTCCACCGTGCGCAACTGATCCAGCACGATCAACCCGCGCCGGCCCGCGTGCGTCACCGGCACGCGAAAGGGCGCGGCAAAACCCTTGGAGGTCATGGGTGCCACCATCACCGTACGCAGATGCTCGTTCAACTCGGGTGGCGAAACGACGACGCAGGGGCGCGACTTCTTGATCTCGCTGCCCACCGTCGGGTCCAGGTTCACGCGCCAGATCTCGCCGCGCTTCACCAGGCCAGCTCCGCATCGTCGGCGTTGCCGAACTCGCCCATCAGCAGCGCATCGTCGCCCTTTTCGGCCAGCTTGCGCGCGGCCTCGGCCCAACCTTCGCGCGGCGCGGCTGCCGGGCGGCGCAGCACGATGGCGCCGTCTTCCACGCTGACCTGCGCGACCGCGGCGTCGTCCAAACCAACCTGCGCCAGCAGCGGCTTGGGCAGCACCACGCCCTTGCTGTTGCCGATGTTGCGGATCGCGATGTCCATGGAACGCTCCTTCAAAGTGACAACAATGTTATCACTTCGACGCTGGGGCAAATGGCGTGAAGACAGCGGCCCGTGCGCGGGCGGCCCATGACACTCAAGCCACGGCACGCGGCCAATCGATCTTGACCTTGCGGTGCTGGGCCACGCAGTCGCGCAGATACAGGTTGATCAGGCTTTGATAGGGCACGCCCGAATCCTCGGCCATGGCCTTGAAGTACTCAACCACGTCCGCAGACAAGCGCATCGAAACAGGTGTTTTCAGCTTCGACGCATAGGGGTTCTTGCGCGACTTCATCGTGGACAGGTCGTATTCGGCTTTCATGTCATGCACCTCGGTAAAGCTTGCTCTCACGCGCAGTGGCCTTGCGGGCGGAGATGATGCGCAGCACCTCGCGTTGTTCGCGCTCGCAATGGCAAACCAGCAGCAGCCTGGCTTGCGCGCTCAGGCCCAGCATCAAAAAGCGATCCTCGCTGGACGAGTTCTCTGCGTCAAAAAACTGCACGGCAAACTCGTCGTAGAAGATCGACTCAGCTGCTTCGAACGAGACGCCGTGCTTCTTGAGGTTGGCCGCCGCCTTGACGGGATCCCATTCAAATCGAATCATCCATACATTGTATGGATGGGTGGTGCCGAATCAAGTTCCCCGCCACGCCGCCTCATCACCCAGCGCCACCGTCTGCGCGCGGCCCAGGGCTTCCAGGGTGGCCAGCAGGGTGGGCAGGCTTTTCTTCCAGGGGCCGCGGCCCTTGAAACGCGCCTCGATGGCGGGCAGGGGCAGCGGGGCCTTGGCGGCGGCCAGCACGGCGGCCACGGCGCGCACCTGCTCGGGCAGGGTGGGCGGCCAGGCTTGCGGGGTGAATTGCTCTTGATTTGATAGTGATTTTTCAGTGCCTGAATCGACTTCTTGCGCGCCATCATTCAGCGCAAACAGCCCTTGTTTCGATAGTGATTTTTCAGGATGCTGGAAGGCCGGGCGCAGCCAGCGCACCTGGCCCTGGGCCTCTTCCTGCGCGCGCTGGGCGTTCAGCTGCACCAGGCGCGTGAGCACGGCCTCGCTGTCGGCGGTGGGCGCCAGGCCGTAGGCCGCCAGCACGGCGGCGTCCAGCTCGTCGTGCAGTTCGCGCAGCACGCCGACCAGGCCGGCGGTGTGGATGGCCTGCTCCTTGGGGCTCAGGGCGCGGCCTTCGCGCAGGGCGGTCAGCACGTTGTACAGGCCGGTCAGGGTCAGGGCGGTTTGCTCTCGCCCCCGCTGGGGGAGAAACGTCTCCGGCTCCCTCCCCCGCTGGGGGAGGGCTGGGGTGGGGGCCGCTGGCGCACCCTCGGCGTCGGCGGTGGCGCTGGCGCCGCTGGCCCCCATCCCTGCCTTCCCCCAAAGGGGGAAGGAGTCGTGGCCCAGCACGCGCTTGCGGTGCGCGTCGATCTGCTCGGCCAGATGGGCGATCTGTTCGCGCAGCGCGGGCGTGAGGCCGGTGTCGGTGTCGGGGAAGGGGAAGGTTTCGAAGCAGCGAGAAGTGTTGTAGACGGGGCGATCTTCCAGAGTCCCACCCGTCGCCAGCGCCCAGGCGACATGTAACTGACTGGAGAGAACGCCCAAGACGTAGGCACTGTCGTGTACGACCGAGCGGACTTTCTGATCGGGAAGCACGTCACCGTCGATGAACGAAAAGACGCGGTGCTTTGCCGTCTCGGCCGTTCCGATGTAGCGCCGCAGTCCTTCTGCCGCAATCCTGAACTTGGGAACCGACTCGCCCCAGAGCCACCAGTTGTTGCGGCGGCTGGCGCGTTTGTCTTGATCGCGCTGGGGTTTAACGCGCTCTTTCAACCACTGATACGCGGCTGGGAACTGTTGTCTGAGTTCTTCGGAGGACAACCCAAAGAAATCCAGTGCCAAGATTCCCCTGGGCCTGTCCATCAAGTCTTTGCCATTGAGGTACCTTCTGACGTGCTTGTCAAAGCCTGGTACCGATCCATAGCCCAGTTGGACCGCTTCGTCCGTCGTGACCCAAAACCCGGCGCCAAGTGGAATCATTCCCATGAACGAGATGCCGCGGTTTGAAATCAGCTTGCTTGCCGCGGCCACGTTGGCACCGATGCTCAGATCGGCGTGGATCAAGCCAACTTGTTCTGTGAAGCTCACGACTTGCTCACCGTGCTCGCCTGGCACCTCGTCAGTTACGGTGAGTAGATCGCCTTCGCCTGGCCCCTTGGCCAGCACTGTCATTGCGATGCGCACGGCGGCGTTGCCGGCGCCGTCAACCCAGGGGTGATCGGCAATCGCCATCTCCAGATGTATTCCAGCGTCCAACGCGGCCTGGACGACCCGGCGGTTGAAGATCATGGTCAGGCTGTTGGTGGTGATCAGGCCCATGCGCTGGGCGTGGCCCGCCGCCACCTGCGCGGCGGCGTGCTGCCACCAGTGCATGACGAAGTCACAGCTTTCGGGCACCTCGGGCCAGGCGGCGCGCAGCGCTTGCACGTAGCCTTCCCCCAAGGCGTCGCTCATTCTTTGCTTGCCGATGAAGGGCGGGTTGCCGACGATGAAGTCGGCGGGCGGCCACGAGCTCTTCCTCGCGCCGAGGTAGCGCCACTGCGGCACCTGCGCGGCTTCGTCGGGCACCGGCTGGCCGGTGGTGGGGTGGCTCTTGAAGGTGCGGCCGTCCCAGCGCGAGAGCAGTTGACCGTTGTCATCCAGCGCGGGCTCTTGCGCGTCCCAGGCCAGCACGGCGTCGCGGCATTCGATGTTGCCGTAGTTGTGCACCACGGGCTCGGCCACGCTGGCCAGGCCGCGCGTGCGCACGTGCCACTGCAGCCAGCCGATCCACAGCACCAGCTCGGCGAGAGCCGCGGCGCGCTCGTTCAGCTCGATGCCGCGCAGCTGCTGCAGGGTCACCGTCTCGCCCTCGAAGCCGAGCGCGTCTTGCGCGTGGCCCAGGTCCTGCAGCTGGTTGATGACTTCGCCTTCCAGGCGCTTCAGGTGCTCGAGCGTGACGTACAAGAAGTTGGCGCTGCCGCAGGCCGGGTCGAGCACGCGCACCGTGCACAGGCGGTGGTGAAAGGCGCGGATGTGGGCGCGGGCGTCGGCCAGCTTGTCGTCCTGCGCCTTGCCTTGCAGGGTGGCGGCCTCGCGCGCCAGCACCAGGGCGGCCGCGCGGGCGTCGGCCCAGTCGGCGCGCAGGGGCTCGATGACGGTGGGCAGCACCAGGCGCTCGACGTAGGCGCGCGGGGTGTAGTGCGCGCCCAGGGCGTGGCGCTCGGTGGGGTCGAGCGCGCGCTCGAGCAGGGTGCCGAAGATGGCGGGCTCGACCTCGCGCCAGTTGCAGCGCGCCGCCGCAATCAAGAGCTCGATCTGCTCGGGCGTCAGCAGCAGGCTGTAGCCGGCGTCCTGCGCGCCCTTGAACAGCTTGCCGTTGAAGTGCAGCACCTTGCCTGCCAGCGCGGCACTGAAGCCGCCGTGGTCCATGTCGGCCCACAGGATGCGCAGCATGTGCTGCAGGGTTTCGGGATCGGCGCGGTGGGTTTGCAGCAGCTGGGTGAAGGCGCCCTTAGGCAGCAGCTCCACGTCTTCGGCAAACATGGAAAAGAGGCAGCGGGTGAGGTAGTTTGCTACAACTTCAGAAGCTGTTTGCGCTTGATGGGTAGGCGCTGCAGCCTTATTTGGCTTGAAACCCACGCTGGACTCGAGCGACTGCGACAGGCGTGCCAGCAGCGCCGCCACCTCGCGCGTGACCTGGGCGCTGATGCGCGCGGGGTTGAGGCTGGCGGGGTCTTGCCAGATTTGCACCAGGCGCTGGCGCAGCTCGGGGCGGGCCAAGTCGGCCAGCGCGATGCGGTGGCTGCGCGGGTCGGGATACGGCGTGTAGGTGGCGCCGCTCTGGCTGAACTCGGCATACAGCTCGATCACGTTGCCCACGTCCACCACGATCAGGAAGGGCGGGCGGCCCTCCAGCGCGGGCAGGGCGCGCGCGTAGCCCTCGGCCTGGCTGCGGGCGCGCAGCAGGCCGTCGTCGAAACCGCGGGTAGTGGCAGCGGCCTTGAGCTTCTTGGCCTCCAGCACGAAGCAGCCGCGCCGGTAGCAGTCGATGCGCCCGGCGCTGGTGCTGCCGTCGCCATGGGCAAAGGTGACGGGGCGCTCGAACATGTAGTCCTGCGCCGGCGTGGGGTGGGGCTTGGCCACGCCCAGCAGCTCGCACAGCTCGATGACGAAGCTTTGCGCGGTGGCGAGTTCGCTAGCATGCACGCCGGACCAGCGGGTGATGAAGGCGTGGGCGGCGCTGTCGTTGTCAGGGGCTTCGGCGGCGGGGCTGAGGTCGGGCATGGCGGTCAATGATAGGGGCGGGCTGCTGGATTGCCCGCTGGATGACCCGTGGTGGGCCACGCACCGCCCACCGATGAAAAAGACGGCCCCCGACACCGGCGGCGCAGCCTGGCAGCCTTGGGCGGAACGCACCCGCGAGAACGACCCCACCCCGGAATCAGCGTGCAGTGTTCAGGCGCGCCTGTTCGGGACTGGCCATAAAACCATAGCGTTTGGATAAATCGGCCGCCAGCACCGGCTGTGGCGACCACAGGCCCTGCTCGACGGCGCTCGCCGCCAGCAGCATGTCGCGGCTGTGGACCAGGCCCAGGCCGAGGTCGGTCGCCAGGTACAGCAGGCCGGATTCGTCCAGCAAGACCTCGCGCACACTCGCCGCGAGCCCGGTGTGCGAGAGCACCGCGCCGTCCGCTTCGATGCGCCAAATCCACGGCGTCGCCTGCAACTCGACGAAGACGCGCTGCGGGCCGTTCTGAAAGAACCAGCGTCCACCCGCATCGCAGGCGTAGTTGCGGCCGATGAAGGCGATGAGGCCGGCATGTTCGATGCGGCTGCCGCGTGCGCCTGGCTGGCCGCTGGCAAAGCCGCCGCAAGCCTGGGCCTGCGCGTCACGCAGATACCAGTCACCCTGCGCGCTCAGGCCCAGCCAGCCGTGGCACTCGGGCACGTTCGGCCATTTGGCCATGGCTTGCAGGACGATGGCATCCACGGCGTGCGTGCCTCAATGCGCGGACGGCGGCGCGCGGCGCGGCCACGCGGGTCGCCGCCCGGTGAGCTGGGCCACGATGGCCGCCTTGAGGGGCGGGAAATTCTCCGACGCCGCCAGCACCGCGCGGCGCAACAGGCGCGCCGGGGAGCGCTCGTCGGTGTAGAGCTGCACGATGGCATTGGTGCCGGCGAAGATGGGCCAGGCGTGCAGGCGGTGCAGCCGCTCGTAGCGCGCGAGCTGGCGCAGCGCGCCGATGTCGTGGCCGCGGCGGCGGGCCAGGCTCAGGGTCTCGGCCAGCGCCTGGATGCCGGCCAGGCCCAGGTTGAAGCCGTGCGCGGTCACCGGATGCGTGCCGACGGCGGCATCGCCCGCCAGCGCACAGCGCGGCCCGACGAAGTGGTGCGCCCAGACGGCCACCAGTGGATAGCTCACGCGCTCGCTCACCAGCCGCATGGCGCCCAGGCGGTGGCCGAACTGCGCCGCGATGCGCGCCGCATAGTCTTCGGCGGGCAAGGCCAGCAGTCGCTGGGCCTGCGCGCCTTCCACGGTCACCACGGCGGAAATCCGGCGGCTGCCGTCGTGTGGGTCGGGCGGCAGCGGCAATATGGCGAGCGTGCTGTGGTGGTCAAAGCATTCGTGGGTGATTTCGCCGTGGTCCCGCTCCACGCGCATGCGGCAGACGATGACGCTGCGCCCGAAATCGTGCATGGATGCGCCTATGCCAAGCTGCCTGCGCACGCCGGAAAAGCGGCTGTCGGCCGCGACGACCAGCGGCGCATGCTGGCTCTGGCGGCTGCCCTCGTGCGTGAAGTGCACGCTGGCCTGCCTGGCGCTGGTGCCCACGCTCTCCACGCGCGCACCGGCGATGATCGTTACGCCGGGCGTGGTGCTGGCCACGGCCCAGGCGGCACGCCGCAGCGCGTGGTTGGGAACGATCCAGCCCAGGTTGTCCATGCCGGTGCCGCCGGCATGCAGCTGCATGGCGCGGTGGCTGCCCAGGGGGCCGTCGTGCACCTGGGCCTCGCGCAGCATGCCGATCTCGTGGGGCGCCAGGTGCTGCCAGGCGCCCAGCTGCTGCAGCACGCTGCGGCTGGGATGAGTCAGGGCGATCTCGCGGCCGTCGAACGGCGGGTCGGCCAGTACCTGCGTGTCCTGCAGCTCCAGCACCGTGGCGCTGAAACCCGACTGGGCCAGGGCGACGGACAACAGCAGGCCGACGGGGCCCGCGCCGACGATGAGGACATCACTGCGGTGCTGCATCAGGAAGTACTGCCTGGGAACTGGACGAGGCTCCGATTGTGACCCCGCGGCAAGCCGACACGGATGGCGCACCAGCGTCCCCGCATTTTGCAAATGGCCATGGGACCAAGAGCGTTGCAAGTAGGGGCATGCGTGGCCAGCGCGCCATCCGATCGGCCGGCTGCCTATAGTCGCTGCGTACTTGGTCTTGAAAAAGGGGATAGGCAATGCAACAGAAAAAATTCGTGGCGCTTGCAGCAGCGGCTGGCAGCTTGGCGCTCCTGGCGGGCTGCGCCAGTACACCGGCAGGCACGACCCGCTACGTGGCGCAGTTGCAGCCGATGAACGCGGCGGCGGCCGGCGGCTCCACCACCGGGCAGGCGAGCTTTGCCGAGCACGCCGGTGAGCTCGTCATCGACCTGCAGGTGAAAGGCGCACCAGCCGGCATGGAGCACTGGCAGCACTTTCACGGCTTCAAGGATGGCCAGCCGGCCACCTGCCCGACGGCGACCAGCGACGCCAACCACGACGGCATCGTCGATCTGATCGAGACCGGTCCCAGTTCGGGGACGACCATGGTGCCCTTCATCACGCACCCGGCGAGCATGAACATCCCGCACGGCACCTACCCCGTCGCCGATGCCAGCGGCGCCTACCATTACCACGTGACAGTGCCGGTCGCCGAGTTGCAGGCGGCGTTCGCCAAGCAGTTCCCGGGGCAGAAACTGGATCTGGACAAGCGCGTGGTGTTCATCCACGGCGTACCGGCAGCGACCAAGTTGCCCGCGAGCGTGCAGTCGCTCGGACCGATTCCGGCACAGGTCACGCTGCCGATTGCGTGCGGCGTGATCCGCAAGGCAGGTTGACGGGCGCGCGGAAAAGCACCCAGGGCTGATCCGGCTGCCCGGGGTGGTCCAGAACCTGCGCCGGGAGCCCGTACACCGCTTGCAGGTTGGGCTCGGTCAGCACCTCGCGCGGTGTACCCAGAGCCCGCGCCTGCGCTTGGCCCAGCAGCAGGATGCGGTCGGCGATGGGGCGCAGCTGTTTTCACGCAGGCACGGGCAGGCGCTGCCCGCTGGCGCCCAGCAGCGCGGCAAGCTCGCGCACGCTGGCTTCCAGCGTCTGGCGCAGCGGCCGCCACGCCAGCCAGCTCAGGTGGGCCTCCAGCGTCGCCGGACAGTCGTTCTGCGCCGCAGCCACCAGCGTCAGCATGCGCACCTCGTCGGTGGTGAGTGCGTGCCGGCCCGGCGGGTTGACCGTCAGACGTCGGCGCTGCGCCACGGCCAGCGCGCACAGAAAGGTGCAGAACGCGGTGAAAACGTCGCGCCCCTCGGCACCGCAGCTGCAGCGAAACTGCTGCGCGATCAAGGGGCAGTCGATGCCATGCACCATGGTCTGGCGCCAGGCGTTGACCAGCAGCTGCGCGCAGTCGTTGAATCGGGTTTCCTCGTCGTGCGTCGGCATGGTCTGCATGGGCTTGACTCTGATAGTGGGGCAATGCCTAACTATAAATGAGAATGATTCTCGTTTCAATATGAAAATCCATCGTGCCGTCCACCACCTGGTCGCCAGCGCATCACGTTCCATTGGCAAGCACGGGTCTGCTGCTGATAATGAAACCATGACTTCCAGCACCCATCGCTCCCCCGGCACCCCCCTCATCCGCCTCTACCAGGACTGGCTGCGCGAGCAGCGCGGCCTCAGTTTTGCCGACTACCGCGCGCTCTGGCAGTGGTCGGTCACGGACCTCGAAGCCTTCTGGCAAAGCATCTGGGATTACTGTGATTTGCGCTCGCCCACGCCACACCGCGCGGCGCTGGGCAAGAACGTGATGCCGGGCGCCGAGTGGTTCCCCGGCGCGCAGGTGAACTACGCCCAGCAGGTGCTGCGCCACGTGCAGCCCGCGCATGCGGCGGGGCTGCCCGCCGTCATCAGCGAAGACGAGCGCGGCCGCGTGCGCGAGCTCTCCTGGCCCGAGCTGCGCCGCCAGGTGGCGTCGCTCGCGCTGCATCTGCAAGAGATCGGCGTGCGCCCGGGCGACCGCGTGGCGGCCTACCTGCCCAACATCCCCGAGACCATCGTCGCCTTCCTTGCCTGCGCCAGCGTCGGCGCGGTCTGGAGCGTGTGCGCGCCCGACATGGGCACCAACGCGGTGCTCGATCGCTTTCGCCAGATCGAGCCGGTGGTGCTGATCGCCATCGACGGCATCACCTGGGCCGGGCGCGCGATCGACCGCGCCGAGGTGGTGGCCGAGCTGCGCCGCGCGCTCCCCAGCGTGCGCCACGTGATCGCGGTGCAGTATCTGAACGATACGCAAACCATAGCTGACAGCGCAGACTGGGCAAGCGCCACAGGCCGAAATAATGCTCAAGCCACGACGTTCGAGCCCGCCTGGCTGGCGTTCGACCATCCGCTGTGGATCGTCTATTCCAGCGGCACCACGGGCTTGCCCAAGCCCATCGTGCACTCGCATGGCGGCATCCTGGTTGAATCCATGGTCACCACCATGCACAGCGACATCGGCTGCAGCTACGCGCCCAACAACTTCGGCGAGCGCTTTTGCTGGTACTCCTCCACCGGCTGGGTGATGTGGAACATCCAGGTTGGCGGCCTGCTCAGCGGCACGACCTGCGTGATTTTCGATGGCAGCCCCGGCGGCTCCAGGGACGCGCCCGACTGGGGCACGCTCTGGCGCTTTGCCGCGCGCCACCGCGTCAGCTTCCTCGGCTCGGGCGCGGCGTTCTACGCCGGTTGCGCCAAGGCCGGGGTGGATCTCGCCGCCTGCGGCGACCTGTCGCGCATCCGGGCGCTGGGCAGCACCGGCTCGCCGCTTTCGCCCGAGGTGCAGCACTGGGGCACGGAGCAATTGCGGCGCATCGCCAAAACCCCGGCGCAGCAGGACATCTGGTGGTTCAATGTCTCGGGCGGCACCGACTTTGCCGGCGGCTTCATCGCCGGCACGCCCGAGTTGCCGCAACAACCCGGCGTGATGCAGTGCCGCATGCTGGGCGCGGCCGTCGAAGCCTGGAACGAGGCCGGCTCGCCGGTGCTCGGCCAGGTCGGCGAGCTGGTCTGCACCCAGCCCATCCCCTCCATGCCGCTGCACTTCTGGAACGACCCCGGCAACGCGCGCTACCTCGCCAGCTACTTCGAGATGTACCCGCCCGGCCACGGGCGCAAGCCCGGCGGCGGCGATCTGGACGCCAGCGCCGGCAGCGTCTGGCGCCACGGCGACTGGCTGCGCGTGGGCGACGAGCACGGCGCGGGCGAGTGGTGCGTGATCTACGGCCGCTCGGACGCCACCATCAACCGCCACGGCCTGCGCATGGGCACGAGCGAAATCTACAGCGCCGTCGAGGCGCTGCCCGAGGTGCTCGATTCCATGGTGGTCGATCTCGAATACCTGGGGCGCGAGAGCTACATGCCGCTGTTCGTCGTGCTGCGCCCCGGCGTGGTGCTGGATGAGGGGCTCAAGCAGCGCCTGAACGACGCGATTCGCAAGGCACTCAGCCCGCGCTTCGTGCCCAACGCGATCTTTCAGGTGCCCGAAATCCCGCGCACGCTCTCGGGCAAGAAGCAGGAGCTGCCGATCAAGAAGCTGCTGCTGGGGCAAAACATCGACAAGGTGGTCAACAAAGAGGCGATGGCCAATCCGGGGGCGCTGGCGTGGTACGTGGATTTCGCCGCCCACCGGACGCAATGAACGGCGCTGCGCTCCACCCCGGGGCGCAGCACCACCCACTCAAAGCCAGGTGCCCGAGCCCTGCGGCATCTGTATCTCCATCGCCGGATTGCCGCCGGTGACGACGGCGCTGATCAGCACGCTGAGCACCGAGACAAACAGGCTGGCAAACAGCGCAGTCCAGAAGCCGGAGAGCCGGAAGCCCTTGACCAGCGCCGACACCAGCAGAATCACCAGCGCATTGACGACCAGCAGGAACAGGCCGAAGGTGACGAGCGTGAGCGGCAGCGTCAGCACGATGAGCAGCGGCCGCACGATGGCATTGGCAAAACCCAGCAGCAGCGCCGCGACGATGAGTGCGCCGGTGCTGTCGAACTTCACGCCCTTGAAGATGTAGCTGGCCACCCAGAGCGCGAGCGCGGTGATGGCCCACTGGGTGAGAAACGGGCCGATATTGGAAAGCATGGACCCATGATAGCGGTTGCGGCAGTCTGGCTGGTGCCCGGCCTGGCCGCCCGCACGACGGCATGCGATGCACCGGCACCCGGTTTTATTGTTTCCATTTGCGAAACAATCAAATTCGTAAAACTGGCTTTTTTAAACTAGGGTAAACCCGCACAATACAAGCCATCGAAGGACATCAACCGATGCACCTCCGGTAAGGAAAGTGGCTCAGGCCACCTGTTTACCAACCAGGTTTTGTTTGTATTTGCTTTACCGCTCTGAAAGGAAAAAATCATGATCCGCAAGAATTTCGCTTTTGCCGCCGTTGCCGCCGCCCTGCTCGTTTCAGGCACCGCCTTTGCGGCCGACACGCAGCCCGCCGCCGGCGCGTTTCCGCTGTTCCAGCCGCAAGACATCGTGGTGAATCAGGCGCAGCGCGCGGATGTGCAGGCCCAAGCCATCGCCCAGGCACCCGAGGCAGGCAACATGCCGGTCGCCCAGGCAGTGGTCAAGAGCGATCTGACCCGTGCCGAAGTGCGCGAAGCCACGCGTGAAGCCTTTGCGCAGGGCTTCCGCCCGGCCGTCGGCAATCTGTCGTAATCGCGCAAGCGGGCCAGCCGTACTGGCCGCTGCCCATCGGGACACAAGGTTTTCGCCTTGTGTCCTTTTTGCTTTTGCTCCTCAAAAACGATAGCGCGCATCGAAAACGAAGCGCGGCTTTTGCCGCTCACTCTGGCGCCACAAATCGAGCGCGGCGAAACCCGCGATCCAGCGCTTGTCCTCGGACTCCCAGAACGCCACCGCGTCCAGGCTCCAGCCTGCAGCGCGCGGGGTGAGGTTCTCCTGGTCTTCAAAGCGCTGGCTGCGGTACACCGCGCGGGCGCTCACGTACCAGCGCGCGCTGCTCGCCCAGGTGCTGCCCAGCGCCAGCGTGTGGCGCGCAATGTAGGGAATCCTGAGCCCGGCCACGCGCTCTGCGCCCGCGCCGTGGCTGGCCTCGCTGTGCTGATGCAGGTATTTGGCATAGCCCGACCACTGGCGCGAGAACATGTGGTTGATGCCCGCGCCCAGTACCTTGAGCGTGCCGCGTTCATAGCTCGGCGTGTCTTCCAGCAAGTCCAGACCCGAGAGATTGACCATCTGCGTGTTGCGCAGCTCTTCGAGAAACGGCAGGCTGGGCGTGCGCAGATCCACGCCCAGGGTGCCGGGGTTGCTCAGGCGCAGGTGATCGGCGCGCAGTTGCACAAAGGTGCTCGGCCCCAGGCTTTGGCCCCATTCGACCGCCAGGCGCTTGTGCCGGCCACCGGCTTGCAGCAGCTGATCCTGCACCGCGATGCCAGCGGTCTGCACGCTGGCGAGCGTGGAGGTGGACAGCGGCCGCACCCAGTCTTGATAGGCCAGGCGCAAGGTCTGGCCCGTCGCCGGCTGCCACACCAGCCCCAGGCGCGGCGTGAGCACCGCCGCCGTGTCGTGGCGCCGCACGTCCTGGCGGGTTTCCTCGGCAAAGCGTTCCAGCAGCGTGTGGTTTTGCCCGTCGATGCGCTCGCGCAGCTGCTGCCAGGCCAGCGCACCGTCCAGACTCAGGCGCGGACTCAGGCGGTGGTTCATGTCCAGCGTCAGCACGGTCTGGCGCCGGCGGATGTCGTTGCCGCCGACAAACAGCAGGGTGTCGTCGACCACGCTGCCATCGTCCAGCGCGACCGAGACAAGGCCATAGCCGGCCGTCGCGCCAAACTGCTTTTCGCGCACCTGCACAAGCGTTGCGCTCAGGCGCGTGTCGGGCGACGCGTCAAAGATGTGGCGCAGCTGCAAGTCATTGAAGCTCTTGTCGGCCTGCACGCTGGTGCCGACGATGCCGAATGCCGAGGGCAGGTTGAACACCGTGGGGTAGGCGTAGCTGAGCACGCTGTCCAGACTGCGCCCGAGCGTGAGCCAGGTCTGCGCTGCCGGCCCCCAGCGCCAGGACAGGCCGAGGGCGCCCTGTGCCTGGCGCTTGGCCACGGTGGTGGCCAGGTGGTTCTGCCCGGTCATGTGGACGTCGAAGTAGTTGCCGTAGGCAAACAGCTTGAGCCGCTCGTTCGGCTGTGCGCCCAGACCCAGCGTCACCACCTTGCCATCGACGTCAAAGCCACCCGTCGGCACGCGCGTGGCAGGGAAGTTCACCACTGCCATGTCGATGGGGAAGCCGCTGCCGCGCACCGGCTGCGCCTTGACGAACCAGGAAAGCGGCATCTGGCGGTTGCTCATGCCGTTGAGCGTGGCCGACGGCGCGGCCAGGTGGTAGAACTCGCGCTCCTGGCGCCAGCCCAGCGCGCCGTGGCTGCCCGGTTGCTGCAGCAGCGTGCTGTAGCGCTGGCTCGCGCCAAAGGCCATGGGGTCGGTCAAAAAGCCCTGGAAGAGTGCGGAATTCTTGTTGAACTCGCCCGGGTAGCGATCGGCCAGAAACAGGTGGCTCGCGCCCCAATAGGGCGAAAAACTCTCGCGCGCCAGCTCCAGCGCCCAGTCTTCCATGCCGAAGAAGGCCAGCGCCGCACCCAGGTTGGCGCTGCCCTTCTGGTCGTTGGCCAGCTGGTTGAGCGACTTCAGATAGGGCATGCGGGTGAGCGCCGCGCGCGCCGCATCCACCGCCTCGCCCAGTTGGAACAGGTCGGTATGAATCTGCGCCAGCAGCATCCAGGGCACCGGGTCCTTGTCGTCGAGCTGCGCCGCCTGCTCCAGCGTGACGATGGCATCCTGCCTGCGGCCGAGCTGGTAGTAGGCCACCGCCGTCCAGGTCTTGGCGCGGGCATAGCGCGGCTCCATCACCCCGGCGCGCAGAAAGGCATCGAGCGCCGCTTCGGGCTCACCACGCTTCAGATGCAGCAGGCCCAGACCGGTCAGCGCCACATAGTCGGCCGGGTTGTCCTGCAGCGCGGCATCAAACGCCGCTTGTGCCTCGGGGAAGCGGTTGGCGTAGGTCTCCAGCGTGCCGCGCTCGCCCTGCGCGCCGGGCAGGTGCGCATCGAGCGCAAGTGCCTGCTGCAGATGCTGGCGCGCGGGCGTGCTGTCCTCGCGCTCGGCCTGCGCGCTGCCCAGGCCGAGCCAGCCACGCGCATCCTGCGGGGCCTGCCGCGTGGCCTCGGCGTAGGCGGCGAGCGTGGCGGGGGCATCGCCTTCGCGCCTGGCCAGCGCCGCGCGCACCAGGGTCAGATCGACGCTGTTCTGTGCGGCAGCCGTGCTCAGCGTGGCGCGGGCAGCAGGCAGATCGTCGGCCAGCAACTGCACGCGGGCACGCTGGGCGAGCAGCGCCGGGTGCTGCGGCGCACGTTGCAGGGCGGTGGCCAGCGTTTGGAGCGCGGCGGCATGCTCGCCGTCCATCCATTGCAAATCCGCGAGCATCAGCGCGGCGGCGGGCGGCGCATCGCCGGCTTGCAGCAGCGTTTGCAAGCGCGTGCGCGCCGCCGCCAACTGCCCATCCTGCAGCGCGATGGCGGCATGCAAGCTACCACGCCAGGCGGGTGAAACACCGCTGCCCGCCTGCGTCAGCGCAGCGCTGGCGGCAGCCCCATCGCGCCGGGACAGGGCATCGAGCACCGGCAACAGACCATCGGGCGGAGGGGCGGCGCGCAGGTGCGCCAGCGGCTCGGCCTGCAGCGCGTTGACCCACTGCACGCGCTCGCGCGGGTTGGTGAGGTGCAGCTTGACCGGTGCCTTGCCCACCTCGGCGACGGCCGCCTCGTTGGCCGCGATGCTGACTGCGCCCTGCGCATTGGCCAGCTCCACGGTGCCCGAGAGCACCGTGAGCAGCGTGCGCCCGTCGGCCGCCACACTGATATCCCAATCGGTGCCGCGAATCGCCGCCGTGGCAGAGGGCGTGTGCATGAGCAGCGTGCTGGCACCGGGGCGGCGCGTCTGCGTCCAGGCGCGCCCGGCCTCCAGGCGCAGCTCGGTGCTGCCCTGGCCTGCGGCGGCCAGCGCCTTGACCTGCAGCACGCTGTCCTGGTTCAGGCGCAACTGGGTTTGATCGGCCAGCAACAGCGCCATGCGCGCCTGCGCGCGCGTGCGCACATAGTCGCCGGGTGCCAGTGTTTGCTGCGTGCGCGCCGCTTGCCAATCGGGTGCGTCGGTGCCGCGTTGATCGCCCTGACCCTGCAGGCTGACGATTTGCGCCGCCGCACCCGGAGGAAGTTCACTCAGCGCCGCGAGCGGCAGGATCGCCAGCGCGGCGCTCAGGGCCGCGGCGTGCAGTCGGTGGTGCATGGTCTTCCCTCTCGGTACATCGTGATGAATCGATCGGGCCGGCACCGCAGCGCAGGCAGCCCCTCAGTGCGCAACCCCGTTATGGTGGCGCATGGCGCGCGCGGCGACAAGAGGGTTTGGCAGCGACATCGGCGCTGCGGGCTGCAGACCCGCCGTGGGTGGGAATCGCTTCAGTGATGGTGCCCGTGGCCGCCGTGCACATGGCGGTGGGCAATTTCCTCGGCGGTGGCAGGACGCACCTCGGTCACCTTGCAGGCAAAGCGCAGCGCCTTGCCGGCGAGCGGGTGGTTGCCATCCAGGTGCACCTCGGGGCCCTTGATCTTCACCACGTTGTAGACGCGGGGCTGGCCATCGTCACCCAGACGCTGCAGCCGCCCGCCCACTTTGACGCCGGGCGGAAATTC
Source organism: Comamonas sp. SCN 65-56 (assembly GCF_001724135.1). Taxonomy (GTDB): domain Bacteria; phylum Pseudomonadota; class Gammaproteobacteria; order Burkholderiales; family Burkholderiaceae_C; genus Comamonas_C. The sequence continues at coordinate 505,907 of NZ_MEDS01000025.1, read as the reverse complement.
GCTTTTGGGAATGCTGAGCACCAGGCTCTCGTCGCGCGGCCCGAAGGCCTCCTCGATTGCCAGCTCGATCGCGGTGGCGTGGCCGACGGCCTGGCCTTCCAGCGCCAGCTCCACCTTGGGAAAAATGTTGTCATAGCCGCCATGCAGGTAGGCTGTGAGTCCGGAATCCAGCGGCTTGCCGGTGGCGGCATCCGCCAGGGTGTAGCGCAAGGTGACAGCGGTGTCTTTGGCGATGGTCATACGGATTGCAATGAGAAGAGGTCGGGGCGCATTGTCTCAGCAAGACCGCTGAATCATTCGCGCGGCAAGCCGGATGCGGCATGGCGCATGGCGGCCGCCAGCGCCTCGTTGCCGCGCGCCTGCACGGCCTGCGCCGCGCCCGCCTGATCGGCTGCGCTGCGGTTCTGGCTCAATTTGCGCTTGCCCTCCAGACGGGTGATCTGCACCTCGATGCCGACGATGGCGTGCAGCATCTGAGCCAGGTAATCGGCCGGCGCATCACCCATCTTCCAGGGGGTGGGCTCCCCGGCCTCGTGCACCTGGGTCAGCCGTGCGACGGCGGTGCGCACGAATTTTTCGTCGTCATGCACCACCAGCGTGCCATGCACATGCACCACCTCGTAATTCCAGGTTGGCACAGCGCGGTGCGTCTCGTGCTTGCTCGGGTACCCGTTGGGCGAGACATAGCCCTCGGCGCCGCGGAACACCACCAGCACCGGCTGTGACGCACCGACCTGCTGCCACAACGGGTTGGCTCGCGCCACATGGCCGATCAACCGACCTTGCCCACCAGCGCTGGCGTCAAGCCAGAACGGCAGGTGATTGGCGTCCAGCCCTTGCGGGCCCTGGGTGCACAACATGCCCAGCGGGTGGGCGCGTAGCAGGCGGTGCAGTTCGTCGGTGCGGGTTTCGGCAAAAGCGGCGGGGATGTACATGACGGCGGTGCAGCGGCAATGAAACAAGGAAACGCGAGCCCCGCATTCTGCCCATCCTGCGGGTTTGGCTACGGACGCTCCGCCCAACCCTGCAAAACCGCAGTGATAGCTGCAGCAGAGAGGAACTCCTGCTCCAGCCGCCCCTTGTCCAGCGAGCGCAGGTGTGCGTCCAGCGCCTCTTCAGCACCAGGCAGTGCGCCGGGCCCGGGCGCGGGCACCAGGCTGGGCTCGGTCACGGCGGCGTGGGCGTGGGCGTCAAAGGTGGCTCGATCCATCAGCAGTGGCTGCATTTGCGGCAAATAGCCGCGTGCGCGCGCCGCAGTTGGCCAATGCAGGCTGAAGCAGGCCGTCAGCCGCGCGGTGCGCCGTGGCGGCGCAGCCAGTCGGCGAGCGCGTCCTCTTTGAGGGTGCCGGCGGCGACGCCGAGCATGGTGCGCGTGGTCTCGGCCTGGCCGGCAGTCAAACGCCAGCCGTTCAGGTGCAGGAACAGACCGATGCTGAGCAACGCGGCGCGTTTGTTGCCGTCAATGAAGGGGTGGTTGCGCGCCACGCCGACACCGTAGCTGGCGGCCAGCGTGGCCAAGTCGGGCTCGCCGTAGGCCAGCAGGTTTTGCGGGCTCGCCAAGGCAGAGTCGAGCAAACATTCGTCTCGGATGCCGGCGCTGCCGCCGTGCTCGGCCAGGCTTTCAGCGTGCAAAAGCAGCAGCGCCTGCTTGGTGATCCAGCGCCAGCTCATTTGGCGAGCTGGTGGAAAGTGTCGCGGTATTCGCGCATGAACTCGCGCCCGGCGTTCAGTTCCTCTTCCAGCGCCGGGTCGTAGGGCGTGAGGATGAAGCCCTCGGCGCATTCGGTCAGGAACACCGATTCGCCTTTTTGCACCTTCAGCGTCGACAGCGCCTCCTTGGGCAGGATCACACCAATTGAATTGCCGATCTGGGTAAGTTTGAGGACGTGCATGAAGAACCCCGCGTTATTACGAACGTAATAATACTCAGGATGGCACTGCCAGACCAGCGCGCGCTGGCTCGGATTCAGCGTGGAAACTGCTGGCGCAGCTTGAGCTTGTAGAACTTGCCGGTGGAGGTGCGCGGCACGGCATCGGTGAATTCATAGCGCTCGGGCAATTGCCATTTGGCAAAACCCTTGGTGAGCAGCAAGGCGTTGAGCGCATCGGGCGTGGCCTCTTCGCCGCGCTTGGGCACCACGCAGGCCAGCGGACGCTCGCCCCATTGCTCGTCCGGGATGGCGATGACGGCGGCCTCGGCCACGGCCGGGTGCGCCATCAGGGCGTTCTCCAGATCGACCGAGCTGATCCACTCGCCGCCGGACTTGATCAGGTCCTTGGTGCGGTCGCTGATCCTGACGAAGCCCAGCGCGTCCACACTGGCCACGTCGCCGGTGCGCAGCCAGCCGTCGTCGCTGAACTTGTCGGGGGGTGATCCTGCCTCGTGGTAGCCGCCGGTGATGAAGGGCCCGCGCACCTGGATCTCGCCCACGCTGTGGCCGTCCCAGGGCTGGTCCTGGCCGCTGTCGCCCCGCGCGCGCAAGTCCACCAGCGGCACCGGCACGCCGGCCATGGCCGCGCGTCGGTATTTTTCGTCGGCTCCGGCGCCACGCAGCTCGGCGCGCGGGTAGCTGATGGTGGCCACCGGGCTGGTTTCGGTCATGCCCCAGCCTTGCAGGATCCAGATGCCGTGCGCGTCGAAGGCGCGGATCAGGCTCTCGGGCACGGCCGCGCCGCCGACCAGAGAGCGCATGCCGCTGGGCAGCTTCCAGCGACCGCGGTTCGGCGAGTCGGGTTTCAGCGAGGCATCGTAGGCCTGGATCAGCGTCATCCAGATGGTCGGCACGCCCAGCGCCAGCGTCGGCGACTCGGTGGTCATCAGGTCGAGCAAATCATCGGGGTGCATGTGCGGGCCCGGAAACACCAGCTTGACGCCCATCATCACCGCGCCGTAGGGCATGCCCCAGCTGTTGGCGTGGAACATGGGCGTGACGGGCAACACCACGTCGGTGCCGCGCAGACCCCAGAAGTCCCCCAGACTGGCCACCAGCGTGTGCAGGACGGTGGAGCGGTGCGAGTATGCCACGCCCTTGGGGCGACCGGTGGTGCCGGAGGTGTAGCACATCGACACCGGGTCGTTTTCGTCGTGCGGCGCATAGACGAAGCCGTCCGGATCGGCCCCCGCCAGGAGCGCTTCGTAATCGGTGAACCCGGCCGGCACCGGCGCGCCGGAAAAAGGAAAGACGATGACTTTCTCGAACTGGTGCAGGTGCTTGAAGCGCTCATACAGCGGCAGCAGCACGTCGTCGATCACGAGGAACCGGTCCTCGGCATCGCCCGCGATCCAGCCGATGTCTTCCGGCGACAGGCGCAGGTTCAGCGTGTGCATGACCCCGCCGACCGCGGGAACGCCGAAGTAGCACTCCAGGTGGGCGTGGTGGTTCCAGCACAGCGTGGCCACGCGATCGCCCTTCTTCAGGCCCAGGCCCTGCAGCGCGCAGGCCAGCGCCCGCGTGCGGCGGTAGATTTCGCCGTAGTTGTGGCGTCTGAGCGATTTGTCCGGCAGGCGCGAGACGACTTCATTGCCGGCAAACAGGGTGCCTGCGCGCTCCAGCAGGTGATTGAGCGACAGGGGCACGTTCATCATGGTGCTTTGCATGGAGTCTCCTTGGAGTGTCCTGCATCGCTGCCCGCGGTTCGTGACAGCGCAGCCTCGGGTGGTCTGCGGCGTTGCTGTTTCAGGAGCCTGTCGGACTCGCTGCGGCCGATTTGCAGCCGGCGAGTTCCAAATCCGAAAGGCTCCGAGACGCTCAGACGTGCTCGCGCCGCTGCACCACCACAAAGCGATCGGCCACAAACGCCAGCGTGGTGTAGCTCGTCGTTGCGGCCGGGTTGCCGCCGGTGGCGTGGTAGTCCGAAAAGCCGGCGGACTGGTTGACGTACACACCTTGCGTCAGATTGATCGAGAGCGCGACGCGCGCGCGCAGGCTGAGCTGCACGGTGCGATCGACGACTGCACGGTCGGTGGAATAGACGCCGAGCGTCAGCGCGCCCTGCTCGCGCACGATGGATTCGGCGGCCTGCAACGACGCATCGCGCGAGTCGGTGGCGACGACGAAGGCGACCGGGCCGAAGCATTCGCTGCCCCAGGTGGCGCGATCGGCCTGCGTGAGCGCGATGAGGGCCGGGGTGTGGATGCGCGCCTGCGGGTACTCGGGGTTGTCCAGCGGGCGTGAGGCGAGCAGCAACTGGCCCTTGGTGCTGGCCTGGCGGATGCGCTCCACCGTCTCGGGCGCGCAGACGGCGCCGAGCACCGCGGTGGCGACCTTGGGGTTGCTCAGCAACTTGTCCACCGCGGCGGCCAGATCCTGCCCCACCTGCGCGAAGCTCTTGTGGCCTTCGTCGGTCGCGATGCCGTCCCTGGGCACATAAATCGTTTGCGTGGTGGTGCACATCTGGCCGCTGTAGAGCGTGAGCGTGAACGCCAGGTTGTTCAGCATCGCGGCGTATTGGTCGGTGGAATCGACGATGACGCTGTTCACGCCCGCCATCTCGGCGTACAGGCGCGCCTGCGGCGCGTGGTCGCGCAGCCAGTGGCCGAAGGTGGTGCTGCCGGTGAAGTCGATGCTGGCGACGGCCGGGCTTTGCGCTAGTGCCTGGGCGTGCTTGGGGTCGTTGCTGAGCGCAAGCGTCACCAGGTTTTGATCCAGGCCCTGCTCGGCGAGTACCTCGCGCAGGATGCGCACGGTGAGTGCGGCGGGCAGCACCGCGTTGGGGTGGGGCTTGACGATGACCGGGTTGCCGGTGGCGAGCGCGGCAAACAGCCCGGGGTAGGTGTTCCAGGTCGGGAAGGTGGCGCAGCCGATCACCAGCGCGACGCCGCGGCCGACGATCTCGAAATGTTTTTGCATCACCAGCGGCGGGTTCTTGCCCTGCGGCTTTTCCCAGCGGGCCTGTTCGGGCACATCGGCCATGGCTTTCCAGGCGTAGGCGATGGCTTCGAGCGCGCGGTCCTGCGCATGCGGGCCGCCGGCCTGGAATGCCATCATCGGGCCCTGGCCGGTGGTGAGCATCACCGCATGGGCGATTTCATGCGAGCGCTTGTGAATGCGCGTCAAGGCTTCGAGCAGCACGCCGACGCGAGCCTTCGCGCCCAGCGCCTGCCAGCCGGGCTCGGCCGCCTGGGCGGCGGCGATGAGCGCATCGGGCGCGCATTCGGGGTAGTGCACATCCAGCGCCACGCCATAGGGCGATTGCTCGGTGGCGATGCGGCCGACCTCGCCCGGTTGCTCCAGCGCGAAATCCTTGCCCAGCAGCGCGTTGGCGGCGGCAATGCCGTCGGCCTGCGCGGTCTCGCCGTAGACCTTGGGCGAGGGCATTTCGGGGAAGGGCGTCCAGAACGCGCGCGTGGCCAGGGCATTGAGCGCGCCATCGAGCAGCGCGCGGTGGGTGTCAAACAGCGACATGGGAACCGTCTCCTAGGGTTTTTACGGGGATGAGGGGGCTTGCGCCAAGGCAGCCTGCGAGTTTATGATTTACCGACCGATCGGTCAATTATGTTTTCCTGATCGGTTTTCTTTTTTTTTTCGGTCCTCCGCACCCGTATCGCCCATGTCCGACCCCCTGGTTCTTGTCTCCAATGAGGCCGCCGTGCGCACCATTGCGCTCAACCGGCCAGCGCAGCTCAACAGCTTTACCGGCGAGCTGCATGTGCAGCTGCTGGCCGCGCTCAACGCCGCGGCGGACGACGCCAGCGTGCGCTGCGTGGTGCTCACGGGCGCCGGGCGTGCATTTTGTGCCGGGCAGGATCTGGCGGATCCTGCGGTTGCGCCCGACCCGGCACCGGGCGCCGCACCCAAGGATTTGAGCGTGGTGATCACGCAGCACTACGCACCGCTGTGCCTGCGCCTGCGCAGCATGCCGGTGCCGGTGGTGGCCATGGTCAATGGCGTGGCGGCGGGCGCGGGCGCCAGCATTGCGCTGGCCTGTGATCTGGTGGTGGCGGCGCGCTCGGCCAGCTTCATTCAGGCGTTTGCCAAGATCGGGCTGGTGCCCGACAGCGGCGGCACCTGGCTGCTGCCGCGCCTCGTCGGCCGGGCGCAGGCGCTGGGCCTGGCGCTGCTGGGCGACAAGCTGCCGGCGGAAGAGGCGGCGCGCATGGGCCTCATCTGGCGCTGCGTGGACGATGCCGAGCTGGCCGCCCGGGTGCAGGCGCTGGCCGCGCGCCTGGCGGGCATGCCGACCCGGGCGCTGGTGGCGATCCGCGGCGCGCTCGATGCCGGCGCGCACAGCGGCTTTGCCGACACCTTGGCGCACGAGGCCGAGCTGCAGCGCACGCTCGGCTTTGCACACGATTACCAGGAGGGTGTGCAGGCGTTTGCCGAGAAGCGCGCCCCGCAATTCACCGACCGCTGAGCACTCGCCGATGACAAACACCCTGGAGCCGCAGCAGCTTGCCGAGCAGGTGCGCGCGCTGATGCTTGAAAACGACCGCGCCACGCGCGCCCTGGGCATGCAGGTGACGGCGATCGCGCCAGGCCGCGCGACGGTGACGATGACGGTGCGCGCCGACATGCTCAACGGCCATGCCACCTGCCACGGTGGCCTGATCACCACGCTGGCCGATTCGGCGTTTGCCTTTGCCTGCAACTCGGGCAATGAGCTGACGGTGGCTTCAGGCCTGTCGATCGACTTTGTCGCCCCGGGGCGCGAGGGCGACCTGCTCACCGCCGAGGCGCATGAGGTGCAGGCCGCCGGGCGCACCGGCGTGTACGACGTGAACGTGCACAACCAGCGCGGCGAGCTGGTGGCGGTGTTCCGCGGCCGCTCTTACCGCATGAAGGGCCGGCCGGCGGTGAATCTGCCTGCCGACCGCTGAACCCTGCGCTGTACCGAACCCCATTCAAGGAGACACGAGATGACCGTTTATCGCCCCGAACCCGGCGACCTCGAACCGATTGAAACCGCCAGCCGCGACGAGATCGCCGCGCTGCAGCTCACGCGCCTGCGCTGGTCGCTGCAGCACGCTTATGACAACGTGCCGCATTACCGCGCGGCGTTCAAGGCCAAGGGCGTGCATCCGGGCGACTTGAAGCAGCTCAGCGATCTGGCGAAGTTCCCCTTCACCACCAAGAAGGATTTGCGCGACAACTACCCCTTCGGCATGTTCGCCGTGCCGCGCGAGAAGATCACGCGCATCCATGCCTCCTCGGGCACCACGGGCAAGCCGACGGTGGTGGGTTACACCGCCAAGGACATCAGCACCTGGGCCGACCTGGTGGCGCGCTCCATCCGTGCCTCGGGCGGGCGACCGGGCGACATCGTGCATGTGGCCTATGGCTATGGCCTGTTCACCGGCGGCCTGGGCGCGCACTACGGCGCCGAGCGCGCGGGCTGCACCGTCATCCCGATGTCCGGCGGACAGACCGAAAAACAGGTGCAGCTGATCAACGATTTCCGCCCCGACATCATCATGGTCACGCCCTCGTACATGCAGGTGATCATCGAGGAATTCACGCGCCAGGGGCTGGACGCGAGGAAGAGTTCGCTCAAGGTCGGCATCTTCGGCGCCGAGCCCTGGACCGAGGGCATGCGCCAGGAAGTCGAGAAGACCTCCAGCCTGAAGGCGGTGGATATCTACGGCTTGTCGGAAGTGATGGGCCCGGGCGTGGCCAACGAATGCATAGAGACGCAGGACGGCCCGGTGATCTGGGAGGACCATTTCTACCCCGAGATCATCGATCCCGATACCGGCGAGGTGCTGCCCGACGGCGAGGAGGGCGAGCTCGTGTTCACCACGATGACCAAGGAAGGCCTGCCCATCGTGCGCTACCGCACGCGCGACCTCACGCGATTGCTGCCGCCGACGGCACGCAGCTTTCGCCGCATGGGCAAGATCGTCGGCCGCTCGGACGACATGCTCATCATCCGCGGCGTCAACATGTTCCCCACGCAGATCGAAGAGATCGTGCTGCAGCACGAGAAGCTCTCCGGTCAGTACCAGATCACCGTCTCGCGCGACGGCAACCTTGACGAGGTGCAGGTGTCGTGTGAACTGCATACCGAGACCAGCAATGCCCCGGCCCAGGAGGTCAAGGACATCGCGGCCTGGGTGCAGCACCGCATCAAGACCCTGGTCGGGGTGTCCACGCGCGTGACGGTGCTGCCCTCGGGCTCCATAGAGCGCACGCTTGTCGGCAAGGCCCGGCGTGTGATCGACAAGCGCCCACATTGACTTGCCATCACACCCTCTTCTGAAGGAAGCATCACCATGCACAAGGAAAAACTCGCCCACACGATGGGGTTCCCGCCGGCCATCGAGCAGCCCAACGTCTACCCGCTCTCCTGGCAGCAGCACACCAAGAAGCTCGAGGACATCTGGGATGCCTCGCGCCGCGAGGTCTGGGACGTGAAGAAGCTCCCCTGGGACACCTTCAAGGTCGAGAAATACACCTGGGAGCAGCGCGAAGCCATCGCCTACTGGTGGACGTTGCTGTCGGTGTTCGACGCGTCGGCGCCGCCAGTGTTTGCCACCGCCATGATCAAGACCTACGAGGCGCATGAAGAGGATGCGGTGCGCCGCTGCTTCTTCAGCGTGACGCAGGATGAGCAGGGTCACGAGCAGATGTGCGGCATGGCCATCACCAAGCTGCTCGAGCACCCCGATCCGCTCACCTACCAGCCCAAGACCGAACTCGGCAAGCGCCTGCAAAAGAACGCCAAGTGGCTCTACCACAACGGCGCGCGCTATTGGACTGGTTACAAGCAGGCGGTGCCCAAGTACAGCCTGGCGGTGCTGTTCAGCAGCTTCCTGATGGGCGAGATCGCCGCCGCCACCATCTTTCACCAGATGGCCGCAGGCTGCACCGAGCCGGTGTTCAAGGAGGCGTTTCGCAACATCGGCAAGGACGAGGGCCGGCACATGGGCATCTGCCTGGCGCTGATGGAGCGCGACTACCCCAAGCTCGATCTCTCGGACAAGCCGCTGATCACCAAGCAGATCCGCGCCGGTTACCTGTTCCTCTCGGCCGTGCTGTTCGAGCCGCCGATGGACTTCTGGGACCTGCCGGCCGACTTCATCGAGAACCAGCGCGCGGGCGAGGCGGTGGCGCGGACCGCGGGCTTTGCCATTCCCGAGTACGAGGCCAAGAAGGCCAACTGGCGCGCCGCCATCATGAATCTCAAGGGTGCGCTGGACAAGTACGACATTCCCTTCCCCGCGATCCCCGAGGTGGGCATCACCGGGCAGGAAGTCACCGACGTGGACATGCAGGACATCATCCCGGTGTTCTGACGACGCACGCGCATGGATCACAAGATCAAGCTGCACCCCTCGGGCCAGGCCGTGCCCTGGGCCGAGGGGCTCACCGCGCTCGAAGCGCTCGAGCGTGCGGGCTACGCGCTGCCCAACAACTGCCGCGCCGGTGCCTGCGGCGAGTGCAAGGTCAAGGTGCGCTCGGGCGAGTTCGACCAGGGCTTCGTGCTCGACATGGCGCTGTCGCAGGAAGAGCGCGCCGCCGGTTGCGGCCTGATGTGCATGGCCAAGCCGATCTCCGAAGAGCTGGAGATCGAATGGGGCACCGAGGACGCCAAGCCGCTGCTGTTTCCGACGCGCGACGGCCAGTACGCGGTGCTGGTCGATCGCATTCCTCGCACGCCGCGCATCACCGAATTCGTGCTGCGTCCGCTGGGCGAGGCCATGCGTTTCTGGCCCGGGCAGTTCATCAAGCTCGGCGATGCGGCGCGCGGCATCCCGTCGCGTTCGTATTCGCTGGCCGGCGCGCCGCAGCACGACGGCGAGCTGCGCCTGCAGGTCACGCGTGTGGAGGCGCTGGCGCCCGATTCGCCCGAGGGCCGCACCAGCCGTTGGCTGCACGACGAGGTGCAGCTGGGCGATCAGCTGCGTTTTTCCGGCCCGCACGGCACCTTCATCGGCGACCCTTCGGTCGACACGCCGGTGCTGTGCCTGGCCGCGGGCTCGGGGCTGGCGCCAATTCTTTCGCTCACCGAGGCAGCGCTGCGCCGTGGCTACGCGCAACCGGTCACCTTGGTGTTCTCGGCGCGCGAGGCAGCCGATTTGTACGACGTCGGCCTGATGCGCTACTGGGAGGCACGTTATCCCAATTTTCATTACCTGCCCACGCTCACGCGCGAGCACAAGGCGGGCGTGCTGCAGGGCCGCATCCCGACCATCCTCGGCCAGCAGTTCCCCGACCTGAGCGGCTTCAGCGTCTTCGTCGCGGGCACGCCCGGCTTCGTCGATGATTGCGTGGTCGCGGCCAAGGCCCTGGGCGCGACCGATGCACTGATCCACACCGAAGGCTTCTTCGAGCAACTTTGAGGCGAACGAAACAGATGTACACCCAAGCCATGGACACCATGGGCAAGACGCTGCAGGCTGCAGCGCCCGCCAGCCCGCAGGAAGAGGCGCTGCAACAGCGTTTTGATGCACGCATCGATGCCGGTGAGTTCATCGAGGCCAAGGACTGGCTGCCCGAGCACTACCGCAAGACGCTGGTGCGCCAGATCAGCCAGCACGCGCATTCCGAATACGTCGGCATGCTGCCCGAGGGCAACTGGGTGACGCGCGCGCCCACGCTCAAGCGGAAGGCCATCCTGCTGGCCAAGATCCAGGACGAAGCCGGTCACGGCCTGTACCTGTATTCCGCCGCCGAGACCCTGGGCACCAGCCGCGACCAGATGCTGGGTGCGCTGCACAGCGGGCGCGCCAAGTACAGCTCGATCTTCAACTACCCCACGCTCACCTGGGCCGACGTAGGCACGATAGGCTGGCTGGTCGATGGCGCGGCGATCATGAATCAGGTGCCGCTGTGCCGCTGCTCCTACGGGCCGTATGCGCGCGCCATGGTGCGCATCTGCCGCGAAGAGAGCTTTCACCAGCGCCAGGGCTTTGATGCGCTGCTGGTGATGATGCAGCAGGGCACGGATGCGCAGCGCGCGATGGTGCAGGACGCGGTCAACCGCTGGTGGTGGCCGTCGGTGATGATGTTCGGCCCGCCGGACGACCAGTCGCCCAACAGCGCGCTGTCGATGCGCTGGGGCATCAAGCGCAACTCCAACGACGAGCTGCGCCAGAAGTTCATCGACGCCTGCGTCGATCAGGCCAAGGTGCTGGGCGTGAGCCTGCCCGATCCCGACCTGAAGTGGAACGAGGCGCGCCAGCACCACGACCACGGCGTGATCGACTGGGACGAGTTCTGGCGCGTGGTGGGCGGCGACGGCCCCTGCAACCGCGAGCGCCTGGCGGCGCGCGTCAAGGCCTGGGACGACGGCGCCTGGGTGCGCGAAGCGGCGCTGGCGCATGCGGGCAAGCAGGCGCAGCGTGAACGCGCGGTCGCATGAGTGCCTTCGCTCCCTTCCCCGCTGGGGGAGGGTTGGGGTGAGGGCTCGCAGCGCCTGCCGTGGAGACAAAGCCCCCATCCCTGCCTTCCCCCAAAGGGAGAAGGAGTACAAGCAAAAACAGCCTGCGACGCTTGATTGGTGTGCGCGAGGCGCTATTTATTGGAGAGTAAATCGATGACCACGCCAGATACCACCGCCACCGAATGGCCTCTTTGGGAAGTGTTCGTGCGCTCGCGCGCAGGGCTGGACCACAAGCATTGCGGCAGCCTGCATGCCTCGGATGCCAGGATGGCGATCCAGATGGCGCGCGACGTCTACACCCGGCGCCAGGAAGGCACCAGCATCTGGGTCGTGCCATCGAGCGCGATCGTCGCCAGCGACCCGGCCGACAAGGACATGTACTTTGACCCAGCCGAGGACAAGGTCTACCGCCATCCCACCTTCTTCACGCTGCCCGCAGCCGTGAACCACATGTGAGCGGAGGGCATTGACGTGCAAAGCATCCGCATTGGCAAGGAACCCCAGGTGCAGTATTTGCTGCGCGTGGCCGATACCTGTTTGATCCTCGCGCAGCGCATCACCGAATGGTGCGGCCACGCGCCGATTCTGGAGGAAGACATCGCGCTGTCCAACATGGGGCTGGACCTGCTCGGCCAGGCGCGCGGCGTGCTCACGCGCGCCGGTCAGGTGGATGGCCGCGGGCACGATGAAGACCAGCTCGCGTTTTTGCGCGGCGAGGGGGATTTCCTGAACGTCACCATGGCCGAGCTGCCGCGCGGCGACTTTGCCTTCACCTGCCTGCGCAACGCCATGCTGGCCACGCTGCTCAAGCTGCTCTGGCAGCGCCTGGAGAGCTCCAGTGACCGCGAGCTGGCCGCGATCGCCGGCAAGGCGGTGAAGGAAGCGCGCTACCACCAGCAGCATGCGGCCGATTGGGTGGTGCGCCTGGGCGATGGCACTGATGATTCGCGCCAGCGCATGCAGGCGGCGTTGGCGCAGCTCTGGCCCTACACCGCCGAGCTGTTCGAGCCCGATGCGGTGGACGACGCCGCGCAGGCTAGCGGCCTGGGCCCGCGCTGGGCCGATCTGCAGGCCGAGTGGCAGCAGGAGATGGCGCCGATTCTGGCCGCCGCCGATCTGGCCGTGCCTGAAGGCGACATCAAGTTCCGCAGCACGGGCAAGCACGGCGTGCACAGCGAGCACATGGGTTTCATCCTCGCCGAGATGCAGTACCTGCAGCGCAGCTACCCGGGAGGGGTGTGGTGAACGCTCTCGAAAAAGAAGCTGTCAGCGCCCGCGTGCAGGCCGCATGGGCCGTACTGGAGCAAGTGCAAGACCCGGAGATTCCGGTGATCTCGCTGTGCGACCTGGGCGTGGTGCGCGAGGTGCGCGAAAGCGGCGCGCTGCTGGAAGTGGTGCTCACGCCAACCTACTCCGGCTGCCCCGCGACCGAGGTCATCGCGCACGATGTGAAGACCGCGCTGGAGGCCGCGCAGCTCGGCCCGGTCGCCACCGTGCTGCAGCGCGCCCCCGCCTGGACCACCGACTGGATCAGCGCCAAGGGCAAGGCGGCCTTGCGTGAATACGGCATTGCGCCGCCCGGTCCGGTGCCGCTGGCAGATGCCCAACCGATCTGCATCACCCGCCGCCGCCAGCCGCCCGTGCCCTGTCCGCGCTGCGAAAGCACGCGCACCGAGCGCATCGCGCCGTTCGGCTCCACGCCGTGCAAGGCGCTGTACCGGTGTCTGAGCTGCCACGAACCGTTTGAACATTTCAAGCCGATATGAGCGTCATCTTCCACCCCTTGCGCGTGCGCGCGATCGAGCCCGACACCAGCGAGGCGGTCATCGTCTCGTTTGACGTGCCGCCTGATTTGCGCGAAGTCTTCGGCTTCATCCAGGGCCAGTACCTCACGCTGCGCGCCCAGGTCGATGGGCAGGACCTGCGCCGCTCCTACTCGATCTGCGCCGGTGCGGACGATGGCGAGCTGCGCGTGGGCGTGCGCAAGGTCCACGGCGGGCAGTTCTCGCACTGGATCAACACGCATCTGAAACCCGGCGACACGGTGCAGGTGATGGCGCCGCAGGGGCGCTTTTACGTGCCCACCGATCCGCAGGCGCGGCGCCACTATGTCGGCGTGGCCGGCGGCAGCGGCATCACGCCCATCCTCTCGATCATGAAGACCGTGCTCGGGCGCGAGCCCGCGAGCCGCTTCACCCTGCTCTACGCCAACCGCAGCCTGCAGTCCACGATGTTCAAGGAGGAGCTGGAAGACCTCAAGAACCGCTACCTGACGCGCGTGGCGCTGCACCACGTGTTCTCGGGCGAAGATACCGACGCGCCCATCAACATGGGGCTGATGGACCGCGCCAAGCTCGGCGATTTTCTGCAGCGTCTGGTGCCTGCCAGCAGCATCGACGAGGTCTTCGTCTGCGGGCCGTTCCAGATGAACGACGAGGCACAGGCCGCGCTGCTGGCGGCCGGTGTGCCAGAGGAGCGCATCCACATCGAGCGCTTCGGCGTGGCGCTGCAGGCGGGCGAGAAGGTCGGCGCGGTCGAGCACCGCGCGGCTGAGGGCGATGCCGAGCGCGCCAGCATCACCATCATCCGCGATGGTCTGAAGCGCGAATTCGCCTTCAGCAAGGAGCAGGCGAGCATCCTCGACGCGGCCTCGGCCGCCGGGCTGGAGGTGCCGTTTTCCTGTACCTCGGGCGTCTGCGGCACCTGCCGCGCCAAGCGCATCGAAGGCGAGGTGCGCATGGAGCGCAACTTCGCGCTGGAGAAGGCCGAGGTCGAGGCCGGCTTTGTGCTCACCTGCCAGTGCCGCCCGCTCACGCCGCGTGTCGTGCTCTCGTTTGATGAGCGTTAGACGCATACCAAACAACCGTTTCAGGCATCAATCACCACAATGGCACGGGGCCGCGCACCAGGGTATGAGGAGCAGCGCGAGCTGATCCTGCGCGAGGCCGCGCGTCTGTTCGCCGAGCTGGGCTACCCTGGTACCTCGATGAACCAGGTGGCGCAGGCCTGCGGCCTGTCCAAGCCCGCGCTCTACCACTACTTTCGCGACAAGTACGACCTGCTGGTGCAGATCGCCGAGGGCCACATCGCGCGGCTGCAGGTGCTGGTCGACGAGGTCGGCGCGCAGGCGCTTGCGCCGCCAGAGCGCTTGCGCGAGCTGATCGGGCGCTTCGTGCGCGAATACGCCCAGGCGCGCGACGCGCACCGCGTGCTGACCGAGGACGTGAAGTTCCTGCGCCCGGAGGATGCCGAGCGCATCCTCGGCACCGAGCGCGCGGTGGTCGCGGCGTTTGCCGACACGATTGCCGAGCAATGGCCGCAGGTCGGCCAGGCGCACCTGGCCAAGCCCACCACCATGCTGCTGTTCGGCATGATCAACTGGATGTTCACCTGGTTTCGTCCCGATGGCTCGCTCGACTACGACGCGATGGCACCTGTTGTCGCCGATCTGTTTTGCGGCGGCGTCACCGCCGTCAAGCCGCCCCAAGGCATGCCGGCCAAACGACGCGCCCGCATCAGGGTAGTTCCGACTGGCGCATCGTCCTGATTCGCCCCTCCATCACCCACCCCGCGAAAACTCGCACTCACTTCAACCACTGACTCAGAGGAGACTTTTCATGAAAAAACGCTGGACCGCCCTTGCCCTGGCCGCTGCCGGACTGATCGCCGCCAGTGGCGCCGCGATGGCCGACGTCAATGTCGGCGTGACCATCTCGGCCACCGGGCCCGCGGCTTCGCTCGGCATTCCGCAGAAGAACACCATCGCGCTGATGCCGCACACCATTGCGGGCGAGAAGATCAATTACATCGTGCTCGACGACGCTTCGGACACCACGCAGGGCGTCACCAACACGCGCAAGCTGATCAGCGAGAACAACGTCGACATCATCCTCGGCTCCAGCACCACGCCGGTGTCGCTGGCGATGATCGACATCGTTGCCGAAGCCAAGACGCCGATGATCTCGGTGGCCGCCTCGGCCAAGATCGTCGAGCCGGTCGATGCCAAGCGCCACTGGGTTTTCAAGACACCGCAAAACGACATCATGATGTCGCTCGCCATCGTCGAGCACATGGCCAACAACGGCGTGAAGACGGTGGGCTTCATCGGCTTCTCGGACGCCTATGGCGAGGGCTGGGCGCAGGAATTCGCCAAGGCCGCGGCGCTCAAGAAAATCAACATCGTGGCCAGTGAGCGCTACGCTCGCACCGATACCTCGGTGACCGGCCAGGCCCTGAAGATCAAGGCCGCCAACCCTGATGCGGTGCTGATCGCCGGCTCGGGCACGCCGGCCGCGCTGCCGCAGACCGCGCTCAAGAAGATCGGTTACGCCGGCAAGTACTACCAGACCCACGGCGTGGCCAACAACGACTTCCTGCGCGTTGGCGGCAAGGATGTCGAGGGCACCATCCTGCCGGCCGGCCCCGTGCTGGTGGCCGATCAACTGCCCGCGACCAACCAGGTCAAGGCATCGGCGTTGGCCTACGTGCACGCCTACGAAAAAGCCTACGGCAAGGGCAGCGTGTCGACCTTCGGTGCGCATGGCTGGGATGCGGGCGTGCTGATGACCGCCGCCGTGCCGGTGGCGCTCAAGAAGGCCAAGCCCGGCACGCCGGAGTTCCGCGTCGCGCTGCGCGATGCGATCGAGGGCCTGAAGGAAGTGCCCGGCGCGCACGGCATCTTCACCATGTCGCCGACCGACCACCTGGGGCTGGACCAGCGCGCGCGCGTGATGGTGACGATCCAGAACGGCAAGTGGAAATACATCGGCAACGATTGATCCGCCTGCCGCGGCAAACGCCTCCTGAGCCGCGTTGGCCCAGGGGGCGTTTGCTTTTCAGCGCGCGATCGTCACCCTGCCTTGCAGCGTCGTCTGCGTGAACGCATCGAGCAGCAGTTCGGCGCGCACCGTCCAGTCGCCCGCGGCCGGGATCAGCACCGCGTCGGCGCGCCAACGCCCCGGCGCCACGGCATGCGCCTGGGCGTGCAAGGCCTCCATGCCCAGCGCCGGGTTGGCCAGCACGAACGCCACTTCCTGGGGCGTGACCGAGCCTGGGTCCAGCGTTGCCGTGATCGTGACCGGCCCGGTGGCGGCCGGCGTGATCACCAGAGCCATGCGCGTTTGCCCGTTGTCCAGGAAGAGGCGCGCCGGCTGTGCCTTTGCCGCCGTGGTTGCTGGCGGCGCCAGGCTGCGCGGCGGCGGCGTGAAGCGCCAGAGTGCGACGACCGCCAGCACGGCCACGAGCATCCCGGTTTCGATGGCGATGGAGCGCGCCATGCGCTGCCCGGCGCCATTTTGCAACTGCAGGACGGCCGGCGTGAGCCGCCAGCGGTTCCAGGCCGCCAGCAGCAGCACCAGCGCGACCAGCGCGAGCTTGGCCAGCAGCACCCGCCCATAGCCTGTGCCGGTGAGCGCCCGCGGATCGCCGAGCTGGATGCTGGCCAGCGCCAGCCCCGCCAGCACCAGTGCCGCCAGCACCCACGGGATGGCGCGCGAGAAGCGTGCCAGCAGCCGCAGCGCGTCCGTCCCCGGCTGGCGCAAGCTGGTGGCCAACGGAATGAGCGCCCCCAGCCACAGCGCCACGGCGCAGACGTGCACGAGCACCGCCGCGCGTGCCCACGGGTACGGTGCCGTGCTGGCGTGGCCGCTGGCGCTCAGTGCCGCGCCGCTGCCCAGCAGTGCCAGCAGGCCCGCGCTGCGCGCAAGCCAGCTGCCGTGCCCACGCAGGGCGCCCAGCGCCAGCAGCAGGCTGACGCCAGCCAGCGCCAGCGTGGCGCCCAGGCTGCTCTGGGCACCCGTGCGCCATGCCTGCCAGCGGGCGCTCTCATGCAGCGCGAGACCCAGCATGTCCGCGCCCTGCAGCGCCGGAGAGAGCACTGCCGAGACCAGCCCGATGGCCAACAGTGCGCTGCCGAGCCGCCGCGCGGATGGCGTGCATGCCGATGCATTCCAGGCACACCAGAAGGCCGTACCCGCGCCCAGGAAGAGGCCCAGGTACAAGGCCCATTTCGCCAGCCAGATGGCGGTTTTCAAAGGCGCGGTGCTGACCGCCACGGCAGGCGCTACAGGTGCAGCACCAATGCCAACGGACCAGCGCAGCACGCCGCTCACCGGATGACCGTCGGCAGAGATGACATGCCAGACCAAGGCGTGGTTGCCGTCGGTCAACGCCGGTAGTGGCACCTGGACCTGCGCGCCTTCGGTGCGCGCCCCCGGCACGGGCAGCGCCGAGCCATCGGGCTCGATGATCTGCAAACGCGTCACGGTCACTGGCTCGCCGAAGGTGAGCAGCGCCTGGCGGGGCGCCTGCGCCAGCACGCTGCCATCGGCCGGTTCGGCATGCAGCAGCGCGGTGTGCGCCCAGGCCGCGCTGCCCAGCAGCAGCGTGCCCAGCAGCAGCGCCAGCAGCAGCGGGTACAGCCACCGTAGCGGCGCCGGTTTCATGATTTGCGCGCAGGCAGCAGCGTGAGGGTCGGCGCGGGTTTCTCTGGGTGCTTCTGATCGGCGGAGGGCCGCTCGATCCAGCGTTCCACCCCCTGCTCACAGGTCTGCACCGTGGGAAAGGCCAGCGTGCTGCCCGGCGCGAGCGTGGACGCGATCTGGCTGCTGAAGGCGAACTCGTCGTAATACGCATCGGGCAAGGTGCCACCCGACCAGGTGATGGTGCGCACCCCCTCGCTGACCTGGTTGCCGTGGAAGGTATAGGGCCGGGCGTATTTCTCGTGCGTGGTTTCTATCGTCCAGCCGGGCTTGACCTGCGGCTTGACGGCGATGACCCCGTCCGGGATCTGCACGCTGAGCTTGACGGTGGCTGAACCCGTGCAGCCATGCGGCACCGTGAGTACCGCTTTGTAGCCTGCGCCCACGGACGCCTGTGGCACCTGCAGGCTGACATGCGCATGGGCCGCACCGGCGACCAAGCAAACAAGGGCGATGAGTGATGGGCTGTGGGCGGCATGGTTGGGGATATTCATGAAAGACCTCGTGTGAAATTCAAAATTGATAGCGTAAACCGGCATGAATACTGCGTCCGGTGCCAGGGTAGAAAGTGCTGGGCGGGGCGCCAACACTGGCGTTGAGCACGGTGCCAAAATCGGCCACATAGCGCTTGTTGGTCAGGTTGCGGAGATCGACGAAGAAGCTCAGGCCGCTGCGCAGTGTGGCACCGACCTTCAGGCCGAGCAGCGCGTAGCGCGGTGTCCTGGCGGTGTTGGCATAGTCCACCCAGGCGCCGACGGGAACCCAGTCCAGCGTCGGCGTGACGTAGAAACCATTGGCCTGCGTGTAGATCAGCGCGGTGCGCAGCAGGTGCTTGGGCAGCCCGGGAATCGCGTTGTTGCCGTACTGCGGATCACTGCGGAAGCTGAAATCGCTCCAGTTCCATAGCTGGCTCAGGACCAGCGTGTCCCCCGTAGCCGGGACCAGGTTGCGCGCCAGTTCCAGCGACGCCCCCAGCTCGATGCCTTGGTGCAGCGTGCGACCGGCGTTGAAGGTGGAGGCCGGTATCGCCGGATTGACGGTGTATTGCAGCAGCTCGCCGCGCACCCGGGAGCGGTAATAGGTGGCATCCCAGCGCCATGGCCCGCTGCTGCCGCGCGTGCCGATCTCCATCGTCCAGGCGCGCTGCGAAGCCAGTGGCACGAAGCGGCTGCTGGCGCCGAAGGTCTGCGTCAGATCGGTGAAATCCGGTACATCCTGGCTGCGGGTGATGTTGGCGAACACCTGAACGTCGCGTTGTGGCTGCCAGAGCAGGCCCAGTCGGGGGTTGAGTCCGTTGAAGTTCGCCTGGTCCGTGCGCGCACCGGGCTCGGCGGACAGGCCGTGGTCCAGATAGCGGCGCTCGTTGCGCAGCGTCTTGAGCCCGGCAATCACGGCCAGTTCGGGTGAGACGTGCCAGTGGTCTTCAACATAGACCTCGGTGTTCTGCGCCTTCTGGCGCGCGTTCAGCGTCGGCGCGGCCGCCACGCCAGCGTTGTTGACGAAGCGCAAGGCCTCGTAGTCGCCACTGGTGATGCGTGCGCCCAGCGTCAGGTCATTGCGGTGATCGCCGACCTGCCAGGAGCGGTGGTAGCGCGGCGCCAGGCCCCAGGTGTTGCCGTTGAGCGTGAGTACCTGAAAGATGGGGTGGAACATGTCGGTATGGATCAGCCAGCTGTCCAGCTCCAACTGCCCGTCGCCCAACGCCACGGTGGTGCGATTGGCCAGGCGCTGCACGCGCATGTCGCGCGCCTGGTGCTGCGCCACGATGCCGGCGCCGGCCTTGCGTGGATCGGCCAGCGCATCGGCCAGCGTCAGCGTGCCGGGCAGCTGCTGGTTGGTGGCGTAAATGCCCAGGTAAAACCGGGTCTCGGCCGACGGCCCGAGGCGGTAGCCGAGATTACCGTTGAACTGGCCGTAATTGCCGGTTTCGTGGGCGCGCCAGCCGTCGGCGTGCGAGGCGGTGATATTGGCCAGCAGATCCACATCGCCCAGCACCCGCGACACCTGGCCGCTGGTCTGCAGCGTGCCGAAGCTGCCGCCCGAGAGCTGGATGATGTTGGGCGACAGCGCCGTGCGCGCCGTGGGCGTGACGAAATTGATTGCACCGCCCAACGTCGACGCGCCATAGCGCAGTGCGTTGCCGCCCTTGTAGATTTCGGTGCTGCGCAGCCCCATGGGGTCAATTTCGTAGAAATCGCCGCTGCCGTCAGCCAGGTTGGTCGGGATGCCGTCTTGCAGCAGCTCGATGCCGCGCATGTGGAAGCTGCGCGCGATGCCCGAGCCGCGCACCGACAGGCGCAACTCCTGCCCGTAGCGGTTTTGCGTGAACACGCCGGGGGCCTCCTGCAGTACGTCGCGCAGATTGCTTTGGTAGCGATCGAGCAGCGTGGCGTTGTCGATGAAACCCACCGAGCCCGCGGTTTGCTCGATAGCCTGGCGCTGGCGCACGACACTGGGCCCGGTGAGTGAGTCGGGTTCGGGCTCGCTCACGGTCAGCGTAGGCAGCGCGGGTGCAGGTGCATCGGCCTGCGGCGCCGCAGCCGCCGTTTGCGCGTGTGCGCCCAGGCCCAGCAGTGCCGAGATCAGCATCGCCAGCGAGGCGTCGCGCCGCGCGGCCCGGCGAGGCCGGGCGATAGATTGAATCCACATGAAAAACTCCCGCCAAGATGGTCGGCTGCCGATGGCAGCCCATTGGCCTGTATGAATCGAACGCACGCATGCGCCCATGACAGGCGCAGGCATGCAATGCATGGCGACGGCCGCAGCAGCCTGCGGGCCGTACCGTTCAGGCGTGGGTGTGTGGGGGAGCCCGCGGATCGGGGAGCAATGCGCGCCGCGCGGACGGCCGCTGGGCAAGCTCCACGGGCAAAGCGTGCGCGGTCTGAGAGGCCCGCATCGCCACCGTGACAGGCGTGGGTGGTGGCGCAGGCGTGTGGTGCTGCCCATTGCAGCCCAGCAGGCAGCACAGCGCATGGGTGCAACTGTCTTTATCGGGTTGCGATTGCCCGCCGCCATGGCTTTGCGAGCAGATGTCCGTGGCCCAAGGTGGCAGCTGTGTCTGGGCCACTACCGGCAGCGGCGCGAGCGCAATCGCCAGCACATGCAGCAGCCATGCGCAGGCCAGCACGGAGGAAATCCACCGCCGTTGTCTGCCGCGTATGGGCGTGCTGTATTTCACCCTGTCTCCGTGTGGTTGTCCGCTGTTGGATGGGGGCATTGTCACGTACGTTCCAGTCGGCATGCAGTACGAGGGGCGCCGCGACCACTTTGCGGTAAGGTAGCCCCATGCAGCACGACAGCCCCCTCCCCGAGCACCTTCAGCCCACCGCGGCGATCGACAGCGACCACCCTGCGGTGATGGCCTTTGCGCGCGAACACGCCCAAGGCCATGACGAGCGCGAGCGCGCCGTGGCGCTCAACCTGGCGGTGCGCGACGGTTTTCGCTATGACCCGTATCGCATCGATTTGAGTCTGCCCGGCATGCGCGCCAGTGGAGTGCTGGAGAAGGGCTATGGCTGGTGCGTGCCCAAGGCGGTGCTGCTCGCCGCAGCCGCGCGCGCGGCCGGCATTCCCGCGCGCCTGGGTTTTGCCGACGTGCGCAACCACCTGAGCACCGAGCGCATGCGGCGCACCATGCAGACCGATACCTTTTACTGGCATGGCTACACCGAGCTGTGGCTGGACGGTGCCTGGCGCAAGGCCACGCCGGCCTTCAACATCGAGCTGTGCGAGCGCTTCGGCCTGCTGCCACTGGAGTTCGATGGCGTGCACGACTCGCTCTACCACGCGTTCGACAAGTCCGGGCACCGCCACATGGAGTATCTGAATCAGCGCGGCAGCTTCAGCGATTTGCCGCTGGCCGAGTTGCGCGCCGATTTCGAGCGCCTCTACCCCAACTGGACACAGATGCAGTCCGCCGATTTCGAGCACGAGGTGCGGCAGGAGACGCGCAAGTGAACACCGCGCAGGAAATCGGCGTGCCCGAGGGCTTCGAGCCCTTTCGCATCGGCGGCAACTTCATGGCTGTCAACGGCCCGCTGCATATCCGCTGTGCCGGGGCGGATAGCCGCCTGGGACTGCGCGTCGAGGCGCGCCATGTGAACCCGATGGACAACCTGCACGGCGGCATGATGGCGAGCTTTTGCGACATGCTGCTGGTGGTCGTTGCCTACGCGCAGAGCTCCGAGGTGCATGGACATTTCCTGCCGACCGTGAGCCTACAGATGGATTACCTCGCGCCCGCGCCGCTGGGCTGCTGGATCGAGGGCTCGGGCCAGCTCTTGCGCAGTACGCGCTCGCTGGCCTTCGTGCAGGCGCTGGTCACGGCCGATGGCACGCCCTGCGTGCGCGCCAGTGGCGTACTCAAGCTCGGGCCGCAGATGCCCGATGCGCTGCTGCCTTTCTGACACCTTTCTTGTTGACTCGCGGAGACTTTCATGCCCGATCTGAACACGCTGTTCGAGGCCGCCGTCGCCAATTCCAAGACGCTCAGCGAGCGCCCGGACAATCCGACGCTGCTCAAGATCTATGCACTTTACAAGCAGGCGACGCAGGGCGACAACGCCGACAAGAAGCCCAGCCTGACGGACCTCGTGGGCCGTGCCAAATGGGATGCCTGGAACAAGCTCAAGGGCACGGCGCAGAATGCGGCGCGCCAGCAGTACATCGATCTCATTGCGTCGCTGCGCGGCTGACGTCACCCTGCAGGCGCTGCAGGCGTTCGCTGGCGGGCAGTTGCGCCAGCGCCTTCACGGCGGCGTGAAAGCGCGGCCAGTCGCGTCCTTCGCGCTCGAACAGCGCGGTGAACGCAGGCACCAGGTCCTCATACGCCGCTTGCGTGCCAAAGCTGGCGTTGTTGGCGTCCTGCACCCAGCGGTCCAGCGCGGCGAGTTGCCCCGCGGTGCTACCCTGTGCCTGCCAGTGCGCGCGCAACCCGGCATAGGCGGTGCGGAAGCTGGCGAAAACTTCGTTTTTCATAGCTAATAGCGCTTGATGGTCATGCGCTACAGCCGAATTTGATGCATAAAGCAGCGCCAGCTGCTCGCGCGTGCTGCGCGTGAGTGCGCGCCACTCGCGTCGGCGTGTTTCGCTCGCTTCGTAGGCCTGCAGCGCCGCGGGCGTGGCGTAGTGTTTGAGCCATTGCAGCGTGCCCAGCCGCCCCACGGCGGTGGCGTAGGACTCGTTGAAGGCGGTGTCGCCGCTGGCATAGACCTCCTGGTGCGCGAGCTCGTGCAGCATCAGCTGGACGAAATCGCCCTCGGGCCAGGTGATCCAGGTCGAGAGCAGCGGATCGCCGCCGAGCCAGTTGCTGTAGCCCAGCGTCGAGTAGGCGGGCACGCCGTAGACGCTGACTTCCAGCCCGGTGGCGGCCAGGCGTGCGGCTTCTGCGCGCGCCTCGGCCTCATTGAAATAGCCGCGGTAGCCTATGCAGCCGGTGACGGGGAAGCACCAGCGATGCAATTGCAGTGAAAACGGCGGCGCGGCCACCACATTCCAGACCGCGGCGCTGCGGTCGATGGCGGCGTAGCGCGTGTAGCTGGCGTTGTCCGGCAGCGCCAGCTCGGTGACGCCAAAGCGCCGTGCGCGCTCGGCCAGTTCCAGGCGCTGGCGCAGCGGCGGCGGGGTGTGCGGCTCGGCGATCCATTCGGGCAACGGTCGCGCGGCGTTGAGCAGGGCCAGATGCCCCTGCAGCGATTGCCAGTAGTAGCCGGTGCCAGCGCAGCCGACCAGTGCCAGCACGGCCAGGGCAGCCAGCACCAGGCGCAGCAGGGAATGTTTCATGCAGCAAGAGCGAAGGCGCGCACAATCGCGCGATGCCTGAGACTGCAGAACCTGCCGGCCTGTTCCACGATGGCGCCGGGCACGCACGCTGCGCCTGGTGCGCGGCAACGCCGCTGTACCAACGCTACCACGACGAGGAGTGGGGCTATCCGGTGGCCGACGAGCGGCGGCTGTTCGAAAAACTCTGTTTGGAAGGTTTTCAGGCAGGCTTGAGCTGGCTCACCATCCTGAACAAGCGCGAGGCCTTTCGCGCCGCGATGGCGAATTTCGAGGCCGAGACGCTGGCGCATTTCGGTGATGCCGAAGTGACGGCGCTGCTGGCCAACGCCGCCATCGTGCGCCACCGCGGCAAGATTGTCTCGGCGATCGGCAATGCCGCCCGCATGCTGGAGTTGCGCCGCGAATTCGGCTCCTTCGCGCACTATGTCTGGCGCCATGCCGATGCGGCGCAGCAGGGGCGGCCGCAGACGATCACCGCGCAGGCGCTGCGCAACATGACCACTTCGCCGGCCTCGCACGCACTCTCGCGCGATCTGAAAAAGCGCGGCTTCACCTTTGTCGGCCCGACGACGATGTACGCCTTCATGCAGGCGATGGGTCTGGTCAATGACCATGTGCAGGGCTGCGCTGCGCGCGCCAAGGCGGACGCGGCACGCGCCGCCTTTGTGCTGCCCTGAAAAAGTGCGCGTTCGGGGCTCAGCTCCCGCCGCTGTGGGTGCGCTTGCCGGGGTTCTTCTTGTAATGGGTGTGCGAGCCGCGCTCCAGGCTGCTGCGCTGGCCGCCGCCGTTGCGCGTCAGCGGCATGCCGGGCATGGGAGTGGGGCGCGGCGTGCGCTTGCGGTCGGCTTCGGTAACGATCTTGTTGCCCATGGTGATGGTTTCCTGGTGCGAATGATGGGATGAAAACCCTCTATTAGGCCACAGTCGCTGCCACAGATCGCCAGAGCGCGGTTTGCGCCAATAATGGCGCATGCCCCGCACCCCTGCCACCGCATCGGCGCACGACAGCGCCGAACCCTCCACGCCGTCGTCCAAGCCCCAGCGCCGCATCCAGTCCATCGAAGTCGGCGTGCGCGTGCTGCAGGCGCTGGTGGAGCAACGCCGCGCGCTGCCGCTCAAGGAGCTGGCGGCGCTGGCCGACATGCCGCCGGCCAAGGCGCACCCGTATCTGGTGAGTTTCATGAGCGTCGGCCTGGTCAAGCAAAACCCCGCCACCAGCCTTTACGGCCTCGGCCCCATGGCGTTGCAGATGGGCCTGGCGGCACTGCAGCAGCTCGATGCGCTGACCGAAGCCAGCGACGAGGCCGTGCGCCTGTGCACCGAGGCCGACCTGAGCGTGGCGCTCGCCGTCTGGGGCCACCTCGGCCCCACCGTGGTGCGCCTGGATGAGCCGCGCTACCCGCTGCATGTGAACCTGCGCGTGGGCACGGTGATGTCGGTGTTCAACACCATCACCGGGCGGGTGTTTGCCGCCTACCTGCCCGAGAAAATGGTGCGCTCGGTGCTGGAAGACGAACACCGGCGCGTGGTCGGCGGCGCCTCGCTGGCGTTCGATGTGCCCGAGGTGCAGCAGATGCTGGCCGAGATCCGCGCCGCCGGCATGGGGCGCGGGCTGTCGCAGCCGCAGCCGGGCATCAACACGCTGAGCGCCCCGGTGTTCGATGCCGATGGCAAGGTGGCGCTGGTGCTGACGGTGTTCGGCCCCCAGGGCGTGTTCGCCGCCGACATCGACGGCAAGGAAGGCCAGCTGCTGCGCACGCATGCCGAGGCCGTGTCGCGCCGCCTGGGGCATGATCCCGGCATCAAAATTCAACAATAACAAATTAATTGACATTAGACTAATTTTGTCCGACAATCCGTGCATCAACAACGCAACGGAGCAAACGGACATGACCGAAAAGAAATTCGCCTCGCAGGCCGATCTCGAAGAAAAAAAGATCAGCTGGGACAAGCTCAGCGACAACGCCTACGCCTACACCGCCGAGGGTGATCCGAATACCGGCGTGATCATTGGCGACGACGGTGTGATGATCATCGACGCCACCGCCACCCCCGTGGCAGCCCAGGGCGTCATCAAGAAGATCCGCGAGATCACCGACAAGCCCATCAAGTACGTGGTGCTCACCCACTACCACGCCGTGCGCGTGCTGGGCGCCAGCGGCTACAAGAACGAGGGCCTGGAGCAGATCATCGCCAGCCAGGACACCTGGGATCTGATCGTCGAGCGCGGCCAGCAGGACATGGACTCGGAGATCGGCCGTTTCCCGCGCCTGTTCCAGGCGGTGGAGAGTGTGCCGGGCCTGACCTGGCCGACGCTGACCTTCCAGGGCGAGATGACGCTGTGGCTGGGCAAGCTCGAAGTGAAGATCAAGCAGGTCGGGCGCGGCCACACCAAGGGCGACACCATCGTCTACCTGCCTTCGCAAAACATCTGCTTCTCAGGCGACCTGGTCGAGTTCGAAGCCGCCTGCTACACCGGCGACGCCTACCTGGCCGACTGGCCGCAGACGCTGGACAACCTGGCCGCGATGAAGTTCGACCAGCTCGTGCCCGGCCGCGGCCCGACCTTGACGACGCCCGAACAGGTCAAGCAAGGCCTGGCCTACACGCGCGATTTCGTCAGCACGCTCTACAAGAGCGCGCAGGAGGCGGTGGCCCAGGGCATGGATTTGAACGCGACCATGAAACACACGCGCAAGGCCATGGACCCGAAGTTCGGCCAGGTGTTCATCTACGAGCACTGTCTGCCGTTTGACGTGACCCGCGCACACGACGAGGCCAGCGGCATTCGCGACCCGCGCATCTGGACCGCCGAGCGCGACCAGCAGATGTGGCATGCGCTGCAGCAGGCCTGACCGGATGTGACGGCGCACAAGGAGACAAGACCATGAACCAACCCGATTCCCAAGCGGCCACGGCCCGGCACCAGACCCAGGTGGCGGTCGTGGGCAATGGCCCCGTCGGCCAGACCGCCGCCCTGCTGCTGGCGCGCTGGGGCATTGACTGCATCGCGCTCGATCGCCGGCCGCAGCGCGACGTGATCGGCTCCAAGGCCATCTGCCAGCAGCGCGACGTGCTGGATGTGTGGGAGTCGGTCGGCGTGGGCCACAAGATCGCCGCCGAAGGCGTCACCTGGGACCGCGCCACCACCTTGTACAAGGACGCCACGCTGTTCACCCAGCCCTTCGTCGACACGGGTCGATCGGTGTTCCCGCCCTTCGTCAACATCTCGCAGACCCGCACCGAAGAGCTGCTGGACGAGCAGATCGCGGCGACGGCGCACATCACGCCACTGTGGGACCACGGCGTCGAGCAGATCGAGCAGGATGCGGATGGCGTCACCCTGCACTGCCGCCGCGCCGACGGTACGCCGGTGGTCGTGCAGGCCCAATACGCCATCGCCGCCGCCGGCTCGGCGCCGCGCGAGCTGCGCCACCAGCTCGGCGTCAGCTTCAACGGCCGCAGCTTCGACGACAAGTTCCTGATCTGCGACATCCGCGCCGACCTGCCGGGCTGGGAGCGCGAGCGGCGCTTTTACTTCGATCCCGAGTGGAACCCGGGCCGCCAGGTGCTGATCCACCCCTGCCCCGATTCGACCTTCCGCATCGACTGGCAGGTGCCCGGCGACTACGACATCGAGCAGGAAGAAGCCAGCGGCGCGCTGGACGCGCGCATCCGCCAGATCATCGGCGACAAGCCCTACGAAATCGTCTGGAAGTCGGTCTACCGCTTTCACTCGCGCATGGTCGACCGCATGCGTGTGGGGCGGGTGCTGCTGGCCGGCGACTTTGCCCACATCGTCTCGCCCTTTGGCGCGCGCGGCCTGAACACCGGCGTGATGGACGCCGAAAACGCCGCCTGGAAGCTGGCCTTCGTGCTGCGCGGCTGGGCGAGCGACGCGCTGCTGGACAGCTACGACAGCGAGCGCTGCGCGGCCTCGCGCGAGAACATCGAGGTCACCGGCCACACCATGGACTTCCTGGTGCCGCACACCGAGGAGCAGCACCGCATCCGCGTCGAACGCCTGACGGCCGCGCTGACCGATCCGTCGGTGCACCCGCAGATCGACTCGGGCCGCCTGTCCGAGCCCTTCTGGTACGTCGACTCGCCGCTGACCACACCCGATGCCAAGCACCCGTTTGCCGGCCGCCCGCCACGCGGCCACGTGCCGCCGCCGGGGCCTGGCGTGGCGCTGCCCGACGTGCCG
This sequence comes from Comamonas sp. SCN 65-56, assembly GCF_001724135.1. GTDB lineage: Bacteria > Pseudomonadota > Gammaproteobacteria > Burkholderiales > Burkholderiaceae_C > Comamonas_C. The sequence goes on along the minus strand of NZ_MEDS01000025.1, from coordinate 478,118 downwards.
GTGCGCATCGAAGGCACCGACTGCACGCGCCTGCGCCAGGTGGCGCGCGACGGCCTGCTGCTGCTGGCCGGCAGCGCGGTGGACCTGGCAAGGCTGCGCGAGCAGGCGCAAAACGCCAGCGCCGCGCCGCTGCGCGTGCTGCGCATTGCCGACATCGATGCCGAAGGCGCGCTGCAGCAGGCGCTGCATGCCGGCCCGGATGAGGTCTGGCTGGTGCGCCCGGACGCGCATATCGCCGCGATTTGCGCCAGCGGCGATGCCCAGGCTGTGCGCGCCGCGTTGCAGCGTGTCGTCGGCCACTGATTCCATTTCCAGATCAACCGATCACTTTGTCAGCTTCGCTTGCCGTGCGACAGCACTGTCTGCGCTTCGCCTTCGCGTGCTCGATCGATCTGGAGTTGGAATGAGCCACTTTTCACCCCCCCGTTCCCCATTCCCACGGAGACCTTCCCATGGCCAACCTCAATGGCGTGCACCACGTCGCCTACCGCTGCAAGAACGCCAAGCAGACCGTCGAGTGGTATCAGAAGTACCTGGACGCCAACTTCATCCTGGCGATTGCCGAAAACGAAGTCCCCTCCACCAAGGAGCCGGACCCCTACATGCACATCTTCATCGACATCGGCGGTGGCAACATCCTGGCCTTCTTCGAGCTGCCCACCAAGCCGGAGATGATCGCCCCGTCGGATGCCAACACCCCCTCCTGGACCCAGCATCTGGCGCTCAAGACCGATTCCATCGACACCATGATGAAGGTCAAGGCCCGCATGGAGGCCGACGGCATCGAAGTCATCGGCCCCACCGACCACACCATCTTCAAGTCGATCTACTTCCGCGACCCCTCCGGCCACCGGCTGGAGCTGGCCGTCAACGCCGCCACGCCGACGATGGACAAGGCGCTGGACGAGGTCAAGTGGGAGATGCTGAACGAGTGGGACCGCACCAAGAAAGCGCCCACCCACGCCCGCTGGATGCACGACGGCAGCGGCCGGATCGGCGCGCACTGAGCGCCTGAGCGCTCAATCGCCGGGAGCCACAGGCAACGCTCCCGGCGCCGACAGTGCCCGTGCAGGCCTGTCCCCCGCGGCCTCGCCAATGGCCGCTCTCCTGCTTTCACCTTCACCAACCATGCGCCCGGCGCATGCAGGCCCCTGCCTTGCCCTTTTTCCGGAGACAGACATGAACACCGCCACCCTGGCCCCCGCCGCCGCTCCCACGACGGCCCCGTCCGCCCCGCCCGGCGCGCATGAACAGCGCCGCGTGCTTGCCGCCACGCTGGTCGGCACCGCCATCGAGTGGTACGACTTCTTCATCTACGCGCAGGCCGCAGGCCTGTACCTGGCGGCGGTGTTCTTCACCGGTCTGGCGCAGGACAACCCGGGCCTGGCGCTGATTCTGTCGTTTGGCACGGTCGGCATCTCCTTCTTGTTCCGCCCGCTCGGGGCCATCGTCGGCGGCGCCCTGGGCGACCGCTACGGGCGCAAATTCGTGCTGGTGCTCACGCTGCTGCTGATGGGCGGCTCCACCACTCTGATCGGCATGCTGCCCGGCTATGCCTCCATCGGCCTGTGGGCGCCGATCGCGCTGATCCTGCTGCGCATCGTGCAGGGCTTCTCCGCCGGTGGCGAGTGGGGCGGCGCCGCGCTGCTGGCGGTGGAGCACGCACCCAAAAACAAGCGCAGCCTGTTCGGTGCCTTCCCGCAGATCGGCGTGCCGCTGGGGCTGATCCTGGCCACGGGCGTCACGCTGCTCATTACCCTCGTCATCGGCAAGCAGGCCTATGCCGAGTGGGGCTGGCGCATCCCGTTTCTGCTGTCCTTTGTGCTGATCGTCGTTGGCGTGCTCATCCGCCGCGGCGTGCAGGAGTCGCCGGTGTTCACGCAGCTGCATGAGCGCCGCGCGCAGGGCTCGGCGCCGCTGGCGGACCTGGTGCGCCAGCACCCGCGCACCGTGTTCAAGGCGGCGCTGATCTTCATCGCCAACAACGCCGCCGGCTACCTCCTGATCGCCTTCCTGATCAGCTACGGACAGCGCTCGCTGGGCTTTTCCAGCACCGAAACCCTGCTCAGCGGCGTCGTCGCCGCCGTCGCCTGGCTTGCGTTCACGCTCTGGGGCGGCCACCTGGGCGACCGCATCGGCCGCGTGCGCACCTTCCAGATCGGCTACGTGCTGCTGGCGCTGTGGGCCATCCCGATGTGGTTCGTCTTCAACACCGGCAGCATCGCGCTGTTCCTGCTCGGTCTCGTGGTGCTGGCGCTGCCGCTGGGCCTGACCTACGGGCCGCAGGCGGCGCTGTACGCCGAGATGTTCCCGGCCAGGGTGCGCTACTCGGGCGTTTCGGTGGGCTACGCGCTGGGCGCGATCCTCGGTGGTGCGTTCGCGCCGATGATCGCGCAGACCATCATTGCCGAGACCGGGACGCCCTGGTTCATCGGCCTGTACATCGTCGTGCTCTGCGTGGTCTCGCTGTGGGCGGTGTCCCGCGTGAAGGAGCGCAAGGAGGTCGACCTGAATACCTGATCCCCGCCCTGCAGCGCGCACCATCCACCCGAGGAGCACCCGATGATTGAACTCAATGCCACCCACGACCCTGCGCTCACCAGCTGGGTTGCCAGCGCCAATGGTGGCGCGACCGATTTTCCGATCCAGAACCTGCCGTTTGCGGTGTTTCGCCGCCGGGGCAGCCAGGAGGGCTGGCGCGGCGGCGTGGCCATCGGCGAGCAGATCGTCGACATGGCGGCCGCCGTGGCCGCGGGCGTTTTCGCTGGCGACGCGCTCGCACCCGCCCGGGCGGCGGCAGAGCCGACGCTCAATGTTTTGATGAAAATGGGTCCAAAGCCCTTGTCCAGTCTGCGCAAGGCGCTATCGCAAGCATTGCAAACCGGCGCTGCAGAGCAGGCGCTGCTGCAAGAGTGCCTGGTGCCGCAGAGCCAGGCCGAGTACGGCTTACCGTGCCAGATCGGCGATTACACCGATTTCTACACCTCGGTGCACCACGCGACCAACATCGGGCGCCTGTTTCGCCCCGACAACCCCTTGATGCCCAACTACCAATGGGTGCCGATCGGCTACCACGGGCGGGCGTCCTCGGTGATCGTCTCGGGCCAGGACTTTCATCGTCCGCGCGGGCAGGTCAGGGCGCCGGATGCGGATGCACCCGTTGTCAAACCCAGCGCGCGCATGGACATCGAGCTGGAGCTGGCGGTGTTCATCGGTCAGGGCAATGCGCTGGGCGATCCTATCGGCATCGATGCGGCCGAGGAGCACATCTTCGGCCTGGCGCTGTTCAACGACTGGTCGGCGCGCGACATCCAGCCCTGGGAATACCAGCCGCTGGGGCCGTTTCTGTCCAAGAACTTTGCCTCCAGTGTCTCGCCTTGGGTGGTGACGCTGGAAGCGCTGGCGCCGTACCGCGCGCCGTTCACGCGGCCGGCGGCCGATCCACAGCCTCTGCCCTATCTGGCGAGCGCGGCGCACAGCGCAAGCGGCGGCTTTGATATCCAACTGGAGGCGCTGATCGAGACCCCAAAGATGCGGCAAACCCGGAGTGCCCCCGCGCGCCTGGCGCTGACCAACTACCGCCACGCCTATTGGAGCGCAGCGCAAATGGTGGCGCACCACACGGTGAACGGCTGCAACCTGCAAGCCGGTGATTTGCTGGGTACCGGCACGCTGTCGGGGCCGACGCTGGACGCGGCCTGCGCGCTGATCGAGCTCACAAGCGGCGGCAAGAACCCGATCCGGCTGCCCAACGGCGAGCAGCGCACCTGGGTCGAGGATGGCGACACCATCAGCCTGCGCGGCTGGTGCGAGAAGCCGGGCGCGGCACGCATCGGCTTTGGCGAATGCGTCGGCACGGTGCTGCCGGCCAAGGCCTGATCTCGGGCCCGGTGCCCTGCGCGCGTGGCGGGGGAAGCGGTTAAGCTAGCCGCATCCCATTCTTCACGGGTGCTGCCATGCTGTACAAATTCAAATCCCGCGCCACCGCAGATCTCATCATGCTCGAACCGATCGGGCGCCGCGTGCTGCAGATCTTGGGCAAGGACGCAGACCAGGCGCAAGGCATCATCACCGTCGAGCAGATTCCGGCCGCCATTGCCGCGCTGCAAAAAGCCGTGGCACAGGAAGAAGCCGCCGCGGCGGCCGCACCGCCGCCACAGGCCGACGAGGGCGCAAGCACCGACGACATCAAGGATCCGAGCGAGCGCGTCTGGCTGCGCCAGCGTGTCGTGCCCTTCATCGAGATGCTGCAAGACAGCGCAGCTGCCGGGCGCGAGGTGACTTGGTAGGCTGGTGCCGCAGCAGCATCAGCGTTGGCCCGCCGCGGGTTGGGGTGGGTGCGCCTGCCACTGGCGGCGCAGCGCCGCGCAATGGTCCTTGGGCGCCAGCGGTGCTGTGCGGTAAAGGTAATCCGCCTCAATATTGATAGCTGATGATGCGCTTGCAGCCTGCGCAATCGCCACTTTATGCTCAAAATTGGCGGGCAACCAGGTAGGGATGCCCAAGGTCGGCCGGACGTGGCCGTTGCCCGCCACCAGCAACACCGTCTTGCCGGGCTGCTGCGCCGCGAGTGCCACCTTCGCCAATTGCTCGTCACGCGCCAGTTGCACGCGCGTCATGGGGGCGATCTGGCGCTCGGGCAGCAGGTCGCAGTGGCCTTCGCGCACGGCGGCCTGCTGCTGCGCCAGCCGATCTGCGCTCAGGTGGGCGTCGAGCTGGGTGTCCTGCATCGCGCCACGCATCCGCTCGCGCGGCAGGTTGCCGCCGCGCACCGGCACACCGGCGCGCACCGCGGCCATCACCATGGGGCCGTAGCGCTTCCAGGGCCAGCCGGTGTCCTGCCAGTGCAGCGCGGCTTTCACCGCATCTTCCCCGGCCTCTGGAGGCAGACCGTCGGTCTGGTGGCCGGCTTCTGCCATCTCGATCACCAACGCCGCCAGTCTGTCGCTGGCCGCAAGCTGTGCCGTCGTATCGCGCTCCCACTGCTGATGGGCGCTGGCGTCGTGTTCCTCACCCAGCAGCAGCAGCGGCACGCCCTGCCAGTGCGCCAGCTGCGCCTGCCAGGCGGCTTTCGTCGCGGCGTCGGCAGGTGCATCGGCGGGCGCGCTGGCGCAACTGGCCAGCGCCAGGGCCAGCACCAGCGCGCCCATGATTTTGAAACGTGATGTAACCAAATCAACCATGCCAATCCTTGGAATGAAGCGCCAGCCAGCCCGCAGGCATGCGAAGGCCATGCTACAGGAAGCAGCGCAAAGGCGGCGATGCGGTCGTGCGGCGGTGCCTGCCGCGGGCGGGGCGGGGGCATACACTTGACCGATTGACGACTGTATAAAAAATCAGAGGACACCCGCATGCAACGCGAAGCCGCCGACCTTGCCCCCCAACTCCCGGTGCAGTCCATCAGCCTGGATGTGCTGCGCGAAAAGTATTTCAAGGGCGATGAAACCAGCGTGGAGGCGCTGTACGCGCGCGTAGCGCGCGCGCTGGCCTCGGTGGAAAAGCCGGAGCTCCGCGAGGCGATGCAGGCGCGCTTTGAGGACAACCTGCGCGCCGGTGCCATCGGCGCCGGGCGCATCATGAGCGCGGCGGGCACCGACATCCAGGCGACGCTCATCAACTGCTTCGTGCAGCCAGTGGGCGACTGCATCCAGGGCGTGGACGACGAGGGCTTTCCCGGCATCTACGAGGCGCTGCGCGAGGCCGCCGAGACCATGCGCCGCGGCGGCGGCGTGGGCTACGACTTCTCGCGCATCCGCCCGCGCGGCGCCGAGGTCAAGGGTACGCATTCGATGGCGTCCGGCCCGTGCTCCTACATCAATGTGTTCGATCAATCGTGCTCGACGGTGGAGAGCGCCGGCAGCCGCCGCGGCGCGCAGATGGGCGTGCTGCGCATAGACCACCCTGACGTGCTGGACTTCATCACCGCCAAGCGCACGCCCGGGCGCTGGAACAACTTCAATGTCTCGGTCGGCGTGCCGGATGCCTTCATGCAGGCCGTGGTGGAAGACGGCAGCTGGGAGCTGGTGCACAAGGCGCGTCCCGGCAAGGATGGCTTGCAGGCGGGCGCGCGCCAGAGGGCCGACGGCCAGTGGGTCTACAAGACGCTGCGCGCGCGCATGCTGTGGGACATCATCATGCAATCGGCCTATGACTTCGCCGAGCCGGGCATCCTGTTCCTGGATCACATCAACACCGACAACAACCTGAGCTACACCGAGCGCATCAATGCCACCAATCCCTGCGTGACGGCGGACACCTGGGTGATGACGGAAGACGGCGCGGCTCAGGTGGCTGATCTGGTGGGGCAGCCGTTTGGCGCGATCGTCGATGGCCGTGTTTACGCGACCGAGAGCCGGGGCTTTTTCGAGACCGGGCGCAAGCCGGTGCTGCGCCTGCAAACGCGTGAAGGCCATGCGCTCAGGCTCACGGCCGACCACCGCCTGCGCAAGGTGACGCGCAAGACCCGCTACACGCTGCAAACCGATTGGGTGGCGGCAGCGCAGTTGCAGCCAGGCGACGAAATCCTGCTGGGCGACCATCGCAGCTTGCAGGGCTGGGCCGGTGAGGGCCGCGAGGCCGAGGGTTATCTGCTGGGGCTGCTGGTTGGCGACGGCACGCTCAAGGCGGACAAGGCGGTGCTCAGCGTCTGGGCGCCCGAGCTGCGTGCCGTGGGTGCGGACAGCACGGTGGCTTATGCGGCGACGGGGGCCGCCGGCATCGTGCGCGCGGCCGAGGCGGCGGCGGCCACGCTGCACCATCGCGCTGACTTCCGTGGTTTTCAGCGTCCCGTCGCGGGACGTGGCGAGGCGCGCCTGGCGAGCGCCGCGCTGCGTGACCTGGCGTTTGCCATGGGCATGACGGTGGGCCACAAGACCATCACGGCGCGCATGGAGCGCGCGTCTTCGGAATTCACGACGGGCGTGCTGCGCGGTCTGTTTGATGCCGACGCCAGCGTGCAGGGCGCTCAGGACAAGGGCGTGAGCCTGCGCCTGGCGCAAAGCGATCTGGATCTGCTGCAATCCGCCCAGCGGATGTTGCTGCGCCTGGGCATCGCCAGCACGCTGTACCCCAACCGGCGGCCCGCCCAGGCACGCGCGTTGCCGGACGGCCATGGCGGGCAGCGTGGTTACGCGACGCGAGCGCAGCACGAGCTGGTCATCAGTGGCGACAACCTGGCCTGGTATGCCGAACGCATCGGATTTGCCGACGATGAAAAGGCCGACAAACTGGCGCAGGCGCTTTCCAGCTACCGGCGCGAACTCAACCGTGAGCGCTTCACGGCCACCGTCGCCCGGTTGGAGGACGATGGCGAAGAAACCGTCTACGACGTCACCGTGGCGGACGTGCACGCCTTCGACGCCAACGGCCTGCATGCGCACAACTGCGGCGAGCAGCCACTGCCCTCCTACGGCTGCTGCGATCTCGGGCCCATCATTCTGACGCGCTTCGTGCGCCATCCGTTCGGCTTCTCGGGCGAGGCCAGCTTTGACTTTGAGCGCTTTGCGCAGGTGGTGGCGACGCAAGTGCGGGCGCTGGACAACGTGCTCGACGTGACCTTCTGGCCGCTGCCGCAGCAGCGCGCCGAATCGGCCGCCAAGCGGCGCATCGGCGTGGGCTTTACCGGCATGGGCAATACGCTGGCGATGCTGAAATTGCGCTACGACCGCGAGGAGGGGCGCGAGGTGGCGGTGCGCATTGCCGAGTGCATGCGCGACGCGGCGTATCGCGCGTCGGTGGCGCTGGCCCGGGAGAAGGGAGCGTTTCCCAAGTTCGATGCCGATGGCTATCTCGCCAAGGGCACCTTCGCCAGCCGCCTGCCGCAGGACATCCAGGCCGACATTCGCCAGCACGGCATTCGCAACAGCCATCTGCTGTCGATCGCACCGACGGGTACGGTGAGCCTGGCGTTTGCCGACAACGCCTCCAACGGCATCGAGCCGCCGTTCTCGTGGACCTACACGCGCAAGAAGCGCGAGGGCGACGGCACGATGAGCGAGTACACCGTCGAGGACTACGCCTGGCGGCTGTACTGCACACTGGGCGGCAACGTCGATCAGCTGCCCGGGTATTTCGTCAACGCGCTGGAGATGTCGGCGCTGGACCATGTGGCGATGATGGAGGCGGTGCAGCCCTATGTGGACACGGCGATTTCCAAGACCGTGAACATTCCGGCCGATTACCCCTACGACGATTTCAAGGGCCTGTACCTGCAGGCCTGGCGCTCGCACCTCAAGGGTCTTGCGACCTACCGGCCCAACAGCATCCTCGGCGCGGTACTGCAGGCGCCCGCCAAGGAAGTCGCCCAGGCGCCTGTGACCGCCGTTGCCGAACCTGCGGCACCGGTGGACCCGATGCGCACGGTGATCGAAAGCCGGCCCCAGGGCGGTCTGGCCGCGGTGGCCGAGAAGGTCGAGTACTGGACGCAGGAGGGGCACAAGCGGCTGTACATCATCGTCTCCTTCCTGCCGGTGCCCGATGGGCATGGTGGCATGGTGGACCGGGCGATCGAGTTCTTCATGCCGGTGGGGCAAAGCGGCGAATCGCAGCAGTGGATCACCTCCAGCATGCGCCTGCTGTCGCTGGCGGCGCGCGGCGGCTTCCTGGAGCGGGCGCTGTCGGACATGCGCAAGGTGGCCTGGGACCGCGGCCCGGTGCGCCTGGGCCACCATGCCAAGGACGATGGCACCTTGGTGCCGATGTGGCATGACTCGGAGGTGGCGGCGCTGGCCTACGCGATTCAGCAGATCTTGACGCGCCGCCGCGGCGCGGCGCGGCAGCAGGAGTTGCCGCTGGAAGAGCCCGAGGCACCACGCAGCCTGCCGCCCGCGATGGCGGGCAAAAAATGCTGGGAATGCGGCGCGCACGCGGTCATCCGCAAGGACGGCTGCGACTACTGCACGCAATGCGGCGCGCTGGGCAGTTGCGGTTGAGCGTGGCGCGCGGGCGGCATCCCTGACAGGGATGGGGCTGCTTGCGCTGCGCTATCGTCAGGGCATTGTCATTTTCAGTCTTGACCCATGAAAACTCTGCTGAGTGCCGCTGGCGGCATGAACCGTGAGGCGGCGCGATGAGCAGCGCCGCACCCCTGGACCCGCATTGGCGCCTGCGCTACATCCTGCTGGCACCGCACCGCCTCGGCTTTTCGCTCGCGGCCGCGGTGCTGATTGCCGCCAGCCTCTGGTGGGCGCTGGTGCAGGTGGACCGCGCCACCGGCGCCTTCGGCCTGCCGACGGACGGCACACCGCCGCTCATCACCCATGCGGCGCTGATGAGCTTTGGCTTCATACCGCTGTTTTTCTCCGGCTTTCTGTTCACCGCCGGGCCGAAGTGGCTGGATGTGGAGCCGCTGTCGGTGCGCCAGATACAGACGCCGCTGTTCATGCAATGCGCCGGCTGGCTGGTCTGGCTGCTGGGCGGCCTGTTCAGCGAACCCCTGGGGCTGCTGGGCCTGGCCGTGGCGTGGCTGGGGCTGGTGTGGATGTCCTGGCTGTACGCCGGTCTGGTGCGCGCCAGTCGCGCTGCCAACCAGATGCACGGCAAGATGGTGCGCGCGGCGTTTGTCGTCGGCTGCGTCAGCGTCGCCGGCTTGGGCCTGAGCCTGCTGCTGCAGCGCTACGACCTGGCTCTGGCTTGGGTGCTGACCGGCTTGTGGGGCTTTGTCGGCGTGGTCTTCATGACGGTGGCGCACCGCATGATTCCGTTCTTCACGCATGGCAAGCTGCCGGGCGTGGAGGCTTGGCGCCCCGCCTGGGTCATGGGCGTGCTGGCGCTGGCCGTGGGGGCGCAAGCGGTGTTCGTCTGGTTGTCCATGGTGCAGTGGCCAGTCTGGCTGGCGATGGTCGGGTTGATGCTGCGCACCTGCTTTGAGCTCTTGATCGGCGTCTGGCTCATCTGGCTCACGGTGCGCTGGGGGTTGATGACGGCCATCAAGATCCCGTTGCTGGGCATGTTGCACATCGGCTTTCTCTGGCTGGGACTGACCCAGCTCATCGCTGCCGCCACCGACGCCTGGAGTGCGGTCGCACCGGGGGCGCCGGTGTGGCATCTGGCGGCGCTGCATGCCTTCACCATGGGATGCCTGGGCTCGCTGATGGTGGCCATGGTCTCGCGCGTCGCCGCCGGGCACAGCGGCCGGCCGCTGGAGGCCGGGCCGTTCTTCTGGGGTTTGTTCCTGCTGCTGCAGGTGACGGTGGTGATCCGCGTGGTCGCCGCGCTGCCGATGGCCGCGAGCACCAGTCTGCTGGCGCTGGCCGCCGTGCTGTGGCTCGCCATCATGGCGGCCTGGGGCGGGCGCTTGCTGGGCTGGTGGGGCCGGGTGCGCATCGACGGCCACCCGGGATGATGCTCTTTATTTTATAGCTCTCAGCGACCGTCCATTGGGCGCTGGAGCCAAAAATCACCAAGATTTCAGTGCAGGACGACCGGGTTCTGCGCCAGCCCCGCGTAGCCTTCGAGCGTGGCCTCGACTTCTTCCTGCGAAGGGGTGTTGCGCTGCCAGGCGATGATCTGCTGCTGGAACAGCTCGGCCCAGGAGCCATCCAGATACACCTCCTTGCCCGAGCGCTTGTCCACGATCTCGAAGCCGTGGCGCAGCAGCTGGGGCACGGGCTTTTCGTCGGCCTGCGTGTCGTCCTGTCCGGGCTGGGGCAGCATGTGCACCACCACAAAGGATTCGGAGTCGTAGAGCATGTGCATGGTGGTCCTCCCGTTGCTGTCGCTGGCAGATGGTGGCAGGGCGCCCGCGTTCAAGACCGTCACAGTATTCCATGAATCGGCTGCCGGGGCGCTGACTCAAGGGCTTTCGTGGCCTGAAAGCCGCAGATCGACGAAATCCCCGCCTGCTTCCGCCAGCCGGATGCGCACCGGCAGGTAGTGCAGTTCGGTGCCCAGCCACAAGGTGTCCCTGCGCTCGTCGCCACCGCGCGGCAGGCGCTGCAGTTTCAGGGCCGGGATGTCGCCCGCCGGCAGGTGCAGCACCTCAGGCCCGGCGACGGTGAAGGTCCAGGGGTCGATGCGCCTGGGGCCGACGGTGGCAAAGGTGATGGATGTGCCGCGCGGGTAGCGTTCGGGCGCGGCAGCCATCAGCGCACCGAGCTGGATGAAGATGCTCAGCCGATCCTGCGTGCCGTCGGCGAGGGCGGTGGTGGCGATTTCGCCGTCGCTGAATCGGGCCTGGTGCGCCTGAAAGTCGAGTTCGGCGCGGCGTGTCTTGCCGGCTTCATCGACAAACTGCTCAGGCTGCAGACCCTGGGCGGTGATCCGCCCGCGGCTCTCCTGCGCGCGCGAGCCCAGCAGAAAGAGGCGAATCTGCTGGCGCAACTGGTAGTGGCTGGCGTCGCTCTGCCAGGTGAGTGTCGCGCGCGCCTGGTAATTGAAACCCTTGACATGGCCCGCTACGTCAAACGACAGCACCGTGGAGGGCGGCAGCACGAGCGGCGCGGCGGCCGGCTTGGGTGCGAGCGGCGCCTTATTTGCCAAGGGCGCCTGGGGCTCGGCCGGTGGCGCTGCCGGGGCGGGGGCTTCAGCGGCCGCTGGCACGGGTTCGGCGCGCGCAGCGACGGTGGGCAAAGAAGCGGGTAATGGGGTGGGTAAGGATTCGGTTGGCGGCGCGTGTGGGGTGGCGGCCGGATCGGTGGCGGCCTGCTGCGCCTGCCAGCTTGCGTAGGCCGCCTGCAGACGTGCGGAGCGGTCCGGTGTCGCAGGCGCGGGCGCGATGGCTGCGGTGGCGGTATCGGTGCTGGCGACCTTCGAGGCCGGCCGGGCGGGCGCGGGGGCTGCCTTCCTGACGAGCGCCGGACGCTGCGCGGCCTTGGACTGTGGTGCTGGCTGCGGCGCGGCGGCGCGGGGAGGTGGTGTGGTTGCGGGCGGCTCGGGTGGCGCCAGAACCCGGGTCTGCAGCGCGCCGGGCGGTGCGGCCGCCGACGCCACCGGGGGCAGCGACATGCGGGCAAGCAGCAGCAGATGCAGCGCCAGCACGGCAAGGCCCAGCAGCCAAAGGCTGCGCCGGGCGGCGGGCGCTACCATGCGCGGTTGCTGCATCAGTCGTCAAGCCGTGCCGCAAGGCTGTTGCGCACGCACATCAAGGAAGGTTTGCTATGAAATTGGCTACGCTGCGCGACGGTTCGCGCGATGGCCAGCTGGTGGTGGTCTCGCGCGATCTGGCGCAGGCGCATTATGCGGGCGCGATCGTGAGCCGGCTGCAGCAAGCGCTGGAGGACTGGAACTTCTTCGCACCGCAACTGCAGGATCTCTGCGACGAGCTCAACGCCGGCCGTGCGCGCCATGCGTTCGTGCTCGACCCGGCGCATTGCCTGGCACCGCTGCCGCGCAGCTACCTCTGGGCGCATGGCAGCGTCTACCCGTCGCATGCGCAGCGCTGCCCGCAGGCGGCGCTGGCGTTCCAGACCAGTCCGGCGGACCATCTGCTCGCGCCGCAGGCGCGGTGGCCGGCCGGGGGCGAGCCGGCGCTGGATTTCGCCGCCGGCGTGGCGGTGGTCACGGGCGAAGTGCCGCGGGCGGCGGCGCCCGAGCAGGCTGCCGAGGGTGTGCGGCTGCTGATGCTGGCACTGACGCTCGGCCAGCCTGACGCGCCAGCCAGCCTGGCGACGGCATTCGCGCCTGTCGCCCTCACGCCCGACGAGCTGGGCGAGGCCTGGCGTGGTGCACGCGCGCAGTGCACGCTGCAGGTGCAGCTCAATGGGCGCAAGTTCGGGCTGTGCGAGAGCGGGCCGGAAATGGCGCTGGACTTTGGCGCCTGCATCGCGCAGTGCGCGCGCTGGCGCGGTGTGGGGGCGGGCAGCATCGTCGGCGCGCTGCCGGTGAGCAATGCGGATGCGACGCGCGGCTTCTGCAGTCTGGCAGAGCGGCGCAGCGCCGAGCTGGCGCAGGATGGCGAGGCCAGGACCCCATGGCTGCGTGCCGGCGATGCGCTGCAGGTGCAGGCGCGGCTGGCGTCCGGCAGCCAGAGCCTGTTCGGCGCCATCGAGCTTCAACTGGACTGAACCCGGCGGTCAGCGTCCGTGGCGGTCGTGGCGATCGCGCCGCCCGCGGTCGTGGTGCCCACGCTCATCGCCCCAGCGGCCGGCGATGAAGACCCACTGCGGCCCTTGCTGTACCCATTGCGGCTGCTGCCAGGCATGGCCCCGGCGCACGCGCACCCACTGGCCGGGTACCCAGACGTAGGCGCGGTGGCGCCACTCCCAATGTCCTTGCGACCAGACCATGCCGCGGCGAGCGCGCGGCACGGCCTCGTAGCGCGGTGGTGGCGGGGGCGGTTGAACCATCACCGGCGCGACGATGGCAGGCTGCGGCCCGGCCTGGATGACGACGGTGGCGCTGGTGGCGGCCTGCGCGCCTGTGGCAAGCCCAAGGCCCAGGGCGGCGGTCAGGAGGATGCGGTACATGTGCTTTCCCTTGGTGTGTGGTGCATGGCGCCATGCTCGCCGGGCATTGTCAATTGGGGTCGCCGCGCGTGTGTCCGTTGGCTGAAGAGTTGTCACCAAGCGTCACGGCCCGGGGCTCAGCCGGTGGCGGCTGTGCGCGCGGCCAGTTGGGCCAGGTAGCGTTCGGTCGCGTCGCGCGCCATCGCCACCGAACCCAGCGCCTGCCCGCCGCCGTCGGTGACGATGGCAAAGCTCATGTCCACATACAGCTTGCGCCCGGTCTTGTGCACGCCGCGCGTGGTGCGCACCTCCCGGCTGCCGGTGTGGCCATTGGCCATGGCGCGGTTGAAGCCGCGCCAGTGCGCTTCACGCAGGTGCGCGGGGATGATGAGGTCCACGCTCTGCCCCAGCGCTTCTTCGGCGCTGAAGCCGAAGAGCGCCGCTGCGCGTGCGTTCCAGATGCGGATCACGCCTTGTGCGTCGATGAAAATCAGCGCATCGCCGGCGTCGGCGATGATGCGCTCCCAGGGTAGAGATTCAGAGCTTGCGTGCGTCATGGATCGATTGTCCTCCTGGTGACAATACCCGTGTTGTCCAAGACCAGATTCGGCTTTTGCGCTTGTGAAAAAAGCGCGGATAGCTATTGTTTCAGTAGAAGCGGAGCACCGTCGTGAGCAAAGCATTGCGTTTGTCGGAAAAGTGGTTTCGCCGCGGCCTGTGGCTGGTGGCGCTGGTTTTCGCCAGCTTTCTGATCGGGCTGGGCGGCACCATCGTCGGCGATCTGCCACAGGTGGAAAGGGCGCTGCAGCTCGACGATTTTCTCGACATGGCGCAGGTGGCGCCGCTGCGTGCGCAGGCACGCGTGGCACGCGAGGCGCAGGAGACGGCGCGCAACGCACTGGAGCAGGCCGAGCTGCAGGCCGGCAAGGCGCGCTCCAGCACCCAGGCCGAGCGCGAGAGCCTGAATGCCTGGCTTGCCACGCGCAGCGCCACCCAGCGTTCGGAGCAGGATCCGGAGGTGATCGCCCGCACCCATGTGCTGAATGCACTGCAGCAGCAGGAATTGAAAGCGCGCCAGGCGGTGCAGGCCCAGCAGCAGGCGCTGCTGGATGCGCGCCAGCAGGCGCAGGCGCAGCAGAAGCGCTTGTCGGAGCTGGAGCGCGGCGGGCGCGAGCGCATGGCCAGCGCCGAGCGGGCGCAGGAGCTGCGCGTTTTTCTCTATCGCCTGGCGCTGACGCTGCCGCTGCTCATCATTGCCGGCTGGCTGTTCGCGAAAAAGCGCAAGAGTACCTGGTGGCCCTTCGTTTGGGGCTTCATCTGGTTTGCGCTGTTTGCCTTTTTTGTCGAGCTGGTGCCTTACCTGCCGAGCTACGGCGGCTATGTGCGCTATGCGGTCGGCATCGTCGTCACGGTGCTGGTCGGGCGCTTTGCCATCCAGGCGCTCGGTCGCTACCTGGAGCAACAGAAGCAGGCCGAGGCGCGGCCCGATTCCGAGCGCCGGCGCGAGCTGGGCTACGACGTTGCGCTCACGCGCCTGGCCAAGGGCGTATGCCCGGGTTGCGAGCGTGCGGTGGACCTCAAGGACGGCACGACGGATTTTTGCCCGCACTGCGGCATCGGCCTGTTTGCCCGCTGCGGCCACTGCGGCACGCGGCGCAGCGCGTTCGTGCATTTCTGCCCTTCGTGCGGGACGACGGCGCAAAAGCCCTGAGCCTGTCGCTCCTAGGCCCTGATCTCGCCGTGGCGCAGCGGCGTCATCGCGGTGGGGTCGAAGCTTTGTACCTGGTTGCGGCCGCTCGTCTTGGCGTGGTAGAGCGCGGCGTCGGCGCGCGCCAGCAGTTCGTTCATGGCGTAGGGCGTGTCGGCGGGCGTGCCCGCGTGCAAGCCCACGCTCATGGTGACGCCGAAGCTCTCGCCGCCGTCGGTGGTGAAGCGGTGTTCGCGCAACTGGGCGCACAGGCGCTCGCTCACCGCCTGGGCAGCGGCATGCGTGGCATGCGGCAGCAGCAGCGCGAATTCCTCGCCGCCGATGCGCCCGAACAATTCGCCGGGGCGCAGATTGCGCTGGATGAGCTGGGCAAACTGCTGCAGCACGATGTCGCCCTGGGCATGACCCCAGCGGTCGTTGACCTGCTTGAAATAGTCCATGTCAAACATCAGCACGGCGACGGGTGTGTTCTCGCGCTGCAGGCGTTGCAGCTGCTGCGCGCCGCGCTCCATCAGGGCGCGGCGCGACAGCGCACCGGTGAGGAAATCGTGGTTGACAGCGCGGTGCAGGATTTGCAGTGCCTGTGCGTGCAGCGCGTGCGCGGTGGCCACCGCCAGCGGCGCCAGCGACAGCAAGGCCACGCCGACGCGAAACGATATGGTGTCCAGCAATTGCTCCGGCGTCAGGCTCAGACCCAGCAGCACCAGTGCGGCGGTACTCCACAGGCCGACCAGCAGGTTCAGCACCGACACGAGAAACACGCCATACGTCATCGCGCACCACACCAGCGCGGGGACGGCAAACACCAGCGCACCTGGGCCCTGGAGCGCAAACGCCGCCGCTTCGGAGGCGATCAACGCCAGCAGCGGCAAGCCCCGGAATCTGCCCAGCGGCTGCAGAACCCGGCTGCCGCGCCACTGCCAGATCCAGCCGCGCGGCGCCGCCAGCACCACGGGCAGGCACAGGACCAGGTTGTAGAGCTCGCCGCTGCCCCAGATGGCGAAGGTCTGCCAGCCTGTGGTGGAAAAAAATAGATCGCGATTCAGACTGCTCAGCAGCGCTCCGGTGATGGCGGCAAGCACGCAGCCGACCAGGATGATGAGGACCGAGCGCTGGCGACGAAAGCCCAGCGTGGCCGGGCCCTGGCGCACCAGGAACAGCCAGCCGACGAGCACTGCCACCAGGTTGATGGTGTTGATCACCAGGTTGCGTTCCAGACTGGCGCCGGTGAGGGCATCGGCGGCAATGAAGCCCAGCCACGCTGACAGCCATGCCAGGGGCGTCTTGCTCCAGGTCGGATTGCGCAGCATCAGCCCCAGCAGCAGGCCATTGGCCGGCCAGAAGCTGGCCATGAAGGCGACGGGCCGCGTGGCGATGCCTGCCAGGCAGGCGGCGAACATGAACGCAAACAGCAGCCCATGCTCGTGCACGAGCATGGGTCTGGTGGTCATGGGAGCGGGCCAAAAAGACATTTGCGCGTGCAAATCGCAGTAGAGGGTGTGGGCGCCAAGGGCGCGCACGGTGGGCATGGCAGTGCGCAGCCTTGGGGGCTACACAAGTTTGCCATTGTCTGCTGTTTGCACCTGAAAGCCCAGACAAAATGTCAAGGATTGCCAATCTGGAGGGATTGGCGCGCCTTCTTTACACCCCGTGCGCGCGCTCCTGCGCAAACCGGGCGCGGAACCGGGGGTATTCACCGGCATCCAGCGCGTCGCGGATCTCCTGCATCAGGTTCAGGTAATAGTGCAGGTTGTGGATGGTCGCGAGCATGGGCCCGAGCATCTCGCCGCAGCGGTCCAGATGGTGCAGGTAGGCGCGCGAGAAGCCGCCACGCCCTCCGTCGTTCCAGCTCACGCCTTCGCTGCCCGCGCAGGCGTGGCAGGTGCAGCTCGGGTCCAGCGGCTGGTGGTCGTCCTTGTGGCGCGCGTTCCTGATCTTCAGGTCGCCAAAGCGCGTGAACAGCGTGCCGTTTCTCGCGTTGCGCGTCGGCATGACGCAATCGAACATGTCGACGCCGCAGGCCACGCCCTCCACCAGGTCCTCGGGCGTGCCCACGCCCATCAGGTAGCGCGGTTTGTGCGCGGGCAGGCGGTGCGGCGTGTGCCCCATGATGCGCAGCATGTCTTCCTTGGGTTCGCCCACGCTCACGCCGCCAATCGCATAACCGGGGAAATCCATGGCCGTCAGCGCCTGCAGTGATTCCTCGCGCAGGTGCTCGAACATGCCGCCCTGCACGATGCCGAAGAGCGCATTGGGGTTGGCCAGACGCGCAAATTCCGCTTGTGAGCGGCCAGCCCAGCGCAGGCTCATCTCCATGCTCTTGCGCGCCTCTGGCTCGGTGGTGGCGTGGCCGTCGGTTTCATACGGCGTGCATTCGTCCAGCTGCATGACGATGTCGGAATTGAGCACCGTCTGGATCTGCATGCTCACTTCGGGTGAGAGGAACAGCTTGTCGCCGTTCACCGGGCTGGCAAAGTGCACGCCATCCTCGGTGATCTTGCGCATCGCGCCCAGGCTCCAGACCTGAAAGCCACCCGAATCGGTCAGGATGGGCTTGTGCCACTGCTCAAAGCCGTGCAGGCCGCCAAAGCCCTTGACGATGTCCAGACCCGGGCGCATCCACAAATGAAAGGTGTTGCCAAGGATGATCTGCGCGCCCATCTCATGCAGGCTCCTGGGCATCACGCCCTTGACGGTGCCGTAGGTGCCCACGGGCATGAAGATCGGAGTCTGGATCACGCCGTGGTTGAGCGTGAGGCGGCCGCGCCGGGCGTGGCTGGCGGGGTCGGTGGCGAGCAGGTTGAATTGCAGCATAGGGGCGCGATTGTCCCAGAGAGCATGCAGATGAGCGCTGCCCTACACTGGCATCAACCGACAAGCGATGGAGATGGCGATGCTGAGAATTCTGGTGGCGGTGGATGGCTCTGAACTCGCGCTGGACGCGGTGCACCATGCGATTGCCCTGGTGCGCGAGCATGGTTTGCAGGCCACGCTGGTGCTCGGTCATGTGCAGGAGGAGGCGTCCTTTCTGGAGCTGGCGACGCGCGATGCCGACGTGATTGCGCAGGCGAGCGTGGAGGCCGGGCAGCACTTGATGGCGTCGGCGCTGACGCTGGCCAAGAGTGCGGGGATGGCATGCGAGACCGAAATCGCACTCGGTTCGCCCGCGGCCACGCTGGCGGACATGGCCGACGACTGCGGCTGCGGACTGATTGTGGTGGGCGCCCGCGGCATGAGCGGCCTGCGCGGCGCCCTGCTGGGCTCAGTCTCCCAGGCGCTGGTGCGTGATGCGACGGTGCCGGTGACGGTGGTCAAGCATGAACAGGCTGCCCGGGAGGGTGACGAGGGCGACGCGTGAGCGGGTAGTGCTTACGCCGCCTTCTTCCAGTCGGCCGGCTTGCGCTGCAGTTTGCCGTGTGGCAGTGTGGCCAGGCGTTTGAGCAGGCGCCGGCAGTAGCCGTGGATGCCCAGGCATTTGTTGAGTTCGTCCACCGGCAGCGGGCCGGAGACGACGACGATGTCGTTGGCTTGCAGCAGGGCTCCGGCAGCGCGCAGGCGCCGGCGCTGGGTCTGTGCCCAGGACTGGATGCGCGTGGGGTTGCCGTGGCGGTGCACTTCGCCCGTCTGCACGTCAAAGGCAATGGCGACCATGTCCGTCTTGAGCTTGAAGCGGCGCTCGCCCGTCACCTTGCTCGGTGCCTCGCGCATGTCGTAGAGGTAGTAGCTGCCTGCCTTGAGCTGGTATTGCAGATTCATGGTGGTGAGTCTCCTTGTCTGAATTGTGCTTACGGCGGCGCCCGGGGAAGGCCGGTGAAGCACGAGGAAACTCCGGCTTTTCCATGGCTTGGGCTGCGGTCCCTTCCATCGAGCGCCGAGCGCCATTGTCCAGCATGCGCTGGCGGCGATCAATGGTTTTGCTTTGTCTGGACCGCACGAGCGGCGGTGATGCCAGAATCGACCCCTCCCATGCCTTGGCATGCACCTGCCGTGGCCTCTTTGGATGGCCCTCGCATGGCTGCGTGTGCCTGGAACGATTGACTGGTGAATGGACCCACGATGGATGTGCAACAGGCCCTGAGGGCGCGTCGCTCGGTGCGCGCGTTTCTGTCTACCCCCTTGCCTGCGCAACTGGTGCAAGACCTGCTGGAACAGGCGGCGCGCGCCGCCTCGGGGGGCAATCTGCAGCCCTGGCGCGTGCTGGCGCTGACGGGCGAACCCCTGGCCGCGGTGGTGGCCACTGCCGCGCGCTCTGACGGGGAAGATGGTGGCCACTACCCGCCCAGCCTGTGGGAGCCCTACCGCACGCGCCGTTTTGCCAATGCCGAGGCGATGTACGCCACCGTGGGCCTGGCGCGCGAGGACAAGGCCGGGCGCTTGGTGCACTTTGGCCGCAATGCCGCCTTCTTTGGCGCGCCGGTCGGGGTGCTGATCTGCGTGGACCGTCGCATGGGGTTGCCGCAGTGGACGGACCTGGGCATCTATCTGCAGTCGCTCATGCTGCTGGCGGTGCAGCATGGACTGGCGAGCTGCCCCCAGGGTTTCTGGCGGCGCTATCGCAGCGTGCTGGCGCCCGTGCTGCAGTTGCCCGAGCCTTATGAAATCGCCTGTGGCCTGGCGCTGGGCTACGAGGACACGGACGCGCCCATCAACACCCTGCGCACGCCGCGTGCGCCGTGGCAGGAGTGGGGGCAATTGCGGGGCTGGGTGGCCTGAAAAAAATGGCGGCCATTGGCCGCCACTTTTTTGGCGAGTTGCGCGGACTATTGCAGCGTGACTTCGACGCGCCGCGCCTCGGCCGGGTTGCCTGCGACCGCCGTGTTTTCAGGCTTGCGCAGCTCTACGCTGCTTTCCTGCACACCCAGCGCCAGAAGCGCATCACGCACGGCAATGGCGCGCTGCTTGCTCAGCTCTTCATTGACTTGCTGGCTGCCGGTGGTGTCGTGAAAACCGCTGACGACGGCCGTCTTGCCTGCCTTGACGCCTTCGACGATCACGGCCAGCGCCTGTGAGCCGCCATCGGCCACATCGGCCTTGCCACTGGCAAAGTAGAACTTCACCACGCCGTCCTGCACCACCACCTGGGCGGCATCGTCGGCAATCACCACGGCCACGGGCGCGGCGGCGACTGCTGGCGCGCTGGCCTTGTGGCCGATGCGGGTGAAGACGATGGAGAAGACAAACAGGAGCACGAACAACACCAGCGCCACCAGCAGCGCGAGGACAAAGCCTTGGTGTTCGTCGTTTTGATTGGACATGGTCAGTGTGCGAAGTGTGCAAAACCCGCCATTTTACAGAACTGTCACTTGTAGCTGCGCGCGTCCTCGATCACCTTGCCGTCGTTGGCCAGGCTGCCGGGCGCGACCATCGCCACCTCGCCGCGCAGCTTGGTGACTTCGCGCAGCGTATCGGCGAGCTGATCGGCCAGGCCCGCAGCGGTCTCGCGGGTTTCGACGTGCAGGGTCATGTCGTCGCGCCCCATCTCGCCGCTGACCACCAGGCGCGCCTTGAGAACCTGGGGAAAGCGCTTGGCGACCTCGGCGATCTGCTCAGGGTGCACGAACATGCCGCGCACCTTGGTGGTCTGGTCCGCGCGCCCCATCCAGCCCTTGATGCGCGTGGCGCTGCGCCCGGTGGGGCAGGGGCCGGGCAGAACGGCGGAGAGGTCGCCCGTGGCAAAGCGGATCAGCGGGTAGTCGGGGTTAAGCGTGGTGACGACCAGCTCGCCCACCTCGCCCTCGGGGACCGGGTCGCCGGTGCCGGGGCGCACGATTTCGACGATCACGCCTTCATCGAGCACCAGACCCTCGCGCGCCTCGGTCTCATAGGCGATCAGGCCCAGATCAGCGGTGCCGTAGCACTGATAGCCCTGCACGCCCTGCTGCGCCAGCCAGTCGCGCAGTGAGGGCGGGAAGGCTTCGGCCGAGACCAGTGCCTTGGTCAGGCTGGGCAGCGCGACGCCCATCTCGGTGGCTTTCTCCAGGATGATCTTGAGAAAGCTCGGCGTGCCGATGTAGCCCGCAGGCTTGAGATCGGCGATGGCCTGCACCTGCTGCTCGGTCTGGCCGGTGCCGCCGGGAAACACCGTGCAGCCGAGCGCGTGCGCGGCGGTTTCCATCATCGAGCCGGCCGGCACGAAGTGGTAGGAAAAGCAGTTGTGCACGAGCTCGCCGCGGCGAAAGCCGGCCGCGAAGAGGGCGCGGGCCATGCGCCAGTAGTCGCGCGCCGTGCCTTCGGGTTCGTAGATCGGGCCGGGGCTGGCGAAGACGCGCGGCATGTGCTCGCCCCAGCCGTGCGCGGCAAAACCGCCGAAGGCGTCGGCGCCGGCGGCGCGGGCGGTGTGCTGGCGTTGATGCAGTTCGGATTTGCGCGTGACGGGCAGATGGGCCAGGGCGGCGCGACTGGTGACGGCTCTGGCGTCGACCCCCTGCAGGATTTGTGCGAAGGCGCTTGAATGCTGCTGCGCGTGCGCCACCTGCCGTGCCAGCGCGGCCATGTGTGCGGCTTCGCGCTCATCCTGCGAGCGGGTTTCGAGCGCGTCGTAAAACTCGGTCATGGCGCGGGTCTTTCCATTGGTTGTTTGAGGTCAAACTGGCTGTAAACCCTTGCTGTATAAGCGTTTGCAGCTATTGAAATGATTCATGCAAGCCAGCGTTTGCGCCGCTTGTAGCTCTTGACGTCGCGAAAGCTCTTGCGCTCGGCGCCGCCCACGCCGAGATAGAACTCCTTGACGTCCTCGTTGCTCGCCAGCTCGCTCGCCGAGCCATCCATCACCACGCGACCGCTTTCCATGATGTAGCCGTAGCTGGCGTATTTCAGCGCCATGTGGGTGTTCTGTTCGGCCAGCAGGAAGGTCGTGCCTTCCTTGGTGTTGAGGTCGCGCACGATGTTGAAGACTTCCTCGACGAGCTGGGGCGCCAGGCCCATCGAGGGCTCATCGAGCAGCACCAGCGTCGGGCTACTCATGATCGCGCGCCCGATCGCGCACATCTGCTGCTCGCCGCCCGAGGTGTAGGCCGCCTGGCTCTTGCGCCGCTCTTTCAGGCGCGGAAAGTAGGCGTAGACCTTCTCCAGGCTGGCCGCGATCTCGGCGCGGCTGGTGCGCGTGTAGGCGCCGGTCAGCAGGTTCTCTTCGATCGTCAGGTGGGCGAAGCAGTGGCGCCCCTCCATCACCTGCACTACGCCGCGCTTGACCAGCTCGGACGGGGTGAGGTTTTCGATGCGCGCGCCCTGGTATTCGATGCTGCCCTTGGTGACCTCCCCGCGCTCGCCCTTGAGCAGGTTGGAGACGGCGCGCAGCGTGGTCGTCTTGCCCGCGCCGTTGCCGCCGAGGATGGCGACGATGGCGCCCGCGGGCACGGTGAGCGAGACGCCCTTGAGCACCAGGATCACGTGGTTGTAGATGACCTCGATGCCGTTGACGTCGAGCAGGGTGGGGGTTTCAGGCATGGTGCGTGCTTCTGGCGAGGCCGGCCGCCCGCCGCGGCACCGGGCCACGGGCGGGGCGCCGGTGCTCACTGGCAGGTGCGGGGCGTGATCTTGTGCTCGGCCGCGTACTTGGCCGAGGACTCGTTGTCCACGCCGTCGACGATCCCGCGGTCGGCTTCGATCCAGTCACTGGAGAGCTTCCACTCCTTGCCGTCCCAGGTGGAGATGCGCGCCTTGTACGAGCCCATGTGGTCGGCGCAGCTGGTCTTGATCGGCAGCAGAATGCCGTTGAAACCGAGCTCGTCGATGCGCGCCTGCGTGATGTCCAGGTTCTCCAGCGCCCAGCGCACTTCCTCACCGGTCACGCGCTGGCCCTTCTTGTTGAAGTGCTCCTGCGCGGTGCGGATGGCTTCCGACGAGAACAGCGCCGCCAGCAGACCGCGTACGTAGAGCACGTCGCCCACCTCGCTCTTGTTGCTGGCCGTGCCCTGCCCCTTGGCGTAGAGCTCGGAGAGGATGTCCTTGATCACCTTGGCGTCGCGGTTGGCGGTGCTTTGCAGCACCACCGCGTTGTAGCCCTTGGCACCGTCGGCCACGTCCTTCACGTCGGTCTCGGCGCCGGCCCACCAGGAGCCGTACATGCGGTCGCGTGCGAAGCCTACGCCCTGCGCCTCCTTGAGCGCCGTGGGCGTCATCACGCCGTAGCCGCGCAGGATGATGTAGTCTGGCTTGTCGCGACGCACCTGCAGCCAGGTGGCCTTCTGTTCCAGACCTGGCGGCGTCACAGGCAGCTCGATCAGGTTGAAGCCGTGTTTTTGCGCGCGCACCTTGATCAGCGGAATCGTTTCCTTGCCGTAGGGGCTGTCGTGGTAGACGAGGGCAATTTTCTTGCCCTTGAGCTTGTCCATGCCGCCCTCGCGTTTGCCGATGGCTTGCAGGATCACGTCGTCGCCCACCTCGTAGTTGCCGCCGACCGGGAAGACCCAGTTGAACACCTTGCCGTTGGCCGAATCGCCGCGCCCGTAGCCGAGGATGAGCAGCGGGATCTTGTCGGTATCGGCCTTCTCGGTGATCGCGAAGGTGGCACCGGTGGACCAGGGCTGGAACACCACCGCACCGCCGTTCTTGGTTTTCATGCGTTCGTAGCACTCGACCGTCTTGGCGGTGTCATAGCCGGTTTCGCATTCTTCGTAGTCGAGCTTGACGCCGTTGATGCCCCCGCGCGCATTGATGAGCTTGTAGTAATCGTCCAGGCCGTTGGCTGCGGGCGTGCCGCTCGGTCCGTAGGGGCCGGTGCGGTAGGTCACCAGCGGCATGTACTGCGACACGCCCTGCGCCAGCACCGGCGCGCCGGTGAGGGCAATGCCGGCCGCCGCCAGCAGCGTGCCTGCCAGCTTGGTAAGAATCCTCGTATGGTGCATGTCAGTCTCCTTGGGAATGAGCGAGGGTGAAGGGAAAAGGCCGGGAATTGGTGTCAATGCGGGAACGGCCATAACCGCATTTTCTGCTTGCCCGTGGACCACAGCCGCGCCAGGCCATGCGGCTCGACGATGAGGAACCAGACGATCAGCATGCCGAAGATGATGAACTCCGCGTGCGTTGCAGCGGTGGTGGTGATCTCCACGTGGAAGATAGACGCCAGCCAGGGCAGCAGGCGCGTGAGCACGATGGGCAGGATGATGATGAAGGCCGCGCCGAACAGGCTGCCCATGATCGAGCCCAGGCCGCCGATGATGATCATGAACAGCAGCTTGAGCGAGACGTCGAGCGAGAACGCCGCCGGCTCCCACGAACCCAGGTAGAAAAAGCCCCAGAGCACGCCGGCCACGCCCAGAATGAAACTGCTCACGGCAAACGCCGTGAGCTTGGCGTACATCGGGCGGATGCCGATCACCGCGGCGGCCACGTCCATGTCGCGGATCGCCATCCACTCGCGCCCGATGGCGCCGCGCACCAGGTTCTTGCTGGCCAGCGCCAGCAGCGCCAGCACCGTCAGGCAGAACAGGTATTTGGCCGGGCTCGATTCCAGCGGGATGCCCATGATCGAAAGATTGGACATTGCCACCGCGCCCGAGGCGCTGTCCAGCGTGAACCAGCGCACGCGCAGGAACAGCCAGTCGGCGAAAAACTGTGCCGCCAGCGTCGCCACCGCCAGGTACAGGCCCTTGATGCGCAGGCTGGGCAGGCCGAACGCCACGCCAAACGCCGCCGCACACGCGCCGCCCAGCAGCATGGCCGGCACCAGCGGCATGCCCGGCACCCGCATGATGAAGTTGTACGCGCCGTAGGCCCCCACCGCCATGAAGGCTGCGCCGCCGAGTGAAATCTGGCCGCAGTAGCCCACCAGGATGTTGAGTCCGAGCGCCGCCAGCGACATGATGACGAAGGGAATCAGGATGGCGGCGAACAGGTATTCGCTGGCGATAAAGGGCACGACGGCGAAGGCGAACACCACGACGGCGAGCACTGCCACGCGGTCCTGCAGGATGGGAAAGATCTGCTGGTCAGCGCGGTAGCTGGTCTTGAATTGGCCGTTTTCGCGGTAGAACATCTTGTGGTTGAGCGTTAAGCGATGAGCGTTGAGCGTGTGAACAGGCGGGGCGTTGACGAGATTGCACGCTGAACGCTGAACGCCCAACGCTGAACTTCTTCTTCACACCCGATCAATGATCTTCTCCCCGAACAGGCCCTGCGGGCGAAACAGCAGGAACACGAGGGCGAGCACGTAGGCGAACCAGATCTCGATGCCGCCGCCGACAAACGGCCCGAGGAAGACCTCGGAGAGCTTCTCGCTTGCGCCGATGATGAGTCCGCCGACGATGGCGCCGGGCACCGACGTAAGCCCCCCCAGAATCACCACCGGCAGCGCGCGCAGCGCCAGCGTGGAAAGCGAGAACTGCACGCCGAGCTTGCTGCCCCAGACCATGCCCGCTACCAGTGCCGCCACGCCCGCCACGCACCAGACGATGACCCAGATGCGCGACAGCGGAATGCCCACCGACTGCGCCGCCTGGTGGTCGTCGGCCACCGCGCGCAGCGCGCGCCCGGTGGTCGTCTTTTGAAAGAACAGCGCCAGGGCGGCAACCAGCGTGGCGGCAATGGCGGCGGCAATCAGGTCTTCGGGGTCGACCAGCAGGCCACCGTCAAAGAGGTTGCCCAGAATGAACATCGGGTCCTTGGGCATGCCGATGTCGATCTTGTAGATGTCGCCGCCAAACACCGTCTGGCCGACGCCTTCGAGGAAGTAGGCGATGCCCAGCGTCGCCATCAAGAGCGTGGTCTCGGACTGGTTCACCAGGTGGCGCAGCGCCAGGCGCTCGATCAGCCAGGCGACAAGAAACATCAGCAGCGCCGCACCGATGAAGGCGAGCACGTTGGCCAGCACCTTGCTCTCGATGCCCGTCCACTGTGGTATCCACTCGGCCAGGCGTGCCATCGCCAGCGCCGCGAACAGCACCATCACGCCCTGCGCGAAGTTGAACACGCTCGAGGCCTTGAAGATCAGCACGAAGCCCAGCGCGACGAGCGCGTAGAGCATGCCGGTCATCAAGCCGCTGATCAGGGTTTCGAGAAAAAAGCCCATGTCTGGATTCGGTTCAGCGTTGGGTGTTCGGCGTTGGGCGTGGGGGCCGTGCCGTGCATCGTTGTTTCATGAATGCCATCGTTGTCTCCAGTTTGCCTCGCTCAACGCCGAACGCTCAACCTCTTCACGCTGCCGCGCCCAGGTAGGCGCGGATCACGTCTTCGTTGGCGCGCACCTCGTCCGGCGTGCCGTCGCCTATCTTCTTGCCGTAGTCCAGCACCACCACGCGATCGGAGATATCCATCACCACGCCCATGTCGTGCTCGATCAGCACGATGGTGGTGCCGAACTCGTCGTTCACGTCCAGGATGAAGCGGCTCATGTCCTGCTTTTCCTCGACGTTCATGCCCGCCATCGGTTCATCGAGCAGCAGCACCTGCGGCTCCATCGCCAGCGCCCGGCCCAGATCGACGCGCTTTTGCAGGCCGTAGGGCAGTTGGCCCACCGGCGTCTTGCGGTGCGCCTGGATTTCGAGGAAGTCGATGATGTGCTCGACGAATTCGCGGTGATGCACCTCTTCGCGTTCAGCCGGGCCGATGCGCAGCGCCTGCAGGAACAGGTTGCTTTTGATCTTGAGGTTGCGCCCGCTCATGATGTTGTCCAGCACGCTCATGCCCTTGAAGAGCGCGAGGTTCTGGAAGGTGCGCGCCACGCCCATCTCCGCCACCTGGCGGCTGTTCATGTGGCTGAAGGTGCGCCCGCGAAAGGTGATGGCGCCCTCCTGCGGCGTGTAGACGCCGTTGATGCAGTTGAGCATTGAGCTCTTGCCCGCGCCGTTGGGGCCGATGATGGCGCGCACCTCGTGCTCGCGCACGTCGAAGCTGATGTCGGTGAGCGCGCGCACGCCGCCAAAGCGCAGGCTGATGTGCTTGACCTCCAGAATCACGTCGCCTATAGTTCTTGAGCCATTTTTGCCTGTGGCGCCCGTCTGTTGTGCGCTGACAGCTATGGTTGGCGTAGCAATTGAGGTCATGCGGCCTTCCTCGCCGCAGGGTGGCGCGTGGCATCCAGAATCTTGAGCGTGGCAGATACCGTGCCGCTGCGCCCGTCCTCGAACTTGACCTTGGTCTCGATGAACTGCTCGCTGCGGCCCGCGTACAGCGCATCGATCAGCACCGCGTATTTCTCGGCGATGAAATTGCGGCGCACCTTGCGCGTGCGCGTGAGCTCGTCATCGTCCGGATCGAGCTCCTTGTGCAGCACCAGAAAGCGCGCCACCTGCGTCGCGGCCATGCCTTCTTCGGCGGCGAGGTCGGCGTTCACCTGCGCCATGCATTCACGCATCATCTCAAGCACCTCGGGTTTGCCCGCCAGGTCCACATAACCAGCGTAGGGCAGCCCGCGGCGTTCGGCCCAGTTGCCCACCGCGTCAAAGTCGATGTTGACGAAGGCGCAGACCTCATCGCGGTCGTGGCCAAAGCACACCGCCTCCTTGATCTGCGGATAGAACTTGAGCTTGTTCTCGATATAGTTGGGCGCGAACATCGCGCCGCCCTTGAGCTTGCCCACGTCCTTGGCGCGGTCGATGATGCGTAGCTGCCCGGCGGCGTCGATCAGGCCGGCGTCGCCGGTGTGAAACCAGCCCTCGCCGTCCAGCACCTCGGCGGTCGCGTCCGGGCGCTTGTAGTACTCCTTGAGCAGCGCGGCGCTTTTCACCAGCACCTCGCCGCTATCGGCAATGCGCACCTCAACGCCCGGTGCGGGCTGGCCCACGGCGGCCAGCTCCACCTGCCCGTCGCGCTGGATGCAGACGTAAGCCGAGGTCTCGGTCGAGCCGTAGAGCTGCTTCAAGTTGACGCCGATCGAGCGAAAGAAGCGAAACAGATCGGGCCCGATGGCCGCGCCTGCGGTGTAGGCGACGCGGATGCGCGAGAGGCCCATGACGTTGCGCAACGGCCCGTAGATCAACAGATCGGCCGCGCGGTATTTGAGGCGATCGAGTGCGTCCACCGGCTTGCCGTCCAGGATGTCGGCGCCCACGCGCTTGGCTAGTTGCATGCAGCGCTCGAACAGCCAGCGCTTGGGGCGGGCCGCGTCCTCCATGCGGATAGAGACCGAGGTCAGCAAACCTTCGAAGATGCGCGGTGGCGCGAAGTAATACGTCGGTCCGATCTCGCGCAGGTCGATCGCCACCGTGCTCGCGTCCTCGGGGCAGTTGATGGTGAAACCCACGGCAATCCACTGCGCGAACGAGAAAAGATGATCCCCGGCCCAGGCGGGCGGCAGGTAGGAGACCACGTTTTCCAGGGGCGTGAGCTGGTCCACTTCCTGCCCGCCCCGAGCCGCGATCACGAAACCCTCGTGCGAAAGGCACACGCCCTTGGGACGGCCCGTCGTGCCCGAGGTGTAGAGAATGATCGAGGTGTCCTGGGGTGTGAGCCGTGCCAGCCCGGCCTGCCACTGGCCCGGGTGCGCCGCATCCCAGTCGCGGCCCTTGGCCAGCAATTGCTCCATGCTGATCAACCCGGGCTGGGTGTAGTGGCGCAGACCGCGCGGGTCTTCGTAAATGATGACTTCCAGCTGCGGATGGCCCTCGCGGATCTCCAGCAGCTTGTCCACCTGCTCCTGGTCTTCGGCGTAGGCAAAGCGGATTTCGGCATCCTGCAGCACAAAGCTCATCTCGGCCGCGACCGCATCCTGGTAGAGCGGGATAGGCACCGCCCCCAGGCTTTGTACGGCGGCAAATCCAAGATAGCAGTACGGGCGGTTGCCGCTGACAAAGGCCAGGTTCTCACCGCGGCGCAGACCCAGCGCCGCCAGGCCGCAGGCCATGCGACGCATGTCGTCGGCGGCCTCTTGCCAGCTCCAGATCTGCCAGATGCCGTACGCCTTCTCGCGCAGCGCAGGCGCTCCCGGGCGCTCTTGTGCTTGCTGCAGCAGCAGGTGGGGGAAGGTGCTGGTCATTCCGGTGGGGGAGTGCGTTCCTGTGAACGATCAGGCATCGTGCGCCATGGTTTGACGTAATTTTGTCTTTTCAACGACAATTTAAGGGTTTTCCATTATTGGGGGAAACCCTTGAACGTTGGCCCAGTGGTCGCCCGCTATCCTCCTGCCATGTACGCCGCCTACTTCGGCCTTGAGCACCCGCCCTTCTCGATTGCCCCCGATCCGCGCTATCTCTTTCTGAGCGAGCGCCACCGGGAGGCACTGGCGCATCTGCTCTACGGGCTTGATGGCGGCGGTGGTTTCGTGCTGCTCACGGGGGAGGTGGGGACGGGCAAGACCACGGTCTGCCGCTGTTTCCTGCAGCAGATGCCGCCCAACTGCACGGCGGCCTACATCTTCAATCCCAAGCTCAGCGCGCAGGAATTGCTGGCCACCATCTGCGACGAGTTTGGCATCGCCCACCCGGCGAGCGATCCGGCGCGGCCCAGCATCAAGGAATGCGTCGACCCCCTGAATGCCTGGCTGCTCGCCCAGCATGCCGCGGGCAAGAACGCCGTGCTCATCATCGACGAGGCACAAAGCCTTTCGGGTGACGTGCTGGAGCAGTTGCGCCTGCTGACCAACCTTGAGACCGACGAAAAAAAGCTGCTGCAGATCGTCCTGATCGGCCAACCCGAGCTGCGCGAGCTGGTGGCGCAGCCGCAATTGACGCAACTGGCCCAGCGCGTGATTGCGCGCTACCACCTCGGCGCGCTCACGCGCGGGGAAACGGCGCAGTACATCGCTCACCGCATGGCCGTGGCGGGCTGCAAGGGGCCGACGCCGTTTGCGCAGCGGGCGCTGGCACGCGTGCACCAGCTCTCCGGCGGGATTCCCCGGCGCATCAATCTGTTGTGTGACCGCGCGCTGTTGGCCGCCTATGCAACCGGGCAACGCACGGTGGATGCAGCCCTGGTCACCCGCGTGGCACACGAAGTGTTTTCTCATGCGCCGGCACGCTCCGTTGGGCGCAGCCGCTGGCTGGCGGCTTTGCTGGGCGCGATCGCGGGGGCGGCTGTCGTGGCTGCGTTGCTGGCCTTCCCCGCGTATTGGTCCGGGGCCTTGGTGCGGATGCAAGGCGCGGTGTCCAGTCCGGGCTCTGGTGTGGCACAAGCGCCTGCAAAGGCACCAGCCGGCGCCGCCAAGGAGCGTTGATTCCCCATGTCCACCATTCTCGAAGCCTTGCGCCGTGCCGAGCAGGAGCGCAACCGTGGCAAGGTGCCAACCTTGCATGGCCCTGCGTCGGTGTTGGCGGGTGCACCTGCGCCTGCGCCATCCGGCAGTCCGCATGCGGCGCGCTGGCTGTGGGGCACAGCGGGGCTGGCCTGCGCCGCTGCGATTGCCGCCGCGCTCTGGTGGTTGCAGCGGCCGCAGCCGCAGCGGCTCGCAGCCATCGCGCCCACACCGGTGACCACTGCGGCGGTGGCTGTGGCCGCCGCGCCGCCCGAGATGCCGGCGCAGACGGTGCAGAAGAAAGAGCCGCCGCGTGCCGCAGAGCGCGCGCCGCAGCCGTCCTCGACGGCCCACAAGCGGGCGCAGGCACCGGAGAAGGCTGCGCCGGCCAAGGCAAGGCATTCGGAGGCACCTGCCCAAAAGCCGGCTGCCAAGGCCACGCCTGCGCCTGCCAAGACGCAGGCATCGGGCCCGGTGTTCGCGCCGGCGGATCTGCCGGCCTCCGTGCGCGCCGAGCTGCCCAGGCTGCATCTGGCAGGCATCACCTATTCCACCAACGCCAAGCTGCGTATGGCCATCGTCAACGGCCAGGTGCTGCATGAAGGCGAGAGTGCGATTCCGGGCCTGGTGCTCGAACGCGTGGAGCCAGGGCGCACCATCTGGGCGTTTCGCGGCTACCGCGTCGCGCTGACGTCGGAGTGAGCGGACGTGGCGTGTGAATCACCGATCTACCGGCGCCGGCGCCCGCCGTTGGCACATGAGTTGGCTGATATCCCCTGGGTGGGGGTGCTGGAGCCAGAGCATCGAGAGCGCGCCATTGCCGGCATCGTGGTCGGCGTGGCCATACCCGGCGACTATGTTTGCCGCACGGGCCGACCCGTGACCTACTGGTTCGGCGTCATCGATGGCCTGCTCAAGATGACCATAGACAGCGCCCAGGGCGATGCAGTCACCATCATCGGCGTGCCGCCGGGCGGCTGGTTCGGTGAAGGCACGGTGCTCAAGCGCGAGCCCTACCGCTACAACATTCAGGCGCTGCGCAAGAGCCTGGTGGCGGGCCTGCCGATAGCCACCTTTCACTGGCTGCTTGACCATTCGATCGGCTTCAACCGATTCATCATGGATCAGCTCAACGAGCGCGTGGGCCAGTTCATTGCCGCGCGCGAGACCGACCGGCTACACAACCCGGAGGCACGCGTGGCGCTGAGCCTGGCGGCGCTGTTCAACCCGGTGCTCTACCCCGGTGTGGGCAAACTCCTGCGCATCACGCAGCAGGAGCTGGCCTACCTGGTAGGTCTGTCGCGCCAGCGCGTCAACGAGGCGCTGGCGCAGCTGCAGGCGCGGGGCGCGATCCGCGTGGAGTACGGGGGCTTGCGGGTGCTCGATGTGCAGGCGCTGCGCGCGCCGTGGCAGCCGCCCGCACGTGGAAGCGGCGAGAGCGCGTTGCAACCGTCACACAGCCGCTGAGAAGCGACGCGGCCGGGGCGGACACAAGGCTGGCTGCGCTGAAAGTGTGCGTGAGTCAGGGCGATATTCAGCCAAAAATATGGCTTTGGCGCATGTACAGCAAGCGCTATAAGCTATTATTTTGATATATTTTTGACAGAGCGCAGCCACGCTGCACCTCGGCGTTGAAATCGCGCCAAGCGCCCCTATCTGCCATTCGCCGTGTCCGCTTGATCGCCGCTTTGCCGTGCGCCGGGCATTTTCTGGTCTATCCAACCCTGTCATCCATGAGCAAACAACACCATTCCTTCCAGGCCGAAGTTGCGCAACTGCTGCACCTGGTCACGCATTCGCTGTATTCCAACAAGGAAATCTTCCTGCGCGAACTGGTTTCCAACGCGTCGGACGCCTGCGACAAGCTGCGCTTTGAAGCGCTGAACAACGCCGCGCTGTACGAGGATGCGCCCAATCTGGAAGTGCGCGTGTCGTTCGACAAGGAAAAACGCACCATCACGATCCAGGACAATGGCATCGGCATGAGCGCGCAGGAAGCCATCGACAATCTGGGCACCATTGCCAAAAGCGGCACGCGCGACTTCCTGAGCCGCCTCAGTACCGAGCAAAAGGCCGACGCCACCGAGCAAGGCCAGCTCATCGGTCAGTTTGGCGTGGGCTTTTACTCGGGCTTCATCGTCGCCGACAAGATCACGGTGGAAAGCCGCCGCGCCGGCCTCAAGCCCGAGGAAGGCGTGCGCTGGGTGAGCGGCGGCGCGGGCGACTTCGACGTCGAGACCATCACCCGGCCTGAGCGCGGCAGCGCCGTCATCCTGCACCTGCGCGCTGACGCGGATGAGTACCTCAACGCCTGGAAGCTCAAGAGCGTGATCGGCAAATATTCCGACCACATCAGCCTGCCCATCCTGATGGAAAAAGAGGAATGGAAAGAGGGCGAGAAAGAGGGCGAGCCCGGCAGCATGGTCAAGACCGGCGAGTGGGAGACCATCAACAAGGCCAACGCGCTCTGGGCCCGAGCCAAGAAGGACATCAGCACCGAAGAGTACGAAGAGTTCTACAAAGCCATCTCGCACGACTTCGAAAAGCCCCTGACCTGGGCGCACAACCGCGTCGAGGGCAATACCGAATACACGCAGCTCTTGTACATCCCCGCCAAGGCGCCGTTTGACTTGTACCAGCGCGACAAGCACGCGGGCATCAAGCTGTACGTGAAGCGCGTCTTCATCATGGACGACGCCGAGGCGCTGATGCCCGGCTACCTGCGCTTCGTCAAGGGCGTGATCGATTCGAGCGACCTGCCGCTGAACGTCTCGCGCGAGCTGTTGCAGGAAAGCCGCGACGTGCGCCTGATCCGCGACGGCAGTGTCAAGCGCGTGCTCTCCATGCTCGAAGACCTGGCGAAGAACGACAAACACGAAGCCGGTGAAGCCAAGGACGGCGTGACGGATGTCGTCAGCGACGAAGACAAGGCCAAGGAAGGCAAGTACAGCCGGTTTTACGCTGAGTTCGGCGCCGTGCTCAAGGAAGGCCTGGGCGAGGACTTCGCCAACCGTGAACGCATTGCCAAGTTGCTGCGCTTTGCCTCGACCACGCACGAGGGCGTCTCGTTTTCCGACTACAAGGCGCGCATGAAGGAAGGCCAGGAGGCCATCTACTACATCACCGCCGACACGCTCGCCGCCGCCAAGAACAGCCCACAACTTGAAGTCTTCAAGAAGAAAGGGATCGAAGTGCTGCTCATGGCCGATCGCGTCGATGAATGGGCGCTGGGCTACCTGCAGGATTTCGACGGCACGCCGCTGCAGTCGGTCGCCAAGGGCGCGGTCGATCTGGGCAAGCTGCAGGACGAGGCCGAAAAGAAGGCGGCAGAGGAAGCCGCCGAGGCCTTCAAACCGCTGCTCGCCAAGCTCAAGGAGGCGCTCAAGGACAAGGCCGAGGACGTGCGCGTGACTACGCGTCTCGTCGATTCACCGGCCTGTCTCGTCGTGAAGGAAGGCGACATGAGTGGCCAATTGGCACGGCTTCTGAAGCAGGCGGGTCAAAATGCGCCGGATGTGAAGCCTGTGCTGGAAGTGAACCCCGAGCACCCGCTGGTCAAGAAGCTGGACGGCAGCGTGCATTTCAACGACTTGGCCAATATCCTGTTCGACCAGGCATTGCTGGCCGAGGGCGGGCTGCCGGAAGACCCGGCGGCGTATGTCAAGCGGGTGAATGCGCTGCTGGTGTAGGGGTGGCATTGCGCGGCGGAATCCGTCGCGCGCGTCCGTTGTGTGTGGGCATCGGTAAGAATACGCGCATGTTCCGGTTCTTTCTGCTGTTTCTCGGTATCCAGCTCTCTCTGTTCGGCATCAACCTGTTGCATTGGGTGCAGGACCATGCCGTTTTACCGTGGACCAAGCTGCTGGCGCAAATCAGCGCTGGCTTGGTCACCTGGTTTGATGCCACCGCCGCAGCCCAAGGCAAGGTACTTTGGAACACCACGACGGGCTTTGGCGTCTCTATCGAGCCTGGTTGCAATGGCATAGAGGCCTGCATCGTGCTGTGCGCAGCAGTACTGGCGTTCCCGGCTTCGTGGCGGCAAAAAATCAAGGGGTTGATCCTTGGCTGCGTGGCGGTGCAGGCGCTCAACGTGGTGCGCGTCATCAGCCTGTATTACCTGGGCCAATGGGATGCGACGGCGTTTGATTTCGCACACCGTTTCCTTTGGCAGGGCCTGATCATGCTGGACGTACTCGTGGTGTGGCTCTTTTGGGTGCGGCGCGTCAGTGGGGGCACGCAAACGGCCCCAGACCATGCTCCGGCTCCCGAGGTGGTGCACGGTTGATGGGCATACAGCGCCTGTCCGCGGCGTGGCGCAACGCTGTGGTGTTGCGTTTTGCATTCGTGGCCACTGTCTGCGTCGTAGTACTGATGGTGGCGTGGACCAAGGCGGCGCCCTGGCTTTCCTACCCGGTCGCCATGCTGACTGAAGAGGTCTTGAAGCACGGTGCGCCACAGTGGACCGGAACAATGCGACGGGACGTCGGGCGCCTCTCGGTAGAGTTCGCCCACGAGGTGGTGCGCCCCAACTCTGGCGGGCAGCGCGCGCGGCCTACCTTCAATGCCGACCCGAAGCGCTATGCCTATGGATTGCCGATCTTTCTCGGGCTTTTGCTCGCCGCCTGGATAACGCACCGCGCGCCAGGAAGACATTGGCGTGCGATGCTTGGTTATCTGCTGCTGCTGCCATTGCAGACTTTCAGTCTGGTCATGCTGTTTCTGATTGGCATGGTGCGAGCAGCCCAGTTCGATCAAAAAATGCTGGCCGTTGCTCCCTGGCAGCTGGATGCAATTGCCTATTGCTTTCAACTGGGGGTGTTGGTTGTACCTACCCTGGGGCCGGTGCTGGTGTGGTTGCTGCTTGACCAGCGCTTTTTCAAAGAAGTGATCATCCCGGGCTGGAAGAGTTCAGGCGGCACCCGGCAATGAGTGCAGCACCACCGGATTTTTTCCATCCGCATCCGCGCTTTCTATCCGCACGCCAAACCCCCACAGCCGCGCCACGTGCTTGAGCACCTCCAGCGTATCGTCGGCCAGCGGCCTGCCCTGCACCTGGGTGTGGCGCAGGGTCAGCGTGCGGTCGCCGCGGCGGTCCACGTTCCAGACCTGGATGTTGGGTTCGCGCATGCCGATGTCGTACTGGCGTGAGAGCGCCTGGCGAAGCAGGCGGTAGCCATCCTCGTCGTGGATGGCGCTCACCAGCAGTTCCTTTTCCCGGGCATCGTCGTGGATGGCAAAGAGGCGCATCTCGCGCATCAGGTGCGGGCTCAGGTACTGGCCGATGAAGCTCTCGTCCTTGAAGTTGCGCATGGCGTGGTGCAGCGCCGGCAGCCAGGGCGTGCCCGCCAGCTCGGGGAACCAGCGGCCGTCTTCCTCGGTGGGCTGCTCGCAGATGCGCCGGATGTCGCGGTACATCGCAAAGCCCAGGGCGTAGGGGTTGATGCCGCTGTACGCGGGGTGGCCGACCGGCGGTTGATAGACCACATTGGTGTGTGACGAAAGCCATTCCAGCATCACCGCGTCGGTCAGCCAGCCATCGTCGTAGAGCTGGTTCATCAGCGTGTAGTGCCAGAAGGTGGCCCAGCCTTCGTTCATGACCTGGGTCTGGCGCTGCGGGTAGAAGTATTGTGCGATCTTGCGCACGATGCGGATCACCTCGCGCTGCCAGGGCTCGAGCAGCGGCGCGTGCTTTTCGATGAAATAGAGAATGTTTTCCTGCGGCTCGCTCGGAAAGCGCTCCTGCTGCGCCTGCTGCGCTTCTTTCTCGGGCGCGGCGGGCAGGGTGCGCCAGAGCTCGTTGACTTGCTGCTGCGCATGCTCCTGGCGCTCGCGCTGCTCGGCCTGCTCGCGCGCCAGCGACTTGCGCGAGGGCCGCTGGTAGCGGTCCACGCCCACCGTGGACAGCGCGTGGCAGGAATCGAGCAAAGCTTCCACCGCCTCGTAGCCGTAGCGCTCTTCACATTGCGCGACGTAGTCGCGCGCGTAGACCAGGTAGTCGATGATCGAACCCGCATCGGTCCACATGCGAAACAGATAGTTGCCCTTGAAGAAGCTGTTGTGCCCATAGGCCGCGTGGGCGATCACCAGCGCCTGCATCGCGGTGGTGTTTTCTTCCATCAGGTAGGCAATGCAGGGGTTGGAGTTGATGACGATCTCATAGGCCAGGCCCATGTGCCCGCGCCGGTAGCGCCGCTCGGTCGCCAGAAACTCCTTGCCGTAGCTCCAGTGGCGGTAGTTCACCGGCATGCCGACGCTGGCGTAGGCGTCCATCATCTGTTCGGCACTGATGATTTCGAGCTGGTTGGGGTAGGTATCGAGGCCGAAGCGCTCGGCGGTGGCGGCGATCGCGGCGTGGTAGCGTTCGATCAGCTCGAACGTCCAGTCACTCGGGTCGGGCAGCGGCGCGTCGGGGCGCTGTGCCATCGGCAGCGGGGTGTCGGGAACCAGAGGATGGCGCCGCTCGCCGGTGGTAGGCAGCTTCCAGGCGTTGTCGCCGTGGCGCCGTTCGAGCACCGGGTAGTGCGTCGGCATTTGCGACGGATGCTCAGGTGGCGGAAAGGCCATTGGCGTGCTCATGCCTGTACCCCTTCCTTGCGAAACAGCTCGCGAAAGACCGGATAGATCTCGCTCGCCTGCGCTACCTTGCGCATCGCGAATTCCGGGTGGGTGATGAGCAGCTGGCTGTATTCCTGCCAGAGGTTCTGCTCTTCCTCAGCTACCTGCAGGTAAGCGTAGTAACGCACCAGCGGCAGGATCTTGTCTTCCAGCAGCGTGCGGCAGTTGCCGCTGTCGTTGCTGAAGTTGTCGCCGTCGCTTGCCTGCGCGACGTAGATGTTCCAGTCACCCGCCGGGTAGCGGGCGCGGATGATCTCTTCAAGCAGCACGAGTGCGCTGCTCACCACTGTGCCGCCACTCTCCTGCGAATAGAAAAATTCCTGTTCATCCACTTCCGCGGCCTGCGTGTGGTGACGAATGAAGACGATCTCCACCTGCCGGTAGTGGCGCGTGAGAAACAGGTGCAACAGGATGAAGAAGCGCTTGGCCAGGTCCTTGCGCTCCTCGTCCATCGAGCCCGAGACATCCATCACGCAGAACATCACGGCGCGGCTGAAGGGCTCGGGCACCCTCTGGTGCGCGCGAAAACGCAGGTCGATGGGGTCCAGCCACGGCGTCTTGCGGATGCGTTTCTCCAGCCGCGCGATACGCTCGCGCAGTTCGGCCGCTTCGGCTTCGTCATGCAGCGGCTGCAGCAGCAGCACGGCCAGTGCGTCCTTGAGCCGGTCGAGCTCGCGCTGCGGCCCGCGCGTGAGCGCGATGCGCCGGCCCAGCGCGCCGCGCATGCTGCGCACGATGGCCAGGTTGTTGGGCGTGCCGTCCTCGCTGTAGCCCGAGCGGCGCAGCTTGTACGTCGGGTTCTCGGCGATATGCGTGCGCAGCAGACGCGGCAGCGCCAGGTCTTCGAAGAAGAGCTGCATGAACTCTTCGCGCGTGAGGGTGAAGGTGAAATCGTCCTGTCCTTCGCCGCTGTCGCTCGCCTGCGAGCCGCCACCACCGCCGCCGCGTTCGGGGCGCTCGATGCGGTCGCCCGTCACGTATTCGCGGTTGCCCGGGTGCACGGTGTCGCGCACACCGCCCTGGCCGTGGTGAAAGCTGGGCTCGCTGATGTCCCGTTTCGGAATCGTGATGTTCTCGGCCTGCTCGATCTCGCGAATGCCGCGGGTGGAGACGGCGCGGCGCACCGCCTCGGTGATCTGCTGCTTGTAGCGGCGGATGAAGCGTTCGCGGTTGCCCACCGACTTGTTCTTGCCGGAGAGCCTGCGGTCGATGATCTGAAGTGCCATGACGCTCGCCCTGCCGCCTGGCTGTCAACTGCTTTTGCGCACCCTGAGGTACCACTCGCACAGCAGTCGCACCTGCTTTTGCGTGTAGCCCTTGGCGACCATGCGGGTGACGAAATCCTCGTGTTTGCGTGCATCCTCGGTGCTGGCCTTGGCGTTGAAGCTGATCACCGGCAGCAGCTCCTCGGTATTGGAGAACATCTTCTTCTCGATCACCAGACGCAGTTTTTCGTAGCTGGTCCAAGCCGGGTTCTTGCCCTGATTGTTGGCGCGCGCGCGCAGCACGAAGTTGACGATTTCATTTCGGAAATCCTTGGGATTGGCAATGCCCGCGGGCTTTTCGATCTTCTCGAGCTCGGCGTTCAGCGCGTTGCGGTCAAAGACTTCGCCGGTATCGGTGTCGCGGTACTCGCTGTCCTGAATCCAGTAGTCGGCATAGGTCACGTAGCGGTCAAAAATGTTCTGGCCGTACTCGCTGTAGCTCTCCAGGTAGGCGGTTTGAATTTCCTTGCCGATGAACTCGGCATAGCGCGGCGAGAGGTATTCCTTGATGAAGCCGATGTATTTCGTCTCCGCGTCACCGGCGAACTGCTCGCGCTGGATCTGCTGCTCCAGCACATACATCAGGTGCACCGGATTGGCCGCCACCTCGGTGCTGTCGTAGTTGAAGACCTTGGAGAGAATCTTGAAGGCAAAGCGCGTGGAAATGCCGCTCATGCCCTCATCCACCCCGGCGTAGTCGCGGTACTCCTGGTAGCTCTTGGCGCGCGGGTCGGTGTCCTTCAGATTCTGGCCGTCGTAGACCTTCATCTTGCTGTAAAGACTGGAATTCTCGGGTTCGTGCAGGCGCGTGAGCACCGAGAACTGTGCCATCATTTTGAGAGTGCCTGGCGCACACACCGCTTGCGCCAGCGACGATTCTCGTATCAGTTTTTCGTAGATCTTGATCTCTTCGGAAACGCGCAGGCAGTAGGGCACCTTGACGATGTAGATGCGGTCCAGAAAGGCCTCGTTGTTCTTGTTGTTGCGAAACGCCTTCCACTCGCTCTCGTTGCTGTGCGCCAGCACGATGCCGTCAAACGGGATCGCGCCAAAGCCCTCGGTGCCCTTGTAGTTGCCCTCCTGCGTGGCCGTGAGCAGCGGATGCAGCACCTTGATGGGTGCCTTGAACATCTCCACAAATTCGAGCAAGCCTTGGTTGGCCAGGCACAGGCCGCCGCTGTAGCTGTAGGCGTCGGTATCGTCCTGCGCGAAGTTTTCCAGCTGGCGGATGTCGACCTTGCCCACCAGGCTGGAGATGTCCTGGTTGTTCTCGTCGCCCGGCTCGGTCTTGGCGATGCCGATCTGCTTGAGCACGCTGGGGTAGCGCTTGACGACGCGGAATTTGCGGATGTCGCCGCCGAATTCCTCCAGGCGTTTGACGGCCCAGGGTGAGAGCACGCGCTGCAGGTAGCGCTGCGGAATGCCGAATTGCTCCTGCAGGATGGGCCCGTCTTCCTGCGGGTCGAACAGGCCCAGCGGCGATTCGTTGACCGGCGATCCCTTGAGCGCGTAGAACGGCACCTTCTGCATCAGCGCCTTCAGGCGCTCGGCGATCGAGCTCTTGCCGCCGCCCACCGGCCCCAGCAGATAGAGAATCTGCTTGCGCTCTTCCAGCCCCTGCGCCGCGTGGCGAAAGAAACTCACCACCTGCTCTATGGCGTCTTCCATGCCGTAGAACTCGGCAAAGGTCGGGTAGCGGCGGATGACCTTGTTGGCAAACAGGCGCGAGAGCGTGGGGTCGTCGCGCGTATCGACCATCGTCGGCTCGCCAATCGCGGCCAGCATGCGCTCGGAAGCCGTGGCATAGGCGCCAGGATCGCGCTTGCACAGTTGCAGATAGTCGTCGATCGACATCTCCTCTTCACGTTCGCGTGCGTAGCGTGCGGCGAAGTTGCTGATGGCGTCCATGTGAGACCTCCTGTGACAAGCCCTTCTTTTCGGAGTCGGGCCATGCTGCAAAGTTGCAGCGCCGTGGCTGTGTTGTAGCACCAACGACGTGCATGCGGCCGGGCAATAGCGGACTTCGCAACACTCTTTTTCAGCAATCGCCCGGCCCCGCCCAATGCGTGATACGGTTCATCCTTTCCGTGTTGTCATGCGAAAGCTGCCGCCCGTACCCAGAGCCCTTGACCGGATGACGCCGCGGCGCTGGCTGCAGGTCTCTGTCGTGGTTGCCGTGCTCACCATCGTGCTCAAGACGCTGGCATGGTGGATCACCGGCTCGGTCAGCCTGCTGTCGGATGCGCTGGAGTCGTTCGTGAACCTCGCGGGTGCCATGTTTGCCCTGGCGATGGTCACTGTCGCTGCGCGCCCGGCCGATGCCGAGCATCCGTTCGGGCACCACAAGGCCGAGTATTTCTCCTCGGGTTTCGAGGGCATCCTGA
Source organism: Comamonas sp. SCN 65-56 (assembly GCF_001724135.1). GTDB lineage: Bacteria > Pseudomonadota > Gammaproteobacteria > Burkholderiales > Burkholderiaceae_C > Comamonas_C. The sequence goes on along the minus strand of NZ_MEDS01000025.1, from coordinate 437,658 downwards.
TCGTTGGCGCGGCAGCGGCGATCTTCTGGGCAGCGATCGTGCGGCTGGCGTCCCCGCAGCCGCTGGAGCAGCTGTCCTGGGGGCTGGGGCTGGCGGTCCTGAGCTCGGTATTCAACGGCCTGCTCGCGTGGGGCATGTTGCACGCGGCGCGATCGCGCCGCTCCATCGCGCTGGAGGGCGATGCGCGCCATTTGTTCACCGACGTGTGGACCTCCGCCGGTGTGGTGCTGGGTCTGTTGCTGGCCTGGGCCACGGGCTGGCACTGGCTCGATCCGGTGGTGGCGCTGTTGGTGGCGCTGAACATCCTCAAGGAGGGTGCCTCGCTGGTGTGGCAGGCTTCGCAAGGCCTGATGGACGAGGCACTGCCGCCGCAGCAGCTGGCCACGGTGCAGGCGGCGCTGGACCAATTCGCGCAGGCGAGCCACGGCGCGGTGCGGTTTGACGGCCTGGGTTCCCGGCGTGCCGGCAGTCGCAGTTTCGTGCAGCTGCACATGCATGTGCCGCAGAATTGGACGCTGGGTCACGCTGCGGCGCAGCGCGCCGCCGTGGAGGCGGCGCTGATGGCGGCCGTGCCGGGGTTGGTGGCGGTCATCGAGCTGCTGCCCACGGGGGCCAGCACGGTGTTCGAACAGACGGAAGGCGCACAGGACCTTGCCGCGCTGTGAGGCGGCTGTCCGCAGGCCGCCAGCAGGGTCAGCTGGCGCAGGCGTCCGCCGCGAACTCCGGCATGCCCCGCATCTGCTCGTAAAGCGGGGTGAAATCGCCCGCCGTCATCTCGAACAGCTGCTCGAAGCTGTCGATCACGAAGTAGGTCTGCTGGTAGCTGTCGATCTTGTAGCGCGTGCGCATGGTACGCAGCAGATCAAGCGGGCGGCGCTGTGGTTCGGGGCTTTGCACCGAATAGGGCAGCTCACCCGCCGAGCTCAGGATGCCGGCGCCATAGGCGCGCAAGCCACCGGCCTCGCGGATGAGGCCGAATTCGATGGTGTACCAGTACAGGCGCGAGAGCATCTCGCACGAACCCAGGCGCGCCGCCTTCAGGCCACCCTCGCCATAGTTCTGCATGTAGTCCGCGATGTGCGGGTTGAACAGCATGGGTACATGGCCGTAGAGGTCGTGGAACACGTCGGGCTCGACGATGTAGTCGAATTCCTCGGGCTTGCGGATCCAGTCCGTGACCGGGAACTTGCGGTTTGCCAGCAGCGAGAAGAAGGGCTCTTCCGGAATCAGCCCCGGCACCGCGACCAGCTCCCAGCGCGTGGCCTTGTGCAGTTGCTCGTTGATGTCGTCGAAGCGCGGGATGCGGTCCTTGGCGCCCAGGCGTGGCAGCGCATCAATGAAAGCCTGGCTTGCCAGCCCCGGCAATTGCGCGGTCTGGCGCTCGTACAGGCGCCGGTAGGTGTCATGGTCCTGCCCGGTGTAGGCGGACCAGTCTTGCGCGCAGGTGTAATCGTCGTTGGCGCGGGCGTAGTCCCCACGCGGCGGGCGCGTGCCTTCTCCGTAAACGACGGGTTGGACGGCCATCTCAGGCGTCCTTGCCGCCGACCACGCCGCGCTGCACTTGGTCGCGCTCTATCGATTCGAACAGCGCCTTGAAGTTGCCCTCGCCAAAGCCCTCGTCGCCCTTGCGCTGGATGAATTCGAAGAACACCGGCCCCATGATGGGCGTGGAGAAAATTTGCAGCAGCAGCCGCGGCTGGCCGCCCGCGGTGGAGCCATCGAGCAGGATGCCGCGCGACTGCAGCTCGGCCACCGGCTGGCCGTGGCCTGGCAGGCGATCTTTGAGCATGTCGTAGTAGGCCTGGTTGGGCGCGGGCGGCGTGGGCACGCCGGCCATCTGCAGACGGTCCACCACCTCGATCAGGTTGTCGCAGCTCATCGCGATGTGCTGGATGCCCTCGCCATTGAACTGCATCAAAAATTCTTCGATCTGCCCGCCGCCCTGGCGCGCCTCTTCGTTGAGCGGGATGCGAATCTTGCCGTCGGGCGCGGTCATCGCCTTGCTGGTCAGGCCCGTGTACTCGCCCTGGATGTCGAAATAACGGATTTCGCGGAAGTTGAACAGGTGCTCGTAGTACTTGGCCCAGAAGCCCATGCGACCGCGGTAGACGTTGTGCGTCAGGTGGTCGATTTCCTTGAGGCCGTGGCCGCGCGGGTGCGGATCGACGCCTGGCAGCCATTCAAAGTCGATGTCATAAATCGTCTCGCCGTCGCGAAAACGATCGATCAGGTACAGCGGCGCGCCGCCAATGCCCTTGATCGCGGGCAGGCGCAGCTCCATCGGGCCGGTGGGAATCTCGATGGGCTGTGCGCCCAACTCCAGCGCGCGCTTGTAGGCGTAGGGCGCGTTTTCCACGCGAAACGCCATGCCGCAGGGCGAGGGGCCGTGCTCGGCGGCGAAGTAGCCGGCCTGGCTGTTTTTCTCGCGGTTCAGGATGAAGTTGATGCCGCCCTGGCGGTACAGCACCACGTCCTTGGAGCGGTGCCTGGCCACCGGGCTGAATCCCAGCTTTTCGAACAGCGGCTCGATCACGCCGGCCGTGGGTGAGGCGAATTCGACGAACTCGAAGCCCATCAGCCCCATGGGGTTCTCGCGGCTGGCGGTTTCGTGGATGGTGCTGGCAGGCATGGCGGCAGTCATGAAGGTCTCCTGTTGATTGGTAGGTGCAAACCTTTGACTGTAGGCGCGTGTGCGATCAATTTTTGTGCAAACATTGCAATGCAGTAGCCGAAATGCGCAACAAAATTGCATCAACCCGCTGGTTCGCGCCGCAAATGCCGAAAGACAAGCATGACAGATTCGCCGATTGCCCTGGACAAGCTCGATCGCGCCATCTTGCGTCGCCTGCAGGACGACGGTCGCGAGACCTATGAATCGATCGGCGAGCAGGTGGGTCTGTCGGCCAGCGCCGTGCTGCGCCGGGTCAAGCGCCTGGAAGAGGTGCGAGCCATCGCCCGCTACGTGGCGCTGGTGCGTCCCGAGGCGGTGGGGTTGGGGCTGACGGCCTATCTCAACGTGCGGCTCGAAAAGAACACCGAGACGCACAAGCGCAACCCCATGGATCTGTTTCGCGCCGCGGTGCAGAGCTGGCCGGAGGTGGTGGAATGCGCCTCGCTCACCGGCGAGATGGACTACCTGCTGCGCGTGGTGGTGCGCGACATGGCGCACTACAGCCGCTTCGTGATGGATACCCTGCTTAAGCACCCCAGCGTGCAGGACTGCAAGACCAGTTTTGTGCTCGATACCGTCAAGAGCACCACGGCGATGCCGGTCTAGCGCGGTGGCTGGCGCAAGGGTGCGCGGCTTGGGGTCTGGCGGCCAATCCGCTATCCTTGTCCCTCTATCGACTTTTGCACGCCCTACGTGTCCGACCCCAACCCTGCGCAGGCGCCCGACAAGGACGACAAGCGCACGCTGCTGCAGCGCCTGGTGGAATTCCTCCACCCCCGCCCCGAAACCACGGACGAGCTGATTGCCACGCTGGCCGAAGCGGAGGACAACGCGGTCATCCACACCGATTCGCGCGTCATGCTCGAGCGCGTGCTGCAGATGGCCGAGATGACGGCGGCCGACATCCTCGTGGCCGCGCCGCGCATGGACGTGCTGGACATCGACACCGACCGCGAAGCCCTGGTGATGCAGGTCATCCGCACCGCGCACTCGCGCTTCCCGGTGGTGCAGGGCACACGTGACAACATCATCGGCATTCTGCTGGCCAAGGATTTGCTCAAGCTGCAGCGCGCGCCCGATCTCAGCTTGCGCACGCTGGTGCGCCCGGCGCTCTTCGTGCCGGAGAACAAGGATTTGCAGGCGCTGCTGCGCGAGTTCCGCGCCACGCGCAACCACATGGCCATCGTGGTCGATGAATTTGGCCGCACCGCGGGGCTGGTCACGTTTGAGGATGTGATCGAGCAGATCGTCGGCGAGATCGAGGATGAATTCGATACCGAAGACGAGCCCGAGGGCGACATCTTCGCGCTGGCCGACGACAGCTGGCGCGTGAGCGGCGACACGCCGATCGAGCGCGTGGCCGAGAGTTTCGAGTGCACGCTCCAAGGCTCCGATCCGGACGAGGCGTTCGACACCATCGGGGGTCTGATTGCGCACGAACTGGGCCACATGCCGCGTCGCGGTGAGTCGCTGGCCTTGGGCGGCCTGTTGTTCACCGTGCTGCACAACAAGGGCGGCGCGGTGCGCTGGTTCAAGGTCACGCGCACCGCCCAGGGCGTGGCAGCCGACGCAGCGCAGGGCGGATGAAGGCGCTGCTGGCGGCGCTGCTGGCCGGGCTGGCGCAGGCGGCATCGATCGCCTGGCCCGGTAGCGGCGAGCCCGCGTGGTGGCTGCAGATCGCATCGCTGGCGCTGCTGGTGCATCTGCTGCTCGCGGCGCCGGGCTGGCGCGCCGCAGCGCTGCGCGGCTGGGTGTTTGCTACTGCCTGGCTTGCGGGCGTGTTCTGGTGGCTGTTCATTTCCATGCACACCTATGGCGGCCTGGCGGCGCCGCTGGCGGTGCTGGCGGTGCTGGGTCTGGCGGCCTTTCTTGGCAGCTATTACGCCATTGTTGCTGGCTATTTTCAGGCTGTAGCGCCCGCCAAAAAAGAGCTGTCAGCTCTTGTTTTTGCATTGCTCTGGCTGCTGGCGGAGCTCGCGCGAGGGCAGTGGTGGACGGGCTTTCCCTGGGGTGCGGGCGGCTATGCGCAGATCGATGGCCCGCTGGCCCGGCTGGCGCCCGCGGTGGGGATGTATGGCATCACGGCGGTGGCGGCAGGGCTTGCCGCGCTGCTGGCGCAGGTGCGAGCAGCGGACGGGCGCAGGCTGCGTTGGTGGGGCGGCGCGGTGGCCCTGGTGTTGGTCTGGCAGCTGGCCGGGTGGGCGCAGCATGCCGGGGATGAGGGCCTTGACGTGCACAAGCCGATCAGCCTGGCGCTGCTGCAGGGCAATATTCCGCAAGACGAAAAATTTCAACCCGGCAGCGGTGTGCCGCTGGCGCTGGCCTGGTATGGCGCGCAGATCCGCTCGGCCACGGCGCAGCTGGTGGTGGCGCCTGAGACCGCGATCGCGCTGCTGCCCCAGGAGCTGGAGCCCGGCTATCTGGAGGGCGTGACGGCGCGCTACCGCGAAGGCCGGCAGGCCTTGCTCGTGGGCATTCCGCTGGGCAGTCTGCGTACGGGCTATACCAATTCCGTGCTCGGCTTTGCCGCCGGTCGGCAGGCGCCGTATGAGTACGACAAGCACCATCTGGTGCCGTTTGGCGAATTTATCCCGCCGTTTTTCCGCTGGTTCACCCAACTCATGCACATTCCGCTCGGCGACTTCAATCGCGGTGCCGTGGGCCAGGCGCCGTTTGACTGGGCGGGTGAGCGGCTTGCTCCCAACATTTGTTACGAAGATCTCTTCGGCGAAGAGCTGGCGCAGCGCTTTCGTGACCCGGCGCAGGCGCCGACCATCATGGTCAATGTCAGCAACATCGGCTGGTTTGGCGATACGGTGGCGATCGCGCAGCACCTGACCATCAGCCGCATGCGCGCGCTGGAGTTCCGGCGGCCGATGGTGCGCGCGACCAACACCGGTGCGACGGCCGTCATCGATCATCGCGGACAGGTGATCGCGCAACTGCCTGCCATGACGCGGGCGGTCCTCGACACCACGGTGCAAGGCGTGACAGGCAGTACGACCTTCTATGCCTTCTGGGCCGGTCGCTGGGGATTGGCGCCGCTGTGGGTGCTCGGTTTGACAGCGGCGCTGGCCGCCTGGTGGGGTTGGCGCCGGCGGGCACTGGCGCAACTGTGAGAAAAATGCCACGCCAGGGCTGCAGGCTGCGCCGGGGCGATTGCTGTGGACGGCGTGCGTTCGTTATTCCGCAATAGAATGGCCCTTCATGATTTTTTGTCAATTGGAGAATCCGATGCAGTACCGCCACGCCCTGGGCGCCCTTGCCGTTCTGACCGCAGCCATGACCGGCAGCGCCGCGTTTGCCCAATCCAACGTCACCCTGTATGGCATCGCTGACGCCGCAATGGGCAAGGTGGCCGGTGGCAAATTCGGCATGATCAGTGGCAGTGGCCTGATGGCCAACACCCCGAGCCGCGTCGGCGTGCGCGGGACCGAAGACCTGGGCGGTGGTCTGAAGGCGGGTTTCCAACTGGAGACGGGCATCAATCTGAAGGACGGTGCGCAGCAGAGCATTGGCCCGACGTTCTGGGGCCGCCAGTCGCACATGTGGCTGGCCGGTGGCTGGGGCACTTTCGACATGGGCCGCACGTTCGCGCCGACGTTTTCTGCGATCTCGGCCTGGGAGTTGACGAGCATGGCCAACTATTCGCCGGTTCGCAAAACCTATGCAGACATCGGCGCGTCGCGCAACAGCAACCAGTTCAGCTACTCCACGCCCAATTTCAGCGGTTTGTCGGCAACTGGCGGTTACATCCTGAAGAACGACAACGGCGGCAAGGCCAAGTGGGACATCAACGTCATCTACCGCCAGGGGCCGTTGACTGCCTCGCTGGGCGTCAACAAGCAGCAAACCGAGAAGACCGGCTACGTCGTCGGCGGCCGCTACAACTTTGGCAACTATGCTCTTGTGGCCTCGTACAGCGACAACCACGGCAAGCGCGCCGGACTTTCCATCGGCGGACAAATGCGTATGAACGCCTGGACCCTGACGGCCGACCTGGTACGCGACACCAAGAACAACGCGGGTCCCAAGAAGTACACCAATGCGCTCCTGGAGGCCAAATACGCGTTGTCCAAGCGCACCTTCATGTACGCGGCCTACCTGCGTCTGGATGGCGGCAACAACTACGGCTTGGGTCTGCGCCACAATTTCTGATAGCAGGCGAGACCGGTTGCATGGCGCCAGTTGTGGCGCCATGCGCTTGACAGAAGGAGCGCGGGACGGAAATGGTTGGGGTGGGGGGGCTACTACACTAGTGGCTCTGCGAGACGGATGCAAGCGCAGATAATTGGCGGTTGACCATCGCACCGCGTATACGCCCCTCAAAATTACCATGGCCGAATCCTTCTCCTACGACCAGCTCATCGCCTCGGGCGAAGGGCGCCTCTTTGGCCCCGACGCCGGACGACTGCCGCTGCCGCCGATGCTGATGTTCGACCGCATCACGCATATCGACAACGAAGGTGGCATGCACAACCAGGGGAGGATCGTGGCGGAACTGGACGTCCGCCCCGACCTCTGGTTTTTTGACTGCCATTTTCGTGGCGATCCCGTCATGCCGGGCTGCCTCGGGCTGGACGCGATGTGGCAGCTCATCGGCTTTTATCTCACCTGGCTGCGCCTGCCGGGGCGTGGCCGCGCGCTGGGTGCGGGCGAGGTGAAATTCACCGGCGAGGTTGGCCCCGACGTGAAGCTGGCCACCTACGAGATCGACATCAAGCGGGTGATCAAGCGCAAGCTGAACATGGCGATTGGCGATGCGCGCCTGCTGGCCGATGGCAAGGAAATTTACGTTGCCCACGATCTGCGCGTTGGTCTGTTTCTGCGCGACGGGGGCGACAAGGACGCAGCATGAACACAAAGCGCGTGGTGATCACCGGCGCGGGCATTGTCTCGTGCATCGGCAACGACCTCGGTGCGGTGGAGGCGTCGCTGCGCGCGGGGAAAAGCGGCATTGAAGCCGTGCCCCAGTTCACCGAGCTGGGCTTGCGCAGTCAGGTGGCGGGTGTACCGCATGTCGACATCGAGGCGCGCATCGATCGCAAGCAGTTGCGCTTCATGGGCGATGCCGCGGCGTATGCGCAGATTGCGCTGCAAGACGCGATAGCGCAGGCGGGTCTGGCACCGCAGGAGGTAAGCCATGCGCGCACCGGCCTCATCATGGGCTCGGGCGGCGGTTCGCCCGCCAACCAGATCGAGGCGGCCGACACTTTGCGCAGCAAGGGCATCCGTCGCGTCGGCCCCTACCAGGTCACGCGCTGCATGAGCTCGACCGTATCGGCCTGCCTGGCAACGAATTTCAAAATCAAGGGCATCAACTACTCCATCACCTCGGCCTGCTCCACTTCGGCACATTGCATAGGTGCGGCGGCGCAACAAATCGCATGGGGCATGCAGGACGTGATGTTTGCTGGCGGTGGTGAAGAGTTGTCCTGGGGCATGGCGCTGTTGTTCGATGGCATGGGCGCAATGTCCAGCAAATACAACGCCACACCCGACAAGGCCTCGCGTGCCTACGATGCCAATCGCGACGGCTTTGTCATCGCCGGCGGCGGCGGCGCGGTGGTGCTCGAAAGCCTGGAGCACGCGCAGGCACGCGGCGCCACCATCCTGGCCGAGGTGGCGGGTTTTGGTGCCACCAGCGATGGCGAGGACATGGTTGCGCCCTCGGGCGATGGCGCCATTGCCTGCATGCGCCAGGCGATGGAATCCCTGGATGCACCCATCGATTACATCAACACCCACGGCACTTCCACCCCCGTGGGTGACATGCAGGAAGTGCGCGCCATGCGCAGCGTGTTTGGCGACAAGGTGCCGCCGTTTTCCAGCACCAAGTCGCTGACCGGCCATTCGCTGGGCGCCACCGGCGTGCAGGAGGCCATCTACTGCATGCTGATGCTGCAAAAGGGTTTCATCGCCGGTTCCGTCAATGTCGAAACGCCCGACCCCGAGCTCGATGGCATGCCGCTGGTCACCGCCACGCGCGATGCGCAGCTCACGACCGTGCTGTCCAACAGCTTTGGCTTTGGCGGCACCAACGCCAGCCTGGTCCTGCGCCGCTGGGGCGGTTGAGCCGAGGTTCAGCCCTCGGATTCGCCCAGGCCGATCGGGCTCGGCGCGATGCGCACGATGCGATGAAACAGCTGCTCGTATTCGGGTGACAGCTCTGCGCCCTTGGCCAGCGGGTCGCGGTTTTTGGCAAATGCGGCATCGATGGCAGCCCAGTCGTCGGTGGTGAAGACCTTCAGCGCAGCGGGAATGATCACGGTTTCCTCCAGCCGCATGTGCTCGAGGTAGAAGGTGATGTAGCTGTTCAGGTTCTTGGCGAACACCTCGCGCCGCCCCTCGCCCATCAGCTCCCAGGCCAGCAGCTGGTGCTGCAGCTCGCGCACCGCGCGCTCGCCGTTGGCGTGATCGCTCTCGAGATGCTCGAGCACCTGCGAGTGCTCCGACATGCGCGCAAGCAGCGGCTTGAACAGCAGTTCGGTTTCCTTGGGGTGGTGCTCTTTTTCCGGCACCTCGTCGATGTAGAACAGCATCGCCCGCATGGCGTCGAAAAACGGCTGCGGGTCATCTCCCGGGCCGCGCTGCAGCATCAGGCGCAGCGAGCGCAGTACGGCGGCGATGGAAAAGTGTTCTTCGCGAATGATGCGCAGGGCGGTCGATTCCATGGTCAGGCCCCAAAGGATTTTTACAGGCTGCCAGCGTGACAGCATCGATGGCCGGCGTCCATGATCCAGGTCAAGAAGCGCTTGCATTGCATTGGCTGCGACCGGATGCGCCAGCGCCTGGTGTCCGCGTCTGCGTGCTGGGGCCGCCGCCGTCATGACGCTGTCACAAAGCGCTTCTAGAGTAGGCAGCGTTGTTCAACTCTGCACGCTTCGTGCTTTTCATGATGCAATCGATGCGACTGATTCTGGTTTGGGCCATGGCGACGGCCGGGATGGCTTCTCCGGCACTGGCACAGCAGGAGGCCACCGGCGCTGGCGCGAGTTTCCCGGCGCCGCTGTACGCCAAGTGGGCGGCGGATTACCACAAGGCCACGGGCGTGAAGATCAATTACCAATCCGTGGGCTCGGGCGCGGGCCTGCGCCAGATCGAGGCCAAGACGGTGGATTTTGGCGCGTCCGATGCGCCGCTCAAGGACGCAGACCTGGCCGCCAAGGGTCTGGTGCAATTTCCCACGGTGATTGGCGGCGTGGTACCCGTGGTCAACATCAAGGGCATTGCCCCGGGGCAACTCAAGCTCAGCGGCCCCGTGCTGGGGGACATCTATCTGGGCAAGATCACCAAGTGGAATGACGCGGCGATTACCGCGCTCAACCCCGGGGTCGCCCTGCCCGATGCCGATATCGCCCCCGTGCGCCGCGCCGATGGCTCGGGCACGAGTTTCATCTTCACCAATTACCTGAGCAAGGTGAATGCCGAGTGGAAAGCCAAGGTGGGTGAGGGCACGGCGGTGAACTGGCCGCTGGGCGCGGGCGGCAAGGGCAATGAAGGCGTGGCGGCGTTCGTGGGCCGCCTGGCGAATTCGATCGGCTACGTCGAGTACGCCTACGTCAAGCAGAACAGGATGACCTTCGTGCAGATGCAAAACGCCGAAGGCCAGTTCGTCGCGCCGGAGGACGAGGCATTCAAGGCCGCGGCTGCCGGTGCCGACTGGAACAAGAGCTTCTACCAGATTCTGACCAATCAAGGTGGCAAGGCCGCCTGGCCCATCACCGGCGCCACCTTCATCCTGATGCACAAGGTGCAGGACAAGCCGCAGCAGGCGGCCACCGCGCTTCAATTCTTCGAATGGGCCTACAAGGGCGGCGACAAGACGGCGGCCGATCTGGACTACGTGCCCATGCCCGAAACGGTAAAGGGGCAGATCGCCAAGTCCTGGGGGCAGATTGTGGACGGTGCGGGCAAGCCGATTGAACTGAAATAATCGAGCGCTTGTTGCTTCCCCGCCTCCACCCCCTCCCGCGCGCGGGAGAGGGCGGGGGCGGCTCCTCGCCATGCATCAAAGAAGCCCGACTGTGTCCACTACCTTGACTTCCGCGGCGCCGTCCCGGGTGCAGCCGGTGCGCCCGCCTGGGTCGCGCCCCTGGCTGCCCGCGCAGTGGGCGGATCGTTTGTTTGCGCTCTCGGCCCGTGGCGCCGCGCTGCTGACCCTGGCGCTGCTGCTGGGCGTGCTGGTGTCGCTCGTCATCGGCGCCTGGCCTTCCATCGCGCATTACGGCCTGGGCTTTTTGACCAGTGCTACCTGGGACCCGGTGCAGAACGATTACGGCGGCCTGGTGATGATCTACGGCACGCTGATGACCTCGGCCATCGCCCTGGTGATCGCCGTGCCGGTGAGCTTCGGCATCGCGCTGTTCCTGACCGAGCTGTCGCCCGCCTGGCTCAAGCGTCCGCTGGGCACGGCCATCGAGCTGCTGGCCGCCGTGCCGTCCATCGTCTATGGCATGTGGGGGCTGATGGTGTTCGGCCCCATCCTGGCCGCCTGGGTGCAGCAGCCGCTGCAGGCGCTGTTCAAGGGCGTGCCCTTTCTGGGTGCGCTGGTGTCCGGCCCGCCGGTGGGCATCGGCATTTTGTCGGCGGGCATCATTCTGGCGATCATGGTGATCCCCTTCATCGCCTCGGTCATGCGCGACGTGTTCGAGGTCACGCCCGCTCTGCTCAAGGAATCGGCCTACGGCCTGGGGGCGACCACCTGGGAGGTGGTGTGGAAGGTGGTGCTGCCCTACACCAAGACGGGCGTGCTCGGCGGCGTGATGCTGGGCCTGGGCCGCGCGCTGGGCGAGACCATGGCCGTGACCTTCGTCATCGGCAACATGAACCAGCTGAACTCGCTCTCGTTGTTCGAGGCCGCCAACAGCATCACCTCGGCGCTGGCCAATGAATTCGCCGAGGCCGGGGAGGGCCTGCACCAGGCCTCGCTGATCTACCTGGGGTTGGTGCTGTTTGGCATCACCTTTATCGTGCTGTCGCTGTCCAAGCTGCTGCTGAGCCGCCTGCAAAAGGGCGAGGGAGCGCGCGCATGACGACCTCGCAAAAACTCATTTCGGCCGCCGAACTGGCGCGCACCCGCCAGGCCCGCTTTGCGGCGCGCAAGCGGATGAACCAGATCGCGCTGGCCCTGTCGCTCGCCGCCATGGCCTTCGGCGTGTTCTGGCTGGTGTGGATTTTGTGGGAGACGATACGCCTTGGCATCGGCGGCCTGTCGCTGTCGCTGTTCACCGAGATGACGCCGCCGCCCAACGACGCTGGCGGCCTGGCCAATGCGATCTGGGGCTCGTTCATCATGGTGCTGCTCGCGACCTTCGTCGGCACGCCGATCGGCATCCTCGCCGGCGTCTATCTGGCCGAATACGGGCGCCAGGGTGCTCTTGCGGCCAGCACGCGCTTTGTCAACGACATCCTGCTGTCCGCGCCCTCCATCGTGCTGGGCCTGTTCGTCTACACCGTGGTGGTGGCGCGTTTCAAGAGCTTCTCCGGCTGGGCGGGCGCTCTGGCGCTGGCGCTGATCGTCATTCCGGTGGTGATCCGCACGACGGAAAACATGCTGCTGCTGGTGCCCGCCAGCCTGCGCGAAGCCGCCTACGCCCTGGGAGCGCCCAAGTGGAAGGTCATCATCCTGGTGACGCTGCGGGCCGCGCGCGCCGGGGTCATCACCGGCGTGCTGCTGGCCGTGGCGCGCATTGCGGGCGAGACGGCGCCGCTGTTGTTCACGTCGCTGAACAACCAGTTCTGGAACGGCGACCTGGACAAGCCCATGGCCAGTCTGCCGGTGACCATCTTCAAATTTGCCATGAGCCCGTACGAGAACTGGCAGCAGCTCGCCTGGGCCGCCGTCTTCCTCATCACCGCCGCGGTGCTGGGCCTGAACATCCTGGCGCGCGTGCTGACACGCCAAAAATGACACCATGACCACCGTATCATCCCCTCCCGCCATGCCTGCCAAGCTCGCCGTGCGCGACCTGAACTTCTACTACGGCAAGTTCCACGCCTTGAAGGGCATCAACCTCGACATTCCGGCCAACCAGGTCACGGCCTTCATCGGCCCCTCGGGCTGCGGCAAATCGACGCTGCTGCGCACCTTCAACCGCATGTTCGAGCTCTACCCGGAGCAGCGCGCCCAGGGGCAAATCCTGCTCGACGGCGACGACTTGCTCACCAGCAAACAAGACGTGGCGCTGATCCGCGCCAAGGTCGGCATGGTGTTCCAGAAACCCACGCCGTTTCCCATGTCGATCTACGACAACATCGCCTTTGGCGTGAAGCTGTTCGAGAGCCTGAACGCCAGCGACATGGACGAGCGCGTGGAATGGGCGCTGCGCAAGGCCGCGCTGTGGGCCGAGGTCAAGGACAAGCTGCACCAGAGCGGCAGCGGCCTGTCGGGCGGGCAGCAGCAGCGCCTGTGCATTGCGCGCGGCATTGCCATCAAGCCCGAGGTGCTGCTGCTGGACGAGCCCTGCTCGGCGCTGGACCCCATCTCCACGGCAAAAATCGAAGAATTGATTGCCGAGCTCAAGAACGACTACACGGTGGTCATCGTCACGCACAACATGCAGCAGGCGGCGCGCTGCAGCGACTACACGGCGTACATGTACCTGGGCGATCTGGTGGAGTTTGGCGCCACGCAGACAATGTTCTTCAAGCCGCAGCGCAAGGAGACCGAGGACTACATCACCGGGAGATTCGGATGAGCGACAAACACCTTTCCACCCAATTCGACAGCGAACTCAACCAGGTATCGGCCCGTGTGATGGAGCTGGGCGGGCATGTGGAATCGCAGATCCGCCAGGCGATCGCCGCGCTCTCGCAGTTCAGCCTGGAGGCGGCGGCGCAGGTGGAGGCGATTGAAAACCGCGTCAACCAGATGGAGGTCGAGATCGACCACGAGCTGACCACCATCATCGCGCGGCGCCAGCCCACGGCGCGCGATCTGCGCCTGCTGATGGCGTTTTCCAAGGCGACCAACAACCTGGAGCGCATGGGCGACGAGGCCACGCGCATGGCTCGCATGGTGCGTTCCATCATCGAAAGCGGCGCGGCGCGCTCGCTGCCCAGCAACGAACTGCGCGTGGCCGCCGACCTGGCATCGGGCCTGCTGCGCAAGGCGCTGGACGCCTTTGCCCGGCTCGACACCCAGGCGGCGCTGGCCATTTTGAGGGAGGATGACCTGATTGACCAGGAGTTTGACGGCTTCGTGCGCAAACTCATCACCTACATGATGGAAGATGCGCGCACCATCTCGGCCAGCCTGGATCTGCTGTTCCTGGCCAAGGCGATCGAGCGCATCGGCGACCATTCCAAGAACATCGCCGAGCTCATCATCTACCTGGTCGAGGGCAAGGACGTACGCCACACGGCGCTGCAGGATATTGAAACCGCTCTGCGATGAACCACTGCCCCCACACTCCCTGGCTTCGCGCAGTCCGCTGCCCCCCGGAAGGACCGTTTTTTCATCTGGGGGCGGCCCGGCGATGAAGCATTTGCCACGTGTGCTGGTCGTTGAAGACGAATCGGCAATTGCCGAACTGATCGCCGTCAACCTGCGCCATAACGGGTTCGAGCCGGTGCTGGCCGAGGACGGTGCGGCCGCCCAGCGCGAACTGGACGCCGTGCTGCCCGACGTGGTGCTGCTCGACTGGATGCTGCCGGGCCAGAGCGGCCTGCAGCTGGCGCGCAAATGGCGTGCCGACCCGCGTACCAAACCCGTTCCCATCCTCATGCTGACCGCGCGTGGCGACGAACCCGACAAGGTGGCGGGGCTGGACGCCGGCGCCGACGACTACATCACCAAGCCCTTTTCCCCCCAGGAGCTGCTGGCGCGCATCCGTGCCGTTTTGCGCCGGCGCGCGCCCGAGCAGGTGGCCGATGGCGTGGTCCTGGGCGGGTTGGAACTGGATGCGGGCACCCGCCGCGCGAGCTGGCACGGCGAGCCGCTCAAGCTGGGACCGGCCGAATTCAAGCTGCTGCACTACCTGATGAAGCACGCCGAACGCGTGCACAGCCGCGCGCAGCTGCTCGACAAACTCTGGGGCGACCACGTCTGCATCGAGGAGCGCACGGTGGACGTGCACGTCAAGCGCCTGCGCGAGGCACTGGGTGCCGCCAGCCCGATGCTGGAAACCGTGCGCGGCGTGGGCTACCGGCTCACGGCGCAGGGTGAACTATTAAAATAAATAGCATGCCGCGCTTTGCATGAAAGCGTTTCAGCCGCTTTTCTTTCAATAATCCGAATGTCCCCGTGATGTGGCCGTGGTTCGTTCTGCTGGGTCTGCTGCTGGCCGTCGGGGCGTGGCAAGCCCGGATCGCCTGGCAGGCCAGGCGCGTCATCCGCTGGCTGCGCCAGGGTGCCGACCCGGCGCAGGCGCCGGTGCTGCGCGGCGCCTGGGGCGAGGCGGCGCAGCGCCTGCGCCGCCTGCTGCGCCAGCACAATCAGCGCGCGGCAGCCAGCGAGGCGCGGTTGCAGGATTTCCTTGCCGCGCTGCAGGCATCGCCCAACGGCGTGGTGCTGCTGGATGCGCAGGGGCACATTGAATGGTTCAACCAGCAGGCGGCGCAGCACTTCGGCCTGGAGGCCGAGCGAGACCGGCAGCAGGCCATCGGCAACTTGCTGCGCGAGCCGGCCTTTGCCGCCTACTGCGCGCAGGGCGACTTCACGCAGGATCTGCTGCTGCCGGGGCGCGACAGCACGCCCACGCACCCGGTGCGGCTGGCGCTGCGCCTGCACCCCTATGGCGAGGGGCGGCGCCTGATGCTCGCGCGCGACGTCACCGCCATCGAGCAGGCCGATGCGATGCGGCGCGATTTCGTCGCCAACGTCTCGCATGAAATCCGCACGCCGCTCACCGTGCTCGCCGGCTTCGTGGAGACCCTGCAGACCCTCGAACTGACGCAGGACGAACGCGCGCGCTACCTGGGCCTGATGGCACGGCAGGCCGCGCGCATGCAGTACCTGGTGCAGGACCTGCTGACGCTTTCGCGCCTGGAAGGCAGCCCGTTGCCGGACAGGGCCGAATGGACGCCAGTGCGGCGACTGCTGCGGCATGTGGCGGATGAGGCGCGCACGCTGTCGGTGGCGCTGAGGCCGGAGAACGCAGCGCCCCAGACCCTGGAGTTTCCGGCGGACGCTGCGCTGCAGGCGGCCGGTGAGCTGGCCGGCAGTGCCTCCGAACTGCAGAGCGCACTGTCCAATCTGGTGACCAATGCCGTGCGCTATACCCCTGCGGGCGGCCGCATCAGCGTCCGGTGGCAGCCTTTGGCGCGCGGCGGTGCGCGCTTCGTGGTGCAGGACACCGGCCCCGGCATCGCCGCCGAACACCTGCCGCGTCTGACAGAGCGCTTCTATCGCGCCGACCCTGGCCGCTCGCGCGAAAACGGTGGTACCGGCCTGGGCCTGGCCATCGTCAAACATGTGCTGCAGCGCCACGGTGCGCAACTGCACGTCGCGAGCATCGTTGGTCAAGGTTCGACGTTTTCCGTGGATTTCCCGGTCGACCGGTGGCGCGCTGCCTGCTCGCCGTTACTCTAGAATTCGCCCGTCATTGGGGAGTAGCCGCTCTCGCGCCGCGAGAGGCCGACGTCAACACGCTTGGTCCGCTCCTGGGCCATGGCGTCGGCAGCAACCATGCCTGGCAAGACCTTTGGCCACCATGCCTGCCGTTCGGCTGGACGGGCGTGGTGGTCAATCGTCTTTTATCCGGCCCGGACTTTGCATATGGAAGCCCTCCTCGTCTCCACCGGCGTCGTCGCCCTGGCCGAAATCGGCGACAAGACGCAGCTGCTCGCCTTCATCCTCGCGGCGCGCTTCAAGAAGCCGCTGCCCATCATCCTGGGCATTCTCGCCGCCACCTTGGTCAACCATGGCCTGGCCGGCGCGCTGGGGGCCTGGATCACCGCGGTGGTGCAGCCCCATGTGCTGCGCTGGGTGCTGGGCCTGTCCTTCATCGCCATGGCGATCTGGACGCTGATCCCCGACACGATGGACGAGGATGAGGCCAGGGTCACGCAGCACCTGGGGGTTTTTGGCGCCACGCTGGTCACCTTCTTCCTTGCCGAGATGGGCGACAAGACGCAGATCGCCACCGTGGCCATGGCCGCGCATTACGGCACGCCGCTCGTGGTGGTGATCGGCACCACGCTGGGGATGATGGTGGCCGACGTGCCGGCGGTGTTCATTGGCGGCAAGCTGGCCGGACGCATCCCGATGAAGCTGGTGCACTCCATTGCCGCCGCCGTTTTTGTGGCGCTGGGCGTGGCGACGCTGCTGGGCGCGGGCGCGGACTTCGGCTTGTGAGGGGGCGGGCGCCGGGCAACGCCGTCAGCGCCGCAGCTCCAGCAGCAGCGGCAGCAGCACGCTGATCCCGCGCACCAGGCGCCTGGGTCCGGCCAGCACGGCAGCGCCCAGGCCCAGCGCCACCACCAGAGGGTGGCGGCGGGCGAACGACCAGAGCTGCTCCGGCAATGGGCCTTTCTCATCCATCACGCCGCGCGGCCGGCTGCGGTAAGCACGCAGCCGCTCGCGCTGCGCCGCGATGCGCTCCAGCAGTTGCTGCTGCCCGGGCGAAGGCGGGCGCGCCGGCATCAGAGCTGCCCCCGGAGCAGGCGCCAGTCCTCGGCCAGCTCGCGGCGGGTCAGCGCAAACAGGCCGCGGGCTTCGCGTGCCAGGCGCATCAGCCATGCGATGGCCACCGCGCTGGCCGCGCACCAGACCGCCGCCAGCGTCCAGGCGGCGGTGATGCGATACGGCGTATCCCAGAACTGCACCAGGACGGCGATGGACAGCAGCAGCAGCGCCACGAGCACCAGCGCACCGGAGAAGATCAGCAGCAGCGCGAGCTGGAACAGCCGGTGGCGGTGCTCTTCCCATTCCATGCGCGCCAGCGCCAGGCGGTCCTCGGCCGCCTGCGCGCCTTCCGCCACGGCGCTGCGCCAGCGTTCGCTGACGCCGCTCCAGCGCAGCAGGGACGAAAAATCCAGACGCGCCATGGCGTGCAGCGGCAGGCTCAGCGCCGCGCGAGCAGGAAGCCGACGAGGGCGCCGACGGCCAGCGCCGCGCCCGCCACGCGCCAGGGGTCGTCGTGTGCGTAGCTGTCGGCCGCGCGGGCGGCATCCCTGGCGCGCTGGGACGCGTCCTGGGCGGCGCGTGCAGCGGCGTCGCGCATGGTCTGCACGCCACCGTCCAGGCGGTCGCGCAGCTGGCGGATTTCGGGAATGCTGTCCAGCTCCCGGTTGGCCAGCAGCTTGCGCAGATCGCCCACCAGGCGGTCGATTTCACCCGTTACGCCTGGAATGTCGGAGGATTCGGTCATCGGTTCGCCTTTCATCGGTGATTGCAGGGGCGCCGCGGTCGTTGCGTGCCGGGGCAGCCATCTTAAGACAAGGGCCATGCATGGTGTCCCGGGGCGGCAGAGCCGTACCGCCAGATGCGCAGGGGGTATCCGCTTCACAACCGCGCTGACCGTCCTAGAATGGGCCCAGGCGCGATCGCGTCCAAGGGCGGGTGCACCACGATCTGGTGCGTCCGCCCGCCACCAACCGCGCCAGACACCATCCGGCGCAAGGAGACTGTGGATGACTACCCCTGAAGCCCTCAGGCTGCATATACCTGAGCCCACGGGTCGGCCTGGCGGCACGACCGATTTTTCCTATCTTCTGCTCTCCAGGGCGGGCGAGGTTCCCCGGCCGTCGCCGGATGTGCCCGCATCGGCGACGGCCCCCATGGCCAAGAGTCTGGTGCGCGTGCTGGACGATGACGGCAAGGCGCAAGGCCCCTGGGCCCCTGCGTTGCATCCTGCGCCGCGGCCTGCGCGCCATGGTCAAGACGCGCTTGTTCGATGCCCGCATGCTGATCGCACAGCGCCAGAAAAAGCTGTCGTTCTACATGCAGTGCCTGGGCGAGGAGGCGATCGCCATCGCCCATGCGGCGGCGCTGCGCGAAGGCGACATGAATTTCCCGACCTATCGCCAGCAGGGTCTGGTGCTGTGCCGCGACGACATCTCGCTGGTGGAGATCATCTGCCAGCTGATGAGCAACGCGCGCGATCCGCTCAAGGGGCGCCAGCTGCCGGTGCTCTATTCCTACAAGCGCGCGGGCTACTTTTCCACCTCGGGCAATCTGGCCACCCAGGTGCCGCAGGCCGTAGGCTGGGCGATGGCGTCGGCGATCAAGGGCGATACCAAAATCGCGTCGGCCTGGATAGGTGACGGCTCCACGGCGGAAGCGGACTTTCACACCGCGCTCACCTTCGCGCACGTGTACCGCGCGCCGGTGATCGTCAACGTGGTCAACAACCAGTGGGCGATTTCCTCGTTTCAGGCGATTGCGGGTGGCGAAGGCACGACCTTTGCCCAACGCGGCGTGGGCGTGGGTCTGGCGTCGCTGCGCGTCGATGGCAACGATTTCCTGGCGGTGTACGCCGCCTCCAGCTGGGCCGCCGAGCGTGCTCGCAGCAACCACGGCGCGACGCTGATCGAATGGGTGACCTATCGCGGCGGCGCGCACTCCACGTCGGACGATCCGTCCAAGTACCGGCCGGCCGACGACTGGCAGCGCTTTCCGCTCGGCGATCCGATTGCGCGCCTGAAGCAGCATTTGATCGTCACCGGCGAGTGGAGCGAGGCGCAGCACGAGGCCATGACCAAGGAGCTCGAAGCTCAGATCATCGCGGCGCAGAAGGAGGCCGAGAGCTACGGCACGCTGCTTGATGGCCGCGTGCCCAGTGCTGCGACCATGTTTGAAGATGTCTTCAAGGACATGCCGGAGCACCTGCGCCGGCAGCGCCAGCAACTGGGGGTGTGAGCCATGAGCACACAAGATCAAGCCCAGGGCACCAGCGTGCCCATGACCATGGTGCAGGCGCTGCGTTCGGCGCACGACGTGATGATGGCGCGCGACGAGAACGTCGTCGTCTACGGCGAGGACGTAGGCTATTTCGGTGGCGTGTTTCGCGTCACCGAGGGCCTGCAGGCCAAGTATGGCAAGACGCGCTGCTTTGACGCGCCGATTTCCGAATCCGGCATCGTCGCCACCGGCCTCGGGATGGCGGCCTACGGTCTCAAGCCCGTGGTCGAAATCCAGTTTGCTGACTATTTTTACCCGGCGATGGATCAGATCGTCTCCGAGCTGGCGCGGTTGCGCTTTCGTTCCGCGGGTGATTTTTCCGCGCCGATGGTGATCCGCATGCCCTGCGGCGGCGGCATCTACGGCGGGCAGACGCACAGCCAGAGCCCCGAGGCGGTGTTCGCACACATCTGCGGCATCCGCACCGTGATGCCGAGCAACCCCTATGACGCCAAGGGTCTGCTCATCGCCTCGATCGAGTGCGAGGACCCGGTGATCTTTCTGGAGCCCAAGCGCCTGTACAACGGGCCGTTCGATGGCCGACACGACCAGCCCGTCGTTCCCTGGTCCAAGCACGACATGGGCAAGGTACCCGAGGGCTATTTCAAGGTGCCGCTCGATAGCGCGGCGATCTTTCGCCCCGGCAAGGCGGTGACGGTGCTGACCTACGGCACCATGGTCTGGGTGGCCGAGCGCGCGGCGATCGACACCGGCATCGACGCCGAGATCATCGATCTGCGCTCGATCTGGCCGCTCGATCTGGAGACCATCGTCAACTCGGTGAAGAAGACCGGGCGCTGCGTCGTGGTGCACGAAGCCACGCGCACCGGCGGCTTTGGCGCCGAACTGACCGCGCTGGTGCAAGAGCATTGCTTCTACCACCTGGAGGCGCCGATAGCGCGCGTCGCCGGCTGGGACACGCCGTATCCGCATGCCCAGGAATGGGCTTATTTCCCCGGCCCGGCGCGTGTTGGCGCCGCCCTCAAGCGCACCGTGGAGGCATGAACATGGGTATCTACATCATCCGCGTGCCCGACATTGGCGAGGGCATTGCCGAAGTGGAAATCGCCGGCTGGCATGCGCAGGTGGGCGATGCGGTGGCCGAAGACCAGATCATCGCCGACATCATGACCGACAAGGCGACGGTGGAAGTGCCCTGCCACGTGCACGGCAAGGTGGTGGCGCTGGGCGGCAAGGTGGGCGACGTGCTCGCCGTCGGTGCTGAGCTGGTGCGCCTGGAAGTCGAGGGCGAGGGCAACTTCAAGGAGGGCGCTTCACCCCTTCCCCCCGTGGGGGAAGGCAGGGATGGGGGCGCGGTGCCTGCGGGGGCGACGGCGAAAGTTGCTGCTCCGGCGGCCAGCCCCCACCCCAACCCCGGTGCTGGCGGCGAGACGCCGCCGCCCTTCAGGCTGTCCAATTCCGCGCAGGCGGAATTGGAGCCGCAGCCTTCAGCCCCAGCGGGGGAGAGAGCGACGGCACCCGCTTCTGTAGCTGTGCACGCGCCAAAGAAGAGCGCCGCCGCGCCTGCCAAGGCCCCTGTGCACGCAGTGCGCAAGGAGGGCGAACGGCCTCTGGCCGCGCCCTCGGTGCGCCAGCGCGCCCTCGGCATGGGCATCGAGCTGCGCTTCGTTGCGGGCAGCGGCCCGGCCGGGCGCATCCTGCACGAAGACCTCGACGCCTTCGCCACGCGTGGCGGCGCGCCCGTCGCGGGTGGCTCGATCTATGTCGAGCGCCACGGTGAGCAAGACATCCCCGTGATCGGCCTGCGCCGCAAGATCGCGCAGAAGATGCAGGAGGCCAAGCGCCGCATCCCGCACTTCAGCTATGTGGAAGAGGTGGACGTGACCGAGCTCGAAGCGTTGCGAGCGCGCGTCAACAAGCTGCATGGCGACACGCGCGGCAAGCTCACGCTGCTGCCCTTCCTGATCCGTGCGATGGTGGTGGCGCTACGCGACTTCCCGCAAATCAACGCGCGCTATGACGACGACGCGGGCGTGGTCACGCGCTACGAGGCGGTGCACCTGGGTATCGCCACGCAGACCGATGGCGGCCTGATGGTGCCGGTGCTGCGCCATGCCGAGGCGCTCGACCTGTGGCAGTGCGCCGGCCGCGCGAGGAGCTGTCGGGTTCGACCATCACGCTCACCAGCCTCGGGCCGCTGGGCGGCATCGTCAGCACGCCGGTGATCAACCACCCCGAGGTGGCGATCGTCGGCGTCAACCGCATCGTCGAGCGCCCGATGATCCGCGAAGGCCAGGTGGTGGCGCGCCAGTTGATGAACCTGTCTTCATCGTTCGACCACCGCGTGGTCGATGGCATGGATGCGGCGCGCTTCATCCAGGCCGTGCGCGGCCTGCTGGAAGCGCCGGCGCTGCTTTTCATCGAATGATCGCGGGAGGCAAGAGAACATGAAGGAAATCACAACCAAGCTGCTGGTCATCGGCGGTGGCCCCGGCGGCTACGTCGCGGCGATCCGTGCCGGGCAACTGGGCGTGCCCACGGTGCTCGCCGAAGGCGCGAGCCTGGGCGGCACCTGCCTGAACATCGGCTGCATTCCATCGAAGGCGCTGATCCACGCCGCGCACGACTTCGAGCAGGCGCGCGCGCAGGCGGCGGGCACTTCGCCCATGGGCATCCACGTGAAGGAGCCGACGCTTGATCTGGCGCATGCGCTCTTGCGCAAGGCGGGCGTGCAGGTTCTGAATGGCTGGGCCACGGTCGAGGATGGCAAGACCGCCGTCGTGCAGGTGGGTGGCGAAACGGTACGCGTGCGCTGCGAGCATCTGCTCATCGCGACCGGCTCGGAGCCCGTTGCGCTGCCCAACATGCCCTTCAGCGGTGATGCGGGCGGCGCCATCTGGTCTTCGACCGACGCACTTTCGCCGACGGAGCTGCCCAAGCGCCTGGTGGTGGTGGGCGCGGGCTACATCGGCCTGGAGCTCACCTTCGCCTATCGCAAGCTGGGCACCGAAGTCACCGTGGTCGAGGCCGCCAGCGACATCCTGCCGCGCTATGACGAGGCCTTGACCAAGCCGGTGCTTGACGCGCTCAAGAAGGCGGGCGTGGTGCTGCACCTGGGTTGCAGCGTCGCGGGCTGGGACGCCAAGAGCGGCGTGCACGTGAGGAACGCCCGCGCCGACGAGTTCGCGCTGCCCGCCGACAAGGTGCTCGTCGCCGTGGGCCGCAGGCCGCGCGCCACCGGCTTTGGCATCGAGGGCCTGCAACTCACGATGAACGGCCGCGCGATCGCGATCGACGCGCACTGCGCCACATCCATGCGCAATGTCTGGGCCATTGGTGACGTCACCGGCGAGCCGGTGCTCGCGCATCGCGCGATGGCGCAGGGCGAGTGCGTGGCCGAGCAGGTCGCGGGCAAGCCGCGGCGCTTCGAACCGATGGCGATCCCGGCCGTGTGCTTCACCGACCCGGAGGTCGTGGTCTGCGGCCTGACGACGGCCGAGGCCAAGGCGGCGGGCATCGAGACCATCGAGGCGAGCTTCCCCTTCGCCGCCAACGGCCGCGCAATGACGCTGGGCGCCGAGGGCGGCTTCGTGCGCGTGCTCGCGAGGAAGAGCGACCATGTCATCATCGGCTGGCACGCGGTCGGAAGCAGCGTCTCCGAGCTGTCCGCAGCCTTTGGCCAGTCGATCGAGATGGGCGCGCGGCTGGAAGACGTGGCGGGCACGATCCACGCGCACCCGACGCTGGGCGAGGCGGTGCAAGAAGCGGCGCTGCGCGCGCTGGGGCACGCGCTGCACATTTGACTTCGGCCTCTGCGCGACGGGCCTTTTTCCCCCTCCCCCTCTGGGGGAGGGGGGGTGGGGGCCAGCGGCGCTGAAAATTTCAAAACCGCTTGACCTGCACGCGCTGCTGGCCGGGTCTCGCCCCGGCAGCCTGCCAGGCTTTGGTTCAGGCCGCGCGGCGTTGGGGCGTCGCTTCGGTCAGGTCTGAGCGCTGCGCAACGACACTCTGGTCGTCGCCAGTTTCGAGGTCACCGATCGACTTCGACGTGCGCAGCATCACCCGGTCGCCGGGCGTCTTGTTGAGCAGCAGGCGCGTGACGTCTGGGCGTGAGTAGTGCCCTGCCGGGTCGGCCGCTGCCTTGGCCAGCGAGATCATGCCGAGGTCGATGTCGGCATACACCAGCCCTTCCTCGGTCTCGGGCAGCGGGGCGTGCATCAACTGCCCGTCAGGCGCGTAGATGCGAGCGGCACCACCCCCAGCCAGCAGCAATTGGCGTTTGGTGGCGTCGTCACCGCAAAGCGTATCCAGCATGTCTTGCGACACAGTGGCGCACGGTGCGACGACAAAGCACTGACCCTCGACGGCATAGATCTGGCTGGCCGCGTTATTCACTTCGATGCCCAGCGCATTGGCCGCGCCGCGGTACACCGAGAAGCTGGGCCAGGAAGCGATGTGCACCTGTTCGTTTTGCGCGTACATCGCGTACTTGGACAGCGGCTACAAGTGCTCCCAGCAGCACAGCGCGCCGATGCGCCCCAGCGAGGTCTCCCACACGCTCAGATCGCTGCCGTCCCCTTCGCCAAACACGGTGCGCTCGACGTGCGTGGGCTTGAGCTTGCGCCGCTGCGCGACGGTCTCGCCGTTCTCGTCGATGATCCACTGCGCGATGTAAAGGCTGCCAGCTTGACGCTCGCTGTTGACCCATGACAACCATGATTTTGTTTTGCTTGGCGGCTTGTGCAAGGCGATCGGCCTGGGGCGTGCCGTAGACCAGCGAGTTGTCGTGGTAGCGCTGCACGAACTGCATGCCCCAGGCGGGCGAGTCCAGCCAGATGAACCAGGGGTAGCCTGGCAGCCAGGTTTCGGGGAAGGCGATCAGCTTGGCACCATTTTGGGCCGCCTGCTGGATCAGGTGGATCGCCTTGTCGACGTCGGCATCCAGATCGAGAAACGCCGGTGCGGCTTGCACGGCGGCGGCGCGGAACTTGGGGTGATCAATGGGCATGTGGGTCTCCTGATGGTCATTGGAATGGGGAAGTCCATCGTAGACAGGCCGTGCCCCTCGCGCTTGTCTGCGCGTCGCACGAATCTTGACCCAGGCGCTCGCGTCTCTTGTGCCAGGCGCTCGGCTGATGTAGTGTCCGGTCATGTCACAGCGCCTGAGCACCGCATCGGTTGCGCCACGCGACCGCCTGGCCTACTGGGCGGACGCGGTGTGCAGCACCTATGTCCAGCTCGATTGCGAGACCCCGGTTGGCGAGCCATCCATCGAAGGCGAAATCTGCGTCAACCGCTTGGCCACGCTGGAGCTCACGCGTGTCACCGCCAGCGCGCAGCGCGTGCGACGCACCCCGGCACGGATTGCCGCCGCCACCGAAGACCGTTTTCTGGTCAGCGTTCAAACGCAGGGCATTGGCGCCGTGGTTCAAGACGGGCGCTGCGCCGTGTTGCACCCGGGCGACTTTGCGCTGTACGACACCACGCGGCCCTATGAGCTGATCTTCGAGCAAGCTTTTCAGCAGTACGTGCTGGTGCTGCCCGGCGGCGCGTCGCGTATCCGGCGCGCGTGGCGCCGGACAGATCATGATCAACATGATCCGCACGCTGGGCGCGGAGATCGATACCCTGGAGCCTGCCTCCGCCTCTGCCGTTGCCGACGGCGTCAACCACATCCTGTTGGCGGGCCTGAGCACGCTGGGTTGCGCCACGCCGCTGCCCGAGGCGCGTCTCATGGCACTGCACCGCGAGCAAATCAAGCGGTACGTGCGCGAGCACCTGCGCGATCCCTTGTTGGGCGTGGCGCGGATCGCAGCCGATTTGCGATTGTCGACCAGCACCCTGCACCGTGTGTTTGCCGATTAACCGTGTTCGCTGTCCAACTGGATCTGGGGGCAGCGGCTGGATGCGATCCAGCGCGAGCTGTGCGATCCGCGCGCCAGCGCGCGCAGTGTCAGCGAAATCGCATTTGCCTGGGGCTTCAACGATGCGGCGCATTTCAGCCGTGCGTTCAAGAATCGCTTTGGCTGCTCGCCACGGGACATGCGCGCCCGCGCCTTGCCATTGCAGCCGGGGTGAGCGGTGCGCCGCCGGGCGCATGTCCCGGCCGGCAACATCAGCAAGACAAACGACTTTGAAATTTTCATCACCGCCGGCCTCCACCCCTGCCCCGGTGCTGGTGGCGAAACGCCGCCGCCCCTCAGGCTGTCCAATTCCGCGCAGGCGGAATCGGAGCCGCAGCCTTCAGCCCCAAAGGGGGAGGGAGAAAGAAACTACCCCACCGCCTAAAATCCCTCTTTCCGCGTGCGCCCGCCGCGCCCACCCACCGCCATGCAGACCTTCCAAGACATCATCCTCAAGCTCCAGACCTACTGGGCCGCGCAAGGTTGCGCGCTTTTGCAGCCCTATGACATGGAGGTCGGCGCGGGTACCTCGCACACAGCTACTTTTTTGAGAGCGCTCGGTCCCGAACCCTGGAAGGCCGCATACGTCCAGCCCAGCCGCCGCCCCAAGGACGGGCGCTATGGCGACAACCCCAACCGCCTGCAACACTACTACCAATACCAGGTGGTCTTGAAGCCCGCCCCGGCCAATATCCTCGATCTGTACCTGGGCAGCCTGAAGGCGCTGGGGTTCGATTTGCAAAAGAACGACATCCGCTTCGTCGAGGACGACTGGGAAAACCCCACGCTCGGCGCCTGGGGGCTGGGCTGGGAGGTCTGGCTCAACGGCATGGAGGTGACGCAGTTCACCTATTTCCAGCAGGTCGGCGGCATCGAGTGCCGACCCGCGACGGGCGAGATCACCTACGGGCTGGAGCGCCTGGCGATGTACCTGCAGGGCGTGGACAACGTCTATGACCTGGTCTGGACGCCGGGCCTCACCTACGGCGATGTTTACCATCAGAACGAGGTGGAGCAGTCCACCTACAACTTCGAGCAGTCCGACGCCGCGTTCCTGTTCACCGCCTTTGACGCGTACGAGCAGCAGGCGCAGCACCTGGTGCAGGTGCAGCTCGCGCTGCCCGCCTACGAGCAGGTGCTCAAGGCCGCGCACACCTTCAACCTGCTCGATGCGCGCGGCGCGATTTCCGTGACCGAGCGCGCGGCCTACATCGCGCGCATTCGCAACCTGGCGCGCGCCGTGGCCAAGAGTTATCTGGACAGCCGCGCGCGCCTGGGCTTCCCCATGGCTGCGAAGGCGCATGCCGATGAGGTGCTGGCGGAGCTGGCCAAGGCGAGCGAGAAGCGCCAGAAGCAGGCCGCCTGATCTTTTTTCTCCCTCCCCCTCTGGGGGAGGGCAGGGGTGGAGGCCAGCGGCGCTCGCACAGGCACGCAGCCCCCATCCCCACCTTCCCCCAGAGGGGGAAGGAGTCACATACCGAAGCAAGAACCATGAATACCGCCTCTTTGCTTGTTGAACTCTTCGTCGAGGAACTGCCGCCCAAGGCGCTGCGCCATCTGGGCGAGGCCTTTGCCGATGTGCTCTTTGGGCAGTTGGTGGCGCAGGGCCTGACCGAGCCCGCGTCACAGCACGTGGCCTACGCCAGTCCGCGGCGCCTGGCCGTGCACGTGAGCCAGGTGCGCGTGCAGGCCGAGGATCAGGCCGTCTCGCACAAACTCATGCCGGTGGCGGTGGGCCTGACGGCCGACGGGCAGGCGACGCCCGCGCTGCTCAAGAAGCTGGCGGCGCTGGGGGCCGACGCATCCGCCATCGCCACGCTGGAGCGCGTGCACGACGGCAAGGCCGAGGTGCTGCATCTGCACAGCATGGTGCGCGGCGCGACGCTTGCGCAGGGGGTGCAAAAAGCGCTCGATGACGCCATTGCCAGGCTCCCCATCCCCAAGGTGATGCGCTACCAGCTGCAGGATGGCTGGAGCAGCGTGCACTTCGTGCGCCCGGCGCACGGCCTCGTCGTGCTGCATGGTGCCGACGTGGTGGAGGGCGTCTCGGCGCTGGGCCTGATGGCGGGGCGCGCGACGCACGGCCACCGCTTCGAGGCGCGCGTCGATCCTATCGATTTGCGCGACGCCGACAGCTACGCCGAGCAGTTGCGCAGCGAGGGCGCGGTGATCCCGGGCTTTGCCGCGCGCCGCGCCGAGGTGCAGCGCCAGCTGGCTGCAGCGGCCGCCAGCGTGGGCGGCGGCGTGCACGCGATCGACGATGCGGCTTTGCTCGATGAAGTGACCGCGCTGGTCGAGCGCCCCAAGGTGCTGGTCTGCCAGTTCGAGGCGCAGTTCCTCGCGGTGCCGCAGGAGTGCCTGATCCTCACGATGAAGGCCAACCAGAAGTACTTTCCGCTGCTGGACGCCGAGGGCAAGCTCACGCACCGCTTTCTGATCGTCAGCAACATCAGCCCCGAGGACGCGAGTGCGGTGATTCAGGGCAACGAGCGCGTGGTGCGCCCGCGCCTGGCGGATGCCCAATTCTTCTTCGACCAGGACCGCAAGAAAACGCTGCTCTCGCGCGTGCCGCAACTGGCCAAGGTGGTCTATCACAACCAGCTCGGCACCCAGGGCGAGCGCGTCGAGCGCGTGCGCGCGATTGCCAAGGCCATAGGCACGCAACTGTTCGATGCGATGAGCGCGAATAACGACACGCTGCAAACGCCCGAGGGCGAGATCGCGCGCGACTGGCTGCTCGAGTGCGTGGACAACGCCGCGCACCTGGCCAAGGCCGATCTCCTGACCGACATGGTGGGTGAATTCCCCGAGCTGCAGGGCATCATGGGCGCGTACTACGCGGTCAACGACGGGCTGCCCGATGAAGTCGCGCACGCCATCGAAGACCACTACAAGCCGCGCTTTGCCGGCGACAGCCTGCCGCGCGAGACGGTGGGCGTGGTGGTGGCGCTGGCCGACAAGCTTGAAACGCTGGTCGGGATGTTTGGCACCGGCAACCCGCCCACCGGCGATCGCGACCCGTTTGCGCTGCGCCGCCATGCGCTGGGCGTGATCCGCATGCTGGTCGAGAAGGACTTGCCGCTATCGTTGTCAGAGCTTCTAGCGCATACTCAGCCTGCGTTCGAGGCCAATATCACTGATATTTCTGCAGTGTTGTCCGACTTCATCTACGAGCGCCTGGCGGGCAGCCTGCGCGAGCAGGGTTACAGCGCGCAAGAGGTGGATGCGGTGCTCGCGCTGCGCCCGTCGCTGCTGGCGCAGGTGGCGCCGCGCCTGGCGGCGGTGCGCGCCTTTGCCGCATTGCCCGAAGCGCCCGCGCTGGCGGCGGCCAACAAGCGCGTGACCAACATCCTGAAAAAAGCGGGCGAGGTGCGCTCGCAGGTCAGGCCCGAGCTGCTGCGCGAGGCAGCGGAAAAAGACCTCTACAGCGCACTGCAAACCATCGCGCCCAAGGCTGATGCGCAGTTCGGGCACGGTGACTACACCGCCAGCCTGCAAACCCTGGCCGCGCTGCGCGCGCCGGTTGATGCCTTCTTCGAGCACGTGATGGTCAACGCCGAAGAGGCCGAGTTGCGCGCCAACCGACTGGGGCTGCTGCAAACGCTGCACGACGCGATGAACCGCGTCGCCGATCTTTCGAGGTTGGCGGCGTGAGGCGCATGCTGCCCCGGTTTGACTCCCTCCCCCGCTGGGGCAGGGTGGGGTGGGGGCCAGCGTCGGCAAAGAGAGTGTGCCCAGGCTCAGCCCCCATCCCTGCCTCGGTGCTGGCGGCGAGACGCCGCCGCTCTTCGGGCTGTCCATCTGCGCGCAGGCGCAGATGGAGCCGCAGCCCTCAGCCCCAAAGGGGGAAGGAGCAACTCACGGGGTGGGGGCCGGCAGCACCTCTTCATCCACTGGTTGACCCATGCCCCTGATCCGCTCCATCCTCTACATGCTGTGGCTCATCGTCACGGTCATACCCTACACGCTCGCGGTGCTGCTGGCGCGCTTGTTCGGCGGCGGTCCCAGCGGCAGCTATGTGCCGGCGCGTGCCTGGCTGGCGCTGGCCGCCAACAGCGCCAACCCGCTGCTGGGCATCAAGCGCCGTGTGGCCGGGCTGGAGAATCTGCCGACCGACCCCAAGCAGGGCGCGGTGATCCTCGTCAAGCACCAGTCGGCCTACGAGACCTTCATGATGCCCGCCATCCTGCCGCGGCGCGTGGCCTACGTGTTCAAGCGCGAGCTGCTGCACATTCCCTTCTTCGGGTGGTCCATGGCCTGCATGGACATGATCCACATCGACCGCGGCCACCCTACGCGCGCCTTCGTGCGCGTCATCAAGCAGGGCCGGCGACTGCTGGGGCAGGGCATCTGGGTGGTGATGTTCCCCGAGGGCACGCGCACGCCGCGCGGGCAGGCGGGCAAGTACATGGTGAGCGGCGCGCGCCTGGCGATCGACGCGGGCGCGCCCGTGATTCCGGTGGCGGTCACGTCCGGGCGGGTCTGGCCCAAGAGCGGCTTCATCAAGCGCCCGGGGCTGGTCGATGTCTCCATCGGCGCGCCGATCGCCAGCACCGGGCGCAAGGCCGACGAGCTCATGGCCGAGGTGCAGGCATGGATAGAGGCCGAGATGCAGCGCCTGGACCCGGACGCCTACCCGGCGGATGCCGCCGCTGGCGCGGGCGCCGCTTCCTGATGGCGGGCACCGCAGCGCGCCAGGTGGTGCTCGGTGGCGCCGCCGTGCCGTATCGACTCGAGCGCGCGCGCCGGCGCAGCATAGGGTTCATCGTCGGCGATGCCGGGCTCGTCGTGCGCGCTCCGGGCTGGGTGACGCTGGCCGCGATCGAATCCGCGTTGCAGGAGAAATCCGACTGGATCGTGCGCCACCTTGCCCGCCACGCGCAGCGCGCCCGTCAGCAAGAGGCCGCGCGCATCGCCTGGCGCGATGGCGGCACGCTGCCCTGGCTGGGCGCGCCGCTCACGCTGCGCCTAGATGGGATCGGCCACGCGCCGCTGCGCATAGGCGCAGCGCTGCATCTGCCGCCGGCGTTCGGTGGTGCGCCCATCGCATTGCGCGCCAGCGTGCAGGCCTGGGCCCAGCGCGAGGCGCGGCGCCACTTCGCCGAGCGCCTGGCGCACTTCGCGCCGCAGCTGGGGGTGCGCTGGCAGCGGCTGGTGCTCTCCAGCGCCGCCACGCGCTGGGGCAGCGCCTCGGCCAGCGGCACCATACGGCTCAATTGGCGCCTGATGCACTACCGCGAGACGCTGATCGACAGCGTGGTGGTGCATGAGCTCGCCCACCTGCGCGAGATGAACCACAGCCCGCGCTTCTGGGCCATCGTCGCCACCGTGGTGCCGGAGCATGCCGCGCTGCGACGCGAGCTGCGTGAGCTCGCCGCGCCGCTGTGGGATTGACGGCGCAAAAAAAGTGGCCATCGGCGCTTGCGCACCGACGGTCACCACCTTGGAGCTTTCCTGATTACTTTGCCAGCGCAGGAATGCGCAGCTTCTGCCCCGGATAGATCTTGTCCGGGTGCGTGAGCATGGGCTTGTTGGCCTCGAAGATCACCGGGTATTTGTTGGCGTCGCCGTAGAACTTCTTGGCAATCGCGCTCAGCGTGTCGCCGCGCACCACGTCGTGGTACTGCGCCTCGGGCTCGGGGTTGGTCACCGCCATCTGGTTGTCCACGCTGGTGACGCTGGAGACATTGCCGCAGCACAGCGTCACCTTCTCCTTGACCGCCTGCGTCGGCGCGGTGCCGGTCACCGTCACCTTGCCCTCGGGGCCGGCAAACGCCACCTTGATGTCATTCACGCCCAGGTTTTGCGTCGCGATGTAGGCCTCGATCGCCTGGCCTGCCTTGGCATTCAAGTCGGCTTGCGAAGGTGCGGCAGCTTCGGCGGCGTGCGCCGTGCCGAACAGCTTTTCTCCGGCTTCCTTGATGAAACTGAACAATCCCATGCTGTGGTCCTCCTCGGGTTGAAAGGGGCTCACTATAGCGGCGCGGCAGCCGTGCGCCGTTTTTGATCGGGCCAGGACACCATCCTTGACAATGCTGCCTCGCTGGCCGGGCAGGCCCGGTTTTTCTACATAATCCGCCCCATGAGCATCCTCGCCATCGACGTCGGTAATACGCGCCTGAAGTGGGCGCTGTTCGATGCGCCGCGCGCCGGCGCGCAGATGCTGGCGCATGGCGTCGAGTTTCTCGACCATGTGGACCGCCTGGCCGATGGCGCCTGGGCGGCGTTGGCCGCGCCTGCGCAGGTGCTGGGCTGCGTGGTGGCGGGAGACGCCATCAAGCGCCTGGTGCAGGAGCAGATGGACGCCTGGGATGTGGCGCCGCAATGGGTGGTGCCGGGCACGGAAGAGGCGGGCGTCGTCAACAGCTATGACCACCCTGCGCGCCTGGGCGCCGACCGCTGGGTGGCGATGATAGGCGCGCGCCACCACATGCTGGCGCAGGGCGCGGCGCGGCCCATCGTGCTGGTGATGGTGGGCACGGCGGTGACGGTCGAGGCGATCGATACGCAGGGCCGTTTTCTCGGCGGCTTGATCCTGCCGGGCCACGGCATCATGCTGCGCGCGCTGGAGGCCGGCACCGCCGGCCTGAGCGTGCCCACCGGTGAGGTGCGGCCGTTTCCCACCAACACCAGCGATGCGCTCACCAGCGGCGGCACCTACGCCATCGCCGGCGCGGTGGAGCGCACCTGGCAGCATCTGCGCGAACACACCGGCCTGGAGCCGGCCTGCATCATGACGGGCGGCGCCGGCTGGAAAATGATGCCCAGCATGACGCGGCCTTTTGAACTGGTGGAAAACCTGATCTTCGATGGCCTGCTGGAAATCGCGGTGCGGCGCTGGCCCGCGGAAAAGGTTGGGCGTTGAGCGTTGAGCGTTGAGCGTTGAGCGTTGAGCGTTGAGCGTTGAGCGTGCGAAGAGGAGACGCGTTTGCGGGAAGTTCACGCTGAACGCCAACCGCTCAACGCCCAACCTCTTCAAACACCCAACCTCTCCCATAATCACGCCATCGCCCGCAGTGGCGCAGCACTGATTTCACCCCCATGATTCTTGTCACCGGCGGCGCCGGCTTCATCGGCGCCAATTTCGTTCTCGACTGGCTCGCACGCAACGAGGAAGGCATCGTCAACCTCGACAAACTCACCTACGCCGGCAATCTGCACAACCTGGACAGCCTGCACGGCGACGCGCGCCACTGCTTCGTGCAGGGCGACATTGGCGACAGGGCGCTGCTGGATACGCTGCTGGCCGAGCATCGGCCGCGTGCCGTGGTCAACTTCGCCGCCGAGAGCCATGTCGATCGGTCGATTCATGGCCCCGAGGATTTCATTCAGACCAACGTCGTCGGCACTTTCAGGCTTTTGGAGGCTGCAAGGCACTACTGGAGCGCGCTGCCAGCTACCGGAAAAGAAGCGTTCCGCTTTCTGCACGTCAGCACCGACGAGGTCTACGGCACGCTTGCGCCCAGCGACCCGGCCTTTACCGAAGGCAACCGGGTCGAGCCCAACAGCCCGTATTCCGCCAGCAAGGCCGCCAGCGACCATCTGGTGCGCGCCTGGCACCACACCTACGGCCTGCCGGTGCTGACCACCAATTGCAGCAACAACTACGGCCCGCTGCACTTCCCGGAAAAGCTCATCCCGCTGGTCATCGTCAACGCATTGGCTGGCAAGCCGCTGCCGATCTATGGCGACGGGATGCAGGTGCGCGACTGGCTCTACGTGCGCGACCACTGCAGCGCCATCCGCCGCGTGCTCGAAGCGGGCCAGCCGGGCGAGACCTACAACGTCGGCGGCTGGAACGAGATGCCCAACATCGCCATCGTCAACACCGTTTGCGCCCTGCTCGATGAACTGCGCCCACGCGCCGACGGCCAAAGCTACGCCACGCAAATCACCTACGTCACCGACCGCCCCGGCCACGACCGGCGCTACGCCATCGACGCGCGCAAGCTCGAGCGCGAACTCGGCTGGAAACCGGCGGAGACCTTTGCCACCGGCATCCGCAAGACCGTGCAGTGGTATCTGGACAACCCCGAGTGGGTGGCGCAGGTGCAGTCTGGCGCTTACCGCGACTGGGTGGCCAAACACTATGTCAGCTGAATCTGCGCTTTACTCCCTCCCCCTCTGGGGAAGGGTTGGGGTGGGGGCTGGCAGCGCTGGAAAAACCCCACACCCGTGCTGGTGCGAGCCGCCCCCATCCCCACCTCGGTGCTGGCGGCGAGACGCCGCCGCTCTTCGGGCTGTCCATCTGCGCGCAGGCGCAGATGGAGCCGCAGCCCTCAGCCCCAAAGGGGGAAGGAGTTAAAGACCACCCATGAACATCCTGCTCTTCGGCAAATCCGGCCAGGTCGGCTGGGAGCTGCAACGCAGCCTGGCCTTGCTCGGGCACGTCATCGCGCTGGACTTTGACAGTGGCGATCACTGCGGCGACTTCTCCAACCCCGACGGCATCGCCGACACCGTGCGCAAGCTCCAGCCCGATGTCATCGTCAACGCCGCCGCCCATACCGCCGTCGACAAGGCCGAGAGCGAGCCTGACTTTGCCCGCCTGCTCAACGCCACCACGCCCGGACGCATCGCCCGGGAGGCCAAGGCGCTGGGCGCTCTGCTGGTGCACTACAGCACCGACTACGTCTTCGACGGCAGCGGCGATGCGCCGCGCAGCGAAGAGGCAGCCACCGGCCCGCTGTCTGTCTATGGTGCCACCAAGCTCGAAGGCGAGCAGCTGATCCGGCAATCGGGCTGCCAGCACCTGATTTTGCGCACCAGCTGGGTCTACGCCGCACGCGGCGGCAATTTCGCCAAGACCATGCTGCGTTTGGCCCAAGAGCGCGAGCGCCTGACCGTGATCGATGACCAGTGGGGCGCGCCCACCGGCGCCGACCTGCTGGCCGACGTGACGGCGCACGCCATCCGCCACCTGCAAACACACCCCGACGATGGCGGCCTGTACCACTGCGTCGCCGGCGGCGAGACCAACTGGTTTTCGTATGCAAATTACGTGATTGCGCAAGCCAGACAATCGCAACCAGCTATTCAAATCAAAGCAACAGACATCGCCCCCGTGCCCACCAGCGCCTACCCCACGCCCGCCAGGCGCCCGCTCAATTCACGCTTGGACTGCTCCAGGCTGCAAGCCACCTTCGGCCTGACGCTGCCGCATTGGCAGCAGGGCGTGGCGCGCATGTTGGCGGAGATTTTGTAATCGTCTGAATGACGATGCGGTTGTAAAATGCAACCGAAACGGTTTCATTGAGGCGAATCCACCATGTCCACCACCTTGACCCTGAAAAACATCCCGGCGTTGGTCTACGAGCGTTTGAAGATGTCGGCCAGGATCAACCGCCGCAGCCTCAACAGTGAAGCCATCGTGTGCCTGGAAACCGTGCTTGTGGCCACCGGCAACCAACCCGCTGAACGCCTGGCGCGTGCGCGGGCTTTGCGTGCGGGCCTTGCTCCCCGGTTTGCTGCTGCGGATATCGATGCCCTCAAGCGCGAAGGGCGCGCGTGATCGTTGTCGACACCAACGTTCTGGCCTACCTGTATTTGCCCGGTGAGCACACCCAGGCGGCCGAAACCCTGCTGGCGCAGGATGCCGATTGGCTTGCTCCCGTGCTTTGGCGCAGCGAATTTCGCAACGTTCTGGCAGGCAGCCTGCGCCGTGGCTGGTTGACACTGGCGCAGGCCAGCGCCATCCAGCGAGAAGCACAAGACCTGATGCATGGCCATGAGCATGAGATCGATTCCGATCAGGTGCTGCAGCTGGTGCAGCGCAGCGACTGCTCGGCTTATGACTGCGAATTCGTCGCTCTGGCGCAGCAATGGGGCGCTCCCATGGTGACGATGGACAGCAAGATCCTGCGCGCCTTTCCCGAGACCGCCCGTTCCCTGACCTCGCCCCTTCCGTGAAAGCACGCCCCACCATGACCCTGCAACGCAAAGGCATCATCCTCGCCGGCGGCTCCGGCACCCGGCTGCACCCCGCCACACTGGCCATCAGCAAGCAGCTTCTGCCGGTGTACGACAAACCCATGATCTACTACCCGCTGAGCACGCTGATGCTCGCGGGCATCCGTGAGATTCTCATCATCAGCACCCCGCAGGACACGCCGCGCTTCGCGCAACTGCTGGGCGATGGCAGCCAGTGGGGGCTGCACCTGAGCTACGCGGTGCAGGAGAGCCCCGACGGCCTGGCGCAGGCCTTTCTGATCGGCGAGCATTTCCTCGCGGGCGCCCCGAGCACGCTGGTGCTGGGCGACAACATCTTCCACGGCCACGATTTGCAGCCGCTGCTGGTGCGTGCAGACGGCCAGGCGCAGGGTGCGACCGTCTTCGCCTACCACGTGCAGGACCCGGAGCGCTACGGCGTCGCGGAATTCGACGGCACCGGCCGCGTGCTCTCGATCGAGGAAAAGCCCAAGGCACCCAAATCCAACTACGCCGTCACCGGCCTGTATTTCTACGATGCCCAGGTGGTCGATCTCGCCAAGAGCCTCAAACCCTCGGCGCGCGGCGAGCTGGAGATCACCGACCTGAACCGCCTCTATCTCGATCAGAAGCAACTGAGCGTTCAGCTCATGGGCCGCGGCTATGCGTGGCTCGATACCGGCACGCACGAAAGCCTGCTCGAAGCCAGCCAGTTCATCGCCACCATCGAGCGCCGCCAGGGCTTGAAGGTGGCCTGCCCCGAAGAGATTGCCTGGCGCCAGCGCTGGATCGATTCGGCCCAGCTTGAAAAACTCGCCCAGCCGCTGCTCAAGAATGCCTACGGGCAGTATCTGCGCGGCTTGTATGGCGGTTCAACTCCCTCTCCCTCTGGGGGGAAGGGGTAGGGGCCCGCAGCGCTGGCAGAGCAAACCGGCCCCCATCCCCGCCTTCCCCCAGAGGGGGGAAGGAGCCACAGTCCGATAGCGTCAAGAGTCCCATGCAAGCCACCCCCACCGCCATCCCCGACGTCCTGTTGATCCAGCCCCGCGTCTTCGGCGACGCGCGCGGTTTTTTCTTCGAGAGCTTCAACCAACAGGCCTTCGACGAAGCCACCGGCAGCCATCACAGCTTCGTGCAGGACAACCACAGCCGCAGCGCGCGCGGCGTGTTGCGCGGCCTGCATTACCAGTTGCCGCCGCACGCCCAGGGCAAGCTGGTGCGCGTCACGCGCGGGTGCGTGTGGGATGTGGCCGTCGATATCCGGCGCGGCTCGCCCACCTTCGGGCAGTGGGTGGGTGAAGAGCTCTCCGAGGACAACCAGCGCCAGCTCTGGATTCCGCCGGGCCTGGCGCACGGCTTTCTGGTCTTGAGCGAAAGTGCCGATTTTCTCTACAAGACCACCACCTATTACGCACCGCAGGCCGAACGCTGCATCGTCTGGAACGATGCCCAACTGGCGATCGCCTGGCCCGACGTGGGCGAGCCGCTGCTCTCGCCCAAGGATGCGCAGGGCGTGCCTTTCGCGCAGGCCGAGCTTCCCGTGTTGGCTCCCTCCCCCTTTGGGGGAGGGCAGGGGTAGGGGCCGGCGGCGCAACCGTGCCCACCGCAGTTGTCAGGCAGCCCCTCTCCCAACCTCTCCCCAAAGGGGCGAGGGTGAAAACCCGCCCCGGTATCGCTCCCTCTCACTCTGGGAGGGCAGGAGTGAGGGCCAGCGGCGCCGCTCACCGCACCGGCGCCGGCTGCAGCAACTCCTGCATCGATCGATACAGCGCTGCCGAGCCGAACTGCGGGTTGTCCGGATCGAAGGAGAACGCGTTGTGCGCTTGCTCCACCGCCTGCCCCTGCCAGGTGGGCTCCAGAAAAAATGACAGAAACTTCGCGCCCCGGCGCCCGTGCAGCGACAAGGTCCGGCGCAGCTCGCTGGCATTCATCGCCCGCAGCGGGTGAAATTCCGTGATGCCGTATGCGTGCTGGCCGTTGCTGCCCAGCCACTTGGCCGTGTCCGGGTCGTAGCTCGCGTTGCCGTACAGGCTCACGCCCAGGCGCAGGTCGCCCTGTGTGCGCAGCGTGTCGCCGACGGCAAACTTGTTTTGGTCCCAACCCGGGTTGGCCTGCGGCAGGATCTGGTGCGTGTAGCGCGGCGTGTCTCTCAGGCACGACTGCGCCACCACCTGATCGAAGTAGTGCAGATACTGCGCCACCTGCTGGCGGCGAAATGCCAGCCAGAGCGGCGCCAGCGGGTTGTAGTAGTAGGACTGCAGCTGCTCTGGTATGTCCACATGCCCCTGCAGTCCTGCGGGCGCCGCCGCGGAGGGTGGCAGCGGCTGCTGCGCCTGCGGCTGCGGCGTGCGCTGCGTCCGGTCCATGATGGCGATGTCGCGCGAACCCAGCGGCACCAGCTGCCCTGGCGCCAGCTCCAGCATCGCGGTGATGCGATGGAGGCCCACCGGCAGCTTGCGAAAATCCATGTCCAGGCGCCAGCCGGTGTTCGCGTCGTGCAATTCCGGTTTGGCCTGAAGCACGTCTTGGCGCCCCTGGTTCACCTTCACGCGGCCGAGGAACCCGCCATTGCGGTACACCTGCACCCACAGATCGTTCGTGCGCTCCGGTACCCAGGCCCAGCCCGAGATTGGCAGGATGCCGTGCGCCCATGAATCCATGTGCTCGGTGTAGTGCGCAAGGCGCTCGCTGCGAATGTCGCGCGACGGCGGTTGCACCTCGTCAAAACTCGCGTAGGCCGCGCCCGTGGCCTGGTTGAGTCGGGCCACGTCGGCAAACTGCGCCCGCAGATAGTCGCGAAAGCCGGCTACCGAGGATGCACTGTAGTCGCTCACGCGGTAGGGCAGCGCGAACCCCCTGCCGGTTTCAAAATGCGGAAACATCTGCTGCAACTCGCCCAGCAGCGTCACGCCGCGGATCTTCGTGCGGTCGCCAGGCGGCAGCTCGCACACCGCGCCCAGCACAGCCCGCGCGGCCTGCACGCGTCGCGCGGTCAAGGTGTTGTCGGTGCGCGCCAGCGTCCAGGGGTAGAGCGGCTCGCCGTGGTAGCGGTCCACGGGCAGCGGTCCGTCGCGCGTTTGCGCCAGGTTGTCCGGGTCACGCGCCAGCACCGGCTCGATGGGCGCATGTGCTGAAACATGCGTGGCAAAGAGATACAAAATCAAGGGTCGCGCACTCTCATGGATGGTGCGCGCCACGCGCTGCACGCGCTCTTCGTCGATCACCCAGTCTTGTCCTTGCGCCTTGAAGAGCTGGAGCAGCGGCACCGGCAAGGTGTAGCCCAGCGGGTAGCCGCTGTCCTCGGGCGGCGCCAGCGGCTGCAGTTGCGCGAGCGTGGCTTCCACCAGCGCCGCCGCCGAACCGGTCTTGCCGGTGCAGTCCTCACGCAAGCGTTGCGCGCCGGGCGCGCTTGCGGCTGGCTCGGGCTCCGTGTGCCCGGGCAGGGCGATGCAGGGTTCGACCACCCCGATCATCGGTGCCAGCAGCATCGCGCCGGAGCCTTGCCCTTCCTGCCTTACCAGCGGTTGCCAGTGCAATCGCAGGCCTAGCATGGCCAGCATCAGCAGGGCGAACAGCGCCAGCAGCAGGCGGGTGAAAGTGCGGCGTGGCAGGGGCATGGCGGACAAGCGTACGTACGTGAACCCACCCGAGTATCCCGGATTGGAAGCGCTGCCTTACACTCATACCCACGCGCGCAGCGTGCCGCATTGTTCGCGTTATTCTCCACGCACGACGCCACCGTGACAGCACTCTCACGCCAGTTTTCTCTTCGTATTGCGATCTTGGGCGCACGCGGCATACCGGCAGACTATGGGGGGTTCGAGACCTTTGCCGAACAGCTTGCGACACGCTGGGCCGCCCGTGGTCATGCGGTGACCGTCTACGCCGAACATGGTGGTGCGCGCCCTCCCGATCATGAATATTGCGGGGTACATGTGCGCTACCGTCGGCGCCCATCCTGGGGCAGTGCGTCCGTGCTTGCCTACGACTGTGCCTGCCTGTGGGATGCGCGCCGAGGCTACGACCTCGTGTACATGCTCGGCTACGGCGCCGCCTGGGCCTGCTGGTGGCCGCGCCTTTCGGGCACGCCGGTGTGGATCAACGTCGATGGTCTCGAATGGGCGCGCAGCAAGTGGAGTCGGCTGGCGCGTACCTACTTGCGCCTGATGGAATGGGTCGCCACTCGCAGCGCCACGCGCCTGATCGCCGATGCGCAGGCCATCGCCGAGCACTTTCGCCAGCGCTATTCGCGCGGCGCGCCGTGCAGCTTCATCGCCTACGGCGCCGAGCCGGTGCGGGCCGACGAGTGCGATGCGTCCACGCTGACGCTGACGCGCTGGAATCTTGAACCCGGGCGCTACCTGCTGGTGGTTGCCCGCCCCGAACCCGAGAATCACCTGCTCGAAATCATTCTGGGGTATCTGCAGCAGCCGATGGATTGCCCCTTGATCGTCGTTGGCGCGGTGACGGGCGCCACCGGCTATCAGCGTGCGTTGCTCGAGCATGCCAGCGTGCGCGTGCGCTTCATCGGCGGCGTGTACGACCCCGGCCTGTTGCGCTGCCTGCGGGTGCATGCGGCCTGTCATCTGCACGGGCACAGCGTGGGCGGCACCAACCCCTCGCTGCTCGAGGCCATGGCCTGTGGCAACTGGATCATCGCGCACGACAACCCGTACAACCGCGAGGTCGCGCGCGATGCCGCCAGCTATTTCTCCACGCCGGACGAATTGGCCCGGTGCTTGCAAGCGTGGCGCGAGCGCACCGCGGCAGAGCAGGCGCGCCGTGCCGCCCGGGCGCGCCAGATCGTGGCGCAACACTACGACTGGGAGCGCATCGTTGATGCGTACGAGGCGCTGGCACTCGAGCAGTGCGCAAGGGGCACGCAGTGAGCCAACCCCTCGGAACGCAGCGCGCCTTGGTCGACATCCTGCTCGCCACCTGCAACGGCGAACGCTATTTGCCTGCGCTGCTTGATTCGCTGCTGGATCAGAGCCACCAGGACTGGCGGCTGCTGGTGGGCGACGACGCATCGACCGACGCCACACTCGACATCCTCGAGACTTATCGCCCCCGGCTGGCCGGCCGTCTGCAGGTCTTGCCCGCGCCAGCGCGGCAGGGTGTGGTGCGCAATTTCGAACGCCTGATGCGGGCAAGCCAGCGCGATGGCGCGGCATCGTTCATGTCCTTTTGCGACCAGGACGACGTCTGGCTGCCCTCCAAGCTCGCCACGCTGCTGGCCGCGATGCGCCAGCTCAAGGCCAGTGCGGGAGCGCAGACGCCCTGCCTCGTGCACTGCGACCTGCGCGTCGTCGACGAGGCGCTGGCGCTCATCCACCCATCCTTCATCCGCCACCAGCGTTACGACCCGGCGCGCTGTTCAGCCACTGCGCTGCTCAGCGTCAACCAGGTGACGGGCTGCGCCATGATGATCGATGCTGCGTTGCTGGAGCTGGCCTTGCCCATCCCGGATGCCGCTCTGATGCACGATTGGTGGTGTGCCCTGCTTGCCGCGCGCGCGGGCCTGCGCTTTGTCGATGAGCCGCTGGTCCTGTACCGCCAGCATCGCGCCAACCAGCTTGGCGCCAAGGGGCGCGGCGCCTGGGCGCGCCTGGTGCGCCTGTGCCGCGATGCACCGGGCGTGATCCGGCGCGTTCGCGGTCTGGGTACGGGCACTCGGGCGCAGGCCGGTGCACTGGCGACCCGGCTGGCCGAGCGCGGGCTGGATAATGCTTGGGTGCGTGACTATCTTGCATGGCGCGAAGCCCCCTTGTGGCGCCGCGTCATGAACTACAGAAGCCATTACACCGGCCCGGAACTCGACCGCTGCGCCCGGCTGTGGTGGTGGTGACGCATGCCCCCGCCACACGACCCATGACCAAGGACGATATGACCGAGCAGGATGCCCCGTTGAAGCTGGGCGAACTCCTCATCCGTGCCCACAAGCTCTCCGCCAGCGACCTGGAGCGTGCGCTGGAGGTGCAGCGCTCGCTGGGAGGGCGCCTGGGCAAGCTGTTCATCAGCCTGGGGTTGGTGTCCGAGGCAGATGTCTACACCGCGCTGGCGCAGCAGGCGCGCCTGCCTCTGCTGCGCGCGGCCGATTTCCCGTCGGCACCGCCCGATGGCCTGGCGCTCAACGCCGGGTTCCTGCTGGCGCACCACCTGCTCGCGCTGCCGACAGAGACCGGGGCGCGGGCGCAGCTGCGCTTTGCCTGTACCGACCCCTTGAGCCCTGAAGTGCGCGCTGCGCTGCGCCTCGTGTTTGGCCGTGTGCCGGATCTGTGCTTCGGCCTCGAATCCGAGATTGACAGTCGCCTGGCCGAGTGGTACCTGCATGAAGAGGAGTCGGGCGAAGAAGGCCCGGGCGCCGGCCTGGAGGCCTCGGAATTCATCGAGCACCTGCGCGACATGGCCTCCGAGGCGCCCATCATCCAGCGCGTCAACCAGATCTTGGCGCAGGCCGTCGCGGCCAAGGCGTCGGACATTCACATCGAGACCTACGAAGACAAATCCGTCGTGCGTATCCGGGTCGATGGCGAGATCTTCCCGATCGACGAGATCGACAACCAGGATGCACCGGCCATCGTCTCGCGCATCAAGATCCTCTCGCAGCTTGATATCGCCGAGCGCCGCCTGCCGCAGGACGGCCGCACCCGCATCCGCGTCAGTGGCAAGGAGATGGACGTGCGCGTCTCCACCGTGCCGACGGCGTTTGGCGAATCGGTGGTGCTGCGCCTGCTCGAGAAAAACCTCGACTTGCTCTCGCTTGATCGCCTGCAGTTCTCCCCCGCGGTGCTGGCGGCGCTGCGCGCGCTGCTGGCGCTGCCGCACGGCATCCTGCTCGTCACCGGGCCGACCGGCTCGGGCAAGTCCACCACGCTGTACGCCTCGCTGCAGCAGCTCGAGGGTCAGAACCTCAAGATCCTGACCGTCGAAGACCCGATCGAATACCGCCTGCAGTGGCTCAACCAGGTGCAGGTGCAGCCGCAGATCGGCCTGAACTTCGCCCAGGTGCTGCGCTCCTTCCTGCGTCAGGACCCCGACGTCATCATGATCGGTGAAATGCGCGACGGGGAGACCGCGGAGATCGCCGTCCAGGCCGCGCTCACCGGCCACCTCGTGCTGTCCACGCTGCACACCAACAGCGCCATGGGCGCGGTGGTGCGCCTCATCAACATGGGTGTCGAACCCTATCTCATCACCGCCTCCGTCGTCGCGGTGCTGGCGCAGCGCCTGGTGCGCCAGTTGTGCGCCGAGTGCAAGGCGCCGCTGACCGAAGTGCAGGCGCGGATGGCGGCCTCCACGCTGGGCCAACCCTTGATCGAAGGCGCCACGCTGTACCGCCCCGTCGGCTGCGCTGCCTGCCGCAACACCGGTTACCGTGGCCGCCTCGCCATCCACGAATTGTTGCAAATGACCGACGACGTCAAGCAGCAGGTGCTGGCGCACGGCACCGCGCTCCATCCGGTGCACGGCGCCTACGTTGCCGGGAACTTGCTGCACGATGGCGCCACCAAGGTGTTCTCCGGCCTGACGACGGCCGAGGAAGTCCTGCGCGTCGCGCGTCAAAATGACTGAATTTCACTACTCCGGCACTCTGGCCGACGGCAAGGCCTGCCAGGGCTCGGTGCGCGCCGCCGACGCCCAGGCTGCGCGGCTGCGCCTGATGGGGCAGGGCATCGCGCCGGTGCGCCTGACGCGCGCCGACGCTGCCGCGGTGCG
This sequence comes from Comamonas sp. SCN 65-56, assembly GCF_001724135.1. Classification (GTDB taxonomy): domain Bacteria; phylum Pseudomonadota; class Gammaproteobacteria; order Burkholderiales; family Burkholderiaceae_C; genus Comamonas_C. The sequence goes on along the minus strand of NZ_MEDS01000025.1, from coordinate 394,631 downwards.
CGAGGGCGGTGACGCGGCCCAGGGCCCGGTGGTGCGGCTCAAACGCGCGCAGGTGCTGCAGTTCACGCGCGAGATGGCGCATCTCAAGCAGGCCAACATGCCGCTCGATCGGGCGCTCGCCATCCTGCGCGAGACCGTGACCGATCCGCGCGTGGACGCTTTCCTCGCGCAGGTGCAGGCGGGGGTGCGCGGCGGCAAGTCGCTGTATCTGTCGCTGCTGCCGTTCGAGCGCGATCTGGGGCGCCAATACCTCGTGCTCATCCGCGCCGGCGAGGCCTCGGGCGCGCTGCACACCATCCTGCAGGAACTCACCACCCAGCTCGAGGCCGACGACAAGCTGCGCAACTACATCGCCGCGTCCATGACCTACCCGCTCATCCTCATGGTGGTCGCGGTGCTCTCGGTCATCATCCTGCTGGCCTTCGTGGTGCCGCAGTTCCGGCAGATTTTCGACTCGATGGGCGACAAGCTCCCCTACACCACCCAGCTCGTGCTGCAGCTCAGCGATTTCGTGCGTGGTCACTGGATGGCCTTGATGCTGTCGCTGCTGGCGCTCGGGCTGCTGATCCGGCGCTGGGCCGTCAGCGCGGGCGGTCGCCAGGCAATCGACAGTGCGCTGCTCGGTATCCCGCTCATGGGCAAGGTGCTCGAGAACCTGCAGTTTGCGCTGTACTTTCGTACCTTCGGCACGCTGCTGCAGCGCGGCGTGCCCATGGTCGATGCCCTGCGCATCGCCGTCGATACGCTCACCAACGCCGCGCTGCGCGAAGAAATGCTGCCCCTGACGGACAAGGTCAAGAGCGGTCAGCGCCTGTCCGAGGGTTTTGCCACGCCGCGCTTCGCGCGCACCAGCACACGCCAGCTCGTGCGCGTGGCCGAGGAGACCGGCCAGCTCGATGCCACGCTGCTCAGCCTCTCCAGCCGTTGCGAGGACGAAGGCCGCCGCGTCATGGGGCGCGTGCTCGCCGCCATGGAGCCCGCCATCATCATCGTGCTGGGCATGGTGGTGGCGTTCATCATCGTCGCCATCCTCGGTGGCGTGCTCTCCATCAACGACACTATCTGACATACCGTTTCAGGGACTTTGCATGTTTTTCTCTCTCAACCGTTGCCGTATCGCGCGGCCCCGGGCATCCGCCAGCCGCGGCTTCACACTCATCGAACTGCTGGTGGTGCTGGTCATCCTGACCCTGCTGGCCGGCCTGGTCGGCCCCAAGGTGCTCGATCAGCTCAGCGGCGCCAAGGTCAAGACCGCGCGCGTGCAAATTGGTGAGCTCGAGCAGGCGGCCGACCTCTTCAAGCTCGATGTCGGTCGCTACCCGACGGATGCGGAAGGCCTGCGCGGGCTGGCCGAGCGCCCGGCCACCGCCAGGGGCTGGAATGGCCCATACCTCAAGAAAGGCCTGCCCGAGGACCCCTGGGGCCATGCGTACCAGTACAAATTCCCCGGCCGCGGCGGCAACCCGGACATCTTCACGTTTGGCGCCGATGGTCGCCCCGGCGGAGACGGCGAGAACGCCGACGTTTACAACTGACGCACCAACTGCTCGGGTTCGTCATGGGGTGCTCCGTGGCTGAGCAGGCTTGGTCATCGGGCAGGGCGACGCAGCGTACCCTTCGGGGCTTCACCCTGATCGAACTGCTGGTCGTGCTCGTGATCGCGGCCGTCGCGGTAGGTGTCGTCGGTGTCAGCGCGCAAGCCTATCTGGATCGCGCGCGCTACCACCAGACCGTACTCGACCTGGCCACGCAACTGGGCCGCGCCCGCGGCCTCTCGCAGCAAGAGGGGAAACCCGTCGTCGTCTCCTATCTGCCGCAGACCCGGCAGCTCGCCATCGACGGGCAGGCGGTGCTGGACATCGCGCCCGCGCTGGAATTCACGTACACCCCCATGCCCGCCGCCAGCGCGGACCGTGCCGCGGTCGGCGAGCCGATCTTTTCCTTCAACGCCGACGGGCGCGCGCGCGGTGGACAACTGGCGCTGGCGCGCGGCGCGCGCGTTGTGCTGTTTCGCATCAACTGGTTGCTCGGCACCGTGCAGCTAGCCGAGGCAGCGTCCCCATGAGGCCCCGCCTGCCGTGGCGACGCGCCCCGCGGGGCTTCAGCCTGCTGGAGGCGCTGGTGGCGCTTGCCATCGCGTCCATCGCCTTCGTCGCGCTCTACCGCACGGTGGGGCAGAGCGCCTTCAACGCCTCGGCGCTCGACGAGCGCATCCAGGCCAACCTGCTGGCGCGGTCGATCTTTGCCTCTGCCACCTTTGCCGAGGACATGGTGCGCAAGCCCGCTGGTACCGATGGCGATTGGCAGTGGACGTTGCAGGTGGTGCCGGAGCAGACTGTCCTGCGTGAGGTCGGCGGTGCCCAGGCCACGGTGCCAGTGCGCGTTGCGCGCGTGCAACTCGTCGTCGCACACCTTGGCCGCCCGGTGCTCACCTGGGTCGGCTTCAAACCCTATGGGGCAGCGCCGTGAAGCCGCGCTCGTCTTCACGCCAGCGCGGCTTCACGCTGATCGAGTTGCTGATTGCGCTGGCCGTCACCGTCGCGGTGATCGCGCTGCTGTTCTCGGGCTATGCGCTCATCGGGCGCACGCAGGAGCGCGGCCAGCAGACCATGGACCGCGCCGCGCGTATGCTGCAGGCGTCCGATTGGCTTTCCGGCAAGTTCGATACCTTGCGCATGCTCGCGCAGCAGGATGGCGGGCGCTTCGTACTGTTTTTCAGTGGCAACGCCGCCGGCGCCATGTGGGTCGCGCCTCTGCCCGAACGCGGCGAAGCCGGTGGCCTGCACGTGCTGCGCGCCACGCCGCTGCGCCACGACGACGGCCGCGTCGATTTGGCGATCGAGGCGCTGCCCTACGACGGCGCAGGGATGGCACTGGACTGGAGCCACGCGCTGCGCGAGGTGCTCGTGCCCGACCTGCGCACGCTGCAGTGGTACTACCAGGACGGTGCCACCGGCGAGTGGTCGCAGCAATGGGACGCCACGCGCGCCAGCTACCCGGCGCGCGTGCGCCTGCAACTCGCCGACGCGCAGGGCGCATGGCCCGAGCTGGTCTTTGCCTTGCCGAGGGCGCGGTGATGCCCGGCTACCCCCTGCGCATGCGCGGCGCCGCGCTCATTCTCGTGCTGTGGCTGGTGGCCGCGCTCTCGCTCACGGTGCTCGCCGGCGTGCGCAGCGTGCGCCAGCACAACCAGCACGGCAGTGTTGATCTCGAACGGCTGCGCGTCGAGCCCGTGCTCGATGCGGCGCGCCAGCTTGCGGTGCAGGCACTCATCGCCGACCCGGCCAGGAGCCGCGGATATGGCATTTGGCACATGCAGCTCGATGCGTGGGATGTGCAGTTGCAGGTCATTCCGTCGGTCGGGTTGATCGACGTCAACGTGGCGAGCGACGCGCTGCTCACCACCTTCCTGCAGCGCGTGGGCAGCCTGAGCGCCGACCAGGCGGCCATCATGGCGGCGCGCATTCACGACTACATCGATCCGGACGATACGCCCAGCGGTGTCGGTGGTGCCGAGGCGGCGCAGTACCGCGCCGCCGGCTGGCCGGTGCTGCCGCGCAATGGCGCGCTGGCCGACCTCACCGAGCTGCGCATGGTGCTCGGAATGACCCCGGAGCTGTATGACATAATTTCGCCCTATTTGGGTCTGAATGGGCAACAGCACCTTGTTTTGGATGCCACGCCACCGGCCTTGATCGACGCCTTGACAGGCCAGCCCGGTTTGGGTGAGCGCATCTACTCCACACCACCAGAAATGCGTGCTGCTTGGTCGCAGTCCGACAGCTTGGCGCAACTTTTTGGTGCTGCTGCTACAACTGGCGGCATGGTCAAGGTGATTGCAAGTGTGCGCAGCGATGAAGGGCGTTGGTGGGAGCGAGAGGCATGGATGGATCTGAATCCGCGCCCGGACACGCTTACCCCTTGGACCACGATTTCACTCGAAGCCACGCATCGCATGCCCACCCCACCATCCCAAGGTCAGCCATGAGCGCCAGCAAACGCTTGAATCAGCGTTTGGTCGCGGCACTGGATCGCCTCGCCTGGGGCTGGAGCGATCTGGGTCGTTGGCTGGCGGAGCGCGGCTTTTGGCCCGCCGCTACCTTGGTGCTGTGCACTGCCACCGGGGAGCAGCGCCAGTTGACCGCCACGCGCCTGCGTCCTGCGCGCGGGACGCAGGCGGCGCAAGGTCTGCTGGTGTCGCGTGCCGACTGCCTGTGGGGCAGCCTGGCGCTGCCCGCCATGCCGCGGCGCGAGCTGCCCTCGGCGCTTGACGAAGCCTTGTGGCGCGTCAGCCCCTTGCCGCCGCAGCAGATGCTGTGTGCCTGGCGTGCCGAGCCCCATGCCGACGGTTCCTGGCAGGTGCAATGGGGCATCGGTCGACGCGAAGGCCTGCAGGCAGCGCTGGCGCAAGCCGGACTCGATGCCTCGGCGCCCGTGTTCCTGCAGTCGGGCGATGATCAGGCGCTGCCCGTGCGCCAGCTCGCTGGCGCGCCGCGGACCGGGCAGGGCTCATGGCGTTTGGTGTGCGTGGCGCTGACGCTCGCACTGGTGGCGGCACTGTTCACGCCCGCAGCCGTACCCCTGGCGCTCAAGCACAGGGCGGTGACACGCGCCATGGCGCACGTCACCGCGCTCGAGCAGCAGGCCGCGCCGCTGCGCCAGCAGCTCGACGAATTGCACCAGCAGGCCGGGCTTGCCGATGCCCTGAAAACCGCCAACGCCGCCCGGTTGCCCCTGGCCAGCGCCATCGAGCTGATCGCTCGCACCGTGCCCGACGGGGCCTGGCTCGAACGCATCGACGTCAGTGGCACCACCATCCGCATCACTGGCGTTGCGGACAACGCCGGGGAGCTCCTGACGCAACTGGCGCGCCAGCCCGCCTTGGCCGACGTGCACGCCAGCGCCGCCAGCGTGCGCGACAACGCCTTGGCCAAGGAACGCTTCACCATCGAAATGCGCTGGCGCGAGCCGTCCGCGCAGGAGGGCAAGCCGTGAACGCCTGGACTCGCCGCGCCGCCGTGCTCACGCTGGTGTGCCTGCTCATCACCGCGCTGGGCGCGGTCTGGGCGTATCGCGTGCTTTGGCAGCGCTACGACACTGGCCTGGCGCAGCTGCAGGCGCGCGGCGAACGCCTGGAGGGTATCGTCGACGCCGGGCCGCAGATCACGCAGCAATTGCAGGTCGCGCGCTCGGCGGTGTCGCCCTGGTTGCATCCCGCGGGCGAGAACGCCGCCAATGCGCTGCAGCAAAGCCTGCGCGAGCGCATTGCCGCATCGGGCAATACCCAGGTGTCCTCGCAAGCGGCGCTGGAGGCTGCCGCCGACGACACGCTCGCCCGGGTGCAGGCCAGCACCGCCATCACCGGCACGTGGAGCGATCTCGTGCGCTTCATGCAGGAACTGCAGGCAGCGACGCCGCCGTACTGGGTCAGTGCCGCCACGCTCTCGCGCGACGGCCCGGCCACGCCCAATTCCGCCCAGACTGCGCGTCTGGTCCTGCAGGTACAGGCGCCGCTCGCGCCCGAAAAGGCGGCCCGATGATGCGCCCGTGGCATGTCCTCGGCGTGCTTGCGCTGCTGGTTCTGGCGGTCGGTGCGGGGCTGTGGCAAACGCGGAAAAACGATTGGCAGCCCCCGGTGGCGCTCGCACCGCAACTGCCCGCGCTGGCCGCGCTGGGGGCCCCGGCGCGCCCCAACATGGGCCAGGCGCTGGCACGCCCTCTGTTGTGGGCTGCGCGTCGGCCGATGGAGCAGGCGGGGGCGCAGTCCGGCGCCGACTCCGATCTCGCCAAGGCACGACTCCTGGCCGTCGTCGCGTCCGGCAACAGCCAGATCGCGCTGCTGCAGCGCGCGGATGGCAGCAACCTCAAACTCACGGCGCAGAGCCAGCCGTGGCGCCTGGAATCTTTCGATGGCCGCACGGCCGTATTCACGTCCGCGGGCAGACGCGTCGAGCGCGCGCTGGAGCATGGCGCCGCACCCGCAGCCGCACCGGCCAAGCCCGTGCCGGTCGGCAAACGCTGAATGCGCCCCGCGCGCCCTGGAGTACCCCACCATGATCCTTCGTCTCACCCCCCTCGCCCTGTGCCTGCTGCTGGCCACTGGTTGCGCCAGCATGGAGCCGGCGCTACGCACCTCCGTGACCATCGATGCCCCGCCCGCTCAGACGCCCGCGACGCGCCCTGCCAGCCGCCAGGCGGCGGCGCTTGAAGCTGATGCTGCGGCGCAGGACACGGGCAAGACCGCCGCCGAGGGCGCCCGATCCCACCTCTATCCCGGCACCGACGAACTCTTCAAGCGCAATATCGCGCCCAAGGTCGATCCCGTGCTCAGCAGCGGCGCCGGCGTTTCGCTCAACTTCGAGAACGTGCCCATAGGCAACCTCGCCGCCGCGCTGCTCGGCGACCTGCTGCACCTGAACTACACCATAGACGCCGGCAACGACGTCACCATCAGCCTGCGCACGCGCCAGCCGCTGCCGCGCGGCCAGGTGCTTGACGTGCTCGACACCGCGCTGCTGCCGCACGACCTTGCCATCGTGCGCGACAGCGCCGGCGTCTACCACGTCACCAAGCGCAGCGCCACCGCCGGCACCCGGCCGGTGCTCGATAGCGCCAAGCTCAAGCAGCTCGCGGGCAGCGGCACCATGATCGTGCCGCTCAACTACATCGGCGCCTCCGAAATGGCCAAGATCCTGGCCCCGCTCGCGCCGCGTGAATCCATCGTCTATGTCGACCGCATCCGCAACCTGCTCGTGCTGCAGGGCAGCAAGGCGCAGTTGCAGGGCTGGATGGACCTGGTCGATGCGTTTGACGTCGATTTCCTCAAGGGCATGTCTCTCGGTGTCTTCGTGCTCGAAAACGCCAACGTCAACGTTGTGCGCGATGCGCTGCAGGCCATGCTGAGCGCGGGCGGCGCCGCAGCGGGTGCCGACCCCTTCGCCGGCAACGCCGCCGCGGCGCCCGCGGCCGGTGGCGCGGCAGGCGCAGCCACGGCCAAGGGCGTGCCTGCAGCCGCGGCTCCAACGACCGACATGGGCTCGGGCGCGTCGCAGCCCATCACCGATGCTGCGGCCGGCAGCCCGCTCTCCGACCTGATCCGCGTCTTTCCCGTCGAGCGCCTGAACGCCATCGTCGTCGTCACGCCGCGCCGCCATATGCTGTCCCAGGTGGAAACCTGGATCCGGCGGCTCGACCAGCCCACCGACAGCCTGGAGCCGCGCCTGTACGTCTACCCGGTGCAAAACGCCTCGGCCACGCACTTGGCGGAGATGCTCAACAACCTCTTTGGCGCCAGCCAGACCACCACGCAGCCCGGCATTGCCGCGGGCACCGCGCCCACCCAGTTTGGCGCGGCATCCGCCCCGGGGGTGGTGGGGTCGGGCACGGGCATGGGCGGCCTGCAGACCACCGGCATCACCGGCATGGGAACGACCTCCGGCAGCACGCTGGGCACGCTGGGGGCGCCGAAGCTGGGCAACACCGGTGTCGCCACTCCAGGGCCACTGACCACCACCGTGCGGCTTGAAGGCAACGTGCGCGTGGTCGCCGACGACAAGCGCAACGCCCTCCTGATCCGCGCGCCGCGCGCCGAATACCGCCGCATCGAACAGGCCCTGCGCCAGCTCGACACCGCCCCCACCCAGGTGCTGATCGAGGCCAGCATCGTCGAGGTCAGCCTCACCGGCAACCTCAAGTACGGCGTCGAATGGTTCATCGAAAATTCCATGAGCCGCGACCGCGTCGGCCAGGCGTTGCTGAACAACCGCACCGACGGCGGCGCCATTGGCGCGCAGACGCCGGGCTTTTCCTACACCATCCTCAACCGCGCCGGCGCGGTGCGCGCCACGCTCAACGCGCTGGCCGCCAATTCCCAGTTGCGCGTGCTCTCCAACCCCTCGGTGCTGGTGCTGGACAACCACAGCGCCACCATCCTGGTGGGCAAGCAGCAGCCGATCAAACAGTCCACGTCCATCTCGACCAACAGCAACCTGCTCACCGAATCCATCGTCTACAAGGACACCGGCGTCATGCTCAACGTCACCCCCTCGGTCAACGCGGGTGGCCTGGTCACGCTCGACATCCTGCAGCAGGTCACCGACGTCGGCGACATCGATTCGGCCACCGGCCAGCGCGCCTTCCTCACGCGCCAGATCCAGAGCCGCGTGGCCGTGCGCTCGGGCGACCCCATCGTGCTCGGCGGCGTCATGAGCGAAAACGAATCCACCGGCAACAGCGGCGTGCCCGGCCTGCGCAACATCCCCATCCTGGGCGCGCTCTTCTCCACCGACACCAGCACCAGCGCGCGCACCGAACTGCTCGTCGTGATCACCCCCCGCGTGATCGAGGACGACGAAGCCCTGCGCGCCGCCAGCGCCGAGATGCGCGAGCGCATGCGCTCGCTCACGCTGCAAAACGTGCTGCTGCCCCCGGGTAGCGGCGCGCAGCCCGCGCCGGCGGAACCGGCGCGGCCCGCCCCGCCTCAATAACCCGTCGTGTTTTTTTCAGAGGGATCATTGCAAATGATGAACCGTTCTTTACCTCGGCGCCGCCGTTTCCTCGCAGGCCTGGTGCTTCCCGTCGCGGCCTGGGCCTTGGCAGGCTGCGCCACCCAGCCGGGCTCCGGCGCCGACCAGGCGGCGCTGCTGGAGCGCGCCACCGCCTACTGGGCCGCCGTCAAGGCCAACGACCGGGTGAAGGCCTGGTCTTACGAGGCGGCATCCAAGACCGGCACCTCCACGCTCGAGGGCTACCTCAAGCGCGGCGGCATGGTGTTCGATGCGGTGCAAGTGCGCGGCGTCCAGGAAATTTCGGGAGACACCGCCAAGGTCGCGGTTCATCAGCGCTACAGTATTCCGATGATGCGCATCAAAAACATGGACACCGATATTCAGGATCCGTGGCAACGCATCGATGGCGTATGGTTTCATGCGCCCGTCGTCAATCCGCTGTTCCAGAAACAGGCAGATCCGTCCAAGTCCTCCTGATGGCCGTTTCTAACTGTTGTTTTTTTGCTATAACGTTGCCGGATGTTGTTTTTCACTCAAACTTTGTTGAAAGCCAGGGTGTGAGCCAGTAAGATCACCCCAACCCAAACGAGTGGCGGATGGGTTGCGTTACCCTCGGTTGCGGGGGAGAGCTTCCTTCAATTTTTAAGGATCTGAAAAGATGAAAAAACTTGCCTTGGCAGCCGTCGCTGCCGCAGCAATGATGGCCGGCGGGGCGCAAGCTTATACCGCTGGTACCTTCAGTAATGGCGTCGTAGTGCCCAACGTGATCCACAATGGTTCCAACCTGTTCACCGGTGTCGGCTTGATCAACCAGTCTGGCGCTCCGGTGTCCGTGTACTGGACCTTCTTCAATCAGGATTCCGGTCACGTGACCGATAGCTGCTTCACCATGACGGACAAGGACTACCAAGGTTTTGTCTGGAACGACGCAACCGCGGGTCTGGGCTTGGCCGACCAGCGCGGCTATCTGGTGTTTGCCTCCAGCACCAACACTGGTTGCACGGATCCGGCGACCGCCGGTTTGGGTGGGAGCCTTGCGGCCCACGCCTTCACGGTGGATACCGCGGCGCAAGACGTGGCCTATCTGCCTGTGATCGATGGCCCCTTGACCATTGGAACGCCCAATCTCTCCACGCTCGACGCTACTTCGTTGACGGCCGTCGGCGGTGCTGCATCGTTCGGGGATACGCTCAACATGCGTTACTTCCTCGATGCGGGCGCCAATACCAATATCGTGGTGTGGTCTACGGGCGATCAAAGCGGCGTGCATACCGTCAACATGTTTGACGACAAGCAAAACCGCAAGTCGGTGAACTTCAATCTGACGCACACCGAACTCGACTGGTTTGATCCGTCGACCATTCCTGGTCGTCCTGCCAATTTCGTCGATGGTTTCATCGAGTGGGATACGACCGATCTTACCGCTCCCGGCAGCATTTTCTCGTACAGCGTGATCAACGCTCCCGCTTGGGGTGCCACGCAGTCCGTGCTGGGCTTCCACTATTGATATCTGACCCATGTGCGTTGCGCCTTGCGGCGCGCGTACGTGGTTCGGATAGCTCGGCTGGTAACAGCCACCAAAAACAGCGCCGCAAGGCGCTGTTTTTCATGCTGCAAGGTGCGAGGAGTTTCCATGAGGCGCTGGGATGGGGTTTTTTTGCGTGCGCTGGCCGCGGCCGCGACGGCGTTGTTGGCCGCCTGTCAGGCCTCTGCGCCCGTGCGGCCGCAGGCGACGGCTCCGAACGCGGCGTTGCATTTTGACTTGGCCGATTCCTGGGGCGGCGATCTGCAATGTCGGCCAGAGCGCAAGCGCTGTCTGCTTGCCGCCGTGGAGCATGAGGAAAGCCGCCTAGCACTTATCGAACTGACGGGACGGCAGGCGCGGCGCCTTGATGCGCAGCCGCTGGCCTACCACCCCGATTCCGCTGCATGGCTGGCCGATGACCTGCTGGCCGCGGCGGTGGAGGCCAGCGCCAGCCTGGATATCTTCCGCGTGGTCGAGGGCCGCCTGGTGCGCGTGCACCAGGTGGCGTTGGGGTTTTCGCCGCGCGATGTCGTGCGGGTCAGCGCCGCCGATGGCAGTTACCAGCTGCTGGCCACGCCGTATTCTGGCGACTGGGTGGCCTGGGTGGATTGGCGTGCCGATGGCAGCACGCCCGACCGGGTGCAGCGCACCACCTGGTGCCGGACACCCTGGCACCCGGTTCACGTCGACAAGCTGCCTGGCGAGGCGGCGGGCGGCCACGTGGTCGCCTGCTTGGACGGTAAGAAGGTGGTGGCGGTGAGCGATGCCAACCCGCGCGCCGCGCCGCACACGCTGGCCGAGTTTGATGCCGTTGCGCGCCAGGCACGGCCGTCACCTTCGGGGCGCTGGTTGTATGTGGCGCTCGAGACCGGTGAACGCAATGCGCGCATCGACCTGCGCACGGGGGAACTTCAGTGGATTGCGGGTACTCGCAAGGGCAGCGCGGCGGCAGCAGCGCTGGGCGACAACCTGGTGCTCTGGGGTGAGGATATGCGGCTTCGTCTGCAGCGTCTGGATGATGCGGGCCAGGTGCTTGAATCGCGTGTGCTGCCGACCAGCGGGTTTTCTACCGATGTCCTGCTGCGTGATATCGACGGTGATGGTGAAGTGGACGCTGTGGTACTCAACTCCACCGGCAAGCGTTCTGACGTGATTTACGGCCCGCTCTGGGATCGGGCCGCCCCTTTGCATTGATGGTGTATTCAAACATGGAAATCATGAATCTCAAGCGGCTGCTCGTGCTGGTTCTGGGCTTGGCCTGCACCGGCCTGACACTAGCCGCGGATGAGCCAGCATCGGCGCCTGCTTCGGCCGCGCTGGCGGTTTTCGCCAATGGCGAGACCATCAGCGCCGATGATTTGTCGCGCTACACCGAGCGCCGTCTCGATCTGCGCCAGGCCAGCCGCAATTTGTTTGGCGTACAAGGGATTGTCAAGGAGATGGCCCTGACCCGTGCGCTCACTCTCGAAGGCTCGTCGCTCGGCGTGCCCCGGCGCTCCGAAGGCAAGGAGCAGCGCTTTGACGACATTTATGGCCAAGCCGTTTTCACCAAACTGGCGCCGGTGTGCCTTGCGCCCGCGGACGCCGCGGCCGCGCGCAAGTTCTACGACGCCACGCCCGCAGCCTTCCAGGTGCCGACCATGGTGCGCCTGCAGCGCATCATGCTGCCGCGCACGGGGCAGATCGAAGGCATGGCTGTGGCAGGCTGGCTGCTCAAGCAGATCACCGACATGGGGGCGCACCAGCAGACCTTCGAGCAGGCCGCGCAGCAGGCCTCCAAGGTGTACAACAATGACCCGCAAGGTGATCTCGGCTGGGTGACGCTGTCCGATGACACACCCATCATGCGCGCCATCGCCAGCGTGCCGCCTGGCGACATGGTGGGGCCGGTGCCCGAAGGTGAGTACATCTACCTGTTCCGCGTGATGGACAAACACCCGGCGCGTACCCTGACTTGGGACGAGGCCAAGGACGCCGCGGTCAAGCGCGCGGTCAGCTACTGCCGTGAGCAGACGCAGAAAAGCGTCCAGGCGAAGATGTTCGACAAGTACGGCGTGAAGATCAACGACAAGGCGATCGAAGCTCTGTTCGAGCGCGGAGCCTCGACAGCGCGGCCGGCTCAGGCCACCGCTCCGGCTGCCAAGTAGGCGGCCTGAGCTCCGATGGGGCGCGCACCTGGCGTGCGCCCGGTGCGTATTGCAGCACGATGGGGGCCCCGGTTAAACTTGCGGGCTTTGCGCATCGATGCCGCACCGGGCGACGCAAGTAGCCGCAAGGGCCGTTGGTTTGCGGCTGGCCCGACATTGTCCATATGAACACCTCCGTACGCGCGTCCATCTTGATCCCGGTCAAGAATGGCGGCCCGCTGCTGGCCCGGGTGCTCGATGCCGTGTTGGCGCAGCAGACGCCATGGCCGTATGAAGTCATCGTCGCTGATTCCGGCTCGACGGACGGCTCGCTGGCGCTTGCGCGTCAGCGCGGCGTGCGGGTGGAAACGGTTGCACCCGCGGCGTTTGGTCACGGGCGCACGCGCAATCACTTGGCCAGCCTGTCTCGGGGGCAGTTCCTGGTCTTCATCACGCAGGACGCGCGCCCCGTGGACGAGCATTGGCTCGAGCACCTGGTGCAAGGCTGCGACAGCGCGCCCGATGTGGCCGGCGCGTTTGGCCCGCATCGCGCACATCCTGGCGCGCGGCTCGTGACGCAGCGCGAGCTGCAGACGCATTTTTCAGGGTTTGGCAGCGTGCTCTCGCGTGTGCGCCTGGACGACCGCGAGCGCTTCGAGCGCGATATCGGCTACCGGCAGTGGCTGCATTTTTTTTCAAACAACAATTCCTGCCTGCGCCGTTCGGTGTGGGAGCACCTGCCTTTCCCCGACGTGATGTTTGCCGAGGACCAAACCTGGATGCTCGCTGCGATCAAGGCGGGCCATGCCAAGGCCTATGTGCCGCAAGCAGCGGTGTACCATTCGCACGACTTTGGCGTCTGGGAGACGCTGCAGCGCAATTTTGACGAGGCGCGTTCGTTCCAACGGTATTTTGGCTATCAGATGCAGCCACGCCTTTTGCGTGCTGCGCACAGTGCTGTCGGCCTGACTCGACGCGATGCTCAGTGGCTACGCCAGGCCGATGTGCGTGGTGTGCACTGGCTCAGCCAGTGCGTATACATGGCTTTTATCGAAACGGCGCGCGTCTTGGGGCAGTGGCTAGGTACACGCCACGCGCGCCTGCCCGGTTGCTTGCGACGGGCATTGTCTCGTGATCACACCTTGCAACGTGGCAAGGCTGGTTGACCGATCATGCAATTTCTCGACCGCCAAGCGCTTTTGTGCTCCGGTTTTCAAAAATTCACCCGTTGAGAGACTATGCTGGGATTGTTTTGGTTGCGACTGCGGCAAGTGCGAGAGCTGTTGCGGCGCCATGGCATCAGCCGGACGTTGTTCATGGTCAAAACGCGGCTCAAGCACGGGCCGGGCGCACCGATCAAGAACCGAAACGTCTTTGCTCACTACGATTTCATACGCACCGAAGCCGTGCACTTGTCGGCAGAGCCGGCACGCTCCAATACGCTGCTGTGGTTTATCCCGGATTTCAACATCGGCTCGGGAGGGCATCAAACCATTTTTCGCATGGTCTGGCACCTCGAGCGCATGGGCTGGGAATCAAGCATCGTCATCGTCGACCCGACGGTTCATGCCAGTGCCGAGCTGGCGCGAAACGATATCTGTCAGCACTTCTTTCCGTTGAATGCCAAGGTTTTCCTTGGGTTCCAGGCTTTGCCGAACAGCGAATTCGTCGTGGCTACCGGCTGGCAGACGGCGTATCCGGTGCGTGCGATCAGCGCTCTGCGTGTCAAGAAATTGTATTTCGTGCAAGACTTTGAGCCTAGCTTCTACCCCACGGGCACGGAATCCGTGCTGGCCGAAAACACCTATCACTTCGGGTTTTTTGGCATTACCGCGGGCGCATGGTTGGCATGCAAGCTCAAGGCTGAATATGGCATGGCTACCCACGCCATCCATTTTGGCGTGGACCACGAGCTCTATTATCCTCGGCCCAAGCGCGATACCAGCGTCAAACGTGTCTTCTTCTACGCACGCCCACCGACGCCGCGACGGGCTTTTGAGCTCGGTTTGCTGGTGCTCGAAGCAGTCTCTCGCCGTTTGCCGGAGACGCAGTTCATACTGGCTGGCTGGGACGTGGATGACTACCACATACCGTTTCCTCATCTCGCGACGGGCGTGATTTCTCCAAAGGAGCTCGCGGACGTGTTCAGCCAGTGCGACGCCGCGCTCGTCCTGTCTTTGACCAACCTGTCACTGATGCCGCTGGAATTGATGGCGGCCGGATGCGCGGTGGTATCCAACCGAGGCGAATGTGTGGAGTGGTTGCTCAATGACGAGGTGGCGCTGCTCACCGACCCTACCCCGGAAGCTTTGACCGAAGCACTGAGCCGCCTGCTTGAGAACGATGTCTTGAGGCAAACTCTGTGCCACCGCGCCCGGGCCTTTGCCCAAGAGCAGCACTGGAGTGCCTGTGCACAGGCGTTTGAGCAGGGTTTGATCGAAGCGCGCGAGCTCCTTTCCGTGACCACTGAGCCTATCCAATGAGAGACCATCATGCCCACGCATTGCAAGGCGTGTCTGCAGGACAGACGCGTCGGGCGTGGGTGCTGTTGCGGTACTGGTTGTTGCGCGAATACAAGACGCGTTATGCCGGCTCGATGCTTGGGCTGGCATGGGCGTTCGTTCAGCCGGTCGCGTCTCTGGCCATTTTTTATGTGCTCTTCGGCCTGGTGTTGGCCGTACGCGTGCCGGGCCTGGAACAGGCCAATGGGTATCTTCTGCATCTGTTGGCAGGCTTGGCCGTGTGGTTGCCATTCACTGACGCCATAGGCCGAGGGGTGGGCTGCCTGGTGGCCTATGAAGACTTTCTGCGCAAACAACCCATGCCGGCGGAAATTCTTCCGGCAGTCTCGGTGGGTGGCAGTCTGTTGGCCATGTTTATCGGGTATGCCTTGTTTTTGCTGGTGAGCGTAAGCCAAGGCGCCCCGGTACTTGTCACGTGGGTTTGGCTTCCCGCGCTCATTCTGGCGCAATTGGTCGTGACGATGGGTTTGACCATGTTGCTTAGCATGGCCCATTTCCTTTGGCGCGACGTAGGCTCTATCGTCACTTTCGGCCTGCAATTGTGGTTTTATCTGACTCCGGTGGTTTATCCCTTGGCTCAGGTGCCCGAGCGGTTTCATGCCTGGTTCTTGCTCAACCCGATTGCCTGCATGATCATGGCGGTGGAGCGGTCGGTGCTTGGTCTGGCCATGCCTGCGGGTACGGTTTGGGCGCTTGCGGCCTGGGTGTTGCTGCTGGGTGTTGGTGGCGCGTGGTTTTTTCGTTCCATGAAGACCGCATTGGGCGAGGCGCTTTGATGTCGATTGCGTTCAAGGATGTGGAGAAGCGTTATGCGGTGTATGCACGCCCTCATGATCGCCTGTGGGAACTGTTGACGCGCCGCCAGCGACATCAGGTGCATGTTGCCTTGGCCAAGACCAATCTGGAGATTCGAGCTGGGGAAACATTTGGCTTGATTGGGGAAAACGGCGCTGGCAAAAGCACCCTGCTGAAAATTGCTGCTGGAACCATTCAACCGACGCAAGGCACGGTCACGCGGCAGGGCCGCATCGCGGCGCTGCTGGAGTTGGGCGCCGGTTTTCATCCGGAGGAGTCAGGCTGCGACAATATTCGCTTCATGGCCGCGCTGCATGGACTGGAGGGGGAGGCAGCAGAAGATTTTGCCGAGCGCGCCATGGCGTTTTCCGAATTGTCTGCGGATACCCTCCGGCGACCGGTAAAAACTTACTCATCCGGCATGTTCATGCGCCTGGCATTTGCAGCGGCAACGGCCATCGACCCGCAGGTGCTGATCGTTGACGAGGCGCTCTCGGTGGGAGACCTGCATTTCCAGAAAAAAAGCTTGAACCGGATCTTGCAACTGCGCGAGCGTGGGGCGACGGTGCTTTTTTGCTCGCACAACCTCTATCAGGTGCGTAGTTTGTGCGAGCGTGCAGCCTGGATGCACCAAGGGCGGATGCTGGAGTTAGGCGCGACCGAAGGCGTCGCAACAGCCTATGAGGCGCACGAGCGACGCAGGTACGCGCATTTGCGTGAGAATGCGCCTGCCACCGCGCGGCCGTCTGCGGCGCTCGCTGCCGACACGGCCGCCACCGCCCCGGTGAAGATCATGCAGGTCAGCACGGAGACGTCCGACGGCGTCAACCCGGCGCAGGTGGACTCGTTCCAGGACCTGACGTTGCGCATCGAGCTGGAGGCGTATGCGGACACGCCGTTTCACGTCGGTTTTTCCATCGTCCGGCCGGACAAGGACAACGTGTTCGGTTCGAGCACGCAATTCCTCGAGAACCAGCCCGCGCTGCGCGGCGCGGGCACGCACGTCGTGCGCGTCCGCTTTGCGCGCCTGCCGCTGCTGTCCGGCGAATACCTCTGGAGCGTCTACACGCTCGATGACACCGGGCTGCAGGTGCTGGACATGGCGGAGCTGGTGCAACCGTTCACGGTGCTCAACCAGTCGCGCCGTGAAGTGGGGCTGGTGTGGCTGGAGCACGAGTGGCTGCAGATCGAATGATGCAGGACTGGCGCTTGCGCTGGGCCTTCCCCGCGCTGGGGCGCGTGCCCACCACCTGGCCCTGGCGGATGGCGCATCGGCTCGGTCGGGACCCGCGGGCCTCGCGCCTGGCCACCGAGCGCTTTCTGCGGGATCGGTTCGAGCAGGTGTTTCCGCAATCGAGTGCGCAGGAGCGTGAGCGCTGGGCGCGTGCCCACATGGACATGCTGGCGACGGAAATGCTGGATGCCGTGGCGTTGCACCGGCTCGGTGAACGTGGAGGGCCGGCCATCAGTGCGGATGGCTGGGAAGAGGTGCTTGCTCTGCAGCAGGCCGGGCAGGGCTTCATTTTGGTGCTCAATCATTATGATCGCCTGGTCGCCGTGGCGGTTGCGCTGGCGCGTCGGGGGATCCGACTGGGCATGCTCACCATGCCGGTGCTGGAAAACCCGGGCCTGGGTGACGTTCAGCGGCGCTTTCTGATGCGCAAGATTCGAACCTTGACCGACATCACCCGGGGCCAGTGGCGTACTTCCGGCGAGCCCCTGCGCCCGGTGCACGAGGGTTTGCGCCAAGGCCAGGCGTGGATAATCCTGGCAGACGCTTGGGCGCCGGAATTCGGCCGCTTGCGCGCGCACCGGTTTCTGGGGGGGGTCTTGCAGCTGCCGACGGGGATAGAGCGCTTGGCCCAGTCCACCGGCGCCGCGCTGGTGCATGGGCGCGCGTTCAGCCTGGCGCCCGACCGGCTGCAGGTACGTCTGCAGGTGCTCGGCGGCGATCCGGCGGCGGCGATCGACACGGTGATCGCGCAGCTGGAGAGCGACGTGCGCGAGCGCCCGTGGGCTTGGTGGCATTGGGGGCAGTGGGACCAGATGTGGCGCCCCGCCGTTTGAACGGGAGGAGAGGGTGAGCAGTATCGAGCGTTATGACTACGCCTTTGATCCCAAGGGTGACGAATGGCCTGCACGTCTGCTGCGGCGCGTCCCCCAAGATGTTTCGGTGCTGGAGCTCGGTCCTGGGCCGGGCGCGATGACACGGGTGCTGCTGCAGGGCGGCCACGAGGTGACGGCGATCGAGAGCGACCCGGCGGCGGTGCAGGATTTGCGGCAATTGCAGGTGCAGGTGGTGCAGGCCGACCTGGAGGCCATGCAATGGCGCGATGCGCTGGCGGGGCGGTGCTTTGGCGCTGTGCTGGCCTGCGACGTGCTGGAGCACCTGCGCCAGCCGCGGCAGGTGCTCGCGGCGCTGGCCGGGATGCTCGAGCCTTCGGGCTGCCTGGTGGTGTCGGTGCCCAACGTGGCCTACGCGGGCGTGCTGGCCGGATTGCGCGCGGGGGTGTTCGAGTACGGCGACAAGGGCTTGCTCGATCGCACCCACGTGCATTTCTTTACCCGCCGCAGCCTGGAAGAAATGCTGATGGATTGCGGCTGGGTGCCGGTGGCCTGGGAGGCGCACCGGGTGCCGCTGGAGCGCAGCGAATTCGCCCATCATGGCCAGGCTTTGTCGGGCCCATGGCGGGAATACCTGCTGATGGGTTGGCCCGATTTCGACGTGTACCAGTGGATGGCGCTGGCCGTCCCCGCGCGCGAGTCGCGCCAGTGGCAGGGTGAGCAGTGGCGCGGCGAGGCGCGTGCCCTGCGCGAGGAGCTGCGCGCGCTGCAGCAGCGCCATGCGCTGGAGCACGCGTCGCTGCTCGAGCACCAGAAGGCCTTTGGCGAGGCCAAGGAGCTGATCGCGCGCTTCGAGGGGGAGCTGGAGGTTTCCCGCGCGAAGCTCAGCGAAGTGCAGCGCCAGCACGATGCGCTGCTTGCCAGGCCGGATCGCTCTTGGCGGGCGCGCCTGCGCGGGCTCTTGAGGTGAAACGGGTGGCGCTCATCATGCCAGGTACCGGGCTTACGCCGCGCGCCTCAAGGCGGCGCGCCGCCGCAGGAGCCGCGCACCGATGATCTGGCTCTCGCTGCTGGCCTTCATGTCCACCGTCGCGGCGGCGCTGGGCGTCATGCGCTGGGCTGCGCGCCATCGGATCGTTTACGCGCAGGACAAGCCCCAGCGGTTTCACCTCGGCAACGTGCCGCGCCTGGGCGGGCTGGCGATTTTCGCCGGACTGAGCCTGAGCTGGGGTGCGGGCCGTCTGACCTCGTGGCTCGGAGACCCGTCATCGCTGCACCTGGACGACTGGATCGTCTGGTGGTGGGTGGCGTTGTTGCCGGCCGTGGTGGGCGGGATGATCGAGGACGTGACGCAGCGCCTTGCACCGCGCTACCGGCTGCTGCTGTCGTCCCTCACGGCGCTGCTGGCCGTCGGGCTGCTCGGCCTGAGGCTGCCGAGCGTGGGGGTGCCCTGGATCGACGCGGCATGGGCCGACGTACCTTGGCTTGGGGTGCTGGTGGCGCTGCTGGCGGTGGCCGGTTTGCCGCATGCCTTCAACATCATCGATGGCTACAACGGTCTTTCCAGCATGGTGGCCGTCATCGTGTGCCTGGCGCTGGCGCACGTGGCCCTGCAGGTGGGTGACCGCGGCCTGGCGGCCGCGCTGGTCTCGCTGGCGGCCGCCACGGGCGGGTTCCTGGTCTGGAACTACCCGCGGGGCCTGCTGTTCGCGGGCGACGGAGGGGCCTACATCTGGGGCGTGGTGATTGCGTTTGGCAGTTTGTCGTTGGTGCAACGCAACCCCGAGGTCTCGCCGTGGTTTCCCATGTTGCTGCTGATCTACCCGGTGTGGGAGACGATTTTCTCGATCTACCGGCGCCTGGTGCGCGGGGTTTCGCCCGGCGTGGCCGACGCGCTGCATTTTCACCAGCTCATCTACCGGCGCATCGTGCGCCGGGTGCTGGACGATGACGCCGCCCGCCGCATGCTCAGGCGTAACAGCCGCACCTCGCCCTATCTCTGGGCGTTCACCTTGCTGACGGTGGTGCCGGCTCTGCTGTTCTGGCGCCATGGCTGGGTGCTGATGGCGTTTTGCGTGGTGTTCGTCATCTCCTACGTGGCGGCGTACCTGGCGATCGTGCGCTTCAAGGTGCCTTCGTGGTTCCAGCCGTGAGGAAGCGGGAGCGTCTCTCGTGACGGGGCACGGCCATCGTGGGCTGGGCGTCGCCGTGCTGCGCCAGTACCGCTGGCTCAGCCTGGCGCTGGTGCTGCTGGTGTATGGCTGGGTGTTGTTTGGCTATGCCAGCTTTTCCGACAAGTGCCGTGGAATCCACGACCTGGTGCGCGTGCTGGTGGCGGCCGTGGAATTGGCGACGGTGGGCATGGTGTGCGCGGCCCTGCGGCGGATCGGGCGCGCGGTGGGCGCGTGGCCCTGGTGGGATGCGCTGGCCGTGGCACTGGTGGCCGTGTTGGCGGCCGTGTATGTGGCGCAGGTGATCCGCTTGAATTCTTTGACCTGCCCGGTTTCTCCGAGACATTGATTTTTTGAATGCAGATCAAAGCAGCTGGTGCTGTAGGCGCTGCTGCTGAGGTAGCCATCGCTCGCGCTGGCATTGCGCCGCAACTCGCGGCTGAGGGTGCTGGCGCTGCGCCCCATGCATCGACCCATGGCCCGCAGGCTCAAGCCTTGCCGGCGCAGCGCCGCCAGCGTCATACGCTCTTCGGCTTGCAGTGGTCTGTATCGTGTTCCCATCTGTGCAACTTACCCCAGGTGCGGGTGTTACACTTTAAAGTTGAGATTGCCAGGTGAAAGCCAGGTAAAAATTTCATGATGCGAAAGCGCGGTAGCCGAAAACAGCATCTCGAAGCGGCAGGCCCCGTTCGCGAGGGGGTATTTCAGCAGTCTGTTAGACGTTCGCTTGTTGATCCACAGTAATGCGCCGCGAGTTCCCCTGCACACCCCTAGTTGTCGATCTGGACGGCACCCTGGTCCTCACGGATAGCCTGCATGAGCAGTTGCTGACTCTGGCGAAGGAGCAGTTCCTGTACGCGTTCCTTCTGCCCGCATGGCTGATGCGCGGCAAGGCGTACCTCAAGCAGCAGTTGGCACGGCGCGTGTCCCTGGACGCCAGCACGCTGCCCTACAACAGTGAATTACTGACTTGGTTGCAGACAGAAAAGCTCGCGGACCGACGGCTAGTGCTGTGTACTGCGGCGGACATGCAGACAGCGCAGGCCATTGCACGGCACTTGGGCATCTTCGACGAAGTCATCGCCAGTGACGGGCAGGTCAACCTGTCTGCAGCCCGCAAGGCCGACCGGTTGATGCAGCAGTTTGGTCGTCAGGGCTTCGACTATGTGGGCAACTCGCGCGATGACCTGCCGGTCTGGGAGGTAGCCCGCCAGGCCATCGTGGTCAACGCACCCGCTGCCGTGTTGAAGGCGGCTCAGGAGCATGGCAATGTGGGCGAGATCATTCCCGCTCTCACCCTGAAGACCCGCGACTTCGCCAGGATGCTGCGCGTCCACCAATGGCTGAAGAACCTGCTGCTGTTCGTTCCGCTGCTGGCTGCGCACCGCTTTACCAACGGGGCGGACTGGGTCACCCTGCTCATCGCCTTTTTTTCATTCAGCCTGTGTGCGTCGGCGGTCTATATCGGCAACGATTTGCTCGATTTGGGCAGCGATCGTCAGCACCCGCGCAAGCGCATGCGCCCATTCGCCAGCGGGCGCGTACCTGTGGTCTGGGGCGTCGCCATTGCGCCACTGCTGATCGTGGCCAGTGGCGTGCTGGGATTGACCGTAGGGCCGCGATTTCTGGCCTGGTTGATGGTGTACTTCGCGCTGACCTGCTGGTATTCGGTGATTCTCAAGCGCCTGGCGTTGCTCGATTGCCTGACGTTGGCCTGCCTGTACACCCTGCGCATTGTGGCGGGGGGCGCGGCAACCGGGCTGGTGTTGTCAAACTGGCTGCTGACTACGTCGGGCTTCGTGTTCCTGTCACTCTCCTTTCTCAAGCGTCACGCTGAATTGCGCCTGCTGGTCCAGCGTGACGAAACCGCCGCCGCGCACGGGCGAGGCTACGTCGCGCAAGACGCTGC
Source organism: Comamonas sp. SCN 65-56 (assembly GCF_001724135.1). Classification (GTDB taxonomy): domain Bacteria; phylum Pseudomonadota; class Gammaproteobacteria; order Burkholderiales; family Burkholderiaceae_C; genus Comamonas_C. Next base: position 373,012 of record NZ_MEDS01000025.1, on the reverse strand, counting down.
CCTGGTGCAGATGCTCGGGATCGCCGCAGGGTATGCCTCAGCCGTCGTGCTGTCCCTGTACCTGCACGGAGACACCGCGCAGATCCTGTATACCCAACCCCACGCCATCGTGGTCACCGTGGGGGTGCTGGTGTATTGGATCAGCTGGATGTGGCTCCAATCCCACCGGGGTGAGATGCACGACGACCCGGTGGTCTTTGCCGTCAAGGATCGGGTGAGCCTGGCCTGCGGCGCCGCGTTCGCCGCCTCGTTCGCGGTGGCCACTGTGGGATGGCCTTGGTGATGCGCGTCAGCTCCTGGGGCCGCCTGAATGCCGAGCTGCACCAGGCGCTGCCCCTGGATGGTATGTCGGGCGGCATGCTGCCTCGGCCCGAAGCCGGGCGCAGCGTCCTGCCTTATGGCATGGGTCGCAGCTATGGCGACGTGTGCCTGAACCCCGGAGGCGCGTTGTGGCTGACACCCGGCATGGATCACTGGCTGGACTTCGATGCCTCCACCGGCCGCCTCACCTGTCAGGCCGGCGCCCTGCTCGCCGACATCCAGCGCCTGCTGGCCCCGCGCGGCTGGATGCTGCCGGTAACGCCCGGCACCCAGTACGTGACCGTGGGCGGCGCCATCGCCAACGACGTCCATGGCAAAAACCACCATACCACCGGCTCGTTCGGCAACCACGTGTGCTCGCTGACCTTGCTGCGCACCGATGGCTGCACCATCGTCTGCGGCCCTGAGCAAGAGGCCGAATGGTTCCACGCGACCGTGGGCGGCTTGGGCTTGACGGGGCTCATCGCCCGGGCCACGCTCCAGTTGCGTCCGGTTGCCGGCCCCTGGATGGAAACCGAAACCATCGCATTCGATACGCTGGAGTGTTTCTATGCACTGGTGGCCGAGTCGGAAGCCGAGTGGGAATACACCGTTTCTTGGATCGACTGCTTGAGCAGACGCGGACGCGGCCTCTTCATGCGGGCCAACCACTGCGACGCCGCGACCCGGGGGGCCGCCCAGGCGCCCCGACGGTGCAGCCTGTCCATGCCGTTGACGCCGCCACTTTCCCTGGTCAATGCAGCGAGCCTGCGCGGCTTCAACGCGCTGTACTACCACTCGCACCGCGCACGCGCTGGCAAGGCTGTCAGCCACTACCTGCCGTTTTTTTACCCGCTTGACGGCATCGGGCACTGGAACCGCATGTACGGCCCCCGTGGCTTTTACCAATACCAGTGCGTGGTGCCGTTCCAGGGTGGCGACCGGGCTATCGAAGCCATGCTGGCGCAGATCGCCGAAAGCGGTCAGGGCTCCTTCTTGGCCGTTCTGAAAACCTTCGGCCACCGCCCCTCGCTCGGCCTGTTGAGCTTTCCGCAGCCCGGTATCACGCTGGCGCTGGACTTCCCCAACCAGGGTGACGAAACCCTGCGCCTTTTCGGCCGGTTGGACGCTATCGTCGGCGCGGCACGTGGGCGCATCTACCCTGCCAAGGATGCGCGCATGCCCGCCCCGCTCTTTCAATCCGGCTACCCCCAGTGGGAGCAATTCCTTCCGTACCGCGACCCTGGCATCAGCTCCGCCATGTCGCGCCGATTGATGGGAAGTTGACCCTCATGAACCCTCCTCAAAGAATCGTCGTCATCGGCGCCACCTCTGCCATCGCCCACCAATGCGGCCGCCTGTGGGCGCAGCAAGGCCCCTGCGACTTCCTGCTCGTGGGCCGCGATGCCCAGCGGGCCGCCTCCCTCGCCGCCGACCTGTGCACACGCGGCGCGAGTGTTACGGCACGCACCGCCGAACTGCGCTTCGACGACGTGGGCGCCATCGCCGTGCTGGCACGCGATGCAGTTGCCGCCGGGCCTGTCGATATCGTGCTGATCGCTCACGGCTCGCTGCCCGATCAGTCGGCCTGCCAAGACGACCTGTATGCCGTACAGGACGCCCTACGGGTCAACGCCTTGTCTCCAGCACTCATAGCCGAAGCCTTCATAGGTCCGATGCAGCAGGCACGCCACGGGCGGCTGTGCCTCATAGGCTCGGTGGCCGGGGATCGGGGCCGCAAGAGCAACTACATCTACGGCGCGGCCAAGGGGCTGGTGGACCGCTACGCGCAAGGCCTGCAGCACCGGTTGGCCCTGGCGGGCAGCCCCGTGCGCGTTACGCTGGCCAAACCCGGTCCCACGGACACGCCAATGACCGCGCACCTCAAGCAAAGCGGCGCCAGGCTCGCCAGCGCCGAGGCGGTGGCACGGAGCATCGTGAAAGCCATCGCAACAGGCCAGCCCGTGGTGTATGCCCCCGGCAAGTGGGCGCTCATCATGCTGGTGATCCGCCACCTGCCGCGCTTCGTGTTCAACAAGCTGGATATCTGAACCTATGCGCATTGCCCTGCTTTATGCGCTGTTCTGCGCTGTGGCCATCGGAGTGAACATCGGTTCACAGGACCTTGCGCTGCGACTCTGGTCCTCAGGCATCTGGTTCTCCATTTTCGTCGGCACGGGCACGGGCCTGGTTGTCAAATACATCCTTGACAAGCGGTTTATCTTCCGCTTCACGCCGCAGAACGTCGGTCACGATAGCAGGACGTTCGTGCTCTACACCCTCATGGGGGTGGTGACCACGGCCATCTTCTGGGGCTTCGAGTACGGGTTCTGGCTCGCGTTCGGAACGGCGCGGATGCGATACTTGGGCGGCGTGACCGGCCTTGTCGTCGGCTACGTCGCCAAATACCACCTCGACAAGAAGTTCGTGTTCAGCGTTTCGCTCCCAACTCGGCATCTATGACCCGATACAAGACGGCAGCAAAACTGCTGGCCTGCATCATCCTCGCCGTTGCCACGCTGCGCGCAGTCACCTTCTGGGCCGCCGATCCGATGCTGGCCTACGCCAACAACTACGACCAGATACGCACGTTGCGGGTCTTCGGCCTGAATCCCAAGGATTCGCCCAAGGCGCTCTATGAAATGACGCCAGAGCGGCCCTACAGGTATTTTGTTCAGTCGGACACATGGCATGCACCCATCTATCCCTCGTCCGATCTGCTTTTCAAGGCCATCCAATTCGGCACGATGGCTGCGTTTCGCGCCAGCGACGGCACGATGGACATCAAGATCGCCACCGTACCTGCGCTCCTGGGCTGGCTGCTGGGTATCTGGCTCATCTTCAGAAGGATGACCGCAAGACCACTGGCGGCCTTGGGATTTGCGGGCTGGGTACTGCTGGTGGCCGACCCGATCAACCTGCTGTTTCTGAACACCTGGTATGCGGAATTTTCCGCCTTCGCCATGGCCACCCTGTTCGTGGGCGTTGCATGGCTGTGGCTGTTTCAACTCGTCTCGCTGCGCGGGGCTCTTGTCTGGGGCGCCGTATGCCTGGCCTTCCTTTCGCTCAACCGCAACCAGTACATGTTTCTTCTGCTAGCCGTGGCCTTGCTCGTGGGTTCCGCCATGGTCGTGTCGCGCCCACGCAAGAAGCCATCGCTCGCATCTGCGGCCAAATGGGTGCTGATCGTAGCCGCCTGTCTGCTGCCGATACTGGCCTACAACGCCGCCGCCAAAAAACGCATCTACATAGAGACCGCTACCAATCGGACCAATACCGTTTTCAGCATGCTGCTGCCCGCATCCAAGAATCCGACCAAGATGCTGGAGCATATGGGTCTGCCGCCGCAGGGGTGCCTGCAATTTTCAGGAAAGAACCTGTATACCAAGCCCGAGGGCGAGTTCATGGCGCATTGTCCAAAGATTCTGAAACTCTCCCTCGTCGGTGTTGCCAAAGCCGTGGTGCAGGAGCCTGCAACCCTCGTCACGATCATCCGGAACATTGCGCAGCACCACAATGGGTTTCTACAACACCACATAGGTCACATTGAAGAAGCAGATTACGCCTTTATAGACAACGGCAGCCGTTCCCACTTCAATGGGATCGAATTTCGCGCTGGTCAGAGTAACGCCGAAATAGGCAGCAGCCAACCCTACTATCTCCAGTCCGTCGATCCATTGGTCAATAAGGTCCCCGTGGGTGTAACCGTGTTGCTCATCTGGCTTGTCGCCCTCGGACCGGCGCTTGCTGCGCTGGTGGCTTGGCTGCTGAAACAGCGCCGCTGGGCCTTCATGTTTCTGTTGAGTGGACTGCTATTCAACTACGCTCTGTTTTCGTCCATCCTTGGTGATGGATACTTCGAGCTGGAGCGCCACGCAGTTCTGTGCTTCAGCTTCGGGGTGCTTTTTTTCGTTCTGCTAGCGAGTTTCGCCGTGAGTCGCTTTGACCATAACCCAGAATTTTCAGGGTGACCTCAATTTTAAAGTGCAATACCCGCCTTCAAAATTCAGGACAAGCTTTGCACTTCTGCGTGAACCGTGGTTCGGCTACATGAAAGACATGACACGCTACTACTATTTCGCTACTACTATTTGCTTGAAGTGGCCAATCGGCGCTCGCCGTGAGATGGATTTTGAACGGGGATGGACATGATGCATGAGGGTTCACGATCGGATGCAGTGCTGGACAAGGCGGAAATTCTCGCCCAAGCGCTGCCCTACATCCGCCAGTTCCACGGCAAGACGCTGGTGATCAAGTACGGCGGCAATGCGATGACCGACCCGGCGTTGCAACAGGACTTTGCCGAGGATGTGGTGCTGCTGAAACTGGTCGGCATGAACCCGGTGGTGGTGCATGGCGGCGGGCCACAGATCGAGGCGGCGCTCAAGCGCCTGGGCAAGGAGGGGCGCTTCATCCAGGGCATGCGCGTAACCGATGCTGAGACCATGGAAGTGGTCGAGTGGGTGCTGGCGGGCGAGGTGCAGCAGGACATCGTCGGCCTGATCAACCAGGCGGGCGGCAAGGCGGTGGGGCTGACGGGGCGCGATGGCGGTCTGATCCGCGCGAAAAAGCTCAAGATGCTGGACCACAAGGATCCGAGCGTCGAGCACGACGTGGGCCAGGTGGGCGAGATCGTGGCGATTGATTCAAGCGTGGTTAAGGCCTTGCAGGATGATGCTTTCATCCCCGTGGTGAGCCCGATCGGCTTTGGTGTGGACAACGAAAGCTACAACATCAACGCCGACGTGGTGGCGAGCCGCTTGGCGACCGAGTTGCAAGCGGAAAAACTGCTGCTGCTGACCAATATCCCGGGTGTGCTGGACAAGGCGGGGCAACTCTTGCCCACGCTCACGGCGGCGCAGATCGATGCCTTGATCGAGGACGGCACGATCTCGGGCGGCATGCTACCCAAGCTGGCGGGCGCGATCGATGCGGCCAAGGCGGGGGTGAATGCAGTGCACATCGTCGATGGGCGCGTGCCGCATGCGATGCTGCTGGAGATTTTGACCGATCAAGCGTATGGGACGATGATCCGGGGCTAGCATGACCCGGCCCGGCACCTCTTTTGCATCAGTCGGCGTGCTCGATTCGCTGCGCGAGGTGTTGCACTTTTTCCCCGACGTGCGCCTGGCGGTATTGTTTGGCTCAATGGCGCAGGGCGGCGCGCGTGCTGACAGCGATCTGGATCTGGCAGTGGATGCCGGGCAGGCGCTGACCGCCGCGCAGCGCTTGCGGTTGACGCAGGCGCTGGCAGAGAAGACCGGGCGTGCGGTGGATCTGATCGATTTGACCGATGTCGGCATGCCGCTGCTGGGGCAGATCGTGCAGCATGGCGTGCGGGTGGTCGGCGATGCATCCGACTTCGGGCGCTTGATGAGCCGCAGCCTGATCGAGCAAGCGGATTTCATGCCGCTCAGACAACGCATCCTGGGCGAGAGGCGGATGGCATGGATAGGCAGGTGATGGATCAGAAGCTTGAGTCGCTGCGTCGCTGTGTGCGGCGCATCGAGCTCAAGTGCCCGCCGCAGCCGCAGATGCTGGAGAGCGACCCGGATCTGCAAGACATCCTGTCGCTGAATTTGACTCGGGCGGTTCAGTTGGCGGTGGACATGGGCGCGCACATCATCGCGGGCCTGGAAGTGGCCGCGCCAGGCACGATGGGCGAGACGTTCGACGTGCTGGCCGATCAAGGCGTGCTCGACGCTGCCCTGGCCTTGCAACTCAAGAAGGCCGTGGGTTTTCGCAACATCGCAGTGCACAACTACGTTGCGATCAACTGGCGCATGGTGCATGCGCTGGCACAAGACCATTTGGTCGATTTCTCGCGTTTTGCCACGGCCGTCGTGGTGTGGATGCAGGCACAGCCTTCTTGATCGGGTGTCGGCGGGTGCTTGACGAAAGAGGGCGATTGCGCAGAAAATAGCACGACCGTTCGTTTTATTTCATGCCAACTCCGACCACTTCCTCTCGCCCCGTCGCGCGCCGCGCGGCGGGACGTCCTGCGCACAAGGGGCAGCACACCAAGGCGGTGATCGTGGATGCGGCGCTGCAGCTGGCCAGCCAGATCGGGCTGGAAGGGCTGTCGATCGGTGTGGTTGCCGAATCCACCGGCATGAGCAAATCGGGCGTGTTCGCCCATTTCGGCTCGCGCGAGGAGCTGCAGATTTCCGTCGTGCACGAGTACCACCAGCGTTTTGAGCAGGAGGTGTTCTACCCGGCGATGCAAGAGCCACGCGGCCTGCCGCGCCTGAAAGCGCTGTTTGACCGCTGGATGCAGCGCACCTCGGTGGAGATTGATTCCGGCTGCATCTACATCAGCGGCGCGGCGGAGTTCGATGATCGCCCGGGTCCGGTGCGCGAGGCGCTGGCCGATTCGGTGCGCACCTGGCTTGCCGCGATGCGCCGCGCCATCGTGCAATGCAAGGAGTGCGGGCAGTTTCGCGCCGATACCGACGAAGAGCAGGTGCTGTTCAGCATCCACGGAATGATTCTGGCGCTGCACTACGAAGCGCGCTTTCTGCAAAACCCCGGTTCGCTCGAGCGGGCGCACCGGGGCTTCGACAACATCCTTGCGCGCTATGCCGCCTGAGGTTTTCTTTTTCTAATTTGACACAGGAGCCCATCCATGCCCAGCTATACCCCACCCCTGCGCGATATGCAGTTCGTGATGCATGAGGTGTTCAACGCGACCGAAACCTTCAAGGCCATGCCGCGCTATGCGGAGGTGGATGCGGACACGATCAACGCGGTGCTCGAAGAGGCAGGCAAATTTGCCGCCGAAGTGACCTTCCCGCTGAACATCAGCGGCGACGGCGAAGGCTGCCAGCTCGACCAGGCCACGCACGAGGTGACGCCGCCCAAGGGCTTCAAGCAGGCCTACGCGCAGTACGTCGAGGGCGGCTGGCCGGCACTTTCGTGCGAGACGGAGTACGGCGGCCAGGGCCTGCCGTTCGTGGTCAACCAGTGTTTGTACGAGATGCTCAACAGCGCCAACCAGGCCTGGACCATGTACCCCGGCTTGTCGCATGGCGCCTATGAAGCGTTGCACGCGCACGGTACCGACGCGCAGAAAAAGACCTATCTGCCCAAGCTCACCAGCGGCGAATGGACCGGCACCATGTGCCTGACCGAGCCGCATTGCGGCACCGACCTGGGCCTGCTGCGCACCAAGGCCGAGCCGCTGCCGGACGGCAGCTACAAGATCACCGGCAACAAGATTTTCATCAGCGCGGGCGAGCACGATTTCACCGCCAACATCGTGCACCTGGTGCTCGCGCGTCTGCCGGATGCGCCCAAGGGCTCAAAGGGCATCAGTCTGTTCGTCGTGCCCAAATTCATGGTGAACGCGGATGGCAGCCTTGGCGAGCGCAACCCGGTGTTCTGCACCGCGCTGGAGCACAAGATGGGCATCCACGGCAACGCCACCTGCGCGATCAGCCTGGATGGCGCCGTCGGCACGATGGTGGGTGAGCCCAACAAGGGTCTGGCGGCCATGTTCGTGATGATGAACGCGGCGCGCCTGGGCGTGGGCAACCAGTCGCTGGGTTTGACCGAGGTGGCCTTCCAGAACGCGCTGGCCTATGCCAAGGATCGCCTGCAAATGCGCAGCCTCTCGGGCAAGAAGGCCAAGGACAAGGAGGCCGACCCGATCATCGTGCACCCCGACGTGCGCAAGATGCTGCTGACGGCCCGAGCCTACGCCGACGGTGGCCGGGCGCTGCAGGTGTTCTGTGCGCTGCTGCTGGACAAGGCACACCACCACCCCGATGAGAAAGTGCGCAAGGAAAGTGACGAGCTGGTGGCGCTGCTCACCCCCATCGTCAAGGCCTTCATCACCGACAACGGCTTTGCCGCCACCAATGCCTGCATGCAGGTCTTCGGCGGCCACGGTTACATCAAGGAATGGGGCATGGAGCAGTTCGTGCGCGATGCCCGCATCAACCTGATCTACGAGGGCACGAACACCGTGCAGTCGCTCGACCTGCTGGGCCGCAAGGTGCTGGGCGACCAGGGTGCGGTGCTCAAGAAGCTGGGCAAGCTCATCGGCCAATTGGTACAGGAAGAGGGTGTGAACGAGCAAATGGCCGAGTTCATCAACCCGATCGCCATCCTGGGCGAGCAGATGACGAAGTTCACCACCGAAATCGGCTTCAAGGGCTTCCAGAACCCCGACGAGGTGGGCGCCGCCGCTGTGGACTATCTGCGCGTCGCCGGGCACCTGGTGTTCGGCTACATGTTTGCGCGCATGGCGCAGGTGGCGCTGCGCCAGATTGCCGCAGGCAGCCAGGACCCGTTCTATACCGCCAAGCTGCAAACGGCGCGGTTTTACTTTGCCAAGCTGTTTCCTGAAATCTACAGCCTGATGCGTACTGCGCGGGCGGGCAGCAAGGTGCTGATGGAGACGGACGCGGTTTTGGCGTGATACTGCACGGTTTGGCTCCGTGCCTGCCGCGGAGCGAGCCTTGGTCCGCGCAGGCTTGCAACTCGCGCGAGCCTTCAACGCAAAACTGCGGGAATCAATTCAATGCATACAAGCTCTCTGGAACATGTTCAACGCATGGTCAACAGCCATTTGTCAAAGCGCTCTCAGTTGCAGGTGCTGGATATTGGCAGTTATGACGTCAACGGGAGTTACAAGCAATTTTTTGACAAACCCGGATGGCGTTACACCGGTGTCGATCTCGCGGCTGGCCCCAATGTGGACGTCGTGCTGTCATCGCCTTATCGGTTGCCCTTTCCCAGCTTTTCGGTGGATGTGGTGGTCTCCGGTCAGGCGTTTGAGCATGTGGAATTCTTTTGGCTCACCTGGATGGAGATGTCGCGTGTAGTCCGACCGGGAGGATTGATTTTTTTGCTTGCACCATCAAGAGGCCCGGAGCATCGCTACCCGCAAGACTGCTGGCGCTTTTATCCGGACGGATATAGGGCGTTGGCCAAGTACACGAGCATGGAACTCCTGGAGGTCAGTACCGACTGGGACCCGAGCGCTCATCCGGATAGTGCTCCGTGGGGCGATACCGTGGGAGTATTCAGGCAGCGTCAACTGTCTTTGATGGCAAGATGGCGGCGGCGTTTTGCGCAGCATGTTCGTTATTTGGCAGTGCCTGGTTTTCATTGAAACCCGGGTGATGTGCATATTTTTTACTGCTTGGAAATTGCCGGTCGTGCTGAAAAAATACTTTGCTGCTTTGATGTTTTTGGCTTGGTTTGTTGGTGCGCATGCTGACGGAAATCTGGTGTCTACGATATCTCTGAATGCTTGGGATTTCAAGAATTCGCAGATATCGCCAGAAAAATTGCAAAAACTTGGATTCAATCATGTCACGCTGTATATTCAGTGGTCTGATGTTGAATCGGAAAAAGGTATTTTCCGGTTTGATGAATTTGATCAATGGATGGAGCCATTGGTCAAAGGCGGGATAAAATTCATACTAGTATTGGATTTTGGAGGAACGAAATATATCGATGATAATGGTGTGGAGACGAATCGCATAGTCATACCGGAATGGTTCCAGGTCAAGTACCTTGATGCGGCGATGTTGGATTTTTCCAAAAAAAGGACGAAGCAAATTAACTTCCGCAATCGCGAGGCGCTTCGGTTGACCAGTAGATTCATTGACCAATCCGTTCGCCATTTTAGTGAGGCTTACGGAAGTGCAGTCACTGGATATGCCATCGGGCTGCAGGATGAACGAGAGATCAAATATGGTCAAGAGGGCTATGAATGGAGAGACTACGGCAGAGAGTTTTCCGATGCTTTCAAGGCGCGCTTTGGAGACGTGCCGCCAGTCATCAACTACAACAATGAAGTAGCCCAAGGGCGTACACGGCGTGAGCCTTTGCTTTTCGACCTGCTGAAATCACGCGATGCGGATCTGAAGGCTGCGGTATGCCACTACGCCGACATCATTCGTGGGCATCGGCAGTCAGTTGTTGGATATTTTGGGGAAATATTTACTTCTCACGATGCTATTTATGGCGGGGGTGTGGTTCAAGAGCTTGCACCTTGTATTGATATCGCGGTTGCGGATTTCAATTTCTATGATGGTTATGAATTAAAAAATGATCCCAATGTATTACCCTTGATGGCGAACTATCTGGTCCACAATGGGTTCAAAAAAATACTGATCGGTGCCTACGGAGAAAGATGGGCAAACCAGGGTAAAGGTGCCGCACTATTCCCTTATGTGCGTCAATCTGTGGAAAGGGCTCTGTCCAGAAATCAACAGGTGATCGGTTATGAAATTGCCGGATTTTACGGGGTGAGCAAGGAAAACCGTATCCAGCCGGTTGACTTGCATGCGCTGGCGCAGTTGAAAATAGACAATGGCATCAAAAAAGCATCTCCCGGATCGCGCAGGATTGGTTTGTTTGCTTCGCGTACCAATTTTGATTTTTGGCATGGTGAACGTTCGAATCAACGCAACATCCATCAGGATGCATTGATTGAGGCATATGCGCTACTCTCTGAAATTCCGGATGCCGAAGTTATTGTCTTGGGCGAACGTGCACTGCGTGAGGACACTGAACTGGTTGCGTCGCTGGATGCCATTTTTGTGCCGCATCAGATCGTCTTGCCACGGGAGATCAAACAGCGTTTGCGGAATTTCTGGGCTTCTGGCGGGGTATTGGTGCAGGACATGCGTCTTGGGGAGTTCTCTGCGGACGGGGATACCACCAGTGACTGGTTGCATGATGTTTTCGGGATTCAGGATGTTCGCTGGAGTGGGCAAGCCGGGCGATTTGCGTACGGTGGCAAAGTGATTGATCTGGATATGCAAGGAAAGACCTATGTCAATCACGGGTTGCTCAAGGCGCGCTCAGGGTATGCGGTCGCGGCCACGTACCAGGGCCCCAAAGAATGGATGGCGCGGATCAAGTCATGGATCTCGGGAAAGGTGCGCTCTGGTCAGGGGGACGCAGGCTATGGATTGATACTGCGCGGAGATCGCAGCCTTGTATTTGGCTGTTTGCCGCAACTTGTTGAAGGGGAGTCTGCGCCAATCTGGCGTCGCATTTTCATGAAGGAGATTACCGATGCGGTTGCGCAAAGAAGCCGTTCGATGCAGCCGTCCAGTCGCCCGAGTCCGTATTCCGCGCCGGTGAAGGTCACTGGCGCGTTGATCGGCGCGTAATGAGTGATGCGATGGTAAATGAATAGAAACCATCGCGACAGCTGTTTGTTGTTTGATTTTCCAACCCTGATGGATTTGAATTGAGGAGTGAATCTGCGATGAAAAAAACACTGATCCTCGCTTTCGCGGCGGTGCTGGCCGCACCGGCTTTCGCCCAAATGACGCCCGTGGGCACGTGGAACAGCATCGACGATAAGACCGGCCAGCCCAAGGCTGAAATCCGCATCGTGGACAACGGCGGAGCGCTCAGCGGGCGCATCCAGAAGACGCTCAAGCCCGACGCCAAGCCGACCTGTACCGAGTGCACGGACGACCGCAAGGACCAGCCCATCGTCGGGCTGGAGATCATCCGCGGCGGCAAGCAGGCCGAGAGCGGTGATGTATGGGAGGGGGGCAAGATTCTCGACCCTGAAAACGGCAAGGAATACCGCGCCACCTTCACCCCCATCGAGGGTGGCAAAGAGCTGCAGGTGCGCGGCTTCATCGGGCCGTTCTTTCGCACGCAGGTGTGGAAGCGCGTGCAGTAATTTCATTTTTCAAAGCGAACCATGACCCGATTCAATGTGAAAAAAGTCGCCGTGCTCGGCGCGGGCGTGATGGGCGCGCAGATCGCGGCGCATCTCGTCAACGTGAAGGTGCCGGTCATCCTGTTTGATCTGCCGGCCAAAGAGGGGCCGAAAAGTGGCATTGCGCTCAAGGCCATCGCCAACCTGAAGAAATTGAAGCCCTCGCCGATCGGCGTGGCGGCGGATGTGGAGCTGATCCAGCCCGCCAATTACGAAGAACACATGGATTGGCTGGGCGAGTGCGACCTGGTGATCGAGGCGATTGCCGAGCGCATGGACTGGAAGCAGGACCTGTACCACAAGATCGCGCCGCATGTGGCGCCCCACGCGCTGCTGGCGAGCAACACCTCGGGGCTGTCGATCACCAAGCTTTCCGAGGCGCTGCCCGAGCAGCTTCGCCCGCGCTTTTGCGGCATCCACTTCTTCAACCCGCCGCGCTACATGCCGCTGGTGGAGCTGATCAAGACGCCGACGACCGAGCCGCACGTGCTCGACCAGCTCGAAGCCTTCGTCACCAGCGGCCTGGGCAAGGGCGTGGTGCGGGCCAAGGACACGCCCAACTTCGTTGCCAACCGCATCGGCATCGCCGGCATCCTCTCGACGATGAAAGAGGTCGAGAAATACGGCCTGACGTTCGACGTGGTCGATGACCTCACCGGCAAGAAGCTCGGGCGGGCGAGCAGTGGCACGTTTCGCACCGCCGACGTGGTGGGTCTGGACACGATGGCGCACGTCATCAAGACCATGCAGGACAACCTGAGCCTGCAAAGCGATCCGTTCTACGAGAGCTTTGGCACGCCGCCGGTGCTGGCCAAGCTCATCGAATTGGGAAATTTGGGCCAGAAGACCAAGGCCGGTTTCTTCAAGAAGGTGGGGCGCGACATCCTGCGTTTTGAACTGGTGAGCGAAGACTATGTGCCGGCCGGTGCCAAGGCCGACGACGTGTACGCGCGCATGCTCAAGCGTCCGGCGGCCGAGCGCCTGAAGCTGCTGCGTGAGGCCACCGGCGCCGAGGGGCAATTCCTCTGGGCCATTTTGCGCAACGGCTTTCACTACGCTGCGCTGCATTTGGGCGACATCGCCGAGACCGCGCGTGACGTGGATCAGGCGATGCGCTGGGGCTTCGGCATGAAGCAGGGCCCGTTTGAGCTGTGGCAGGAAGCGGGTTGGCTCGAAGTGGCCAAGATGGTGCAGGAAGACATCGCCGCCGGCAAAGCCTTGTGCCAGGCACCGCTGCCGGATTGGGTCTTCAAGGGCCCGGTGGCGGATGCGGGTGGCGTGCATACCGCGCAGGGTTCGTGGAGCCCGTCTGCTGGCAAATTCATAGCGCGCCGCGCTTTGCCGGTCTACGCCAGACAGCATTTTCCTGAAAAATTGCTGGGCGAGGACAACCTGCCCGACTGGCGCGTGGCGGGCACGACCATCAGCGATGGCGGCGGCGTGCGCGTCTGGACGCTGGATCAGAACTGCCAGGACGACGAGCGAGTGTTGATCGCCTCGATCAAGAGCAAGATGCACGCGATCAGCCCGGCGGTGATCGAGGAGCTGAGCGAGGCGCTGGATCTGGCCGAACGCGAATACGCGGGCCTGGTGATCTGGTCGGGCGACGCGCCTTTCAGCGTGGGCGCCGACTTGCAGGCGGCGATGCCGGCCTTCATCGCCGCAGGCATTGATGCGATCGACGGCCTGCAGCAGGAGCTGCAAGGCCTGATGCTGCGCATCCGCTACGCGCAGGTTCCTGTCGTATCGGCCATTCACGGCATGGCGCTGGGCGGCGGCTGCGAGCTGGCGGTGCACAGTGCGCGGCGCGTGGCGCACATGGAAAGCTACATCGGCCTGGTCGAGGTCGGCGTGGGCCTGGTGCCGGGCGCGGGGGGGCTCACCTACATCGCGCGCCGTGCGGCCGAATGCGCCGAAAAATCGACCGGCAAGGATTTGCTGCCCTTCCTGACCGAGGGCTTCACGGCGGCCGCGATGGCCAAGGTCGGCACCAGCGCGATCGAATCGCGCGCACTAGGCTACCTGCTGGACAGTGACCTCATCGTGCCGCACAAGGACGAACTCTTGTTCGTCGCGATCAACGAGGCGCGCGCGATGTCGCGTGGCGGCTGGCGCGCGCCCATGAAGCGCCACTTCCCGGTGGCGGGGCGCAATGGCATCGCGACGATCCGTGGCTCGCTCGTGAACATGCGCGGCGGCGGCTTCATCAGTGACCACGACCAGCACATCGCCACCCTGATCGCCGAAGTGGTCTGCGGCGGCGACGTCGATGCGGGCACGCTGGTGAACGAGGAATATTTGATGCGTCTGGAGCGCAAGGCGTTTTGCGCGCTGATCCAGCACCCGAAGACGCAGGAGCGTATTCTGGGCATGCTCAACACCGGCAAGCCGGTGCGCAATTGAGCTGATGGAGCCGGTGGTGCGCGCAGACCCTCACCCCAACCCTCTCCCGCGCGCGGGAGAGGGGGAAATACCCGGAGTCGGGTTTCGACAAGCGGGGGGAGTGCCTGTTTCCGTGTCTGACTCCCTCTCCCGCGTGCGGGAGAGGGTTGGGGTGAGGGTGCAGCGTGCCCGCGCCCTGCGCCACCAAGCCACTGATGCCGAGCAATACCTGTGGCGCCATCTGCGTGCCAGCCAGCTCCAAGGCCACAAATTTCGCCGCCAACACCCGGTTGGACCGTATTTCGCCGACTTTGCCTGCATCGCCAGCCGTTTGATCGTTGAACTTGACGGCGGCCAGCATGCGTCGGGAGACGGTATGGCGCGTGATGCCGCGCGCAGCCGGTTTCTTCAGTCGCAAGGCTGGCAGGTTTTGCGCTTTTGGAACCATCAGGTGTTGACCGAGTTGCCTGGCGTGCTGCAGGTGATTGTGCAGACGCTTTTAAACCCTCACCCCCACCCTCTCCCGCTTGCGGGAGAGGGAGAAATCACTGAAGGATATTTGTCATGAAGCAAATCCAGGACGCCTACATCGTCGCCGCCACGCGTACGCCGATCGGCAAATCGCACAAGGGCTTTTTCCGCAACACCCGGCCTGACGACCTGCTGGCGACCACCCTTCGCGCGGCGCTGGCGCAGGTGCCCAGCCTCGACCCCGCAGCGGTGGAGGACGTGATTTCCGGCTGCGCCATCCCCGAGGCGCAGCAGGGCCTGAACGTGGCGCGCATTGCCGCCGTGCTCGCGGGCCTGCCCAAGAGCGTGGGCGGCATCACGGTGAACCGTTTCTGTGCCTCGGGCCTGTCGGCGGTGCAGATGGCGGCCGATCGCATTCGCGTCGGCGAGGCCGAGGTGATGATCGCCGCAGGCGTCGAGAGCATGAGCATGGTGCCGATGATGGGCAACAGCCCCAGCCTCTCGCCCAACATCTTTGCGAGCGGCAACGAAGACGTGGGCATCGCCTACGGCATGGGACTCACCGCCGAGAAGGTGGCGCAGCAGTGGCAGGTGACACGCGAGGCCCAGGATGCCTTCGCGCTCGAATCCAACCGCCGCGCCATCGCCGCGCAGCAGGCCGGGCGCTTTGCCAATGAAATCACGCCCATCGAGGTGACCGACCGGGGGCTGGACCTGGCCACGGGCGAGCCCGGCGCCAGCACGCGCACGGTGAGCCTGGACGAAGGCCCGCGCCCCGACACGACGATGGAAGGCCTGGCCAAGCTGCGCACGGTGTTCGCCGCGCGCGGCAGCGTGACGGCGGGCAACAGCAGCCAGACCAGCGACGGCGCGGGCGCCTTGATCCTGGCCAGCGAATCCGCGGTCAAGCGCTTTGGCCTCAAACCCCTGGCGCGCTTCGTCAGCTTTGCCAGCCGTGGCGTGCGCCCCGAGATCATGGGCGTGGGCCCGATCGAGGCCATCCCGGCAGCGCTCAAGCTCGCGGGTCTCAAGCACGAGGACATGGGCTGGATCGAGCTCAACGAGGCCTTCGCCGCGCAGTCGCTGGCCGTGATCCGCACGCTGGGGCTCAATACCGACGTGGTCAACCCCATGGGCGGCGCGATTGCGCTCGGCCACCCGTTGGGCGCGACGGGCGCGATCCGCTCGGCCACCGTGGTGCATGCGTTGCAACGCGAGAACCTCAAGTACGGCATGGTCACGATGTGCGTGGGCATGGGGCAGGGCGCGGCGGGCATCTTCGAGCGCGTTTGAAGCGCCCGGCATGCAAGCGCTGACGCTCACCGACAGCGGCGCGCCGATCGCCGTCAAGTGCTTCGAGAGCGCGGGCGCGGCGCGCGCCAGCGTGGTGATCGGCTGCGCGATCGGCGTGCCTCAGCGCTACTACCAGGACTTTGCCGCGTGGCTGGCGGCGCAGGGTTTGGCGGTCTTCACTTTTGATTGGCGCGATCAAGGCGAATCTCTGGCCGGTGCCTTGCGAGGCAAGCGCCCCACGCTACAAAATTGGGTGCAAGACTACGAGGCGGTCATCGCCCACGCCAAGGCCGCTGTGCCAGGGCGCCCGCTGTACCTCATTGGTCACAGCCTGGGCGCGCAAACGCCCGGCCTGTTCGCGCGCCCCGAGCGCGTGGACGGCATGCTCGCCATCGCTGCGGGCAGCGGCTATTGGCGCGTGAATGCACCACAGCTCAGGCGGCGCATCCTGTTTTTCTGGTACGTGATGATGCCGCTGGCGACGACGTTCAGTGGCTACTTCCCCGGCGCGCGGCTGGGCATGGTGGGTGACCTGCCCGCGAGCATTGCCTGGCAATGGCGGCGCTGGTGCCTCAATCCGCTCTACGGCATGGGTGCGGAGCACGCGCGCGAGGCCTATGCACGCGTGCGTTTTCCCATCCATCTGCTGCGCATGCACGACGACGAAATGATGAGCGCGCAGGCCAACGCCGACCTGCTGGCGATGTATCCGAATGCCGCGCACCGGCTGCAAACACTCAGCGCGCAGGATGCGGCTGACCAGCGCATCGGGCATCTGGGTTTCTTCAAGGCGCGCTTCGAGGCCACCCTCTGGCCGCGCGCGCTCGCCGCGCTGAATCGGCTCGCGCAAGTCGCCACCATGACGCCGCCGGTGGCCGATTCCATGCACACTGCAACGCCATGACACCATCTACCCCTTCTCACCCGCTTGACGATGCGCTGCTGCTGCAGCCCGTCGCGCCCGGCGTCTTCACCGGTCGCACGACCGAGCCCTACTGGAACATGGTCGGACCCTACGGCGGCGTGACGGCGGCGACGCTGCTTGCGGGCGTGCTGCAGCACCCCGATCGCCTGGGCGATCCGCTCTCGCTCACGGTGAACTACGCCGGCGCCGTGACCGAAGGCGCTTTCACCGTGCGCGCAACGGCGGTGCGCACCAATCGCTCGACCCAGCATTGGTGGGTGACGCTGTCGCAAAACGATGCCGACGGGGTGGAGCAGGTGGCCACCACCGCCACCGTCATCACCGCGGTGCGCCGCAGCACCTGGAGCAGTACCGAATCGCCCATGCCCCGGGTACCCGCGCCCGCGGACTGCACGACCATCGATGGCCTGTTTCCCGTGCAATGGGTGCGCCGCTACGAGATGCGCCCCATTACCGGCCCGCTGCCCGCGCAGTGGGATGGATCAGAGCACGACAGCCTGACGCAACTCTGGGTGCGCGATGCACCCGCGCGGGCACTGGATTTTGCGGCGCTGGCGGGCATCAGCGACGTGTTCTTCCCGCGCATCTGGCGCCGCCGCGCGACGCGTGTGCCCATAGGCACCATCTCGATGACGGTGTACTTTCACGCCGGGGCCGAGCTGCTGGCGCACACCGGCAGCGGCTACCTGCTGGCGCAGGCGCGCGCGCAGGAGTTTCGCAACGGCTTTTTCGACCAGAGCGCGCAGTTGTGGAACGAGGCCGGCGAGATGCTCGTCACCACACAGCAAATCGTCTACTACAAGGAATGAGACCATGAGCGAGAACCTGCAAGACATCCTGGTGCACACCGAAGCCGGTGTCACCACCCTCACCTTCAACCGGGTGGAGAAGAAGAATTCTTTCACCGAGGTGATGTACGGCGCGATGGCCGACGTGCTGCAAGCGGCTGCGCAGGATGCCGGCGTGCGCTGCGTGGTGATCCAGGGCGACGCCACGGTGTTCAGCGCGGGCAACGACATCGGCGACTTCCTGCGCCAGGGGCAAAGCGCGCAGCCTGCCGACATGACCGAGCGCCCGGTCTGGCGCTTTTTGAAGGCGATTGCCAGCTTCCCCAAGCCGCTGGTGGCGGCCGTCTGCGGCCCCGCGGTGGGTGTGGGCACCACGCTGCTGCTGCACTGCGATCTGGTCTACGCGGGGGACAACGCGGCGTTTGCGCTGCCCTTTGTCAACCTCGGCCTGTGCCCCGAGGCGGCCTCCAGCCTGCTGCTGCCGCGGATGTTCGGCATGCACCGCGCGGCAGAGGCGCTGATGCTGGGCGAGCCCTTCATGGCCGAGGCGGCGTTGGAGGTGGGCCTGGTGAACCGCGTGGTGCCGCCGACCGAATGCAACGCGCTGGCGCAGCAGCAGGCCAGGAAACTCGCCGCCAAGCCGCTGTCGTCGCTGATGGCCACCAAGCGCCTGATGAAGGGCGCGCAGACCGAACAGGTGCTGCAGGTGATGCTCGATGAATCGCGGGAGTTTGGCCGATTGATGCGCGAGCCGGCGGCCAGGGAGGCCTTTGGCGCCTTTCTGGAAAAGCGCAAGCCCGATTTTTCGGGGATGTAAGCCACAGAGCTTTTCATCGCCCCATGCGTGGGACGATCCAACCCTTCCGCAGGTCTTGTATCGCGGCTGGCAGTACCTATCATGAGGGTATCGCGTCCCGTATCGCGGATGCACTGCCTGAGGAACCAGCCATGACCGAAGCCGCCACTCTCGTTCGCAAGACCGTGCTTTCCACCCACGCCGCGCCGCTGCGCCATTGGGTGGGCGACGGCTTTCCGGTGCATGGCATGTTCGGCTACAGCGGCGCTGGCGTGGCCGAGCGCAGCCCCTTTTTGATTCTGGATTACGCCGCGCCGACCGAATTCACGCCCACCAGCCAGCGCCGCGGCGTGGGCAGCCATCCGCACAAGGGGTTCGAGACGGTGACTATCGTCTACGCCGGCGAGGTCGAGCACCGCGACTCGACCGGCGCCGGTGGCGTGATCCGCGCGGGTGATGTGCAGTGGATGACGGCCGGCGGCGGTATCGTGCACGAGGAATTTCACTCGCGCGACTACGCCGCCCAAGGCGGACCGTTCGAGATGGTGCAACTCTGGGTGAACCTGCCGAAGAAAGACAAGGAAACGCCGGCGCATTACCAGGGCATCACCGATGCGCAGATTCCGCTGGCCGAGCTTCCCGGCGGCCATGTGCGCGTGATCGCCGGCAGCGTGGGCGCGGTGCGCGGCCCGGCGCGCACCTTCACGCCGATGAACGTGCTGGACGTGCGCATCGCCGCCGGGCAGACGCTGGAGCTGCCCCAACCCGAGGGCTGGACGACGCTGGTCGTGGTGCTGGCGGGCCAGGTGCGCATCAATGGCAGCGAAGCTGTCGGCGCGTCGCAAATGGCTACGCTTTCCACGGCGGGAGAGGGTTTGACGCTGCAAGCGGCGGACGCCGCCAAGCTGCTGGTGCTCTCCGGCGAGCCTATCGATGAGCCGGTTGCGGCCTATGGCCCCTTCGTGATGAACACGCGCGAGGAGCTGGTGCAGGCGGTCGATGATTTCAACCACGGGCGCTTTGGCCGCCTGCAGTGAAGGAGGGTGGGCAATGGTCACCAACATTCCTCCGCAGCGCTATGCCTCACGCGCTGCCGTGATCGGGGAGGACACCCGCATCACGCGCGCCCTGCCGCACCGCGCACGCCGCACGGTGGGCGCCTGGTGCTTTCTCGACCACCTCGGCCCGGTACATTTCGCGCCGGGCAAGGGCATGCATGTCGGCGCACATCCGCACATCGGGCTGCAGACCTTCACCTGGATGATCGAGGGTGAGGTGGTGCACCGCGACTCGCTGGGCAATGAGCAGGTGATCCGCCCTGGCGAGGTCAACCTGATGACCGCCGGGCGCGGCATTGCGCATACCGAAGATTCCCTGCACGACGGCGCCACGGCGCATGCGGCGCAGTTGTGGATTGCGCTGCCGCGCAGCCAGGCGCGCTGCGAACCCGCGTTTGCCCATTACCCCGATCTGCCGCAGGTGGCGTTGGGCGGCTTTCGGGCGATGCTGCTCGCCGGCGAGGCCTTTGGCCTGCAGGCACCGGCGCAGGTGCATACGCCGCTGGTGGGCATCGACTTCAGCGCGGCGCAAGCGGCCAACGCCACGGTGGCGCTGCGCCCGGAGTTCGAATACGCCGTGATGGTGCTGCGCGGCAGTGCGCAGGTGGCGGGCGAGGCCCTGGCGCCGGGTGAGTGGCTTTACCTTGCGCCGGGGCGTGCCGAACTGGCGCTGGCCTGCGATGGTGCGGCGCAATTCCTGCTGCTGGGCGGCGAGCCCATGGAGGAAGGCTTGATCATCTGGTGGAATTTCGTCGCCCGCACGCAGGCCGAAATCGAAACCGCACTGGCCGACTGGAATGCCGGGCGCCTGGCGCCGCCGGTGCGTGCAGGCAGCAGCGCCGAGCGTCTGACAGCCCCCAGCCTGGCGGGCGTGCAGTTGCGCGCCGGTGGGCGTGGGTGAGCATGCAATGGCCGGATGCCAGTCGTGATATTTTTACCAAGCAAGTGCTTGATTAAATAAAACGGCTTTGCTATCCTGCCCGGATGGATCGCTCTCCGGCTCTTGCTCCTGCTGTCGATGCACTGGCTCACCGCCCGCGCGGTCGGCCGCGCAAGAGCGACGCAGACGACAACGGCCGCCGCCTCGAGCTCATGGAGCAGGCGGCGCGGCTGTTTCTGGTCAAGGGTTATGCAGCCACCACCACGCGCGACATTGCCGCTGCGATGGGCATGCACAGCGGCTCGCCGTTCTACTATTTCAAGAGCAAGAGCGCATTGCTCTACGCCGTAATGCGCGAGGGCATGGAGATGGCCAGCGCCAGCCAGCAGCAGGCGCTGCAGGCGGTGGCGGGTGCCGATGCGCGTACGCAGATGCGCGCCCTGGTGCGCCACCATTTCGAGATCCTGCTCGGCCCGCGCAGCGGCTTCATCCCGGTGATGCTGTATGAGTGGCGTTCGCTCACGGCGGCGCAAAAGAAAGGCGTCTCCAAGGTCAAGGACGGGTATGAAGCCATCTGGATGCCGGTGCTCACCGCGCTGGCGCGGCAGGGCGCGTTGCAGGCCGAGCCGGCCGTGGCCCGGCTGTTCATTTTTGGCGCGCTGAACTGGGCTGTGCAGTGGTTTGACCGGCGCGGCGCGCGCACGCTCGATCAACTGACCGAGGACGCTCTCGCGCTCTTTTTTGGCGGCGCGGCCGCTGACCCCTTGGTGCGCTCTACCACTGCATCGACGCGCGCTCGCTGCGCCCCTTGTGGGTGCTGGAGACCATGCGCCTGCCCTACCAGCTGCATGTGCTGCCCTTCCCGCCGCGAGCGTTTGCGTCCGGCTACAAGGAAAAAAATCCGCTGGGCACCATCCCGCTGCTGCTCGATGGCAACGTGCGTATGACTGAATCGAGCGCCATCTGCCAGTATCTGGCCACGCGCTACGGCCCCTCGCCGCTGGCGGTTGCGGTGGATGAGCCGGACTACGGTGCGTTCCTCAACTGGCTGCATTTCGGCGAGGCGACACTGACCTTCCCGCAAACTCTGGTGCTGCGCTACTCGCGCTTGGAGCCGCCCGAGCGCCGCCAGCCGCAGGTGGCACAGGATTACGCGCAGTGGTTTTTGGCGCGGCTGCGCGCCATCGAGGCGGCGATGGCCGATCGCGCGTGGCTGTGCGCCGGGCGCTTCACCGTCGCTGATGTCTCGGTGGGCTATGCGCTGCTGCTGGCCCATGAACTCGGGCTGAGCGCGCAATTCACGCCGCAGGTGGCCGCCTACTGGGAGCGGCTGCGGCAGCACGAGGGGCTGGTGCGTGCGCGCGCCGTGCAATGGAAGGTGGCCGAGGCGGCAGGGCTCAAGCTCGGGCCGTTCGGCATGCCGGTCAAGGACGCTTCATGACAACACCGTTTGAATCCGGCTGGAACGCCGCCGGCAGCGCGGCGCAGGCGCGCCGCACGCAGATGCTCGCGCGCATCGACCAGTTGCGCGCGCTGGAAGAGCGCGCCGCGCAGACCTCCGCCAAGGCCGGGCCGCGCTTTGCCAAGCGCGGGCAGTTGCTGCCGCGCGAGCGCATCGCACTGCTGCTCGATCCCGGCAGCCCCTGGCTGCAACTGTGCACACTGGCCGGCTATCTGCGCGATACCGACGATGCCGCGCAATCCATCCCCGGCGGCAGCGTGGTCGCGGGGATAGGCTTTGTGGCCGGCACGCGCTGCATGGTGGTGGCGAGCGATTCGGGCATCGATGCGGGTGCGCTCGTGCCCATGGGCTTGTACAAGGTGCTGCGGGTGCAGGAGATCGCCTTGCAGGAGCGCCTGCCCTTCATCCACCTGGTGGAGAGCGCGGGCGCGAATCTGGCGGACTACAAGGTCGACACCTTCATCGATGGCGGCAGCCTGTTTCGCAACCTGGCGCGGCTCTCCAGCGCAGGCATTCCGGTCATCACCGTGCAGCATGGCTCGGGCACGGCGGGCGGCGCCTACATGCCGGGGCTGTCGGACATCGTGATCATGGTCGAAGGCCGCTCGCGCGCCTTTCTGGCCGGCCCGCCGCTGCTCAAGGCCGCCACCGGCGAGGTGGCAACGGAGGAAGAACTGGGCGGCGCGCTGATGCACACCACCGTCTCGGGTCTGGGCGAATACCTGGCGCGCGATGACCGCGAGGCGCTGGGCATGGCTCGGCGCGTGGTGGCGCAGTTGGGTTGGGCGCCCGGCGTTGAGCGTTCAGCGTCTGCTCTCCCACGCTCAACGCTCAACCCTCAACGCTCAATCTCTTTCGTGGAGCCGCCCTGGCCGGTGGACGAGCTGCTCACGCTGATGCCCGCCCACCACCGCGAGCCGGTGGACATGCGCGAGGTGGCGGCGCGCCTCGTCGATGGCGGTGCGCTGCTGGAGTTCAAGAGCGGCTACGGCATGGCCACGGTCTGCGCGCAGGCGGCTATCCAGGGGCATGCGGTGGGCATCATCACCAACAACGGGCCGATCGACATCGCCGGTGCCAACAAGGCCACGCACTTCATCCAGTGGATGTGCCAGCTCGGCCAGCCCATCGTCTATCTGCAGAACACCACCGGCTACATGGTGGGCAAGGAGATGGAGCAGGGCGGCATCATCAAGCACGGCAGCAAGATGATCCAGGCGGTGACCAACGCCACGGTGCCGCAGCTCACCATCCAGTGCGGTGCAAGTTTTGGCGCGGGCAACTATGGCATGTGCGGCCGGGGCTACGCGCCGCGCTTTCTCTTCACCTGGCCCAGCGCCGTCACCGCCGTGATGGGCGGCGAGCAGGCCGCTGGCACCATGCGCATCGTGGCCGAGGAGGGCTACCGGCGCAAAGGCCTGGAGCCCGACGCCGTGCGCCTGCAAAAGCAGTTCGATGCCATCGTGCAGATGTTCGAGCGCCAGCAGGATGCGTTCTACACCAGCGGCGGCCTGCTGGACGACGGCGTGATCGACCCGCGCGACACCCGCGTGGTGCTTGGCTTCTGCCTTTCCACGATTGCCGAAGGCGTGGCACGCCAGGTGCGGCCGATGCAGTTTGGCGTGGCGCGGATGTGAGCGCGTACCCGCTTTTCTCCTTCCCCCTTTGGGGGAAGGCCGGGATGGGGGCTTGCATGGCGCTGCGGCCGGCGTGCTGCGCGAGCCCCCACCCCACCCTCCCCCAAAGGGGGAGGGTGTCACACACCTAACCAGAGACCTCCGATGAAACTCACCCACGACCACGAACAAATCCGCGACACGCTCAAGCGCTACATCGCCGAAAAGATCAACCCGCATGTGGATGAATGGGAGGCGGCGGAGATCTTCCCCGCGCACCAGGTCTTCAAGGGCCTGGGCGACCTGGGCCTGCTGGGCCTGACCAAGCCGGTGGAATACGGCGGCATGGGGCTGGACTATTCCTACAGCATGCTGATGGCCGAAACCATGGGGCTGGTGAACTGCGGCGCCATTCCCATGGCCGTGGGCGTGCAGACCGATATGTGCACTCCGGCGCTAGCGCGTTTTGGCAGCGATGCGCTCAAGCGCGAGTTTCTCGCCCCGGCGATCGCGGGGGACATGGTGGGCTGCATCGGCGTGTCCGAGCCAGGCGCGGGCAGCGACGTGGCGGGCATCACCAGCCGCGCGCGCCGCGATGGCGACGATTACGTGATCACCGGCCAGAAGATGTGGATCACCAACAGCCTGCAGGCCGACTGGATGTGCATGCTGGTGAACACCGGCGAGGGGCCGATGCACAAGAACAAGAGCCTGATCATCGTGCCCATGCGCGACGGCCCGAACGGCCACTTGACCAAGGGGATAACGGTGGCGCAGAAGATCCGCAAGATCGGCATGAACGCCAGCGATACCGGCCTGATCTACTTTGACGAAGTGCGCGTGCCCGCGCGCAACCTGATCGGCCAGGAGGGCCAAGGCTTCATCTACCAGATGCAGCAGTTCCAGGAAGAGCGCCTGTGGGCGGCGGCGAATGCGATCACCGGCCTGGACGTGGCGATCCGCGAGACCATCGCGTACACGCGCCAGCGCCAGATGTTCGGCAGCACCTTGCTCGATCAGCAATGGGTGCAGTTCAAGCTGGTGGAACTGCAAACCGAGGTCGAGGCGCTGCGCGCGCTGACCTGGACGGCCTGCGAGCGCTATGTGGCGGGCGAGGACGTGCTGCAGTGGGCGAGCATGGCCAAGCTCAAGGCTGGGCGATTGACGCGCGAGGTGGCCGACACCTGTTTGCAGTTCTGGGGTGGCATGGGCTTTACCTGGGACAACCGCGTCTCGCGCCTGTACCGCGATGGGCGGCTGGGCTCGATCGGCGGCGGCGCCGACGAGGTGATGATGGGCATCATCGCCAAGACCATGGGCATGGCCAAGCGGAGCGCGGCATGAGCGCGCGCTTGACTTGCTCCTTCCCCCTTTGGGGGAAGGCAGGGATGGAGGCGGCTTGCGCCTTGCGGAGTTTTGTTGTGGCTGCGAACGCCGCTGGCCCCCACCCCTGCCCTCCCCCAGCGGGGGAGGGAGTCATGCAGGAGAGCGCATGAAAAAGATACTGATCGCCAATCGCGGCGAGATTGCCCGCCGCGTCATTGCCACCGCGCGGCAGATGGGCATCGCCACCGTCGCGGTGCATTCCGATGCCGACGCCGATGCGCTGCACGTGCGCGAGGCGACGCAAGCGTTTGCACTGGGCGGCAACACCTCGGCCGAGAGCTATCTGCGTGTGGACAAGCTGCTCGCCGCCGCCAAGGCCACGGGGGCTGATGCCGTCCACCCCGGCTATGGTTTTTTGAGCGAAGACGCGGCGTTTGCGCAGGCGGTGCAGGAGGCTGGCCTCATCTGGATCGGCCCACCACCTGCGGCCATCCGCGCGCTGGGCGACAAGGGCGCGGCCAAGCGGCTGGCGGTGCAGCAGGGCGTGCCGGTGTTGCCCGGTTACGCGGGCGAAGACCAGTCGCCCGAGCGCTTCAGCGAGGAGGCGGCAAAGATCGGCTACCCGGTGATGGTCAAGGCCGTCGCCGGTGGCGGCGGGCGCGGCATGCGGCTGGTGATGCAGGCGGGCGATCTGCCTGCCGCGCTGCAAAGTGCGAGCTCCGAGGCGCTGGCCGGGTTTGGCAACGGCGAGCTCTTGATCGAGCGCGCGGTGATGCAGCCGCGCCACGTCGAGGTGCAGGTGTTTGCCGATGCGCTCGGCCGCTGCATACATCTGGGCGAGCGCGATTGCTCGGTGCAACGCCGCCACCAGAAGATCATCGAGGAAGCGCCTTCGCCCACCGTCTCGCCCGAGCTGCGCGCGCGCATGGGGGCGTGCGCGGTGGCGCTGGCGCAAGGCGCGGGTTATGTGGGCGCGGGCACGGTGGAGTTTCTGCTGGAAGGCGATGCCTTCTACCTGATGGAGATGAACACCCGCCTGCAGGTCGAGCACCCGGTAACCGAGGCGATCACCGGCCTCGATCTGGTCGAATGGCAAATCCGCGTGGCGCGCGGCGAGGCGCTGCCGCTCACGCAAGAGCAGGTGCAACTCACCGGCCACGCGATCGAAGTGCGCCTGTGCGCCGAGGACGAGAACTACACCCCGCACGCCGGGCGCATCGCGCACTTTGCCGAAGTGCCGTGTGCAAGCCACTTCGCGCGCTCGCCGCTGCGCTTTGATCACGCGATCGAGGCTGGCAGCGAGGTCACGCCGTTTTATGACGCGATGCTGGGCAAGCTCATTGTGCACGCCGCCACGCGCGAAGCCGCGATCGACCGGCTCATCGCCGCGCTGGCGCAGACCGAGGTGCTGGGCCTGCCGACGAACCGCGGCTTTTTGATCGAGTGCCTGAACGATGCGCGCTTTCAGGCCGGGCAGGCGCTGATTTCCTTCCTTGATGAGCACGGTGACGCGCTGCGTGCGGCGCTCCTTGAAAAAGAGCTTGCCGCGCACGCTACATATGGCTTGGCGGCGGTATTTCCCCCTATCCCTCTGGGAGAGGGCAGGGGTGAGGGCCTGCAGCCTGACCCGACCCACGTTGCTCACCCGCAGACCCACCTGGCCTGCCCCTTCGCCGCCCCCCGCCGCCTGATGCACCGTGAACAGGTGAGCGCGTTGGCGGTCCGGGTGCGCTCGGGTGGCTTGCGGATCACAGGCCCGGATGGCCGCGCGCGCGATGTGGCGGTGCAGCCCTTGCCCGATGGCAGTCTGCGTTGCACTGAGGACGGCATCACCCAGCGCGTGCGCGCCGTGCCGGTGCCTGGTGGTGATGGCGGCCAGCGCTGGCATGCGCAGGCGGGTGCGGTGGATTGGTGGTTCGACGATGTGAGCTATCTGCCGCAAGCAGGCGCAGGCAATGCGCTGGCAGCTACTGAATTGAAAGCGGCCTTCAATGGCCGCGTGGTGCGCATTGCGGTGCAGCCGGGCCAGGCGCTGGCGGCGGGCGAGGCGACGCTGGTGATCGAATCGATGAAGCTGGAGCACAGCCTCTCGGTGCGTACCGCCACGACGGTGGCCGAGGTGCTGGTGGAAGTCGGCCAGCAGGTGGCGCCCGGGCAGGTGCTGCTGCGCTTTGCGCCGTCCGCCGCGAAACAGGAGGCATGACGGCGATGAATGCAGAGGAACTGCGCGAAGCCACGGCCGCGCTGTGCGACTCGGTCGAGCGCTTTTGCAAGAGCGAGATCGCGCCGCACGTGAGCGCGTGGGATGCGGCGGGTGAATTTCCGCGCAAGCTCTACCAGCGCGCAGCCGGCCTTGGCCTGCTGGGCCTGGGCTATCCCGAGGAGCTGGGCGGCACCAGCGCGCCCTATGCGCTGCGCATGCCGGTCTGGCGCACGCTGTGCCGCCACGGTGCGTCGGGCGGGGTACAGGCCAGTCTCTTCTCGCACAACATCGCACTGCCACTCGTGGTGGCGCTGGGCAGCGACGCGGTCAAGCGCGAAGTCATCCCGCCGGTGCTCGCGGGCGAGCAGATCGCGGCGCTGGGCATCACCGAACCGGGCGGCGGTTCGGACGTGGCCGCGCTCAAGACCACGGCGCGCCGTGAGGGTGATGAGTACGTCATCGACGGCGAAAAAATCTTCATCACTTCCGGTATGCGCGCCGACTGGTTCACGCTGGCGGTGCGAACGGATCCAGACAACAAGGGCGCGGGCGGCATCAGCCTGATCGTGGTGACGGGCGATGCGGCTGGTCTTTCGCGCACGCGCCTGGACAAGATGGGCTGGCTTTCGTCGGACACCGCGCACCTGCGTTTTGACGGTGTGCGCGTCCCCGCGCGTTATCTGCTGGGCCGTGAAGGTGCGGGCTTCAAGGCCATCATGGGCAATTTCAATGGCGAGCGCCTGGGCCTGGCAGCGGGCGCCATCGGCTTCGCCGAGGCGTGCTTTGACGAGGCGCTCGCCTGGGCGCGCCAGCGCACCGCCTTTGGCCAGCCGCTCACCCAGCACCAGGTGATACGCCACAAGCTGGTGGACGTGCGCCAGCGCATCTGCGCCAGCGGCGCGTGGCTGGATGCGGTGGCGGCGCGCGCGGATGCGGGCGACATGGGCCCGGACTGGGTCGCCGAGGTCTGCACGCTGAAAAACCAGGCGACGCAGACCATGCAGTTTTGCGCTGACGCCGGCGTGCAGATTCTGGGCGGCATGGGCTACATGCGCGGCACCGTCTGCGAGCGCATCTACCGCGAGGTCAAGGTGGTGACGATAGGCGGCGGCACCGAGGAAATCATGAAGGAATTGGCTGCCAAGCAATGGGGGTTTTGAGTCTGCCTTGCCCGCCATCGCCGCTAATGTTAATCTGGTCAGTATGACTACAAATACCACATCACCACGTCAGCCACCCGGACAAGTCGCCACCGCGCTGCCCGATCGCTGGCTGCTGCAGGACGCGAAGGCGCGCTTCAGCGAGCTCGTGCGCCGCGTGCGCAGCGAGGGGCCGCAGCACGTCACCGTGCATGGCCGCGAGGCAGTGGTGGTTGTCGCGGCGGAAGAGTTCCGGCGCATGCAGGGCGCGCAGACCGGCAAGGCGCTGGTCGATGCGCTGCGGGCCTCGCCGGGGGCCGATGTCGAGCTGCAGCTGGGCGAGCCGGTGCGTGCGCCCGTGCGGGGCGTGGCGCTGTGACGGCCTGGCTGCTCGATACCAATGTGCTCTCGGAGCTGCGCCGTCCGCGCCCGCAGCCCAAGGTGGTGCGCTTCGTCAGTGTGCGCCCGCTGGAAAGTCTTTATGTGAGTGCCGTCACCTTCGCCGAGATCCGCTTCGGTATCGAGCGTGTGGAAGATCTGGCCAGACGTGCCGCGCTGCGCGATTGGCTGGAGCAGCGCCTGCGCCCGATGTTCGAAGGTCGCGTGCTGCCGGTGAGCGAGGACGTGATGTTCAAGTGGCGCCTGCTGGTGGAAACCGGACGCAAGGCAGGCCATACCTTTCCGCAACCCGACCTCATCATCGCCGCGACGGCCTTGCAGCATGGTCTCACCGTGGTCACGCGCGATGAGGGTGGATACGTACATACCGGCGTGGCGCTGGTTAACCCGTGGATCTGAAGAAAGCGCAGCAGCATGACTGAAACCGCCTTGCCTGCCGATGACCTGCTCGCGCGCCGCGACGGCGCGGTGCTCTGGCTCACGATCAACCGCCCCGAGCGCCGCAACGCAATGAGCGCGGCGGTGGTCGAGGGGCTCATCGAGCAACTCGCGAACGCCAACCAGGATCGCGACCTGCGCGCCATCGTGCTCACCGGCGCGGGCGAGAAGGCGTTTTGCTCGGGTGCGGATTTGCAGACCGGCAAAAGCTTTGCGTTCGACTACGCCGAGCCCAGGCAGGGCTTTGCCAACCTGCTGCGCGCGGCGCACGCCACGCACGTGCCGCTCATCGCGCGCGTGAACGGCGCGTGCATGGCGGGCGGCATGGGACTTTTGGCGATGTGCGATCTGGCCATCGCCGCGCCGCAGGCGCGCTTTGGCCTGCCCGAGGTCAAGGTGGGCGTGTTCCCGGCGCAGGTGCTCTCCGTGCTGCAGGGCCTCATCGGGCGGCGCGCGCTGGCGGACTTGTGCATCACCGGCGAGGCCATCGGCGCGCGGCAGGCGCTGGCCATCGGCCTGGTCAACGAGGTGGCTGAAGACCTGGATGCGGCGGTGGAAAAACTGCTCGCGCGCATCGTGGACAAATCCCCCGCCGCCATCCGCCGCGGGCTCTACCTGATGAAGCACCTGGAGGCGCTGCCCTTCGAGCAGTCGATCGCCTTCACCGAAAGCCAGATCGGCCTGTTCGCCTTGACCGAGGACGCGCGCGAGGGCCAGGCGGCCTTTCGCGAAAAACGCGCACCGCTATGGAGTGGACGATGAACGAGAGCAAAGTGGTCCGCATTGGCGGCGCCAGCGGTTTCTGGGGCGATTCCAGCGTGGGCGCGCCCCAGCTCGTGGCCAGCGGCCAGGTGGACTACCTCGCCTTTGACTACCTGGCGGAACTCACCATGTCCATCCTCGCCGCCGCGCGCATGAAAAAGCCCGAGCTGGGCTACGCCACCGACTTCGTCACCGTGGCGATGCGCGCGGTCTTGAAGGACGTGGTGGCGCGCGGCATCCGCGTGGTCAGCAACGCCGGCGGCGTGAACCCCGAAGGCTGCGCCCAGGCGCTGCGCGAGCTGGCCGCCGAGCTGGGCGTGCAGGTCAGCGTCGCCGTCGTCACCGGCGACGACGTGATGCCGCTGCTGCCCGAGCTGCGCGCCAGCGACCCGCCCGTCGCCGAGCTGCAAAGCGGCGCGCCGCTGCCCGCGCGCGTCGTCACCGCCAACGCCTATCTGGGCGCGCTGCCGATCAAGGCGGCGCTCGATGCCGGAGCGCAGATCGTCGTCACCGGCCGCTGCGTGGATTCGGCCGTCACGCTGGGCATATTGATGCATGACTTCGGCTGGCAGGCGCATGAGCTCGACCGCCTGGCGGGCGGGAGCCTTGCGGGCCACATCATCGAATGCGGCTGCCAGGGCACGGGCGGGCTGCATACCGACTGGGAGCGGGTGCCCGACTGGGCGCACATCGGCTACCCCATCGTGGAGTGCGCCCGGGACGGCAGCTTCACCGTCACCAAGCCCGCAGGCACGGGCGGGTTGCTCGCGCCGCAGGTGGTGGCCGAGCAGATGCTCTACGAGATCCACGACCCCGCGGCCTACCTGCTGCCCGACGTGGTTTGCGACTTCACGCAGGTGCGCATGGCGCAGACCGGGCCCGAGCGCGTGCACGTGAGCGGCGCGCGCGGCCTGCCCGCGCCCGCCAGCTACAAGGTCTGCGCCACCTACATGGACGGCTACAAGACCTCGGCGCAACTGACCATCGTCGGCATGGACGCGGTGGCCAAGGCGCGGCGCACCGGCGAGGCCATCTTCACCCGCGTGGGCGAGCTGCTCGCGGCCCAGGGCCTGGCGCCGTTCTCCGCCACGCACATCGAGGTGCTGGGGGCCGAAAGCGGCTGGGGGCCGCTGGCAAACCCGGCGGTGCAGCACACGCGCGAGGCGGTGCTGCGCATCAGCGCGCGCCACGCGGACAAGGCCGCGCTGCAACTGCTGGCGCGCGAGGTGGCGCCCGCGGGCACCTCATGGGCGCCGGGCACCACCGGGGCGGGCGGGCGCGCGGCCGTCTCGCCGCTGATACGGCAGTACGCGTTCTTGCTCGACAAGGGGCGGGTGGCGGCGCGGGTGGTGCTTGATGGAACGGAAGTGGCGCTGCCAGCCCCTCACCCCTCCCTCTCTCCAGAGGGGCGAGGGCGATCAACCCCGCCAGTATTTCCCCCTCTCCCTCTGGGAGAGGGCAGGGGTAAGGGTCAGGTGTCAAATTGGCCCCAAACGCTTGCTGGGCAAGCACCACAAGCTATCAATACAGAAGAAACCGGCACCATCGAAGTCCCGCTGATCCGCCTCGCCTGGGCGCGCTCGGGCGACAAGGGCGACACCTCCAACATCGGCGTGATCGCGCGCCGGCCCGAATGGCTGCCCCTGCTGCGCGAGCAACTCACCACGGAGGCCGTCAAGGCGCATCTGGCCCATGCCGTCAAGGGCACGGTCACGCGCTTTGAGGTGCCCGGCATTGCCGCCTTCAACTTCGTCTGCACGCAGGCTCTGGGCGGGGGCGGCATGGCCAGCTTGAACAACGACGCGCTCGGCAAGGGCATGGCGCAGATGCTGCTGGCGATGCCGCTGCGCGTGCCGGCGCACTGGGGAGTCAAAGCATGAAGGTCCGGTTCGACTATTCCGGTTGCCATGTGATGGTCTTTGGCGGCACCACCGGCATCAATCTGGGCATAGCGCAGGCCTTTGCGGCGGCGGGCGCGCGCGTGACCGTGGCCAGCCGCAAGCAGGTCAACGTGAATGCCGCGATGACGGCGCTGGGCGGGCTGGCCTTCGGCGTGGTCTGCGACGTGCGCAACGAAGCCTGCGTGCGCGCGGCGCTGGCGGCGGCAGTGGCGCGCCACGGGCCGATCAACGTGCTGGTCTCGGGCGCGGCGGGCAACTTCCTGGCGCAGGCCAGCGAGATGTCCGCCAACGCTTTCAAGGTGGTGGTGGACATCGACCTGATCGGCAGCTTCCACGTCGCGCACCATGCCTATCCGCATCTGCACAAGCCCGGCGCCAGCGTCATCTTCATCAGTGCGCCGCAGGCGGTGGTACCCATGCCCGGGCAGTCGCACGTGGGTGCGGCCAAGGCCGGCGTGGACCAGTTCGCGCGCGTGCTGGCGCTGGAATGGGGCGCGGCGGGCGTGCGCGTGAACGTGATAACGCCCGGGCCCATCGAAGGCACCGAAGGCATGAAGCGCCTCGCGCCCCAGGGCGAGGAGGGCGACGCGCTGGTGCGCGCCCTGGTGCCGCTGGGGCGCATGGGCACGCCGCAGGACATTGCCAACCTGGCGATGTTCCTCGGCTCCGACGCGGCCAGCTACCTGTCGGGCGCCGTCATCGCCTGCGACGGCGGGGCGCAGAACATGCTCACGCCCATGATCCGCGCCGCCGCGCAGCAAGAGCCACCCTCTTCACCCTCAGACAAGGAGACACCGCCGTGATAGCCATGACCCCATCCGCAGAGCTGCGCCGCATCCGCCGCGTGGCGCTGGGCGACCTGATCCACCGCAGCGCGCTCAAATTCCCCCGCCGCACCGCCGTGGTGCACGGCGACGTCCGCATGGACTACGCCGAACTCGACGCGCGCAGCTCGCGCTTTGCCCATGCGCTGCTCGAACGCCTGGGCAGCGGCCACCAGATCGGCATGCTCTGTGCCAACTCGGCCGACATGGTGGTGGCCTACAACGGCATCCACAAGTCGGGCAACGTCTGGGTGCCGGTCAACACCCGGCTGGACCCGGCCGCGATCGACTACATCCTGCGCCACGCCGAAGTGTCCGCCGTGGTGGTGGACGAAGCCCTGCACGCCGCCCCCGGCATGGCCGAGCTGCTCGCGCGCCTGGCGGTGCCGCTGTTCATCACCATGGCCGCGGGCACGGAGACGGCCGTCGCCAACGCCCGCACGCTGGCGCAGGCGCAGCACGGGCAAAGCGATGCGCTGCCCGAGCTGGACATGACCAGCGAGCAGCCCGCGCTCATCATGTACACCAGCGGCACCACCGGCCACCCCAAGGGCGCGGTGCACAGCCACGCCTCGGTGGCAGCGGCGCTGATGGGCAACATGGCCGGTTTCGGCATCACCGAGCAGGACGTGTTCTCGGCCCTGCTGCCGCTGTACCACTGCGCCCAGCACACCCTGGTGGCCACGGCGCACATGGCGGGCGCCTGCGCGGTGCTGCTGCGCGGCTTCGTGCCCGACGAGGTGCGCGCCAGCATCACCGCCGAGAAGTACACCCTCTTCACCGGCCTGCCCATGATGTACGGCGCGCTGCTGGCGGACCCGGCGTTTCGCGCGCCCTCGCTGCGCCTGGCGATCTACGCCATGGCGCCCATCCCCGACGCGCTGATCCAGGTGATCGCCGAACGCATGACGCCCAACGTGCAACTGGCCACCGGGCAGACCGAGATGTACCCCGGCACCATGACCTTCAAGCCCATGGAGCACCCCGGGCTGGGCGGCAACTTCTGGGGCTTTTCCCTGCCGCACAACGAGACCGCGGTGATGGACGACGAAGGCCGCCTGCTGGGCGAAGGCCAGCCGGGCGAGATCGTGCACCGCGGCGCCAACGCCATGCTGGGCTACTTCAAGGACCCCGAGGCCAGCGCCGCCGCGCAGCGCTTCGGCTGGCACCACACGGGCGACCTGGGCATGTGGGGGCCGGGCGGGCAGCTGATGTTCCTGGACCGCAAGAAGGACATGATCAAGACCGGCGGCGAGAACGTCGCCAGCGTCAAGGTCGAGGCCGTGCTGCTGGGCCACCCCGGCGTGGCCGGCTGCGGCGTCATCGGCCTGCCGCACCCGCGCTGGAGCGAGGCGGTCTGCGCCTTCGTGGTGAAGAAGCCCGGCGCCGAGCTGGACGAGCAGGCGCTGGCCGCCCACTGCCGCGCGCACCTGGGCGGCTTCGAGGTGCCCAAGCTGATCCACTTCGTCGACGCGCTGCCTGCCACTTCGACGGGCAAGGTGCAAAAGCACCTGTTGCGCAAGCAGTTCGAGAGGCTGGCGCAGGAGGCATGGACCAAAGAGGAGGGGGCGTGAACTGAACCGCGATCGATTCAGCCGCGTGTGAAGACCGCGCGGTACGCACTCGGCGAGGTGCGGTACGCTTGGCTGAAATGCTGCCGCAGCGAAACTGCGCTGCCGAAGCCCGCGTGCTGCGCGATGGCCTCGATTGGCAGCTGCGTGGTCTCCAGCATGCGCTGCGCGTAGGCCAGGCGCTGGCCCAGCAGCCACTGCTGGGCGGTTGTCCCCGTCAACTCCCTGAAGCGCCGCGTGAAGTTGCGCCGACTCATCGCGGCGCGCGCGGCCAGCGAGTCGAGGCTGTGCGGCTCGGCCAGGTTCGCCACGATCCAGTTCAGCAGCTCGGAGAGGCGGTCGCCGCCCGGCGCATCGTGCAGCGGCTGCTCGATGTATTGAGCCTGCCCGCCCTGCCGATGCGGCGCGACCACCAGCCGCCGCGCAATGCGGTTCGCGACTTCCGCACCGTGCCAGCGGCGTACCAGGTGCAGGCAGCAGTCGATTGCGGCAGCGGTGCCGGCAGAGGTGACGAGCCGGCCGCCTTCTGCATCCACGTACAGCACGTCCGGCACCAGCTTCACCTGCGGGTGGCGGCGCGCGAACACGTCGGCCGCGCTCCAGTGCGTGGTGGCCCGGTGGCCGTTCAGCACGCCCGCCTCGGCCAGCACGAACGCGCCCAGGCACAGGCCCACCACCGTGGCGCCGTGCGCGTGCGCCGCACGCACGGCGTCCAGCATCGCCGCGGGCGGCGGTTCCTGCGGATCGCGCCACGACGGCACGATCAGCACGTCGGCGTGCGCAGCATCCTTCAGTGTCCATTCGGTCTGGACGGCAAATCCGGCGGTGGTGCGCAATCCGCGGCGCCGGCCCGCCTCGCCCGCGCAGATGCGCAGCCGGTACGAGGGCAGCCCGGCCCAGGCGCGATCCTCGAACACCACGCACGGCACCGACAGGTGGAACGGGCTGATGCGGTCGAACGCCAGGACGGCGATTTCCTTGGGGTGCACGGCGTATCCACGTGCCTTCATCGTTTGGCCTGATTTCATCGGTAAAAGTCTTCTGGGCCACTTTCGGCAAGCATAGCCGCGGACCATGATCGTGTCCACGGGCTCAACGTAAAGCCCGGCCCATCCACCCCTGAAGGAGCCTTGCCATGACCGCATCCGCCACCCCGAAGCGCGCCCTGATCGTGATCGACGTGCAAAACGAATACCTCACCGGCAACCTGCCGATCGAGTACCCGGACCCGCAGCAGAGCGTCGCCCATGTCGGCATCGCCATGGATGCGGCCCGCGCGGCCGGCATTCCGGTGATCGTCGTGCAGCAGACCGCGCCGGCCACTTCGCCGCTGTTCGCCGTCGATTCGGATGGCTGGCAGCTGCATCCGGCCGTCGCGTCCCGCCCGCGCGACCATTACGTGCGCAAGACGCTGCCGAGCGCCTATCCGGAAACCGGCCTGGCAGAGTGGCTGCGGGAGCATGGCATCGACACGCTCACGGTGGTCGGCTTCATGACGCACAACTGCGATGCATCGACCATCAACCACGCGCTGCACAACGGCATGGCCGTGGAGTTCCTGCACGACGCGTCGGGTGCGGTGTCCTACCGCAACCAGGCTGGCTTCGCGAGCGCCGAGGACATCCACCGCGTGTTCAGCGTGGTGCTGCAATCGCGCTTCGCGGCGGTGCTGTCGACCCGGGAATGGGTGCACAGCGTGAAGACCGGCGCGGCGCCGGTGCGCGACAGTATCTACCGGTCCAACCAGCGGGCGCGTGGGCTGCTGAAGATTGATGGATGAACTCCGGCGGCGGCTTTGTGGATAAGCCGCAGGCCCTCACCCCTGTCGCACAATCGGCCGCATGTCCGCAAGCCCCGCCCTCGCCCGTCGCGGCAGGATCCTCGCTGGCCTGATGGCGATGATGATGCTGGCGGCGATGGACACCACCATCGTCTCCACCGCCATCCCGCAGATCGTGGGCGAGCTCGGCGGGCTGGCGCTCGTGAGCTGGGTGTTTTCCATCTACCTCGTGGCGCAGACGGTCACGATCCCGATCTACGGCAAGCTCTCCGATCTGTTCGGGCGCAAGCCCGTGCTGCTGGGCGGCACGGTGCTGTTCCTGCTCGGCTCGGTGGCGTGCTCCGCCGCGTGGAACATGCCTGCGCTGATCGCGTTTCGTGGTCTGCAGGGGCTGGGCGCGGGCGCCATCATGGCCACGGTGATGACGCTCGCGGGCGATCTCTACACCGTGCAGGAGCGCGGCGCGGTGCAGGGGTGGCTGTCCAGCGTCTGGGGCATGGCCGCCATCGCCGGGCCGCTGCTGGGCGGGGCGTTCGCCGAATACGCCTCGTGGCGCTGGATCTTTCTCGTGAACCTGCCGATCGGCGCGGTGGCGCTGGCGCTCATCGGGCGCGCGCTGCATGAGGCATTTCATCGGCGCGAGGCGCGCATCGACGGGGCGGGCGCGGCCCTGCTGCTGTTGGCGCTGGGCCTGCTGATTTTCGGCGTGCTCGAAGGCGGGCAGCGCTGGCCCTGGGCCTCGTGGCCCGTGGCGCTGGTGTTCGCTCTCGCCGCGCTGGCCATCGCGGCGCTGGTGTGGGTGCAGCGGCGCGCCGCCGAGCCGGTGCTGCCCGGCTGGCTGTGGCGGCGGCGCGAGCTGCTGGGCTCCAACCTCGCGGCCATCGGCATGGGTCTGGTGATGATGGCGCCCAGCGTCTACCTGCCCACCTTCCTGCAATCGGTGCAGTCGCTGGGCGCGATCGCGGCCGGGCTGGTGCTCGCCGCCATCAGCATGGGCTGGCCGGTGGCCTCGGCGCTGTCGCCGCCGCTGTATGCGCGCCTCGGTTTTCGGGATGCGGGCCTGGGCGGCTGTGCGCTCATCCTGCTGTCCTCGCTGGCCTTCCTGTGGATGCCGCGACCGCAGCCGGTGGCTCTGGTGTTGCTCGACCAGATCCTGCTGGGTGCGGGGCTGGGGTTCTTCTCCACGCCGATTCTCGTGGGCATGCAGTCCACGGTGGACTGGGGGCGGCGCGGCGTGGTGACGGGCTCGCACATGTTCTCGCGCTACCTCGGCCAGAGTCTGGGGGCGGCGCTCTTCGGCGCCATCTTCAACGCCACGCTGGGCGCGCATCTCGCGGCCGCGCCGCAGACCCTGGCCGCGCGCCTGCCTGCCGATGTGGACGCGGTCATCGGCGCGCTGCACTCCCCCGCCACCGATACGGCCGTGGCGGGGTATTTGCGCGCGGGTATCGGCGTCGCGACCGACCAGCTTTACGTGGGCATGAGCGTGATCGCCGTGCTGATGCTGCTCGTGCTGTTGATCGCACCTCGGCGCTTTCCCGTTCTGGAAGAAAAGTAGAACAAAGGGTTAACCCTAGTTACCTTTTCCCTGTGCCCAGGCGCAAGATCGGCGCTTTCCTTTCACCGTTCATCGAGAGCCGCATGTCCGCCACCACCCTGGGTATCAAAGTCGACGACACGCAGCGCCAGCGCATCCATGCCGCCGCGCAGCAGATCGGCCGCACGCCGCACTGGCTGGTCAAGCAGGCGGCGCTGCTGTACGTGGATGCGATCGAACGCGGCGTGCATGAAATCCGCCTGCAGGGCCTGCCCGGCAGCGCCCCGGACGAGGCCGAAGAAGTGCCACCACCGGCGCCGCACGAAGTGCAACCCTTCCTGGCCTTCGCTCAGTCCATCCTGCCGCAGACGCCGCTGCGCGCGGCCATCACCGCCGGCTGGCACCGGCCCGAGCCCGAGTGCCTCGCGGCGCTGCTGCCGCAGGCGCGTGCGCACGACGACGAACAGGCCGCCCAGGTGCGCGCGCTCGCGACGCGCCTGGTGCAGGGTCTGCGCGAGGCGCCTGTCACCAGCGGCGTGGCGGCGCTGGTGCAGGAGTTTTCGCTGTCCAGCCAGGAGGGTGTGGCGCTGATGTGCCTGGCCGAGGCGCTGCTGCGCATCCCCGACCGGGCCACGCGCGACGCGCTCATCCGCGACAAGATCAGTCACGGCGACTGGCGCGCGCACGTCGGGCGCTCGCCCTCGCTCTTCGTCAACGCCGCGGCCTGGGGTCTGGTGCTCACGGGCAAACTCACCGCCACCAGCAGCGAAAAGACGCTTTCGGCGGCCCTGACGCGCGTGATCGGCAAGGGCGGTGAGCCGCTGATCCGCCAGGGCGTGCACCGCGCGATGAAGCTCATGGGCGAGCAGTTCGTCACCGGTCAGAACATCGCCGAGGCGCTGGCCAACAGCCGCGCGCACGAGAAGCAGGGCTTTCGCTACAGCTACGACATGCTGGGCGAGGCCGCCACCACCGAGCAGGACGCGCAGCGCTACCTGGCCGACTACCAGCAGGCGATCCACGCCATCGGCAGCGCCTCCAATGGGCGCGGCATCTTCGACGGGCCGGGCATCTCGATCAAGCTCTCGGCGCTGCACCCACGCTATGCGCGTGGCCAGTACGAGCGCGTGATGAGCGAGCTGCTGCCGCGCGTGCTGCACCTGGCGGAGCTGGCGCGCCAGTACGACATCGGCATGAACATCGACGCCGAGGAGGCCGACCGGCTCGAGCTCTCGCTCGATCTGCTCGAAGCGCTGTGCGCCGCGCCCAGTCTGAAGGGCTGGAGCGGCATCGGCTTCGTCGTGCAGGCCTACCAGAAGCGCTGCCCGCAGGTCATCGACTATCTTGTGGACCTGGCGCGGCGCAGCCGCCGCCGCCTCATGGTGCGCCTGGTCAAGGGCGCGTACTGGGACAGCGAAATCAAGCGTTCGCAGATCGACGGCCACGCCGGCTACCCGGTCTACACGCGCAAGGCCTACACCGACGTGAGCTACCTCGCCTGCGCGAAAAAGCTGCTGTCCGCGCCCGACGCCGTCTACCCGCAGTTCGCCACGCACAATGCGCAGACGCTCGCCAGCATCCACCACCTGGCGCAGGCCGTGGGCGGCAGCTACTACAGCGGCCAGTACGAATTTCAATGCCTGCATGGCATGGGCGAGCCGCTGTACGCACAGGTCGTCGGCCCCACGGCCGAGGGCAAGCTGGCGCGGCCATGCCGCATCTACGCGCCCGTGGGCAACCACGAGACGCTGCTTGCCTACCTCGTGCGCCGTTTGCTGGAAAACGGCGCCAACACCTCGTTCGTCAACCGCATCGGCGATACCGCCATTGCCGTGAGCGAACTGGTGCAGGACCCGGTGCAGGAGGTGCTGCGCATCGCGCAGGAGGAGGGGCAGCTGGGCGCGCCGCACCCGCGCATTGCGCTGCCGATCGACCTCTACGCCGGGCAGGGCGTGCTCGCGCGCACCAACTCGCAGGGCTTGAATCTGGCGAACGAGCAGCGCCTGGCGTCGCTGGCCGTGGCGCTGCTGCAAAGCACCAGCCGACCGTGGTTTGCGGCCGCTCCCGGGGTGGCCACACCGGCCGATCCGGCACGGGACCCGGCGTGGGAGCCGGTGCGCAACCCGGCAGAGCTTGGCGACGTCGTCGGCTGGGTGCGCGAGGCAAGCGCGCCGGATGTGGATGCGGCGGCCCGGCGCGCCGCGCAGGCGCTGCCGATCTGGGCCGGCATGCCGCCGTCGGGACGCGCGGACGTGCTCCTGCGCAGCGCCGATCTGCTGGAGCAGCGCGGCCAGACGCTCATGGGCCTGGTCCAGCGCGAAGCCGGCAAAACGCTGGCCAGCGCCCTGTGCGAGGTGCGCGAAGCGGCCGACTTCATGCGCTACTACGGCGCGCAGGTGGCCGCGCATTTCGACAATGCGGCGCAGCGCCCGCTGGGCGTGGTGCTGGCCATCAGCCCGTGGAACTTTCCGCTCGCGATCTTCGCCGGTCAGGTGGCGGCGGCGCTGGCGGCGGGCAACGCGGTGCTGGCCAAGCCGGCGGAGCAGACGCCGCTCACCGCGGCCGCGATGGTCGCGATCTTTCATGAGGCCGGCGTGCCGCACGACGTGCTGCAGCTGCTGCCCGGGCGCGGCGAGACCGTGGGCGCGCAGCTCGTCGCGCACCCGCAGGTCGCGGGCGTGATGTTCACCGGCTCCACCGAGGTGGCGCGGCTCATCAACCGGCAGCTTGCCACGCGCCTGTCGCCCTCGGGGCGCGTGATTCCGCTGATCGCCGAAACCGGCGGGCTCAACGCCATGGTGGTCGATTCCTCGGCGCTGGCCGAGCAGGTGGTGCTGGACGTGCTGGCCTCGGCCTTCGATTCGGCCGGCCAGCGCTGCTCGGCGCTGCGCCTGCTGTGCCTGCAGGAGGACGTGGCCGAGCGCCAGATGACGATGCTCAAGGCGGCGCTGCAGGAGTGGAGCATGGGCAACCCCGATCGCCTCTCCACCGACATCGGCCCCGTCATCGACGAAGCGGCGCGCGCGCAGATCGAATCGCACATCGAGGCCATGCAGGCCGCCGGGCAGAAGGTCACGCGGCTGCATCAAAACGGCGGCAACGGCCACTTCGTCGCGCCGGCGATCATCGAGATCGACAGCCCCGCGCGGCTCACGCGCGAGGTCTTCGGCCCGGTGCTGCACGTGCTGCGCTATGAGCGCGAGCGGCTCGACGAGCTGATCGAGCGGATCAACGCCGCCGGCTACGGCCTCACTTTCGGCGTGCACAGCCGCATCGACGAGACCATCGACCACCTCACCGACCGCGTGCACGCGGGCAACGTCTACGTGAACCGCAACATCATCGGCGCCGTCGTCGGCGTGCAGCCCTTCGGCGGCATGGGCCTGTCGGGCACCGGCCCCAAGGCCGGCGGGCCGCTGTACCTGTACCGCCTGGTGCAGGGCGAGCCGGGCGACGCGCTGGCGCTGCTGCCGCGCGGGCAGGCCGCCGAGCAAGGCGCCGGCCACGGCGCGGCAGCGGCGCCAGAGCTCGCGCCGATCGAGCGGCTGCTCGCCACCACGCTGCCCGAGGCCGAGGCGGCGCAGGCCCGCGTGCTGCTCGATGCCGCGCGGCGCGCGGCGCGCATGAACGAGCGCTGGCTGCTGCCCGGCCCCACCGGCGAATCCAACGTCTACCGCCTGCTGCCGCGCGGCCCGGTGTGGGCCATGCCCGCCACCGCGTTGGGGCTGCTGGCGCAGGTGGCCGCGGCGCTGGCGAGCGGCAACGAATGCCATGTGGTGCTGCCCGAAGGCGATGCCGCCTGCGCCAGCGTGTGGCAGGCGCTGCACCGCGCGCTGGGCGAAGACGCCAGCCGCTTGAAGCCCGGCGCGCGCCAGAACCTGGGTGATGCCGCCGTGCCCGTCACCGCACTGCTCTTCGAGGGCGACGGCGACGCGCTGGCCCAGGCGCTTGCCGAGGTGGCGGCGCGAGAAGGCGCCATCGTGCGCGTGGAAAGCCGCGCGAGTTTTGAGCTGCAATCGGGCCGCGGCTACGACCTCGCGGCGCTGGTGCACGAGCAGTCCATCAGCACCAACACGGCGGCGGCGGGGGGCAATGCGCAGCTGATGACGATGGCGTAAAGGTGGATTCGCTCGCGAGATCGCCGCGGGCCCTCGTTCTGAGGGTTCTTCGCCAAGCGACAGGCATGGGATCGCCATAGCACTTTGGCCGTGTGCTTGCAGCGCGCATTCGCCTTGACACAGTGTCGTTAGTGCCAGACGAGGCGCTAACAACTTTGGTTTGGCGTTGATTGCTGCCGAAGGTGGTGCAAGATTGGAGTGGTTGTCGATCTTGTTTATCACCATGCCACTGCCTGAAGGCCTTTATGACTTGTTGATTACCGAATCCCTGCGCGGTGAAATTGCCGAGGGGCAAAGTGTGCTGCAGGCACTCCCCGCAGGTGAGTTCGCGCAACGTCTCGGGGAAGCGCTGGCGCAGCAACTCGCACGCATTCTTGACGGCATTGATGGCGTAGCGAGCGAGCGACTACGCCAGCAGTTGCAGTTGGTCAACGCGCTTTTGTTGTACACGCGTGAGCACTTGGCCCGCACGGTGGAGGTTGACCCATTGTGTGCGCCAGTACAAGTTCTGAAGGCCATCCATCGTAGTGGTACCGCGCCGGAGGCGCCGCATACTGGATTGGCACTGCCCTGGCTCTTCACTGCGGGAAAGGGCTCGCCTTCGCTGTTGCATGAATTGCGCCGCGAACTTGCCGCGTGTGACCAAGTGGATATTTTGGTCAGTTTTATTACCCATTCTGGCGTGCGCAAGTTGCTTGACGTTTTGCAAAGCGCCACGGCCCTGGGTGCTAGGGGTACGCCGCGCACGCGACTGCGCATCTTGACGACTACCTACACCGGAGCTACGGAGATCCGTGCTCTAGATGAACTGGCGGCCCTGCCGGGTTGCGAGATCCGCATTTCCCTCGATGGACGACGCACGCGCTTGCATGCCAAAGCCTGGTTGTTTCAGCGTGCAAGCGGTTTTGGCTCGGCCTATGTGGGCAGCGCCAATCTGTCGGGTGCTGCCTTGATGGGTGGGCTTGAATGGACGGTGAAGTTCACCGAACGTGGTCAAGCGGCTTTGTTTGAGCATGCCAAGGCGCATTTCGAAACCCTGTGGGAAGACAACGAATTTCAACGCTACGACCCTGCTAATCCGCAGCATCGGCGCGCACTGGGGGAAGCTTTACAGCGCGAGGCGGGCAGTGAACCATTGGCTAGACCGACTTTCTTCGATTTGCAGCCGAAGCGTTATCAGCAGGAAATGCTGGAACAGCTGCAAATCGAGCGCGAACATGGGCGCTGGCGTAACCTGTTGGTAGCCGCCACCGGTACTGGCAAGACAGTGGTTGCCGCGTTTGACTACCGACATACCTGTGAGCAGACCGGCGGGCGTCCGCGCTTGCTCTTCGTTGCACACCGAGCGCAGATCTTGCAACAGGCCCTGCGAACCTATCGTGAGGTATTACGCGATCACGGCTTTGGTGAACTTCTGGCTGAAGGCGCAGTGCCGGCACAACACGACCACTTGTTTGCCACGATTGACAGCATCACCAGCCGCGACCTCGTGGCGCAGCATGGCTCCAGCTATTGGCACAGCGTGGTGGTCGATGAATGCCATCGACTGGCGGCGGACCGATTCGACGCCTTCGTCACCACCGTGCGGCCGAAAATTTTGCTGGGCTTGACGGCGACTCCCGAGCGCAGTGACGGCAAACCCATTCTTGGCTACTTTAATAACCGGCCCGATGGCTCACCTGCGGTGGAGTTGCGCCTGTGGCATGCACTTGATCTGCAACTGCTTTGTCCGTTCGAGTATTACGCTTGCGACGACGAGACCGATTTTTCTGAAGTGCCGTGGGAACAGCCGGGGGAGCTGGTGGCGGTGGATCGTCTGGTCACGGGCAACGATGTGCGTGCTCGCTTGGTTCTGCAGGAATGGGTGCGGTTGGCAGATGATCCGCGCCGTGGCCGGGCACTGCTGTTTTGCGTTTCGGTCGCTCATGCCGAGTTCATGACAGACAAGCTCAATGCAGCTGGCATCAAAGCGGTTTGCGTGGTGGGGACGACGCCAAGCGATGTGCGCCGCAGCGCACCGGCTCGCTTGGAGCGCGGCGAAATTGCGGCCATTGTTACCTGCGATCTCTACAACGAGGGCGTCGATTTGCCCTTGGTGGACACCTTGCTGCTGCTGCGCCCTACGCAGAGCCCGGTGCTGTTTCAACAGCAAATTGGTCGTGGCCTGCGTCTTGCGTCAGGCAAGGAGAGTTGTCTCGTGCTCGACTTCGTAGGGCAGCACCGCCGTGAATTTCGCTTTGACCGACTACTGTCTTCCATCACCGGCTTGTCACGCGGACAGCTTGCTGATGCGGTGGAACATGGGTTTGGGCAGTTGCCGCCGGGGTGCCATATCCAGCTGCAGCGCAAGACACGTGAACAGGTGCTGGCCAGCTTGCGCCAGTTGACCCAGCTCAACTGGCGCCGCCTGTGTGCAGAACTGCAAACCTATGCGGTGCTGCGGGGTCGGCAAGCGGTGTCGTTAGCGGATTTTGTGCGCGAGCAAGCCA
Source organism: Comamonas sp. SCN 65-56 (assembly GCF_001724135.1). Classification (GTDB taxonomy): domain Bacteria; phylum Pseudomonadota; class Gammaproteobacteria; order Burkholderiales; family Burkholderiaceae_C; genus Comamonas_C. The sequence goes on along the minus strand of NZ_MEDS01000025.1, from coordinate 328,853 downwards.
TCGAGTTGGAAGACATCTATCGCATCAGCGGCAACTCCGGTTGGACACGCCTTAAGCGCGATGCGGGTCTCATGACTGGCGAGGTGAGCGAAGAGCAGGACAAGCAGGGGAGGCGGTTCGCCCATCTATTGCATTGGGACGAAGCCGAGCGCATCGATCAGTTGTGGCACGTGAGCGAAGCGCGCGCCAGTTACCAGGTGAAGACGTCCCGCGAACAAACCTTGTTGCAGATGCTGGCCTACCAGATCGATACGAGTTCGCGGGCCATCGACGCTCAAGAGTTTTTGATTCGCCTTGCGAGATTCCCTGAGCTATGCGCGGAGCTGGGCGAATTGGCACAGATGCTTTCCTCGCGTCAGCTTCGGCCGGCGACGGCACTGCCGGGACTGGAGGACGTGCCTCTGACGCTGCATGGCAGCTATGGGGTGCGCGAAATCCTTACGGCTGTCGGCTGGCTTCACGGCAAGCGGCGTATTCCCTTTCAGGCGGGCGTGCTTGCCTTATCCGAGCGCAAGGTGGAACTGCTTTTTGTCACGTTGGACAAGCGTGAGGGCTATCACGAACGTATCGCGTACCACGACTATGCGATTAGCCCCGAGCGTTTTCATTGGCAGTCTCAAAATTCTGCGGGCCCTGATACTGCGGCGGGACAGCGCTACCTGAATAGCCCTGCCAATGGTTGGAGCTTCCAGCTCTTCGTGCGCCGTCGCAAGGGCACGCCTTACCGAGCGTGTGGCCCGGTGGTACTGGAGCGGGCAGAGGGTAGCAAACCCATGTCCGTGCACTGGAGGCTGCAGCAACCGCTGCCAATCACGTTGTTTCAAGAGTTCAGTGTTCTGAGGGATGCATAAGCCACAGGGTGGGCAGGGTCAGGTGGTCAGCATAGGGCGTGATCAGCTGCCCGCCCCGCGTGTTGCCGCGCCTACTTCGAAGTCCTGGCCACTTGCCGTGTGGTAACGTTGTCGCCGTCAAGCGATGCAGATACATCGTCGCGGGAACAGTGACTCCTTCCAAGGCGCCGCTGGCTCAAAGCGCGGACAATCGCCGCTTCCCCATGCCTTCCTCCCCCGAAGAATTCAGCCTGCGCCGCATGGCCATCCCGGCGTTTGGCCCCTCGCTCATGTTCGGCCTGTGCGAGGGAACCATCCTGCCGGTGCTGGCGCTCAGCGCCCGGGCGCTGGGGGCAAGCCTGGCGGCGGCGGGGCTGATCGTGGCGCTGATCGGTCTGGGCTCGCTGCTGGCCAACGTGCCGGCGGCGTGGCTCGCGACGCGCTTTGGCGAGCGGCGCGCGATGGTGGGCGCCGCGGCGTTCGCGCTGGCGGCGCTGGTGCTGTGTCTCGTGGCGCGGCGGGCCTGGGTACTGGGCCTGGGTGTCTTCATGGTGGGGCTGGCGCGGGCGGTGTTCATGCTGGCGCGCCAGAGCTTCCTCGTCGAGGCCGCGCCCGTGCACCTGCGCGCGCGCGCCATGGCCCTGCTGGGCGGCGTGCACCGCATCGGCATGTTTGCCGGGCCCTTCCTGGGCGCGGCCTTCATCCACTGGCTGGGGCTGCCCGGAGCCTACTGGGCGGCGCTCATCGTGATGGTGGCCACCGGCGCGCTGTCACTGCTGGTGCCTGATCTGGCAGCGAAGGCGGCGGCCGAAGGCGAGTCGGCCGGCCAAGTGCCTGGAGCGCTCGCGATGCTGCACACGCACAGGCATGTTCTGCTCACGCTGGGCGTGGCGACGTCTTTGGTGGCGGCCATCCGCGCCTGCCGCCAGGTGGTGATTCCGCTCTGGGCCAGCCACATCGGTCTGGATGCGGCCACCACCTCGCTGATCTACGGCCTGATGGGCGCGGTGGACACGCTGCTGTTCTACCCCGCCGGGCGGGTGATGGACCAGCGCGGGCGTCTGGCGGTGACGTTGCCGAGCATGCTGGTGATGGGCACCAGCCTGCTGTTGATGCCGCTGTCCACCGGCTTTGACAGCTTGCTGGCGGTCAGCCTGTTGCTGGGCGTGGGCAACGGCATGGGCGCGGGCATCGTGCTGACGATTGGTGCCGATGCGTCGCCGGTGGTTGGGCGCACGCAGTTTCTCGGCATCTGGCGCGTGATCACCGACATCGGCGGTGGCGGCGGGCCGCTGCTGCTCTCGGGCCTGACGGCTCTGATCACGCTGGCGGGTGGCATCCTTGCCATTGGCGGCATGGGCTTTGCCGCCGCCTGGATGTTCTGGCGCTGGCTGCCGCGTGGCATCGCGGTGAAGGCGGACGCACGCGCGCGTTGACGGCAGTTCGGGTGGGCGCAGCGCTACGCCGTGCAAGCGTCTCGCCGGTGGCCATGACAAAAATCTCTGGTCGGTCGGTTGGGGCCTTCACTGCCCCGGCAGCACGACGGCCGTGAGCTTCCAGCCCAGGCCGCGCCGGCGCAGTACGAATTCGGCGGCGCCCGTCCGCCCGCGCGGGCGAACGATGAAGGTGTCGAGCGTGCTGTACGCCATGCTGGCGCCGGCGAGTGGCTGCTCGTCCGTGCCTTGCGGCTTTGGCGTAGCCTGGCGCGTGTCGGCATCGGGTGTGCGGTTGCTCATGAGGGCGATCACGCCCGCAGGCGTCACGTACCAGTCGACCGCCTTGTCTACGACCGCACCCGCCAGTGGCGCGACGAGCGCGGCCAGCGGGTTGTCGCTCGCGCCAGCGCCATCCGTCATCTTGCGCATCAGGCGCGCATGGAGTTGGTCCTTGAGGCTTTGGCGCACGCTGTCGAAGTCCACATGCTCGGCCAGCGCCGCGTCGTCGTGCGCCTCGGCGGCGCTCTTGATTTGATAGACCGTGATCCACGGCGCGGCGACAAGATAGGCCAGCACCAGGGCGGCGACGGCGCCGAGCGCGATGAGTTTGCGGTTCATGGTTTTCCCGGGTGGTCCGCACGCCTGGGTGTCGGGCGCGTGCAAGGCCCGCAGAATACCGCCACGGCGGCGCTTGTGAGCGCCCGCGAAAAAGCCCGGCCTTGGCCGGGCTCAGGTCGCTGGCGGGCCGCGGCTTGCGCGGCCCGAGGGTGACCAGGCTCAGGACGCGGCGCTCTGCAGCTTGGTGCGCGGCGCGGTGGCGCCGAGGTTGAACACGCCGAGCACCACCTGCCAGGCCATCGCCAGCGCGCCGATGATGAACACCACGTCGCCATAGGTGCGAACCCAGCGCAGTTGCTGCAGCAGCGGCTGTTGCATGAACTCTTCGCTGCGCGCCCACCACAGGCCTTCGCTGACGCTGGCGCTGAACTGGATCAGGCCGATCGGCAGCAGGCTGGTGACGATCATCAGCACCAGGCCGCCGTTGAGGCCCCAGAACGCGGTTTTCATCAGGCGCTCGCTGAAGACGAGTTGCGGGCGGATGTAGCGCAGCACCAGCAGCGTGAAGCCCAGCGCCAGGAAGCCGTAGACCCCGAACAGCGCGGCGTGCGCATGCACCGGCGTGGTGTTCAGGCCCTGGATGTAGTACAACGAAATCGGCGGGTTGATCATGAAGCCGAAGACGCCCGCGCCCAGCATGTTCCAGAACGCGACGGTGACGAAGGCGAGCAGCGGCCACTTGAGGTTTTCCATCCACGGCGCGCGCGACTTCAGGCGCCACTGCGACCAGGCCTCGTGTCCGAGCACGATCAGCGGCACGACTTCCAGCGCGCTGAACGCGGCGCCGACGGCCATCACCGGCGTGGTGGTGCCCGCGAAGTACAGGTGGTGGAAGGTACCCGGAATGCCGCCCAGGAGGAACAGCGAGGCCGAGGCCAAGCTAGCCGTGGTGGCCATGCTGCGCGAGACCAGGCCCATGCTGCTGAAGACGAAGGCCAGCGCCGTGGTGGCAAACACTTCGAAGAAGCCCTCCACCCACAGGTGCACCACCCACCAGCGCCAGTACTCCATTACCGACAGGTGGGTGCGCTCGCCGTAGAACAGCCCCGCGCCGTAGAACAGGCCGATTGCGCCGACCGAGGCGGTGAGCAGCGCCAGCAGGTTCTTGTCCTCGCCACTCTTTTTGAACAGCGCCGGCAGCACGCCGCGCAGCATCAGCACCAGCCAGAACAGGATGCCGGCCCATTTGAGGATCTGCCACAGGCGCCCGAGGTCGACGAACTCATAGCCCTGGTGGCCGAGCCAGAAGCTCCATTCGGCCGGAAGCTGGTGCGCCAGTGCGAGGTAGTTGCCGACGAAGGAGCCGACGCACACGACCACCAGTGCCCAGAACAGGATGTCGACGCCGAGTTTCTGGTACTTCGGGTCCTTGCCGCCATTGATGATGGGTGCCAGGAACAGGCCGACGGCCAGAAAGCCGGTGGCGATCCAGAACAGCGCGCTCTGGATGTGCCAGGTGCGCGTGAGTGCATACGGGAACCACTGCGAGACGTCGATGCCGTAGAACTGCTGGCCCTCGACCGTGTAGTGCGCGGTGAATCCGCCGATGAACACCTGGAAGATGAACAGCCCGACAACCAGGAACAGGTATTTGCCCAGCGCGCGCTGCGAGGGCGTGAGGCCGAAGCGCGTGAGCGGGTCGTGCGCCGGTGGCGTCGGATCGCTCTCGTCGTGCTTGCCCAGGAACGACCAACCCCAGACGAGAAAACCCACGCCCGCGAGCAGCACGACGACGCTGACCACCGACCAGACGACGTTCTCGCTGCTGGGCACGTTGCCGATCAGCGGCTCGTGCGGCCAGTTGTTGGTGTAGGTGACCTTGCTGTTCGGGCGTTCGGTGGCGGCGGCCCAGGCGGTCCAGAAGAAGAACTGCGTGAGCTGCTCGCGGCGTTCGGCAGAGGGCAACGTGTCTTCCTTCATCGCAAAGTGCTCACGGCTCTTTTGCAGCGACGGATCGGCCGAGAACAGGCGCTGGTAGTAATCCGCGGTCTGCGCGATCGCCTGCGCGCGCCGTTCACTGACGTGCAGCGTGTTGCTGGCGTCCACGCCGTCACCGCGGTACTCGGCCTTGAGCTCGGCGCGCAGCGCGCCCTGCTGGTAGCCGGTGATCTCCGCATACGGCTTGCCGTAGTACTCCTGCGCGCCCAAGTCCAGCCAGGCGCTGAGCTCACGGTGCAGCCAGTCGGCCGTCCAGTCGGGTGCCTGGTAGGCGCCGTGGCCCCAGATCGAGCCCAGCTGCATGCCGCCGACCGACTGCCAGGCGGTCTGGCCGTCGAGGATGTCCTTTTCGGTGAACAGCTTCTTGCCGCTGTCGGTCACCACTTGCGTGGGGATGGGCGGCGCGGAGCGGTAGATGTCCACGCCAAAATAGCCCAGCAGCGAGAACATCACGATGCAAAGGCCGATCAGGGTGAACCAGTGTTTTTTGTACTGTCCCATGGTGAAGGTCTTTCTTGGTGGAATCGGCGGCGCGCTTTCACTGAAGGCGCGTGCGAGGAGTGGGTTGGCGTGGTGCCGGGCTATGGGTGCCTGGGTGCATGGGTATGACTCCGTTTGGATGAAACATAGGTATTTACCCTTGGTTTATACCGGAATTTCCAGACAAAAAATCGGAATTTCAGGAATACAACGGTATAAAATACCGTTTAAATAACGGTTATTAATACCAAAAAATAGTCAAAATGACCTTGTTTTCGGTCTCCGTACAACTGCTTTCCGACCTCTCTGTCGAGCTGCCGGCCGCCGTGCGCCAGCAGCGGTTGGTGGAGTTGCTGTCCGACCATTTCGGCTGCGGCGCGGTGGCGCTGCTCAGTCTGGACGCAGAGGCCGACGTGCTGCGGCCCGAGGCGATCGTCGGCCTGTCGTCCGACACGCTGGGGCGGCGTTTTGCGCTGGCGCAGCATCCGCGCCTCGCCGCCATCCTGCGACGCAGTGATGTGACACGCTTTCCGCACGACAGTCCGCTGCCCGACCCCTACGATGGGCTGCTTGCCGAGCGCCCGGACGAGCCGCTGCGGGTGCACGACTGCATGGGCATTGCGCTCGAAGTCGAAGGCAGGCCCTGGGGCGTGCTGACGCTCGATGCGCTCACCACCGGCAGCTTCGATGACGACGCGCAGCACCAGCTCACGCAGTTGCTGCCGCTGCTCCAGGCGGTGGTGCGCGTGGGACATCTGGAAGCGGCGCTGCGCGCGGCCGCGCAATCGGTGGGCGCGCCGCTGCCGGGCGTGCGCGACACCGCCCCGGACCGCGGCCTGCTGGGCGACAGCGACGCGATGCAGTTGCTGCTGCATGAGCTGGCCGTGGTGGCCGAAACCGACATGCCGGTGCTGCTGCTGGGCGAGACCGGCGTTGGCAAGGAGTTGCTGGCGCAGCAGCTGCATGCGCTCTCGCGCCGCAGCGCGCTGCCGCTGGTGCATGTGAACTGCGCGGCGCTGCCCGAGGCCCTGGCCGAGGGCGAGCTCTACGGTCATCTGCGTGGCGCTTTCCCCGGCGCGCTGCAGGATCGCCTGGGCCGGGTCGAGGCGGCCGACGGCGGTACGCTGCTGCTGGAGGAGGTGGGCGAGCTGCCACTGGCGGCGCAGGTGCGGCTGCTGCGTACGCTGCAGAACGCCGAGGCGCAGCGCCTGGGCGAGGCGACGCCGCGCAGCGTCGATGTGCGCGTGATCGCCACCACCAACCGCAGTCTGCGCGAGCTGGTGCAGACCGGGGCGTTTCGCGCCGATCTCTACCACCGGCTCTCGGTGTATCCGATACAGATTCCGCCGCTGCGCGAGCGCGGGCGCGACGTGCTGCTGCTGGCCGGGCGGCTGCTGGAAACCAACCGTGCGCGCCTGGGCCTGCGCAGCCTGCGCCTGTCCACCGAGGCCAAGCAGGCCCTGCGCCGCTACCGCTGGCCGGGCAATGTGCGCGAGCTGGAACAGGTGCTTGGCCGCGCCGCGCTCAAGGCGGTGAGCCGTGGCGCCAGTCGCACGGAAATCGTCACGCTGGGCGTCGAGTTGCTCGACCTGGATGAAGCGCCTTCCGACATCGGCGCGCAAGCCGCACCGGTGCCGGTGCAGGCCAAGGGTGTGGGCTCGCTGCGCGCGCGCGTGGAGGCCTGCCAACGCGCGGCGCTGACACAGGCGATGGCGGCGCACGGAGGGCGCTGGGCAGCGGCGGCGCGCGCGCTCGGCGTCGACGCGAGCAATCTGCAAAAGCTCGCCCGGCGGCTGAACTGGGAGCCGCCGCAGCGGTGAGCGCGGGCGCGTCTTTCCCTCTCGCTTTGCAGCAATATGGCGGCGCTGCGTTGATTTACAGTGCGCGATCGTATTCACCGCGAGAGCCACCATGACCGCATCGCCGCTGATCAGCAAGAGCCGACTGGAAGCACTCACCGATGGCGTCTATGCGGTGGCGCTCACGCTGCTGGCGCTCGATCTCAAGCTTGGAGCGCTGCCCGAACCGGCGGTGGCGTCGCTCGGTGCGGCGCTCGCGGCGCTGCTGCCCAAGGCGCTGGTCTGGGCGCTGAGTTTCTGGGTTGGAGCGCTGTTCTGGCTCGCGCAAAACCGCGTGCTGCGCCAGTACGAGGGGCTGGATCGGCCGGCGGCGCTGATCGAGCTGGTGCAGCTTGCGCTGATCACGCTGCTGCCGTTTTCCACCAGCGTGATTGGCGAGCATGGCGCCACCGGCATCGCCGCGCTGCTCTACAGCCTGCATCTGAGTGTGCTCGCGGCGCTCTCGCTCGCGCGCGTGCAGCGGCTGCGGCGTCACCCGTCGCTGCGTTCACCCACGGAGTTCGACGCAGTCGCCAACGATTTGCAGCGCCGGCGTGCGGCGGCGCTGTTCGCGTGCGCGCTGATGGCCGCGGCGCTGGCCTGGTGGCTGCCCGGCTGGAACATGTTCGCGCTGCTGGGCATCCTGCTGCGCAGGCCGGCCGAGCGCATCGCGCGCGGCTGACGGGCCTCAGTAGCGCGGCTCGTGCGCGCGTATCGCATCGCGCGTGCGAGCGTCCAGCGCAAACCCCGCGCCGTGCGCCTTTGCCAGTTCATCTGCGCGGATGAGAAACGCATCCACCCCCATGCCGTAGATGAACTGCATCGCGCCACCCGTCCAGGCGGGGAAGCCGATGCCGAAGATCGAGCCGATGTTGGCGTCGTGCACGTTGGTCAGCACGCCCTCGGAGAGGCAGCGCGCGGTTTCGACCGCCTGGCGCCAGAGGATGCGGTCTTGAATCTCGCGCACATCCCAGGCGAGTCCGGGCTTTTCGAACAGGGGTTTGAGCTCACCCCACAGGTGCTTCTTGCCGCCCTCGGGGTAGTCGTAAAAGCCGCTGCCTGCGGCGCGGCCCGGACGCTTCAGTTCCTTGACCATGCGCTCGACCAGCAATTCGCCCGCCGTGGCCGTGTAGCTCTTGCCCTCGGCGGCGAAGTCGGCGCGGGTCTGCTCCATCACGTGCACGCTCAAGGACAGCGCGGTCTCGTCGAGCACCGCCAGCGGCCCCACCGGCATGCCGATCTGCATCGCGGCGTTTTCGATCACCGGTGCGGGGATGCCTTCAGCGAGCATGGTCGCGCCCTCCATCACGAAGGTGCCGAAGGTGCGGCTGGTGTAAAAACCGCGCGAGTCGTTGACCACGATGGGCGTCTTGCCCAGCGCCTGCACGTAGTCGAACGCCCGCGCCACGGTGGCGTCGCTGGTCTGCTTGCCGCGGATGATTTCCACGAGCTGCATCTTGTCCACCGGGCTGAAGAAGTGAATGCCGATGAATTTCTCGGGTGCGCGGCTGGCGGTGGCCAGCCCCGTGATCGGCAGCGTCGAGGTGTTGCTCGCGAAAAAGCCCGTGGCGGCCAGCTGCGGCTCGGCCTCCTGCGTGACTTTGGCCTTCAAGTCGCGGTTTTCGAACACGGCTTCGATGATGAGGTCGCATCCGGCGAGATCCTTCGCATCGGCGCTTGGCGTGATGCGCGCCAGCAGTGCGTCGCATGCCTCGGCGCTCAATCGGCCCTGCTCCACGCGCTTGGTGGCGAGGCGGGTAGAGTAGGCCTTGCCGTGTTCGGCCTTGTCCATGCTCACGTCCTTGAGCACGGTGGCGATGCCTTTGCTTGCCTGCGCCCACGCGATGCCCGCGCCCATCATGCCCGCGCCCAGGATGCCGACCCTGACGAGCTTGAAGCGCTCAGGCGAGGCGGGGCGCGACTTGCCGCTCTTGATCGCGTTCAGGTCGAAGAAGAAGGTGTTGATCATCGCGTGCGCGACCGGGCTCGTCATCAGACGGGCGAGGTAGCGGCTTTCGATGCGCAGCGCGGTGTCAAAGTCGACGATCGCGCCTTCCACCATCGCGGCCAGTGCCGCCTCGGGCGCGGGGTAGCGCCCGCGCGTGGTCTTGCGCAGCATCGCGGGCGCGACGGCCAGGCCGGCGGCGATCTTCGGGTTGGCGGGCGTGCCGCCGGGGATCTTGGTGCCCTTCTCATCCCAGGGCTGGTGCGATTGGGGGTGCGCGGCGATCCAGGTCAGCGCGGCGGGCAGCAGGTCTTGCGCGTTCGCGACCAGCGCATGCACCAGGCCCAGCTCCTTGGCCTTTTGCGGGTTGAAGAGCTTGCCTTCGAGCAGATACGGCTGCGCGCCCATCAGGCCGAGCAGGCGCACCATCTTGGTGATGCCGCTGGCACCGGGGATCAGGCCCAGCGTGACTTCGGGCAGGCCGAGCTGGATCTTCGCGTCGTCGACGGCGATGCGGTGATGACCGATCAGCGCCACCTCCCATCCCCCGCCCAGCGCCGCGCCGTTGAGGCAGCTGACGATCGGCAGACCCAGGGTTTCGAGCGCGCGCATCTGCTTTTTCAGGCGCTCTATGCCCTCGAAGGCCTGCGGCGCATCAGCCGCGGTGAGGCGCATCACCGCCTTCAAATCCGCCCCGGCAAAAAAGGTCTTCTTGGCCGAGGCGAGCACCAGGCCCTTGAGGCCCGCGCCCAGCCGCTCGCGGTCGGCGAGCACCTGTGCCGTGAGGGTGACCATGTCGTCCTGCCAGCGCTGGCACATGGTGTTGACGGGGGAATCGGGCTCGTCGAAGGTGATGAGCGCGACCTGGCCCGAGCCCTGCGCGGCGATGAGTTCGTAGCGGATGGTTTGCATGTTCTGTCTCCCTCAGATGCGCTCGACGATGGTGGCAATGCCCATGCCGCCGCCCACGCACAGCGTGACGAGGCCATAGCGCAACTGGCGCCGCTCCAGCTCGTCGATCAAGGTGCCCAGCAGCATCGCGCCGGTGGCGCCCAGCGGGTGGCCCATGGCGATCGCACCGCCGTTGACGTTGACCTTCTCGTGCGCCACCCCCATCTCGCGCATGAAGCGCATCGGCACGGCGGCAAAGGCCTCGTTCACTTCAAATAGGTCGATTTGATCGATGGTCATGCCCGCGCGGGCGAGCGCCTTGCGCGTGGCGGGCATCGGGCCGGTAAGCATGATGGTCGGGTCGTCGCCGCTCACGGCGGTGGCGACGATGCGCGCGCGCGGCTGGAGGCCGTGCGCCTTGGCGGCGGCCTCGCTGCCGATCAGCACGGCGGCCGCGCCATCGACGATGCCCGAGGCATTGCCCGCGTGGTGCACGTGGTGGATGCGCTCGACCTGCGGGTAGCGCTGCAGCGCGACCTGATCGAACCCCATGTCGCCGAGCTGCGCGAATGATGGCTTGAGCGCGGCCAGGCCCTCCATCGTCGTGTTTGGCTTGATGAATTCATCTTCGGCCAGGATCACCTGCCCGAGCGCGTCGCGCACCGGCACCACCGAGCGCTTGAACCAGCCTTGGGCGCGCGCGTGCGTGGCGCGTTTTTGCGATTCGAGCGCGAAGGCGTCCACGTCGCTGCGGCTGAATCCGTCCAGCGTCGCGATCAAATCCGCACCTATGCCCTGCGGCACGAACAGCGTTTGCAGATTGGTCTCGGGGTCTTGCGCCCAGGCGCCGCCGTCGCTGCCCAGCGGCACCCGGCTCATGCTCTCGACGCCACCGGCGACGACGAGGTCTTCCCAGCCACTCGCGACCTTTTGCGCCGCCAAGTTTACCGCCTCCAGCCCCGAGGCGCAGAAACGGTCGATCTGCAGCCCGGCGCAGGTCCAGGCCCAACCGGCCTTGAGCGCAGCGATCTTCGGTAAAACCGAGCCCTGCTCGCCCACCGGCGAGACGATGCCCATCACCACGTCATCGACCGCCGCGGTGTCAAAACCCTGGCGCGCCTGCAGCTCGTGCAGCAGGCCGACGGCCAGGTCGATCGGCTTGACTTCGTGCAGCGAGCCGTCCTTCTTGCCTTTGCCGCGCGGGGTGCGCAGGGCGTCGAATACGTAGGCGGTGGTCATGTGGAGTCTCCGTATGAAAATTGGCTCTGGCGCTTGCTGGATGTTCGGTAACAGCTATGCTTTTTGTATTTTCTCCTTCCCCCTCTGGGGGAAGGCAGGGATGGGGGCTGCGTGGTGAAAAGCTCGGTGCCGCGAGCCCCCACCCCCACCCTCTCCCAGAGGGGGAGGGAGTCCAGCATCAACGCGCGGGCAAACCCATGTTGCGCGAGATCAGTTCTTTCATGATTTCGTTGGTGCCGCCGTAGATGCGCTGCACGCGCGCGTCGGCCCAGGCGCGGGCGATCGGGTATTCCCACATGTAGCCGTAGCCGCCAAAGAGCTGCACGCAGCGGTCCATCACCTTGAATTGCAGGTCGCTCGTCCAGTACTTGGCCATGCTGGCAGTGGCGGTGTCAAGCTGGTTGTGCACCACCAGCTCGCAGCACTTGTCGACGAACACGCGCGCCACCTGCACCTCGGTCTGCATCTCGGCGAGTTCGTAACGCGTGTTCTGAAAGCTGGCGACATTGGTGCCAAAGACCTTGCGCTCCTTGACGTAGGCGAGCGTCCAGTCGATCGCGGCCTGCGCGGCGGCGACCGCGGTGATCGCGATCTGCAGGCGCTCCCACGGCAGCTGTTCCATCAGGCAGATGAAGCCCTTGCCCTGCATGGCAGCGCCCCCCAGCAGATTCTCGGCGGGCACCTTCACGTCGTTGAAGAAGAGCTCGGAGGTGTCTTGCGCCTTCATGCCGGCTTTCTTGAGGCGCTGGCCCTTCTCGAAACCCGGCATGCCGCGCTCTATCAGCAGCAGGCTGGTGCCCTTGGCGCCGGCGGCAGGGTCGGTCTTGGCGACGACGATGACGAGATCGGCGTGCCAGCCGTTGGTGATGAAGGTCTTGCTGCCGTTCACGACGTAGTGACTGCCATCCTGCGAGAGCGTGGCGCTGGTTTTGACGCCCTGCAGGTCGCTGCCCGCGCCGGGCTCGGTCATGGCGATCGCGCCCACCATCTCGCCACTGGCGAGCTTGGGCAGGTAGCGCTGTTTTTGCTCCTTGGTGCCGTAATGCAGGATGTAGGGCGCGACGATTTCGCTGTGCAAGCCAAAGCCTATTCCGGTGCAGCCCGCGCGCGCGATCTCTTCCATCTGCGCGACGGAGTACAGGCGATCGGCACCCGCACCGCCGTATTCCTCGGGCATGCTCAGGCACAGAAAGCCGTTGGCGCCCGCCTTGTTCCAGATGGCGCGGTCGACATAGCCGCGCTCTTCCCAGTCGGCGTGGTGCGGTGCGATTTCCTTTTCGATGAAGCGGCGAAAGCTCTCGGCAAACGCCTCGTGGTCGGGGTCAAGCAGCGTGCGTTCGATCATGGTGGATTTTTACCAAGCAGATGATTGGTCAAATTCTGGCAGCAGCACGGAAAAATGGAAGTCGCACAAACGACAAACCGCCCGCAGGCGGTTCGCAGGATGCACGGCCCGGGCTTACTTGGTGTGGTACTCCGAAACCACTTTCCATTTGCCGTCCTGTACCTGCGACAGGCGCCAGGCGGTGCTGCCCAGGTGCTTGGTCGCCGAGTAGGTGGCTGGGGCGCTGCCGAAGATGTCGGTCGGGAAGCTCATGCTTTCCATGGTCTTGATGAAACTGTCGGTCGTCAGGTTGGGCCCGGCCTTGGATGCGGCCTGCAGGAACATGTCCATCACGATGTAGCGTCCTCGTTGAACTTGGTCTTGTACTTGGTGGCCCAGAAGGCCAGCGGCTTGTTGCTCGCGTCATCGGTGTAGGGCACCTGCGCGGCCATCGTGGCGTACAGGCCATCCATCGCCTTGCCGGCGAGCTTGGGAATCAGCTCGCTGTAGGCGGCGGCCGAACCAAGGAACACCGGGTTGAAGCCCATCTTCTTGGCCGTGCCTATGGTGCCAATGGTTTCGCGGATGATGGTGCCCAGCGTCACCAGCTCGCAGCCCGCGGCCTTGGTCTTGGCGACCTGCGACGAGAAATCGGTGGCGCCACGCTTGAAGCTGGCCTTCTCGGTCAGCTGCATGCCCATGTCTTTCAGGCCATCTTCCGTGCCCTTGAGCACTTCCTCGCCGAACTCATCGTCCTGGTAGATGGTGCAGACCTTGGTGAGCTTTTTCTCCTTGACCATTTCCGGCACGGCTTCGCGGATCTGGTTGTAGTAGGGCGCGATAAAGGCGTAGGTCAGCGGGTTCAGCGGCTCATACATTTCGCGCGCGGCGGTGAGCGGCAGGAAGTTGATCACCTTCTTGGGGAACATCACCGGGAAGGTCGCGAGGTTGGCGGCCGTGCCGATGTGGCCGACGATGGCGAAGACCTTCTCCTGGTTCACCAGCTTCTGCGCCGCGAGCACCGCGCGCTTGGGGTCGTAGCCGTCGTCCTCGACCTTGAGCACGATCTTGCGGCCGTTGATGCCGCCTTGCTCGTTGGCCTCGTCCACGCGCAGCTGCATGCCGTCGCGCGCCTGCTTGCCGATTGCCGCGATCGGGCCGGAGAGGTCCTGGATGGTGGCCAGCTTGAGCTCGGTCTTGGTGACGCCCTGGTTTTGCGCCAGCGCCGATCCTGCAAAGCCCAGCGCGCAGGCCAGGGTCAGAAAACCGTATTTCGTCTGCATGGGGGGTCCTCCTTGTGTGGGTGAAACGATTGTGGACAGTGGGGCGGCTGCAGCGGCTCAGGGTTTACCCGTGCCGCCCGCATACATGGCGTCGATTTGCGCCGCGTATTTCTTCTCGACCAGCTTGCGCTTGAGTTTCATCGTCGGTGTGAGTTCTTCATCCTCCGCCGTGAGCTGGGTGTCGAGCAGGAAGAATTTCTTGATCTGCTCCACGCGCGCGAACTTGCCGTTGACCTCGTCGATCACGCCCTGGATCAGCGCCTGGACCTCGGCCGCGCGCGTGAGGCTGGCGTAGTTGGAGAACGGCACGTCGTGGTCCTGCGCGTATTTTTCAACGTTTTCCTGGTCGATCATGATGATCACCGTGAGGTAGGCGCGCCGGTCGCCGATCACCACCGCATCGGTGACGTAGGGGCTGAATTTGAGTTCGTTCTCGATCTCGCTCGGGGTGATGTTCTTGCCGCCCGCGGTGATGATGATGTCCTTCATGCGGTCGGTGATGCGGTAAAAGCCCTCGGCGTCCACGCTGCCGACGTCGCCGGTGCGCAGCCAGCCGTCTTCGGTGAAGGACTCGGCCGTTTTCTCCGGCTGGTTCAGATAGCCGGCAAACACGTTGGGCCCCTTGACCTGGATTTGGCCCGTTGCGGGGGCTATGCGCACCTGGTTGTAGTGCGCCGCCGGGCCGATGGAGCCGGGCTTGATGTGCGTTGGCAGCACCGCGGTGGAGACGCCGCAGGTTTCCGTCATGCCCCAGACTTCGAGCATGGGCACGCCGAGCGAGAGATACCACTTGATCAGGTCGGGCGAAATCGGCGCCGCGCCGGTCACCAGATAGCGCGCGCGGTGGATGCCTATCATCTTGCGCACGTTGTTCAGCACCAGCCAGCGCGCGAGGTGAAAGCGCGCCTTGAGCGTGGCGGGTATGGTCTCGCCCGCCAGCACCTTGTCGGCGATGCGCCGGCCCACGCCTATGGCCCAGGCGTAGGCGGCCTGCTGCAGCCGCGTGCTTTCCTTGAGCGCGATCGTCACGCCGGAATAGAACTTCTCCCACACGCGCGGCACGGCGACGAAGACCGTGGGCGCGATCTCGCGCACGTTCTCGGGCACGGTGTCAGGGTTCTCGACGAAGTTGAGCTTGCAGCCGGAATACAGCGAGAGGTATTCGCCGCCCATGCGTTCGGCGATGTGGCACAGCGGCAGAAAGGCCATGGCCTCGTCCGCCTCGCTGCGCGCGATCACGGTGTTCAGCCCGCGCACGGTGGCCACCAGCGCGCTGTGCGTGTGCATCGCGCCCTTGGGCTTGCCGGTGGTGCCCGAGGTGTAGACCAGGATGGCCAGATCCTCGGGCTTGACCGCGGCCACGCGCTGCGGCAGCGCTTGCGGGTGTTGCGTGTTCCATTGGCGGCCCAGCTCGCGCAATGCGGCCAGGCTCATCACGCCAGCGTCGTCGAGCTGGTGCAGGCCTTCCATGTCGAAGACGATGATCTTCTTGAGGCCAGGCAGTTGCCCGCGCACCGCCAGCGCCTTGTCCAGCTGCTCGTCGTCTTCGACGAAGAGGAAGCTGCTGTGCGAATCCTCGGTCAGGTAGTGCACCTGCGCCGCCGCATCGGTGGGATAGATGCCGCTGGCCACGCCGGCGCAGGAGAGCACGGCAAGGTCCGCCAGCACCCATTCCAGGATGGTGTTGGAGAGGATGGAGGCGGTGTGGCCTGGCTCAAAGCCCAGTGCCATCAGGCCGCCTGCGATCTCGCGCACCGCATCGCCCACCTGCGTCCAGCTCCAGGCGCGCCACAGGCCGAGCTTTTTCTCGCGCAGCCACACCTGCGAGCCTCTGCGCGCGACGCCGTTCCAGAAAATCGCGGCGATGGTGTCGCCCTGCATGGCGAGGCCTTCGCGTGCGGCGCAATCGGGGTTCCAGAGCACGCTCATGCCGCTATCTCCAATTCTTCTTCTTTTTCCAGCGCCGCTCGCCGCGCACGCCGTCGCCCTTCATGCCGAGATAGAACTCCTTGATGTCCTCCTTCTCGCGCAGCACCTCGCAGGCACCCTCCATCACGATGCGGCCGTTTTCCAGCACGTAGCCGAAGTCCGAGGCGTTGAGCGCCATGTTGGCGTTTTGTTCCACCAGCAGCATGGTGGTGCCGCGCTCGCGGTTGATGCGCACCACGATCTCGAAGATCTCCTTGGTCAGGCGCGGCGACAGGCCCAGGCTGGGCTCATCGAGCAGGATGAGCTCGGGCGCGGCCATCAGCGCGCGGCTGATCGCCAGCATCTGCTGCTGCCCGCCCGAGAGCAGGCCGGCATCCTGGGTACTGCGCTCTTTCAGGATGGGGAAGTAGCCGTACACGGTTTCCAGATCGCGCGCCACCGCGTCGCGGTCGCGGCGCGTGTAGGCGCCCATCATCAGGTTGTCGCGCACCGAGAGCAGCGCAAACACCTCGCGCCCCTCGGGCACATGCATCAGGCCGCGCTGAACGATGGTGGTGGGATCGTTGGCGGTGATGTCCGCGCCCTTGAACTGCACGCTGCCCTTGAGCGGGTCGATGATGCCGCTGATGGTCTTGAGAATCGTGGTTTTGCCCGCGCCGTTGCTGCCCAGCACGGTGGCGATTTCGCCCGCGTGCACAGCCAGGCTCACGCCGCGTATCGCCTTGATCGGGCCGTAGGCGCTCTCCACGTTCTGCAGTTGCAGCAGTGGCGCGGGGGTGGCGGGGGCGTTCACGCGCGGCCTCCCATCGTGTGCCCGGGCGGGCGGCGCAGATTGCTCACGTCGTCAATCGTGCCCAGGTAGGCCTCGGCCACGCCCGGGTCGGCCTGCACTGCGGCGGGCGAGCCCAGCGCCAGCACCTCACCCTGGTTCATCGCCAGCACCCGATCGGAGACGCGCGAGACCAGCGACATGTCGTGCTCCACCATCAGCACGGTGATGCCGAGGTCATCGCGAATGTCCTGAATCCAGAATGCCATGTCGTCGGTTTCCTCGACGTTCAGGCCCGAAGATGGCTCATCGAGCAGCAGCAGGCGTGGTTCCGTGCACAGTGCCCGGCCCAGCTCCACCACCTTGCGCACGCCGTAGGGCAGACCACCGACCAGCGTATCGCGGTAATGCTGCAGATCGAGAAAGTCGATGATTTCTTCGACCTTCTCACGCGCCTTGAGCTCGGCGGCGCGCGTGCGCGGCGTGAACAGCAGGTCGCGCCACAGACCGGTCTCGCGCCGCGTGTGGCGGCCGATCAAGAGGTTGGAGAGCACGCTGGCGTGCTCGAACAGTTCAATGTTCTGGAAGGTGCGCGCAATGCCCAGCTGCGCCACGGCGTGCGGCGCCTGGCTGGTCAGCAGCAGCTCGCCCTGCGGGCCGGCGTAGGTAATCGCGCCGGTGGTGGGCTGGTAGATGCGGCTGATCAGATTGAACACCGTGGTCTTGCCCGCGCCGTTGGGGCCGATCAGCGTGAACACCTCGCCCCGGGCGACATCGAAGCTCACGTCGTTGACCGCCAGCAGGCCGCCAAAGCGCACGCTCAGATGCTCGGCCTTCAGCAGCGTTTCATTGGGCATCGGAGCTCCCCGAGGTTGTTCCCTCCCCCTTTGAGGGAGGGCAGGGGTGGGGGCTGACTGCGCGGGCGGTGCGCACGCAGGCCCCCATCCCCACCTTCCCCCAAAGGGGGAAGGAGCCTGCCGAGGATGAGAATGAACGCTTCATCTCAGTCGCTCCGATTTCTGAAACGACTTCTGCCGCTTGAACATGCCCGCGCGGTAGAACGGAAACAGCTGCAGCCAGGCGCGCACCTTGAGCCAGCGGCCATAAATGCCCAGGGGCTCGAACATCACGAAGGCGATCAGCACGGCGCCATAAACGAAGGTCTGCAAACCCGGCGACTGGCCGATGGAATCGGGCAGGTAGTCCTTGGCCAGGCCGATGAGCTGCGGCATGAAAATCAGGAACGATGCGCCCAGGAAGGCGCCATGCACCGAGCCGAGGCCGCCGATGACGATCATCAAAAGCAGGTCGATCGACTGCACGATATCGAATTGCTCCGGCGTGATGAACTGCAGCTTGTGGCCGTACAGCGCGCCGGCGATGCCGGCCAGCGCCGCCGAGAGCGCAAACGACAGCGTCTTGTACCAGGCCAGGTGCACGCCCATGCTTTGCGCCGAGATTTCTGAATCGCGGATCGCGACGAAGGCCCGCCCTGTGGGCGCGCGCAACAGGTTCAGGATCGCCAGGGTGCAGGCGACAGCGATCACCAGGCAAAGAAAATAGAACGACTGGGAGGTATCAAAGGCCAACCCGGCGACCACGGGCGCCTGCAGGAACATGCCCTTGTTGCCGCCGGTCACCGAGGTCCAGCGCGCGAAGACTTCCTCGACGATGAAGCCGAAGGCCAGCGTTGCAATCGCGAGGTAAATGCCCTTGACGCGCAGCGCCGGCAGGCCTACGACGATGCCCGCCGCCGCCGACAGCAGCGCCGCGCAGGCCAGCGCCGCGAAAAACGGCCAGCCCATGCCGGTGAGCAGCGCCTGGGTGTACGCGCCGACACCGAGAAACGCCGCATGCCCGAGCGAGAATTGCCCGGTGAAACCCGCCAGCAGCATCAGGCCGAGCCCGGCAATGCCGTAGATCAGCACGAAGGTGAGCTGCGCCAGCCAGTATTCCGGCAGCAGCAGCGGGGCCAGCGCCAGAAACGCGCACAGCAGCCCGTACCAGAACCAGTGCCCGCCGTGCCTGGCCAGGCGGATGTCCTGCGCGTACTCGGTCTTGAAGATGAAACGCATCGCCGCCTACACCTTCTTCACCAGGCGTTCACCGAACAGCCCGTTGGGCCGCACCATCAACATGATGAGCACCACGATGTAGGCCGCCACGTCCTTGAAGCCCTCGGGCAGGTAAAAGCCCGAAAGCGATTCGATCACGCCGATCACCAAGCCGCCGACGATCGCGCCCGGCAGGCTGCCAAAGCCCCCGACCACGGCGGCGGGGAAGGCCTTGAGCCCGATGAAGCCCATGTTGGCGTAGACGAAGGTGATGGGCGCGAGCAGCAGCCCGGCGATGGCTGCCACCATGCCGGCCAGCGCCCAGACCATGCCGTTGATGCGCTGCACCGGAATGCCCATGTAGTAGGCCGCGAGCTGGTTCTGCGAGGCTGCCTGCATCGCCACGCCCAGACGGGTGTAGCGAAACATCGCGAACAGCAGCGCGCACAGCACGATGGTCGCCGCGATCACCACGAGCTGCTCGGCGCCGACGATCAGGCCGCCCCAGTGCAAGGTGGCATCCTTGTAGGGCACGGCTAGCGTGCGGGTTTCCGTGCCTATGCCCGGAATCATGGTCACCAGCCCGCGCAGCAGATAGCCGATGCCTATGGTGAGCATGACGATGGAAAACGCCGGCTGTCCCAGCACCGGGCGGATCACCAGGCGCTCCAGCAGCAGCCCCAGCAACGCCATTGCCGCCATGCTGGCGATGACGGCAAGCCAGAATGGAAAGCCCAGCCAGGCCATGACGGCCACGCCGATGAAGGCGCCCACCATCATCAGCTCGCCCTGCGCGAAGCTGACGATCTCCGTGGCCTTGTAGATCAGCACGAAGCCCAGTGCGATCAGGCCGTAGATGCAGCCTTGCGCGACGCCACTGATCAGAAGTTGGATGAACTGCACCGGGAGAGCGGATGATTTTTGCCAAGCACCTGCTTGGAATAAATGCGGATAATGCCAGCAGCAGTGCCATTCCGGATTGCGTACAAACCCTGATAACGATGCATTCAGTACCCACTTGCGAGCCGTTGCCTCAGGCCCTCGTCGCGCAGCTGCACGAGCTGTTCGAGGAAAAAATCGTCTTCAACCGGGTGATGGGCCTCAAGGTCACGGCGCTCGCGCCCGAAGGCGTCTCGGGGCGCATCGTCATGCGCCCGGAGCTGATCGGCCACTACGCCCATCAGCGCATGCACGGCGGCGTGACCAGCGCCGCTCTGGATGCCATGGCGGGCCTGGCCATCGTGGTGGCCATGGCTGCCAGGCAGCCGGCGGCCACGCTGGAAAAGCTGTTTGCCAAGCTCGGCACCATCGATTTGCGCATCGATTACCTGCGCCCCGCGATCGGGCCGCACTTCGATCTGCATGCGCAGGTGTTGCGCCTGGGCTCGCGCGTGGCGAACACGCGCATGGAATGCCGCGGCGCGGACGGGGAGCTGCTGGCCACGGGCTCCGGCGCCTACATCGTCGCCTGACGGCGCGCTCGGAGCGCGTTCAGGCTCTCAGGCCTGCGGCGCCAGCATGCACGGCCGGCCTTCGTCGTCGATCGCGACGTAGGTCAGGCGCGCCTTGGTCACCTTCACGTACTGGCCCTGGGCGACTCGGATGCCCCAGAATTAAGTTACATCACATAACTTTAATTCAATGAAAATTAGGGAAAACACGCTGGCAATTGATTTCGTTTAATAACTAATATCTGGGCACCTGATGTTCAATTGATGGAAAAGGAGCCACCATGCGTTCGTTGAAATTCGTCTCGATATCAACTGTCGTGACCTGTGCCCTGCTGTCCGCCTGCGGCGGTGGCAATGACGCCGAGCCCGCGCTGCCGCAACTCAGTGCCGCCACCCCGGGCAAGCTTCAAGAAACCTGCGCCGGCCTTGCAGCGCAGTTTCACTTTCCCAACACGGAGATCGGCTCAGCGGAGGATGTAGCCGCTGGCGTGCTCAAGGTTGCGGGCCGCGACGTTCCCGGACATTGCCTGGTCAAGGGCAGCATGTACCAGCGTGCTGGCGTCAATGGCAATTACGCGATCGCGTTCGAGATGCGATTGCCCACGGCGTGGAACGGCCGCTTTTTTTACCAGGCCAACGGCGGCACCGATGGCAGCGTCCAGACAGCCACCGGTGGCGTGAATGGCGGAGGTGCGTTGACCAACGCGCTGAGTATGGGATTTGCGGTCATCAGCTCGGATGCCGGTCACAACGCGGCGCAAAACGCCTCCGGACCTGCGAATTTCGGGGTCGATCCGCAGGCGCGTCTTGATTACGGCTACCAAACCGTAGCCAAGCTCACGCCCATGGCCAAGGGCTTGATCAAGGACGCGTACCACCGGGGTCCCGACCGTTCCTACATCGGCGGCTGTTCCAATGGTGGGCGCCACACCATGGTGGCCGCAGCGCGCTACGCCAACGACTACGACGGATTCCTGGTGGGCGACCCTGGGTTCAACCTGCCGCTTGCAGCGACGGCCAACATTGCCGGTTACCAGCAGTATCTGGCGCTCGCCGCCCAGCCTGGCGACGCTGCCTCGGGCTTCACGCAGGCCGAACGCAGCACCGTCGCGAGCGCCATCCTCGGCAAGTGCGATGCGCTGGATGGCGTAGCCGATGGCATGGTGCAGAACTCCGGCGCCTGCAAGACCGCTTTTGACCTGGACCGTGACGTGCCCACCTGCACCGCATCGCGTGACGGCAGTTGCCTGACGGCCGGGCAAAAGGCGGGTATCCGCCAGCTGTTCACCGGCGTGAAGACACCCGACGGGCAGAGAATCTATGCGAGCTGGCCGTATGACAACGGGATCCAGACGGGCGGATGGTCATTTTGGAAATTCACGGTGCCCATGATCCTGGATTCCGTCGCCGTGGGGCAGGTCTGGATGTCTCCGCCCATGGATGCCGCCAGCTTCAGCGGCCCGATCTTTGCGGCCACGGCCGACATCGCCGAAGTGTTTCGGCGCATCCATGCGACCAGCGGCAGCTATCCCGAATCGGCTCTGTCGTTCATGACGCCGCCCAACCCGACCGACCTGTCGTTACTCAAGCAGCGAGGGGCCAAGATGATGGTCTACCATGGGACAGCAGATCCTATTTTTTCCAGCGACGACACCACCCGCTGGTACGAAAGTTTGATGCAAGCCAACGATGGCAGCGCGAGCAACTTCGCCCGCTACTACCCGATTGCCGGCATGAACCACTGCTCGGGCGGCCCCGCGACGGACCAGTTCGACATGCTCACGCCACTGGTGGCATGGGTGGAGCAGGGTGAGGCGCCCACCGCCATCGTCGCCAGCGCGCGCGGTCCCGGCAATGCTGCAGGTGTCAATGCCGATGTGCCTGCGGCTTGGTCTGCGAACCGCACGCGCCCCTTGTGCGCTTATCCGCAGGTGGCGACCTACAAGGGCAGCGGCAGCATTGAAGACGCCAACAACTTCAGCTGCAAATAGCCGGTTCGCCGATGCGTGGCGCGTATCGCGAGTGTCAGGCACCGCGTAACGCGCCGTGACGCCGGTTTGCAACGACAGCCGGCAATCTTTCAGAACGCGTCGCAGGCTTGTCAGGCAATGAGTCTTGGCTGGCTTGCGTCGTCGATGGCTACATGCTCAGGCCGACGGCGGCAGCACGCGCGGCCTGCCTTCGTCGTCGATCGCCACATAGGTCAGGCGCGCCTCGGTCACCTTCACGTACTGGCCCTGGGCGCGAATACGCTCGGCAAACACTTCCACCTGCACCGTGATCGAGGTGCGGCCCGTGCGCAGCACGCTTGAATAAAACGAGAGCAGGTCGCCCACGCGCACCGGCTGCTTGAAGATGAATTCGTTCACCGCCACGGTGGCGATGCGCCCTTGCGCCACGCGCGCGCACAGCACCGAGCCGGCCAGGTCCACCTGCGACATCACCCAGCCGCCGAAGATGTCGCCATTGCCATTGGTGTCGCTGGGCAGGGGGATTACCTTGAGCACCAGCTCCTTGTCGGTGGGCAATTGGGTGTGCAGGTCGGCGTCGGTCGGCGGCATGGGCAAGAATCCCCTTCTTTTCGTGATTCGAGGATTGTGCGTCATGCGCCACGGCGGCGGCTCCGGCTACATCGACCTTCCAGACACCCCGCGCCAGGCGTCGGACTGGGCCACGCTCAGGCGGCTGTTGCCCTACCTATGGCAGTACAAGTGGCGGGTGCTCGCGGCCATCGCCTTCATGCTGGGCGCCAAGCTCGCCAATGTGGGCGTGCCGCTGCTGCTCAAGGACCTGATCGACGCGATGGACGTCAAGGACCACGGCGCCGCGCGGCTGCTGGTGGTGCCCGTGGGCCTGCTGCTGGCCTATGGGGGCCTGCGGCTGTGCACCTCGATCTTCAACGAGCTGCGCGAGCTGGTCTTTGCCAAGGCCACCTACGGCGCGGCGCGCTCGATCGCGCTGGCCACCTTCAAGCACCTGCACAGCCTGTCCCTGCGCTTTCACCTGGAGCGCCAGACCGGCGGCATGACGCGCGACATCGAGCGCGGAGTGCGCGGCATCGAATCCATGGTGTCGTTCGCGCTCTTCAACATCATCGCCACGCTGATCGAGGTGCTGCTGGTGCTGGGGGTGCTCGGTGCCAAGTTCGACTGGCGCTTTGTCGCCGTCACGCTCACGGCACTGGTGCTGTACATCGCCTTCACCGTGCTCGTGACCGAGTGGCGCATCGAATTTCGCCGCGAGGCCAATCGCTCCGATTCGGCCGCCAACACCAAGGCCATCGATGCGCTGCTCAATTACGAGACGGTCAAATACTTCAACAACGAGCAGTTTGAGGCCAGCCGCTACGACGAAAGCCTGGAGCGCTTTCGCCGCGCGCAGCTCAAGAGCCGCTCCTCGCTCGGCCTGCTCAACGCCGGGCAGCAGCTGATCATCGCCAGCGCGCTGATCGCCATGCTGTGGCTGGCGACGCAGGGGGTGGTTCAGGGGCGCTTGAGCATCGGCGACCTGGTCATGGTCAATGCCTTCATGATCCAGATCTACATCCCGCTCAATTTCCTGGGCGTGATCTACCGCGAGATCAAGCAGAGCCTGACCGACCTTGCGCGCATGTTCGTGCTGATGGACAAGGAACGCGAGGTGCAGGACGCCCCCGGCGCGCAGCCACTGGCGGGCCTGGACGCGCCCGTGGTGCGCTTCGAAGGCGTGCACTTCGCCTACGCACCCGATCGCCCCATCCTGCAGGGCGTGAGCTTCGAGATTCCGGCCGGCAAGACGGTGGCCGTCGTCGGCCCCTCGGGCGCGGGCAAGAGCACGCTGGCGCGGCTGCTGTTTCGCTTCTACGACATCCAGCAGGGCGCCATCACCATCGCCGGGCAGGACATCCGCCAGGTGACGCAAGACAGCCTGCGCCGCGCCATCGGCATCGTGCCGCAGGACACCGTGCTGTTCAATGACACCATCGCCTACAACATCGCCTACGGCCGCCCCGGCGCCAGCCAGCACGAGGTGCAGCAGGCGGCGCGCGCCGCGCACATCCACGATTTCATCGCCTCCACGCCGCAGGGCTACGACGCGATGGTCGGCGAGCGCGGCCTGAAACTCTCCGGCGGCGAGAAGCAGCGCGTGGCGATCGCGCGCACGCTGCTCAAGAACCCGCCCATCCTGGTCTTTGACGAAGCCACCAGCGCGCTCGATTCAAGCAACGAGCGCGCTATCCAGGCCGAGCTGCGTTCCGTGGCCCAGGGCAAGACGACACTCGTCATCGCGCACCGGCTGTCCACCGTCGTCGACGCGCACGAGATCCTGGTGATGGAGCAGGGTCGCATCGTCGAGCGCGGCACGCATGCCGCTTTGCTGGCTGCGGGCGGGCGTTATGCGGCGATGTGGAATCTGCAGCGTGATATAGATCAAAACAGGCTGTAGCGCTTGACTGCAAATCGCGGAAAGCTATCAATACGATAGTACTATGATTGCAAGCATCTCGCAGGATGCCCCATGACGCCAGAAGCCCAAGCCCGCCAGCAGAGGGATGCCAAATTGCTGGTGGCCAGCTGGCGTCAACACAAAACAATAGCTGTTTGTGATTGCTGGTAAAGCGCTAGAGCCGCTTTTTTCTGTTTTTTGATTGGAACGCGGTGCAGGCCGGCGCCACCGCGTTTCAGGCCTGGCCCACGGCCTGGGGCTGCAGCTTCAGGCCCAGTGCGCGCATCACCTTCAGGATGGTGCCAAAACTCGGGTTGCCCTCGCCCGACAGTGCCTTGTACAGGCTCTCGCGCCCCAGGCCCGTTTCCTTGGCGAGCTGGCTCATGCCCTTGGCGCGGGCGATCGTGCCCAAGGCTTTGGCAATAAAGGCAGCGTCATCGCCAGCTTCCTCCATGCAGGCTTGCAGGTACAGCACCATGTCCTCCTCAGTCTTGAGGTGCTCGGCACTGTCCCATTGACGCAGTTTCAGGGTTCCCATGGTGGCTGCTCCTTACAGTTGCCGCGCCAGTTCCTGGGCGGTCTTGATGTTGGTGTGGATGGTTCGCATGTGGCGATTGCATAAAACAGGATACAAACAATCCAGTGTCCGGCCAGACCATCATGGAGCCATCGAAGGCCTGCACCCTTGCGCCGGTATTACCCCCTCTCCCTCTGGGAGAGGGCAGGGGTGAGGGCTGGCAACCGTACTTGAAGCGTATCGTCAATCAGGCAAAAACCGCTTCAACCTAGGTAAATAAAGCGCAACCAGCTATCGTTCTTAAACTCCTGCCCCCGGCATCAACCCCGCCAACTGCGCCTTGGCAAGCACATGCCCCTGCGCCGCCGCCCGGGCCAGCCACATCAGCGCTTGCGCGTTGCCATCACCCTCGCACAAACCGGCTGCATGCAGCAGCGCCAGCCAGTGCATCGCATCCGCCTCGCCCTGCTGCGCCGCCTGCTCCAGAAAATACCGCGCCGCCACTACACAGCTACTGCAGCCATTGCCGCCATCACCGCCCGGCGCCGCACCCAAGGCATCCAGCGCCGCCAGCGCCAGCAGCGCCCCCATCTGCGCCTGCGCTGCGGCCTCCCCCTGGTCCGCCCGCGCCAGCAGCGGCGCGTCCTGCGGCGCCAGCGGCGCCACCAGCTCTGCCTGCAGTGCCGTCCACGGCACCAGCGCTCGGCCATCGGCCTGGCGCACCACCAGCCCCTGCTCCATGCGCCGCTGCCAGGTGCGCACGCTGCGCCCCGTCAGGGCAGCCACCGTGTTGACGTGAAGATCAAGGCAAAGCGAGGGGGACTGCGTGGGCATGCAGGCATTGTCGCCCCACCCGCCCGACAAAACACACCGTGTCGCACGATTCAGGCGACAACCGGCCATCTGCCCCGCTTTTCACCGCCTCATCACGCGTTCCGGCCGCCAGATTTCCGCCAAAGTAGCCTGGCACGATGCATGCTTAGAACTACACCGTGCGGCGACGCACCATGCGTAGTGTCTCCAAGGCTCAACCTCTACTTAGCAAGGGAATGGATATGAAAACGATGAAGAAAGTGCAGCAGGGCTTTACCCTGATCGAGTTGATGATCGTGGTGGCGATCATCGGCATCTTGGCCGCCGTGGCGCTGCCGGCGTATCAGGATTACACGGTGCGTTCGCGCGTCTCTGAGCTGGCAATTTTGGCGTCTGGAGCGAAAGCCACTGTTGGGGAAAATATTGCAAATAGCGGCACCACCACGGCAGCTGCTAGCTGGTGCAATGGTGTCAACAACGCAGTCCCACCAAGCTCCAAGAACACCTCAGCGTTCGCGTGTGCTAACGGCACTCTTACAGTCACGGGTACCGCTGCTGCAAAGGGCGTTGTACTGACATTCACTCCCACTGCTAGTGATGGCGGCGTTTCGTGGGTGTGCTCTACACCAGCAGCCAACAATAAATATGTTCCTGCAGAGTGCCGCAGCTAAAGCTTGATTCGCCCAGTTTCCAATCGAATGCCTGCTGCTAGCCAGCAGGCATTTTTTATTTTCCTTGCCCTATTTCCCGCCAAATGGATTCCAGGTTCGCTGTGTAATGCATTGCCGATTGCACGGTGCTTGCCCTGAATCGTTGACTGAGGTCCTGGCGAATAGAAGCGAGTTGCTCTTTGCGTTTTGACCACAGAATGGCGGACTGCACGTAATGGTCGGTGGAGTCGCTGCAAAATTCTTCCAAACCATATGCCTGCATTACCGCCTCTCCCACGCGCGCAATGGATTCATGGCTGCGCAGGGTAATGGTTGGCACACCCATGGCCGCTGCGTGCAGGCTGGTGGTGCCGCCGTTGTAGGGAAAGGTATCGAGCATCACGTCAATATCGTGGTGCAGCAGGTAATATTCCCTGAGTGGCAGGCGCTGGATGAAGCGCAATTGATCAGGCTGCACGCCGTGCTTGCCCATGAGCTGCCGGATTTTTTGCTCAAAAGGGGTTGTGGAATTGCCAAACAACAGCCGCGCATCCGGTTGGGCTTGGAGAATGCGTGCCCAGAGTTGCAATGCCGCGTCGGAAATTTTCGATGGGTTGTGCAAACAGCCGTAGGTGAATGGCGCTCCAGGCGACAGGCTGGGGAGCGCGTTGATCGCCGGAATATCGGCTCCTACGGTAAATACGGCCGCGCCCAGCGGGAGCCTGAGCAGTTTTTCGCTGTGGTAGCGCTCCGTCATGCCGGGCGGGTCAAGCTGCGCATCCGTAATGCGCCAATCGATAGCGGTTAGCCCCGTCGTTGCCATATAGCCCAACCAGCTCATTTGCACCGGCGCTGGTTTGCGCGCAAACACGGGTAGCCGGTTGTGCGCGGTGTGGCCCGAGAGATCAATCAGGATGTCAATCTGCTGGTCCAGAATGTATTGGTAGAGGGCGTCATCGCTCCAGCGCGCGCAATCGAGCCAGTGATCCGCATAGCCACGCAAGCGGGCGGTGTGCTCATCACGCGCTTCGCTGGTGAAAAAGCAGTAGATCTCGAAGTGTTCATGGTCGTGATGGGCCAGCACGGGCTCGATGAAAAAGCGCAGCGCATGGTCGCGAAAATCGCCCGAGACGTAGCCAATGCGCAAGCGGCGGTCAGGGTCTCTGTCATTCGCATGCGCGGGCCAATTGGCGCGGTGCGGTTTTTCAAACAATTCGGCATAGCGCTGGTGTGCTTGCCACTTTTCCTCCGCGCTCGTCGTGGCGCTGGATTGCAGCAAGAAGAGATAGTTGCTGAAAATTTGCGGATCGTTCGGCGCCAGTGCCATGGCCTTTTGTGTCCAGGCAAGGCTTTCATCGAGCTGCCCCACGTGGCGGTACGCCATGCCCAAACCCATGGCGGCAGCATGTGAGTCGGGCTGCAGTTGGTGGGCCTGCAGGTAGTGCGCAATGGCAAGATCACTGCGTTGGCAGATCGTCAGCAGATTGGCGTGATAGAGCTGGTATTCGAAGCGGGCCGGATTGCGCCGCACGGCGTTTTCTGTGATGGCCAGCGCATCTTGCCGTTGCCCCAGGTCAAGTGCGCGCGGCACGTATTCGAGAAAGGCGGGCATGAAGTCGGGCGAGAGGCGCAGCGCTTGTTGCCAGCTTTCCACCGCCTGTTCGGGATGCTGGAGCGCGGTCTGAACCAGCCCGAGCAGATGCCAGCCATCTGTGCTTTGAGGATTGAGGGCCAGCCCACGCCGCAGCGCTTGTTCAGCCGCTGGGAAGCCACCCGATTGCAGGTGGGCGAAGCCGAGGCCAATGTAGAGAGGCGCCTTGTCGTCCGTGAGCTCCAATGCCTGCGAGTACAAATCTGCAGCTTGTTCCCATTTTTCTTCCGCAATCGCCTGATTGGCCTTCTGGCGCAAATCGGCAGGTCGCGGGTCGTTGACCGGCAGAGGGATTCCGTGGGCTTCTTTCTTGATGAGGGAGCGCAGACGTTGGAACATTTCAGTGGATGAAGTTGGACTTTGAATCGAACTCTCTGAAGCAGTATCCCATGCCCTTACCTCGCGAAGGCTTTCGGCTGCCACCAGCCTGCGACATCCGTCACGGAGTCGTCGCAAACGAAGAAATGCAACGCTGCTGGATACAGGGATGAATGTGGTGGGGTATGCGCCGGTGGATGGGTTTTATTAGGTATCAAACAGGCCGCTAACCCATGCCTGACAAGCGCGTGGCACTATCAAATCAGAAGAAAACAGGCAATCTCGAGGAGGTGCCCCGTGTCAGGCCACGGATGAGAAACCGAGGCTACGCATGAGCCACCTGAGCCACCAGCTTGCCGCTGAGTGCCATGCAGACACGGGACACCGTATCGAAATGCGGTTGGGCGCCAGGGCGTAGCGCCTTGTACAGCGCCTCGCGCGTCAGACCACTGGCACGTGCCAGCTCTGCCATTCCACTACCCCGGGTACTGCTGCCGGGTGTGCTTGACATGCAGCACTTCGATCGCCTCATCCGTCACCCGGTAAACCACGATGTAGTTGCGGCGGACCACGATTTCACGGCAGCCGATGGGTTGCGTTCAGCAACGTAGGCCACGATGTCGAGCAGATCCGAGCGCGCCTCGTCCGCCCAGACGATGGATGGCATCAGATGGGGGCTTTGGGGATGCGCCGTTCAATGGCTTCCCACATCTGCGCCATGACCTGATCGTGCGGAACGCGGGGTTTTTTACTGTCGATGGCTTCCTGCACCTCGCGTTGAAGCCATCGGTCATAGCTGTTTGCCTGCTCCTGAGTCTCGAGCTCGGACACAAGTGGGTCAAGGGTGGTTGTGGTATGCACGGGATCCGTTTAGATCAACCCGGGGGTTGTTGCCAGCTTGGCTTGTTTGTCCGATTTCGATTTGTACGGTGCCAACGGGCGATGACAATGCATTTGCATTGGTGTGGCAAGGAAATTGCATTACCATACAAAATATTCACCTCTTTACTTGGAGAACGCCATGTCTGCCACCCTCGAAGTCGAATCCACACTGACTGACCGGTACCAGACCACGGTCCCGGAGACCGTGCGCCGCGCTCTCAGGCTCGGCAAACGCGACAAAATCCACTACACGATTCGCCCTGGCGGCGAGGTCGTGTTGACCCGCGCCGAGGCATCCGAAGCTGACGATCCGCTGCTCGGTCAGTTTCTGGGCTTCCTGGCCCGTGACATTGCCAACCATCCGGAGCGTCTACAGGCCGTTGACGCCCGCTTCGTGCAGCGCCTCCAGTCGCTGACTGGTGGTATCGACGTCGATCTCGATGCCACTTTGTCGGCGGACGATGAATGAGCGATAACAAGCCCGCCCCTTTGCTCATCCACGGATGGGCGGTTTTCGCCCACCCGCTGTTTCTGGCTCAGCTTGCAGCACTGGTCCAGGAGGTCGGGGCTCTCAAGCAGAAAGACCCGGTTGGGTATGTGAAGAAGAACGCCAGCAAGCGACTGGCGGCAATCACCAAGCTGGCTTTCGATATCATCCCGCAAGACCCGATGCGGTCGGATTATCGGCAGGGGAACACGCTTGGTGGCGACTACAAGCATTGGTTTCGAGCCAAATTTTTCCAGCAGTACCGCTTGTTTTTTCGCTACCACGCACCCAGCAAAGTCATCGTGCTGGTTTGGGTCAACGATGAGGACACGAAACGTGCCTGCGAAAGCGATGACGATGCATACCGGGTCTTCCGGAAAATGCTGGCCAGCGGTCATCCGCCCGACGATTGGGATCAGCTGCTGAAGGAGGCTGTTGACGCCGATCGAAAACCGAGCCGCTTTTTGACGTGATGCCGACGCAAATTTGAGCCAGGTGTTTTGGCTTGTGACCTTGAGTCTGGGCGCCGTATGGAATCCACCGAAAGATGTTGCTGGGGCGGGTCACGGGCTCGATGATGAGCCTGGCGCCCTCGCGATGAATCAGCACGCGGTCACCCGGCAGCTCGAATTCGGCAGGAATGCCTACGGCCTGGTAGCGGTGCTTGGTCAGCCTGCGCGATCCAGCGCGTACGCTTTCACCACTGCCTCGCCCCTGAGCGTAAAGCTGCGCGCCTCGGTGATGCGCACCTCGATCGGCCGGGGAAGTTCACCACGCGGTTGCAGTCGGTGCGCCCTTGCAGTTCGGCGGCGTCGCGCTTGCTGGGGCCTTCCACCAGGATGCGCTGCACCGTGCCCACGCGCTCTTCGCTGATTTCGTGCATCTGGCGGTTGAGCAGTGCCTGCACCTCGTGCAGGCGGCGCTCCTTGACGTCGCGCGGGGTGTCGTCGCGCAGGCTGGCTGCGGGCGTGCCGGGGCGCGGGCTGAAGATGAAGGAGAACGAGTTGTCAAAGCGCAGCTCCTCGATCAGCGCCAGCAGTTGCGCGTGGTCGTCTTCGCTCTCGCGCGGAAAGCCGATGATGAAGTCGCTGCCTATGGCCATCTCGGGGCGCACGGCGCGCAGCGCGGCAATGGTCTTTTTGTACTGCGCGATGGTGTAGCCGCGCTTCATGTAGCTCAGGATCTTGTCGCTCGCGTGCTGCACCGGCAGGTGCAGGTGGCTCACCAGTTTGGGGATGCGTGCGTAGGCCTGGATCAGGCGTGGCGTGAAGTCGTTGGGGTGGCTGGTGGTGTAGCGGATGCGCTCTATGCCGGGGATCTCGGCCACGTATTCCAGCAGCAGCGCAAAGTCGCAGATTTCTCCGCTCTCGCCCATGGCGCCGCGGTAGGCATTGACGTTTTGCCCCAGCAGCGTCACTTCTTTCACGCCTTGTTCGGCAAGTTCTGCCACCTCCAGCAGCACGCCTTCCAGCGGGCGGCTGATTTCCTCGCCGCGCGTGTAGGGCACGACGCAGTAGCTGCAATATTTGGAGCAGCCTTCCATGATGGAGACATAGGCGGTGCAGCCTTCGGTGCGCGCGGGCGGCAGATGGTCGAACTTCTCGATCTCGGGAAAGCTCACGTCCACCTGCGGGTGGTTGTCGCGCAGGCGTGCGTCCAGCATCTGCGGCAGGCGGTGCAGGGTCTGCGGGCCGAAGACCAGGTCGACGTAGGGCGCGCGCTTGATGATTTCCTCGCCCTCCTGGCTGGCGACGCAACCGGCCACGCCGATCAGCACGCCCTTGTCCTTGAGGTGCTTGACCCGGCCGAGGTCGCTGAAGACCTTTTCCTGTGCCTTCTCGCGCACCGAGCAGGTGTTGAACAGCACCAGATCGGCTTCGTCGGGGTTGTCGGTGGCTTCGTAGCCCTTGGTGTCGGCCAGCACGTCGAGCATCTTGCCCGAGTCGTACTCGTTCATCTGGCAGCCGAAGGTTTTGATGAAGACTTTCTTGCTCATGGAGGATTCTCTTGACAAAAGCGAACGTGCGGCCGCGCCGGGCCGCTGCGCGGGGGGGGCGGCCGGCTCAGCGCTGCTGGCGCGGCTCGGGGAGTTCGGATTCGAACTTGAAGTTGCGCACCACCATGCCGGGCGCCGCGCGCGGCTTGGCGGCCTCGGTCTCGGTGATCAGCCAGACGGTGTGCAGCATCTGCGTCGAGGCTTCCATCACATAGTGCACGGTGTAGGTGTTGCCGCGCAGGGTGCCTGGCATGACGAGGCGGTTCCTGGCGTCAAAGACGCGCAGGCCCGGCGCGCTGCGCACGGCGTTGCCGTTGAGCAGCAGCTTGTTGCCGGAGACAAAAGTGACCGAACCGCGCAGTGCGTTGGCCGGGAAGTTGCGCGCCGCTGCACCCGTGGTGGCGAGCGGCTGTTGCTGGCCGCTGGCGGGCAGGGCGGCGAGCAGCAGGCCCAGGGCGGCGATGGCGGCGGTGAAGTGGCGGCAGCGGGTCATGGTGTTCATCCAGAGGCTGGGTGGGGCGATTTTAGGCGGCGGCTGCTTGGCTGCGCAGAATCTGGCTGGCGAGTGCGGCGATTCCCGCCTCCGAAAGATCGGGTGCCGGCACCTGCGTGCGGCGGTCCCACTGGCGGAAATTGCGCGCTTGCGAACGCCCGTAGTGCGGGTCGTAGTGCAGCCGCATCAGCTCGTCAAACAGGGGCGCTAGCTGCCCCTCGCGGGCCCAGGCCTGCCAGCGCGCGATGACCTCGTGCCCGTGCATCTCCACCAGCAGGCCGAGCCGCTCGCACAGCAGCGCAGGGTCATCGCCCAGGTAGGCGTAGTCGCGCAGCAGATACCCGTGGCGTTCTTCGGGGGAGGCGACGATCTCGGTGCAGGGCGCGCTGCGCAACTGCTGCACCAGCAGCGGCGGCAGCGACAGGCGCCCGATGCGTGCGCTCTCGCCCTCGACATAGACGGTGCTGGACAAATCCATAGCTGTCAGCGCAGACCAGAGCTGCGTTTCGAAGTGTTTTTGTGTGGGCTGCGCAACGCCAGGCAGGTTGCCCAGCAGCGAGCCCTTGTGGCACGCCAGGCCTTCAAGATCGAGCACCTGGGCGCCCTGCGCCGCCAGCGCGTGCAGGATGCGCGTCTTGGCCGAGCCGGTGGCGCCGACGATGGCGCGGATCTGCAGGCGCGGCACCAGCGCATCGAGCTGTTCGATCACGTGGCGGCGAAACGCCTTGTAGCCACCGGTGAGCTGCTCCGCCTTCCAGCCGACGAGGCGCAGCCATTGCACCATGGCGCCGCTGCGCATGCCGCCGCGCCAGCAATACACCAGCGGGCGCCAGCCGGGGGGGCGCTCGGCAAAGGCGCCGCGCAGGTGCTCGGCCAGGTGCGCCGCGACCATCGCACCGCCGACGCGGCGCGCCTCGAACGCGCCCTGCTGCGCGTGCAGCGTGCCGACGATGGCGCGCTCGGCATCGTCGAGCACCGGGCAGTTGATTGCGCCGGGCAGGTGGTCCTCGGCGAATTCGGCGGGCGAGCGGGCGTCGATCAGCGTGTCGAACTGCGCGATGTCTGCGGGGCGGATGGGGTGGTTCGGGGCCAAGGGGCAAATGCAGCGGGGGGATGGGGCTATTTTCGATCACGCAGCAGGCGACCTGGAATGCTTCTGAAAACGTAGCTTTATACGCTCGTTGAATGGGTTTTGGAGGCTGTTTTCCCTCCCCCTCTGGGGGAGGGTAGGGGTGGGGGCTGCGGAGCCCGAAGAGCAGCGCTGTGCGCATGCAAGCCCCCATCCCTGCCTCGGTGCTGGCGGCGAGACGCCGCCGCTCTTCAGGCTGTCCAGTTCCGCACTCGCGGAACTGGAGCCGCAGCCTTCAGCCCCGGAGGGGGAAGGGGCCTGAGACAGGTCACCGCTCAGGCATTTCGCGTGCATTCCCTCACTCGACCCATTGGCACGGCGGCTTGGCTAGACTAGCCGTACCTTCCAAACAGAACAGGGGACACGATCCAATGGCCATCACCGAACAGGATTTGCTGGCAGCGCTCGCCAGCGTGAAAGACCCGCTGTCGGGCGCCACCTTCGTCACTCCGCAGACGCTGCGCAACCCGCAGATCACGGGAGGCGATGTGGCCTTTGACGTGGAGATGGCCTACCCCGCCAAAAGCCTGGTGCCGCAGTTGCGCAGCGCGCTGGTAGCGGCGGCGCGGAGCCTGCCGGGCGTGGCCAACGTGTCGGTGACCATCACCAGCAAGGTGATGTCGCAGGTGGCGGGGCGCGGCGCGCGCCAGATTCCGGGGGTGAAGAACATCGTCGCCATCGCCTCGGGCAAGGGCGGCGTGGGCAAGAGCACCACGGCGGTGAACCTGGCGCTGGCGCTGGTGGCCGAGGGTGCGCAGGTGGGGCTGCTGGATGCCGACATCTACGGGCCCAGCCAACCCTTGATGACCGGCACCTCGGGCAAGCCCGAGACGCTGGACGGCAAGCACATGGAGCCCAAGCGCGCGATGGGGCTGCAGATCAACTCCATCGGCTTTCTCGTGAGCGACGAGCAGGCCATGGTCTGGCGCGGCCCGATGGCGAGCAATGCGCTGGAGCAGCTCATCATGCAGACGCACTGGTACGACCTGGATTACCTGATCGTCGACATGCCGCCGGGCACCGGCGACATCCAGCTCACGCTGGCGCAGAAGGTGCCGCTCACCGGTGCGGTGATCGTCACCACGCCGCAGGACATCGCGCTGATCGACGCCAAGAAGGGCATCACCATGTTCCAGAAGGTGGGCGTGCCGATTCTGGGCATCGTCGAGAACATGGCGGTGCATGTCTGCAGCAACTGCGGTCATGCCGAGCACATCTTCGGCGCGGATGGCGGCAAGAACCTGGCGCAGAAGTACGGCATGCCCTACCTGGGCGCGCTGCCGCTGGCGCTTTCGATCCGAGAGCAGACCGATTCGGGCAAGCCCACGGTGGCGGCCGAGCCGGACAGCGAGGTGAGTGGCATCTACAAGGCGATTGCGCGCCAGCTTGCGAGCACCATCGCCGCACGCAGCGGCGGCGAGCAGCCGGCGTTTCCGACCATCAAAATCAGCAAGGAAACCTGAGCGGCGTCAGTCCTGCACTCGCGCCAGGCTCAGAAACTCGCGCCGCAGCGCCTCATTGGTGAGGAAGGCGCCGCGCATGATGGAGTTGGTCATCTTCGCGCCGTTGTCCTTCACGCCGCGCCAGTGCATGCAGGCGTGGCTGGCCTGCATCACCACCGCCAGGCCATCGGGTTTGACGCGGCGCTCGAGCTCATCGGCCAGCATGGTGATGGCTTCTTCCTGAATCTGCGGGCGGCGCATGATCCAGTCGCAGATGCGCGCGTATTTCGAAAGGCCGATCAGGTCCGACGCCGGGTTGGGCAGCACGCCGATCCAGACCTTGCCCTCGATCGGGCACAGGTGGTGCGAGCAGGCGCTGCGTACGCTGAGCGGGCCGACGATCATGAGCTGATCGAGCCGTGACACGTTGGGAAACGCGGTGACCTGCGGCTCGGTCTCGTAGCGCCCGCCAAACACCTCATCCAGATACAGCTTGGCCATGCGCCGCGCGGTGTCGCCGGTGTTGTGGTCGTTGTCGGTATCGATGACCAGCGCGCGCAGCACCTCCTGCATCCTGGCCTGCACTTCGTCGCGCAGCTCGTCCATCTCGCCGTCTTCGATGAAATCGGCGATGTTGTCGTTGGCAAAAAAGCGCTGTCCGGCGTTGACGAGGCGGTAGCGGATGCGCTCCGAGGCCGTTTGCGCCTGTGCGGCGCCTTCGCCAGCGTTGGCTGTGGGTGAGGCATGCATGAGCATTGGGGATTCCTCCAGAGGTGTTTGAATGGGAACGGTCGGCAGTGCCTGGCTTACGGGCGCGGGCTGTCGCTGCCGACCCCGTGGCGGTAGACCAGTTGTGCGCCCAGCCAGCCGCCGGCCACCAGAGTGGTGATACCGAGGGCGTCCAGCACCAGCGCCGTTGCATCCGGCGCCAGTGGCTGGGTGTGCTCTATGCGCAGCAGCAACCGGGTGGCGAACAGCGTGAACGCGACCAGCATGAGACCCATGTGCAGGTTCACGGTGCGCTGCGCCCGGCCTTCGGGCACATTCGGAATCTCCGCCATGCCGGCGATCACCGCGACCAGGGCCATGAGGCAGCCCACGGTCAGCAGGCCGGCCGACCAATGCCAGGCGGCCTCGCCCCAGCGCAGGCTGGCGAAATCGGCGACCACGGCCAGCGTCCAGCAGGCGATGGGGAAGTGCACCAGGGCCGGGTGCAGTGGATGGCGCCTCATGGCAGCAGCAGACTGGCCAGCGTCAAAAACCCGGCCACGGCACAGCCGGCGTGTGCGATGACGATGATCCTGGGCGGCAGACGGTTGCGCAGGTGATACGACACCAATAGCAAACCACCACCTGCGGCCACCAGCAGCAGGATCAGTGCATAGAGCGCGCGCGTCGGCGCGGCCCCCTCCAGCAGCATGGCGACCAGCAAGGCCAGGCTGATGACGCCGAGCAGGGCGTGCAGGGGCGAGAGTGTCCAGGGCGCGAACTTGCCACGCAACACATAGGCTGCCAACACGATGCCCAGGAGCGCGGTGCACAGAAGTGCCACAAGAATTTGTATGAGCATGATGGCTGCGGAGGAGGAAGGTTGGCCGCGTGCGCGACGCGCGGTTGCGACATCTGATGGCTAGTGTGCCAGTTTCGTTTCCGATGGGGTGTACGGCATGTGGCGCGACTAGGATTTGCCGGATTTGCAGCCCAATAGCCGAGCTATTGGGCAAAAAGACGGTGAAAAATGGGCCGCTGCGGTCGATTTGCAGCCGACGATTTCCAAGTCCGACAGGCTCCTAGAGTGTGCGAAGATGCCAGCCGCGCCGCGCCGCGCCGGCTGCATTGCCGCGCATCTGACTTGCGGCGCGGACACCATCGATGCAACCGGGATTCCCTTTGAACATTCAAGAGCAAGGCGCGCTGCGTGGTTTGCCTTGCCCGTCGGTTTCGGGGCGATGCGAGGCATGGCGGTGAAGGGGCGGCCGGTGGCGGTCGGCTTTGTGGTGCTGTTGCTCATCGCCTTGCTGATGGCGAGCAACCATGTAGCGGCGCGCCTGGCGTTTGACCATGGCGTGAACGTCCCGACGGCCGTGAGTTTTCGCAGCCTGGGCACGGCGCTGGTGGTGGGCGTGCTGGTTTGGCACCAGCGCATCGCACACCGCCTGAGCGGGCGCGAACGCCGCGGCTTGGTCGCCATCGGGGTTCTGGTGGGGCTGCAAAGTCTGTTGCTGTATTCCGCGGTCGCACGCTTGCCGGTGGCTTTGGCATTGCTGGTGTTCAATACCTTTCCCCTGATGACGGCATTCTGGGCACGCGTGCTGTACGGCCATCGCCCGCAGCGTGCCGTGCTGGTGGCGATGCCCTTGATCCTCTGCGGCCTGGTGCTGGCGCTGGATGTGCTGGGCAACGCGTCGGGCCTGGGTGCCGGCGGACAGTGGCGTGCGATGGGGGTGGGCGTGGCCTGCGCGCTGTCGGCCTCGGCCATGTTCGGCCTGGCGCTGGTGCTGACGCAGCACGAAGCCGGCGCTGTCGATGGGCGGGTGCGGACCCTGATCTCCATGGCGGTCGTGGGCGTGGTGGCCGGCGCAGCGGCCGGGTTGCAAGGCGGGTTTGCGCTGCCGGTGGGGCCGCAAGGGTGGTGGGGCCTGGGCCTGCTGACGGTGTTGTACGGCACCGGCATCACGCTGCTCTTTACCGTCCTGCCGCGGCTGGGCGTGGTGGGCCATTCGGCCATTCTCAACGTCGAACCGGTGTTTGCGCTGGTGATCGCCTGGCTGGTGCTGGGGCAGGCGGTGGCGCCGGTGCAGGTTGCCGGGGCGCTGATCGTCGTCGGCACGGTGATCTGGCTGGGCACGCGCAGGCGCTGAGCGCGCGGTTACCATGCGCGCTCACCCGAGGACTGCGCATGCCGACTGAACCCACCGCCCCACCGCCCGTCGCGACCGACGGCGAGCTTGTCAGCCCGAGCGGGGCCGTACTGGCGGCGCTGGAGGGGGCGCTCGAGATGCTGAGCGAGCGCCACGGCGGCCATGTGCCCGAGTGGGAGTTTTGCGAAGGCGTGATGACCGCGCTCTTGTGCACGCGCCGCACCGTCGGCAGCGACGAGTGGCTGCCGATGCTGTTCGGCATGGACGCCGGCGCAGTGTTCGCCACACCCGGCGAGCAGACGCATTTCCTGATGCACTGGATGGAGCGCGCCGAACAGGTGCGCACCGCGCTGGAGGCGCCGGTCGAGGCGCTGGACGACGAGCGCGCGCTTGAGCCAGGCGTGGTGGATTGGCAGGGCTTTTTGCTGAGCCTGCCCGAGTCGGAGCGCAACACAGTGTTCGCCGACGAGATGCCGCCCGCGTTCGCCCAGGCTTGGGCCGCGGGTTTTCTCGCGGCCGTCGAGTACTGGGCTGAAGAGTGGACGCTGCCGCGCGACAAGGAGATCGCCGCCGACATGCGCGCCGCGGTCCGGACCGTGGGCGCGCTGCTCAAGGCCGACCAAGGCCGGCCCAGCGTCAATCTGTACGATGAGGAGGGCCCGCCGACGGTGAGCGAGGCGCGCGTGGAGGCCTTTGGCGAGGCGATCTGGGCGGTGTACGACCTTTACGCGATCGCCCTGAGCCTGGGGCCACGCACGCTGCCCATCGCCAGCGAAAAAATTGGCCGCAACGACCCATGCCCATGTGGCAGCGGAAAGAAATACAAGAAGTGCTGCGGTGCCTGAGGGCCTGGTTGCCCTCAAGAGTCACTGACAGGCCGCGCGCGCTGCCGCGATGGCGCTGGCACGGTCGGGCAGCCATTGGACGCCGGGCTGATCAAGCAGCGATTTGCGCTGCGCCATGTCTGCCGCTTGTCCGGCGAGCCCGTGGGCGAATACCGGGATGCGGCGCTTTTCACAGGTGTGCAGCAGCGCAAGCAGGGCGTCGGCGCCGGTCGTGTCCATGTAGATCACTCCCGAGAGATCCAGCACCAGCGCCCGCTGGGGCAGTGCATCCTGAATCGATTCCAGCGCGGCGGTCGAGCCGAAGAACAATGGCCCGACGAGGCGCCAGGCATGCACTTGTCCAGCCAGGTCGAGGAGCTCGGGTGGCGCCAGCGGCTCGGCCCGCGTGAGCTTGGCCATGCGCCAGATGAAGGTCACGCAGGCCGCGAGAATGCCCACCTGCACCGCCACCGTCAGATCGAACACCACGGTGAGAAAAAACACCGACAGCAGCGTGACGCGGTAGGGCACGGTGAGATGGCGCAGGTGGGCAAAAGCGCGCCACTCACCCATGTTCCACGCCACATGCAGCAGGATGGCGGCGAGGCACGCCAGCGGTATGGAGCTGGCCAGCGGCGCGGCCACGAGAATCACCACCAGCAGCACCAGCGCATGCACCATGCCGGCGACCGGGCTGGTGGCGCCGCTTTTCACATTGGTGACGGTACGCGCAATCGTGCCGGTGGCGGGCATGCCGCCGAAGAAGGGCACGACGAAGTTGGCGATGCCCTGCGCCATCAGCTCCTGATTGGGGTCATGCCGATCCTGGATCATGCCGTCGGCCACGCGCGCGCACAGCAGTGATTCGATCGCGCCCAGCAGCGCCAGCGTGATCGCCGGCATCAGCACGAAGCGCGCCGACTCCCACGAAAAATCCGGCAGTGCAAACGCCGGCAATGCTGCGGGAATGCCGCCGAAGCGGCTGCCAATGGTTTCCACCGGAAGTTGGAACCATGCTACTGCGATCGTAGCACTCACCAGCGCCACGATGGCGCCAGGCACGGTATTGAGTTTTCCGGAAAACGGGGCGCGCGCCCCCAGCGACGGCATGGCGTGCTGCCAGACCACGATGATGGCCAGACACGCCAGCGCGATGCCCAGAGCCCAGCCATTGAGCGTGTGCGCGTGCTCCCACAAGGCCGCCAGCATGCCGAAAAAATCCGCCGGCATGCTGGCAATCCTGAGGCCCAGGAAATCCTTGATTTGCGACAGCGCTATCAGCACCGCAATGCCGTTGGTGAAGCCGGTGATCACCGCCACCGGGATGAAGCGCACCAGCGTGCCCAGCCGCAGCACACCCATGGCAAACAGCAGCACGCCCGAAAGCGCGGTGGCGATGATGAGGTTGGCCACGCCGTACTGCTGCACGATGCCGTAGACGATGACGATGAAGGCACCGGCCGGCCCGCCGATCTGCACCCGGCTGCCGCCCAGCAGCGCCACGAGAAAGCCGGCGATGATGGTGGTGAAGATGCCGGCCTCGGGCTTGAGCCCTGAGGCAATCGCAAACGCCATCGCCAGCGGCAGCGCGACGACGGCAACCGTCAGGCCCGCGCCGAGGTCGGCGATCAGGCGCGTGCGGTCATAGCCCGCGAGGGCATCGATGAGACGGGGTCGAAAGAGGAAGGCCACGAACACTGCTCCGGACGATGGGGTACCAGCAACCAACACCAAGGGTGTGTTGCCGGTCCGGAGGCCCGCAATGCCGCAGCCGCGTGATGAAGCGGCGTTTGCGGGTCAGGGGCGGGGTGATGAACATGGTGCAAACCGGTGTGTGGTGCAGTGTACGCCTCGTGTGTGCGCAGCCTTGGTTTTTGCTGAAAATGCTGGTTTGCGCCCATCCTGCAAGCGTTTGCAGCTATCGATTCAGGTGCCGCCGACAAAAGGATTGGTGCGCCGCTCCTGCCCGAAGCTGCTCTCCGGCCCGTGCCCAGGAATGAACACCGTGCCATCCCCCATGGGCCACAGGCGCTGGGTGATGCTGTCGATCAGCTGCTGGTGGTTGCCCTGGGGAAAGTCGGTGCGGCCTATGCTGCCCGCGAACAGCACGTCGCCGACGAAGCAGCGCTCTATCTGCGGCGCGTGGAACACCACGTGGCCTGGCGTATGGCCTGGGCAGTGGCGCACCCGCAGGGTTTCGTGGCCAATCGTGACCTCGTCGCCGTCGTGCAGCCAGCGCGTCGGGGTGAACGCCCGGGCGGGCGGAAAACCAAACATCGCGCTTTGCTGCGGCAGGCCGTCGATCCAGAACTGGTCGCCCTCCTGCGGGCCGATGATGGGCAGTTGCAGGCGCTCGGCCAGCTCGCCCGCGCCACCGGCATGGTCGATGTGCGCATGCGTGAGCCAGATGGCTTTCAGTGCCAGCCCGCGCTGCTTCGCTTGCGCCAGGACGTGATCGAGATCGCCCCCTGGGTCGATGACGGCCGCCTGCATCGTCTGGTCGCACCAGAGCAGGGAGCAGTTCTGCGCGAACGGCGTGACGGGGACGGTGTGGTAATGCAGCATGCGCCGATTGTGCCGTGCGGCCCTGGCGGCGCGGCGCCGCATGCCTTCAGCCTGAAACGCATCTAGAAGTGGTGCCATCTAAACACGGCGGGTCACTGCGTTTGCGCTCCATGCCAACGGCTGGAAAACGCAAAGGCGTGCGCGCTGTGCAAGTGCCCTTGCGCGGGCTGATGGTGCCTGTCCAAGCGGATCCGGTATCGACAAATCTGAGGAGCGAGAACATGCGAAAGAACGATGGCACATCACGGCCTGCGACCGTGCGCCGCGGGGCGAAGCGCCCGGTATTCACGGCGGCGTTGCTGGCGTCTGCGGCTGCGGCAACGCTGGGACTGAGCGGCTGCTTTGGTGGTGGTGATGACAACACGCCGGCGCCGGCGCCGGCCGATCCGCCGCAAGCACAGTTCCTGCATCCGGAACTTGTTGGGCAGGGCCAGGATGTGTTTCGCAACGACACGTTTGGCGACGAAGCCAAATGGACCGACCAGCTCAAGATGAACGAGGTGATCGAGGCAGCGGTGGACCCGCTGACAGCGGCCGGGGTCGGCGTGAAGGTCGATCTGGATGCCTTGCCGGCTGCCGTGGCGGGAGCAATTCTGGCCGGGGATGTGCCACTGGACGACCCGCAAAGCACGCTTGCATTGCTTGAGTTGAACGCCGTGGTGGGCATCAGGGGCGAGGTCAGCACGGATGCGGCCGGCAAGAAGCATCTGGATCGCATGGGCATCACCTGCGCGCTGTGCCACTCGACGGTGTCCAGAGAAGACCTTCCCGGCGATATCGGTAAAGCACTCAAGGGGGTGGTGGGGCATCGCTTGGACGGCCATCCCAATCGGGATCTGAATCCGGGCGCCATCATCGCGCTGTCGCCGGCGCTCGCGGGCGACGCGAACAAGGCGGCACGCGATCAGCTCAATTCCTGGGGCCCGGGCAAATACGATCCGCGCTGGAATTTCGACGGCATCAGCAACCCCACGGTCATTCCGCCGGCCTATGGTCTGGCGGCCTTGACCAAGGCGATTTTCACGGGTGATGCCGACGCCGTGCATGAGCCGGCCGGCCCGGTGGCGTACTGGAACCGCTATGTCAGCGTGACGCAGATGGGCGGCATAGGCAAGTTCTCCGACAGCCGACTGCAGGGCAAGCTCGGCGGCTATCACGACGTGGACAACACCAACGGTGGCAAGCTGGCGGACCGGGTGACCGGTGTGTTGCCGGCATTGCAGGCCTACCAATACTCGCTGCCAGCGCCCAAGGCGCCCGCAGGCTCGTTTGACGCGGCCGCTGCGGCGCGCGGGCAAGTGGTGTTCAGCGGTGCGGCCAACTGCGCCAGCTGCCACGCGGGTGATGCGTTTACCGACGCCGCCCAAGGCAAGCTGCACCCGGCCGAGGGCACTTCCGTCGCCAACGACCAGGACTACGTGAAGCGCTCGGCCACGCA
Source organism: Comamonas sp. SCN 65-56 (assembly GCF_001724135.1). Classification (GTDB taxonomy): domain Bacteria; phylum Pseudomonadota; class Gammaproteobacteria; order Burkholderiales; family Burkholderiaceae_C; genus Comamonas_C. The sequence goes on along the minus strand of NZ_MEDS01000025.1, from coordinate 286,337 downwards.
GCAATGGCGGACCTCGCCGCTTGCGGGGATCGGTTTCCGGGCCAGCTTGGGCGAGAAGTTCTTCCACGATGGCTCGGCGGACAACCTTGCCGAAGTGGTGGACATGTACAACGCGCGCAAGAGCCTGGGCCTATCGGCGACGCAGAAGAGCGATCTGGTTGAATACCTGAAGTCGCTTTGATCGCCTGCACTCCAAACAAAGCCCGCTGTGCTCCGCAGCCGACGGGCTTTGTGTTTGTCGTGCGCTGTCCGTGCCTCAGCGCATCGGCAGGCCGACGTAGTTCTCCGCCAGACTGGTGGAAGCGGCGCGGGAGTTCACCACATAGTCCAGTTCAGCCTCCTGCACCTTGGTGTGAAAAGCGCCTTCCTCGGGGAAGTTGTGCATCAGCGAGGTCATCCACCAGGAAAAACGCTCGGCCTTCCAGACGCGGTGCAGGCATTGCTCGGAATAGTGGTCTATGCCGTGCGCGCTCTTGTTCTTGTAGTAGTCGATGAAGGCGCGCGAGAGAAAACCCACGTCGGACGCCGCCAGGTTCAGCCCCTTGGCCCCCGTGGGCGGCACGATGTGCGCGGCGTCGCCTGCAAGGAACATGCGGCCGAAGCGCATCGGCTCGGCGACGTAGCTGCGCAGCGGCGCGATGCTCTTTTCGATGGACGGGCCGGTCACCAAACGCGCGCGCGCTTCGGGGTCCAGGCGCCGTTTGAGCTCCTCCCAGAAGGCATCGTCGCTCCAGGCTTCTACCTTGTCGGTCAACGGCACCTGCAGGTAATAGCGGCTGCGCGTGTGGCTGCGCTGGCTGCACAGTGCAAAGCCGCGCGGGCTGTTCACATAGATCAGCTCGTCGCTGACCGGCGGCGTGTCGCTCATCAGGCCGAGCCAGCCAAACGGGTAGACCTTCTCGAAATGGCGGATGCGGTCTTCGGGGATGCTGGCGCGGCAGACGCCATGAAAACCGTCGCAGCCGGCAATGAAATCGCAGCGGATTTCATGGACTTGCCCGTCGTGTTCGTAGCGCACCGTCGGCTGCTCGCTGTCGAATTCCAGCGGCTGCACGTTGGCCGCCTCGTACACCGTAGTCAGGCCTTCGGCGGCGCGCACCCGCATCAGGTCGCGCGTGACCTCGGTCTGGCCGTAGACCATCACCGACTTGCCGCCCGTCAGGCCATGCAGGTCGATGCGGTGGCGCTTGCCCTCGAACAACAGCTCGATGCCGTGGTGCGGCAGGCCGTCGCGGTCCATGTGCTCGGCCGCGCCCGCTTCGTGCAGCAAATCCATCGTCACCTGTTCGAGCACGCCCGCGCGAATGCGGCTGAGCACGTAGTCGGCGCTTTTGCGCTCCAGGATGATGTTGTCTATGCCGGCCTTGTAGAGCAGCTGGCCCAGCAGCAGGCCGGAGGGGCCTGCTCCGATGATGACGACGGGAATGTGGCGCGGTGCGGGCATGGTGGATGTCTCCGGTAGGGGTGATGCGATCAACCGGCAAGCGTAGGCAAACCACGAGCGCAGCGCATCAGGCTGACGTCGTGTTTGCGCGATCATCGCGCAATCGTTGCGCTGATCGCGCAAAATCCCACCATTCACCGTGAGGCAGCACCATGACCGACCGATCTCCTCGTGCGCCGTTGGCGCCTGCCGACACGATTGCCGGCCTCGCCAAGGGGCTTGCGGTGCTCGAGAGCTTTGACACCGAGCGCCAGCGCCTGAACGCCACGCTGGCGGCGCAGCGCACGGGCCTGACGCGGGCAGCGGCGCGCCGGCACCTGCTCACGCTCGCGCACCTGGGCTATCTTGAATCCGACGGCTCCTGGTTCTGGCTCGCGCCCAAGGTGCTGCGCTTTTCCGGTGCCTACATGGCCTCGGCGCGGCTGCCGCGCGTGGTGCTGCCCGAGCTGCATCGGCTCGCCGCGCGTACCGGACTGTCGTTCTCCTGCGCGGTGCGCGACGGCGACTTCGTCGTGATCGTCGCGCGCAGCGCCGTGCGCGAAAGCGGCGATCGACTGCTGGCGCACGGCGTGCACCTGGGCTCGCGCCTGCCCGCGCATGCCACCTCCACCGGCCGCGTGTTGCTGGCGGCCCTGCCCGAGGCCGAGCTGCGCCAGTGGCTGGCCAATGCCGACCTGCAGCGCCTCACGGCCCATACCGCCCACGCGCCCGCAGCGCTCACGGCCCTGCTCGACACAGTGCGTGAACAGGACCACTGCCTGGCGATCGAGGAGCATGAGCTGGGCGTGCAGGCGCTGGCGGTGCCGCTGCGCGACATGCAGGGCCATGTGCTGGCGGCACTCAACGTCGTGACCGCGACCCAGCGCCTGACACCACGCCAGATGCGGCAGGAACTGCTGCCGCTGCTGCAGGAAGCGGCGCGGGCTCTGCGGCCGCTGGTGTGATCCGGGCAGCACGATCAGCCGCGCTGCATCGCCCGGTAATGCGTGCCACCGCGTTCAGGGAAAACCCGGATTGATATGCAAACGCAATTAGTTGATACTTCAACTCGTGTCATTCGCAACTTAGTTCGAATGACGCTTGAACCGATCCTGGCCATCGGTCGTCTTCCAACCCTTCGGAGCAAACAATGAGCTTGTTCAACTGGCGGCGTGCCGCTGTCGTGGCGGCTGCCCTCACCGTCGGATCCGCTGCTCTGGCCGCAGACGCGGTCAAGATTGGCATTCTGGGTCCGTTCTCCGGCCCGTTCGCGCACTACGGTGTGCTCTTCAAGGCGGGCGCCGAGGCCTATGTGGCAAGCCAGGGCGGCAAGTTCGCGGGCAAGGAGGTGGAACTGATCTATCGCGACACCGGCGGCCCCAACCCCGGGCAAACCAAAACCCTGGTGCAAGAGCTTTTGGTCAAGGACAAGGTGGATTACCTCGGCGGGCTGGTGTTCACACCCAACGCGATGGCCATTGCCCCGTTGATTACCCAGGCGAAGACGCCGACCGTGATCTTCAACGCCGCCACGTCTTCCATCACCGAGAAGAGCCCGTACTTTCTGCGCACCAGTTACACCCTGTGGCAGGTGACCGTGCCGCTGGCGCAGTGGGCGGCAAAAAACGGTATCACCAAGGTGGCGACGGCGGTGATGGACTACGGTCCCGGCATCGATGCAGAGACCGCCTGGAAAGCCGAATTCACCAAGAGCGGCGGCACGGTGGTGGAGTCGATTCGCATGCCGATGGCGACCAACGACTTTGGCCCCTTCATCCAGCGCATCAAGGCCAGTGGCGCGCAGGCGGTGTACACCTTTTTGCCGGGTGGCCCACCCAATCTCGGCTTCGTCAAGAGCTATAACGAGAACGGTCTTGCCAAGGCGGGTATCCAGTTTCTCGCCACCGCCGAGATGGACGAGTTCGATCTGCAGAAGTTCGGCGACGCGGCGCTGGGGCTGAAAACATCGTTTCACTACTCGGCCGCGCACGATTCGCAGGCGAACCGGACCTTCATCGCGGCGCTGGCCAAGCAGGACAAGAACGCCGTGGCCAACTACGCCTCGGTAGGTGCCTGGGACGGCATGCATGTCATCGAAAAGATGATTGCCGCCACCGATGGCAAGAAGAACGGTGCGAAGGCGCTGGAGGCCGCCAAGGCGCTGAAGTGGGAGAGCCCGCGCGGCCCGGTGCACATCGATCCACAGACCCGCCATATCACGCAGCATGTCTATTTGCGCGAGGTGGAGCGTGCCGGCAACGAACTGGTCAACAAGGAAATCGTGGATTTCGGCGATCAGACGGACCACGGCCTCGGTAAATAAGCGCCGTCCACATCGAACGACCCGGATACGCTGGCCATGCAATTGCTTGGAAACATCCTGATCGATGGGCTGACCTACGGCATGGTGCTCTTCATCATCGCCGTCGGCATGTCCATCACGCTGGGGTTGATGCGTTTCATCAACCTGGCGCATGGCGCTTTCGCCATGATCGGCGGCTACCTCACGGCAGCGCTGACGCGCGAGTGGGACTGGTCGTTCTTCGTTGCGCTGCCACTCGCCCTGGTCGTGACGGCGCTGGTGGGCGCAGTGCTGGAAGCGTTGATCCTGCGCCATCTTTACCGGCGCTCCGAGCTTGACCAGGTGCTGTTCACCTTCGGCCTGACCTACGTCTTGATCGCGACGATCAATGCCATTGCCGGCCCTCAGGTGCAGCTCATTGCCCTGCCGGCAGCGCTGACGGCATCGGTGGATCTCGGGTTCCGGGTGATTCCGGTGCAACGCATCGTCGTGGTGCTCGTGGGCATAGCCGTGGCGCTGCTGTCGGCGCAGGTGATCGGCAAGACGCGTTTTGGTGTCTGGCTGCGTGCGGCAGTCGATCACCCGGCCACGGCGGCCACGCTGGGCATTCCCATCCGGGTCGTGCAGTGCGCCACCTTTGCCTTTGGCGCGGGGCTGGCGGCGCTCGGCGGTGTCCTCGGCGCGGAGCTGATGCCGCTGGAGCCTTATTACGCGCTCAAGTACCTGGTGCTGGTGCTGGTGGTGGTGGCCGTGGGCGGCATGGGCAGCCTGATGGGGGCGCTGGCCGCTGCCGTCTTGCTGGGCATGCTGGAGACGGCGACCAACTATTTCACCGAGGGCTGGGGCTCGATTGCGTTCTTCGTCGCCATGGCTCTGTTGCTCGTCTGGCGGCCCAATGGCCTTTTGAGGCGGTAAAGCGCATGCAGCTATTTTCTTTTCGTTCGGCGAATGCGCTGGCACAGGCGCCCGCCTGGCGTGCACCCTTGCTCACGGTGATCGTGGCCGGGCTGGCCTGGGTCTTGTTTCCCGACCAGCTGGGGCTGCTCAGCCACATTGCCATCATGGCGCTGCTCGTCGTATCGCTCGATCTGGTGGTAGGCGTCGCGGGGCTCGCCACCCTGGGTCATGGCACCTTCTTCGGCGTGGGTGCCTATGCGGCAGGCATTTTTGCCGGGCGCGTTTCCGGAGATCCCTTGCTGGGGTTGGTCGTTGCCATGGGGGTGGGCGCGAGCCTGGCGTTGATCACTGGCCTGTTTCTCCTGCGCTACCAGGGGTTTACCTTCCTCATGCTGACCGTGGCGGTGGTGCAGATCTGCGCGAACCTGGCCCAGAAGATGCGCCCGTGGACGGGTGGGGACGACGGGCTGAGCAATTTCACGATGTCGCCTCTGTTCGGCGTCTTCGAGTTCGATCTGGAAGGGCGTATCGGCGCGCTCTACGTCATCGCCGTGCTGGGCATCGGTTTTTGGCTCGCCAAGCGCCTGGTGCAGTCGCCGTTTGGTCTGGCGGTACGCGGCGTCCACGAAAACCGCGCGCGCATGGCGGCCCTGGGCACGCCGGTGTTCAAGCGCCTGCTGGGCATGTACGTGTTTGCCGGCGCGCTGGCCGGTGTCGCCGGGGCGCTGTCGGCGCAGATCAACGGAATCGTGGCGCTGGACAGTCTGTCGTTTGCGCTGTCGGCGGAGATTCTGGTGATGCTGATTCTGGGCGGCACCGGCACGCTCAATGGAGCCGTGATCGGCGCCGTGGTCTTCACGCTCTTGCACCACACGGCCGCATCGATCAATCCCTACCACTGGCTGTTCGTGATTGGTGGCGCGCTGATGATCGTGGTGATCTTTCCGCCGCGTCAATGGCGGGCGCTGTGGCTGCGGTTTCAGGCACGGAGGACAGCATGAGCGCGGTCGTGCTGGAGGTCAGGCACCTGGACAAGCACTACGGTGGCTTGCATGTCACGCGCGATGTGTCGCTGCAACTGGCGCGCGGTGACCGCCTGGCGCTGATTGGCCCCAATGGTGCGGGCAAGACCACGCTGGTCAACCAGATCAGCGGCACGGTCGCGCCCAGCAGTGGCTCAGTGCACCTGCAATCGCACGACGTGACCGGTCTGAGCCAGGCCGAGCGCGTGCGCAAGGGTTTGGTGCGCACCTTTCAGATCACCACGCTGGCACCGCATCTGGCGGTCAGGCGTCAGGTGGAGTTGGCGCTGTTCGAGCGTTCCGACCTGACCGGGCGCTTCTGGCGCTCGATTGACGACTACCCATTGCTGGCGCAGGAGGCGCAAGGCATTCTGGATGCGCTCGGTTTGGGTGAGAGAGCCGCCTGGCCGACCGAGAGGCTGGCCTACGGCGAGCAGCGCCTGGTGGAGCTGGCACTGGCCATGGCGCTCAAGCCCAAGGTCTTGCTCCTGGACGAGCCGATGGCAGGCGTGCCCCAAGGCGAAGGCGCGCGCCTGCTGGCCGCGCTCGATGCACTGCCGCCAGAGCTTGCTGTCCTGATCATCGAGCACGACATGGATCTGGTGTTTCGCCTGGCGCGGCGCATCGTGGTGCTGGCCGAGGGCGCGGTGATTGCCAGCGGCACGCCCGCCGACATCCAGGCCGACCCGGTCGTGCGCAGCGCCTACCTGGGAGATTGACCGTGGCGACACCTTTGCTCGAACTCTCCAATGTCGTCGCGGGCTACGGCCCGGTGACGGTGCTCGACGGCCTGAGCCTGACGGTGCAGCACGGCGAGAAGCTGGCGCTGATCGGGCGCAACGGCGTTGGCAAAACCACGACGCTGGCCACCGTGATGGGGCTGGCGCAACTGCAAGGCGGACAGATCCGCTTCGAGGGTGAAGATGTGAGCGGTCTGAGCACGCCGCAGCGCGCCATGCGCGGGCTCGGCCTGGTGCCGCAGACACGGGATGTCTTCCCGTCTCTGACGGTGGAGGAGAACCTGTTGGCCGGCCTCAAGCACCGAAGCCGACAGGCGCTCGATGAAGCCTACGACCTGTTTCCCCGGCTGGCCGAGCGCCGTGCCAACGGTGGCGCTCAGCTCAGCGGCGGCGAACAGCAGATGGTGTCGGTCGCCCGCGCGCTGCTGGGTCGCCCGCGCCTGCTGATGCTGGATGAGCCGCTGGAAGGCCTGGCACCGCTGATCCGCCAGGAACTGCTGCGCGCCTTCAGTCGCATGGTAAGCGAGCGCGATTTGACACTGGTCATCGTCGAGCAGCAGGTGCGCGAAGCCCTGCAGCAAACCGATCGCGCCGTGGTGCTCTCGCGCGGCAAGGTCATCCATGACGGGCCTGCCGAGCAGTTGCGGCAGGACGCCGAAGCCCTGGGACGCCTGGTGGGCGTCTCTCACTCCTGAGATTGAAAGGAACACCATGAACGAGCACAGCGATATCCCGGTCCTCGACGTTGACCCCTATGCGCCGGAAAACCTCGCCGACCCTTACCCGATGCACACCTTGATGCGCGACACCGGGCCGGTGGTGCGCCTGAAGGCCTATCCCACGGTCGTGGTCTGCGCCCGCCACCAGGAAATCCATGCCGTCTTCAACAACGCGCAGACCTTCATTTCCGGCGCCGGCGTGGGGTTGGCGAACTTCAACACCGAAGAGCCGTTTCGTCCCAAGAGCCTGATTCTGGAAGCCGACGCGCCACTGCATACCGCCACCCGGGCAATCCTCTCGCGCGTGATGAGCCCCAAGACCGTGATGCAGATTCGCGCAGACTTTGCCGCCGAGGCGGAGCGCGTGCTGGATCAGGCGCTGGAGCGCAACCAGGCCAATGGCTCGATTGACTGGATGGCCGAGGTGGCCAACCCCTTCCCGCTGAAGGTCTTCGCCGACTCGATCGGCATAGCGGCACAAGGGCGTGAGAACCTCCTGCTCTACGGCGACATGGTGTTCAACTCCATGGGGCCGCGCAATGAGGTGTTCGAAAAATCGGTTGAACGCGTGATCCCCGTGACCCAGTGGATCATGCAGCAATGCGACCGCGCGAACTTGCGTCCCGGCGGCTTCGGTGACCAGATCTGGCAAGCCGCCGAAGCCGGCGAGATCACGATGGAGCAAGCGCCGATGTTGGTGCGCTCGCTGCTTTCCGCCGGCTTGGACACGACGATCAACAGCCTGGGCAATGCCATCTATGCGCTCGCCCATCACCCCGAGGAATACGCCAAGCTGCACGCCGATCCATCGCTGGCGCGTCAAGCCTTCGAGGAAGCGCTGCGCTGGGAATCCACGGTGCAGACCTTCTTTCGCACCGCCAACACCGATTGCGAGATTGCGGGTATCCCGATCCAGGCGCAAACCAAGGTTTTGTGCATGCTGGCGTCTGCCAACCGGGATCCGCGCAAGTGGCCCAATGCCGACACCTACGACATTGCTCGCAAGCCCGTTGGACACACCGCCTTCGGCACCGGCATCCATGGCTGCGTTGGCCAGGCGATTGCGCGCCTGGAGGGTGAATTGATCCTCACGGCTCTGGCCAAACGCGTCAAGCGTATCGAGTTTGCCGGGCCGCATTCGCGCCGCCTGAACAACACCTTGCGTGCCTTCGACACCCTTCCGGTACGGCTCGTTGCAGCCTAACGCTCCCACCATCGTCAGGAGATATTCATGTCAGCCATTCACTTGATCTCGCCGAGCGGCGAAACCACCACGCTGCAGGCCCATGACGGCGACAGCGTGATGCTGACCGCGACCCACGCCGGGCTCGATGGCATCGTTGGCGAGTGCGGGGGCTCCGCGATGTGCGCCACCTGCCATGTCTATGTCGACGAAGCCTGGGCGGACAAGTTGTCCGCCCCGCTGGCCAACGAGCTGGAAATGCTCGAATGCACCGCCTCCGAGCGACGCGCCACCAGCCGGCTGTCGTGCCAGATCAAGATGAACGCGGCGCTTGACGGCATCGTCGTGCGCCTGCCCGAAACGCAGCAATGAGCGCGCGATGAACGGCCCCGACTCCATCGTGATCGTCGGTGGCGGGCACGCCGGCGCGCAGCTGTGCGCCAGCCTGGCGACCAGCCACCAGGGGGTGCGGATCGACCTGGTTTGCGAGGAAGCCGATCTGCCCTACCACCGCCCGCCGCTGTCCAAGAGCTACGTCAAGCACCCCGAGGAAACGCCGCAGCTGCACCGCAGCGCGGCCTGGTACGCGCAGGCAGGCATCCGTGTGCACCAGGCCGATCCGGCCATCGCCATCGATCGGCACGCACGCACGCTGCGCCTGCGCTCCGGCGCTACCTTGCACTACCAGTGGCTGGTGCTGGCCACCGGCACGCGAGCGCGCCAGCTCCCGCACCTGCATGCGGATCTGGATAACGTCCTCGTCTTGCGCAACGCCGCCGACGCCCTGCGGCTGCGCGAGCAGCTGCCCGCGATGCAGCATTTGATGGTGCTCGGCGGCGGCTTCATCGGACTAGAGGTGGCGGCCACGGCGCAGGCACTGGGCAAGCAGGTGCGGGTGCTGGAAGCCGCCCCGCGGCTGCTGATGCGTTCGGCCTCGGCCGAACTGGCTGCGCATGTGCTGCAGTCGCACCGCGCCAGCGGGATCGAGGTGCAGCTCGGCGCCACCGTGGACGATTTCAGGATCGAAGCGAACCGGCTCGTGTCCCTGCGGGTCAACGGGGTGCAGCAGCCGGTGGACCAGCTGCTGCTGGGCATAGGCGCACTACCGGAGATGACGCTGGCCGAGGTCGCCGGACTGGAGTGCGGCAACGGCATCGCCGTGGACGCCAGCATGCGCACCAGCGACCCGGCCATCCTGGCCATTGGCGACTGCGCCCTGTTCCCGGGGCTCAGGGCCTCAGGTGCGCTCAGGCTGGAATCGGTGCAGAACGCCAACGACCAGGCCAAGGTGGCGGCCGCGACGATGCTGGATCAGCCGCAGACCTACCAGGCCGTCCCCTGGTTCTGGACCGAACAGGGTAGTCTGCGTATCCAGATGGCGGGGCTTCTTCCCAAAAACGGGAGCTGTTGGCGCAGGCCAGGCAAGGACGAAACCAGTTTTTCACTGCTGCACTACGAGCAAGGGGAGCTGCGCTGCGTCGAATCCGTGAATGCGCCGGCAGACCACATGGGCGCGCGCAAACTGCTGGAAGCAGGCGTTTCGCCCGCAGCGGAGCGCGCCTGCGATCCCGCGCTGGCGCTGCGTTCACTGGCCACGCCCGACGGCTGACGCGCTCAATACAATTTGCGCCATGACCCGCCAGCGAAAGACCCTCCCCACGACCACGGCCATGGAGCCTGGTGAAGTCATCGACCTTGAGCGCTACGTGCCGGCGTATTTCACCTGGATTGCTGCCAAGCTCTCGCGCGGTGCGTCCTACCACTATCTGCGCGTGTTCGACATCGGCATCGAAATCTGGCGCTGCCTGGTGCTGATCGCCGCCGAACGCGAGGTTTCGGCTCAGCGCGTGACGCGCGTGATCGGCATGGACAAGGCGTCGGTGAGCCGCTGCTTCAAGAGCATGCACAGCCGCGGTCTGATCGAGTTCGCGCTTGACGCCAGAGACGGCCGCCTGCGCGTTGCCAAATTGACCGATGAGGGACGTGCGCTGCACGATCAAATCCGCCATGTCGCCCTAGAGCGTGAGCGCGTCTTTCTCTCGGTCCTGGATGGTAGTGAACGCGAAGCGCTGATTGCGCTGCTGCACAAGCTGCACGACAACCTGCCCGCCGTGGAGACGGCGACCGAGCAGTATGTGAACCTGCACTACCCCGGTGCGTTGCAGCGGCACGCATCTGCCGCGCAGGCTGCGCAAGCCGCAGGCGCGCCCTAGCCACTTGGCTCGCCGCCTACTGCCCGCTTTCCACCGCACACACCCGCAGGCTCAGCTGGCGCAGCAGCTCGGCGGTGCGGCGTGCCAGCGGCGTGGCGCGGCGGCTGGCGGGTTGCACCACGCACAGGGTACTGACGATGTGCGGCGAATGAATGGGCGCCTCGGCCAGACCGTTGCTGGCCATCTGGCCGTGCAGCGCGCTGTCGGTGAGCGCCGCGAAGCCGTGGCCGGCGCGCACCAGGTCGAGGATCACCGGCACGCTGGAGACCTCCCAGACCACGTCCAGCTTGATCTGCGAGAGCGTGGCCTGCGCCTCCATCAGCTTGCGAAAGATCTGCCCGCGCTGGGGCATCACCAACGGGTAGCGCGGCAGCTCGGCAAACGCCACGCCGCCGCTGGCGGGCAGGCTGCCGGCGGGGCCGATCAGGCACAGCCGCTCTTCGAGCACCGGGCTGGCTTCGATCTGCGGGTGCGTGGTGGGTGAATAGACCAGGCCCAGATCCATGCGCGCGTTGCCCAGCCATTCGGCGATGGTGACGGAAAAAGCCTCGACGATCTCCAGCTGCGCCTTGGGCAGCTCGCGTCGAAAGCGTTCGATCAAGAGTGGCGTGAGCCGCCGTGCCAGGCTGGGCGGCAGGCCCACGGTGACTCGCCCGACCGGCTCGCCGCGGCGGCTGAGCAGATCGGCGCGCGCCGCCGCCACACCCTGCAAGATGGCGTGGCCGTGCTCCAGCAGGCGCAGGCCGGCGTCGGTCGGCACCACACCGCGGCCGGTGCGGGTGAACAGGGTTTCGCGCAGCTCCAGCTCCAGCGCCCGCACCTGGCGGCTGAGCGCGGGCTGCGCCATGTCCAGCGACTGCGCCGCGCGGGTGAAGCTGCCGAGCTCGGCGACGCGGACAAAGGTTTCGAGCTGTTTGAGATCCATCGATGCAGCTTGGAGATGGGCGGTGTGACGGCTGCCATCCTACCTTCTGTTATGCCGATTTGTTCTATCTGGTAGTGCAGGTATTGACTTGTTCGCAGGGCTTGCGGTGTCCACAATGCCTGAGACGCCCACCACTCTCGTTGACATGACTGCTGACGCCCCCGCCGCTTTGCTTGCCATTTCCTCCATGGCTACGCGTGGCGTGCTGGCGGATCTGGCGCAGACCTGGCAGGACGGCGGTGGCCGCCCGGTGGCGGTGGAGTCGGTCGGTGGTGTCGACGCCGCGCGCCGCGTGCAGGCCGGCGAGGCGCTGGACATCGTGCTGCTGGCGAGCGATGCGATAGAGCAGTTGATGGCAAGCGGCCATGCGGTTGCTGGCAGCCGGGTGGACTGGGTGCGTTCCAGCACCGCCATCGCGGTGCGTGCAGGTGCGCCGCTGCCGGACATCGCCAGCGAGGCGGCGCTCAAGGCGGCGGTGATGGCAGCGCCCGGCATCGGCTACTCCACCGGGCCGAGCGGCAAGGCGCTGCTGCGCCTGTTCGAGCGCTGGGGCCTGCGCGAGCAGCTCGAGCACCGCCTGGTGCAGGCGCGCCCTGGTTTGCCCGTGGGGCAGCTGGTGGCGCAGGGCGAGGCCAGCCTGGGATTTCAGCAACTGAGTGAGCTGCTGCACCTGCCCGGCATCACCGTGGTGGGCGAGATGCCTGCGGCCGTCGCGATCGACACGGTGTTCTCCAGCGCCCTGGTCACCGGCTGCCGTGATGCGGCCAGCGCGCGGCAGTTTCTGGCGTTTCTGGCCAGCGATACGGCCGCGGCGGCCAAGCAGCGCCACGGCATGCGGCCGGTGTGAACCCGGACACGAATTCGGTATTTTCTGGAAAGGTTTGCCCCATGATCATTGACGTCCACGGCCACTACACCACGGCGCCGGCCGCGCTGGGCGAATGGCGCAACCGCCAAGTCGCCGCGCTCAAGGACCCGAGCCTGCAACCCAAGGTGTCGGAGCTGAAGATCAGCGACGACGACATCCGCGAGAGCATCGAGACCAACCAGCTGCGCCTGATGCGCGAGCGCGGTTCGGACCTCACGCTGTTCAGCCCGCGCGCCAGCTTCATGGCGCACCACATCGGCAATTTCGAGACCTCGAGCACCTGGGCGGCGATCTGCAACGAGCTCTGCCATCGTGTGAGTGAGCTGTTTCCCGACCACTTCGTGCCGGTGGCCATGCTGCCGCAGTCGCCCGGTGTCGATCCCGCCAGCTGCATTCCAGAGCTGGAAAAGTGCGTGAAGGAATACGGTGCGGTCGGCATCAACCTCAACCCCGATCCGTCCGGCGGGCACTGGACCAGCCCGCCGCTGACCGATCGCGCCTGGTACCCGATCTACGAAAAAATGGTGGAGTACGACCTGCCGGCCATGGTCCACGTCTCGACCTCGTGCAACGCCTGCTTTCACACCACTGGCGCGCACTACATCAATGCCGACACCACGGCGGTGATGCAGCTCATCCAGGGCGATCTGTTCAACGATTTCCCGACGCTCAAGTTCCTGATTCCGCACGGCGGTGGTGCCGCGCCTTACCACTGGGGGCGTTACCGCGGCCTGGCACAAGAGCTGAAAAAGCCGCTGCTCGACACCCATTTGCTGAACAACATCTACTTTGACACCTGCGTCTACCACCAGCCGGGCATCAACCTGCTGACCGAGGTGATCCCGGCGAAGAACATCTTGTTCGCCAGTGAAATGATTGGCGCGGTGCGCGGCGTGGATCCGCAAACGGGCCATTACTACGACGACACCAAGCGCTATGTCGAGGCGACGCAAAACCTCAGCGCCGAGGAAAAGCACCAGGTCTACGAGGGCAACGCGCGGCGCGTGTTCACGCGCCTGGATGCGCGGCTGAAGGCGCGCGGTTTGTGAGTGAGCACTCCTTCCCCCTTTTGGGGGAAGGCAGGGATGGGGGCTTGCGGGGCGAAGCGCCAGGTGCTCGCCCCCACCCCAACCCTCCTCCAGAGGGGGAGGGAGAAACGGAAACGGAGTTGAAAATGTACGAACTGGGTGTGGTGTATCGCAACATCGAGCGCGCCGATCGCGTCACGGCCGACGCGCTGGCGCATTTCGGCGCCGCCACGGTGCATGAGGCCATGGGCCGCGTCGGCCTGCTCAAACCCTATATGCGGCCGATCTTCGAGGGTGCACAGGTATCGGGCACGGCGGTGACGGTGCTGCTGCAGCCTGGCGACAACTGGATGCTGCACGTCGCGGCCGAGCAGATCCGGCCCGGTGACATCGTCGTGGCAACGGTGACCAGCGAGTGCACCGATGGTTACTTCGGCGACCTGCTGGCGACCAGCTTCAAGGCGCAGGGTGCGCGTGCGCTGATCATCGATGCCGGCGTGCGCGACGTGCGCACGCTGCACGAGATGCATTTCCCGGTCTGGAGCAAGGCCATCAGCAGCAAGGGCTGCATCAAGGCGACGCTGGGCTCGGTGAATATCCCCATCGTCTGCGCCGGCATGTGGGTGCGCCCGGGCGACGTGATCGTGGCCGATGACGACGGCATCGTCTGCGTGCCGCGCGAGAGGGCAGAGGCGACGCTTGCGGCGGCGCAAAAGCGCGAGGCCAACGAAAGCAGCAAGCGCGAGACTTTCGCCAGCGGCGTGCTCGGGCTCGATTACTACAAGATGCGCGAAGGTCTGGCCAAGGCCGGTCTGCGCTACATTGATTAGAGCTGCAAGCGCTTGCCATGACTGCGTTAGCACGTGATTGGAGCATTGGTCTCGTCGGCTACGGCGAGGTCGGCCGCATCCTGGCCGAAGACCTGCGTGCGCAGGGGGTGGCGGTCGCGGCATACGACCTGAAGCTGGCGGGTGCGGATGCTGCGCCGCTGCGCGCCCATGCCCGCCAGTATGGCGTGGCCTTGGCGGACAGCCATGCGCAACTCGCCGCGGGCAGCGATTTCATCGTCTGTGCCGTCACCGCCAGCCAGACGCTGGCTGCGGCGCAGGCCTGCGCCGCAGCGATGCGCGACGCTGCGTTTTATCTCGACTTCAACTCCGCCTCGCCCGGTGCCAAGCAGCAGGCCGCCGCGTTGATCGACGGCGCGGGCGGGCGCTACGTCGAAGGTGCGGTGATGACCAGCGTGCCGCCGTACCGCATCCAGGTGCCGCTGCTGCTGGGGGGCGTGCATGCGGCGGCGCTGGCTGAAAAAATCAAGCCGCTGGGTTTTGCCGCCAGGGTGGCCAGCGAGCAGCTCGGCGTCGCCTCGGCTACCAAGATGTGCCGCAGCGTGATGATCAAGGGGCTGGAGGCGATGGTGATAGAGAGCTTCACCGCTGCGCGCCACTACGGCGTGGAAGATGCGGTTCTGGCCTCGCTGGCGGAAACCTTTCCCGGCATCGATTGGGAGAAGCAGGGGGCGTACTTCTTTCAGCGCGTGATCGAGCATGGCCGCCGGCGGAGTGAAGAGATGTTCGAATCCGCCCGCACCGTACGCGATGTCGGCATGCCGTCCTGGATCGCCCAGGGCGCCGCCGAGCGCCAGGCGTGGATGGCGAACCTGGCCGACGAAGGTGTCTTCGGCGAGCGCGGCGCGCCCGGCTTTGCCCGCAGCAGCGACTGGCGCATCGAGGCCGATCGGCTGCTTTCCCACCTCAAGGAATCTGACGCATGAGCACTTTTGAAAAAACCCCCGGCTGGCTGGACTGGTACCAGGGCCCGAGCAAACCGCGCTTTGAGCTGCCCGCAGGCAGCGTCGATGCGCACTGCCATGTCTTTGGCCCCGGCGACGAATTCCCCTATGCGCCCGAGCGCAAGTACACGCCCTGCGACGCGAGCAAAGCCCAGCTCTTCGCGCTGCGCGATCACCTGGGCTTTGCGCGCAACGTCATCGTGCAGGCTACCTGCCACGGCGCGGACAACCGCGCGCTGGTGGATGCGTTGCAGGCATCGGATGGCAAGGCGCGGGGTGTGGCCACGGTCAAGCGCAGCATCACCGATGAAGAACTGCAGCACTTGCACCAAGCGGGCGTGCGCGGCGTGCGTTTCAACTTCGTCAAGCGGCTGGTGGACTTCACGCCCAGGGACGAGCTGATGGACATCGCCGCGCGCATCCAGCCGCTGGGATGGCATGTGGTGATTTATTTCGAGGCGGTCGACCTGCCTGAGCTGTGGGATTTTTTCACCGCGCTGCCGACCACGGTGGTGGTCGACCACATGGGTCGCCCGGACGTGAGCAAAGGGGTGGACAGCGACGAATTCGGCCTGTTCCTGCAGTTCATGCGCGAGCACGACAACATCTGGAGCAAGGTGAGCTGCCCCGAACGCCTGTCGGTCAGCGGCCCGCCGGCGCTCGGCGGTGAACCCAATGCCTACCGCGACGTGGTGCCGTTTGCGCGCCGCGTGGTCGAGCAGTTCCCCGACCGCGTGCTCTGGGGCACCGACTGGCCGCACCCGAACCTGAAGAACCATATGCCCGATGATGGTCTGCTGGTGGACTTCATCCCGCACATCGCACCGACGCCGGCTTTGCAGCAGGCGCTGCTGGTGGCCAACCCGATGCGGCTGTACTGGCCTGAAGAGGCTTGAAGAGACTTGAGAAAGGAGCAGTTCCATGGCCCTCGAAAAACCCTACCTCGATGTGCCCGGCACGATCATTTTCGATGCCGAGCAATCGCGCAAAGGCTACTGGCTCAACCAGTTCTGTGTCTCGCTGATGAAGCCCGAGAACCGCCAGCGCTTCAAGGCGAACGAGCGTGCCTATCTCGATGAATGGGCGATGACGGAAGAACAGAAAAAGGCGGTGCTGGCGCGCGACCTCAACTGGTGCATGCGCACCGGCGGCAACATCTACTTTCTCGCGCGCATCGGCGCCACCGATGGGCTGAGCTTCCAGCAGATGGCGGGCTCGATGACCGGCATGACCGAGGACGAATACCGCGCCATGATGGTCGCGGGCGGGCGCTCGGCCGAGGGCAACCGATACCTGGGGGAGGACGGCGATGCGCAGCCGCAGCACCAGCCCCAGGGCCACGCGGCGAAAGGGCACTGACATGGCACATATTTCCGCATCCGTCTATACCTCGCACGTACCGGCCATAGGCGCGGCGATGGACCTCTCCAAGACCCGCGAGCCCTATTGGCAGCCGCTGTTTGCCGGTTACGACTTCTCGCGCCAGTGGCTCAAGGAGAACCGGCCCGACGTGATTCTGCTGGTCTACAACGACCACGCCACGGCCTTCAGCCTGGACATGATTCCGACCTTCGCGCTTGGCACCGCCGCCGAATACCAGGTGGCCGACGAAGGCTGGGGCCCGCGCCCGGTGCCCAAAGTCATCGGCCACCCCGAACTGGCGAGCCACATCGCGCAAAGCGTGATCCAGCAGGACTTTGACCTGACCATCATCAACAAGATGGACGTGGACCACGGCCTCACCGTGCCGCTGTCGCTGATGTGCGGCGAGAAAGACCCGGTGAAGGACGCCTGGCCCTGCCCGGTGATCCCGCTGGCCGTCAACGTGGTGCAGTACCCCGTGCCCTCGGGCCAGCGCTGCCTGAACCTGGGCCGCGCCATCCGCAAGGCCATCGAGAGCTACGACGAGAACCTGAACGTGCAGATCTGGGGCACCGGCGGCATGAGCCACCAACTGCAGGGCGCGCGCGCCGGGCTGATCAACAAGGAATGGGACAACCGCTTCCTTGATCTGCTGATCGAGAACCCGGTGGGTCTGTCGGAGATCCCGCACATCGAATACGTGCGCGAGGCCGGCAGCGAAGGCATCGAGCTGGTGATGTGGCTGATCGCGCGCGGCGCGATGGCGGATGTGGATTGCGCCAAGCCGCTGCCCAAGGTGCTGCACCGCTTCTACCATGTGCCGGCCTCGAACACCGCCGTGGGCCACCTCATCTTGCAAAATCAGGCTTGAGCGCTTGATAAACAAGCGCGAACAGCTATCAAAGGAAGAGTCATGAATTCCCCTATCCGAGTGGCGCTGGCGGGTGCCGGCGCCTTTGGCATCAAGCATCTGGACGGCATCAGAAACATCGACGGCGTGCAGGTGGTCTCGCTGGTCAGCCGTGATCTGGACAAGACGCGAGAGGTGGCCGCCAAATATGGCATCGCGCATGTCAGCACCGATCTGGCCGACAGCCTGGCGCTGCCCGAGGTGGACGCGGTGATTCTCTGCACCCCGACGCAGATGCATGCCGCGCAGGCCATCCAGTGCCTTCAGGCCGGCAAGCATGTGCAGGTGGAGATCCCGCTGTGCGACAGCCTGGCCGATGGGCAAAAGGTGCTGGAAGCGCAAAAGAAAAGCGGCAAGGTGGCGATGGTTGGCCACACGCGCCGCTTCAACCCCAGCCACCAGTGGGTGCACAAAAAAATCACGGCGGGCGAGTTTCATATCCAGCAGATGGACGTGCAGACCTATTTCTTTCGCCGCAGCAACATGAACGCACTCGGCCAGCCGCGCTCCTGGACCGATCACCTGCTGTGGCACCACGCGGCGCACACGGTGGATTTGTTTGCCTGGCAGGCCGGCAGTCCCATCGTCCAGGCCAACGCGCTACAGGGGCCGATCCACCCTCAGCTGGGTATCGCCATGGACATGAGCATCCAGCTCAAGGCGGCCAATGGCGCGATCTGCACCCTGTCCTTGAGCTTCAACAACGACGGGCCACTGGGCACGTTCTTTCGCTACATCGGCGACACCGGCACCTACATCGCGCGTTATGACGATCTGGTCAACGGCAAGGAAGAGAAAATAGACGTCAGTCAGGTAGCAGTGTCGATGAATGGCATCGAGCTGCAAGACCGCGAATTCTTCGCCGCCATCCGCGAAGGGCGCGAGCCCAATGCCAGCGTGCAAAGCGTGTTTGCCTGCTACCAGGTACTGCACGATCTGGAGCGCCAACTGGCGCACTGATCCCCTCGATTTACCCACCCCAGGAGACTTCCATGCAATTTGCAAAGACCATTCTCAAGACCACGCTGCTGGCGACTGCGCTGGCCACGGCCGGCCTGGTGCAGGCCAAGGATCTCACCATAGGTCTGGTGCTGTCGGTGTCCGGTCCGTTTGCCGACTACGGCAAGCAGATCAAGCACGGCATCGACGTCTACATGGCCGAGCATGGCGACACGGTGGCGGGGCGCAAGGTCAAGCTCATCGTCAAGGACGACACCGGCATGGCGCCGCAGGTGGCCAAGCGCGTGGCACAGGAGCTGCTGGTCAACGACAAGGTGGACATCCTCGCCGGTTTTGACCTCACGCCCAACGCTTTCTCCGCCGCGCCGCTGGCGACGCAGGGCAAGGTGCCGATGATCGTGATGAACGCGGCCACCTCCTCGGTCACCGAGAAGTCGCCCTATATCGTGCGCGTTTCGATGACGTTGCCGCAGGGCTCCTGGGCCATGGCCAAGTGGGCCGCCGAAAACGGCATCAAGACCGCCTACACACTGGTGGCGGACTACGGCCCGGGCCACGACGCCGAACAGCAGTTCAAGAAGACCTTTACCGAGCTGGGTGGCAAGATCGTTGGCGAGGTGCGCACGCCCGTCAACACGGCGGACTACGCCGCCTACCTGGAGCGCGTGAAGGACTCCAAGGCCAACGCCATGTTCACCTTCGTGCCGCCGGGCAGTTCCATGGTGGCGCTGATGAAGGGTTTCCGCGAGCTGGGGCTGGAGAAGGCCGGCATCCAGGCCATAGGCCCGGGCGACCTGACCGACGAGAACGAGCTGGCGGCGATGGGCAATTCGGCGCTGGGGCTGATCACGGCCTTCCACTACTCGCAGGCGCATGACTCGCCCGAGAACAAGGCCTATACCGCGGCCTACCTCAAGGCCTTCCCCAAGGACCGGCCCAACTTCATGTCGGTCGGCGGCTACGACGGCATGCAGCTGATCTACAAGGTGCTGGAGCAGACCAAGGGCGATGCCAGTGGCGATGCCTTCGTCGCGGCAGCCAAGGGCATGAAGTGGGTGAGCCCGCGCGGCCCGGTGCAGATCGATCCCGAGACGCGTGATGTGATCCAGAACGAATACATCCGCAAGCTGGAAAACGTGAACGGCACGCTGCAGAACGTCGAATTTGCCACCTTCCCGGCCGTCAAGGACCCGGGCAAGGGTGCGAAGTAATCTGTGTCCTGCCCGGTGGTGTGCAGCGCGTGCTGCCGGGCGCAACCATCGACTGAACCGCCATGACGATCATTTTTGACGGTATCGCCTTTGGCATGCTGCTGTTTCTCATCAGCGTGGGCCTGTCGGTCACGCTCGGGCTGATGAATTTCGTCAACCTGGCGCATGGCGTGTTCGCCATGGTTGGCGGCTACGTCTGCGTCGTACTGCTCAACGATTGGGGCGTGCCCTTTCTGGCGACCATCCCGTTCGCCATCATCGTGCCGGCCCTGGTCGGCGTGGTGCTGGAGCGGCTGCTGTACCGCCGACTCTACGAGGCGTCGGACCTGGACCAGGTGCTGTTTTCGCTCGGCCTGGTGTTCATGGCCGTGGCGGCGACGCATTACTTCTTTGGTGCGCGCCAGCAGCCGCTGCACCTGCCGGCCTTTCTCTCGGGGCAGATTCACCTGCCAGGCGTGGACATCGGCGTCTACCGGCTGTTCCTGGTGATCGCCGGCATCATCGTCGCGGCGCTGCTGCAGTGGTCGGTGATCCGCACCTCATTCGGCGCACGCCTGCGCGCCGCGGTAGACAACCAGCGCACCGCGCGCGGCCTGGGCATCGATGTGAGCCGCGTCTTCATGACGACCTTCGCGCTCGGCTCGGCGCTGGCGGGGCTGGGAGGGGCGCTGGGCGTGGAGATGCTGGGGCTGGATCCGGAATTCCCGGTGAAATACCTCGTCTACTTTCTCATCGTCGTCACCGTGGGCGGCAGCGGCAACATCCTCGGATCGCTCTGGGCCGCGCTGCTGCTGGGCGTGGCCGATGTCGCCGGCAAGTACTACCTGCCGCAGATCGGCGCCTTCATCATTTACGCGATCATGGTCGTGATCCTGATCTTCCGCCCGCAAGGCCTGTTCGGCCGTGCCAAACACTGAGACGCAGACATGAGCTCTCCCGTGACATCCCCGATGCCGGCGGCCCAGTCCGCGGCCTTGCACGAAACCCTGCAGCGCTTTCGCCAGTCGGCGCGCTGGAGACCGCTGGAATACCTGTTCTGGTGCCTGCCGGTCGCGGCCTACTTTCTGTTCCCCGGCAATTACCTGCTGCTCAGCCAGATCGCGGTCACCAGCCTGTTCGCACTCTCGCTGGACCTGATCTTCGGCTACGCCGGCATCATTTCGCTCGGCCATGCTGCGTTCTTCGGCGTGGGTGCGTACACCGTGGGGCTGCTGGGCATGCGCGGCATGGGCGACCCGCTCACCGGCCTGTTGCTGGCGGCGGTCTTCGCCGCCATCCTCGGCTTCCTGAGCAGCTTTCTGCTGCTGCGCGGCAGCGACCTGGCGCGGCTGATGGTGACCCTGGGCGTGGCCTTGATGCTCTACGAGCTGGCGAACAAGTTCAGCAGCATCACTGGCGGCGTGGACGGCATTCCGGGCATAGAGATCAAGCCCATCCTGGGTTTGTTCGCGTTCGACCTGTTCGGCCGTACCGGCTATGTCTATGCCGTGGTGGTGCTCTTCGTGCTGTTCTGGGTGGCGCGGCGCATCGTGCATTCGCCGTTCGGCCAGAGCCTGCGCGGCATTCAGATGAACGCGCAGCGCATGCCGGCGCTGGGCGTGCCGGTCAACCATCGGCTGGTGGCGGTCTACACCCTGGGCGCGGCCTACGCGGGCGTGGCCGGCGCGGTGCTGGCGCAGACCAACCAGTTCGTTTCGCTCTCGGTGCTGGGTTTCGAGAATTCCGCCGATCTGCTGCTGATCCTGATCCTTGGCGGCACCGGGCGGCTCTATGGCGGGCTGATCGGCGCGATCGTGTTCATCGTCGCCAAGCATTTCCTGTCGGACATGAATCCGCAGTACTGGCAGTTCTGGCTCGGCCTGGCGCTGGTGCTGCTGGTGATGTTTGCGCGTGGTGGCATTCTGGGCACCGCCGCCAAATGGCAGGAGGCGCGGCGCCAGAAGGCGAACAATCGCCAACAGGAGGCGCGCGCATGAGCACCGTGCTGCAAACCCACGGCCTGGTACGCCGGTTTGGCGGTTTTGTCGCCACCGACCATGTGAGCCTGAAGGTCGAGGCGGGCGCGCGCCATGCGCTCATCGGCCCCAATGGCGCCGGCAAGACGACACTCATCAACCTGTTGACGGGCTACTTGGCGCCCACCGAAGGCCGCGTGACGCTGCTTGGGCAGGACGTGACCGCGATGGCGCAATACGCGCGCTGCCGCCGCGGCCTGGTGCGCACCTTCCAGATCAACCAGCTGTTTGCCGACATGACGGTGCTCGAATCGGTGGCGCTGTCGGTCAGCGAGCGGCTGCGACTGGGCGCGAGCTGGTTCAAGCCGCTGGCAGCGCGCGGCGAGGCGGTGGACGAGGCGGCGGCCATCTTGCAGCGCCTGGGTCTGTTGCCGGATGCCTACGAGACGACGCGCAACCTGGCCTATGGCCGCCAGCGCCTGATCGAAATCGCGCTGGCGCTGGCGCAGCACCCCAAGGTGCTGCTGCTGGACGAGCCCGCGGCGGGTGTGCCGACCAGCGAAAGCCGCGAGCTGTTTGACGTGATCGCGCAGTTGCCGCGCGAGGTGACCATTCTCCTGATCGAGCACGACATGGACCTGGTATTCCGCTTTGCCGAACGCATCTCGGTGCTGGTCTCAGGCAGCCTGCTGCTGGAAGACACGCCGGACGTCATCGCCAACCATCCCAAGGTGCGCGAGGTCTATCTGGGAGAAGCGCATGACTGATCTGCTGCAGGTAGAGGGCGTCTGGGCCGGCTATGGCGACGCCATCGTGCTCGAAGACCAGAGTTTCAGCATTGCCGCCGGTGGCAGCCTGGCACTGCTCGGGCGCAACGGCATGGGCAAGACCACCCTGCTCACCACGCTGATGGGTGCTACGCGCTTGCGCCGCGGACGCATTGCGTTCAACGGCGTGGACATCACCCGCATGCCCAGCCACCAGCGTGCCCACTTGGGCCTGGGCTGGGTGCCGCAGCAGCGCGACGTGTTCGAGTCGCTCACCGTGGAGGAAAACCTGACGGTGGTGGCGCGGCCGGGGGCCTGGACCCTGGAGCGCGTGTACGGCGTGTTCCCGCGTCTGCGCGAGCGCCGCGGCAACATGGGCAACCAGCTCTCAGGCGGCGAGCGCCAGATGCTGGCCATAGGCCGCGCGCTGATGCTCAACCCCAGGATGCTGTTGCTTGACGA
The DNA here is from genome assembly GCF_001724135.1 of Comamonas sp. SCN 65-56. Classification (GTDB taxonomy): domain Bacteria; phylum Pseudomonadota; class Gammaproteobacteria; order Burkholderiales; family Burkholderiaceae_C; genus Comamonas_C. The sequence goes on along the minus strand of NZ_MEDS01000025.1, from coordinate 263,598 downwards.
GCCGCTGGAGGGACTGGCGCCGTTGATCGCGCAGGAGCTTTTGCACATCATCCACGGCATGGTGCTGGAGGGCAGCATGGCGGTGATCCTGGTGGAGCAGCATGCGCGGCAAATCTTGCCGATCACGCAGAACGCACTGGTGCTCGAGCGCGGGCGAAGCGTCTATTTTGGCGGCAGCGAAGCCTTGCTGGCCGATGGCGCCAGGCTTGATGGCTGGCTGGGTGCGGGCTCCAGCACCGGCGCAGGCAAAGCAGAGGTGGCGCATGCCTGAGGTCTCCCTGCCCCCAAGGGCGATAGGGCCGTTCAGCGTCGGCAGCATTGCGCTCGGTTGCATGGGCTTGAGCCACGGCTATGGCCAGCGCGCCGACGCGGCGCAGGCCAAGGCCTTGCTGCATGCAGCGCTGGACGCCGGGGTCACGTTGTTTGATACCGCTGCGCTCTACGGCTTTGGCGCCAATGAATCGCTCGTCGGCCCGGTGCTGAAACCGCATCGCCAGCACATCACGCTGGCGAGCAAGGGTGGACTGGCGGGTGAGGCCGGCGACGATGGCGTGCTGCGCCGCGTGATGGACGGACGCCCCGAGGCGATCCGGCGTCACTGCGAGGCCAGCCTGCAGCGTCTGGGCACCGACGTGATTGATCTGTATTACCTGCACCGCTGGGACAAGCGCGTGCCGATCGAGGAATCCGTGGGTGCGATGGCGCGACTCAAGGATGAAGGCAAGATCCGCGCGCTTGGTCTGTCGGAGGTTGGTGTCCAAACGCTGCGCCGTGCGCACCGCGAGCATCCGATCGCGGCGCTGCAAAGCGAATATTCGCTCTGGTCGCGCAATGCTGAACTCGGCACGCTCGCTGCGTGCCGCGAACTGGGTATTGCCTACGTCGCGTTCAGCGCGCTCGGGCGTGGTTTTCTCACCGGCGCGATGGCGGGTGTGGACGGGCTTGCCGGCACCGACCTGCGCGTGAAGATGCCGCGGTTTGCCCCGCAGGTGTTCGCGCGCAACCACCGTCTGCTCGCGCCCCTGCAGACGGTAGCCGAGCGTGTGGGCTGCACGCGCGCGCAGCTGGCCCTGGCCTGGCTGCTGCATCAGGGCGAGCATGTGGTTGCGCTGCCGGGGACCACGCGCGTCGCGCACCTGCAGGAAAATCTGGGCGCCGCGGCGATCGCGCTCGATGCCGTGACGCTCGATGAGCTCGGCACCCTGTTTGCGCCCGAGCGCATCGAGGGCGACCGCTATGCGCTGGGTGGTCAGCGCGAGGTGGATACCGAGAAATTTGCGTTCGAGCAAACCTGACGCCAGCCCCTGGCACGCGCGTCAAAGTGCCAGGGCATACTCCACCGTGACGGGCGCGTGGTCCGAGAAGCGTTCGTCCTTGTAGATCGCCACCTCGCGTGCCTGCTCGGCAATCTGTGCGGTGGCCAGGTGGTAGTCCAGCCGCCACCCCACGTTGTTGGCCCAGGCCTGGCCGCGGTTGCTCCACCATGTGTAGCAGGCATCGGTCGTATCCGGGTGCAGGCGGCGGTAAACATCCACCAGCGGCGCGACTGCGTCGGCAGAGAGCAGCGCCGTCATCCAGGCGCGTTCCTCTGGCAGAAAACCGCTGTTCTTCTGATTGCTGCGCCAGTTTTTCAGGTCGATTTGCTGGTGCGCGATATTGAGGTCGCCACAGAGGATGAATTCGCGCTCGCTTTGCAGGCGTGCCAAATGCGGGGTGATCGCATCCAGAAAGCGGTACTTGGCCTGTTGCCGGTCCTCGCCAGAGGAGCCGCTGGGGAAGTAGGCACTCAGGATCGACAGCTTGCGCGCCGGGGTGTCAAAACGCAGCTCGACCAGACGTCCTTCGGCATCGAATTCCCCCGCATCAAAACCGATGACGACATCGCTGGGTTCATGGCGGGTGTAGATGCCGACGCCGGAATAGCCCTTTTTCTCGGCAAACTGAAAGTGCCCTTTCAACCCGGCGAGCACTTCGAAGCGGTCTTGCATGTCGCTCGCCTGGGCCTTGAGTTCCTGCACGCAAATACAATCCGGGCGCGTGGCCAGCAGCCACGGCTCCAGCCCCTTGCTGGTGGCAGAGCGGATGCCGTTGAGGTTCAGGCTGGTCAGGACGAAACGAGGAGTGGGCATGGCGATGGATTCTGTGCAAGCGACGGATCAGGAGCGCCTGGCGCAGGAGTTTGTGCGCTTTGCGCTCGAATGCGGCGTGTTGCGCTTTGGCGAGTTCAAGACCAAGGCCGGGCGCATGAGCCCGTATTTCTTCAACGCGGGCCTGTTCAATGATGGCGCCCGGCTGGGGCGGTTGGCGCAATTCTATGCACAGGCACTGGTGGCCAGCGGCATCGCCTTCGACATGGTCTTCGGCCCGGCCTACAAGGGCATCGTCCTGGCCAGCAGCGTGGCGATCGAGCTCGCCCGCCTGGGTCGCAACGTGCCGTTTGCCTACAACCGCAAGGAGGCCAAGGACCACGGCGAATGCGGGACGCTGGTGGGCGCGCCGCTGCAGGGCCGCGTGCTCATCGTCGACGACGTGATGAGCGCTGGCACCGCTGCGCGCGAGGCCATCGCCCTCATCCGTGGCGCTGGCGCCACGCCGCATGCGATGGCGATTGCGCTCGACCGGCAGGAGATGGCCACGGAAAACGGCCAGGATGTGCCGCACAGCGCGGTCCAGTACGTGCGCCAGGCCCTGGGCATGCAGGTGTGTGCTATCGCCAATCTGGGGGATTTGCTGCATTATCTGTCGGCAAATGGCGGTGATGCGCAGGTGCAGGCGCATCGCCAGCGGGTGGAGGCCTATCGCGCGCGCTACGGCGTCGCGGATTGAAGAAGGGTGGCAGCGTGGCAATGGCGCAGTGGGTTCGGTGGTCGGTGGTGGTGATGGCCGCAAGCCTGGGCGCTTCGGCGTTCGCCCAGACTGCCGCGAGCGGCAGCGGCGAGGTCTATACCTGCATCGACAAGAACGGCAAGAAAATCACCTCTGACCGCTTGATCCCTGAATGCAGTGATCGCGAGCAGCGGGTGCTGGACGCGACCGGGGCCGAGCGCCGACGCATAGGCCCGTCCCTGACGGAGCATGAGCGCTCGGCGCAGGACGCCCAGCGGCGCAAGCTGGCGCAAGAGAAGTCGCGTGTGATCGCCGAGCGCCGTGCCGAGCGGGTGCTGATCACGCGCTACCCCGATCAGGCGGCGCACCAGAGCGAGCGCCAACAGGCCCTTGACCAAGTCGATGAAGTCATTGCCGTGGCGAGAAAGCGCATCACCGACCTGCGCACCGACCGCAAAACCTTGGAAGAAGAACTGCAGTTTTACAGCGGCGCGCTGTACAAGGCGCCCGTCAAGCTGCAGCGGCAATTTGCCGACAACGATCAGGCCATTGAAGAGCAGGAGCGCTTCATTGCAGCGCAGCGGCAGGAAAAGCAGCGCATCAATGAGCGCTTCGACGCCGAGCTGGCCAAGCTGCGCGTGCTGTGGGCGCAGCAGCGTGCCGCGCAGGAAACGCTGCAAGCCCCGGTGAATACAAAACCATAGCTTTCAGCGCACGCCAGTCGTGCCTATCAGGCCAATTTAGCCTTCAATAACTCATTGACCTGCAGCGGATTGGCCTTGCCTTTGCTGGCCTTCATGATCTGGCCGACCAAGGCATTGAACGCCTTGTCCTTGCCCGCCTTGACCTGCTCGACATTCGCCGGATTGGCGGCGATCACCTCGTCGACGATTTTCTCTAGTGCGCCGGTGTCATTCATCTGCTTGAGGCCCTTGGCTTCAATCACCGCATCCACCTCGGTGCCTTCACCGCTCCACAGCGCCTCGAACACTTGCTTGCCTGCGTTGTTGGAGATCGTGCCATCGTGAATGCGGGTGATGAGCTGCGCCAGCTGCGCGCTCGTCACCTTCACCGCGTCCATGCCGATTTCTTCCAGGTTCAGGCGGCGCGAAATCTCGCCCATCACCCAGTTGCTCGCCAGCTTTGCCTGGCCACACACCTTGGCTGTTTGCTCGAAGTAGGCCGCCATCGCGCGGCTTTGCGTCAGCGTCGTCGCGTCGTACTCGGGCAGGCTGTATTGCTGCGTGAAGCGTGCCGCCATGTGCTGTGGCAGCTCGGGCATGCCCGCTTTCACTTCCTCGATCCATTCGGGTGCGATCACCAGCGGCGGCAGGTCCGGGTCGGGGAAATAGCGGTAGTCGGCGGCGTCTTCCTTGGTGCGCATGGCGCGCGTCTCGCCGGTGTCGGGGTTGAACAGCACCGTGGCCTGCTGGATCGCGTGACCATCCTCCAGCTGCTCGATCTGCCAGCGGATTTCGTAGTCGATCGCCAGCTGCATGTTCCTGAAGCTGTTCAGGTTCTTGATCTCGCGGCGCGTGCCCAGCGGCGCGCCGGGCTTGCGCACGCTGACGTTGGCGTCGCAGCGGAACGACCCCTCCTGCATGTTGCCGTCGCAAATGCCAATCCAGGTGACGATCTGGTGCAGCGCCTTGGCGTAGGCCACGGCTTCTTCGCTGCCGCGCATGTCGGGCTCGGTGACGATCTCCAACAGCGGTGTGCCGGCGCGGTTCAGATCGATGCCGGACTGGCCGATGAAGTCCTCGTGCAGGCTTTTGCCCGCGTCTTCCTCCAAGTGGGCGCGCACCAGGCGCACGGTCTTCTTCTCTTCGCCCAGATAAAACGAGACGCTGCCGCCCTGCACCACGGGAATTTCGAACTGGCTGATCTGGTAGCCCTTGGGCAGATCGGGGTAGAAGTAATTCTTACGGGCAAAAATGCTCTCTGGCGCAATATGGGAGCCGAGCGCCAATCCCAATTTGATAGCGCATTCGACGGCCTTGCGGTTCATCACCGGCAGCGTGCCAGGCAGTGCGAGATCGACCGGACTGGTATGCGTGTTGGGTTCGGCGCCAAAGGCCGTGGAGGCCCGGCTGAAAATCTTGGAGACGGTGGCGAGCTGGGCGTGGGTCTCGAAGCCGATGACAACCTCGTAGCCTGCGATGAGTGGTGCGGTCATGTTCAGAAGCCCTCAGGCGTACGCAGGTGAAAGTCGGTGGCCTGCTGGAAGATGTGCGCGGCGTTCAGCAGCCGCCCTTCCTGGAAGTGGTTGGCGATGAGCTGCAGACCCACCGGCATGTCATGGGCTCCCAGGCCGACGGGGTGCGAGAGCCCGGGCAGGCCGGCGAGCGAGGCGGGCAGGGTGTAGACGTCGGCGAGGTAGTTGGTCACCGGATCGGTCTGCGCGCCGATGGCGGGCGCGACAGTGGGTGCCACCGGCCCGGCGATCACGTCGCAAGTCTGGAAGGCCTGCTGGAAGTCGTCGGAAATCAGGCGGCGAATCTTCTGCGCCTGCAGATAGTAGGCGTCGTAGTAGCCCTCGGAGAGCACGTAGGCGCCGATCATGATGCGGCGCTTGACTTCTTCGCCAAAGCCCTCGGCGCGGCTCTTCTGGTACATGTCGAGCAGGTCAGTGTACTTGGCGGTGCGGTGGCCGTAGCGCACGCCGTCAAAGCGCGACAGGTTGGAGCTCGCTTCGGCCGGGCTGATGATGTAGTAGACCGGCACCGCAAGTTCGGTGCGCGGCAGCTTCACCGGCACGCGGTGCGCGCCGAGCTTTTCGTATTCGAGCAGCGCCGCGTCGATGGCGGTGCGCACGTCCGCACTCAACCCGTCGCCGAAGAATTCCTCGGGCACACCGATGCGCAGGCCATCGAGCGGCTGGCCCAGCGCGCGGGTGTAGTCCTCGGCGGGCTGGTCGACGCTGGTGGCGTCGTGCATCACGTCCGGCCCGCACATCGCCGAGAGGATCAGCGCGCAGTCCTCGGCGCTGCGTCCCATCGCGCCGGCCTGGTCCAGGCTGGAGGCGTAGGCGATCATGCCGTAGCGGCTGGCGCGCCCGTAGGTCGGCTTGATGCCGGTGATGCCGCAAAAACCCGCAGGCTGGCGGATCGAGCCGCCGGTGTCGCTGCCGGTCGCCGCTGGCGCCAGCCGCGCAGCGACGGCGCTCGAGGAGCCGCCCGACGAGCCACCCGGAACGCGCGTGGCATCCCAGGGGTTGCGTACGGGTTGCGCCTTGTCGAAACCAACGGCAGGGACGCCCACGTTCTCGCTGGCGCCGCCCATGGCGAATTCGTCGCAGGCGAGCTTGCCCAGCGTCACGCAGCCGGCTTCGGCCAGATTGCGCACGATGGTGGCGTCAAACGGCGAGCGGTAGCCGGCGAGCATCGTGCTGGCCGCGGTGGTGACGAAATCGCGCGTAACGAACACGTCCTTGTGCGCAATCGGCACACCGGCGAGCCGCCCGCCCTCGCCCCGGGCGATCAGCGCGTCCTGTGCGCGAGCCTGAGTCAGAGTGGCCTCTTCATCCAGAGCCAGAAAGGCCGCCAGACTTTGGTGCCGGCGCGCGCGCGCCAGAAAGTGCTGCGCCGCCTCCACGCTGCTGATCTGCTTGTCGTGCAACTGCGCGGCGAGTTGGGCCACGCCCATTTGATGCAACTCGGTCGTCATGGCGTCACTCGATCACGCGCGGCACAAGGAACAGTCCGCGTTCGGCCGCGGGGGCGTTGGCGAGATAGGCCTCGCGCGCGTTGGGCTCGCTCACCGCGTCGTCCATCAGACGCAGCGCCACCGGCTGCACCGCCGACAGCGGGTGGGCCAGGGGCTTCACGCCGGTGGTGTCCACCGCCTGCATCTGCGCCACGATGCCAAAAAAATCGTTGATCGTGCTGCGCATGCGATCGGCTTCGCTTGCGCTCAGTTCAAGCCGCGCCAGCCGGGCGATGCGCGTGATGTCTTCGGGGGTCAGTGCCATGGGTGGGACGGCGTCGTAACCGCTTGCAAAACAATGCAATCGGCTGTAGAGGGCGCCAAGTTATACACAGGGATGCAGTATTATCCGAGCTTTGCCGCAATACCCCGCGCCGCGCCGGTCATTGAGCGAAAAACCACCCAACACACCCGATAACCGCGGCGATGGCAGGCCGACGCGCATGCCGTGCCCGCAAGGATTCCTGCATGTTCGGAGCATTCCGCCGGTATTTTTCCACCGATCTGGCCATTGACCTTGGCACCGCCAACACCCTGATCTTTGCCCGCGACAAGGGGCTGGTCCTGGACGAACCCTCGGTCGTCGCCATCCGCCACGAGGGCGGGCCGCATGGCAAAAAAGTCATCCAGGCCGTGGGCAAGGAAGCCAAGGCGATGCTGGGCAAGGTGCCGGGCAACATTGAGGCCATCCGCCCGATGAAGGACGGCGTGATTGCCGACTTCGTGATCACCGAGCAGATGATCAAGCAGTTCATCAAGATGGTGCATCCGCGCAGCGTCTTCACGCCCAGCCCTCGCATCATCATCTGCGTGCCCTGCGGCTCCACCCAGGTCGAGCGTCGCGCCATCAAGGACGCAGCCGAGGCCGCCGGTGCCACCGCGGTCTACCTGATCGAGGAGCCCATGGCCGCCGGCCTGGGCGCGGGCCTGCCGGTGAACGAGGCGAGCGGCTCCATGGTGGTCGACGTCGGCGGCGGCACCACCGAAGTCGGCGTGATTTCGCTCGGCGGCATGGTCTACAAGGGCAGCGTGCGTGTCGGCGGCGACAATTTCGATGATTCCATCGTCAACTACATCCGGCGCAACTACGGCATGCTGATCGGCGAGCCGACGGCCGAAGCCATCAAGAAGCAGATCGGCAGCGCCTTTCCTGGCAGCGAAGTGCGCGAGATGGAAGTGCGCGGGCGCAACCTCTCCGAAGGCGTGCCGCGCAGCTTCACGATTTCCTCCAACGAGGTGCTGGAGGCACTGACCGAGCCGCTCAACCAGATCGTCTCGGCGGTCAAGAACGCGCTCGAGCAAACCCCGCCTGAACTCGGCGCCGATATCGCCGAGCGCGGCATGATGCTCACCGGTGGCGGGGCGCTGCTGCGCGACCTCGATCGCCTGCTGGCCGAGGAAACCGGCCTGCCGGTCCTCGTCGCCGAAGAGCCGCTGACCTGCGTGGTGCGTGGCTGCGGCATTGCGCTCGATCGGCTGGACCGCCAGGGCAGCATCTTCACCAGCGATTGATTCGCCTTGGCGGCGCAGCGGGCGAGGGATTGTATCCATGCCTTTGGGTACCTTGGAGCGCAGGGCGCCGTCGTTTTTCAGGCAGGGGCCGTCCGCGCTTTCGCAGCTGGTGCTGTATGGCGCGCTGGCGCTGTTCCTGATGGTGGCGGATGCCCGTTTTCACGTCACCGAGCCGCTGCGCCAGGTGGTTGCGACGGCGCTTTATCCCTTGCAGTGGCTGATGCTGCAGCCGGTGGAGTTCGCCGGCCGCGGCGCGGGCTATTTCCAGTCGCTGGACGACGCGCAGGAGGCGCTGCGCGAAACCCACCGTGAGATGACGCAAATGGCCGTGCGCGCCGGCGAGACCGAGCAATTGCAGCACGAGAACGCCAGGCTGCGCGAGCTGCTGGCGCTGCGCCAGCGCATCGATACGCCGGCGATTGCCGCCGAGGTGCTCTATGACACGCCCGACCCGTATGCGCGCAAGGTCACGATAGACCGCGGGCAGCTTGCGGGTGTGCAGCCGGGTTCGCCGGTGGTGGATGCACGCGGCGTGCTCGGGCAGGTCACGCGCGTGTTTGCCGCGGTCAGCGAGGTGACGCTGCTGGTGGACCGCGACCAGAGCATTCCGGTCCTCAATGCGCGCTCGGGCGCGCGCAGCATTGCCTTTGGCGATCCGACCCTGAGTCATGACGGCGGCCTGGAGTTGCGCTTCACGCCTGGCAGCGCGGATGTGCAGGAGGGCGATTTGCTGACCACCAGCGGGGTCGATGGTGTTTATCCGCCCGGATTGCAGGTGGCGCGAGTGGTGCACCTCGAACGTCGCGCCGACACCACTTTTGCGCGGATTTACTGCGCGCCGCTGGCGCAGATGCAGGGCGCGCAGCAGGTCATGGTGCTGCAGCCGGTGCAGCCCGAAGCCGCGCGGCCCTCGGCGAGCCAGCGCAGTGCGCCGACGGCCGCGCCAGCACGCGGCGAACGCGGGGGGCGGCCGTGATTCTGCCCAAGGGTCAGCAATTGCTGTTGCCGGTGAGTCCGGCCTTCGTGGGGGCCAGTTTGCTGGTCGCACTGGCGCTGGATTTGCTCCCGCTGGGGCGCGTGACGTGGACGCCGGACTGGCTGATGGTGCTGCTGGCCTTCTGGAGCATGCACCAGCCGCGCTACGTCGGCATGGGGGTGGCTTTCGCGCTCGGGCTGGCGATCGACGTGCACCAGTCGACGCTGCTCGGACAGCATGCGCTGGTGTATTGCCTGCTGGTGTTTGGCGTGCAGGCGTTGCAGCGGCGTCTGCTCTGGTTCAACCCCTTGTGGCAGGCACTGCAACTGCTGCCGCTGTTTGCCGGCGCCCATCTGCTGGGCGTTGCTCTGGGTGTGCTGGGCTCGGGCGAAGCGCCTGGCTGGCAAAGTCTGCTCGCGCCGCTGCTGGAGGCGCTGATCTGGCCGCTGACCAGCGTGCTGCTGCTGGCGCCGCAGCGGCGCCCGCCGGACCAGGACGACAACCGCCCGCTCTGATGACAGAACTGCGCGATGCCGAGCGGGATGCCGGGCGTTTTCGCCTGCGGGTCTGGGTGGTGGGCGCCCTGGTGCTGCTGGCGTTTGCTCTCATCGCCTGGCGCTTGTATGTGCTGCAGGTGCTGCGCTATGACGATCTGGCCGAACAGGCCGAAAGCAACCGCACCGCTGTGGTGCCCATCGTGCCGATGCGCGGGCAGATCCTGGACCGCAACGGCGTGGTGCTGGCGACCAACTATTCGGCCTATACGCTGGAGATCACGCCGTCGCGCGCCATCGATGTCGATGCGACGATAGACGCGTTGTCGGCGATCGTCGATATCCAGCCACGCGACAAGCGCCGTTTCAAACGGCTGATGGATGAATCGCGCCGCTTCGACTCGTTGCCGATACGCACGCGCCTCACCGACGAAGAGGTGGCGCGTTTCGCCGCGCAGCGCTGGCGCTTTCCGGGCGTGGAGGTCAAGGCGCGGCTGTTTCGCTCCTACCCGCTGGCTGAGGTCGGCAGCCATGTGATCGGCTACATCGGCCGCATCAACCAGAGAGAAAAAGAGCGCATAGAGGACTCCGACGACGCTGCCAACTACCGCGGCACCGATTACATCGGCAAGCTCGGCGTGGAGCAAAGCTATGAAGAGCAGCTGCACGGCCAGACCGGGTTTGAACTGCTGGAGACCTCGGCCGGCGGCTATGCGGTGCGGCGGCTGGAGACCCACCCGGCGACCCCGGGCGACACGGTGATCCTTTCGGTCGACATCAAACTGCAAAAACTCGTTGAAGACCTGTATGGCGAGCGGCGCGGGGCGCTGGTGGCGATAGATCCGCGCAACGGCGAGGTGCTGGCGCTGGTCTCCAAGCCCACGTTCGATCCCAACCTGTTCGTTGACGGCATAGACCAGGAAAACTGGCAGCAGCTCAATGAATCCATCAACAAGCCCTTGCTCAATCGTGCGCTGCGCGGCACCTATCCGCCGGGTTCCACCTACAAGCCCTTCATGGCATTGGCGGCGTTGCAACTGGGCAAGCGTGATCCCAAACTGGTGATCAACGACCCCGGTTTCTACAACTTCGGCGGGCGCACCTTCAGAAGCCATGAAGGGGGGCTGGGCGGCGTGGACATGACGCGCGCCATCCAGTTTTCCAGCAACACCTATTTCTATTCGCTGGCCGTCGACATGGGCGTGAACGCGATCCACGATTTCATGGCGCCGCTCGGATTGGGCCAGATCACCGGCATCGATCTGGGCGGCGAGGTGCGCGGCATCCTGCCCAGTACCGAATGGAAGAAAAACGCCTACAAGCGCGCCGACATGAAAAAGTGGTTCCCGGGCGAGACGGTGTCGCTCGGCATCGGCCAGGGTTACAACAGCTTCACCATGCTGCAGCTGGCGGTCGCCGAGAGCGTGCTGGCCAACGATGGCACGCGCTACCGCCCGCATGTGGCCAAGGCGGTGAAGGACCAGGTGACGGGCGAGGTCAGGCCGCTGGAAGAACCGCCGGGCGTGAACCTGGATTTCAAGGAGAAGAACCTTGCCATCGTGCGCAATGCGCTGGCCGCGGTGAATGAGGCCGGTACCGGGCGGCGCGTGTTTGCTGGCGCGCCCTACACCTCGGCGGGCAAGACCGGCACCGCGCAGGCGGTGAGTCTGGGGCAGAACGTCAAGTACAACGCCAAGCTGCTGGAGGAGCATCAGCGCGACCATTCGCTGTTTGCCGCGTTTGCGCCGCTGGAGCATCCGCGTATCGCGGTCGCGCTGATCGTGGAGAACGCCGGCTTTGGCGCTGCGGCGGCCGCGCCCATCGTGCGACGGGTGTTTGATTACTGGCTGGCGGGCCAATACCCGAGCGAGGAAGACATCGCCGCCGTGGCGCGCGGGCAGGCGGCGGTGCCGATCGGCACGCCCCGTCGTGCCGAGGGTGTGCCACTGCCCGCGGCAGCCCAGTAACGCGGCTCAGCGCAGGAAGGCGTCATAGCCCGTCTTCAGGATCAGCAGGCCGACGACGGCGATGAAAAGCGTGCGCACAAAGCCCGCGCCGTGGCGCAGGGCCATGTGCGCGCCCAGCACGCTGCCCAGCACGTTGGCGGCGGCAAGCCACAGCGTCAGATGCCACCAGACATGGCCCTTGGCGGCGAACAAGATCAGGGACGAGGCGTTGGTGGCAAGGTTGAGCAACTTGGCCGAGACCGAGGCGTTGAGAAAGTCGTATCCCAGGAAACGCACGAACAGGAAGATGAAAAAGCTGCCGGTGCCAGGGCCGAAAAAACCGTCGTAAAACCCGATCACCGCGGCGATCGCACAGGCCGCCAGACGTTCATGGGCCTGGCTCAGCAATGGCGCATGCACCCGCCCCAGCTCCTTGCGCGCCAGGGTATAGCCCAGCAGGGCGATGAGGATGATGGGCAGGAGCTTGCGCAGTATCTCGGCCGAGACGAGCGTGACGACCCAGGCGCCCAGGAATGCGGCCACGAAGCAGGTGGCGGCGGCCGGCAGCATGGTGGGCCAGCGGATCTGCACGCGCCGCGCGTACTGCGCCGTGGCCACACCGGTGCCCCAGATCGCGGCGCTCTTGTTGGTGCCGAGCAGATCGCCGGGAACGGCACCGGGGTAGGTGGCGAACAGCGCCGGCAGCAGAATCAGCCCGCCGCCGCCAACGACGGAATCGACAAAGCCGGCCAGCAGCGAGGCCAGGGCAACGAGGATGGAATCCATCGCCGCGATTGTCGCTTCCGGGGCGAAAAAAAAGCACCTGACGGGCAGGTGCTTCTCAAAAAATGGGCGCCTCTTGTTGGGCGCCTCGTATTGCGTGTTGTTTGGCTGGTGTGTCTCCCCGGCCCTCGGTGCGCACCGGAGGGAGCGCCTTGAGTGCCGGTACTGTAGTCACTTGCGTGATAGCGCGCATCGGTACTTTCCCCAATTACCGTCACTCGCCTGCGCTGATCCAGCGCGCCGCCATCTCCGCCATCATCAAGGTGGGGCTGTTGGTGTTGCCGCTGGTGATGGTCGGCATGGCGCCTGCGTCCACCACGCGCAGGCCGTCGATGCCATGCACGCGCAGGTGCGGATCGAGCACCGCCATCGGGTCCGCGGCGCGGCCCATGCGCGTCGTGCCCACGGGGTGAAAGATGGTGGTGGCGATGTCGCCCGCCAGACGCGCGAGCTCCGCGTCGCTCTGGAATTGCACGCCCGGCTTGTATTCCTGCGGCTGGTAGCGCGCCAGCGCCGGTTGGGCGGCGATGTGTCGCGTGACGCGCAGGCTGCTGGCGGCGATGCGCTGGTCTTCCTCGGTCGAGAGGTAGTTGGGTGCGATCGCCGGTGCATCCTTGAAATTCGCGCTCTTGATGCGCACCGTGCCCCGGCTCGTGGGTTGCAGGTTGCAGACGCTGGCGGTGAAGGCCGGGAAGTCGTGCAGCGGTTCACCGAAGGCGTCCAGCGACAGCGGCTGCACGTGAAATTCCAGATTGGGACGCTCGCGGCCCGGATCCGAGCGGGTGAACGCGCCCAGCTGCGACGGCGCCATGCTCATCGGCCCGCTCCGGCTGAAGAGGTATTGCAGGCCTATCCATGCCTTGCCGAACGGATCATTGGCCAGGGTGTTGAGTGTCTGCACACCTTGCACCTTGAAGACCGCGCGTATCTGCAAATGGTCCTGCAGATTGGCGCCGACACCGGGCAAGGCGTGCACCACCGGGATGCCGTGCTGCTGCAGCAGATCGACCGGGCCTATGCCTGAGAGCTGCAGCAGCTGCGGCGAGTTAACCGCGCCGGCGCTCAGGATGACTTCGCGCACCGCATGCACGGTGACTATCTCGCCGTCCTTGAGCACTTGCACCGCGCTGCAGCGCTTCTTGCCGTTGGGCGCGGTGGTGGTGATGAGCTTCATCGCCTGCGCGCCGGTCCAGAGGGTGCAGTTGGGGCGGTTCTCGCAGGTCGGGCGCAGAAAGGCCTTGGCGGTGTTCCAGCGCCAGCCGCGGCGCTGGTTGACTTCAAAATAGCCCACGCCTTCGTTGTTGCCGGTGTTGAAATCCGTCGTGGCGGGTATGCCGGCCTGCACCGCGGCGGCGGCAAAGGCATCGAGAATTTCCCAGCGCAGGCGCTGCTTTTCCACGCGCCACTCGCCGCTGCTGCCGGTGGCGTAGTTGGCGTGCAGCCGCTGGAAGCTTTCATCCACGCCGTCGGGGCGATCCAGTCGCCAATGGTCTTCGTGGCGCTTGAAGGTCTCCAGCACGTTGCTCCAGCGCCAAGCGTCTTCGCCCGTCACGTCGGCCCAATGCTCGTAGTCCTGACTTTGTCCGCGCAGGTAGAGCATGCCGTTGATGCTGGAGCAGCCGCCCAGCGTGCGCCCGCGCGGGTAGCGCAGCTGGCGGCCGTTCAGGCCTTTGTCGGGCTCGGTCTGGTAGAGCCAGTCGGTGCGCGGATTGCCAATGCAATACAGGTAGCCGACGGGAATGTGGATCCAGTGGTAGTTGTCGCGCGGACCGGCTTCGAGCAGCAGCACGCGCCGGTGGGGGTCCTGGCTCAGGCGATTGGCGAGCAGTGAGCCGGCGGTGCCGGCGCCGATGATGATGGTGTCAAACGTGGTGTCGCTCATGGGGTGCAGCCTTTGCGGATACCCGGCAATTGTGCGTCGCCCGCGACGGACCTGCCCAAAGACCCTCACACTATTGAATTCATAGTTGTCAACGCTTGTACCATATGCGTAATTCGCCTGTTTCAGCAGAAATGTATCGTTGCGCCACCGCGCTTGTGTGACACTCGCCCCCCATGCCGCTGTTTTCTCCTCCCACGCTGGCCCTGGAGCAGGGCGCAACGCCGCGCGTGCGGCTGGGTGGTGATTGGGTGGCGGCCGCATTGGCCGATCGCCCGACCTGGCGCATGCTGACGGCGGCCCTGCGCGGCACCGATGTGCAGCAGGCCTGGGATGTGCGCGGGCTGGGGCGGCTCGACCACGTGGGTGCGCAGCTTCTCTGGCACCACTGGGGTCGGCGCTGGCCGAGCGAGCTGCAGGCAGGCGACGCGCAGCGGCAGATGCTGGAACATGTCGCGCAGCTCACCCCGCCCGGGGCGCAGATTCACAAGCCACGGCGCACCGAGGCGCTGGAGCACCTGGGCGAGATGGTGCTGGGCGCAGTGAAGTTCGTGCGCCAGCTGATCGAGGTCATCGGCCAGCTGCTGCTGGACCTGGGGCGGCTGCTGCGTGCCCCCGGGCGAGCGCCGTGGCGCGACATTTCCGGGCATCTGTACCAGATGGGGGCCACCGCCTTGCCGATCACCGCACTCGTGGGTTTTCTGATCGGCATCGTGCTGGCTTACCTGATGAGCCTGCAGCTGCAGCGCTTTGGCGCCGAGGCCTTCATCGTCAACATCCTCGGCATCTCGCTGATCCGCGAGCTCGGGCCGATGCTGGCGGCCATCCTCGTGGCCGGGCGCTCGGGCTCGGCCATCACCGCGCAGATCGGCGTGATGCGCGTGACCGAAGAGCTCGACGCGATGCGCGTCATGGGCATTTCGCACAGCTACCGCCTGGTGCTGCCACGCGCCGTGGCGCTGGGCATCGCGATGCCGCTGGTCTCGGCCTGGACCACGGCAGCAGCGCTGGCCGGCGGCGTGCTGGCGTCGGACATCGTGCTGCACATCACGCCGGGCTTCTTCTACCAGTCGCTGCCGATGGCGGTGCAGGGCATGACGCTGGTGCTGGCGACTGCCAAATCCATCGTCTTCGGCGTGCTGATCGCGCTCATCGGCTGTGTCTGGGGCATGCGTGTGCAGCCCAACACGCAAAGCCTGGGCGAGGGCACGACGGCCTCGGTGGTGAGTGCGATCACGGTGGTGATCCTGGTGGATGCGCTGTTTGCCATCCTGTTCAAAAACGTGGGGTTCCAGTGACTGGCGATGCGGCGCCCGCCTTCGTTGAAGTTCGCGACCTGGCGACCGTGTTCGGCAAGGGCGCGCAAGCCTTCAGCGTGCACGAGCACCTTGATCTCACGGTGGCGCGCGGCGAGCTGCTGTCGCTCGTCGGCGGCTCGGGCACCGGCAAGACGGTGCTGCTGCGCCATATCCTGGGGCTGACCACGCCCAGCAGCGGCAGCGTCACGGTGGCCGGGCGGCCGGCGGCGGAGCTCGGTGGCGACGGCGCCAGCAGCCGCGTCGGCATGCTGTTTCAGCACGGCGCGCTGTTCACCGCCTTCAACGTGCTCGACAACATCGCTTTTGCGCTCTACGAATTGCACACCGTGCCGCGCGATCTGGCGCATGAGATTGCGATGGTCAAGCTGCGCATGGTGGGCCTCAAGCCCGAGCACGCGCTGCGCATGCCGGCGGACCTGTCGGGCGGCATGATCAAGCGCGTGGCGCTGGCGCGGGCGCTGGTGATGGACCCGCCGCTGCTGCTGCTCGATGAGCCGACGGCAGGGCTCGATCCCAACGGTTCGGATGAATTCTGTGACCTGCTGCGCGAAATGCACGCTGCGCTGGGGCTCACCGTCATCATGGTCACGCACGACCTCGACACGCTGTATGCGCTGTCCAGCAAGGTGGCGGTGCTGGCCGAAAAGCGCGTCATCGTGCATGCGCCGCCCGCCGAGGTTGCGCGGTTTGATCACCCCTTCATCGACCATTTCTTTCGCGGCCAGCGTGGCCTGCGCGCGCTGGCACCGGCACCGATGCAGCTCAAGGAGCACTGATGGAAAACAAGGCACATGCCCTCGCCGCGGGCCTCTTCATCGTCGTCGTCGGGGCGCTGCTGGTGCTGCTGGGCTACTGGATATCGAGTGACGAAATCCCCCATACCACCTACGAACTCACCACCACCGAGAACGTCAGCGGCCTGCAGCCACAGGCCGCGGTGCGCTACAAGGGCGTACCCGCGGGGCGTGTGCTGTCCATCGGTTTTGATCGCAAGGAGCCAGGGCGCGTGCTGATCCGCATCGACGTGGACAGCAATGCGCCGATCAGCCCCACCACCTATGCCACGCTGGGCTACCAGGGGGTGACGGGGCTGGCGCACATCCTGCTGAGCGACGCGGACAAGGCGTTCGAAAAAGTCCCGCCGGGCGCCGATGGCCTGCCGCGCATCCCCATGCAGTCCTCACCCTTCAGCCAGCTGGCCGAGCAGGGGCCGTTGCTGCTGGCCAAGGTGCAGGAGGCGGTGGGGCGCGTGAACCATCTGCTGAGCGACGACAACCTGCGGGTGTTTTCCGACCTGCTGGCGCGCCTGGGTACCGCGGCGCACAACGTGGACCGGCTGGCGCTGAGCCTGAACCACAGCGTGACCAGCGGCATCGATCCCGCCCTCGCGCAGTTGCCGACGCTGCTGGGCCAGACGCGCCAGGCGCTGCAGGTGCTGCGCGATGCCGGCATCAGCACCGCGCAGACCGCCACCGACGCGGGGCACTTGGTGCGCTCTCTTGGTGCGCCGGATGGTGTGTTGCACGATGCGAGCCAGGGTGCGCGCGCGCTCACCGGGGTTGCCGAGCGCTTTGGCGATCGCACCCTGCCGCAACTGGACCGCGCCGCCAATGAGACCGCACAGGCCGCGCGGCGCCTGGGCCGTGTCGCTGCGGGCGTTGACGACAACCCGCAAGGCCTGATCTACGGCCCGCCGCGCGTGGCCCCCGGGCCGGGCGAGCCGGGCTTTGTGGCGCCCTCCGCCGCGCGATGAGGAGAAACTCCATGATCCATTCAAAAAATAGAGCTGTTAACGCAATAGGGACAGGCGAAAAAGCGGGTTTTTGCCTGATTTTTGCGCTCGCCATGGCAGCCTGCTCATCGCTGCCGCAGCCACCGGTGCGCGCCGAGGTGTACGACTTCGGGCCCGGCCAGCAGGTGGCGCCAGCGGCCGCCGCCTCGGCCGGCGCACGCGCGATCGTGCTTGCGGACGTGGTGAGCACTGGCCTGCCGGACACCGACAGCGGGCTGAACTACCGCCTGGCCTATGCCAACGCACAGCAGTTGCGCCCCTACCGCGACGCGCGCTGGAGCCAGCCGCCGGCACAACTCCTGACGCAGGCGCTGCGCGAGCGCCTGGGCCGGGGGCTGGCGGTGCTGACCGAGGGCGGCGCCGGGCTGCGCCTGGCCGATGGTGCGCGCCCCGAGGTGCTGCAGCTGCAGCTGGAGGAATTCAGCCAGGTGTTTGATGCGCCGCAGGTCAGCCACGCGCTGGTGCGCGTGCGCGCCTCGCTGGCGCGCAGCATGCAGGGCAGCGAGCAATTGCGGGCCCAGCGGCTGTTTGTCGTGCAACGCCCGGCAGCGACGCCGGATGCCGCCGGCGGCGCCAGGGCGCTGGCCGAAGCGGCGGGGCAATTGGCCGATGAGGTGGCGCAGTGGCTTGAGCAGCCCTGATCCGAGGCCGCCTTCAAACGCAGCCCTTTTTTGGTTCGCCTTGCCGTGCTGCCGCACGGGCCACGGCGCCCCGTCGTGTTCTACGCCCGCAACCCCGGAAACAGCCCCGCCAGCCCATTGGCCATCACCTCCACCGCGAGCGCCGCGAGGATCAGGCCCATGAGCCGGGTCATCACGTTGATGCCGGTGCGCCCGAGGATGCGCGAGATCGGGTCGGCGAGCGAGAAGCACAGCGCGGTCGCGCCCGCCACCACCACGCCGTAGCCCACCAGCGCCAGGTGCTGCCAGAAGTTGCTGGCGCGATCGGCATAGATCACCACCGTGGACATCGCCGCCGGGCCGGTCAAGAGCGGGATCGTGAGCGGCACCACCGCGATGCTGTCGCCCTGCGCCGCCTTGTCGGCCGCGTCCTCCAGTTCCTGAGTGTGCGGCTTGGCCTCGGCCGGGTGGGCGTTGAGCATGTTCAGCGAACTGATGAGCAGCAGCATGCCACCGCCGACCTGAAAGCTTGCCAGCGAGATGTTGAAGAACGCCAGAATCTGCAGGCCCACGAGCGCGCAGACGGCGATCACGCAGAACGCGGTAAATGCCGCCACCTGCACCGTGCGCTTGCGCTGCAGGGCGTTGAAGCCCTCGGTGTAGTGAATGAAAAAGGGCACCACCGCGAGCGGATTGACGATGGCGAGCAGCGCGATCAGCGGCTTGAGGGTTTCCATGGGCGGCTTGCGCGGCGTGGGGCGGTGTACAACATGGGGAATTTCACCAGCCGCATTTTCGCGGAAAAAGGAGACGACATGGGGCAATGGACCACGCTCAAGAGCGCCGACGGTTTTGAACTGCCCGCCTGGCAGGCGGCACCCGAAGGCCAGGCGCGCGGCGCCATCGTGGTGCTGCAGGAGATTTTTGGCGTCAACGCGCATATCCGCGCCATCGTCGACCGTTTCGCCGTGCGCGGCTGGTGGGCCATCGCGCCCGCCACCTTCGAGCGCGTGCGCGCCGGCGTCGAGCTGGGCTACAGCGCATCGGATGTCGCCGTCGGCGTCGCGCTCAAGGCGCAGGTCGAGCACTTGCCCGCGCCCGGCGTGCTGGCCGACATTCAGGCTGCCATCGACCATGCGGCGCAGGCCAGCGGGCGCAAGGTGGGCGCCATCGGCTTTTGCTGGGGCGGGCTGCTGACCTGGCGCGCGGCAGCGCTGTGCACCGGTCTGTCGGCGGCCGTGCCGTACTACGGCGGCGGCATGACGGGCGAGGCGGAGATCGCCCGCCAGCCGCGCGTGCCGCTGATGGCGCACTTCGGCCGGCGCGATGCGCATATCCCGGTGAAGGGTGTAGAGGCGCTGGCCGCGGCGCATCCGGAGATCACGGTACACCTGTACGACGCCGACCACGGCTTCAATTGCGACCAGCGCGCGAGCCATGACGAAGCTGCCGCGGCGCTGGCGCGTGAGCGCACGCTGGCGTTCCTGGAGCGGCACTTGGCCTAGCGCCGCTCCATCGGGCCGTCGCTCAGGGCGCCGGTCGGCGATCTGCGTTTTGAATGTTGCTAATTGTCAATAATCTTTCATATAGTTTTCTACGCCGTGTGGTTGACGCGTAGAGTGGGTGCGGCTGGGTGTACTGGCCAATGGGGCGTCGATCGGCGACGTTCCCGATCAACACGAAGAAAGTTGAGGGCAGCGAGATGAGCGACATGAAAATTTCCACGCGCCTCATGCTGGGGTTTGCGCTGATGTGCGTGGTGCTGGCGGTCCTGGGTGGTGTGGCGCTGGTCAAGACGGCGTCCGTGAGTGAGGGCTTCTACGCGGTGGCCGATGCCTACACGCCGCGCCTGGCACTGGTCAATGATGTGGTGGATGAACTCAATGCACAAGCGGTCGCGGTGCGCGAGGTGGCGCTTGCCAGTGATGCCAAGGGCAGGGACACAGCGCAGGCACGCATGACGGCGGCGGGCGAGCGTGCCAACGATGCGATCAAGCGGCTGGAGCAGGAGATCACCTCGGCGCACGGGCGTGAGTTGCTCGCCGCGCTGCGCACGGCGCAGGCCGGCTATCGCAAGATGGCGAGCGAATTCATTGCCGTGGCTGCCAAGGATGGCGCCGAAGCGTCTCAAGCCTTCATGAATGCGTCGCTGAAACCGGCCTTCGCTGCTTACGATGGCGTGCTGCGGGATCTGTTGAAGTTCCAGAATGATCTGCTTGGCAAGGCGACCAAGGATGCCCATGCCGACATCGCGGCGACGCAGCAAAGCGTCTGGGTGGCGCTGGCGGTCGGTCTGATTGCCGCCGTGCTGCTGGCGTTGTGGATCATCCGCGCCATCACGCGCCCGATCCATGAAGCCGTCCACGTGGCCGAGGCAGTTGCGGGCGGTGATCTGTCGCTGCGCATCCAGGCCAGCGGCAAGAACGAGATGGCGCAATTGCTCGCCGCTCTCTCGCGCATGGTGCAAGGCCTGAATGCCGTGGTGGGCAGCGTGCGCGCCAGCTCCGAGAGCGTCGCCTCCGCCAGCGGCCAGATCGCGCAGGCCAACCTCGACCTGAGCTCGCGCACCGAAGAGCAGGCCAGCGCCCTGGAAGAAACGGCAGCCTCGATGGAGCAACTCAACACCACCGTACGCCAGAATGCCGACAACGCCAGGCAGGCCAACCAGTTGGCGCAAAGCGCCTCCACCATCGCCGAAGGCGGTGGCAGCGTGGTGGCCGAGGTGGTGCAGACCATGCGCGGCATCAGCGAAGACAGCCACAAGATCGCCGACATCATCGGCACCATCGATTCGATTGCGTTCCAGACCAACATCCTCGCGCTGAACGCTGCCGTCGAGGCGGCGCGTGCGGGCGAGCAGGGCCGGGGCTTTGCCGTGGTGGCCAGCGAAGTGCGGGCGCTCGCGGGTCGCAGCGCCGAAGCGGCCAAGGAAATCAAGCGCCTCATCGACGCCAGCACCGAGCGCGTGAACCAGGGTGCGGCGCAGGCGGACAAGGCCGGCGCGACGATGGATGAAGTGGTGGCCAGCATCCGGCGCGTGACCGATCTGATGGGTGAGATCAGCTCCGCCAGCCAGGAACAAAGCCAGGGCGTGGAGCAGGTGGGCGAGGCGGTCTCGCAAATGGATCAGGTGACGCAGCAAAACGCGGCGCTCGTCGAGGAGATGTCGGCGGCGGCCGCCAGCCTGCAAAGCCAGGCGCAGGAGATGGTGCAGACGGTGGCCACGTTCAAGCTCGCGCAGGGCGCGCCGGCACAGCCCAGGGCGCAGGCCAAGGCAGGGCCGACGGCAGCCCTGGCGCGCCCGGCCAAACCGGCGCCTGCCCGCGTAGCGGCGAGCGCGGCACGCGCCCAACCGGCGGCCTTGGCCAAACCGGCCCCGGGCCGAGCCGCGCCTGCCGCCGACACCAGTGATGACTGGGAGAGTTTCTGAGTCGGGCGTAGGCAGTGGGCATGCGCTTGCACCCGCTGGGGTTTGAACGCGGTTGGCCGACGTGCGGCACACGGCATGTCCTGAGCGTGACTCCCCGCCAGCGCAGCGCCTGCCGATAATGGGACGCATCCCCTTTTCTGCTTGCGCCATGACCACTACCACACCGCTGCCCCCTGCCGCCTATCGCCCATTGCCCGGCGGCTGTTTTGCATCGAGCGAGCTCACGCGCGGCCCGTGGAGCGATGCGCACCAGCACGCGGGGCCGCCGGTGGCGCTGGTATGCCGCGCGGTGCGGCTGGCGGCTGCCGCGCACGGGCTCACGCACATTGCGCGTGTGACGGCAAATTTGCTGCGGCCAGTGCCGCTCGGCGTGCTGGCCGTGGAGGTGAGCGAAGACTACGTGGGGCGCAACGCCGGGCATTTCTCCGCGCGACTTCTCGCCGATGGCAAGGAGGTGGCGCGCTTCACGCTGCTGGTTCAGCGCGCGCTGGAGGTGGCGCTACCCCACGATTTGCCCGGCCATCCGCTGCCGCTGGCGCCGCGCGCGCCTGAGGCGTCGCCCGAGGCTGAATTCCCGTTTGCCGGGCGCGTCGTGGGGTATGCCGATCTGGTGCAAACGCGCCTGGCGGCCGGGCGGCCGGGCGGCTGTGGCACGGGCCTTGCGCCGTCTGGTTTCGGCTGCGCACGCCCTTGGTCGAGGGCGAGCAGCCCGGCCCCTGCGAGCGCGTGGCGGTGGCGGCCGATTCGGGCAACGGCATCAGCGCGGTGCTGGACTACCAGCGCTACACCTTCGTCAACAGCGACCTCACGATCAATCTGCTGCGACCCGCTCAGGGGGAATGGATCTGCCTTGAGGCCAGCACCGCCTGGGGGCCGCATGGCGGGGGGCTGGCGCAGTCGCGCCTGTACGACGAGCGCGGGCTGGTCGGGCACGCCACGCAAAGCCTGGCGGTGCGGCTGCGCGCGCCCGATTGATTCGCTCGCCCGCACGGGCCGGCGGCGGGCCGCGCCGTCAGTGCGCGCCAGCCGCCGCAGCTGAGCCACTGGATGTGCCTCTTTTGGGCGCATCCGCAAGCCACACCAGCGGCACCAGCAATAAAAACAGGAGCGCCGAGGCCCAGTTCACGTCATTGGCCGCGAGCGTGAAGGCTTGCTGCGTCACCAGGCGCTCGATCTGCGCCAGCGCTTGCTCGGGCGTCAGGCCCAGCGCCTGCAGCGTGTGCAGTGCATCTGCCAGTGGCCCGTTGCCCGCGTGCAGGTGCTCGATCAGGTTGGCATGCGCGAGCGTGGCGCGCCGCTCCCACAGCGTGGTGGTGACCGAGGTGCCGACGGCGCCCGCGGTGATGCGCACGAAGTTGGTCAGGCCCGAGGCGGCGGGCACGCGGTGCGCCGGGATTTCCGAGAGCGTGAGCGTGACCAGCGGCACGAAGAAGAAGGCCACCGCCGCGCCCTGCACGATGGTGGGAATCATGATGGTGGTGAAGTCGGCCGTCGTTGCAAACAGCGAGCGCAGCCAGAGCACCAGCGCAAACACGAAAAACGCCACCGTCGCGTAGCGGCGCGGATCGACCTTGCCTATGCTCTTGCCGACGATGGGCGAGAGGATCATCGCGAGGAACCCCACCGGTGCCATCAGCATGCCCGCCGACGTGGCTGTGTAGCCCATGTACTGCTGCAACCACAGCGGCAGCAGCACCACGTTGCCGAAGAAAATGCCGTAGCCCACGGCGGTGGCGATGGTGCCGGCCCAGAAATTGCGGATTTTGAACAGCGACAGATCGACGATGGGGTGCTCTTCGGCCAGCTCCCAGATGACGAAGGCGACCAGGCCGAACACCGCGGCGGCGGCGAAGCCGATGACCATGGGCGTGGAGAACCAGTCGTGCTCCTTGCCGATATCGAGCATGATTTGCAGGCTGCCGACGCCAATCACCATCAGCGCCAGGCCCGTCGCATCGATCGGCAGCTTGCGCGTGGCGGTCTCGCGTTGGGCGTAGATCGCCATGGTGCCTATGGCGGCAACGATGCCCACCGGGATGTTGATGTAGAAGATCCATGGCCAGCTGATGTTGTCGGTGATCCAGCCGCCCAAGAGCGGCCCCATCACCGGCGCGATCAGCGTCGTCATCGACCACATCGCCATCGCCAGGCCCGCCAGCGCCTTGGGGTAGCTTGACAGCAGCAGCGCCTGCGACAGCGGAATCATCGGCCCGGCGACGAAGCCCTGCACCACGCGCGCCGCGATCAGGAGCGGCATGCTCGGCGCCAGGCCGCACAGGAAGGAAGCGGTGACGAACAGCAGCACGCTGATCACGAACAGGCGCACCTGGCCGAAGCGCTGCGCCAGCCAACCGGTGAGCGGCACCGAAATCGCGTTGGCGACGGCAAAACTCGTGATCACCCAGGTGCCCTGGTTCGGGCTCACGCCCAGGTCACCGGCGATGGCGGGCAGCGAGACGTTGGCGATTGACGTGTCCAGCACGTTCATGAATGTCGCCGCCGAGAGCGCGAGCGTGCCCCAGGCGCGCGCCGAGCCGCTCAGGGGTTGCTGTTCGGCGGGAGGGGTTTGAGCGGAGGTCACGGTGGTGGCGGTGGTGATGGCTCCCTCCCCCTTTGGGGGAGGGCAGGGGTGGGGGCCGACGGGCTGTGGTGCAGGCAGCTCCTCATGCATCCGGGCGCTGGCCCCCATCCCGGCCTTCCCCCAAAGGGGGAAGGAGAGAAGACCGAAGGCCGTGCGGCAGTGTCATGGCGTACCGACGTTGGCGGCGATCACGCGCGCAATCTCGGCGTCGGCGTCGCCGTCCTGCACGCTGTAGACCGAGGTTTGCGCCAGCGGCTGCTCGCGCGGGCTGCTCGCCAGCGTGGTGCCGCCCTGATCGCGCGTGTCCACGGTCACGAGCATCGACAGGCCCAGGCGCAGCGGGTGCCTGGCCAGCGGCTCGGGGTCGAGCGCGATGCGCACCGGGATGCGCTGCACCACCTTGATCCAGTTGCCGGTGGCGTTTTGCGGTGGCAGCAGCGCAAACGCCGCGCCCGTGCCCACGCCCAGGCCGGCGACGTGGCCGGTGTACTTGACGCTGTCACCGTACAGATCGGCGGTGAGTGTCGCGCGCTGGCCGATGCGCAGGTTCTTGAGCTGCGTTTCCTTGAAGTTCGCGTCCACC
Source organism: Comamonas sp. SCN 65-56 (assembly GCF_001724135.1). GTDB lineage: Bacteria > Pseudomonadota > Gammaproteobacteria > Burkholderiales > Burkholderiaceae_C > Comamonas_C. The sequence goes on along the minus strand of NZ_MEDS01000025.1, from coordinate 239,152 downwards.
CACACGCCATGCAGCGGCACCACGGCCATCAGCGGCGTGCCGGCGGCGATGCGCTGGCCCAGCTGCACGCTGCGCCGCGCGATGAAGCCATCGACCGGCGCGGGCAGCTCGGTGCGGTGCGCGGCCAGCCACGCCGCGCGCAGTTGCGCGCTGGCGGCCTTCACGCTCGGGTGCTCGGCAATCTTCACGCCCTGCGTCAGCGCCTGGTTGCTCGCAAGCTGCTCGCGCGCTTCCGCCACGCCGGCGCGCGCGGCCGCTTCGCCCGCGCGGGCGGCGGCGAGCTGCTCGCGCGCGGCGGTCTGTGCGCTTTCGGCGTGCTTGAGCTCCTCGGCCGAGACTGCGCCGCGTGCGCCCAGTTGCAGGCGCCGCTGCACGTCCTGCTGGGTGCGCTGCACCTCGCTTTGGGCGCTGGCCTGCGCGGCGATGGCCTTGGCGATGTCGGTCTCGCGCAGCTTGACCTGCGCCGCGAGCGTGGCGTTGTTGGCGTAGAGCTGGCGCACCTGGCGCACGGTCTGCGCGAGGCTGGCCTCGGCTTGCCTGAGCGCCACGTCGGTGTCGGCCGGATCGAGCTTGACCAGCGGCGTGCCCGCGCGCACGAAGTCGTTGTCGTCGGCGAGGATGGACATTACCGTGCCGCCGACCTGCGGCGTGATCTGGATGATGTTGCCCTGCACGTAGGCGTTGTCGGTGTCTTCCTGATGACTGGCGACGAGCACGTCGTAGGCGCCCCAGGCAATGCCGCCGATGAGGGCGACGACGATGAGCAGCGTCATGCGCTTGCGGCGGCTGGAGGCGGCGGCGGAAACTTCGGGGGTGGTCATGGCAGGCGCGATAAGGGTTGGGCACTGTGCCCACAGTGCTTGTAAAAAGATAGCTTTCAGCGCTTGATGGTCATGCGCAAAGCACTGTTTTCTTTCAAATTTTGGGTAGCTGATCCAGCGCCAGGGCGTTGTCCTGCAGGCGGGCGAGCATGGCGCGCAGTTGTGTTTCTTCCTCACTGCTGAAGCCGTGCAGCAGTTCGCGCTGCACTTGGCTGAGCACCTCGGGCAGTTGGGCCGCCACCCGCTCGCCTTCGGGCGTGAGCGAGATTTGCACCACGCGCCGGTCGGTGCGGCTGCGTTCGCGTTGGCACAGGCCTTTGGCCAGCAGTCTGTCCACCAGCCGCGTGAGCCCGCCGGTATCCAGGCCGCACAGGCGTGCCAGCTCGGATGCGGTGGCGGGCGAGCCGTGCAGCAGGCACAGCAAGGGGCGCCATTGGGCATCGGTCAGCCCCAGGGGCTCCATGCGGCGGTCTACCGTGGACGCCAGTTGCGTCACCAGGCGGCGCAACTGTCGACCAATGCTGCTGTGAGCGTCGTAAGGGGTGTCAGAGGGCGAGGCGCAGGCGCCTGCCGGGGTTTCGGGCATGGCGCATTATATTTGCATCATCAATAATTGACCAGTCAGGCAAATAGGGCGGCGTTTCTGCCGTTGGCCACGCAGTGGTGGCCAGGTTTTTCAGGCGGTGGCAGGCGCGGTGTGTTCGGCTTGCAGCCGCTGGGTGAAGGCCTCGGCCGGCATCGGTTTGCCGTACCAGTAGCCCTGGCCGAAGTCGCAACCGGCGGCGCGCAGAAACTCGTGCTGCTCGGGCGTTTCCACGCCTTCTGCGATGACGGCGATGCCCAGCTGATGCGACATGGCGACGATGGCGTTGCACAGCACGCCGTCTTCCGCGGACTGCGGCAGCTTGTCGACGAAGCTGCGGTCTATCTTCAGGTGGTTGATGGCAAACCGCTTGAGGTAGGACAGCGACGAATAGCCGGTGCCGAAATCGTCGAGCGAAATCGCGATGCCTGCGCGCTGCAGCGCCTGCATCTTGTCGCTGGTGGCGCGGTCGCCATTGAGCAGCACGCCTTCGGTGATCTCGAGCGTGAGACTGTGCAGCGGCAGACCCAGTTGTGCGAGCCAGTCGAGCCAGTCCTGCACCTTTTGCTCGTCGGCGTGCAGCTGACGCGGGGAGACATTGACGCTGAGCGAAAAATCCGGTGCGATGTGCGCACGCCAATCCTGCAGCTGGCGCGTGGCCTGGCGCAGCACCCAGTCGCCCAGCGGCACGATGAGGCCGGATTCTTCGGCGGCGGGGATGAACTGGGCCGGGCTCACCAGGCCATGCAGCGGCTGCTGCCAGCGCACCAGCGCTTCGGCCTTGACGATGCGCAGCGTGCGCAGGTCCACGATGGGCTGGTAATGCAGCACGAACTCCTCGCGCTGCAGCCCTTTCTCCAGCTCGTGCAGCATTTGCAGGCGCTGCTGTTCGCGCTCCAGCAACGCGCTGGAGAACTCCGAATAGCGGTTGCGCCCCCTGGCCTTGGAGGTATACATCGCCAGGTCGGCGTTCTTGAGCAGGGTTGCGCCGTCGGCGGCGTCGCGCGGGTAGAGGGCCACGCCGACGCTGACCGAGATGTGCACCGTGTTGCGCCGCAGGGCATAGGGTTGCACGATGGCATGGAGCACCTTTTCGCAGACGATTTCGACATCCCTGGAGCTGCGGATGTCCTGCAGCACGATGGTGAATTCGTCGCCGCCCAGGCGCGCCACCAGGTCGGAGCTGCGCACCAGCGACAGCAGCCGGCGCGCCGCCTCCTGCAGCAGCGCATCGCCCTCGTCGTGGCCGAAGGTGTCGTTGACCTGCTTGAACAGATCCAGATCCAGGAAGATGAGCGCCATCGGCAGGCCGCTGGCACGCGCATGCTCCATGCTGGCGTGCAGGTGCTGTTCGAACATCTGGCGGTTGGGCAGGCCGGTCAGGTGGTCGTAATGGGCCTGGTGCCAGAGTGCGGCGGCGCGCATGCGCTCCTCGGTCACGTCGGCAAACAGACCGATGCGGCAGTCCACGCTGCCATCGTCCTTATATGCAGTGGAGACCGTCAGGTGCTCGGTGAACTGCTCGCCGTTCTTGCGCCGGTTGTGGATGTCGCCACTCCAGGAGCCGGTTTGCAGCAGGCTGGTCCACATCGCCTGGTAGAAGCTGCGGTCGTGCTGGCCCGAGCTCAGCAGGTTCATGCGCCGACCGATGATCTCGGCGGGCGCATAGCCGGTGATGGTGGTGAAGGCCGGGTTCACATCCTGCACCACGCCGTCCTTGTCGGTAATCACGATGGCGTCGCGCGTGTGGCGATAGACGATGCTGCCCTGGCGCAGCGAGGCTTCGGCGCGTTTGCGCTGGCCGATATCGAAGAACATGCCGATGATGCCGGGCTGATCGCCCAGCTGCATCACCGAGCTGAAAATTTCCACCTGTATCGGTGCGCCGTCGCCCCGCAGCGCGTCGCATTCGTAGCGCGCGCTGCGCGTGCGGCCCTGCAGGCGGTCGTCGATGCTGCGCTGCACCTGCGGCCATGTGTCATCGGCAAACAGGCGCCGGACCTCGAACCCATCCTGCAGCGCGCTGCGCGGATAGTCCAGCATGCGCGCGAGCTGTTCGTTGACATGGACGAAGCGCAGTTGCGCATCGAGCACGTAGATACCCGCCACGTCGTTCTGCGTCAGGCCATCGAACATGGCCTGCACCCGTGCCAGCGCCTGGCGCTCGGTCTGCACGTCGGCCAGCAGTCGGGCGATTTGCCCGGATGAGGCATCGAGCGCTTGCGCCAGTTGCGCCAATTCGTTGCGCACCGCGATCGGCGCCCGGTGGCCGAAGTCGCCGTTGGCCATCGCCGTGCACTGGCGCACCAGCGCGCGCACCGGGCGCAGGACCTGGCGCCGGACCACCAGATACCCCAGCGCCAGCAACAGCACATCCAGCACGAACAGCCCCAGGCTGGCGATGCGTGCTCTGCGCTGCACCGCGCCGGCGTGCGCCACCAGCGCATCCATCAACGCTTCCGTCTGTTGCAGCAGCGCGTTGCCGGACTGGGAAAGGCGCGCCAGAACGGCCGCGTCGGGTGCCGCTTGAACCGGCAGTGCCGCCAGTTCAGCGCGATAGGCCTGCCAGCTGGCGTGCTGCGCCGCCAGCATGGGCTGCAGCGCGTTACTCAGCGGGTCCACGGACAAATCGAAGGCCGTGCCGCCGTGCGCCAGCGCCTGCCCGGCGGCGCCAAAGGCCAGCTCGTAGTCCGTCAGCGGCAGTGCCCGGCCATGATGGGCGGCGACGAGCGCCTCGAAACCCACGCGCTGGCCCAGCATGCGCAGCTTGCCGGCCACGTTCAGCGTGGCCGCGACATTGTCCGAGCGGCGCAGCAGCGATTCAACCGTCAGCAGGTTGCCTAGCGCGAGCAATGCAACCAGTGCCAGCGCCAGCAGCGACTGGCTGTGCAAGGTGCGCAGTGGCCAAAGGCGAAAGCCGGCGCCGGACTTGGGAATTTGGGCTGCTCCCGCCGCAGTGCGGCGTAAATGTTAGCGGATGTCACATTTTACTGCGACGTCAATAGTTGATATCGCAAACGGATCAGCGCCCCATCGTTGGAACGTGGTTGCCGCCGCGGACTGGGATCCGCGACGGCGCCAGTGTCAGCGCAGTGCCTTGACCTGGTCGGCGGTCACCAGCTTGGCCTGATTGCCCCATGCAGTGCGCTCGTGGTTGGCGATGTCGGCCACGTCGGCATCCGACAGCGCAGCAGCGAACGGCGGCATCGGGCTCGGGTAGCTCACGCCGTCGATGACCTCGCCGGAGAGGCCATGCAGGATGGCGCGCAACTGCTTGGTCGGGTCGGCCGCGAGCACGGCGGGGTTCTTCACCAGTGGCGGGAAGGCGCCAGGCAGGCCCGCGCCATTGGCCTGGTGGCAGGCCGCGCAGGTGCTGGTGTAGAGCTGCTCGCCGCGCGCCGCGTCGAACTTGTACGGGCCGCTGGCGGCTGCTGGTGCTGCGGCGTGCGCGGCGGCTGGCGCGTGCCCTTCGATCTTGGAGACCTTGGGCTTGACGAAGTTGTCGGGGTTGCCGATGCGCAGCGAGCCGGCCGCGCCCTTTTCCAGATGGGCAAAGGAGTGGTCGACAAAGACGTAATTGCCCGGGTCGGGAATCACCACGTCAAACACGATGCCTTCGCCCGGGCCGACGCTGTAGGTGGAGACGCCGCTGAGCGCGTTCTTGGGGTTGCCGTCCGGGTAGACCTTGTCGAAGATCGCGCCGATCACGTGGAAGGCGCTCCAGAAGCTCGGGCCGGCGTTGACCACGTACAGGCGCACGCGCTCGTTCGGTTCGGCGGTGAGCGGATGGGCCTGGTACTGGAAGGCGACGCCGTTGAAGGCGACGATGTCGGCCTGCATCTTTTCCATCTTGCCGAAGTCCGGGCCCATCAGGTTGCCCGAGACCTGGCGCGTGTACCACTCGCTTTGCACCAGCACGTATTCCTTGTCGGCCTTGGGGCGCGGGTCGTCGATCGGGTCGACGATGATGGCGCCGTACATGCCGTTGGCCATGTGCAGCAGCACCGGCGGCGTGCCGCAGTGGTAGACGAAGGTGCCCGGTACCTTGGCTTCAAAGGTGAACTCGATCTGCTCGCCGGGGTTGATGTCGTGAAAGCTGGTGTTGGGCGGCGTGAAGGCCGAGTGAAAGTCGATCGAGTGGTGCATCGTGGCCTTGTTCTTGAGCACGATCTTGACCATCTGGCCCTGCTTGACGTGGATGGTCGGGCCGGGGACCGTGCCGCCGTAGGGCCAGGCCTGGTACTTCACGCCACTGGCGATTTCCACCGCCTCGTCGGTCACGTCGATGGTGACCGTCACTTCCTTGTCTTTGGACAGCGGCGGCAGCGTCGCGTCATAAGCCTTCTTGACCGGCTCCTTGCTCATCAACTGCAGCGGCGAGACGGCCGCGGCAGCGGCAGCGGGCGTGGGCGCCTTCACGTTCATGCTGCTTTGCAGCCCGGCAACGAGAAAGAACACGACCGCCGCGACACCGGCGAGGATGCCGGTTTGCGCCCACCAGCCGACGCGCGGCGCATCCGACAGGCGCCGCTCGCGCCATTCGGCGATCCAGCTCCAGCCCGGCCACTTCATTTCAATGAAGTAGTCCACGCTGTAGGGGCTGGTGCCACCGCGGTGGTTGATCGCGATCAGCACCGCGAAGATGAGCACGTAGATGATGCCCACGCCGGTGTTGGACGCGCCCACGGTGTAGGGGCCGCCAAAGCCGCCGGCGGTGCTCCAGATGAGCAGGCTGTAGAGCGCGCCGATCACATACACCGTGCGCCGCGCGAAGCCGAAGAGCAAGGCCAGCGCCAGCAGCGTGGTGGCGATGCGCGTGAGCCAGAGGAAGGTGTCGGCGTGCGGCTCGACGATGGCGATCCACAACTCGAACCACCAAGCTGACCAAGCGGGCTGGCCGTCGGCGGCGTTGCGCAGGTAACCCGCGTAATTGGCCGAGAAACTCGGCATCCAGGTGAACGCGGCGTTGACGATCCAGATGATGCCGAAGGCCACGCGCAGCGCGGCGGTGGACAGGGCTGGCCAGGTGTCTGGCGCAGTGGTGGTGCTTGGGGCGGGCGTGGAGTCGTTGCGCATGGCAAGCTTCCTTTCTTCTTGGCAGGACAGTCAAAAACGCGTGCAAGTGCCGCGTTTCAGGAGGGTCCTAGGGTACTCCCATCGCATCGGCCCAGTACCATGGCCTTGCGCCGTTTCAGGCTTTTTGCAGCAGCCGTGCCGCTTCGAGCGAGAAATAGGTAAGGATGCCGTCGGCGCCGGCGCGCTTGAACGCGAGCAGCGCCTCCAGCATCACCGCGTCGTGATCGAGCCAGCCGTTGGCCGATGCGGCCTTGATCATCGCGTACTCGCCGCTCACCTGGTAGGCAAAGGTGGGCATGCGGAACTCGTCCTTCACGCGCCGCAGCACATCGAGGTAGGGCATGCCGGGCTTGACCATCACCATGTCCGCGCCCTCGGCAATGTCCAGCGCCACCTCGCGCAGCGCCTCGTCGCTGTTGCCCGGGTCCATCTGGTAGACGTTCTTGTCGGCCTTGCCGAGCGCGCCGCGCGTGCCCACGGCGTCGCGAAACGGCCCGTAGAAGCTGCTCGCGTACTTGGCGCTGTAGGCCATGATGCGGGTGTAGATCAGGTGCTGGGCTTCGAGCGCGCGACGCACCGCGCCGATGCGCCCGTCCATCATGTCGCTGGGGGCGACGATGTCCACGCCCGCATGGGCGTGGGCGAGCGCCTGCTGTACCAGGATTTCCACCGTATCGTCGTTCAGGATGTAGCCGCTCTCGTCGAGCACGCCGTCCTGGCCGTGGCTGGTGTAGGGGTCCAGCGCCACGTCGGTCATCACGCCCAGTTGCGGAAATTCCTTTTTGAGCGCCCGCACCACGCGCGGAATCAGGCCGTCGGGGTTGGCCGCTTCCTTGCCGTTCGGGGTCTTGAGGTCAGGTTCGATGGCGGGAAAGAGCGCCAGCACCGGAATGTCCAGCTTCACGCATTCCTCGGCCACGCTCAAGAGCAGATCCAGGCTCAGGCGTTCGACCCCGGGCATCGAGGGCACGGCCTCGCGGCGTTTCGCGCCCTCGTGCACGAAGACGGGGTAGATGAAATCATGCGCAGACAGGCGCGACTCGCGCACCAGGTTGCGGGAAAACCCGTCGCGGCGCAGGCGGCGCGGGCGGTTCATGGGGAAGGGGGTGGGGCTGGACAAATGCATGGTGGGGATTGTGCGACAGCGGATGGCCTGACGCTGAGTGCGGGCGCGCCGGCGGCATATGTCGCGATCGCGTAGACGTTGCGGATGCGCAAAGAACTGCGCAAAAGCGAATTGACAAACCAGCCGGACGAGCGAAAGATGATGTCGCGACTGTGACTCAATGTATCAAATTGTTTAACAAACATCCACACAGCAGGAGAGTCTCATGTCAATCCAACGTCAAAGCATGACCAGGACAGGCGCCATCGCGGCGTTGCTGGTGCTGTCAGCCGCTCTCGCAGTTGGTTGTGGCGGCGGGGGGTGATACGCCCAGCCCGGCCCCCACACCCACGCCAGCACCCACGCCAGCGCCAGCAACGCAAGGGCGCTATGACATGGGCAGCCCCACGATCACGACGATCTACGTCGCGCCCGGCGGCAGCGACAGCAACAACGGCCAGAGCGCCAGCGCGCCGCTGGCCACGCTCAATGCCGCCTGGCAGCAGGTGCCGTCGGGTGCGCTCACGGGCACGGGCTACCGCATCCTGCTGGCGCCCGGCACCTATCCGCGCGCCAGCGTGCCGCATTTCATGGAGGGCGTGCATGGTACGCGCGACTTCCCGGTCATCATCGCTGTCGATGCCCCGGGCACGGTGACGCTGCAGGGCGATCTGAACATCCTGGACGTGCAGTACCTGTATCTGCTGAATCTGAACATTACGCCCGTGCCCGCAGGCGATGCGTTTCACTGCGAGCAGTGCGATCACCTGCTGATCCGCGGGAGCACCATCAACGGCGGCGACAACCGCGAAGGCCAGGAGGCGCTCAAGATCAACCAGTCGCAATACGTCTATCTGGAAGACAGCACCATCACCGGCGCCTGGGACAACGCGATCGACTACGTCGCCGTGCAGTACGGGCACGTGGTGGGCAACCGCATCGGCAACGCGGGCGACTGGTGCCAGTACGCCAAGGGCGGCTCGGCGTATCTGCGCATCGAGGGCAACACCTATTCCAATTGCGGCACCGGGGGCTTTACCGCCGGGCAGGGCACGGGCTTTCAGTTCATGAGCTCGCCCTGGCTGCACTACGAGGCCTATGGCATCAGCTTCGTCAACAACGTGGTGCATGACGTCGAGGGTGCGGCCATCGGCGCCAATGGTGCGTACAACGCGCTGTTCGCCTACAACACCTTCTACCGCATCGGCACGCGCGACCACTTGTTCGAGGCTGTGGTCGGGCTGCGTTCATGCGATGGCCAGCCGGGGGACGCGGGGCGCGAGCGCTGCCAGCAATACCTGACGGCGGGCGGCTGGGGCACGACGGTGGTCGATGACGGCACCAACGCGGTGCTGATTCCCAACCGCAACGTCTGGGTGCTCAACAACATCTTCTACAACCCGGCGGGCGTGCAAAGCCAGTGGAATCACTTCCGGGTTCTGGGCACCATCAGCAACCCGGCGAGCACCAACGTACCGGCCGACGCGCGCGGCGATACCAACCTGGTGATCCGCGGCAACTGGATCTGGGACGGGCCGAGCGGGCATGCATTGCTCGATGACGGCGCGGGCGGCTGCCCGGCAACGAATGCCACCTGCAACGCCACGCAACTCGTGGCGCAGAACAGCATCAACCAGGCCGAACCGCAACTCGTCAACGCGGCGGGGGGCGGCTATCACCTGGTGGGCCGTGGCAATGTCGCCGGGTATGCGCCGGTGGCGATCCCCGATTTTTCCTGGGGCGATCTGCCCACGCCGCCGCTCGCCCCGGCGGGTGACAGCAGAAACTCTGTGGCCAACACCATCGAGGGCCAGGCGCGCGCCGGGAGCAACCGCATCGGCGCTTACTGATCTTGCGCGCCTGACACAATCGGGCGCGTCTCGACCTTTCACCTTCGACAGGCCGTGCAGGAATGCACGGCCTTTGCATTGCCATGTCCACTACTGCCGAACAGGAACAAGCCTGGAACGCCGCGCAACTCAGCGAGCCCGTGACTGCACCGCGCTTCGCCATCTGGACCTATGCGCAGCCCGCCATCGTGCTGGGCTGTTCGCAGCGCGAGCGGCTGACCGAGCTTGCGACGCAAGCGCCGCAGGTGCCCGCGTTGGTGCGCGCCTCGGGTGGCGGCGCAGTGTTGACCGGTCCGTGGATGGTGAGCGGCTCGGTGGTATTGCCGCTGGATCACCCCTGGGTTGCAGGGCGCATCAACGACAGCTATCAGGGCCTGGGGCAGATGTTCGTGCGCCTGCTGGCCGGGCTGGGCGTGGTCGCGCGCGCCTTGCCGCCGGCCGAGGTGGCCGAGGCCGACGCTCGTCTGGGCCCGCCGGTGCGGTGGGCCTGTTATGGCTCGCTCGCGTCGTGGGAGGTGGTGGACACTGTCGGCGGGCGCAAGCTCGTCGGTCTGGCGCAGCGGCGCCAGCGCACCGGCGTGCTGCTTGTCACCGGTACGCTGGTCACGCCACCCGATTGGGCGTTGCTGTGCGCCGCGCTCGGTCAGCCAAAGGATGAGGCTGCGATGCGTGCGCGCACGGTTTCATGCGCCGACCTTAAGCCGGATTTCATCAGCGCCGAAGCCTATGCGAGCCGCCTGAGCGAAGCACTCCGGAAAGAGGTTCAGCGTTGAGCGTTGGGCGTTCAGCGTGAATACCCGCAGGCGCCCCGCTTCTTCCCGCGCTCAACGCTCAACGCCGAACGCTCAACCTCGTGTCGCCACGCCCCACAGCGCCGCCAGTACCAGCACCACCGTGGGCAGCAGCGTGAGGATGAAGCCGGCGGTGCGGCTGGCCGGATCCTTGGTGTACTCAAAACGGTAGAGCACGCGCCCGACAAGCCAGACCACGCCTATGCCGGCGATCACGTTGGGCGACCAGTACTGCCCGGCCAGGAACAGCGCCGGCAGAAAGACGACGAGTTGCTCCAGCGTGTTCTGCTGCACGCGAAACGCGCGCTCGAACGCCGGATCGCCCGTGGTCGCCGGCGCCACGACGCGCCCCCGCATGCGCTGGCGCCCCACGAGGACGGTGAAGGCGAGGTAGAGCAGCAGCGCCAGCAGGGCGACGATGTGGATGGGGTTCATGGTGCTTCCTTTGCAGTAAAAAACCGTGTTTGCGCTGGTCTGATAAGCGCTATCAGCTATTCATAGTGTAGTGATATCGCCTGCTCCCAGGCGGCGCGCAGGCACCAGGCGTCGCGGCCCCAGCGTGCGTCGGGCGGCAGGTAGCGCAACCAGGTCAGGCGCGTGACGGCCTGTTGCACCGTCGCGCGAAATGCATCGTCACGTACCGGCTGAGCGAGCCACTCGGTCCATGGTGCGCGCGCCGCCTCGCGTGCACCCGCCAGGTGCAGCAGGCCGGCGGTGGAAAACAGATAGGCCAGCGCATCGCGCGCCTGGCCTTGTGCCAGCGTGGCGGCGGGGGCGTCGCGCAGGTCCGTGAACCCGATCACGCCATCCGGGCAGCGCACCATGGCGTGCGCGAACGCATGGCCGACGCACAAGCCGTGCGCATGCACGGCGTCCAGCGCCTGCAGCCCCTGGCGCCAGAGCGCGAGCACGGCGTCGCTGCCCGCGGCAATCGCGGTCTCGATCTCCTGCTGCAGCGATGGGGCGCCGGGCAAGCCGCCGCGCAGGTCACTCATCACGTAGGCCTCGTCAGCGGACGCCAGCACCTGCGGCACGCGGATGCCGCTGATCGAGAACGCTTGAAGACGAGCGAGTTCACCAGCGATGGTCGTGCGTGCGTCCGCCAGAGGTGGGGGGTTGAGCATCGGCAGTCGGGCTGTGCGAGCGATCCAACCCAGCAGGCGGCGGCGCATGCCCCAGTGGTCGCGCGCCGCGTGCCTGAGCCAGACCTGCTCGCCTTGCAACTCGTGCACGGCCAGCGGCACCGATTGCAGCGGCGCAAGCCGGGCGAGAGCCGTGGCGTAGTCAACGGTGCGGGGGTGTTCGGGCATGGGCGCGTGATGATAGGCGCGCGTGCGGTGCCAACGGCGCGGGCATGGGCACTTCTACCGATGCGCGAGCCAAGGTTTTGCCGCACCATGCACGGTTTCATCGCCGTTGGCCAGAACGCCATGAAGCCTTTTCAGCAAGCCCATATCGAGACCGTGCTCCAGGTGGCCGAGCGCGGCGTGAACGCGCCTGGCGTGCAGCACGACCGCTTGATCCGCGAATCCTGGCTGCGCTGCGTGACCGAGCACGGTCTGGAGCCGACGCGCATGCAGGAGGCCATCATCGTGTCGCAGCAGCGCCTGCGCGAGCACCAGGAGCAGATGGAGGCACTGCTGCAGATTGCGCGCCACGGGCTCGAATCGCTCTATGGCCAGATGGCGGGGCTGGGCTACTGCGTGCTGCTGACCGATGCGCGTGGCGTGACGGTGGATTTTCTCGGTGATCTGCAGATCGAGCCCGGGCTGCGCAAGGCCGGGTTGTACCTGGGCGCGGATTGGAGCGAGGCGGTGGCCGGCACCTGCGGCGTGGGCACCTGCATCAGCACGGGGCAGGCGCTGACGGTGCACCTGAACGACCATTTCGACGCCTGCCACATCCCGCTCACCTGCACCACCGCGCCGGTGTTTGACAGCCAGGGGCAGTTGCGCGCGGTGCTGGACGTGTCGCAGCTCAGCTCCTCCCAGCCCAAGAGCAGCCAGCACCTGGCGCTGCAGCTGGTGCAGCGCGTGGCCAACGATATTGAAGACGCCACCTTCTTGCAGCGCCACCGGCGCGACTGGGTGCTGCGCCTGTCGGGCGCGCCGCAGTTCCTGGATGTGCAACCGGAGTACCTGCTGGCACTGGACATGTCCGGGCGCGTCGTCGGCCACAACCAGCGCGCGCACCGGGCGCTGGGCGATGCCTGCGCGGGCGGCTTGCTCGGCGCCTCGTTCGAATCGCTGTTCGGCCAGCCGCTGGCGCAGATCGGGCGCTTTGTCGCGGCAGAGCCATCCGACCGGCGCGCGGTGATGTTTGCCGGAGGCCCGCGCCTCTTGTTCCTCTCGGCCACGCCGCCGGTGCAGGCGCGCGCGCTGGCGCCGGCGCAGCTCGAGCAGGCGGCGATTCCGGCGCCGCTGGCGCAACTTTCGGCGGGCGATGCGGCGCTGCAGCAGCAGATCGCACGTGCGGCGCGGCTGCTGAACTCCCCCATCAATCTGCTCATCACCGGCGAGACCGGTTCGGGCAAGGAGTACTTTGCCAAGGCGGTGCATGAGAGCAGCGAGCGGCGGGTGCGCCCGTTTGTCGCCGTCAACTGCGCCGCGATTCCCGAGGCGCTGATCGAGAGCGAGCTCTTCGGCTATGTCGGCGGCAGCTTCTCCGGCGCATCCGCCAAGGGCAAGCGCGGGCTGATCGCCGAGGCCGAAGGTGGCACGCTGTTCCTCGACGAAATCGGCGACATGCCGCTCACCTTGCAGACCCGGCTGCTGCGCGTGCTGTCCGAGCGCGAAATGCTGCCCGTTGGCGCCACGCGCCCGGTGGCCATCAACGTGCGCGTGATCGCCGCCACCCACGCCGCGCTGGAGCAACGCGTGCGCGAGGGGCGCTTTCGCGACGACCTGTACTACCGCCTGAACGGTGCCCATATCCAGTTGCCGCCGCTGCGCGAGCGCAGCGACCTGCTGGCACTGATAGAGCGCTGGGCCGCCGGCCGCCGGTTTTCGCCAGCGGCGCAGGAGTTGCTGCTGCACTACCCCTGGCCGGGCAATCTGCGCCAGTTGCGCAACGCGCTGGAGTACGCCATCCATGTCTGCCCCGAGGGAGACATGGACGTTGGCGATTTGCCCGACTGGCTGGTGTGCGCGCCGGTGCAACCGCAGGTAGTAGAGGCGCCGCCGCAACGAACGGCCGCTGCAAAGCCCTCCGAACCGGATTGGCTGCAGGTCTTGCAGGATCAGGGCTGGAATGTGAGCGCCGCCGCGCGCCAGCTGGGTCTGTCGCGCATGACGCTGTACCGGCGCATGCAGCGCGCCGGGCTGCCGCTGCCGCAGCGCGGACAGGCGGCTGTCACGCCTGAGTGACAGCTGTCACCCCTGCGTCAACCGGGGCGTCACAGGGTGACAGCACGCAAGGGCGCTTTGCGTAGTTTGGACGCCTGCAGCCCTGAAAACCCGGGTGGCACGGATCGTGAAAGCCCCTGTCTGCCGCCCGCCGTGGGCGGGAAGTTCAACAGGAGACACAACGATGACGACACCTACCGAGCGGGCCAGTGCCTGGCTCGCCCAGTTCGAGGCCGCTCTGGCCAGCGGCAAACCCCAGGCCGTGAGCGCGCTGTTCGATGCCGATTGCTACTGGCGCGACCTGGTTTCCTTCACCTGGAACATCCGCACCCAGGAAGGCCAGGCGGCGATCGAAGAGATGCTCGCGGCGCAGCTCGCCACGACGGCGCCATCGAACTTCCGCATCGAGGGTGATGCCACCGAAGCCGATGGCGTCGTCGATGCCTGGTTCACCTTCGAGACCAAGGTCTCGCGCGGGCGCGGCCATCTTCGTCTGAAGGTCACGGCGGCCGGCGACCGTGCCTGGACCTTGCTGACCACCATGGTCGAGCTCAAGGGTTTTGAAGAGAAGAAGGGCACGCGCCGCATCAAGAGTGCCGAGCACGGCGTGCACCCCGGGCGCAAGAGCTGGCTCGAGCAGCGCCAGGACGAGGTGGCGGCGCTCGGCCACACCACGCAACCCTATGTGCTCATCATCGGTGGCGGCCAGGGCGGCATTGCGCTGGGCGCGCGCCTGCGCCGCCTGGGCGTGCCGACCATCATCGTCGAGAAGAACGCACGTCCCGGCGACAGCTGGCGCAACCGCTACAAGAGCCTGCATCTGCACGATCCGGTCTGGTACGACCACCTGCCCTACCTGCCGTTTCCGGACGATTGGCCGGTGTTTGCCGCCAAGGACAAGATCGGCGACTGGCTGGAGAGCTACGCCAAGATCATGGAGATCAACTACTGGGGCTCGACGGTGGCCAAGAAGGCGCGCTTTGACGAGGCCAAGGGCGAGTGGGAAGTCACCGTGGAGCGCGAGGGCAAGGAAATCACGCTGCGCCCCAAGCAGCTCGTCTTTGCGCTCGGCGTCTCGGGTTATGCCAACGTGCCCAAGATCGAGGGCGCCGAGACCTTTCTCGGTGACCAGCACCACTCCAGCAAGCACCCGGGCCCAGAGGCCTACAAGGGCAAGAAGGCGGTGGTGCTGGGCTCCAACAACTCGGCCCACGACATCTGCGCCGCGCTGTGGGAAAACGGTGTCGACGTGACCATGATCCAGCGCAGCAGCACGCACATCGCGCCGTCTGATTCGCTGATGGACCTGGCCTTGGGCGGGCTGTACAGCGAACAGGCGGTCGCCAATGGCATAGACCACCACAAGGGCGATCTGATTTTTGCCAGCGTGCCCTACAAGATCATGCACACCTTCCACATTCCGGTGTACGACGAGATGAAGAAGCGCGATGCCGATCTGTACGGGCGGCTGGAGAAGGCCGGCTTCATGCTCGACTTCGGCGAGGACGGCTCGGGCCTGTTCATGAAATACCTGCGCCGCGGCTCGGGCTACTACATTGATGTGGGCGCAAGTGAATTGGTCGCCAACGGCAGCGTCAAGCTCAAGAGCGGGGTGGATATCCAGAAGATCAAGCCGCACTCGGTGGTGCTGAGCGACGGCAGCGAGCTGGACGCCGACCTGCTGGTCTACGCCACCGGCTACGGCTCGATGAACAACCAGCTCGTCGATTTGATCTCGACCGAGGTGGCCGACCGCGTCGGCAAGGTCTGGGGCCTGGGCTCCAACACCAAGAAGGACCCCGGCCCCTGGGAGGGCGAACTGCGCAACATGTGGAAGCCGACCAACCAGAAGCAGCTGTGGATCCACGGCGGCAACCTGCACCAGAGCCGCCACTACTCGCAGTTCCTCTCGCTGCAACTGAAGGCGCGCTACGAGGGGCTGGAGACGCCGGTCTACAAGGTGGCGCCGGTGCACCACCTGCGCTGAAGCCGCCTGGCCAGACTTTCAGGCCAGCAGCGTGGCGAGCCGTGCCAGCGCATGCTGCACGGCCCCCGCGCGCACCGCCGCGCGATCGCCGGTGAAGTGCTGCACCTCGCTGTGCGTGTGCCCGTCAACGCACCAGCCGAACCAGACCGTACCCACGGGTTTGTCCGCGCTGCCGCCCGTCGGGCCGGCGATGCCGGTGACGGACAGGCTGGCCTGCGCCGCAGAGTGCGTGACTGCCCCTTGCGCCATCGCCCTGGCCACCGGCTCGCTGACGGCGCCGTGCTGTTCAATCAGCGCGGCGGGCACGCCCAGCAGCTCGGTCTTGGCGGCGTTGGAATAGGTGACGAAGCCGCGCTCAAACCATTGGCTCGATCCCGCGAGTTCGGTGCAGGCCGCGGCGATCAGTCCGCCAGTGCAGCTTTCGGCCGTGGCCAGCATCTGAGCACGCGCCAGCAGTCGCTGGGAAATATGGATCAAAAATGGCTCAAGCGCTTGCCTCTCTTGCGCCAAAAGCTCCTGTTTGAATAGTGACATCGATCTATCCGAAGAGAAAACGCCAGAGCGCGATCACCAGCAGGGTGCAGGCGGCGGCGACCAGATCGTCGGCCAGAATGCCCCAGCCGCCGCGCCAGCCAAAGCCCTTGAAGCGCTGGTCGGCCCAGGCCACGGGCCCCGGCTTGACGGCGTCGAAGAAGCGAAACAGCACGAACGCCAGGCATTGCCCGAGCAGACCCGTGGGCATCACCAGCAGCAGGATGAGCCAGATGGCGACGATCTCGTCCCAGACCACGGCGCCCGGATCGGCAATGCCCATGTGCCTGGCCGTGAGCGTGCAGGCCCACCAGCCCACGGGCAGGGCCGCCAGGGTGACGAAGGCGAGTTGCGGCAGCGACAGCCAGCGCTGCGCGACGACGAAGGCCAGCCAGCCCCAGAGCGTGCCGACGGTGCCGGGCGCGACCGGCGACAGGCCGCTGCCAAAGCCCAGGGCGATCAGATGCGCCGGGTGCTCCAGCAGAAAGCGGACCCCGGGACGAACGTTCGGAGCGAGATCTGGTTGCATGAGATTCAAAGGCGTTGAGCGTTGAGCGTTGAGCGTTGAGCGTTGGGCGTGAATACTGCGCCGTTCGCTCAACGCCGAACGCTCAACCTGACTCAATGGCGCTCTTGCACGCGCACATCCTTGTCGTGCTCGACCAGGTAGCGTGCGGCAAAGCGCGCCGTGGCGCCCGCGGCCAGCTCCTGCTGCCAGGCGATGCTGCCTTCCTGCCCACCCCAGGCGGTTTCCCTGGGCGCGGGCTCGTAGCTGGGTTTGACGCGGATGGCGTCGTTCTTCGAGATCGGTGCGGCGTCCAGCACCTGCAGCGCGATCGCTCGTGCGTGGCGGTTTTCCACCTGGTAGGCGCGCTCCAGCGTGCGCTCGATCCGCCCGCCGGTGAAGCCGACGTTCGCCGTATGGTCCTTGAGCGGCTCGGCGGTGACGATGATGCGTTCATCGCGCCCGAAAGACAGACCGTTCTTCACCCAGTCGCTCGCGCCGGGGTTGAACTGCCCCTGGCCGACGTAGGCGCCATCGCGCAGCAGCGCCACCGGCCCCACCGGCCAGATGCCGGGGAGCGCCGGCATCTGCGCCACCAGGTAGGCGGCCTGCTCCAGCGCCGGTGTGGTGCGCGCCAGCAGGGCCGCCTCGACGGTCTGCTCGTCCAGCGCCAGCGTCGTCCTCTGCCCGCCCGTGGGCACATTGATGCGCTGGGGCACGGCAAACGTCGTGGCAAAGCTGCCCTCGCTGATGGCAACGTCAAAGCTCGGTTCGGCCGCGCTCTCGGCCTGCGCGGCCTTCATCGCCGGAGCGCCGGCCATGTGCGCGCCGGGTGCGGGCGCCGGCATGGCGAGCGGCGCCGGCCGCTGCACATCCAGCGTCCAGGGGCGTGGCAGGCGCCCGCTGGTCGTGGCCAGCGGCTGGCCGGTGGAGAGCGTCAGCTGCACGCCGCTCCAATCCTCGCCGGTGTCCTGCGCCACCAGCGCCAGGCGTTCGATGCGCACGCGGGCGGTTTTGCTGTCCAGGCTGGCGCGGTAGCTGGGCGACCAGCTCGGGCCGCGCACCTGGTAGGACAGTTGCAGATCGGCATCGGCCTGCGCCGCCAGCGTGATGTGCACCACCGCCACCTTGCCGGTCTGCGCATTGCCGGGCTCGGCCTGCAGGCGTTTGAGCGCGCGCTCTTTCTCCTGCACCGTGCGCAGCGCCAGGTACAGCTGTTGCTGCGTCTCGCGCGTGTGCCGGCGCAGGGCCTCCATCATCGGGCCCATCTGGGCGGCAGTCGCTGCCGTGGCGCCGGGTCCGGGGGCGTGGTTCGCCTGCGATTTCAGGTAGGTTTGCGCCAGCTCCAGCGCATCAGCGTCCGCGCGCGCCTGCGCCAGCGCATCTTCTGCAGCGCGCAGGCGATCCTGCTGTCCGCTCTCGCAGCCTTCGGCAAGCTGGCGGTCCGTGATCTGCACGCTGATCTCGCCGATGCGCACCGCGCCGGTGCCGGAAACCTGCAGGCTGCGCGCATCGAGCTTCTCCGGCAGACAGGCGAAGGTGGCGCTGCGGCTGCCGGCGGCCACGCGCAGGCTGCGCTGCACCGTGGCGCTGCCGGGGTAGAGCGTGACGCTGCTGATGCGCGAGCTGTTGGCTGAATGGCCGCCCTGCGCAGGGGCAAGCAGTGGAGCGAGCGCCACTGCGGCGGCGAGGAGGGGGGCGAATCGAAAAGCCATCGTTCAGGGATTCCAATGGACGGGAAGAAGAGGCATAGTGTGCCCCAGCCCTTCACTACTGCGTACGACGAATCGCATGACTCCTGCCGCCCCAACCGCCCTCTCTGCTGCCGATGGCACCGCCCTGACCGATGCCCTCATGCGCCTGCTGCGCCTGAAGACCACACCCATCGTCATGCAGATGTTTGCCAGCGTGGCCGAAATGGAGGCCGTGCCGCGCATCCGGCGGCCGAGCCATGTCCACACCACCGACCAGATCGTCGGCCAGGCCGCGCGCCTGGGCTTTACCGTGGGCATCACGGTGGATGACCTGGTCGGTCCGCAGTGCAGCGCGGTGCTGGGCCTCTCGCCGCGCGATGCGGCGTTCGAGCGCGGCGAGGACTTCGCCGGAGTCTGGTTCGACACCGTGGAAGATGCCAGCGCCCACCAGAAGGCGATGCACACCGCGCCCTACGGACGCTGGACCGCGATGGCGGTCTCGCCGCTGAACAGCGGGCGCCTGACCGCGCCGCAGATCGCGCTGGTCTATGCCAACCCGGCGCAGATGATTTTGCTCATCAACGGCCTGCAGCACAGCGGCTACCGCAAGCTCGAATGGGGCGCGGTGGGTGAATCGGCCTGCGCCGATTCCTGGGGCCGCGCGCTGGCCACGGGCGAGCCCAGCCTGTCCATCCCCTGCTTTCCCGAGCGGCGCTATGGCGGCGTGGCCGACGATGAGCTGCTGCTGGCGCTGCAACCTGCCGACCTGGCCAAGGCGGTGGCGGGGCTGGAGCGGCTCTCGGCCAACGGCCTGCGCTACCCGATTCCGCCGTATGGCGTGCAGATGGACGTGCGCGCGGGGATGCAGCGCAGCTACAGCGGCAAGAAGGTGTGAGTGCGGCCCTGCCGCGCCGACAGGTCAGGCGAAATGGTCGTAGCCGGCGAATTGGCCGGCGACCGGCGCGCCCTGCGCGTCCACCAGGCGCAGGCCGGGCGCGGCTTCGATGCGGCCGATGCGCGTGACCGGCGTCGCGCTGGCGGCTGCCGCGGCCTGCACCGCGGCGCGCTGCGCCGGCGCGGCGGTGAACAGCAGCTCGTAGTCATCGCCGCCGGCGAGCGCGCAGCGGCGCAAGGTTTCCATGCTTGAAAGGCCGGTAACGCCCGCCCCGCTTGCGCTGTCAGCTATCAATGGGTGAGTTGCTGCGTTCGCATCCACTGTCGCTCCGACGCTGGACGCGGCCAGCAGATGGGACAGATCGCCCAGCAACCCGTCGCTGACGTCCAGCATCGCGTGCGCCAGCCTGCGCAGCCGCTGACCCAGCGCCACGCGCGGCAGCGGACGCTCCAGGCGAGTGCGCAGCGGCGCCAGCAGGGCCTCGGGCAGTGCCCATTCACCGCGCAGCGCGCCCAGCGCCAGCCGCGCCTGGCCCGGCGCGCCGCTGACCCAGACATCGTCGCCCGCGCGCGCGCCGCTGCGCAGCAGGGCCTGGCCGGCGGGCACTTCGCCAAACACCGTGATGCAGAGGTTGAGCGGCCCGGCCGTGGTGTCGCCGCCCACCAAGGTGCAGCCATGTGCGTCGGCCAGCGCGAACAGGCCCTGCGCAAAGCCCTGCAGCCAGCGCTCGTCGATGCGTGGCAGCGCCAGGGCCAGCGTGAACGCCAGCGGCCGCGCGCCGCAGGCCGCCAGATCCGACAGATTGACCGCCAGCGCCTTGTGGCCGAGCGCCGCGGGGTCTACGTCCGAAAAAAAGTGCCGGCCCTCGACCAGCATGTCGCTGGAGACCGCCAGCTGCATGCCCGGCCTGGGTGCCAGCAGCGCGCAGTCGTCGCCCACGCCCAGCGCCACGCCACGCCCCTGCGGCGCGGGACGCGTGAAATAGCGTGCGATCAGGTCGAATTCACCCATGGTGCGCCAGGGATGTGGAGCCCGCGCCCCGAAACCGCAGCCCTGCCTGCCGCGTCACCTCCGCCAGCAGTTCTTCCCGAGCCATGCATTCGCGCAGCCAGCGGGCATCGTTCTGGCCGGTCTGCGACTGGCTGCGCAGCAACTGCAGTGCGGGCGTGGCGCCGTGCGCCTGGCCGTAGGGCGCGATGCGATCGATGGTGCGCAGGATGTGCTCGCGCAGCGGCAGGTGCTCGCCGCTGCCGGGGTCGACGTATTCCGCCTCCAGCCCGAAGCGGCAGGCCTGAAAGCGGTTGTAGGTGTAGACGAGGTAATCGTCCTCCTGCGGCGTGAACGGTTGCTCGGCCAGGAACCAGGCGGCGAGCGACTGCACGAAGCCGGCGAGCGCCGCCGCGCGCTCAATGGTGAGCGGCGTGTCGAACACGCGGATTTCGACCGTGCCGAACTCCGGCTTGGGCCGGATATCCCAGTAAAAATCCTTCATGCTCCTGACCACGCCGGTGGCGGTCATCTTGCCGAAATAGGCTTCGAATTCGGCCCAGGTCAGCACGCAGGGCGCGCGCCCCGAGAGCGGAAACGCGAACACCGAGTTCAGCCGCGCGGAATCAAACTGCGTGTCGTGCCCCTGCACGAAGGGGCTGGAGGCCGAGAGCGCGATGCAGTGCGGGATGTAGCGGCTCAGGCGGTGCAGCATCATGAGTGCGGCATCCGCGTCGGGGCAGCCGACGTGCACATGCTGGCCGAAGATGGTGAACTGCTTGGTGAGATAGCCGTAGAGCTGCGTGAGCTCCTGAAAGCGCGGCTTGTCGTAGATGCGCCGCTCGTGCCACTGCTGGAAGGGGTGGGTGCCGCCGCCGAGCACCGCGATGTTGAGCTTGTCGGCGCTTTTCACCAACGCATCGCGGATCTGCGTGAGCTGGCTCAATACCTCGGCGCTGCTGCGGCAGACGTCGGTGGAAATCTCGATCATGCCGCTGGTCATCTCGGGCACGACGGAACCTGGCAACTGGTGGTGCTCCATCAGGCGCAGCATGTCGGCGGCGTAGGGCGCGAGGTCGTAGTCGTGGGTGTTGACCAGCTGCAGCTCCAGCTCCACGCCCAGCGTGAGCGGCTCGGAATCGTGAAACGCACCCAGGTTCATGCGCCGTCTCCTTCAGCGGTAGCCGCGCGCTCGCGCATCTGCGGCGTCCAGGGTTTCAGGCTTTCGCCTGCGCCGTACAAGGCGATGGTGGTGATGATGGCCCCCAGCACTTCCATCAGCAAAATGGCCGGCAGTGCGATCTCCGCCATCGGCGCCGCCGCCTCGGGCGCCGCGGCGACAAAGCCGGATGCCACCAGCAGCGCCACGCCCGAGAGCGGCGACATGGCGCCGCTGGTCCAGGCCGCCTGGCGCCAGCTGGCGCCGCTGCCCGGGTTGGCCAGCGCCACGCCAACCGCCTTGGCCGCCAGCCGCACGGCCACCAGCACCAGCACCGCGCCGGCCACGGCAGCACTCCAGTGCCCCTGCGCGGCGATGGTGGAGACGAGCACGAACATCAGCATGGCCAGCAGCGTGGAGGCGGAACTGCCCTGGCGCGGCCAGGCCCAGGGCCGGACGTAGAAATGCTTGAGCAGCATGCCCGCGAGCAATGCCGCCAGCGGCGCCGAGCCACCGAGTGGCGCTGCCAGCGCGGTGCACAGCGCGATCAGGGCGAGCACGGCGATGGCGGTGTTTTCACTCAAGGGGCTCATCACGCGCAGCACCAGGCGCAGCACCAGCGCCAGCACTGCGCCCATGGCGGCCGACGCGCCCAGCACCAGCGCCGCCGATTCGATGGCGGGGCCCAGGCCCTGCGCCTGCCCCGTCATGAGCCGCGCATAGGCTGCGCCCAAGACCAGCACATAAAGCGAAGACAGCGTGCACAGCACGATGGCGCGTTCCGTGACCGCGCCAGCGGCGCGCGTGTCGGCAATCACGCGCATCAGCACCGTGGGCGATGCCGCCACCGCCACCAGCGCAAGCAGCAACGATGCCTGCTGCGCCAGGCCCAGCCAGCGCATGGCGGCGTAGCTCGCAAGGCCGGTGAACAGCGCTTCAGCCAGGCTTTGCAGCAGCACCATGGGGTTGTGCCGCAGCCAGCGCAGCGGCAGCCGCCCGCCGCACTCGAACAGCACCACGGCGACGGCCAGCTCCATCACGAACAGCTCGGTGCCCGACAAGGGCCAGACGGCACCGCGAAATCCCATCAGGCCCGCCGCCGTGCCGACCAGCGTGTACCCCACCACCTTGGGCAGGCCGATGCGCCGCTGCACCAGATAGCCCGCCATCGCCGCCACGGCCAGCAGCAGCGCCCATTGCAGCGCGGGCAAGCCTGCCGGCCGCTGCAGCCACTGCGCCCAGAGATCCATCCATTGATTCATCGTTCGTCCTCATCCCGCTCTTGCCGCGCGCGGCGGGAAGGGGTAGAGGGTAACGCTTTGGCTTTGATCGCCGCAACGCGGGCTCAGCGCCGCGTGCCCGAGGGGATGAAGAAGCTCAGCGGCAGATGGCGCAGGCGCTGGCGCAGTGCCGCGTAGATGCGGGCACGGTCCACGCCGCTCACGTTGTGCGCGCGCAGCGCAAGGCGAAACGCCAGGTAAAAGCTCACCAGCACATTCACCGCGCCGTTGAACGGCACCATCGCCACCGCCCACCAGAATGCGCTCAGTTGCAGCGCCTCGGGCCCGAGCACGGCACTGGCCACGCCGATTTGACCGGAGGTGAGCGTGACGTGGCGTACCTCCAGGCCCAGGCCGAAGAACCCGGCGAACGCCGGCGTGAGCCCCAGCATGAAGCCCAGCGAGGTGTTGGAGGCAAAGCCCGAGATGTTTTCGCGCAGATACTTTGCCCAGCGCGCCGCGCGCTCCTTGCCCAGCGTGGCGGTGATGCGCGGGTTGTACTGGATCGCCGAATCCAGTCGGCGCAGCACGAACCAGTTTTCGACCCAGCCGGCGAAGATGCTGGAGGCAAACAGCAGCACGCCGGTGAACGCGGCAAACAGCAGTGAAGGCCCGAGCAGGCTGAGCGCATCGAGCGCCTGCACCGCATGCCCGGCGCTGATCGCGGCCTCGCCGGTCGCCCGGTGCCACAGCCAGGCCAGCGCAAATCCGGCTGGAAACACCAGCAGCACGTTGCCCAGCACGGCGGCCACTTGCGAGCGCACCAGCCAGGTCACCTTGTCGGCAAAGCTCTGCACCGCCTCGTCGCTGTCGAGCTCCTTGAGGCTGGCGGCCATCGCGGGCGCGGTCATCGCCGGTTGCTTGGTGGCTATCGTGAAGTGCAGCAACTGGATCAGCACGAAGCTCGCCGCGTAGTTGATGCCTGCGGCGAACCCGCCCCAGAAGGCCGACAGCGGCAGCGCCAGCAGCGCGAACTTGAGCAGCGTGGTGAAGCCCATCACCGCGCCGCCACCGGCGGCCGCGCGCACCATCGAAAAATATTCGCCCGGCGTGCGCGTGATGTAGTGCTCGCCGGTTTCGGCGCTGCGCTCGGCCACCTTGGCCGCCAGCAGTTGCGAATTGCTCGCCAGCACCGCGCGCAGACTGCGCCTCTCGATGCCCACCTGCACCAGGCGCGCGAGCAGCTTGGCAGTGGTGGCGGGGCCGTGGTCCGAGAGCACGCATTCGAGCAGCGCGCGCACGCGCACGATGCGCAGGCGCAACTGGCGCAGGCGAAACACCAGGCCGACGGAGATGCCGCTTTCCTCGATGTGGTTGTAGATGGTGTTGGTGGCGCTGCGGCAGCCGTCCAGGTGTTCGCGCAGTTGCGCCGCCGCCTGCTGCAGCCGGTCGTCGGTGCGCAGCGGGTGCATCACCTCGATGCGCAGCGCCTCCGAGTCGCGCAGCAGCGCATGAAACGGCTGCTCGGCGCGCGCCTCGTGGCTCATGCGCAGGCGCAGCTCGGGCGAAAAGCCGTTGGCCAGAATCTGCCCGGCGCAGTAGGTGATGGCATCCAGCAGCGTGCGCTGCCAGTGGCTCGCGCCGCCGTTGCCGCCCGCAGGCGCCATCAGCGCGCGCAGGCGCTCCAGCAGTGGCTCGTCCAGCGCCGCGATCCAGCGCGCGTCGAACTCGCACGGCAACGCGAGCATGAACAGCTCCGAGGCATCGAGCGTGTCCGGGCTCACCGGCAGGAGCTTGACGCGCAGGCGCTCGCCCAGCTCGCTCAGCATGGAGGTGCGCTGCGCAAAGCCGAAATCGGCCAGCAGCGTCGTCATGTCCATGGTGTGAAAAATCATCGCCCACCAGGCCTTGACGCGTTTTTCGTCGATGGGCGCGGCATCCAGCGCATCAACGAACTGCGTGAGGCGCGCCAAGGCGCCTTCGACCGATGGCTGCTTGCCGCGCACCCAGTCGAGCAGCGCGATCAGCTGCAGGTGGCGCTGCGCGGGCGCGGACGATGGCTCGATCGCGGCGATCAGCGCGGAAAGATCGGCGTCGCTCAATGCAGCACTCGTGCGTCGTGCGCGCTCTCGCCGTCGTCAGCGATCGCTTGCAGCGCGAACGGCGCGATCGCGCAGTCAAAGCGCTCGCCATCCTCGGCGACGCAAAAATAGCTGCCGTGCATGCTGCCGCTGGCAGTGCGCAGGCGGCAGCCGCTGGTGTACTCAAAGGCTTCGCCCGGAGCCAGCAGCGGCTGCTGGCCCACCACCCCCAGGCCCTTGACCTCCTGCACGCCGCCGCCCGCGTCGCGAATGATCCAGTGGCGCGCGATCAGTTGCGCCGCCATCTCGCCCACATTGGTGATGGTGATCGTGTAGGCAAAGCTGTAGATGCCGCGTTCGGGCGACGAGTGCTCGGGCAGATAGTGCGGCTGCGCTTCGGCGTGAAAAGCGTACTTGGGCATGCGCCGGATGGTAGCAGTGCACGGCAGCGGCGCCGCTGCGACAATCGGGCGCCATGAGCACCACCTACCGCATCGCCCCGTCCATTCTTTCGGCCGATTTTGCCCGTCTGGGCGAGGAGGTGAAAAACGTCATCGCCGCCGGCGCCGACTGGATCCACTTCGACGTGATGGACAACCACTACGTGCCCAACCTCACCTTCGGCCCCATGGTCTGCCAGGCGCTCAAGCCCCATGCGGTGCGCGCCGACGGCACGCCGGTGCCGGTGGACGTGCACCTGATGGTGCAGCCCGTCGATGCCCTCGCCGCCGCTTTCGCCAAGGCCGGTGCCGACCTCATCAGCTTTCATCCGGATGCCTCCGGCCACGTGCACCGCAGCATCCAGGCCATCAAGGCGGCGGGCTGCAAAGCGGGGCTGGTGTTCAATCCGGCGCTGGGGCTGGACGTGCTGGATTGGGTGATAGAGGACATCGACCTCATCCTCATCATGAGCGTCAACCCGGGGTTTGGCGGTCAGTCCTTCATCGATGGCGCGTTGCGCAAGGTGGAGGCCGCGCGCAGCCGTATTGATGCCTCAGGCAGGGACATTCGCCTGGAGGTCGATGGCGGCATCAAGGCCGACAACATCCGCCGCGTGGCGGATGCGGGTGCCGACACCTTCGTGGCCGGCAGCGCGATCTTCGGGCGGCCGGACTACGCAGCGGTGATCACGGCGATGCGTGAGCGGCTGCTGGCGCGCTGAGAGTTTGAAGCCTAGTTTGCCTCTGACAATTGACTGAATTGCGCTGGAAGCTATCGAATTTGATAGCTCCGCCCGACTCCTTCCCCCGCCGGGGGAAGGCCGGGATGGGGGCTGGCGCGTGCGGTGCCTCTATTTGGGCTTGACCGGCGCCACCTCGCCGCTGGAGCGTTTGAACAACACCTGCTCGCCTACCAGACGCACGTCGTTGCAGGCCGAGGTGAAAGGCCCCTTGAACTCATAGCACATCTTGCCGTCTTCGGCGCGCCAGGTGCCGGAGTCCGATTTGCCTCCCACGAAGGCACGGAAACCGCCGTCGGCCGCATGCTCCAGCTGAAGCTCGCCGCCACGCGCCGGGATCATGATCCAGGTCTTGCCGGCAAAGAGCGCACTGATCTCGGCGGCTGACGGGGTCTTGGCGTCGGCGGGGAAGTCATCGGCCAGAACCGGTTGCAAGCCCAGAGCTGCAAGCAATGCGCCGATGCCGAGCACGCGGGTGGGAATGGGGGTTTTCGTCATGGCGCTCAGAGACCGAGTTGCGCCTTGATCGCGCTCCAGGCCGCGCCGTCAAGCCGCATGGTTTGCGACAAACGGCTCACTGCGTCGGGCTTGCGCTCGTGGGCGCGGTAGACGAAGGAACCCACCGTCCCGCCCCAGTCATGGTCGGTATAGAGAAAGGTGTAGTTGATGGACGCGCCCACGGCCGGATGTCCGGCGAAGCGCATGAAGTTCTCGCCATGGATCTTCTCGATGGTGTAGCCGCCCACAGTGGTTGCGTGACAGTTGGGCGGCGACGCCAGGTTGTTGCCGCTCGCTTCCAGGTCACACTCGTAATACTGCGCGGCGCCGCTGGTGGCACTGGTGGCGGTACCGAAGGTCACGCGCATGTTTTTGTCGTTGGCGCTGCCCAGCCCCAGGTTGAGCGTGCCTGCGGCGGTGGCCAGGTTGGCCCCGGCATTCGGATAGGCGGCGAGCAACTCCGTCAACGTGCGCGCGGTGGTCGAGGGCAAACCCCGTGTGCCTATGTTGTCGATCTGGATTTCCGGCCCCACGACCAGGCTGGTGCGTCGCAGTTCTTGTGCCCCCGCAGGGAAAGCGGCGCTGCCGAGTGCGCCGAGCAGCGCGGAGGTGGGCGAGCCGTTGTTGATGGTGTTGCTGCTGCCCAGGCTTTGCCAGCGGGTGACCAGGTCGGTCATTGTCTGGTCGGCCACGGGGGTGGGCTGGCTGAAGCCTACGCTGTGCTGTGCCTCGCAATACGTGCTGCGGCTGGGGGTGCCCACGGTGGTCGTGCCGATCACGGTGTCGGTGCATTGCTTCCAGCCCTCTGGCGTCAGCATGGCGCTGGCGTACAGGCGCCCGGTGCCGGTCTTGGGACGCTCCACACCGCCCGTCTTGCCGTAGCGCGTGTCCACGAAGGTCGCGCCCTCGCCGCCGGCAGCACGCGCCTGGGTTTGCAGCAGGCGTACGAAGTAATCGCCGCTGCCGCTCCAGGTCAGGGAGGCGAGCTGCTCCGACGCGCTGACGGCGGCGCTCTGATCGCCCACTTGCAGCGCCACGCCTTGCGCCAGCGCGGCGGCTGTCACCAGCGCCATCAGGCGCGCGCTGTCGGGCGCGGCGTCGGCGGTCACGGCCGGGTCGTCCTGGTAGCCGTCGATCTTGACTTCGGCAATACCCAGTTGCAACGCCGCATTGGCGCGCGCGTTGGCCTCCGTCATGCCGCCGGCGATGCCGGCCTGCACCAGTGTCGTCAAGGGGTTGATGGCGCCGCCCGCCGCGTTGGCCGGGCGCTGCAGCACATAGCCGCTGCCCATGCCCAAGATCCCCGTCGAGGCGGGGACTGCGGCGATCAGCGGCGCGCTGCCGGCCTGAGCCTCAGGCGCGCTTACCGTGTACTGACCATCGGCGCCGGTGGCGGCCGAGGTGGGCTCGTTCGCGTCGCAGGTGCCGTTGCCGTTCAGGTCCAGACACACCTGAACCCCTTGCAGCGGCCCGTTGACGGCCACCTGGCCCTTGAGCGTGACGCTGCCGGGTGCGGGTGCCGGGGCAGGAGTGGGCGCCGGTGCAGGTGCGGGTGACGGACCTGGAGCAGGCGTGGGTGCAGGTGCCGGGTCGTCGCTACCACCGCCGCAGGCAGAGAGCGCTAGCACGGTGGCGGCGCACAGCGCGGTGAGGGCGAAAATTCGCGGATGCTGGGACATGGGGCCTCTCCTCTTTGGGTGTGTTGGAACGGGATGGCGGCGCCCGTCGCAGAAGGCGATGCGGGCGCGCGACAGTTGGGCTGACTATCAGGGTCGAGGCGGCGCGGCGCATCCCATGAATGGGGGAGACGCACGCCTTGCGCGTCGCGCCAAAGCGCCCTAGGCTGCGGCTTCTGGTGGTTGCACTGCGTTCAACTTTCGCCATGAAAATCCCCCCCCCCGCGCCATCGGGTGGGCCTGCACGCCATGCCCGATGAGCGCCCGATCTCGGTAGCCCTGGTCGAGGACGACGAGGGCATGCGCGCGCGCCTGGTGCGTGTGCTGGCCGATTCACCCGATACCGTGCTCGCGTTCGCGGCGGACACGGCCGCGGCGGTGGATGTGTTGCTGGTGGACCTGGGCCTGCCCGACCAGTCCGGGCTGGAGGTGATCCGCTGGTGCCAGGCGCATCGCAGCACGATCGATGTGATGGTGGTCACGATGTTTGGCGACGAGGCCAACATGATTGCGGCCTTCGAGGCCGGGGCGCGCGGTTATCTGCTCAAGGACGGCACCGAGGATGAGCTGGCGCGCCATGTGCTGAGCCTGCACTCGGGTGGCTCGCCGATGACGCCGTTGATTGCGCGCCAGCTGCTCGCGCGCCTGGCGCCGCCGCAACCCGCGCCCGCGGCGCCAGGCGGTGCAGCCGACGCTGCAAACATCACTATGCGCGAAAGGGAAATACTTCAGGTACTCTCGCGCGGCTATACCTATGAAGAAACCGCGCGGCTGCTGGGCATTGCCGCGTCCACCGTGCAGTCGCACGTGAAGAACATTTACGGCAAGCTGGCGGTGCGCTCGCGCACCGAGGCAATTTTCGAGGCGCGCCAGCTCGGATTGCTGTAGTCGAGGGAAACAGGGGGTTGCCATGCCGAATTGGCTGCGCTGGCCGCTGGCCTGCGCGCTCGCCGCGCTGGCGCTGCTGGCAGGCGCCACGCCCGCGCGCATCACCCAGGCGCAGGCCGTCCTGCAGCCTGAGGGCGGCGCGCCGCACGCTGCCGCCGTGGCCTTGCCTCACAGTTGGGATGACGGCTTTCCCGGGCAGGGCGGCGCGGCCACCTATGGCTTTACCGTGCCGGCGCTGGCCCAGGGCGGCTCACGCGGGTTGTTCATCCCGCGCGTGGGCAATCAGTTCGAAGTCTGGATCGATGGTGAGCGTGTCTACCGCGCCGGACGCCTGGGCGATGCGCGCAGCGACAGTGCCAAGGGGCCGGTCTGGATTGCGTTTTCCGAGTCTGATGCCGAGAGCCGTGTGCCGGCGCAGGTACAGGTGCGCCTGACGGCGCAGGCGGCGCGCTGGGGAGGGCTGTCGGCGCCGTGGGCCGGTCCCGAGGACGAGGTCTTCGCGCTCTACCGCGCGCATTACCAGCTGCGCCAGTACGGCGGCCTGGCGGTGTGCGTGGCGCTGGTACTGATGGCGCTGATGGCGGCAGGCTTCTGGTGGGTGCAGCGCGACGCGGTGTACCTGGTGTTCGCGCTGGCGTCGCTGTTTGGCGCGCTGCGCGTGGGCGACCGCCTGCTGGAGTACCCACCACTGCCCTGGCCGTTGTGGGGCGCGGTGACGGCCGTGGCGCTCGTCGCCTACCTGCTGTTGATGGCGTATTTTTCGTTGCAGCTGGTGCAGCGCGGACACTGGCTGCGCCAGCCTTGGGTGCTGCTGCTGGTGGCGTGCGCGGTGGTCGCGGGCCCCACGGCGTTTTGGCTGGGCGAACCACGGCTGTGGACGGTGGCCACTGGCTTGCTGGTCCCGGCGGCGTTGGTGGCCTGGGTCGGATTGGTGCACGCCGCCTGGGCCGAGCGCAGCGCCCGGGCACTGGCGGTGCTGCTGGCCGGCTCGGCAGTGATTGCCGCGGCGCTGCGCGACTGGCTGGTGGTGCGCGTGCTGGGTGAGGGCTCGGGCACGGTCTCGCTGCTACCGCACGCGACGCTGCTGTTTGTGCTGCTCATGGGCGGGCTGCTGGTGGCGCGGTTTGCCGGCGTGGCGCGCGCCAACCGCGAGCTGCTCGCGACGCTGGACGCACGCGTGCACCAGCGCGAACTGGAACTCGAACGCAACAGCCTGCAGCTGCGTGAGGAGCACGCACGCCAGGCAACGCTGCAGGAGCGCCAGCGCTTGATGCGCGACATCCACGATGGCGTGGGCGCGCAGCTGGCCGGCCTGCGCAGCCTGCTCGCGCGCGGCCAGCTCTCGCGCGACGTGCTGCGCGCCCACGCTGACGCCGCGCTCGACGAGCTGCACATGGCGGTGGATGCGCTGCAGCCGGTGCATGGCGATCTCGCGACCGTGCTCGCAACGCTGCGCTATCGCATGCAGCCGCGGCTGGACGCGGCGGCGATCCAGGTCGATTGGCAGGTCGATGCGCTGCCCGAACTCGAAGGCCTCACGCCCACCGTGGTGCTCCAGTTGCAGCGCGTGCTGCAAGAGGCGTTCACCAATGTGATCCGCCATGCCCAAGCCACGCAGCTATGGGTACGCGCCTGGCTGGACGAGGGCCCGCCCGAACAACTGGTGCTGAGCGTGGAAGACGATGGCCAAGGCATCGTCGCTCTGCCCGCCGTGTCGGGCGATGGACAAGGCCAAGGCCTTGTCAGCATGCACGCGCGGGCCGTGGCGATTGGCGCCGAGTTGACGATCTGCTCCGGCACCCGGGGTGGCACGCTGGTGCGCCTGGCGCTGCCGCGGCGCCCCGTGGTCAGCGCGTGACGGTGTAGGTGTCGACCTGCTCGCGCAGGATGCCGCCGCCATCAACGGAGCCGCTCAGCGTGGCCTTCGGCCCCATGCGTTTGATGCAATCGGATTTGTCTTGGGGATTCTTGAATACCGAGCAACGCGCCAGCGCATTGAGTTCGTAGACACTCGCGCTGGCGCTGGTGAGCTGACCCGCGCGTGCTGCTTGCGCGGCGGCGCCCATCTCGCGCACGCAGGCCGTGCGGCTGGCGGCAGGCTCGCTGGCGCATGAGGCCGCATGGCTGACGGGAGCAGCTTGCGCGGCGACACCGGGAAACAGCAAGACCGCAGAAACAAGCGCCGAGGCCAACAGCGAAAGATGGGAAAACGGCATGATCAAACTCCTTGAGGCACCGCGAAAAATGGCGCCAACTTGCATGATTGGATGCCCTGCAGCCGGTTTTGATCGGGGAAAATGCAAATGAATGTAATGAATCACAAGTCGGCAGATGCAGCAGCGGCGGGTGCGCTGCTCGGGCGCATCGATGCCGTGATGTCGGACCTTGACGGCACGCTGATCGATACCTTGGGCGATTTTGTTGAGGCGGTCAACCGTACGTTGGCCGATCTGCACCTGCCCGCCATCGCTCCCGAAGAAATCGCACTGCGCGTCGGCAAAGGTTCGGAACACTTGTTGCATTCTGTATTGAATTGGGCTCTGGCGCAATCAGGACAAGCGCCAAAAGCTATGCAAACAGAAGCACTTTTCGCACAAGCCTGGGCGCGCTACCAGCACCATTACGAGACGATCAACGGGCAGCACGCCACGGTTTACCCCGGCGTGCGTGAAGGTCTGGCGCGACTGCGTGCGCGTGGCCTGCGGCTGGTGTGCCTGACCAACAAACCGCAGGCCCACGCGCTGGCCCTGCTGCAGGCCAAGGGACTGGATGATGCGTTCGAGGCGGTGTTCGGCGGCGACAGCTTTGCGCGCAAAAAGCCCGACCCGCTGCCGCTCGTCCAAGCCTGTGCGTGGCTGGGCACGGCGCCCGCGCGCACGTTGATGCTGGGCGACTCCAGCAACGACGCCCAGGCGGCGCGGGCGGCGGGGTGTCCGGTGGTGCTCGTTACCTATGGCTACAACCACGGGCAGCCGGTGCGCGAGGTGGGTGCGGACGGTCATGTGGATGGTTTCACGCAGTGGCTGCCCCATTGATCGGCTTTTGAAACCATTGCGTTCACGTCAACGTGCAGTGGCGCTGCCGCCCTGCAGCATGAAATCGCCCCCTTCCTCATGCCCGGCGGCCTGGGCGATGCCGTACACCGGCGTTTGCGGCAGCTCACGCTCGACGTCGCCGCGCACTGCGCCGAAGATGCGTGCAGCGGCTACCCAGCCGCGCGCCGCGTCGAGCTGGCGCAGCAGGCTCCAGGCAAAGACCGAATGGCCCGCACGTCCGCCATCGGCCACCGGCTCATTGCCGCCCGAAGCCATCACGACCACCGCGCGCAACTGGCGGATGCGATCCACGTCGGGCGGCGTGCTGGCTGCGCTGGAGAGCAGTGCGTCGCCCTGCGCCAAGGTGCCGGCGTAACAACTGTCGGCAAACACCGCAATTTGTCGACTGGTGATGGCCGAAAGCGCGCGATTGATGTCGGCATTCGAAAGCCAGCCCGAAGGGTCGTCGGCGCGCGCGTCCGAGGGCAGCCAGTAGCCCTCGCCGGTTTCCTTGACGACCGTGCCATGCCCGGCAAAGTAGATGGCCACACTGTCGTTCGGTCCGGATTCCTCGATCAGGCGATTGAGCTCTTGCAGCACCTGCGCCTTGCCGGCGTTGGGCAGCACGCGCGCCTCGTAGCCCATGTGCTGCCCCAGGGCCCGGGCGATGGCCTGCGCGTCCGAGACCGGGTTGGTGAGTTGCGGAATGCGCAAATCCTGATAGCGGTCCAGACCGATGACGAGCGCCATGCGCCGCGCCGGGCGCAGCGGCGAGACCACGTGCGTCTGGCGCCGCAGCAGGCAGCCGGGGCTGGCGCTGTCGCAGCCTGGCGCATCGGCCAGACGCGGATTGGCCTTGAGCTGGCGGGTGGCGCTGCCGAGCACGCCGTCCATGTAATCGCTGCGCGCGCGCAGCACGCCCTCAAGCGCCGCGCGCGACATGTGCGCCACGGGCAACTCGCGCAGGTATTGGCTGCCGTCCGGTTGCGGCGTGAGAAAGCCGGGTGCGGGCCAACGTGTTGCGCCATCGGTGTCGGCGGGCGTGGGCTGAACCGCGTCGAGCAGATAGGACGATGAGCCCAATGGCGTGCGAATCCGTCTGATGGCGCTGGAGCCATGTTCCCAATCGCTCCACATGTCACCGATTTGCACCGCCGGTGGGGGCGGTGGCACGGGGGCAGGTGTCGGCGCAGGTATCGGGACAGGCGTTGGCGTCGGGGTTGGTGCTGGAGTGGGTATCGGGACAGGAATCGGAGCGGGCGCCGGGACAGGCTTTGGAGCCGGAGCCGGAGCCGGAGCCGGAGCCGGAGCCGGAGCCGGAGTCGGAGCTGGAGTGGGCGATGGCGACGGTGTCGGCGCTGGAGGTGGAGCCGTCACCTGCGCAATCGTGGCCGATGGGGTAAGGTTCAGTGCCGCTGCGGTGAACAGCGCGCCGATGAGGGCTGGGCGCCGGGAGGGAAGAAAGGAGATCATGGCAACTCCGACGGCAGTGGGGCGATGCAGGGCGCGGGCGCATGGCGCTCAGAACAGCGCAGACAGGCTCAGGTGCAGCTTCCAGTCGCCGCGATCGGTGAACTGCAAGCGTGTGCCCGCGCGCGCCGCGTCAATGCGCAGGAAGAAGCGGTTGTCGACGTTCCACGCGGCGCCCAGGCCCGCTGACCAGACATTGCAACGGGTGTGACCCGGATGGCAGGCCGTGCCCAGGTGGTTGGAGACGCTGCCCGCATCGACGAAGAGCGAAAGCGTGGGCCAGGCGTCCGAGACCGGCTGACCCAGCAGCGTATCGAGGCGGCTGTTGAGTTCGAACGTGGTCGACAGGCCCGAGTCGCCGACCAGCTCACGCTCCTGGTAGCCGCGTACCGTGGCAGCGCCGGTCACGCCGATCTGCTCGGCGGCAACGAGGGCGCGCGGCGCCCACTGACCGTCCAGGCGCCATTTCAGTCGCCACCGGGGTGAGAGCTGGCCCAGCACTTGCGCGTTCAGGCGCAGCAACTGATAGCCGCTGGTGGCACCTGCACGGTTGACGTCGTAGTCGCTGTCGCGCCCGGCGCTGCCCCAGGCGAGGTTGCGCACCCATTGCAGGCCCAGCAGGTAGGAGCCCGGCCGGTACAGTGTGTAGCCGAGTGTGAGCGGCAGCGCATGCTGGGTGTTGTTGCCGACCGCGCCGCAGCCGGCTTCGCCCAGGTTCCCCAGCGTGCATTGCGTGCGATAGCGGCGTACATCGAGACCGAGCGAGAGCTGGGATTTGGCCTCGTCCGTGGTGGGCAGCAGCCAGATCGCGCGTGCGCCTGCCGACAGGCCATCACCGGCAAAGCGCATCTCGCCCGCCGGTGTGGTGTTGGTGCTGGACTGGGTGTTGGAAGCGAGCAGCGAGGCTTCGATGGCCGTGTGCGCCGCGTACAGCGGCACGCGCAGCGTGCTGCCCAGCACGGCCACGCGCGAGGGCTGGGTGGGCGAGGTGACGGCGCGCACGCCCAGCACCATGTCGCGGTCGGCGACGTTGGGGTTCTGGTAGCTTGCCGCCAGGCGCCAGCGGCCGGTATCCGGCGTGCCGGTGTTGTCCAGATCGATGCGCCAGGGCGGCAGCGTGCGCTCCTCGACGGTGGCGAGCGCCTGCACGTCGCCGGGCTGCTCGCCCGCTTGCAGCACCACGCGCGTGTACTTGGCCGGGTTGGTGTTGGCCAGCAGCAGCTCGCGGTCCAGGTCCTTGAGCTGGGGTGTCGTGCCGGTCTGCAGCGCGGGTACGCTGCGCAGGATGTTGTCGCGGCTGAAACGGTATTGGCCGGTGGTGCTGACCTGGCTGATCCTGCCCTCGACTACCTGCAGGTGCAATACCTTGTCGTCCAGTTTCTGCTCCGGCAGCAGCACCACGACGGCACCGTAGCCGGCAGCGCGGTAGGCGTCCTGCAGGCGCTGGGCGGCGGCCTGCATGTCCTCGATGGACATGTCGCCACCGGCTTGGCCCAGTGCTGCATCCACGCTGGCCTGGGTCAGCAGCTTGGCGCCGCTGACCTCGAAATGTTCGATGGTGACACGCCCCTGCGCGGCCGCGCTGGCGGCGCACCATGCCAACAGCATGGCCGATGCCAGCGCACGGGCTGCGACTGACAGGTGTTGGGACGGGCGGGCGACGGATGGCTGGGGCGGCCTGGCACGGACCATGGGAGCCTCTTGGGAGATGTCGCCGGCGAGACTACGGTAAAAAATCGTATCTGGCAACTCCCGGGAGAGGCCGGGATGTGGTGTCCTCAGGGCTTGATGTAGGCGTAATGCTCGCGATTTTGCAATTGCCCGATACGCACCACGCCGGAGGGCGTGAAATCGGCGTCCATGATGAACTTTTCCTTGGCGATCTTGCGGTTGCGCAGCGTGATTTCGCAAACCTCGAAGCGCACGCCGCGCGCCTTGAGCGCGCTCACCAGGGAGGCGTAGTCGATGTTGGCGTTCTTCGGGTCCTTGGCGCCTTCCATCAGGAAATCGATGCCTTCTGCGTGGGTGACCACGATGATCTTCGTCTCGGGCGCCACGTCCAGGTGGTTGCGCACGTTGCGCAGGCCCTTGGTCGCCTGCGTGGTCCAGTTGTCGATGTGGTAGACGACCTTGTCCACACCGTCGGACTTGCCCTGGGCCAGGGCGCCCGAGGCGGCGATCAGCATGCCGCCGGCGATCAGGCTGCGGCGAGCGGCGGTGTTGCGGTTGGAATTTTTCATTCCATTGCTCCGGTTCTCAGTAGAAGCGGAAAGGGTAGCGCGAAATGGTCCTTCGTGCCCATCGTTCCGACGCGGGTTGGTGCTCTCTACAATGGGTCTTCATGGCGTGCGTCCATGCACTGATGACCCGGCCTGACCCGGTGCCATGCGGGTCCATCGGGAGGCATCGGGACGCAGCGGCGGGTGCGGTCAACGCAAATCGAGCGGAGACGACATGACGAATGAGTGGAACACCTTGCTCGGGCAACTCGGCCAGCGCCTTGGCATCGAGGGCTTGCAGGCCGACGACCAGGGCTATTGCGCCCTGTCCATGGACGATGGCTGGGTGCTGCATCTGGCGCTGGTGCCCGCGCGCCAGGGCGTGCAATGCATGGCCGAGCTCGGGCCGATTCCGGTGCACGACCGCGAGACCATCCTGGCGCGCATGTTGCATGCCAACGCCTTGCTGGCCGGCACGGACGGCGCGGCGCTTGGCCTGGATGCGGCGCGAAATCAGGGCGTTCTCACGCTGGAGGCGGCGCTGGCCGCGCTCGATGCAGCCACGCTGGAAGCGATGCTGGAGCGCTTCGTGTTGCAAACCGAACGCTGGCGAGGCTGGTTGTCATCGCTTGCGCACGGGCAGGGCGTTGCGGCGACCGCGAGCACGGCACCGGGCGATGGCCTGGCTCACCACTGGGTGCGCGGATGAGCTGCACGTCGCAGCCGGGAGGGTTGTGATGGCCACGGGAATCGAAGGGTTTCGCCAGGTCGGCCAGACCACGGCCGAGCGGGTGCTGGTGCAGACCGGCGACATCGTCGGCACCAGCCGAAGCGGGCTGCTGGGGCGGCTCGCCGGCTGGATCACCGGCAGCACGGCGCGGGACAATCGCGACGCGCACATGGCGCTGCGCACTGCGGTGGTGGCGGAGTACGGCGCCGAAGGCGTCCAGGCCTTTCGCGGTCTTGGTCTGGAGCAGCGCGCGTTGTCCGGCCGACGGCTGAACGCCGAGCATGTGCGTCAGGTCATCGACACCGCCGCGCGCCTGAACGCGCTGGCGGGGCCGCGCGCCGCGGTACTCGATGGCATGGGTGCGCTGCCCGCTCGTTCCGACGCGCTGGCCATGGCGGTAGTCAAGCTCGGGCTGCTGGGTGAGGGCAGTGTGCGCATCGGCGATCATCCGGTCGAGCTGTGGGCCGCCAAGGACTTGTCGCAGCGCACCAATGAGCTGGATTTTTATCAGGTCAGCGCGCAGATCCTGGCGCTCGATCAGGACCGCGATACCTTTCTTCAGACCATCCCGGCCGGGCAGCGCGCGCTGGTGGGGCGGCGGCTTGACCAGGCCGTGGACATCGCCCGCACCTGCGCGGCGCTGCAGGGGGACGGCTTCAAGGCCGATTACGCCCAGGGGCTCACGCGCCACATCATGGGCATCCGCGATGCCGGGCTGGTGCAGCGCTTCCCCACCGGCATGCAATGCCCCAAAGGTCAGGAGACTGCGGGCGCGCTGCGCGATGAAAACGGGCGCAGCTTTGACCACTGCCGGGGCAGCGGCTCGCACGTCGTGCATCTGGACAAGTACATGCGCGAGCAAGGCCTGAGCCAGAAGGCCATCGCCCGCTGGGGCTCCGATCAGGCGGGTGATTCATGGTCCCAGGGTGCCAGGGCGCTGAAGTACCTGCTGGCGCAGCAGCGCGATGTCGGGCTGGACGCCTACTGGATGGGTCAGGGCTACAACCTGCCGAGCGAAACGACGCCCAAGCAGGTGGAGCAGCATTACCAGGCGCAGGTGGATCGGTTCTGCCGGCGCTGCAGCGTGACGCCGCAGCAGCTGCTCGGCTCGGTGCAGACCTGGCATGCGCTCAACATGGAGTTTCTGGCGCGCGTGGACCTGCCCGGCAACGACCGTGGCGCCAAGACCATGACCATCTACCGCACCGAATCCGACGTGGCGATGCACGCGAGCTTTGAAGCCGGTCTTCAGCCCGGGGGCACGGTCACGCTCAAGCGCGGACCGGCGGAATCGGGCTCGCTGCTGGCACCGGTGTCGGTGTTCGGCAGTCATGTCACCACGCAGCAGGTGCCGCACCACCGCATTTTTGCCGGCTACTACTTCGAGCGCTCGCCGGGCGCCGGGGGTGGCACCTTCCTGACCAACTCGGAAAAGGAAGTGCTCTTCATGCCCCAGGGCATTGCCGCCACCTACCAGGGTACGTCGGCGCCCGTGGCTCCGGCCTACGATGATTTGTTCTGATTGCTTGCGGGAGACAGGGTGATGAGTCTGAATGTCGAGCGCGCCGAACTGGTCGAGGTCGATGGCCGTCCCGGGTTGCGTCTGGTCATCGACGGCGCCGTGGCCTGGGTGTACGAGCCCAAGCGCAGCCTGCTGGACCTGGGCTGCGTCGTGCTGGTGGACGACATCGCCGCGCCGGCCGGCTGGGATGCTCGCCTGCCACCCGTGCAACTGCCGGCCGATGCGCAGACCGGGCGCGCTGCGCTGGAGCTGGAGGGTGTGACCCAGGATGCGCTGGTGGTGGGGCTGGCGCGCAGCTTCTGGAATCTGTGCAACGGCCACGGCCGCTTCGCACCGCGCACGATCGACGTCGCCGCGGCGCGCGCGCGCCTGCCCGCGCCGTGATCGGGCGGTCACCCGGGCCGCAAGCGTTTTGGCCTCGGATCGCGTTTGCTACACTGTCACGCATGTTCATCCATCGCGCGTTTGTTGCAGGTCTGAGCGACCGGGGAGCCTGGCCCTGGCGTAGCTGCATGCTTGTTTGCTGAACGCACTCTGGCACCGCCCAGGGTGCCACCGCAGCCTTTGCCCGTGCCGGGCGCAAGGCCTCCATCGAGATGAACCCGGCGGTTCACACGCACGCGCCGCCGGACCTGGGAGATCCCCGTGATCACTGAACTGGAATTCAAGAGCCTCGCCGCCGAGGGCTACAACCGCATCCCCCTGATAGCGGAAGCCTTTGCCGACCTGGAAACCCCGCTGTCCCTCTACCTCAAGCTGGCGCACGGCTCGGGGCAGGGCGCGAACAGCTTTCTGCTCGAATCGGTCGTGGGTGGCGAACGCTTCGGCCGCTACAGCTTCATCGGCCTGCCGGCGCGCACGCTCTTGAGAGCCAGCGGCTTTGGCAGCGCGGCCACCACCGAGGTGGTGACGGACGGCCGGGTGGTGGAGACCCATGCGGGCAATCCGCTGGACTTCATCGCGCAGTACCAAAAGCGTTTCAAGGTGGCACTGCGCCCCGGCCTGCCGCGCTTTTGCGGCGGCCTCGCGGGCTATTTCGGCTACGACGCGGTGCGCCATATCGAGAAGAAGCTGGAGGGCTCCTGCCCGCCCGACCAACTCGGCTGCCCCGACATCGTGTTGCTGCAGTGCGAGGAGGTGGCCGTCATCGACAATCTCTCGGGCAAGCTCTACCTCATCGTCTACGCTGACCCGGGCCAGGGCGAGGCCTACGCACGCGGCAAGAAGCGGCTGCGGGAGCTGAAGGAGCAGCTCAAGTATTCGGTCAGCGCGCCGCGGGTGGTGGCCAGCGAGAGCTACCCGACCGAGCGCAGCTTTGCCAAGCGGGATTACATCGCGGCGGTGGAGCGGGCCAAGGAGCTGATCGCCGCGGGCGACTTCATGCAGGTGCAGGTGGGCCAGCGCATCCACAAGCGCTACACGCAGTCGCCGCTGTCGCTGTACCGCGCGCTGCGTTCGCTCAACCCTTCGCCTTACATGTATTTCTACGATTTCGGCGACTTCCAGGTGGTGGGCGCGAGCCCCGAGATTCTGGTGCGCCAGGAGAAGGTGGAGGGCGGCACCAAGATCACCATCCGCCCGCTGGCCGGCACACGTGCGCGCGGTGCGACGCCCGAGAAGGACCAGGCGGCCGAGCAGGAGTTGGTGAGCGACCCGAAAGAGCGTGCCGAGCATGTGATGCTGATCGACCTGGCACGCAACGACATCGGACGCATCGCCCGTGTCGGCAGCGTCAAGGTGACCGAGGCCTTTGCGGTCGAGCGCTACAGCCATGTCATGCACATCGTGAGCAATGTCGAGGGCATGCTGCTGGACGGCATGGGCAGCATGGAGGTGCTCAAGGCGACGTTCCCGGCGGGCACCCTGAGTGGCGCGCCCAAGGTGCATGCGATGGAGCTGATCGACCAGCTCGAACCCACCAAGCGCGGGCTCTATGGCGGCGCCTGCGGCTATCTGAGCTATGCGGGCGACATGGACATGGCGATCGCGATCCGCACCGGCATCGTGAAGGACGGTGTGCTCTACGTGCAGGCCGCGGCCGGTGTGGTGGCCGATTCGGTGCCCGAGCTCGAATGGAAAGAGACGGAAGCCAAGGCGCGCGCGCTGCTGCGTGCGGCCGAGCTCG
The DNA here is from genome assembly GCF_001724135.1 of Comamonas sp. SCN 65-56. GTDB lineage: Bacteria > Pseudomonadota > Gammaproteobacteria > Burkholderiales > Burkholderiaceae_C > Comamonas_C. The sequence goes on along the minus strand of NZ_MEDS01000025.1, from coordinate 199,180 downwards.
TCGAGGAGGGGCTCGAATGAAACTCTTGATGATTGACAACTACGACAGCTTCACCTTCAACCTGGTGCAGTATTTCGGCGAGCTGGGGGCGCAGGTGGAGGTGGTGCGCAACGATGAAACCAGCCTGCAGGACATTGCAGCGCGCGCGCCCGAGCGTCTGGTGATCTCGCCCGGACCGTGTTCGCCCCGGGAGGCGGGCATCTCGGTCGATGCGATCCGCCACTTCGCCGGAAAAATCCCGCTGCTGGGCGTGTGCCTGGGTCACCAGGCGATAGGTGAGGCCTTTGGTGGCGAGGTGGTGCGCGCCGGGCAGCAGATGCACGGCAAGACGAGCGTCATCACCACCGATGAAAAAGGCGTGTTCGCCGGGCTGCCGCGGCAATTCACCGTGAACCGCTATCACTCGCTGGTGATCGCGCAGCCGACGTTGCCGCAGTGCCTCGTCGTGACCGCAACCAGCGAGGACGGCGAAATCCAGGGGGTGCGCCACCGCGAGCTGGCGGTGGAAGGCGTGCAGTTCCACCCGGAGAGCATCCTCACCGAGCATGGTCATGCGCTGTTGCGCAACTTTCTTGATCAGCGCTGAAATTTTGGTCAAATCAAGCTCAAACGCCCAACCAACGGGCGCAAGCAGCTATCAAAGGAGAAGTTCATGAATGCACCCATTACCCCGCAGGAGGCGCTGCAGCGCACCATCGAGCACCGTGAGATCTTCCACGACGAAATGCTCCATTTGATGCGCATGATCATGAGCGGCGAGCTCTCGCCGGTAATGACCGCGGCCATCATCACCGGCCTGCGCGTGAAGAAGGAAACCATTGGCGAGATCACCGCCGCTGCGCAGGTCATGCGCGAGTTTTCCAACAAGGTGCATGTGGCCGATACCACGCATCTGGTGGACGTGGTGGGTACCGGCGGTGACGGCGCAGGCTCCTTCAACATCTCCACCTGCTCGATGTTTGTCGTGGCCGCGGCAGGCGGTCGCGTCAGCAAGCACGGCGGGCGCGGGGTGTCGAGCAAGTCCGGCAGCGCCGACGTGATGGAGCAGCTGGGCGTGAACATCAACCTCACGCCCGAGCAGATCGCGCAGTCGGTGGCCGAGGTGGGCATAGGCTTCATGTTCGCGCCCAACCACCACCCGGCAATGAAGAACGTGGCACCGGTGCGCCGCGAGATGGGCGTGCGCACGATGTTCAACATCCTCGGGCCGCTGACCAACCCGGCGGGCGCACCCAACATCCTGATGGGTGTGTTTCACGAGGATCTGGTCGGCATCCAGGTGCGAGCGCTGCAGCGCCTGGGCGCCGAGCACGCGCTGGTGGTCTACGGCCGCGACGGGCTCGATGAAATCAGCCTGGGCGCGGGCACGCGCGTGGGCGAATTGAAGGACGGCGTGGTGCGCGAGTACGAAATCCACCCCGAGGACTTTGGTTTGCGCATGGTGGGCACCCGGGCGCTGAAGGTGGAGACCCCGCAGGAATCCAGGGCCATGCTGATGGGTGTGCTCGCGGGCGAGCATGGTCCGGCACGCGACATCGTGTGCTTGAACGCCGGTGCCGCGCTCTATGCGGCCAATGTCGCCAGCAGCATCGCCGATGGCCTGGCGCGGGCGCAGGCGGCGATCGACAGCGGCGCGGCGCGCGCACGGCTCGAGCAGCTCGTCGCCTTCAGCCAGCGGTGCGCGGCATGAGCGCGCAAATGGCTTCGGACATTCTGCAGAAGATCTGCGAGGCCAAACGCGAGGAAGTCGCTGCGGCCAGCAAGCGCATGCCACTGGCGGTCATGCGCGCGGATGCAGAAAGCCGCGTGCTCACGCGGGATTTCGTCGGCAGCCTGCGCACCAAAATCGCTGCCGGTCAGGCCGCGGTGATTGCCGAGATCAAGAAAGCCAGCCCGAGCAAGGGTGTGATTCGCGCAGACTTCGTTCCCGCCGACATCGCGCAAAGCTATGCCGAGGGCGATGGCCAGATCAGCGCCGCCTGTCTTTCCGTGCTGACCGACAGGCAGTTCTTCCAGGGCCAGCCGGATTACCTCAAGCAGGCGCGTGCCTCCTGCGGGCTGCCGGTGCTGCGCAAGGATTTCATGGTCGACGCCTGGCAGATCTACGAATCGCGCGCCATGGGCGCGGATTGCGTACTGCTCATCGCCGCCTGCCTCGACGATGCGCAAATGGCGGAGATGGAAGCCATCGCGCTGCAGCTGGGCATGGCGGTGCTGGTGGAGGTGCACGACGGCCCCGAACTGGAACGCGCCTTGCGCCTGAAGACGCCGCTGGTAGGCATCAACAACCGCAACCTGCGCACGTTCGAGGTCAGCCTGCAGACCACTTTGAGCCTGCTGGCGCAGGTGCCGGCCGATCGTTTGCTGGTGACGGAATCCGGAATTGCCACGCGCGAGGATGTGGCCACGCTGCGCGATCGCGGAGTGCATGCCTTTCTCGTCGGCGAGACCTTCATGCGCGCGCCGCTGCCGGGCATGGCATTGGCGCAGCTCTTTGCCTGAAGTGCGGGCGCGGCCAGCAGGGTGAGTGGCTGCGCTGGCAAGGCGCAAAAAAACACACCTGATGCTCGCGTACGCGAGAAAAACCGTTTTATCCTGTTTCCTGGAGCCGTTTGGGTTCTGTCGCCAAGGCGCTTGCGTCTGATTTGACAGCTGTTGACAATTTGATACATGCCGCGCCAGCCGCGATCCTCCCAACGCCAGCGCCACGGAGAAATGTCCTGGCTGCTGCTGGCTTGGCTCATGCTGGGAGTGTTGCTGGTGCTGATGTTGTGGCAGACGCACCGCCAGATCGAGGCGCGCGAGCGTGACGTGCTGGAGCAGCAGGCGCAGGTGCTGCGTCAGCAGATGCAGGTGGACATTCGCATGATCTACCTGGGCCTGGGCAAGCTGATGGAACGCTTGCCCGACTGGCAGCAGCGCACCGACGGAGCGCAGGAGCTGCAATGGCAGCTGCAGACCCTGGAGGCTGCCGTTGGCGGTGTACGTTCGGTGAGCGTGCTGGACGCCGACGGAATAGTGATTGCCTCCAGTCGCTCGCAACTGGTGGGCCTGCGCTCCGCTACGCGCGATGATGCCGTGCGCCGCCGCTCCTCTTCTTCGGATTTTTTGCTCGTCAGCACACCCATCGTGGGCGCGCTGGGACGACCCACGGTCATTCTCTCGCGTGCGCTGCGCGATGCGCACGGCGCCTATGGTGGGGCCGTTGCTGCCTCGATTGAAGTGGACGAGCTGCGCGCCAGTTTTGAAGCCGTGCGTTATGCGCACGACATGATCGCAAGCCTCATTCATGGCGATGGCAACCGTGTTCTGGCGGTACCCGTCGGGACGGATGAGTCGCAGATGGGCACTGCGGGGACCGCATTCGCGCAGCACCAGGAGAGCGGGAAAGCCAGCAGCGTGCAGCTGGGCACGATGCGCCCGGGCGGCAAGCAGCGACTGGTGGCACTGAGCACGCTGAGCACGCTGGGCCCCGGCGATGCGCTGCCGCTGGATCGCCCGCTTGTGCTGGCGGTCGGGCGTGATTGGCAAGCCATGTTTGCGCCGTGGCGCCGGGAGTTGGTGGTGGTGCTTGGCGCCTACCTGCTGACGCTGCTGGTGGCCGGTGGCGGCATGCTGTCGGCGGGCCGGCGCAGCCAGCTGGCGGAGCGTCAGCGCGCCCAGGTGCAGGCCGAGGCCGAGCGTCTGCACCAGATGCTGGAGCGGCTGCCGGAGAACGTGCCCGGCATGATTTACCAGTACCGCCTGGACGCCGATGGCAGCAGCCGGTTTCCCTATTCCACCGAGGGGGTGCGCGAGATTTACGGGCTTGCGCCCGAGGCCGTGCGCGAGGATGCATCGGCGGTGCTGGCCCGCTTGCACCCGCGGGATCTGGACAGGGTGCTGCAGGGCATCCAGGAATCGGCGCGAACGCTGGGTGTCTGGGAGGATGAATACCGCGTCTTGCTGCCCGACCGAGGCTTGCGTTGGGTGCATGGCATTGCGCGTCCGCAGCGCGTCGAAGCAGGCGGCGTGCTTTGGCATGGCTATATCCACGATGTGACCGAGCAGCGCCAGGTGCGCGAGCGGCTGGACCGGCTGCTGCGCAACGTGCCGGGCGCCCTGTTCCAGATCCAGCTCCATCGCGATGGCAGCAAGCGTTTCCCTTATGTGAGTGCCGGCGTGAAATCGGTCTATGGCCTCTCCCCGCAAGAGCTGTACGAGGATGCGGGGCGCCTGCAGGCGCGCATCCATCCTGAAGATCTGCCTGAGTGGCTCGCGAGCACGGTGGTTTCGGCGCGCGACCTCTCCCTGTGGGAGCAGGAATTTCGCGTGCGGCTGCCCGAGCGTGGCGAGCGCTGGATCCATGCCATTGCGCAGCCCGAGCGGATCCATGATGACGCCGTGCAGTGGTATGGCTATGCCTACGATGTCACCGAGGCCAAGCAGCAGCAACTGCGGCTGGAAGCGACCGAGCGCCAGTTGCGCGAGCTGGCCTACGTGGATGGATTGACGGGTGTGGCCAACCGCAGGCACTTCGATGAGCAGCTACAAATCGAGTGGCGCCGCTGCGAACGCAGCGGGCAGCCACTGTCGCTCTTGATGATCGACATCGATCATTTCAAGCACTACAACGACCAGTATGGCCATCAGCAGGGCGATGGCTGCCTGCAGGCCGTGGCGGGGGCACTCAGAACGGTGCTGGGGCGCGCTCACGACCTCGTAGCGCGCTATGGTGGAGAAGAGTTCGTCTGTCTGCTCCCGGAGGTCGATGCCGCCGGAGCACTGTCCGTCGCGGAAAGCCTGCGCACGGCGGTGCAGGCGCTGCAGCTGCCGCACGCCAGCTCGCCGGTGGCAGGCGTGGTGACCGTCAGCATTGGTGCGGCCAGCGGTGTTCCCCGGGAAGACGGCAAGCCCGCCGATTTGTTGGCGCGGGCCGATGCCAGCCTCTATCGTGCCAAGAGCGAAGGGCGCAACCGCGTGGCACTGGATGGCGCATGACCTTTGGCCGCTGCAGCAAGGGTTATGCCTGACATTTGGCGCCCGGTGTTGGGCGTATGCTTGCGACCCACTGCGACTTGCCAAGTGGTGAAGGGTCATGACGAGAACTGCCTTTGTCTGGGACGAAAGCTTTGCCACCGGCCTGCCCGAGGTGGACGGACAGCACCGGGAACTCATCAACCTCTTCAATGAGCTGGGGCTGACGCTGTTCGTGCACGGCGTGCAGGACGAAGGGCCGCTGGTCGATGCCTTTGGCCGCATGCTGCGTTACGTCGAATCGCACTTTGCCGAAGAAGAGGCGCTGATGCGCCGCATGGGGGTGGACTCGCGTTACGTCACCAGCCATCTGGCGGCGCATGCACAGTTTCTCGAGCATTTGCAGATGCTATGGAGCCAGCGCGCCAGCCTGCCGGATCTGCGGGTCACGCTGACGGAATTCCTCGCCTCGTGGATGGCGCTGCATATCCTGGGCTCGGACCAATCGCTGGCGCGCCAGGTGCATGCCATCGAGCGGGGCAGCACGCCCGCTCAGGCATTCGAGGACGAGGGTGAACCGCGTGACGCCGGCACCGGGGTGCTGATCGAGCTGGTGGGCCGCCTGTACAACGCCCTGGCCAACCAGAACCGTCAGCTGGTCTTGATCAACCAGCAGCTGGAAGAGCGCGTGGCCGAGCGCACGCGTGCGCTGGAGGAAGCCAACCAGGCGCTGCGCGCCATGGTGCGCACCGATGGGCTGCTGGGCATTGCCAACCGCGCGCATTTCGATGAACGCATCGAGCAGGCCTGCAGCCTGGCCTGGCGCCAGGAGCGGCATGTGGGTCTGTTGATGATCGACCTGGACCACTTCAAGCGCTACAACGACTGGTATGGCCATCGCCAGGGTGACATCTGCCTGCAAATTGTGGTGCGCGCCGTGGCCAGCGTGCTCAAGCGCGACACCGACCTGCTGGCACGTTACGGCGGTGAAGAGCTGGCGGTGATCCTGCCCGATACCGACCGTGAAGGCAGCGTCGCCGTGGCCGAACGCGTACTGCAAGCGGTGCGTGCCTTGCAGCTCAACCATGCAGATTCGCCGGTGGCGCCGTATGTCACCGTCAGCATCGGCGTGTGCAGCCGGGTACCCGCACCAGCCGATCCCAGCCGCGGCGGCTCTGGCGCCGCGGGGTTGATTGCCTGCGCCGATGAAGCGCTGTACCGCGCCAAGGGTGAGGGGCGTGATCGCAGCGTCCTGGCAGAAAAAGCAGTGAGATTTCAGGCTGTAGCGTAGTCCTGATAAACGTGTCAAGCTCCTGTTTTGTGAGCTTGCGCGCTTGTGCGAGCCAGCAGCGTGGCGTCGCCATAGCTGAAGAAACGGTAGCGCTCGGCGATGGCGTGGCGGTAGAGCTGCATGGTGTGTGCATAACCGGCAAAGGCGCTCACCAGCATCATCAGCGTGCTTTTGGGCAAATGGAAATTGGTGATGAGCAGGTCCACGACCTTGAAGTCGAAGCCGGGTGTGATGAAGATGTCCGTCTCGCCTTCGGTGCGGCCGGTCAGCGCCAAGGATTCGAGCGTGCGCACCGTGGTGGTGCCTATGGCCAGCACGCGCCCGCCGCGCGCGCGGCAGGCTGCGATGGCGTCCAGGGTCGCGGTCGGCACCTGGTACCACTCGCTGTGCATGTGGTGCTCGGCAATGGTTTCGGTCTTGACCGGCTGGAAGGTGCCTGAGCCCACATGCAGCGTGACGTGCGCGGTCTGCACGCCGCGCGCGGCGAGCGCTGTCATCACCCCGGCGTCGAAATGCAGCGCCGCTGTCGGCGCGGCCACCGCGCCGGGCTGGCGCGCGAAGATGGTCTGGTAGCGCTCGTTGTCTTCGACTTCGTCGGGGTCGTGCCCGCCGTCTTGGTGGCGTTCTATGTAGGGCGGCAGCGGCAGGTGGCCGTGGCGCTGCATCAGCTCCCAGGGCGATTCGTCCGCCGCTCCCGTGAGCCGCAGGCGAAACAGCGCGCCCTGCGCGTCGGGCCAGCGCCCGAGCAGCTGCGCGTCAAAGCCGCCCTGCTGCCTGCCGCCCGCAAAGTGCAGCACGGCGCCGGGGGCCGGCTTCTTGCTCACCTTCATGTGGGCGATGACTTCGCCCTCTTGCAGCACGCGCTCGATCAATAGCTCCACATGGCCGCCGCTGGCCTTGTGGCCAAACAGCCGCGCCTTGAGTACGCGGGTGTCGTTGAACACCATCAGATCGCCGGGTGCGAGCAGCTCGGGCAGGCTGCGGAAGATCCGGTCCGCGGGTGGCCAGCTGCGGCCGTCGAGCAGGCGCGAGGCGCTGCGCTGGGGCGCCGGGTGCTGGGCGATCAGTTCGGGCGGCAGGTCAAAGTCGAAGTCACTGAGCGTGAAGGTATGGGGGGTCTTGTCAGGCATGGGATGGGCGCTGGAGTGTGCGCCACTGCAACAGAGGGTCAGCGTGCGATTGTCGCGCCGTCGGTCTCGCTCCAGAGCCGGTGCAGGTCAGGGAAATTCCATTGCGCCGGGTCTTCGCGCCCGATGATTTTTTCGCCACAGCCAGGATCGGACAGATCCAGTGTTTCAGGCGAAATCCGCAGGCCGCAGGAGAGCGAGAAAAACGCCCTGACGCGGGGCGCGAGCAAGGTGCCCGGCGATTGTTCGAGCACGATCGCCAGATGTCCCGAGCTCAGCCGCACCAGCGACCCCGTGGGGTAAATGCCTATGCATTTGACGAAGGCCTGGAAGAGGCGGCTGTCAAAGTGCCCCTTGGTCCATTCGGCCATGCGCCGCAGCGATTCCGAAGGGTCCCAACCGGCCTTGTAGGGGCGGTTGGAGGTGATGGCGTCGTAGACGTCGCAAATCGCGTTCATGCGAGCGAGCAGGTGGATGTCGCCGCCCGTCAGGCGGTGCGGATAGCCGGTGCCGTCGATCTTCTCGTGGTGGTGCAGGCAGGCGTCGAGCACCTGCGGCGCCAGGCCGGAAGTGCGCAGCATCTCGTGGCCGAGCGCGGGGTGGCTGCGCATGGTGTCGAATTCCTCGTCGGTCAGCGCGCCCGGCTTGTTGAGGATGGCATCGGCGATCCCGGCCTTGCCCAGGTCATGCAACAGGCCTGCCATGCCGGCTTGCTGCACCGTGGTCTCGTCCAGCCCGAGCTGGCGCGCCAGCGCAACCATCAGCGCCGATACCGCCACCGAATGCAGGTAGGTGTATTCGTTGGCCGTCTTGAGCCGCGCCAGGCTGATGAGCGCGCCGGGGTTGCGCGTGAGCGAGCCGGAGATCTCCTCGACCAGTGCAGAGGCGTTGCGCGCATCGACCGCCTGGCCCATGCGCGCCTCCTGGAACATGGACATCACGGCGGTTTTGGCCGTACTGCAGATGGTGCTGGCGCGCTGCAATTCCTCGGTCATCGTCGCGGGGCCAAGGTCCGCGCGGCGCGGCGCGGATGGCATGGCGGTCAGCTCGGCGGGCCCGGTATCGATGCTGGCGAAGGTGCTGTCGATGGCCTCGTCTGCCTGGCTGCGCGTGATCGCTGGCGCATCCAGGGCCACGTCCAGGCCTTTGTCGGTGTCTATCCACACTTCCTGGATGGAGCTGTCCTGAATGCGCCGCAGGTCCTGATCGCTCTTGAGCAGAAAGCGCGTGCGCCAGAACGGATGTTCCATCCACGAGCCACAGAACTCGTGGATGAACATGCCTTGCGAGAGGTGGCTGATATCTATGCGCTTGAGCATGAGGGTGTGGCAGCGGGCAAGCGCATGGTAGCCTCTTTGCGTGGACAAGTTACCAGCTGTTTCACATAAATTGACAAAACCGAACCAGAGCCCGGCGCAGCGCGCGCTGGCCAAGCTTGGCTTGGTGCGCGACATCGACCTGGCGCTGCACCTGCCGCTGCGCTATGAGGACGAGACACGCATCACGCCGATCAAGAACGCCCGCGAAGGCGAGGTGGCGCAGATCGAGGGCGTGGTGGTTGATTGCAGCGTGCAGCTGCACCCGCGCCGCCAGCTCGTGGTGGTGCTGGACGATGGCACCGGGCGTTGCGAGTTGCGGTTTTTCAGCTTCTACCCCTCGCAGCAGAAAAGCATGGTCGTGGGCGAGCGGCTGCGAGCCCGTGGCGAGCTGCGCGGCGGCTTCTGGGGGCGGCAGATGCTGCACCCGGCGTTTCGCAAGGCCGAGGGGCCGTTGCCAACGGCACTCACGCCGGTGTACCCGAGCACGGCACAACTGCCGCAGCCCTATCTGCGCCGCGCGGTGGCGATGGCACTCACGCGTGTGCGGCTGGATGAAACGCTGGCGCCCGATTTGCCGACGCCGCCGCTTGCGATTGATGATCAAAACGGCCGTTTGCGCATATGGGGCCTGCGCGAAGCACTTCTGTTTTTGCACCATCCGGCGCCCGATGTGGCGCTGGCCACGTTGCAGGACCACAGCCACCCCGCCTGGCAGCGCCTGAAGGCGGAGGAGCTGCTGGCGCAGCAGCTCTCGCAATACCAGTCGCGCGCCGAGCGCGCCCGGTTGCGGGCTCCGGTACTGGCGCCCGGCGACGGCGCCAACAGCCTGCACGCGGGGCTGATGGCAGCGCTGCCGTTTGCACTCACCGCCGCACAGCAGCGCGTGGGCGCGGAGATTGCGCAGGACCTGGCGCACCCCCAGCCCATGCACCGCCTGCTGCAGGGTGACGTGGGCGCGGGCAAGACCGTGGTGGCGGCGCTGGCCGCAGCGCGCGCGATGGATGCGGGCTGGCAATGCGCGCTGATGGCGCCCACCGAGATCCTGGCCAGCCAGCACTTTGCCAAGCTGGTGCAGTGGTTGCAGCCGCTGCTGCAGGCGCGCGGGCAATGCGTTGCCTGGCTGGTCGGCGGGCAGAAGAAGAAGGAGCGCGCGGCGGCGCTGGAGTCGATTGCGCAGGGCGCGGCGGCGCTGGTGGTGGGCACGCATGCGGTGATCCAGCAGCAGGTGCAGTTTGCGCGCCTGGGCCTGGCGGTGATCGATGAGCAGCATCGCTTTGGCGTCGCCCAGCGCCTGGCGCTGCGCCAGAAGACGGCCGATGCAGCGATGGAGCCGCACCTCCTGATGATGACCGCCACGCCGATTCCGCGCACGCTGGCGATGAGCTATTACGCCGACCTAGATGTCTCCACGCTCGATGAACTGCCGCCCGGCCGTACGCCCGTGCTCACGCGTTTGATTGCCGACAGCCGGCGCGATGAAGTCATTGCGCGCCTGGCGCAGCAGGTGATGGCAGGCCGGCAGGCCTACTGGGTCTGTCCGCTGATCGAGGAAAGCGAGGCGCTGGACCTGAGCAATGCCACCGCCACCCACGCCGAGCTGGCCGAGGCGCTGCCGGGCGTGGCCGTCGGTCTCCTGCATTCGCGCATGGCGGCGGGCGAGAAGCAGGCGGTGATGGCGGCCTTCAAGGCGGGCCAGACGGCCGTGCTGGTGAGCACCACGGTGATCGAGGTGGGCGTGGACGTGCCCAATGCCAGCCTGATGGTGATCGAGCATGCGGAGCGCTTTGGCCTCTCGCAATTGCACCAGCTGCGCGGGCGCGTGGGGCGCGGCGCAGCGGCCTCGGCTTGCGTGCTGTTGTACGCCACGGGCGAAAGCGGGCATCTGGCGCAGGCGGCGCGCGAGCGCCTCAAGGCGATGCTGCAAACGCACGACGGCTTCGAGATCGCGCGTCGTGATCTGGAGATCCGCGGCCCGGGTGAGTTCCTGGGCGCGCGCCAGTCCGGAGACGCCATGCTGCGCTTTGCCGATCTGGCGCAGGACGGCGCCTTGCTCGATTGGGCACGCGCGGTGGCGCCGCAGATGCTGGCACGTCACCCCGAGCTGGCGCAGGCGCACATCGAGCGCTGGCTCGGCGGGCGGGCGGAATTCCTCAAGGCCTGAGGAATATCAATCCTCGATGCCGAGCCAGGGAAGAAGCATGTGCAAGCGGCGCAATTTGAGGCAAGATAAGGCATGACCCTGACCGAACTCAAGTACATCGTTGCCGTGGCGCGCGAACGCCATTTCGGCCGCGCGGCCGAGGCCTGCTTCGTGGCGCAGCCCACACTGTCGGTGGCGGTGAAGAAGCTCGAGGAAGAGCTGGAAGTCAAGATTTTCGAGCGCAGCGCCGCCGATGTGACGCTGACCACGCTGGGCGAGGAGATCGTGCGCCAGGCGCAAAGCGTGCTGGAGCAGGCCGCATCGATTCGCGAGATCGCCAAGCGCGGCAAGGACCCGCTGGCCGGCGCGCTCACGCTCGGCATCATCTACACCGTCGGCCCCTACCTGCTGCCCGAGCTGGTGCGCCAATCGCTCAAGCGCACCCCGCAGATGCCCCTGATGCTGCAGGAGAACTTCACCGTCAAGCTGCTGGAGATGCTGCGCACCGGCGAGATTGACTGCGCCATTCTTGCCGAGCCGTTTCCCGATGCCGGGCTGGCGATTGCGCCGCTGTACGACGAACCGTTCCTGGCCGCCGTGCCGTCCAGTCATCCACTGGCCGAGCGGGAGTCGGTCTCGGCGCTGGAGCTCAAGAACGAGACCATGCTGCTGCTGGGCACCGGCCATTGCTTTCGCGACCATGTGCTCGAAGTCTGCCCGGAGTTTGCGCGCTATGCGACCAACGCCGAAGGCATACGCCGCACGTTCGAGGGCTCGTCGCTGGAGACCATCAAGCACATGGTCTCGGCCGGCATGGGCGTGACCCTGGTGCCGCGCCTGGCGGTGCCTGATGATGCGCTTTCCGTGGTGCGCCGGCGCCGCTCGGATGAGCCCTTCATCCGCTATCTGCCCATCGTCGAAGACAACGGCGCGGCGCCGCCGAGCCGGCGCGTGGTGCTGGCCTGGCGGCGCAGCTTCACGCGCTACGAGGCCATCGCCGCGCTGCGCAATGCGGTGCATGCCTGCGATCTGCAAGGGGTGCAGATGCTGGGCGGGTAGTACCCGGGCGCTCGCTTGCATTGTCGCAGGCTATCTCCGGCATTGGCGCAATTCATCGCCAAAACGCAGACAAAACAAGCGCTGGCAGCTATAGTTTTGCAATGGTCTCCGCACAATGCGGGGCTGCCCAACAGAAAGGAATTGCCATGGCCAAGACCAGCAAAGCCGCATCCAGCGGCATCGCCATCAACATCGGCATCAGCGAGAAAGACCGCGCTGCCGTCGCCCAGGGGCTCTCGCGCCTGCTGGCCGATACCTACACGCTCTACCTCACCACGCACAACTTCCACTGGAACGTGACGGGGCCGATGTTCAATACGCTGCACACCATGTTCATGGCGCAGTACACCGAGCTGTGGAATGCCGTGGATCCGATTGCCGAGCGCATCCGCTCGCTCGGCCACGTGGCGCCGGGCTCTTACGCGGCCTACGGCAAGCTCGCCAGCGTGGCGGACGCCCCGGCCGAGCCGCCCAAGGCGCTGGAGATGGTGCGCATCCTGGTGCAGGGCCACGAAGCCGTGGCGCGTACCGCGCGCGGATTGTTTGCGGCGGTGCAAAAGGCGGGCGATGAGCCCACCGCCGATTTGCTGACCCAGCGCCTCACGGTGCACGAGCAGACCGCGTGGATGCTGCGCTCGCTGCTCGAAGACTGACGTTCCTGCTCCTGCCGCACCTGCCCGCTACCAGCGGGCATTTTAATGGCGCGACAATCGGCGCATGACGGATTCCACTCTTGCAGCCCCGCCGCGGCGCACCCGGCTTGCGCTTTATCTGGATCTCATCCGCTTCAACCGGCCGGCCGGCTGGCTGGTACTGCTCTGGCCCACGCTCTCGGCGCTGTGGCTCGCGGCCGACGGCTTTCCGGGCTGGCATCTGCTGGGGGTGTTTGTTGCCGGCACCATCCTCATGCGCTCGGCGGGCTGCTGCGTCAACGATGTGGCTGACCGCGAGTTTGACCGGCATGTGAAGCGCACCGCGCGACGCCCGGTGACCACGGGTGAGCTCGGCGTGCGCGAGGCGCTCGGTGTCGGCGCGGCGCTGGCCTTCATTGCCTTTTTGCTGGTGCTCACGACCAACGCCACGGCGATTGCGCTGTCGTTTCCGGCGCTGGCGATTGCCATTGCCTACCCCTATGCCAAACGCCATGTCTCCATGCCGCAGGCGGTGCTGGGCGTGGCGTTCAGCTTTGGCATTCCGATGGCGTTTGCGGCGGTGCAGGGGCGGGTGCCGCTGCAGGGCTGGCTGCTGCTGGCGGGCAATCTGTTCTGGGTGCTGGCCTACGATACCGAATACGCGATGGTGGACCGCGACGATGATTTGAAGATCGGCATGAAAACCTCGGCCATCACGCTGGGGCGTTGGGATGTGGCGGGTGTCATGCTGTTTTACCTGTGCTATCTGGCAATTTGGCTGTTTTTCGCCGCCAGCCAAGCGCCTTCAGCTCTTCTTTACATAGCGTTTGCGGCGGCTGCGGCGCAGGCGCTGTGGCATTACACGCTGATCAGGGAGCGCACGCGCGAAGGCTGCTTTGTCGCCTTCAGCCAGAACCACTGGCTTGGCGCGACGGTGTTTGCCGGGATCGCGCTTTCGCTCGCGCTGCGCTGATCAGGCGCCGAACTCCGCCGCCAGCTCGCGCGCCCGTTGCTCGGCGGCCTTCATGGCGGCGATGAAGTGCTCAGGTACGTGCGCCTGCTGCATCGACGTGATGGCGGCGTGCGTGGTGCCGCCCTTGCTCGTCACGCGCTGGCGCAGCGTGGCCGGCGGCTCATCGGAGCGCAGGGCCAGCTCGGTTGCACCGCGAAAGGTCGCCAGCGTCAGGCGCTGCGATTGCTCGGCGCTCAGCCCCATCTCCTGACCGGCCTGGGTCATGGCTTCGAGAAAGAAGAACACATAGGCCGGGCCCGAGCCCGAGAGCGCGGTGACGGCATCGAGCCGGGCTTCGTCCGCCAACCACAGAAACTCGCCCGTGGTGCCCATCACGCGCTCGACCTGCGCCTGGTCGGTGCTGCTGACTTCGGCGCGCGCAAACAAACCGCTGATGCCTTGGCCGATCAGCGCCGGCATGTTGGGCATGGCGCGCACGATGCGCCCCGTGCCCAGCCAGCGCGCGATGCTGTCGGTGGCGATGCCAGCCGCCACGCTCAGGTGCAGCGCGGAGCGCACATGCGGCGCCACCGGCTCGGCAGCTTCACGAAACACTTGCGGCTTGACGGCCCAGATCACCAGGTCGGCATGCGCCAGCGTGGGCGCAGCTGCGACCGCATCGGTCAGCGCGCGGATGCCAAAGCGCGTTTGCAGCGCGGTGCGCGCAGCGTCGAAGGGTTCGATGACGGTGAGTTGCTCCGGGCTCACGCCCTGCTGCACCAACCCGCCGAGCAGGGCGCCGGCCATGTTGCCGCCGCCGATGAAGGCGATCAAAGGGCTGTGGGTGCCTGTGGTCATGGTTTTTCCTTGAAATGATAGCTGTCCGCGTCTGTCTGGCGTGCGCTAAAGCCTGATTTGGTTCATGAAATTGCCGACTTGAGTACCGCCTGAGCGACCGCATGCTCCCAGCGCGCCATGAGGTCCTGGGCCTGCGTGCGTGGCAGAGTGGGTTCAAAACGGCGCTCGACGCGCCACTGTGCGCTGATCTCGTCGGTGCCCTGGTAAATGCCGGTTGCCAGCCCCGCAAGGCAGGCGGCGCCCCAGGCGGTGGTCTCCACGCACGCGGGGCGCAGCACCGGAATGCCGAGCAGATCGGCCTGGAACTGCATCAGCAAGTCGTTCACGCAGGCGCCGCCATCGACGCGCAGCTCATGCACCGGGGCGCTGCCTGCGGCGGCCGCGTCGCGCCCCATGGCGGCCAGCAGGGCAGCGCTCTGGTAGGCGATGGATTCGAGCGCTGCGCGCGCAATATGCGCCAGCGTGCTGCCACGCGTCAGGCCGGTGATGGTGCCGCGCGCGTCGGGCGACCAATACGGCGCGCCCAGGCCGGTGAAGGCCGGCACGAACATCACGCCACCGGCGTCGGGCACGCTTTCGGCGAGTTGCTGCACTTCGCTGCTCGCCTTGATGGCGTGCAGGCCGTCGCGCAGCCACTGCACCACCGCGCCGCCGACGAACACGCTGCCTTCGAGCGCGTACTGCGGCCGGGTTCCCGGCTGCGCCGCGGCGGTGGTGATCAGGCCGTTGCCGGACGGCTGAAAACGCTCGCCGGTGTGCATCAGCATGAAGCAGCCGGTGCCGTAGGTGTTCTTGGCCATGCCCGCCGAGAAGCAGCCCTGGCCGAACAGCGCCGCCTGCTGGTCACCGGCGACGCCGCCGATGGCGATGGGGCCTCCCAGCAGCGCAGCATCGCATTGACCAAAATCGCCGCTGGAAGGCAGCACCTCGGGCAGCAGGCTGCGGGGAATGTCGAACAGCGCCAGCAACTCCTCGTCCCACTGGTTGGTGTGCACGTTGAAGAGCATCGTGCGGCTGGCGTTGCTCACGTCCGTGGCGTGGCACCTGCCGGCGGTCAGGTTCCAGATGAGCCAGCTGTCCACCGTGCCAAAGGCGAGCTCGCCGCGTGCGGCCAGGGCGCGAGCGCCGGGGATGTGGTCCAGCAGCCAGCGCAGCTTGGTCGCCGAGAAATAGGCGTCGATCACCAACCCGGTTTTCTGCGCAATCCGCTCGGCATGGCCTTGTGCGAGCAACTGCTGGCACAGCGGGGCGGTGCGTCGGTCCTGCCAGACGATCGCATGGTGCAGCGGCTCGCCGGTCGCGCGGTGCCAGAGCACGGTGGTCTCGCGCTGGTTGGTGATGCCTATGCCCGCGATGTCCTGCGCCGCCAGCCCCGCCTGGCGCAGCGCGTCCTGCATCGTGGCGCGCTGGTCGTTCCAGATGCGCCGTGCATCGTGCTCCACCCAGCCCGGCTGCGGGTAAATTTGCGGCAGCTCCCGCTGCGCCTGTGCGACGATGCGGCCGGCACGGTCAAACACAATGCTGCGCGAGCTGGAAGTACCCTGGTCCAGGGCCAGCAGATAGCTCATGGCATGCAAGCATAGGGCAAGCGCAGATGCAGTTTTCAGGCAAGGGGATGGATGCAGCACCGATCAGCACCGATCGGGCGCAGTTGCTCGAGCGGCTTGCCGATGCGCGCACCTGGGATCTGGCGGTGATCGGCGGCGGCGCGACCGGCCTGGGTGTGGCGCTGGACGCCGCGGCACGCGGTTTTTCCGTCGTGCTGCTGGAGGCGCACGACTTCGCCAAAGGCACCTCCTCGCGTGCCACCAAGCTCGCGCACGGCGGCGTGCGCTACCTGGCGCAGGGCAATATCCACCTGGTGCGCGAGGCGCTGCACGAACGCACCACGCTGCTGCACAACGCACCGCATCTGGCGCAGCCGCTGGCCTTTGTCATGCCCACCTACCACCTGTGGGAGGCGCCGTTCTATGGCGCGGGTCTCAAGGCTTATGACTTGCTGGCCGGCAGCGCCGGCCTGGGCGGTACCGAGTTCCTCTCGCGCATGGCGGTGCTGCAGGCGCTTCCAGGCATCCGCGCCGAGGGCTTGCGCGGTGGCGTCCGGTATTGGGACGGGCAGTTTGACGACGCGCGCCTGGCCCTTGCGCTGGCGCGCACGGCCGCGAGCAAGGGTGCGCTGCTCATCAACTACTGCCCGGTGCGTGCCTTGCAGCACGAGGGCGGCCGGGTGCAGGCGCTCACCTGCGAAGACGCGGAAAGCGGGCGCACCTTTACCGTTCGTGCGCGTGCCACTGTCAACGCCACCGGCGTATGGGTGGATGAGGTGCGCGCCATGGATGCACGCTCCACAGGTGCATCGCACGCCCCGCTGGTGGTGCCCAGCCAGGGCGTGCATCTGGTGCTGGATCGCGAATTCCTGCCGGCCGACCATGCCTTGCTGGTGCCCAAAACGGCCGATGGCCGGGTGCTGTTTGCCGTGCCCTGGCTGGGCAAGGTACTGGTGGGCACGACCGATACCGAACGCCCGCAGGCCGAGATCGAGCCGCGTGCGCTGCCGCAGGAGGTGGCCTTTTTGCTGCGTGAATCCGCCAAGTACCTGCGCCACGCGCCGCAGCCCGCGGACGTGCGCAGCTGCTGGGCGGGGTTGCGCCCGCTGGTGCGCCCGCAGGCTGTGGGCGTGCAAACGCGCAGCGTGAGTCGAGAGCACCATGTCTGGGTGGAAAAGAGTGGCCTGGTCACTGTCACCGGGGGCAAGTGGACGACTTACCGCGCGATGGCCGAGGATGTGCTGGAAAAATGCATGGGCAGTGGCTTGCTGCAGCGCCGCGCCGCCGGCGTGACGCGCGACCTGCCGCTCGTCGGTGCGCCCCGCACACCGGTGCCCCACCGCCTGTGCGATGCCCCCGGCCTGCACCTGTATGGCACCGAGGCGGCTGCGGTGCAGGCATTGCAGGGCAATGCGCGTGAGCTGGCCCCCGGCCTCACCGAGGCCATGGTGCGCTTTGCCGCGCGCTTCGAGTACGCGCGCACGGTGGAAGATGTGCTTGCGCGGCGCTCGCGTTGGCTTTTCCTGGATACCTCGGTGGCCGCGCGCGCCGCCCCCGCCGTGGCCCAGGTGCTGCGTGAAGAGCTGGTGCGGGATCCGCAATTGCAGGTCTTTGAGCAGTTGCTTGCACGCTACGCGCTTTCGGCGTAGAAAATGGCGTGTGTCGGGGCAGTCGGCCGAGCGCATGCGAATGACTGGTTCAGGGCTCCGGCTGCACATGATGTACAACTGGTATATTTGTACCAAACCCATACCGAGGCACTCTGGAGGCAAACCGTGTCCAAAACCGCTCACCAACCCTATACCCGTTTGACCGAGCCGCTGGTGCGCGATGGCGGCGTTCTGCGTCCCGCCACCTGGGAGGAGGCGCTGGATCGCGCGGCAGAGGGTTTCAGGCGCAACCGCGAAGCCCACGGCGCCGATGCGTTCGGAATGTTCTCGTGCTCGCGCGCGACCAACGAGCTCAATTTCATCGCGCAGAAATTTGCCCGCGCGGTGATGGGCAGCAACAACATCGATTCCTGCAATCGAACGTGACACGCACCCAGCGTCGCCGGTCTGGTGACGGTATTTGGTGCGGGGGGCGGTACCTCTTCCTATCGGGAGATCGAGGACGCGGATCTGATCGTCTTCTGGGGCTCCAACGCCCGGGAGGCGCACCCGATCTTCTTCCACCATGCTCTCAAGGGCATCCACAAGGGTGCCAAGGTCTATGTGGTCGATCCGCGCCGCTCCAAGACGGCGGAATGGGCGGACAACTGGCTGGGGCTGGATGTCGGCACCGACATCGCGCTCGCCTACGGCGTGGGCCGCGAGATCATCCATGCCGGCCTGGTGAACGAGGCTTTCGTGGCCAACGCCACGATCGGTTTTGAGGAGTATGTGGCAGCCTGCGAGCCGTGGACCCTGGAAGTTACTGCGCGCGAGACGGGCGTACCCGCCGAACTGATCCGCGCGCTGGCGCACGACTATGCCAAGGCCGAGCGCGCGCAGCTGTGCTGGACGCTGGGCATCACCGAGCATCACAATGGCACGGACAACGTGCGTGCGCTGTGCAATCTCGCGCTGCTCACCGGCCAGGTCGGCCGCTGGGGCGCGGGTCTGGTACCGGTGCGCGGCCAGAACAATGTGCAGGGCGGTGGTGACATGGGTGCCATCCCGAAGAATC
Source organism: Comamonas sp. SCN 65-56 (assembly GCF_001724135.1). Lineage (GTDB taxonomy): Bacteria > Pseudomonadota > Gammaproteobacteria > Burkholderiales > Burkholderiaceae_C > Comamonas_C. Next base: position 180,632 of record NZ_MEDS01000025.1, on the reverse strand, counting down.
TGCCGGGCTTTCAGGATGTCGGCAACCCCGAGCACCGCGCCAAATTCGAGCGCCTGTGGGGCGTCACGCTGCCCACGAGCGAGGGCCTGACAGTCTCGGAGATGATGGATGCAATGGATGAAGGGCATCTCACCAGCCTCTATGTCGTGGGCGAGAACCCGGCGCAGTCCGATGCCAATACCGCCGCTGTGATCAAGCGCCTGGAAAACCTCGATCACCTCGTGGTGCAGGACATTTTCCTGACCAAGACCGCGTCGTATGCCGATGTGGTGTTTCCGGCCACCGCCATGTGGTGCGAGAGCGATGGCACCTTCACCAACAGCGAGCGGCGCGTGCAGCTGGTGCGCAAGGCCCTGGAGCCGCCAGGGCAGGCGAAGGACGATATCGAGATCATCCGGCTGCTGGCGGCGCGCATGGGCCATCGCTGGCCGGTGCAAACGGGTGAACAGGTGTGGGATGAATTGCGTGCGCTCTCGCCGGCGCACCATGGCATGTCGTGGAAGGTGCTCGCCGAGCGCGGTGGCGTGCAATGGCCCTTCCCCGACGAGGCGGGGCCGGAAACACCGTTCCTGCACGCTCGTCTGTGGGAGACCGACCCGCACAAGCGCGGGCGCCCGGCACCGTTTGGCATCATCGAGCACCGCTTGCCGGTCGACCAGCTGGACGAGGACTATCCGCTGCGCCTGACGACGGGCAGGCGACTCACGGACTACAACACGGGCGTGCAATCGGGCGGCTTCAACTCCCCCATCCGTTTTGGCGGTTGTGTGGATATCTCACCGGAGGACATGGCCCGCATGGGCATGGCCGAGGACGAAGTGGTGCGCGTGACATCGCGCCGTGGCTCGGTGCTGGCGCCGGTGCGCTGCGATCCGGGCTTGCGCCCGGGACTGCTGTTCATGGCCTGCAATTTCCCGGATGACGTGGACGTCAATGCACTCACCATCGAGGCCCATGACCCAATTGCCAAGACGGCGGAATTCAAGGCTACGGCGGTCAGAGTGGAGAAGACCCAGGAGGCCCGGCCCGCAAGCTGGCGTGCGCAGGCTGTGGCTGACCGTGAGCCGGGCAGGAATGAGTTGGTGACGGCGCAACAGGAAGGATGACCCGTGGATCTGAAGTTTTCCAACGCCGAGCCATTTGCGCAGGAGCGTGAGGCCATCGACCAGCGCCTGGGCGGACCCGGTGACGGTGGCTGGCATGGCGGCGAGCGCGACGAGCAGGACCATCGCCGTGCGCACACGGGCCAGGAGCGCTCGCGCCGGCATCTGGTGCTGGAAGCCTTGCATGCGGTGAACGACCGCACAGGCTGGATCAGCCCCGGGGCGCTGAACTACATTGGCAAGCGGCTGCATGTGGCGGCGGCGGATGTCTACAGCGTTGCAACCTTCTACGGGCTGTTTTCCACCAGCCCGCGCCCCAGACGCATCGCGCATGTCTGCACCGATATCGCGTGCATGGCGCGTGGTTCCAAGGAATTGTGCAGCGCACTCGAACAGCGTCTGGGCCACGCGGGAGCCCATTCGGGCTGGAAGCACAGCCCCTGCCTTGGCGCCTGCGAGCGCGCGCCGGTGGCGCTGGCGGTGGAAGCGGGCGATCCACCGCACGAGCACTTGATCGGGGCAGCCAGTGCCGACGACATTGCGCGCGCGCTGCACGAAGGCCCCCAGACCTTGTCCGCCGAGGTGCCACCTTCCGTGGCCGTGCCGCAAGCCGGCGAGACAGGGTTGATGCTGCTTGGGCGCATCGGCCAAGTGGACCCGCAGAGCCTGGACGACTATCTCGCGGCCAGCGGATACGAGGGACTCCAGCGCGCGTTCGCCATGGGAGCCGGGCAGGTCGTTGCCGAAGTCAAGGCATCGCGCCTCATGGGCCGCGGTGGAGCGGCGTTTCCGACGGGTGTCAAGTGGGAAAGCACGGCCAGACAGAGCGCCACGCCGCGCTACCTTGTCTGCAACGCAGACGAAAGCGAACCTGGCACGTTCAAGGACAGGGTGCTGCTGGAAGGCGATCCGTTTGCGTTGATTGAAGCCATGACGATCGCGGGTTTTGTCATCGGCGCCGAACGCGGTTACATCTATCTGCGTGGCGAGTACCCGCGCTCGTACCGGATGCTGTCCAACGCCATCATCAAGGCACGCGAGCGCGGCTTGCTGGGGACGGACATTCTGGGCTCGGGTTATGGGTTTGAGCTTGAAATCCGCCGCGGCGCGGGCGCCTACATCTGTGGCGAAGAGACGGCGATCTTCAATTCGATTGAAGGTTACCGCGGCGAGCCACGCACCAAGCCGCCTTTCCCCTTCGAGCACGGACTTTTTGGCCAGCCGACGGTGGTGAACAACGTTGAAACGCTCTACAACATCCCGCTCATCCTGCGCCTGGGTGGCGCGCAGTACGCCACGATAGGCACGAAGGATTCCACCGGTCCCAAGCTGTTCTGCGTCTCCGGCAACGTGGTGCGCCCCGGTATTTATGAGGTTGCGTTTGGCGCCACGCTGGGCGAGGTGATCGCGCTGGCCGGCGGCTTGCCCCAGGGCCGGACGCTGCAGGCGGTGTTGCTCGGCGGCGCCGCCGGCGGCTTCGTGCGCGCGGACGAGCTGCACATCCCGCTCACGTTTGAAGGCGCGCGTGCACACCAGACGACGCTGGGCTCCGGCGTGGTGCTGGCGTTTGCCGACAGCGTTGACTTGAGCGGCATCCTGCTGCGCATCGCCAGCTTCTTTCGCGACGAATCCTGCGGCCAGTGCGTGCCGTGTCGCGTCGGGACGGTGCGGCAGGAGGAAGCCTTGCTGCGCATCATGCACAGGCACCGCGGCGATGGCGAGCACGAGCGCGACATCGCGCTGCTGCGCGACGTCGGTCAGGTGATGAAGGATGCGTCCATCTGCGGTCTGGGCCAGGCCGCCTGGAACGCCATCGAGTCGGCGATTGACCGCCTCGGCACGCTGAAGGAGCCGGCATGAACGCCGTGGACAAAGGAATGCCCGCGCACGCAGCGCCGTCCGTGCAGATGGTGACGATCACCGTGGACGGAGCGCCCGTGAGCGTGCCCGAGGGCAGCACCATCCTTGCCGCGTGCAACGCCGCGCGCAAGGACACGCCCACGCTGTGCTGGGGTGACACCCTCACGCCCAAGAATGCCTGCCGTGTCTGCATGGTCGAGGTCAAGGGCGCGCGCGTGCTGGTGCCATCGTGCTCACGCAAGGTCGAACCCGGCATGGAGGTGCTGACCGACAGTGAGCGCGTGCGCCATAGCCGGCGCATGGTGCTGGAGCTGCTGGGCTCGTCCGTCGATCTTTCCACCACGCCGCGCATCGATGAGTGGATGCAGCGCTACGAAGCCGACCCCGGACGCTATGGCGAGCCGGCCGGCGAGAGCCTGCAGCGCGACATGCACCAACCGGGTGAGCATCACTTGGGCGACGGCAGTGTGGCGGCGACCATGGCCCAGCCCGATAAGGTCGACAACGACCTCTTTGTGCGCCAGTACAGCAAGTGCATCCTGTGCTACAAGTGTGTCGATGCCTGTGGCCCGCAGTGGCAGAACAGTTTTGCGATCCAGATCGCCGGGCGCGGGTTCGATTCGCAGATTTCCACCGAATTCGCGGTCGATCTGCCTGACTCCGCCTGCGTTTTTTGCGGCAACTGCGTGGAGGTCTGCCCGACGGGCGCACTGTCGTTCAAGTCCGAATACGACATGCGTGCGGCGGACACCTGGGATGAATCCCGTCAGACGCAAACCACGACGGTGTGTACCTACTGCGGTGTGGGTTGCAATGTGACGCTGCACGTGCAGGACAATGAAATCGTCAAAGTCACCTCGCCCCATGATCATTCCATCGGGCATGGCAATCTGTGCATCAAGGGGCGGTTCGGCTTTCAACATGTGCAAAGCCGCAAGAAGAAGGGCGGCGCGGACAGCCTCTGATCGACGAGGCGCATTGGCTACTGAGCCGGTGTCTCGCGCCGCACTTCGCGGTGGTCGTCGTCCACCCGTCGGGTCAGACCCTTTCGGTCCAGGTATTCCAGCAAGGGAATCGCCACGCGGCGCGAAGTGCCCAGCGCCTGCCGTGCCTGGCTGGTGGTAAAGGGCTGCGGCAACTGCGTGAGTCGCTGTAGTGCCTGCCGCGGAGCAGAGGGCAACAGGACCACGCCACCCGGAAAGCGCAGTACCCGTTGCGCGCGCTCGGCAGCGGCGAGTTCGCGGGTGCCCAGGGCAAGGGCAGTCAGTTCGTCGGCCAGGGGAGCGTTGAATGGCTGCGCTGTCAAGCGCGCCTCCAGTGTGCCAACCGCCGCTTCAGCCCGGCCCAGATGAAGACGGGCGTGTGGCTGACGGATGTGGCCTTCGTGCAGTTCCAGCCCGCCATCTTTCACCAGTTGAGCGATGAAGGGCGCGGCGCACGGCGCGAGCACCGACTGCACGGCCCCTTCGGAAACGCCTCGCGTGAGCGGGTTGCGTCGTTCGTCTTCTTCCACCAGTGCGCGCAGTTGCCGCACCCATGCGTCGTACGTGGGCTGATGCACCCACCAGGGACCCCGCACATGCACCTCCGGTGGCGGCACGGCGTTGGCGTCCGTCAAGCCCAGGCGCTGCAGTTCATCCGCAGCCACGGCACCTCGCTCGGCGACCTTGGCCTGCACATCGCCCGCAAGAGGCATGGCAGCGAGCGCCTGCGTGCGCCGACGACTGTCTCCGCGGCGCAGCAGTGCCGGGGGGGCGGGGTCGAGCACGTTCACGCCGCCGATCACCAGGTGCCGACCGGGGTCGCGCAGCAGCAACCGATCGCCCACGGTGAGCGGCAACGGCCAGGCGAGGGTGATGCGAGCGTGATCGCTGCCAAGGCTGCGCAAACGCGCTGGCACCGCGGCTGTGCCGATGTGCGCGATGACTTGCGCGGGCGCTGCATCCAGTGCGACGCCACAGATGCGCCGCACGTCCATCGCCGCAGCCATATGCCAGGTGTCAGGCGCAATCAAGGCTTGGCCGCGGCGTGCCTCTGTTGCGGTAATGCCGCGCAAATTGATGGCTGCGCGGTTGACCGGGTACAAAACCCCGGCGGCCTTCTCACGTGATTCCAGGCCCCGGATGGACACCGCTCGCGGTGTTCCCCCGTGGCGTGTCAGCAGCAGCGAGTCGCCCTTGGTCAGAGTGCTGCTGGCCAAGGTTCCGGTGACCACCGTGCCAGCGCCTGAAATGCTGAATCCGCGGTCAATCCACAGTCGCAGCCGGGCCGAGCGGTCGGGATCAGGCGTTGCTGTGAGGACCTGCTCGAGTGTCAGTCTGAGGTCGTCCAGTCCCTTGCCCTGCGCGACCGATACGGCGACGATGGGAGCGTCACGCAGGCCTGTGAGTGCAAATTCGCTGCGCGCACGCGCCATTGTTGCGGCGACCAGGTCGGGGGCGCGATCCGTCTTGGTGACGACGATCAACCCGTGACGGATGCCGAGCGCGGCAATGGCATCGCGGTGCTCGCCAGACTGGGTCGACCAACCTTCATCGGCTGCCACTACAAAGCACACGATGGGTGCAGTCGCCAATCCGACAATCGCATTGCCGATGAAGCGCTCGTGGCCGGGAACGTCCACAAACGACACTTCGCGGCCCGACGAAAGCGTCGTCCACGCGAAACCGAGATCCATGGTGAGCCCGCGCACGCGTTCCTGTTCCCACCGGTCGGGCTCCATTCCGGTCAGTGCCCGGATCAGAGTGCTCTTGCCGTGGTCCACGTGGCCGGCCGTGGCCACGACGTGCGTCGTCATGCGCGGCAGCACGGGCGCGTGAGCGCTGCGATGGGCAGTTCAGGCGTCTGGAAAGACTTCGTGGTCATTGGTGTGAAGCCGGGAGAGGGCCGCTGGCGGAGGCGGACGGGAATCGAACCCGCCAGACCGAGATGCTCGGCCTCACCGGTTTTGAAGACCGGGGGGGCCACCAGGCACCCACACACCTCCATGTGCCTGTCTATACTAGCATCGCGTCGCCTCTTGTGCGCCGTGGACGCGCCGAGGCCATCGGCGCAGACAGGCCTTTGGGTATGCATCTTGCGCGAGACGCACAGCCCGATGCATACACGTTTTTTGGAATGTCTTGACTCATTTGCCAAAAATGAGCCATAATAGCCAGCTTCGCCGCTCATGGCGGAGTGAATTTAGCCCTGCGAAAGCAGCTGGCGCCTTGGATGACAGGGCTGCTGGTACGGGTCCAAGACTGATCCGGCTCGGTTTGAGTCGGGTACAAGTTGGGAATATTGCAATGATCCAGACTGAATCTCGTTTAGAGGTTGCCGACAACACCGGCGCCAAGACCGTGCAGTGCATCAAAGTACTGGGCGGCTCCAAGCGGCGTTACGCGAGTGTGGGCGACATCATCAAGGTGAGCGTGAAAGAAGCTGCTCCGCGTGGCCGCGTCAAAAAAGGCGAGGTTTACAGCGCGGTGGTTGTGCGTACCGCCAAAGGCATTCGCCGTGGCGATGGCGCGCTCATCAAGTTCGATGGCAACGCTGCGGTGTTGCTCAATGCCAAGCTCGAGCCCATCGGCACCCGCATCTTTGGCCCGGTCACGCGCGAGTTGCGCACCGAGCGCTTCATGAAGATTGTGTCGCTGGCTCCCGAGGTCATCTAAGGAAGAGGCGCGTCATGAACAAGCTTCGCAAGGGCGATTCGGTCATTGTCTTGACTGGTCGCGACAAGGGCAAGCGTGGCACCGTCACGCTGCGCAAGGACGAGACGCATCTCGTCATCGAGGGTGTGAACATGGTCAAGAAGCATGTCAAGCCCAATCCGATGAAGGGTACGGCGGGTGGCATCGTTGAAAAGGCCATGCCGATTCACCAGTCCAACGTCGCAATTTTCAATGCGCAGACCGGCAAGGCCGATCGCGTGGGCATCAAGATGAGCGACGACGGCAAGCGCACGCGCGTCTACAAGTCCACCGGCGCCAATATCGCCACCGCCTGAGGTAAACACAGATGGCACGACTGCAAAAACTCTACCGCGAAAAGATCGCGGGCGAACTCAAGGAAAAGTTCGGTTACACCTCCATCATGGAGGTGCCGCGCCTGACCAAGATCACGCTCAACATGGGTGTGGGCGAGGCCGTGGCCGACAAGAAGGTCATGGACAATGCCGTGGCCGATCTGACCAAGATCGCCGGGCAAAAGCCCGTGGTCACCAAGGCGCGCAAGGCGATTGCCGGTTTCAAGATCCGCGAAGGTCAGGCGATCGGCTGCATGGTCACGCTGCGTGGCGTGCGCATGTATGAGTTCCTTGACCGCTTCGTCACCGTGGCGCTGCCGCGCGTGCGCGATTTCCGCGGTGTGTCGGGCCGGGCGTTCGACGGCCGTGGCAACTACAACATCGGTGTCAAGGAACAGATCATTTTCCCGGAAATCGAGTACGACAAGGTCGATGCGTTGCGCGGCCTGAACGTCAGCATTACCACGACGGCCAAGAACGATGCCGAGTGCAAGGCGTTGCTCACGGCGTTCCGTTTCCCGTTCAAGAACTGAGGTGGCGCATGGCTAAGAAAGCACTGATCGAGCGCGAACTCAAGCGCGAAAAGCTGGCGGCCAAGTATGCCGCCAAGTATGCCGAGCTGAAGGCCGTGGCTGGTGATGCCAAGCGCAGCGATGGCGAGCGTGATGCCGCGCGCCTGGCGCTACAAAAGCTGCCGCGCAACGCCAACCCGACGCGCCAGCGCAATCGCTGCGAGATGACCGGGCGCCCACGTGGCACCTTCCGACAATTCGGTCTCGGCCGCGCCAAGGTGCGCGAGCTGGCGTTCGCCGGTGACATCCCTGGTGTCACCAAGGCGAGCTGGTAAGCCGCAGCAGGAGAGAACAACATGAGCATGAGTGATCCCATTGCCGACCTGCTGACCCGCATCCGCAACGCCCAGATGGTCGCCAAGACCACGGTGTCGGCCCCCGCCTCCAAGGTAAAGGTGGCCATCGCCCAGGTGTTGAAGGACGAGGGTTACATCGACGGTTTTCAGATCAAGAGCGAAGGCGGCAAGTCCGAGCTCGAAATCGCGCTGAAGTACTACGCCGGTCGCCCGGTGATCGAGCGCATCGAGCGTGTGAGCCGTCCCGGTCTGCGCGTCTACAAGGGCAGCACCGCCATTCCCCAGGTCATGAACGGCTTGGGCGTGGCCATCGTCACCACCCCCAAGGGCGTGATGACTGACCGCAAGGCGCGCGCCAGCGGCGTCGGCGGCGAAGTGCTGTGCTACGTCGCGTGAAGCATCAAGGAGAAATACCGCAATGTCTCGCGTAGCCAAAGCACATGTGACCATCCCTTCGGGGGTGGATGTTTCCATTACCGCCGACCGTATCCAGGTCAAGGGCGCTGGCGGCACCCTGTCGGTGCCGCAGAACGCGCTGGTCAAGATCAGCAACGATGCGGGCAAGCTGTCGTTTGCCCCTGTCGACGAGTCGCGCGAAGCCAACGCCACCAGCGGCACCGTGCGCCAGCTGGTCAACAACATGGTTGTCGGCGTGAGCAAGGGTTTCGAGAAGAAGCTTTCGCTGATCGGGGTTGGTTTCAAGGCGGCAGCCTCGGGCAACAAGCTGAACTTGAATATCGGTTTTTCGCACCCGGTCGACTTCGTGATGCCTGCCGGTGTCGCGGTGGCCTGCCCGACACCTACCGAGATCGTGATCAAGGGTGCTGACCGCCAGGTAGTCGGACAACTTGCGGCCGAAATCCGTGCTGTACGTCCTCCCGAGCCCTACAAGGGCAAAGGCATCCGCTATGTGGATGAAACGGTCGTCATCAAAGAGACCAAGAAGAAGTAAGGAGCTGCACCATCATGCTAGACAAGAAACAGCAGCGTCTGCGTCGTGCCCGTCAGACCCGCATTCGCATCGCCCAACAGGGCGCGGTGCGGCTGACTGTGCATCGCACCAATCTGAACATCTACGCCACCGTGATTTCCGGCTGCGGCAGCAAGGTGCTGGCGACTGCATCCAGTGCCGAAAAGGAAGTGCGCGAAGCCTTGGGTGGTCATGGCAAGGGTGGCAATGCCGCCGCCGCGCTGGTCGTCGGCAAGCGCATCGCCGAGAAGGCCAAGGCGGCCGGTGTTGAAAAAGTGGCGTTTGATCGCGCCGGTTATGCCTACCACGGCCGGGTCAAGGCCCTGGCGGAAGCGGCCCGCGAAGCGGGTCTGCAGTTCTGATCGGAGCAGAAAATGGCAAGATTTCAAGCCAAGGTACAAAACGAAGAGCGTGACGACGGCCTGCGCGAGAAGATGATTGCGGTCAACCGCGTCACCAAGGTGGTTAAAGGCGGGCGTATTCTGGGTTTTGCCGCACTCACCGTGGTTGGCGACGGCGATGGTCGTGTTGGCATGGGCAAAGGCAAGTCCAAGGAAGTGCCTGCTGCCGTTCAGAAGGCGATGGAAGAGGCGCGTCGGCGCATGGTCAAGGTGTCGCTCAAGAACGGCACCATTCACCACAATGTCGTCGGTCAGCATGGGGCTGCCACCGTCATGATGGCACCGGCTCCCAAGGGTACCGGCATCATCGCGGGCGGACCAATGCGCGCGGTGTTTGAAGTCATGGGCATTACCGACATCGTGGCCAAGAGCCACGGCTCGTCCAATCCCTACAACATGGTGCGCGCAACGTTCGACGCGCTGGCGCGTTCGACGACGCCAGCCGAGATCGCCGCCAAGCGCGGCAAGTCGGTCGAAGACCTCTTTGCCGCCTGAAGTCCGCTAAAGATACCGAGGCTACAGTGACAACTCAGCAAACCCTCAAGGTGCAACTGGTGCGCAGCCCCATTGGCACCAAGGAATCCCACCGCGCCACGGTGCGTGGTCTGGGCCTGCGCAAGCTCAACAGCGTGAGCGAACTCAAGGACACGCCGGAAGTGCGTGGGATGATCAACAAGATCGCCTATCTGGTGAAGATCCTCTGAAAGATCGATCATGGAACTCAACAGCATTCAGCCTGCAGCAGGCGCCAAGCATGCGGCACGCCGTGTCGGCCGCGGTATCGGCTCCGGTTTGGGCAAGACGGCCGGTCGTGGTCACAAGGGCCAAAAATCCCGTTCTGGCGGCTTTCACAAGGTTGGCTTCGAGGGTGGTCAGATGCCACTGCAGCGGCGCCTGCCCAAGCGTGGTTTCAAATCCACCCAGCTCAAGTACAACGCCGAGGTCACGCTGTCGGCGCTTGAAAAATTGGGGCTCGGCGAAGTTGATTTGCTGGCACTCAAGAAGGCCGGTGTGGTTGGTCAGCTCGCGCGTGTGGTCAAGGTGATCAAGAGCGGCAGCCTGACCAAGGCTGTCAAGCTTGCCGGTATCGGCGCGACCGCTGGTGCCAAGGCCGCGATCGAAGCGGTCGGCGGCAGCGTGGCCTGAGGGCGTTCGGGCGCATCGTGGCAACCAACGCGGCTCAACTGGCAAAGACCGGCAAGTTCGGCGATCTGCGTCGCCGACTGGTGTTCTTGCTGCTCGCCCTGGTGGTGTATCGCATCGGAGCACATATTCCGGTGCCAGGCATCAACCCGGATCAGCTTGAGCAGCTTTTCAACAGCCAACAAGGCGGCATACTGAACCTGTTCAACATGTTCTCCGGCGGTGCGCTGGAGCGCTTTACGGTGTTCGCATTGGGCATCATGCCCTACATCTCGGCGGCCATCATCATGCAGCTGATGACGTACGTGATACCGACCTTTGAAGCCTTGAACAAAGAAGGTGAGGCAGGTCGCCGCAAAATTACCCAATACACGCGCTATGGCACGCTCGGACTGTGCATTTTCCAGTCGATGGGAATTGCCGTTGCCCTGGAAGGTCAACCTGGTCTGGTGATCGATCCGGGATTCACGTTTCGTGTAACAGCGATGGTGAGCCTCACGGCCGGCAGCATGTTCCTGATGTGGTTGGGTGAACAGATGACGGAGCGCGGTCTCGGCAACGGCATCTCATTGTTGATTTTCGGAGGCATCGTCGCTGGATTGCCAAGCGCACTGGCAGGCTTGCTGGAACTGGTTCGTACGGGCGCGATGAGCATCATCGTCTCGCTGTTGATTGTCGCGGTGGTGCTGCTGGTGACGTATTTCGTGGTTTACGTCGAGCGTGGACAACGCAAGATCCTGGTGAACTATGCACGTCGCCAGGTCGGCAACAAGGTCTATGGCGGGCAATCGTCTCATCTGCCGCTCAAGTTGAACATGTCGGGCGTGATTCCGCCGATCTTTGCGTCGTCCATCATCCTGCTGCCCGCCACGGTCGTGAACTGGTTCAGCGCTGGTGATTCGATGCGCTGGCTCAAGGATATCTCCAGCACGCTTACGCCCGGCTCGCCGATCTATGTGATGTTGTATGCGGGTGCCATCATCTTCTTCTGTTTTTTCTATACCGCGCTGGTGTTCAACAGCCGGGAAACGGCAGACAACCTGAAGAAGAGCGGCGCCTTCGTCCCGGGCATCCGCCCCGGAGAAAATACCGCCAAGTACATTGACAAGATCCTGCTGCGGCTCACGTTCATTGGCGCGATCTATGTCACCCTGGTTTGCCTGTTGCCGGAGTTTCTGATTCTGCGCTACAACGTGCCGTTCTATTTCGGAGGCACATCGCTGCTGATCATCGTGGTGGTGACCATGGACTTCATGTCCCAGGTGCAGAACTACCTGATGAGTCAGCAGTATGAGTCGTTGCTCAAGAAGGCGAATTTCAAGACGACGATCAGTGGTTAGCCAGAAACAAGGTGTTCGCTTACAATGCTGGGTTTCGCTGTCGTACGGGCAGTAGCCTAGCCGGTTGAAAACACAAGGTCACCTGCCTTGAGCGCAGGGGCTTGATGTTCAGGAGAAAAAAATGAGAGTTTCCGCTTCTGTCAAGAAGATTTGCCGTAATTGCAAGATCATTCGCCGCAAAGGTGTTGTGCGCGTGATCTGCAGCGACCAGCGCCACAAGCAGCGCCAGGGTTGATTGAGAAAGTTCAGAGGACGCATATGGCTCGTATTGCTGGTATCAATATCCCGCCGCATCAACACGCCGAGATCGGGTTGACGGCCATCTATGGCATCGGTCGCTCACGCGCTCGCAAGATCTGCGAGGCTTGCGCCATTGGGTATTCGACCAAGATCAAGGATCTCACGGACGCTGATCTGGAGAAAATCCGCGATCAGATTGCGCATATCACGATCGAGGGCGATCTGCGCCGCGAGACCACCATGAACATCAAGCGGTTGATGGACATTGGCTGCTATCGCGGGATGCGCCATCGTCGCGGCCTGCCGCTGCGCGGGCAACGCACGCGCACCAATGCCCGTACACGCAAGGGTCCGCGCAAAGGCGCTGCGATCCTCAAGAAATAAGCAGTGAAAGAACACCATGGCCAAATCTCCCGCCAGTAACGCAGCCCAGCGTGTGCGCAAGAAGGTTCGCAAGAACGTCTCCGACGGCATCGCGCACGTGCACGCATCGTTCAACAACACCATCATCACGATTACGGATCGCCAAGGCAATGCCTTGTCGTGGGCGTCGTCGGGTGGTCAGGGTTTCAAGGGATCACGCAAGTCCACGCCGTTTGCCGCGCAGGTGGCGTCCGAAGTGGCGGGCCGCGCTGCTATCGAGCAGGGGATCAAGAACGTCGACGTGGAGATCAAGGGCCCCGGCCCTGGTCGTGAATCGTCCGTGCGCGCTCTGGGCGCGCTTGGTATTCGCATCACGTCAATTTCCGACGTCACGCCGGTGCCGCACAACGGTTGCCGCCCCCAAAAGCGCCGTCGTATCTGAGTTTTCAATAAGCCCACCGCCACCGTTTGCCTTGCGCGATGGTGGCTCCTGCGGCAGCTTGCCGCAGCAGAACAACCTAGGATTTCAAAGTGGCACGCTATCTCGGCCCCAAGGCCAAACTCTCCCGCCGTGAAGGCACGGACCTGTTTCTCAAGAGCGCGCGTCGCTCGATTGCTGACAAAGCCAAGTTCGACTCCAAGCCCGGCCAGCACGGCCGTACTTCCGGTGCTCGTACATCCGACTACGGCTTGCAGTTGCGTGAAAAGCAGAAGGTCAAGCGCATGTATGGCGTACTCGAAAAGCAGTTTCGCCGCTATTTCGAGGAGGCGGATCGCCGTCGTGGCAATACGGGTGCCAACCTTTTGTCTCTGCTTGAGTCGCGCCTGGACAACGTGGTGTACCGCATGGGCTTCGGCTCAACCCGTGCCGAGGCGCGTCAACTGGTTTCGCACAAGACGATCACGGTCAACGGGCAGTGTGTGAATATTGCCTCCTACCTCGTGAAGGCTGGAGATCAGGTGGCAGTGCGCGAAAAGTCCAAAAAGCAAGCGCGCATCGCCGAGGCGATGCAACTGGCACAGCAAGTGGGTTTGCCGGCATGGGTTGAAGTCAATGCCGACAAGGTTGAAGGCGTCTTCAAGAAAACTCCGGATCGCGACGAGTTTGGCGCTGATATCAACGAATCGCTGATCGTTGAGTTGTATTCGCGCTGATTTGGGTCGCACCCGCATTTTGCAATGGTTCCCGCGGGGCGAGGCATCGCCCCGCGGGCGCTTCATCAGCCTTACCGGTGTAACGAGCTGGGGGCATTGAGAGGAAGACTGCATGCAAGCCAATTTGCTCAAACCCAAGACAATCAACGTCGAACAGATCAGCACCAATCGTGCGAAGGTGGAGCTCGAACCGTTTGAGCGCGGATACGGCCATACGTTGGGCAACGCCATCCGTCGCGTGTTGCTGTCGTCGATGGATGGCTATGCACCGACCGAAGTGTCCATCGCCGGTGTGGTGCACGAGTACGCTTCCATTGATGGCGTCCAGGAAGACGTGATCAACATTCTCCTGAACCTCAAGGGTGTGGTGTTCAAGCTCTACAACCGCGATGAGGTCACGCTGAGCCTGCGCAAGGATACCGAGGGGATCGTCACGGCCAGCGATATTCAGACACCTCACGATGTCGAGATCATCAACCCCGGCCACGCCATTGCCACGCTGTCTGCCGGGGGCAAACTGGATATGCAGATCAAGGTGGAAAAGGGGCGTGGGTATGTGCCAGGCAATCAGCGCTGGCATGGCGACGAATCCAACAAGGTGATCGGCCGCATTGTTCTGGATGCGTCGTTCTCGCCCATCCGCCGCGTCAGCTATACCGTGGAGAGCGCACGTGTCGAACAGCGTACCGACCTGGACAAGTTGGTACTCGATATCGAAACCAATGGAACGATGACGGCAGAGGAAGCTGTACGCACCTCGGCCAAGATACTGGTCGAGCAACTGGCGGTGTTTGCGCAGCTGGATGGTGGAGAGATTTTCCCGTCGAGCGGTTCAAGTGGCCACGCGAGCAGTGCTGCGTTCGATCCGATCCTGCTGCGCCCCGTCGACGAACTCGAACTCACGGTGCGGTCGGCCAATTGCCTCAAGGCCGAGAATATTTACTACATTGGTGATCTGATTCAGCGCACCGAGAACGAACTTCTGAAGACGCCCAATCTGGGGCGCAAGTCGCTCAATGAGATCAAGGAAGTGCTGGCTTCTCGTGGGCTCACCTTGGGCATGCGTCTGGAAAACTGGCCGCCAGCGGGTCTCGAAAAGCGTTAACAAGGAACACCGGGCGGTCGCCGCCCTGTGCAGCGGCGGGTACCTGAAACGGCCTGTCGTATTACAAGCGTAAAAAGGAAACCACCATGCGTCACGGAAATGGACTGCGCAAACTCAACCGCACCAGCGCCCATCGGCAGGCGATGCTGCAAAACATGATGAACTCGCTGATTGAGCACGAGGCCATCAAAACCACATTGCCGAAGGCCAAGGAGCTGCGCCGTGTGGTGGAGCCCATGATTACGTTGGCGCGCAAGGACACCGTCGCCAATCGCAGGTTGGCCTTTGCGCGCCTGCGCAGCCGCGATAGTGTCACCAAGCTGTTCACTGACTTGGGTCCGCGTTTCATGAACCGACCAGGCGGGTACACCCGTATTCTGAAGATGGGGTTCCGCGTCGGTGACAACGCGCCCATGGCGTATGTCGAATTGGTCGAGGGCGCTGCAGAAGCCGCGGTCGAGAACGACAAGGCTTGATTGCGCTATAATACAAAGCTTATCGCGCGGTGGAGCAGTCTGGTAGCTCGTTGGGCTCATAACCCAAAGGTCGGAGGTTCAAATCCTTCCCGCGCAACCAATGAAATCAAGGGGTTACGACAGTGTCGTAACCTTTTTTTTGGGTTTTGGGTTATTGCTGCAATTTTGCTGCAATGGTTCCTACACGCCTTGTCCCAACATAGGGAGCAAGGATGGCAACCCTCACATACCGCGGTCCGTACCAGTGGCAGGCAACTGTCCGAAGAACTGGCTACCCCAGCCAGACCCGCACGTTCGAAAGCAAGCGAGATGCCCAGGATTCGGCGGCCACCGTCGAGTCGGAAATGCGGCGCGGACTGTTCATTGACCGCTCCGAGGCCGAGCGCACGACTTTGGGAGAGCTGCTGGTACGTTACCGGACAGAGGGGACTCCCATGAAACGAGGCAAGGGGCCGGAGTTGTCACGCCTCAAGCGCCTCATCGCACACCCGATACCTGCGTACCCCTACCTCCCCCATCACATTGCAAAGCCTGGCGCGTGCCTATACCAGGTATATCGACTCACGCCCTCATCATGGCAAACACCCCTATCGCACGCAGCAAGAGCGCGGCACTTTCACGCATCCTCGACAGCATCCCCAAGGGCTATACCCGCTACACCTTCGGCCAGGTGCCCGCGGAGAAGGCTCGCAAGCTCCTTGAGAAGCTGCACGAGCGCCATGGCATCGGCTGCACGCCGGCGCAGCGCATGGCCCGCAAGTCACGCGGCATGGCCAACGCCATCTTGGTCACCTACTCGGCGACCGGCGAGGCGACGACCCAGGTGCACTGGTTGATGCTGTTCACGGCGGGCGAGCTGGCGGCTCCCCGCTCGCGCGGGGCAACCGATCGGGCCGTCTGGCTACACGTCTGAGTCGGGGGCCTATCCCCGCTCGCGCGGGGCAACCCAGGCGACGCGCCAGGCATTTGCTTCGTGCTGGGGCCTATCCCCGCTCGCGCGGGGCAACCGAGGTCGAGGCGCGGGGGCAAATGCCGCTGGTGGGCCTATCCCCGCTCGCGCGGGGCAACCGCCGAATGGCAATACCATCTGCAGAGCCATTGCGGCCTATCCCCGCTCGCGCGGGGCAACCTCGCTCAGAACTACCCTGACGCGGTGCTTGTGGGGCCTATCCCCGCTCGCGCGGGGCAACCCGTTCAACTCAACCACGATAGGCGATGGACAGGGGCCTATCCCCGCTCGCGCGGGGCAACCGGCACGCTGACGATCACGCGGGCGGGGGTGACGGGCCTATCCCCGCTCGCGCGGGGCAACCCAGCGGCGCGAGCCTTCGCGTTGTGGAACAAAGGGCCTATCCCCGCTCGCGCGGGGCAACCGCGAGCACGCCCGCGTTCATCAGTCTGGCGAAGGGCCTATCCCCGCTCGCGCGGGGCAACCCGTGTCGATCGCCTGCTCGC
The DNA here is from genome assembly GCF_001724135.1 of Comamonas sp. SCN 65-56. Classification (GTDB taxonomy): domain Bacteria; phylum Pseudomonadota; class Gammaproteobacteria; order Burkholderiales; family Burkholderiaceae_C; genus Comamonas_C. The sequence continues at coordinate 164,144 of NZ_MEDS01000025.1, read as the reverse complement.
CATCGCGGGCGAAGGCCTATCCCCGCTCGCGCGGGGCAACCGTCTCGATACATACACGCATGCTTACCCCCCGGGGCCTATCCCCGCTCGCGCGGGGCAACCGCACCGATATAGCCACGCTGGCCCAGCGGGTCGGGCCTATCCCCGCTCGCGCGGGGCAACCTTGATGATATTAATCCTTCTCCAATTTACTCAGGGCCTATCCCCGCTCGCGCGGGGCAACCAAAGCCAATGATCTATTTGCATCCCAACAATAGGGCCTATCCCCGCTCGCGCGGGGCAACCGGCACGGAATGGCATTGCCAACTGGCGGACGGGGGCCTATCCCCGCTCGCGCGGGGCAACCTCAGGGCCACCGCACGCGCAATGGCGGCGAATGGGCCTATCCCCGCTCGCGCGGGGCAACCAGCCTGTCCGCCCCGCTGGCCGCCCCGCTGTAGGGCCTATCCCCGCTCGCGCGGGGCAACCCTGGCGCTCCTCCCACTCCTCGTACACCGCGGGGGCCTATCCCCGCTCGCGCGGGGCAACCCTTTTTGCGCCCGCTCCTTGCCTCGCGCCAAGGGGCCTATCCCCGCTCGCGCGGGGCAACCCTGGAGATTGACCAGCAGCTAGCCAGTGGGAAGGGCCTATCCCCGCTCGCGCGGGGCAACCTGGGCGACGGTCGCGTAGATGGTGTGCTGGCCGGGCCTATCCCCGCTCGCGCGGGGCAACCTACGTGGACGAGAACTTCCCGCTCGGTCTGAAGGGCCTATCCCCGCTCGCGCGGGGCAACCGTTAAGCGCCCACGTCCAGTAGGACTTGGGCACGGCCTATCTCCGCTCGCGCGGGGCAACCTGGCAGTGGCGCCAGCAAGGCCGAATTGGCCTGGGCCTATCCCCGCTCGCGCGTGGCATCCCAACTGGTGTGGCTCACGGGCACGAGCGGCGCGGGCCTATCCCCGCTCGCGCGGGGCAACCGAGCGTGCTCGCCGTCAGGAGCGCCTGGAGTCGGGCCTATCCCCGCTCGCGCGGGGCAACCTAGAAACCCAGCATTTCGGTGGCCTGCCAACGGGGCCTATCCCCGCTCGCGCGGGGCAACCGTGTAGCTCATGACGTCGAACGCCTTGAGCCGGGGCCTATCCCCGCTCGCGCGGGGCAACCGATACGGCGTATTGGGTAGGCGTCACTGCGCCGGGCCTATCCCCGCTCGCGCGGGGCAACCCTGGTGACGTACCAGACGCCGCCAATCCGCGCGGGCCTATCCCCGCTCGCGCGGGGCAACCACGCCGTACTGCGGGTCGGCGATTTCTTGCTGGGGCCTATCCCCGCTCGCGCGGGGCAACCGTTGGTTGGACCAACCCTGTTCCACCACGCGCGGGCCTATCCCCGCTCGCGCGGGGCAACCGGCCAGGCGCCGGGCCTCGTTTTCGTCCTGCAGGGCCTATCCCCGCTCGCGCGGGGCAACCCAAGCTGCGCCTGCTCTTGCTGGGCGGCGATGGGGCCTATCCCCGCTCGCGCGGGGCAACCGAGAGGGTGAGCGGCTGGGCGATGGTGGGAACGGGCCTATCCCCGCTCGCGCGGGGCAACCTGCACCATGCGATCGAACGCGCGCAGGTCGTCGGGCCTATCCCCGCTCGCGCGGGGCAACCGCCGAGGCTCAGGAGGCGTAGACGGTGGGGAGGGGCCTATCCCCGCTCGCGCGGGGCAACCTGGCCGCAGTCGGACAGCACCATCACTGCTAGGGGCCTATCCCCGCTCGCGCGGGGCAACCTCAATCCCAGGAGGGAATCCAGCATGGCCGCCGGGCCTATCCCCGCTCGCGCGGGGCAACCGCGCTGTCATTGTCTCCCGCCTACGCTACACACGGCCTATCCCCGCTCGCGCGGGGCAACCGCTGTCGTCGCCGGGCTCTTCGTGCGTCGCGAGGGCCTATCCCCGCTCGCGCGGGGCAACCAACTGCGGGTACTTGGCGCGCTTGGCCCAAAAGGGCCTATCCCCGCTCGCGCGGGGCAACCTTGTCCGGTGGCCTTGATGTAATCCTCCTCCACGGCCTATCCCCGCTCGCGCGGGGCAACCCCGCGCCCATGGGCTGGCCATCCTTTGCGGATGGGCCTATCCCCGCTCGCGCGGGGCAACCCCGCAACATCGCGTCGATCAAGTCCAAGGGGCGGGCCTATCCCCGCTCGCGCGGGGCAACCGTATTCGACAACGACGTCGTTGATGATCACCCGGGCCTATCCCCGCTCGCGCGGGGCAACCCCACTACGGCGCTCCTGTCATCACTGGAGACAGGGCCTATCCCCGCTCGCGCGGGGCAACCCGCTTTTGATTCAGCTCGTGCCGCGCGAGAAAGGGCCTATCCCCGCTCGCGCGGGGCAACCGCCATCTTCACGTCGGCGGCCTTCGTGGCCCGGGGCCTATCCCCGCTCGCGCGGGGCAACCCCAGCCTGCAGTTCTACGCCCGCTTTGCCGGCGGGCCTATCCCCGCTCGCGCGGGGCAACCGTGGGCACACCTCACGCCCACGCGCCTGGTGGGGGCCTATCCCCGCTCGCGCGGGGCAACCTGCGTCACGCCCCCATGCGCTGACTCTGGCGGGGGCCTATCCCCGCTCGCGCGGGGCAACCGCTCAGGACATGGGCTACAAGGAGCGGGCGAAGGGCCTATCCCCGCTCGCGCGGGGCAACCGCATTGTCTGGAGGAACGACATGACAATTATTGGGCCTATCCCCGCTCGCGCGGGGCAACCGGCACTGCATGGACGTAGACAGTGTGCGCATAGGGCCTATCCCCGCTCGCGCGGGGCAACCCGCGTCAGGCGCGAAAAAAGCGTGCTGCCCTCGGGCCTATCCCCGCTCGCGCGGGGCAACCGCCGCACCACGGCAGGAACACCGCCTTGCAATGGGCCTATCCCCGCTCGCGCGGGGCAACCGCCATGACCTTGCTGGCGCGGATTTTGATGTCGGGCCTATCCCCGCTCGCGCGGGGCAACCGCCTACAAGAGCGATTATGAAAACGCCAACGCGGGCCTATCCCCGCTCGCGCGGGGCAACCCGGCTGACGGTGTCGACGTCGTCGAACAGGGTGGGCCTATCCCCGCTCGCGCGGGGCAACCTGCGCCAGGCCGGAGACGCTGGTGTTGGTGGCGGGCCTATCCCCGCTCGCGCGGGGCAACCGGTGTAGGTGGTCATGAGTGGGCTCCTTTGACGGGCCTATCCCCGCTCGCGCGGGGCAACCCGTGGGTTTGTGGCTGATGGCACCATAGGGCGGGGCCTATCCCCGCTCGCGCGGGGCAACCTCGCCCAGGCCGACGTCGCCCGCCTGAGCGAGGGGCCTATCCCCGCTCGCGCGGGGCAACCTGGTTGCGCGACCGAGCTGAATCATCGCTAGCGGGCCTATCCCCGCTCGCGCGGGGCAACCCACCACCGCCGTGGCTGCGCTGGGCGCATCCAGGGCCTATCCCCGCTCGCGCGGGGCAACCGATGCCGCGCAGGGCGTGCAGGCGCTCGGCAAGGGCCTATCCCCGCTCGCGCGGGGCAACCTGTGGTAGGCGACGGGCGCGCCGTATTGGTCAGGGCCTATCCCCGCTCGCGCGGGGCAACCGCAATGGCGGCTTTCCATGAGGCGGGCGAGCGGGGCCTATCCCCGCTCGCGCGGGGCAACCGCAGCGGTCATCGATGATGGAGAAGCCGCGCAGGGCCTATCCCCGCTCGCGCGGGGCAACCTGCGGCGCCGACACGCAAGACAACCGCATCGAAGGCCTATCCCCGCTCGCGCGGGGCAACCGATCCCCTGCCCTGCATCGCCGAGGTGCGGGTGGGCCTATCCCCGCTCGCGCGGGGCAACCGGTGTCGCGCAGGCGGTTGTTGATTTCGCCGAGGGCCTATCCCCGCTCGCGCGGGGCAACCTGCGGCGCCGACACGCAAGACAACCGCATCGAAGGCCTATCCCCGCTCGCGCGGGGCAACCATCGATCAGCCCATCGCGGCCAGCCTTCGCTAGGGCCTATCCCCGCTCGCGCGGGGCAACCTTTCTTTGGCCGGCAGCAACGCGGGCGCTTTGGGGCCTATCCCCGCTCGCGCGGGGCAACCACCGACGCCCAGAACCGCCGCCTGTGGGCCATGGGCCTATCCCCGCTCGCGCGGGGCAACCTCGATCGATACGAAGCCCTCGACCGGAATACGGGGCCTATCCCCGCTCGCGCGGGGCAACCAGCGTCCGCGCGCGCCCGGAATCCTTCGCGCTGGGCCTATCCCCGCTCGCGCGGGGCAACCGTCTCGTCGCTCGACAAGGCCATCCAGGCGCAGGGCCTATCCCCGCTCGCGCGGGGCAACCGTATGACGCTGCTTGTCACCGAACCGATCACGGGGCCTATCCCCGCTCGCGCGGGGCAACCTTTTCGAGGATGCCAAGGCGCTCTGCGGCCTGCGGCCTATCCCCGCTCGCGCGGGGCAACCTCTCGTGGTCAACTCGTTATCACACAAGAGAAAACCACCAAACTGGCTTCTGAATTTTAAAGAGCTTTTCCGACGTCCGATGAGCGCCTGCGCACCAGCCACATACCGTCCAGCTCTACCAATTCACGCGGCGGGCTACCCAGGCTGGCGATGCCGACACCGCCGGTGGCGTTGGTATCGCGCCAGACCATGACGGCGCTGCCTTGCGGTTGCTGGGCATACCAATCGCTGAGCACGTCCCAGACCCGTTCGCGCACGCCGGGGTTCATGCGCGGCGAGATGAACACGTTGGGGGCCACCTCCAGCATCACCGACGACAGAAAGCCATGGTGGCGGTTGGCCATGTCACGGATCACGATCGTCACCAGCGCCATGCTCTACCTCGTCCATGCGTAAGACTTTCTGGATGCTGTCGATCATCGAAGCAATGACCTGCTGCTTGCGAAACACCGTGGCTGCTTCGCGCCGCACCAGCCTATCGACGGTGTCGCTAGATTTCTCCGCTTGCCGCGCGGCAGTGAAGGCGATGTGCAGCGTCACGCTGTCGCGGTACAGGTCGGCAATGTCCAGCACAAATGACTGACCCGAATCCTCGTGGATGAAGCCCAGCGGCGGCAGCGCCGCCACGGCCTGCACCGCAATGGCGGCGGCCGCTTGCACGGCGGTGGCGGCGTGGTTGATGGCCTGGTTGGGGATGTCGGCTGCGTTGGGGTTGGCGCGGTCGTAGTGGCGGCCCCTCCAGGTAATGCCGTGCTTTTGCGCCATCAGGCCGTACATGGCCTTGACGCGCGCACCCTCGATGCCGCGCAGGGTGTCTAGGTCGCGGTGCGGCAGCACCTCGCCCAGGCGCAGCGCGTACATGTGGCGTGCCACGCTGATACGCCGCTTGGGGCTACCCCACAGCTCGGCCTGGCGGCGCGCCACGTCGGAGCGGTCGGGCAGCAGCGGCGGCGCGGTGTAGCTGCGCACGCCGTCTTCGCCCACGGCGGCCAGCAAGGTGCCGTGGCGCGCCAGCAGGCGCAGCGCGTCCTGCGTCACGCTGCTGCCGGGGCCCAGCAAGATCATCGACACGGCCTGGTGCGGGATCTGGTCGATGCCGGGCGTCAGGCTATCCTTGCCGCGCACGAAGTGCAGGCAGCCGTCGATCACGCAGAGTTCGCCGCGCGACAGCCACAGCAAGCCGTGGCGGTCGGCGTGGGGGATACGGGCTTTTTCCAGCCCCAGGCGGCCTTTGAGCATGGCACTACATCTCAAGCCGCCCGCTGCAGCAGCAACATGCCAAAGCCATAGCTGCGGTGGCGCCCCACGCCGCGCGCCAGCAGTTGGGCGAAGGCGTCGGAGTCGGTCACGCGCAGGCGGCCGGTCACGGTGGCGTCCGGGCCGTCGATGACGCGGCCCTTGCGCTCGCCGCCTGCACCGGGTTGGCTGCGGCGGGTGATGGGGCTGCGGGCAAAGGCCTGCAGTTGCACGTCCAGCAGCTCTACCGCGCCCTGCCAGGGCTGGCGCGGCTGGCCTTCGCGGGGGCCAAGCTGCCCATGCAGCCACTGCGCATACACGGCTTCGCGCTGCACCGGGGCACCATCCTTGCCACCAGCCTGGGCCACGGCGTGCAAGAAGGCATCCTGCTCGCCCTTGGCGCCGCGCACCGTGGGGCGCACGCGCACTTCAAAGCCCAGCACCTGGCCCTGCGCCCATTGCGTGGGATACGGGCGCAGGCGGTAGCCGCCGTGCTGGGCGCTTGTGATCAGCCCCAAGGTGCGCACAGCCAGCGGGTCGGCATCAACGGCTTTGGCCACCTGGGCAGCCAGCGCCTGGGCATCGAGCGGCGTGTAGGCTAGCAAACCCCGCGCTTCGTCCAGGTAGCGAAACGGCTGGGGTGTTGCGGTGCCAAAAACGGCACGCAGCAGGCCGTGCAGGGCTTCGCCTTCGTCGTGCGTGCGGTGGCGCGCCATCCAGGTAGCCAGCAGGCGCGCGTCAGGCTGGCAGTGCAGCAGGTACAAGGGGGTGGCAGTCTGGCTCATGCGCGGCCCTCCGCGTGCAGCAGGCCCTGGCGCACGGGCCGCCAGCCGCCGTGCAATTGGGTTTGCCAGTTGCGTTCATCGCAGATGTCCGACAGGTGATCGCCCGGCTGCGCCCCTTCGCCATCGGGCCACTGGGCACGCCAGCCCTGGCCCTGCTGCGCACTGACGATGGCCTGCAAGGCGCTGCGCACGTCCGCCGCCTCTTGCCAGCCCGCCACCAGCCGGCCCGTGGGCAGGCAGGGTTTGCGGCCAATGAACAGCGGGCGAGCGGGTTGATCCAAGGCGCGGGCGATGTCGCCCAGCGAGGGCGCTTCATCAGCGGGTAGCAGGGTGAAGGCGACCCAGGCGGTCAGGTCGGCGTGGTAGTCGCGCCAGCGCAGGTGCGGGCCGGCGTAGGTGCCGGCGCCGCCGGCGCGCTCTTCGGGCACGCCCCATGTCGTCCAGGCCTTGTCGTCCTTGGCCAGTTGTGCAGTTTGAAAATCCTGCACGCGCTGCGCGCCCGGGGCCAGCACGCAGCCCACGCGCAGGCGCTGCTGCAAGCGGTTGTGGCGCTCGGCCTCGCCCCGATCCCAGCCCAGGGCGTTGGCCAGCAGGCCGGTGAGCATGGACAGGGCGGGAAAGTCGCGGATCACGCCCAGGTTGTCGATAGCCTCGCCGCCAAAGGCGATCAGCGGCGAGGCCAGCCGCAGTACGAGGTAGCGCCGCATGGCCTACACCTCCACCTGGGCTTGCATCACAGCGTTGTGCGCCCAGTCGGCCAGTTCTTTGAGCGACAGGCGCTGCGCGCCCGGAACGGCCACATCGTCCACGGCCAGAAAGCGCCGCACCAGCGGTGCGCCGTAGGCAGCATCGAGACGGGAAATCTCATCGCCCAGCGACTGCACCGCCGCCTGGCGCAGTTGCGGCTGGCGCGTGGACAGCGCACTGTGAAAGGCCCCGGCCAGGCTGCGCGGTTGCCAGTCACCGGCTTCCACCAGCATGAACTTGGCCCATTCAAACGGCGCCGTCGAGCCGCGCTTGGCGCCGGGGCTGACGGTGGCCACCAGGTGCAGCAGGCTTTGCACCACGCGCGCGGCCAGCACGCGCTGCTCAGGCGCAGCGCTGGCCCAGTCGCTGATCTTCACGCCTTCGAGGTTGGCGATGAGCTGCGGCACATCGACCACGGTGTAGCCGTAGTACAGGCCGCTGGCCAGCTCGGTATCAAAAATGCCGGCCGATCCGGCCTCGCCGGCTTCGCGCGTCAAGTCATCGACGACGGTGAAATAGTCGTTTTCCACCTGCGCCTCATGCACGGTGAAGGCGTGCGCCACGTACACCGCCGCGTCGCGGCTGGCGAGTACGTCCGAAGTGACCATGCGGCCGAACAGGGCCGATTCCAGGCCGCTGCCCAAGCGCATGGTTTCGAGGTTCTTCTTCTCTTCTTTCAAAAAGGCGGCAATCGCAGCCTTCAAGGCTTTTTCTTCGGTGTGCTCGCCCGCCAGCGCCGCGCAGCGCTGCACCAGGTAGTCGATTTCGGCATAGCCCAAGAGTACGGCCTGGCCGGTTTCCAGCGCTTCTTCGCCCTTGAGATCCTTGGCCTTGTCCACCAGCCCGGCAGCACGCAAGCCCTCGACGCACAGCTGCGCCAGCGACTCGGCCACGCCAGCTGCCATCAGCCGCTTCTTGATCAGGCGTGGTGTTTCGCGCGAGCGCACGGCCATCGGTACATCCAGGTTTTTCAACGCAAAAGCATCGTCGGCCACGCGCCAATGGCGCTTCAAGCACTGCGAGGAAATGCGCGTGCGGATGGCGTTGCCATAGGGCAGGCGCTTGGCCAGACCGGCATCGTCGCGGTTGAGCAAGGCGGCGCTGTAGTTGTGCAGGGTGTGGATTTGCAGAAAGCGGGGCAAGGTCATGAGGGCTCCGGTGATGGCAATGGAAAAGGTGCTGAAAGGGGGGAGCGGGGGGCTATTTACTATTTAATTGATAGCTGTTCACGCTTTGTACACAAGGATTAACGACTTTTTTCGCTCTTGGAAATCGTCAAAAAATAGGCTTTGGCAATGCCCAGGCGGATGGTTTCGGCCTCTTGCTGGGCGTCGCTGTCGGGCTTGCTTTCCTTGTGAATCAGCGGCCCCAGCTCGTACCAGTTGGGGCGTACACCCCGGCTGGCCAGCAGGCGCAGCAGGCGCGGCAGCAGCTGGGTGAAGGCGTCGCCCCGCGCCGTGAGCAGTCGGGTAACGCGCGACTCGTGCGCGCCCAGGCGGGCGGCGCTGTCATGCCCAGCCAGAGCCATGCCGTGGGCCACCAAGGCCCAGCGCCGCCAGGTGGCGGGGTGCCAGTTCTCCGGCTCCAGGTGGGTGTCCACCAGCGCGCGCGACAGCGCGGCGATGGCCTGCGGGCGCAACGGCTGGTCGGGATCCAGGCGCGCCAGTGCTGCGCGTTCGCCGGTGCTGGCGCGTGCTATGGCAGCGGCCAGGGCACCGTAGGGGTTGCGCGTCACCCCGGCCTCGGTGGAGGCTTCACTGTCTGGAGCAACGGCATCGGTTTCAAGCATGGGCTTCTCCTTCGGTCGAGAGGGTATGGGCGTTGTGCTGTTGGGCGTAATGCACCGCCAGTTCGGGGAAAAGAGGTTTCTTGCCGCCACGCAGCCCACCGGCAAAGCGCGACAAAGCGGAGGCCTGGGCTTTGTAGCGCTGCATGGCGCTGCGCGGGCCAGCGTCAAAGGCCGCTTCGAGCACCGTCTGCGCGTGCTCAGCCAGGCCCAACAGCCAGTGCAAGTAGACGACCTCCTGCTGTTCGCCTTCGGCCTCGATGTGCGCCGTCAGGTCGTTGAAAAAGCGGCTGTCTTCCTGTTGCTCGAAGGGTTGGGCGAAGCGGCTGGCGCGGTCTTTGACGGCGTCAGTCATATCGTTGTCTTTGCCATTAGCAAACAACACGGCCAGCGCCGTCCAGAGCAGCTTGCGCATGGCAGCGATGGCGTCGATGCGCCGCCTGGCCATGCGAGCCAGCAGAGGGCGCTGATCGCCCGCGAGGTAGCGGCGCAGTTTGGGCGAGAGGGGCACGCGGCGCTCGTGGTAGCCCTCGGTCTTGCCCTGCCCGCGCACGGTGGCCTGGGCGATGGCTTGCAAAGCCGTGCCCTGCGGCCAGCCATCGAGCCGCCAGGCCGCGCCCTGGGCGTAGCTCTCGCCCGCCAGCAGCTCGCTCATCAGCTTGTAGTCAAAACCGTTGCGCGAAACTGTCAGCGCCTTGCTCTTGGCGGTTTCCACCGGCGTCCAGACATCACCCGTGACGCCGTTGCTGTCTTTGGCGGCAATGCGCGCGACCTTGCTGCCGGTGACATGGGCCTGAATGCGCCCGCCGGGTGCCGCCAGGCGCACGCGGCGGCAGATTTCGATGTACAGCGGATCGAGTGCTGCCAGGGCCAGCGAGTCTGCTCCCGACCAAGGCAGCAGCCACAGCAGGGCATGGCCATGCTCCTCGGCCAAGCCAAATTTCTCTGCGATGTGTGCGCGCTGCACCAGGGCGCTGTGGACGTCTGCCCGCCAACGTGCGCCCCAGGCACCCACCGGGGCCACGCCGACGCCGGGACGGTTTCCATAGCCGCTATTCATGCGCGAAATGCCGTAGTTGTCTCGTCCCAAAATTCCCTGTTGCGTTTGCAGACTGAGCAGGGCAAACAGCCAGTCGTCGGCCTCGGCCCCATGGGCACGGGCGGCCTTGAGGTCGTGGTTTTTGGAGGTGACCAGCATGTCCAGCGCATCCGGCGCATGGAGCAAATTGGTCCAGGCGGCAATGTTTTCTCCCGGCACCGGCGCCTGCAGCAGCGCCGGCCTATCGGGCGGCGCCACCAGGCACCAGGCGGCATCATCGGCATCGCCCGGTGTCAGCGCCAGCAGCGCCGCGCGCCAGTCAGTTGTCTCTAGCCAGGGCTGCTCCTGCCCCGCGTGGTGCAGGGCGATGGAAGCCAGTTGCACCAGAAAGGCGTGCCAGGGGTGGCGCTGATGCGGGCGCAACCGGGGGAAGTCGCACACGCCATTGGCGGCCAGCGCGGCCAGAAGTTCAGGCAGGTTGCCGCGCTGCACGGCTGCGTGCGTGTCGCGCCAGCAAATCAAGGGCTCGTCCAAGAGACTCAAGCTCGGCTCCATCGCAACACCCGAAGACGGCATAGATATCTCCTCTCTTCATGTAATTTTTGCAACTTAACATGGATTTTTGTTTTATCCAGGCTTCTGCTATCTTGTACCGACCTGTCGGCAAGCGTCGCCCGGCAGCGACAATGCGGGCACGCGTGTCGTAAATGAAAGGATGTCCATGCGCCCCTCTGCAGCACTCCAGTTCAAGCGCGCCCTGGTGCGGGAGGCGACGGATCGCTACCGCACGGCGAACCCACGCGTCTTTGGGTCGGTGCTGCAGGGCAATGACCGCGATGGCAGTGACCTTGATTTGCTCGTGGATGCGTTGCCTGGCGCCACGCTATTCGATTTGGGAGGCTTGCAGGACGAATTGCAAACCCTGCTCGGCGTGCCCGTCGATGTGCTGACCCCGGCGGATTTGCCGGCCAAGTTTCGCGCCCAGGTGCTGGCGCAGGCGCGGCCGGTATGAACGAAAACCGGCTCCCGGACTATCTGGATCACATGCAGCAGGCGGCCTTGGACGCCTGCGCTTTTGTCGAGGGAATGGCACAGGATGACTTTCGTTCCGACAAACGCACCCAGCAAGCCGTCATCATGAGCCTCGTCATCCTGGGCGAGGCCGCCACCAAGGTGATGGACGGCTACCCCGACGTTGTTCAGGCCCACCCACAGGTTCCGTGGCGCCACATGCGCGGCATGCGCAACCGCATTGCCCATGGGTACTTTGACATCAACCTGGACCTGGTGTGGGATACCGTGCGGTCTGCGCTACCAGAGCTGCTGTCACTGTGGCCTGCCGTGCGCCAGCAGGCGGACAAGCCCTATCAGCCTTGAGCTTTGGCGACGGCCGTCAGGCCAAAGCGGTCGTAACGGTAGCGCCGATCACCCAAGGCAAATGTGAAACCGGCTTGCGATGCTAGCGCCTCAACTTGATCTGGCTGCGCATCGTCCGGCAAGTCGTGCGGGAGCATGTGGTGGCGCAGCGCCAGCTGCTGCACGGGCTCGCCGAAGGGGCCGGTGGGCGCGGGGGTGAACACCACCAAGCGGTCGGCCGCGCCCAGGCGGCTGCCAACACTTGCCTCATCTTCTGGTGACACCGAAAACATGGCGAACTCCGCTTCGTAGGCCAAAGCTTGAATGTTGGCCATCCGTCCAGCCGCATCACGCCCTCCATCGACATCCATTCCAAATGTCACCCAGTCGGCGCCCATCTCCTGGGCAATGGCGTCCAGCGCCTCGCCGTGCGTGGCCTGCTCCACCAGAACGCGGTTGTCAGCCGGGATGTTGCGCGTGGCGTCAGCATTCACCAGGCGGCGCGTGGCTTCGAGCACGCGCAGGTCGGGATAGACGCCGCCCATGGGCTGGCCCTTGATGCGTATCGGCCCCAGGCCATGGCTTTGGCGTTGCAGCAGGGGGCGCAGGTCATGCCCAGCGGGCGTGAGCACCCAGGCGCGCGCCTGCGCGCAGCCCGCCGGACGTGTGTCGCGCGCATGGCGGTGCAGGCGGCCCAGGCGCTGCAAGAGCACGTCCATGGGGCACAGGTCGGTGATGAGCAGGTCGGCGTCGATGTCCAGGCTTTGCTCCAGCGTTTGCGTGCCCACCAGCACCAGGCCGGTGCTGCGCTCTGGGCGTTCCTTGCCCATTTGCGTTTGCACCTGGGCGTCGAGTAGCGGCCGATCCTGGCGGCTGAAGCGGCTGTGGTGCAAGGTGCTGATGCCATGAACGCGAAACAGGCAGTCCAGGTCGCGCGACTGGGCCAGCGCTTCGACCGCCTGCAAGGTAGCCACGGCGGCGGGCACGGTGTTGCGCACCACCAGCACGCGCGCGCCCTGGGCGGCGGCATCCACGGCCAGGTGGGCAATGCGTTCGGGGTCGGCAATGGCGTCCAGCGTCTGCCAATGCACGGTTTTCTGGCGCGGGTTGCCCTCCACCGGCAGCAGCTGCGGGCCGCTGGCGCTGCGGTGGCTGATGGCGGGATAGGCCAGCGCCTGTGCCTGGGCCAATGGCGGCGTGGCGATGGAGCCGCGCTGGCCGATGGCCAGATAGCGGCTGCGTGCCACCGCGCCCAGCGTGGCCGACAGCAGCAGCGCCTCGCCGCCGCAAGCCACATGGGCGCGCAGCAGCTGCTCGGTCAGCCGCGTCATGTAGGCGTCGGAGGCATGCACCTCGTCGATCACCAGCAGGCTGCGCGCCAGCAGCGCATGGCGCAGGTGGGCGTGCTTGATTTGCAGCGCCCCCAGCAGCGCCTGGTCGATGGTGCCGACCGCGATGGGGGCGGCCAGATAACGCTTGGGCGATTCGGCGGCCCAGCGGCGCTCCGCTTCATCGTCCTGAGGTTTGTCGTGCCACAGCACCTGAAAGCCGGGCAGCGGCTCATAGCCCTGGCCGTCGGCAGCTGCGTAGCCCGGCAAGGCGCGCACGACGACGGGGGGTTGCCCCTTCCAGGCGCGCTGCACAAAGGCGTGTACCCGTTCGTAGAGCTGGGTGGCCGCGACGCGCGTGGGCAGGGCGAAGTACAACGCATCGACCGCTCCCACGCGCCACAGGTGCAAAAAGCGCCACAGCGCGGCCTCGGTCTTGCCGCTGCCGGTTTCGGCTTCCAGTATCACCACGGGTCCCAAGGCGTCATCGGCCATGGCGGCCTGCATGGGGCGGGGCGAAGGCACGCCAAATACCTGACCAAAGTCTGCCAAGGTGGCAGTGGGGCGATTGGCTGTCTCTTTAGCTATCAACCCAATAGCTGTTAGCGCTTTATCAGCATGCGTTGGAGCTGTTTTTGATCTGATTTCCCCAGGCTGAGAGTACGCAAAAAAGCTAGGGCGGGTGTCCGAGCCTAGCCAGTCGGCCAGCTGCACTAGGCCGGCAAACAAATGGCCGAGCGCTGGCGCGTTGGGCAGATCAGGGGCATCCGTCACAAACGCCTGGGGATACTGCGCCTGGATGGTCTGGCCCATGGCCGTCAATGCCTGCGCGGGGTCGTAGCCGGGAACGGCCCGCCAGAGGACTGCACTACCGTCACACTGCACCGGCCGGCCATGGTGGCTGATGCTGGCGTGCAACAGCGGGAGGAAGGCATCGCCCCAGTCGCACATCGCGGCCAGCGGCAGCCCGGCGGCCACCTGCTGTGTCCAATGCTCACCAGACAAGCAGGCATCCACCAAATCCCAGCCCTCAGGGCCGTGGCCGCATGCGCCAGGCCAGCCGTGCGGGCGCTGAGCCGGATCGCTCCAGTATTTGCCTTGAAAACCCGCATTGGCCTTGCCGATGTCATGCAAATAGGCCAGCACGGCCAAGCGGGCGCGATCGGTATCGCTCAAAGGGCGGCCTGCGGTGCGCTGCAAGGCGAGGGCGATGGTAGGAATGAGCAGCAACCGGTGCAGGACGGCGGCGACATCCGTCATATGGTCTAGCAGACTATGCGTTGCGGTCTGCTCCGGTAAACGCTGGAGCTTGCCCCACGGGAAGATGTGCATGACGGCGTTGATCTGCGATGCGAAACAAGGAGTATGATTTTGCAAACAAATTATTCAAAACGACAGAGCATGTGCTACGTGCCATCGTCCTCCATACCATGATTGGCTGGCATGGGTTTTGGATGGTGCCACCCCACTTCACCTCTAGTCTGCGCGGCTTCAGCTTGGCTCCTTCGTGATCCTCCCCGTACCCTCCAGATGCCGCCATCCTTTGGGGCTCTGGTGGCCGCGTCGGCGTGACGGGGCGATGCGCCTCGCAGGCATGGCACTCTGGCGGTGCACTGGGGGTTATCTGAGGCTATTGTCTCAACGGTTTTGTCTCACGCCGTCTCACCAAACGCCTCCTCGGCCTGGTTGCGGTTGCGATACCACGTTGCCCTGTCAAAGGGAAGCGGGTTTTTTGCCGTAAAGACACGGTGCTCTGAAAGTATCCAAAGCCGTGGGGGCGACTCACAACCACCGATGGTCCCCGGCATGGGCCGGCAGGATTTCGGGATCGAACGCCCTGTCACCCATGGGATCGGCAGTGCCCGTGGCGTGCGCACCCTTGAAGTCGTGCAGCTGCTGGTCCATGAGGTGCGTGGGCACGATGTGGCTCATCGCGCGGAACATGCTCTCTATGCGGCCTGGAAACTTCTTTTCCCACTCGCGCAGCATCTCGCCGACAACCACGCGTTGCAGGCCTTCCTGACTGCCGCAGAGGTTGCACGGGATGATGGGAAAGCCCTGCAGCTCGGACCAGCGCCGGGTGTCGGTTTCGGTGACATAGCAAAGCGGGCGGATCACCACATGCTTGCCGTCGTCGCTGACGAGCTTGGGCGGCATGCCCTTCATGCGCCCACCGTAGAACATGTTGAGCATCAGCGTGGTCACGATGTCGTCGCGGTGGTGGCCCAGCGCTACCTTGGTGGCGCCCAGTTCGCTGGCGACGCGGTAGAGGATGGCACGGCGCAGGCGCGAGCAGACGCTGCAGGTGGTCTTGCCCTCGGGCACCAGGCGCTTGACGATGCTGTAGGTATCCTGGTTTTCGATGTGAAAGTCCACGCCGATGCGCGTGAGATAGTCGGGCAGGATATGTTCGGGGAAGCCCGGCTGCTTCTGGTCCAGGTTGACGGCGACGATGCTGAACTGGATCGGTGCGCGCCGTTGCAGCTTGCGCAGAATGTCCAGCAAGGTGTAGCTGTCCTTGCCGCCAGAGAGGCAAACCATGACCTTGTCGCCTTCTTCGATCATGGCGTAGTCGATGATGGCGCGCGTGGTTTCGCGGCACAGGCGCTTTTCCAGTTTGTGCGCTTCATGTTCGGCCTTGCGGGTGTCGTGGGCGACGGCTGTGGGTTCGAGGATGGATTCGGTTGTTTGCATGGGGTCTACCACTGTCCGGTTTCGACGCGAATGGCGACTTCGCAGTCATCAAATATTTCCAGTTTCGCGATTTTCACGCGCACGCCGCGCACACCCGGCAGCAGCAGCAGACGGCGCGCGAGCTTGCCGATCAGACTCTCCAGCAGGTTCACGTGCTCGGCGGTGCACTCGTCGATGATGATCTGGCGCACCTTGCGGTAGTCGAGCACGTGCAGGATGTCGTCGTCGGGCGGTGCCAGCGGCTGGGTGCCGAGGTTGAGCTCGGCATCCACGCGGATCGGTTGGGGCGCGTTGCGTTCATGCGCAAGGATGCCGAGGTTGGCGTCGAAACGCAGGCCGTTGAGCGTGAGGCTCTGCTGGCCTTGGTGGGGCTGGGGTATGGACATGGGGTGTCGTAGGTGCGTCTACCAAGGTTTGATGGCTATGCGCTCCGTGCCGACCGATGCGCTGTCCGGATACACGTCCGGCTTGCGTGTGGCAACGCGCGCTGCCTGCACGTCAGGACGCTGGAGCATGGCGTTGAGAATGGTGTCGCACAGCGTTTCCTGCAACTCGTGGTGCTGCGTTCCTACGGCGCTTGCGATCGTCTGGCGGATGAAATCGTAGTCGACGGTCTGGGAGATGTCGTCGCGTGCGGCCGGAGCCTGCTCCAGCCGCACGCACAAGTCCACATCGAACCACAGGCGTTGCGGCGCCTGACGCTCGAAGGTGTGGATGCCGATACGCACCTGTTGCTCGTGCTGGCGCAGGCTGAGCAGGCGGCAGTGCGTCGCCAGGCGGGCATCGAGCGCGCCAAAGGCCAGCAGGAGGGAGTTCATGGCGCTGGATTTTCGCCCATGGCAAACATCACGTCGCGCGCCAACGGCACCAGGTGCTGACCATTGTCTGCTTGCACGGTGCAGCCGTTGAGGGCGGTGTTTTCGGCGATGAACACGGCGGCACGCGCAACGGCTGCGGGGTCAATCGGTTGCTGCAGCAGATTGACGCGGCTCGCGCGATCGAAATTTTCCTGTGTCTGCGGCCCGCTCAGGTACATCAGCCCGGGCGAGAGGCCGCACACGCGCACCTGCGGCGCCAGCGCCTGCGCCTGCAGCGCGACGCTGCGCTCGAGCGCCAGTTTGCTGACGGTGTAGGAAAAGTAATCCGGGTTGAGGTTGTGCACTTTCTGGTCCAGCAGGTGGATGACGCAATGCCGCCCGTGGCTGTCGGGCGATTGCGCGCGCACCTGCAGCGCGAGTGCATTGGCCAGCAGCAGCGGTGTGATGGTGTTGGTGGCAAAGTGCTGTTGCAGCGAGTCTGCGTTGGCACTCGCTGCATCGTCTGCATCGAACAGCGAGGCGTTGTTGACGATGCAGCGCGGAGCGGCGTGAACTTCAGCGGCACACAGGCTCAGCAGATCTTGGGCGGCATCGGGTTTGGCCAGATCGGCAGCGATCAGTCTGCACTGGCGGCCAAGCGCCGCGATTTCACCGGCTGTAGCCTCGGCCGCGATCCGCGAATGGCGGTAGTGACACAGCACATCCCAGCCGGCGCGTGCGAACGCCAAGGCAATTTCTCTGCCCAGGCGGGTGGCGCCGCCGGTGACGAGAACCCAGGAAGAAGATGGATGCATGGCGCTTTGCACGGGGTATTGGTCGAGTCCAGCCATTGTGCACAAGGCAAAATCGCGTCAACGATGACAAGCTTGAGTGAATTTCTGGCGCGGCAGATCCGCAATGCCATCCGCGATGCGGGAGGCTGGATCGGCTTTGATCGGTTCATGCAGCAGGCGCTGTATGCGCCCGGTTTGGGCTACTACGCCAACGATCTGCGCAAATTTGGCGCGATGCCCGAAAGCGGCAGCGACTTTGTGACGGCGCCGGAGCTCTCGCCCGTGTTTGGCGCCGTGCTGGCAGAGCAGGTGCGCCAAGCGCTTGCTGCAACGCAGACCGATGAAATCTGGGAATTCGGCGCCGGCAGCGGGGCGCTGGCAGCGCAGGTGCTGGGCGCGCTGGGCGATGGCGTGCGACGTTACACCATTGTGGATGTCTCCACCAGCCTGCGCATGCGCCAGCAGCAGGCGCTTGCGCCGTTTGCCGGCAAGGTGCAGTGGGCGCAGCGCCTGCCCGAGTGCATCGAGGGCGTAGTGCTGGGCAACGAAGTGCTGGATGCCATGCCGGTGCAACTGCTGCAGCGTTTGGACGGTGTCTGGCATGAGCGCGGCGTGGCGCTGCAAGATGATGATTTTGCGTGGAGCGACCGCCCTACCGATCTGCGTCCGCCGGTGCAGGTGCCGGGCGATCATGACTATCTGACGGAGATTCATCCGCAGGCAGAGGGTTTCGTGCGCACGCTGGCGCGGCATCTGGTGCGTGGCGCGGCCTTTCTGATCGATTATGGTTTTCCGGAGTCCGAGTATTACCACCCGCAGCGTGCCCAGGGGACGCTGGTGTGCCACCGGGCGCACCAGATGGATACCGATCCGCTGGCGGATCCGGGCCTCAAAGACATCACCGCGCATGTCAACTTCACGGGGATTGCGCTGGCGGCGCAGGAAGCCGGGCTGAAAGTGCTCGGCTACACCAGCCAGGCGCACTTTTTGATGAACAATGGATTACTTGAAAAATTGGAGCAATTGGCGCCCGTGGATAAAGCGCCAGCGGTCAAATTGATGCTTGAACACGAGATGGGCGAGCTGTTCAAGGTGCTGGCCGTGGGACCGGGCGAGGCCTGGCAGCCGCGCGGGTTTGCGCAGGGCGACCGCACCCACCGCTTGTGAGGCCTCGGCATGGTGCGCTGGCTCATCGTTGTCTTTTTGGCGCTGGTCCTCATCAGCGGGTTGATGCCGCTGCTGCGCCGCCTGGGGTTGGGGCGGCTGCCGGGCGATTTCGAATTTCGGCTCTTCGGGCGCCAGTGGTCAATCCCGTTGGCGAGCACCGTGCTGCTCAGCTTTTTGCTGAGCCTGGCTGTCAAGTGGTTATGAGTTGCGATTCGGGTTTCCCTGCTTTGGATGTAACCATTTGTCGCGTTATCCTGCTGCCATGCCTGAATTGATGTTGGCCGAGATGGCGCACACCTTGCTGCGCGAGACCGAGATGGCCGTTGCGATGTTCGATGAGGCGGATGTGCTGCGCTTTGCCAACGAGGCTTTTGTGCAGCGGTTTCACCACCAGCCCGATGGTCAACGCACCTGGACGGACATCATGCGCGCCAACCATGCGGCTGGTCAGGGCACGCGGGTCAGCGGGGATGTGGATTTCGAAACCTGGCTTGCGTCGGCGCGCTCGCGCCGTGGCAAACAACCGTTTCGGGCTTTTGAGGGCGATCTGGAGAACGGCCAGTGGCACTGGATCACGGAAACCACGCTGGCCAACGGATGGATGCTGTGTGTCGTGATCGACACCACCGCATTGCATCAGCAAGGGCGAGACTTGCGGGCGATGCGCGATCGGGCGCTGCGTGCGGCGCAGACGGATGCGCTGACGGGCATCAGCAACCGCGCTTACATGCAACAGCAGCTGGCTGCACTTTTCGTTCGGCCCAATCCCCTGGTGCTGGTGATGCTGGATCTGGACCATTTCAAGCAGATCAATGACCGCCATGGGCATCCGGTGGGGGATGCCGTATTGCGCGATTTTGCGGGTCATCTGCAAGCCCAGATGCGCCGTGCCGATCGCTACGGGCGCGTGGGGGGCGAAGAGTTCATGCTGCTGCTGCCGGACTGCACGATGGCGCAGGCGCAGCCCATCGTCGAGCGCTTGCTGGCGCGCGCACGCAATGCCGTGCCACTGCCCGCAATGCCGCAGCAGCGCTACAGCGTGAGCGCGGGCCTGGCGCTGCGCAGCCCCGGGGATACGGCGCAGCAGCTGGTGGCGCGTGCCGATGCAGCGTTGTACCAGGCCAAGCGCGAGGGGCGCGATCGGCTGGTTTGCGCAGCGTGAACGGTTGAAAATTCCGGCTGCGACCGCAGCTGACAGGCAGAATTTTCAAGCGAGCACGCCATGACCACCAGTGACCCTCTGCACGTCGTCTGTCCCCACTGCCATACCACCAACCGGATTCGCGCCGACGATCTGGCGAGCGCTCCCGATTGCGGTCAGTGCCACCGGCCGCTGTTCGAGGGCGAGCCGTTGCCGCTGGATGAAGCGAGCTTTGACAAGCACATCACGCGCAGTCAGATTCCCGTCGTGGTGGATTTCTGGGCGCCGTGGTGCGGGCCCTGCCTGCAGATGGCGCCGTTCTTCCATGAGGCGGCGCAGCAGCTCGAGCCCCAGGCCCGCCTTGCCAAACTGGATACCGAGGCTCACCAATCCATCGCTGCACGCTATGGTATTCGGAGTATCCCGACGATGATCGTGTTCCAGGGTGGGCGCGAAATCGCGCGTACCTCGGGCGCGCGCGGCGCAAGCGACATCGTGCGCTGGGTGCGCCAGTCGCTGGGTTGATTCAGCGCGGGCGTTGCGCCGCGCGGTAGGCAGCGATGCGCTCACGCAGGCCGCGATGCGCGGCCGATTCGACCAGTCGGGCCAAATCCTGCGCGTCGCCCACATCCCCTCTGGGTCTGCGCCTGGTGCCAACGGCGGCGTGGATGGCGCGCTGGGTCTGGGTGTCCAGCCGACTCACGCGCCTGAGCAGTTGATCGCGCTCGAGCGGCAATGCCGTGCGCTCGAGTTGCCGCAGCGCAAGGCCACTGGCGCAGGCGCCGGCGGCGTTGATCGTCTCGCCGCCTTCTATCCAGCGGCTGGCCTGCGTCGCACCGACGATATCCGCCAGTCGTGCGGTGCCCAGTATTAAGCCGAAACCCGCACCCGGAAAGGCAAAGCTCGCGTCGTCGACGATCCAGCGCTCGCTGCAGGCGGCAAACAGATCGGCGCCGGCGCCCATGGTGCGTCCGTGCGCCAGTGCCAGCGTGGTGCAGGGCATGCGCGCAAGCGATTGCAGCATCAGCTCTACGCGAGTGAAGCGGGCGAGCAGCGTATCGTCGGTTTCGGATTCCAGCTTGGAAAGGTCAAAGCCGGTGCAGAAGTGCTTTCCCGCGCCGGAAAGCACGAGCAGCCGCAACCCAGCATCCAGCGCAGCCGCATCGAGCGCCACCTGCAAGGCCGCGACCAGACTGGCAGACAGCGCGTTGCCCTTGTCCGGGCGCTGCAATTGCAGGTGCAGCAGCGCGCCTTCGCGCTGAACCAGCAGCTCGTCAGTGCTCATGCGGCAGGCCTGGGCCAGAGGTTGGGCGCCAACAGGTTGGAGTAGCCCGAGACAAAGGTTTTCACGGTGCTGGTGCCGGGGACATAGACGTGGCGGGCCACCCGCCCGATATTGCCGCCGTAGAGGTGGATGCTGATGGAGACACGGTCGTCCAGCGCGTTGGCCACTTCATGGATGTCACCGCGCGTGGGCGAGACGATGTCTAGGTCGCCCGGCTGCAGCGTGGTGGGTTCACCCGCGGGCGCCCAGTGGCCCTGGGCGTCGGCGGCGAAGCGCTGGCCGTTTTCGGCGCCGCGCAGCATGCCGATGATGCCCCACACCGTATGGTCGTGCACCGGTGTCTTCTGCCCCGGGCCCCAGACAAAACTCACGAGTGAGAAGCGGTCCAGCGGGTCGCCGTAGAGCAGGTGCTGCTGGTAGAACTGCGGATGTGGCACGGCCATGGGCTCGGGCAGCCAGTCGTCGTGCGTGACCAGATCGCGCATCAGCGGCGTGGCGCCGTCGATCAGCGTGTCTTCATCGTTGCTGGCCTGGACCAGCCGCGTCATCGCGGCAACGAAATCCAGCAGGCGCGTGTGGTTGGGCATGCCTTTATGCTCCTTTGCGCCCGAGTTCGGCGCGGATTTCTTCGGTGTGCTCGCCCAAGGCTGGCGGACGGCGGCGGATGGCAAAGCCCTGCCCGTTCAGCCGCAGCGGCGAGGCGAAGGTGCGCGTCTCGTGTCCGCCCGGCAGCTGCACGGGCCGAACCCAGCCCATGTGCTCCACCTGGGGATCGGCAAGAGCCGCGGCGTAATCGTTGATGCGTGCATGCGGCACCCCGGCAGCGTTGAAGGCGGCAATCCAGTGCTCGACAGGCTGGCGCGTGAACGCCGATTCCAGAATCTCCTTGAGCGCGCCCTGATGCTTGGCGCGGTCGGTGGTCGTCAGAAAGCGCGCATCCTGCGCGAGTTCGGGCAGTCCCACGACGTCGAGCACCGCAAGCCACAGCTTGTGGTTGCCGGCCGCGATGGCGAAATAGCCGTCGCTGGCCTGAAACGCCTGGTAGGGTGCGTTCCTCGGGTGTGCAGAGCCCAGGCGCCCCGGACTGCGGCCGTTGCCAAAGAACTCGCTGGTCTGCAGTGCCGCGACGCCCAGCGTGCAGCCGAACATCGGGATATCGATATGCGCCCCCTTGCCGCCGGCGCGCACCTGCACCAGCAGGCTGGCGATGGCAAACGCCGCGTACAGCCCCGAGGAAAAATCCGCGATCGGCACGCCGCATTTGGCGGGTGCGCCATCCGGGTCGCCAGTGACGCTCATCACGCCGGAGGCTGCCTGAATGGTCAGGTCGTAGCCGCCCTCGCTGCTGCGCGGACCGCTCTGGCCGTAGGCGGAGATGGAGCAGTAGATCAGCCCCGGCTTTTCCGCTGACAGCGCCTCATACCCCAGACCCAGGCGCGCCATGACGCCAGGACGGTTGTTTTCCACCAGTACGTCGGATTCAAGGATCAGGCGCTTGGCCAACGCCAGATCCTGTGGGTTCTTCAGATCGAGCGCCGCCGAGCGCTTGTTGCGGTTGAGCGAGGCGAAGTTCTCGCTGTAGCCATCGGTGAGTGGCGGCCACTGGCGCAGGCCGTCGCCTGCAGGCGGCTCGACCTTGACCACCGCCGCGCCCATGTCGGCCAGCAGCATGGCGGAAAACGGGCCGGCGGCGGTAGAGCAAAACTCGACGACGCGAACGCCGTCAAGAGGCAGGACAGCGGAGGAAGCGCTGGAGGACATGGGTACGGGCAAAAAGGGATGCACGCCAAAAGAGGCCGCGTCGACTATAGCAACGCTGGCAGGCAGCGCTCAAGGGTTGCCGAACTAGCAGAAATCGACAATGTTGGCAACAGGGTTTTGGCTTTCATTCGCCCTTTTTTGATTAGGGTCAATACCTATGTCCAACGTTCTGTAACACAACTAATATTTTAGCCGCGTATCAGGACTTTCCGTCCCTCCCTTTTTCCCTTCAAGAGGACTCTTCCCATGAATACCTTGACGAGAGATCTCCCGCAGTACGGCGGGACATCACCGTCGCAGGCCGCTGCAGGCGCAGCGGCTGGCGTCAATGTCAGTGGCCGGCTGGATCGGCTGCCGATGACCGGTTACCAGCGCATGCTGTTTGCCATCATCGCCACGGCCTGGCTGTTCGACTCGATCGACCTGGGCATCATGACTTTCATGCTCGGCACCATCAAGACCGAGTTCGGCCTGACCGCGGCGCAGACCGGGCTGCTGGCAAGTTCCAGCTTTCTGGGTATGTTCCTGGGCGCGGCCTCGGCCGGCATGCTGGCCGACAAGTTCGGCCGCCGCCCGGTGTTTCAGGTCAGCATGATCTTCTGGGGCATTGGCAGCCTGATGTGCGGCTATGCCTCCAATGTGAATGAGCTGATGGGCTGGCGCGTGCTGCTGGGCTTCGGCATGGGCATGGAGTTTCCGATCGGCCTGGCCATGGTCTCGGAGATCGTTCCGGCCGACAAACGCGGCCGCTACGTGGCGATCCTGGAGGGTTTCTGGCCCTTTGGCTTCATTGCCGCGGGCGTGATCGCCTACCTGTCGCTGGGCCATATCGGCTGGCGCGGCATTTTCATCGCCCTCGCGGTGCCGGCGATCTTCGTGCTGGTGGTGCGCCGCATGGTGCCGGAGTCGGCACGCTGGCTGGAGGACGCAGGCCGCTATGCCGAGGCCGAGCGCGTGATCTCGCACATGGAAGAGCGCGTGATGCACTCGGCGGGCTTGCGCAGCCTGCCGGAGCCCAAGCGCGTGGTGACTGCTTCGCAGTACCAGAGCCGCGGCAGCCTGATCGGCGAGCTGTTCAAGGGCATCTACGCCAAGCGCACCATCATGCTGTGGTCGCTCTGGTTCCTGGCGCTGCTGGGCTATTACGGCCTGACCTCCTGGCTCGGCGCGCTGCTGCAGCAGGCCGGTTATGAAGTCACCAAGTCGGTGCTCTACACCGTCTACATCTCGCTCGCGGGTATTCCGGGCTTCATCTGTGCGGCCTGGCTGGTGGAGCGCTGGGGGCGCAAGAGCACCTGCATGCTGATGCTGCTGGGCAGCGCGGCGGCAGCGTACTTTTACGGACAGTCTGCGGCCACGCAGGCGCCGGTGTCGCAGTTGATTGGTGCCGGCCTGTGCATGCAGTTCTTCATGTTCGGCATGTGGTCGGTGCTCTATGCCTACACGCCGGAGCTGTACCCGACGCGCTCGCGCGCCACGGGCGCCGGCTTTGCCTCGTCGATCGGCCGTATCGGTTCGTTGATTGGCCCGTATGTCGTTGGCCTGGTGCTGCCGGTGGCCGGCCAGCTGGGCGTCTTCTCGCTGGGCGCGGCCTGCTTCGTGGCGGCAGCGCTGGTGGTGCTCTTCCTGGGGGTGGAAACCAAGGGGCGTTCGCTGGAGGAGGTCTCGCATTGATGCCAGACCCGGTGGCCGGCGTTCGCCGGCCAGCGCAGCGATCCAGTCCGAAGGCGCCACTGTGTTGGCGCCTTTGGCATTCAGCCGTCGGGCAGCACGGCCGAGCGGGTGTATTGCTCTATGAAGTCGATCAACGCATCCAGGGTCTTGCCCGCCCCTTGCACATCGGCACCGGCGATGGCGTCGGCCACGTGGGCATGCAGCTCGGCCATCTTGGGCAGATCAGGTGATTGTTTGTAATGAATGAACCAGAAGCGCCGCGAGAGCCCGTGCAGGCTGCGCATCGCACTCTCGGTGAACGGGTTGCGGGCGGCGGCAAGGCATTGCTCGTTGAAATCCCGGTCGGCCTGCATGAAGGCGTCCGAATCTTCCTGTCGCGCCAGGCGCCGGAATTCCTCGGCCAGCTCGGCAAAGCGCTGGCGCTGCGCCGGCGTGGCGCGCTTGGCGGCACTGGTGCAGATCAGCCGCTCGAGCTCGCGCCGGGTTTCCAGCAGCAGCAATTGCCGGCTGACCATCACGTCGGTGATGAGCAGACCGCGCTGCGGCAGGATGACGATGAGGTGCTCGCGCGCCAGGCGCTGGATGGCCTCGCGCACCGGCGTGCGGCCAATGCCGGTCATGTCGGCCAGGGTCTGCTCCGAGATCGCCGTTCCTGGTGGCAGCTTGAGCGTGACGATGGCTTCTTCCAGCGTCTCGTAGGCCAGGTCGGTCAAACGGGCGCGCGGCTCCAGTGCCTTGAAGCCGGGCATGGGGCGCTCCGCACTTGCCTGCGAGCCCTTTCCCGTGGCCTTGGTCGCGGCGCTTTTGGTGGTGGCAGTTCTTGGCATGAAAGAAGAATCATGAAACGGTTGGTATATCAGTATCGTAGCGGCTGGCTGGCGAGGACGCCATGCTGAGCGCCGGTGGCTATCGTGCCAGCGACGTGGTGGAGCTCGGCGATGGCCCGCTGCGCGTCGTGGCCTTGCATGGCATTCAGGGCACGCGCGATTCGTGGATGCCGGTCGCCAGGCGCTTGAGTGATGCGGCGCGCTGGGTGCTGCCCAATCTGCGCGGGCGCGGCACGGCACTGCGCGGGCAGGGCGTGGCCGACTACACGCTGGAGCAGTATGCCGAGGATGCGCATGCTGTGGTGGCGCGCCATGTACCGCCCGGGATGCCCTGGGTGCTGGCGGGCTGGAGCATGGGGGTATCGGTCACGCTGGAGTACCTGATCCGCAACGCCGGGCCACGGCCTGCGGGTCTGCTGCTGCTCTCAGGCACGCCGGCGTTGTGCGAGGCGTCCTGGTTCAAGGCGAGTGAACCGGCTGCGCTGCTGGCCGAGATCACGGTGCGGGAACAAGCCCTGGGCCTGCGCGTGGCGGCCGATCGTGAGGCGGTGGCCGCGACCTGGACCGCCATTCGCGGCACCGATCAGCGAGCGCACCTGAAAGACATCGACATTCCGACCCGGGTGATCCACGGCAGGCAGGACGGCGACTCGCCCTGGAGCCATGCGCAGCAGCTGGTCAGCGGGCTTGCCAATGCACGCCTGCTGACGCTGGAAGACGGCGGCCACGGCATTCCTTCCAGCCATACCGAGCGAGTCGCCGAGGCGGCACGCGTTTTTTTCACTGAATTGCAATGAGGGATTCCATGAGAACTGAAGACTTGATCCATTTCTGCGCGCCGGCGCGCCTGGTGATGGGCTGCGGCACGCGTGCGCAGCTGCCGGCGCTGGTGCAGCGCCTGGGCTGGCGCTGCGGCGTGCTGGTCACCGACCGCTTTTTCACGCAAAACACGCCCTGGGTGCGCGAGTATGTGGAGGCCGCCCGGGTGCGCCAGATTGACGTCATCGTGTTTAACGGTGGCGAGCCCGACCCCAGCACCGTGCTGTGCGATGAAGCCACTGCCAGCGTGCGCCAAAAGGCCGAAGGGCGGGTGATAGACCATGTGATCGCGCTGGGCGGCGGCAGCAACATTGACCTGGCCAAGGCGCTGTGCCTGACGCTGCCGGGCGGCCAACCGATCAAGGATTTCGTCGGTGACATTGGCGGTGTGCAGCCACTGCCGCTGGTGGCGATGCCGACGACGGCGGGCACGGGCTCGGAGGCCACGCCGGGTGCGATCCTGATCGACCCCGAGAACGCCACCAAGATCGCCGTGATGGACAACGCGCTGCGCCCGCAGATCGCGCTGGTGGACCCCGAATTCACCTACAGCTGCCCGCCGCGCGTTACTGCCGATGCCGGCATCGATGCGTTCACGCACGCCATCGAGTCCTTCCTGACGCTGGACAGCGCGCTCTACGACCGC
This sequence comes from Comamonas sp. SCN 65-56, assembly GCF_001724135.1. Taxonomy (GTDB): domain Bacteria; phylum Pseudomonadota; class Gammaproteobacteria; order Burkholderiales; family Burkholderiaceae_C; genus Comamonas_C. Next base: position 137,829 of record NZ_MEDS01000025.1, on the reverse strand, counting down.
CAGGGCCATGCCGACCCGGGCTACAGCGGCCGCTCGGCGCTCACCATGCTGTTTGCGCGCGAATCCATGCGCTTGTGCGCGCGCTGGATGGTGCCGGTCTACCAGGACGGTAGCCTCAAGGAAGGGCGTGCCGCGATGGCCTACGCCAGCCTGTACGCGGCGCTGTCCTATGGCAGTGCCGGCTTGAACGCCGTGCATGGCCTGGCCTACGCCATCGCTGCGCAAACCCACAAGAGCCATGGCAGCACCAACGCGGTGATGCTGCCCTATGTGCTCGATGAAATCGCGGCGGTGCGCCCGCACGAGTTCGTCGAACTGGCCGACGTGCTCGGCCTGGGCGCGATGACGGCCGCCGAGGCCAGCCGCGCCGTGCCGCTGCGCGTGCGCGAATGGGTCGGGCAGCTCGGCATTGCGACGGATCTGAAGGCCTTCGGCATTGCCGAGGCGGCGCTGGAGACCATGGTCAAGGACGGCCTGGCCGTCGTGCGCCTGGCCAAGGCGTTCCCGGTGGCGGATGTGCCAGCCGCCTACCGCCGCATCGTGCTCAAGGCCTTTGCCGGGCGCCTGAGTGGTGATGCCTGAAAAGTTTGGTGCCGACCTAGGGAAAACCATGATTGCATTCCGGTCATGGAACTAATATATTAGTCACATATCAAGACCATCACTTCAGGAGTCCATCGTGTCGATAGCCAGTTCCAGTGCTTCCACAGAAAACAGCCCCTTGTACACCCGCGTGATGACCGAGCGTCAGCGCAAGTTCCGCGAGAAGTACAAGTCCAACATCAGCCCGCTGTACAACGGCGTGCTGCACCTGGCCGTCACCTACGGCGTGGGTATCGCCGGCATCTGGTGGTGCCTGAACCATATCGAGAACGCCGGCTGGGCCTGGCTGTTGATGATCCCGGTGTTCCTGTTCGGCAATTTCGTCGAGTGGTTCATGCACATGCACGTGATGCACCGCCGCATCGACGTGTACGCGCTGCGCGCCATCTATGAGCGCCACACCCGCGAGCACCACCAGTACTTCACCGACGCCGAGCCGACGATGGACACCACGCGTGAATGGCGCATCGTGTTCTTCCCGTGGCGCGTGCTGACGGTGGTCGGTATCGGCGGCGTCGGCCTGGGCTATCTGACCTCGCTGATCTTCAACGCCAACGCCGGCTACATCGTGTTCCTGACCATGGTCGGCTACTACCTGACGTATGAAACCTTCCACTACTGCTGCCACGTGCACGAGAACTGGTTCGTGCGCAACATGCCCTTCATCAACACCATCCGCCGCCATCACATCCTGCACCACAACTTCGGCATCATGATGAAGTACAACATGAACCTGTCCTTCCCGATCGCCGACTGGTTCATGGGCACCTCGGACCTGCGCCGCGGCCTCATCGGCCACCTGTTCAACGGCTACAGCGAGAAGCACCAGAAGGAAGAGCTCAAGCCCATCATCGCCAAGTTCCGCACTGACGACAGCCGCGTGACCACCGATGGCCCGCAACTGACCGCGCAGGAGCAGCAGGTGATTGACAACGACCTGAACAACCCGCGCAGCACGGCGGGGGCGATGGCCTGATCAGGGACAGGCAATCCATGAAAAGGGCGACCCTCGGGTCGCCTTCTTTGCGTTTGCAGCCACTGGCGGCTACGCCGGTGGTGCGTTGGGGCACAGCGCTCAGCGCAGCGCTTCGTCCAGCACCTCTATCCAGTGGCGTACGGGCGTCTCGGTGCCGTTTTGCAGATGCGTGATGCAACCGATATTGGCCGACAGAATGGCCTTGGCGGGTGCGTCGGGGAACGCTGCTTCAAGATGGGTGATCTTGCGGTCGCGCAGCTGGTGCGAGAGCTTGGGGTTCAGCACCGAATAGGTACCGGCCGAACCGCAGCACAGGTGCGATTCGCAGGCCGCCAGGCGCAGTTCAAAGCCCAGCGCTTTCAGGCCTTGCTCCACGCCGCCGCGCAGCTGCTGGCCGTGCTGCAGCGTGCAGGGCGGGTGCCAGGCCATGGGCGCGGTTTGCGGCTGGATCTTGCCTTGCAGCAGCGGCACGAGGTCCGGCAGCAGCTCCGAGAGATCGCGCGTGGCGGCGCTGATCCGGGCGGCCTTGTCCGCGTACTCCGGATCGTGCTGCAAGGCGTGCCCGTAGTCCTTGACGGTGACGCCGCAGCCCGAGGCGTTCATCACGATGCATTCGACTTCGCCGCGCTCCAGGTAGGGCAACCAGGCGTCGATGTTGGTGCGCATCTCGTCCTTGCCGCCGCGCTGGTCGTTGAGGTGAAACTTCACCGCGCCGCAGCAGCCGGCCTTGGGAGCGATCAGCGTCTGTATGCCAGCGGCATCGAGCACGCGGGCGGTGGCGCCGTTGATGTTGGGCGCCATCGTCGGCTGCACGCAGCCGGCCAGCATCAGCACCTTGCGTGCGTGCACCGCGGTGGGCCAGTGGCCGGCGCTCTGGCGCGACGGCACCTTTTCCTTCAGGCGCTCGGGCAGCAGGCCGCGTACGCTTTGCCCCAGCTTCATCGCCGGGCCGAAGAGCGGTGAGGGCAGGCCCTGGGCCAGCGCCCAACGCACGGCTTTTTCGACCGGCGGGCGCGCGACTTTCTCCTCGACCACGCGTCGACCGATATCGAGCAGCTTGCCGTACTCCACGCCGCTGGGGCAGGTGGTTTCGCAGTTGCGGCAGGTCAGGCAGCGGTCCAGGTGCAGCTGCGTCTTGCGCGTCACCTCCTGGCCTTCGAGCACCTGCTTCATGAGGTAGATGCGCCCGCGCGGGCCGTCGAGCTCATCGCCCAGCAGCTGGTAGGTGGGGCAGGTGGCGGTGCAAAAGCCGCAGTGCACGCATTTGCGCAGGATGGCTTCGGCCTCGATGCCGTCGGGCGTGCCGGCAAATTCCGGAGAAAGATGGGTTTGCATGGCTCAGGCTCTGCGGGTGTTCAGGATGCCCGCCGGATCAAAGGCGGCTTTCAGGCGTTGGTGGATGGCCTGGAGTGCCGGGTTTTCGATGTCAAATTGGCTTCTGGCGCTTGCTGCATCTGCGTTCGGAGCTATGAAAACGGTGGCATCTCCGCCCGCCTGGCGTGCGGCTGCACGCAGAGCGTCACCGGCCGTGAGCGGTGCCTGCACCCAGCGCAGGCCACCGTGCCACTCCACGAGCGGGGCGGCAATGCCCGCGGGCAAGGCGAGCACTGGCGCAGTTTGCGGTACGGAAAGCCGCCACAGCGCGTGATCGGCAGAGCGCGTTGCAAACCACGGCAGGCGTTGGTCGCGGCAGGCGTCCCAGTCGCCAGTCACATCGGCCAGGCGCTGGCCACCGGGCCGCTGGCAGGCGGCCTGCACTGCTGCGCGGGCGCCGCGCAGGCGCAAATAGAGCAACTCCTGCCCATCGGCGTGCACCCAGCAACTGGCGTTCAGTGGCAGTGGCTGGCCGCCCCACTGATTCAGGCGCTGCAGCGCGTCGGCTTGCGAGCACTCAAAGCGCAGCGTGGTTTCCAGAACCGGAAGCGGCAGCACTTTCAGGCTGACTTCGGTGATCACGCCGAGCTGGCCCCAGCTGCCGACCATGAGGCGTGAGACATCGTAGCCTGCGACGTTCTTCATCACCTGCCCGCCAAAGCGCAGCAGCTCGCCCTGGCCGTTGATGATCTCCATGCCAAGGACGTAGTCGCGCACCGCGCCGACGCTGGCGCGCGCCGGGCCCGAGAGGCCGGTGGCCACCATGCCGCCCAGCGTGCCGCCGGCGCCGAACCGCGGCGGCTCGAACGGCAGGTATTGGCCGTGTTCGGCGAGGGCTGCCTCGATCTCGGCCAGCGGCGTGCCGGCCAGCGCGGTGATGACCAGCTCGGTCGGCTCATGGCTCAGGATGCCCGAGAGCGGCCGCAGGTCGAGCGGGTCGCCCGCAAGGCCTGCGGCCAGGGGGTGAAAGGCTTTGGTGGCACCGCCCCGGATGGTGAGCGGCTGGCGCGCGGCGTGCGCGGCGCGCACTTGTTCGGCAAGGGTCTGCAGCGTTTTCATGCTCAGAAACGTTCCAGCTCGGGGTGGGAGATCTTGCCCGCGCGCACCAGCATCTTGCCGTACTCGGCGCAGCGGTTGAGCGTGGGGATGACTTTGCCGGGGTTGAGCTGGCCGCTCGGATCGAAGGCGTTCTTGAGTGCCAGCATCTGCGCGTTTTCCTCGGCGGAAAACTGCACGCACATGGAATTGAGCTTTTCCACGCCCACGCCATGTTCGCCGGTCACCGTGCCGCCCATGGCGACGCTGGTCTCCAGAATGTCGGCGCCAAACAGCTCGCAGCGGTGCAGCTCGTCGGCATCGTTGGCATCGAACAGGATCAGCGGGTGCAGGTTGCCGTCGCCCGCGTGGAAGACGTTGACGCAGCGCAGGCGGTATTTCTTCTCCATCTCGGCAATCGCCAGCAGGATGTCCGCTAGGCGCTTCCTCGGGATGGTCGAATCCATGCACATGTAGTCGGGGCTGATGCGTCCGCTGGCCGGGAAGGCGTTCTTGCGCCCGCTCCAGAATGTGAGGCGTTCCTGCTCCGAGTTGCTGACTGCAATTTTCGTAGCACCTGCCGCAGTCAGGACCTGCGACATGCGGCCGATTTCCTCTTCAACTTCTTCTGGCGTGCCGTCGCTCTCGCACAGCAGGATGGCAGCGGCATCGAGGTCGTAGCCGGCGTGCACGAAGTCCTCGACCGCGGCGGTCATGGGCTTGTCCATCATCTCCAGCCCGGCGGGGATGATGCCGGCGGCGATCACCGCGGCCACCGCCTCGCCCGCATGGCGCACGTCGGCAAAGCTGGCCATGATGCAGCGCGCCAGCTGCGGTTTGGGGATCAGGCGCACCGTGGCTTCCAGCGTGACGGCGAGCATGCCTTCGCTGCCGATGACGGCGGCCAGCAGGTCGTAGCCCGGGGTATCCAGCGCCTCGGAGCCGAACTCCACCGGCTCGCCCGCGACCGTGAAGCCGCGCACGCGCAGCACGTTGTGCAGCGTCAGCCCGTACTTCAGGCAGTGCACGCCGCCCGAGTTCTCCGCGATGTTGCCGCCTATGGTGCAGGCGATCTGGCTGCTGGGGTCGGGCGCGTAGTACAGGCCGTGCGCGGCGGCGGCTTCGCTGATGGCGAGGTTGCGTACGCCGCACTGCACGCGCGCGGTGCGGGCGAAGGGATCGATCTTCAGGATGCGGTTGAACTTGGCGAGCGAGAGCGTCACCCCCATCGCATGCGGCAGTGCGCCGCCCGACAGCCCCGTGCCTGCGCCGCGCGCCACCACCGGCACCGCCAGGCGATGGCAGGCGCGCAGCACTGCCTGCACCTGGTCCTCCGTCTCTGGCAGGCAGACGACGAGCGGGCGCTGGCGGTAGGCGGTGAGGCCATCGCATTCGTAGGGCGTGGTGTCCTCGGCGTTCCAGAGCAGGGCATGCGCGGGCACGCAGTTGAGCAGGGCCTGCACGATTTCCGCCTGGCGTTCAGCGCGGTTCTCGGAAGTGGTGGCTGTCATGGATGGGACGGTTCTGGTTGCAGGCACGCATGGCGCGCGCCTGGGCGTGCGTGGGTTCATGGAGACGTCCCCGATTGTTGGTCACGAAGCAGGCGATGTCGATGGCTTTCGCTGCTGGTATGACCAGTTGATGCGCACGCGGCGCGCTTTGCCATCAGGGTGCTGTGGGCAGCGCATCCACCACCAGCAGATGCTCTGATGTTTCTATCTCGCGCAGGCAGGCGATCACGGTATCGATATGCGCGCCTGCGAGCCGCCGTGCCTGCTCCGAATCACGCGCCATGATCGCCTTGTACAGCCGCGTGTGCTGCTGGTCGATCACGCGCATGTCCTCCTCCCGGTGGTAGAGGTTGTTGACCGATGCGAACACCGAGGTCAGCAGCAGGTCGGACAGCGAGCTCAGGGTATGCACCAGCACCGGGTTGTGCGAGGCCGCGCAGATCGAGGCGTGAAACGCATGGTCCAGCTGGGCCAGCGTGGCGGCGCTGGTGGCCCGGCTGCGCGACGATTGCATCTCTTCGTAGCGGCGCGTGATGCGGGCGAAATCGGCCCGGCTGCCGCGCAGCGCGGCCAGGCGGGCGGATTCGGCCTCCAGCATCTGGCGCACCTCGAAGAGGTCATACAGCGTTTCGGGACGCGCCTGCAGTTGGCGCATGAGCGGTGGCAGCTCGGCACGTTTCACCAGGCCGGCCACCCTGGAGCCGCGCCCGTGCACGGTTTCGATCAAGCCGCGCGCGCGCAAGGCGCGCAGCCCCTCGCGAATGGCCGCGCGCGATACATCCAGCCGCGCCGACAGGCTGCGTTCCGACGGCAGGGCCTGGCCGGGTTTGAGTATTCCCTCGGTGATCAGGGCCTCCAGCCGCTGCACCACCCAATCCGCTACGGGCATGTTTTGCGCTCCTTGTTCCGGTGCGTCGATACGGTCCACTGGTCATACCACTTTACCTGCTTGCCGTGGCGTGTGGCGCGGTTTCAGGGCTGTGGGGATGTGGTTGGTGCCAGCAGCCATTGCCGCAGCGCCTGCACACGCGCGCGGCGAATCGCTTCGCCCACCTGCGGGCCGCGTGCGCCGGCGGCAGCGGCCTGTGCGGCAATCGCCGCGGTGGCCACCTGCTGCACCACCTGCAATGCCGCCGCCAGGCGCGGCCGTTGCGGGTAGGGCGATGCGTGCAATCCGCCGCGTCCGCGCGCATCGCATTCGCAGGCCAGCAGCACATCCGCAAAACGCGCGCTCTGGCGCAGCGCGTCGCAGCGCTCGAGCAGGCGCAGGATGGCGGCGGCATCCAGGCTGTTGCTGCGGTGGATATTGCCGTGCTCGCGCGCCACCACGTCCGCGGTCTCGCGGCAATCGGTGGGCACGCGCAGGCGTTCGCACACGCCCTTGAGCAACTGGGCGCTGCGCCCTTCATGGCCCAGGTGGCGCGGCAGGATATGCGCGGGCGTGGTGCCCTTGCCCAGGTCGTGCGTCAGGCAGGCGAAACGCACCGGCAGGCTGGCATCGAGCTGTGCGGCCATGTCCAGCACCATCAGCAGGTGCAGGCCGGTATCCACCTCGGGGTGGTAGTCGGCGCGCTGTGGCACACCCCACAGGCGATCGACTTCGGGCAGCAGCACGGCCAGCGCGCCGCAATCGCGCAGCACCTGCAGCATGCGCGAGGGCCTTTCTTCCATCAGCCCGCGCGAGAGTTCTTGCCACACGCGCTCGGGTACCAACGCATCCGCTTCGCCCGCCGCGACCATTGCGCGCATCAGCGCCAGCGTCTCGGGCGCGACGGAAAAATCGGCAAAGCGCGCGGCAAAGCGCGCCACGCGCAGGATGCGTACCGGGTCTTCGGCAAAGGCAGGGCCCACGTGGCGCAGCACGCGCGCCTTCAGGTCAGCTACGCCGTTATATGGGTCAAATACGGCTCCAGCGCCCGTCCAATCGGGGCTGGCAGCTATGGCGTTGATAGTGATATCGCGCCGCGCCAGGTCTTCTTCCAACGTCACCTCGGGCGAGGCCTGCACCACAAAGCCGCGATAGCCGCGCCCGCTCTTGCGCTCGGTGCGCGCCAGCGCGTATTCCTCGTGCGTCTTCGGGTGCAAAAAGACCGGAAAGTCGCGCCCTACGGGTTGGTAGCCGAGTGCTGCCATTTCCTCTGGCGTGCTGCCAACGACAACCCAGTCGCGGTCGTGCACCGGGCGGCCCAGCAGCGCATCGCGGACCGCGCCGCCGACCTGGTAAATCTGCATCGCCGCCATCAGCGCTTGAACCCCTGCTCGCGCTGGTGGCGCAGCGCGAGCACGAAGGCCGTGTCCAGCGCCGCCCCGTAGGCGTACAGCGCCACGTAGCCGCGCGACGCGCGGCCGATCACCAGTTCGCGCAGACCATCGCCCACGGGGCGGCCGATCTCGGGGCTGTGCGTGAGCACTTGCAGCGCATCGATAAGGGTGCCGATGCGCTCGGGCGCACTGCCCGGGTCGTGTTGCGCGATGTGCTCGAAGAAGCGGTCGAAATCCTCGAACACCTCGGGGGCCAGTTCAAGTCGGGTCATGCGCCAGGGTGCGCTGCCGGTTTGGCCGTGCCGGCCTTGAGGTTGCGTGCTGTTTGGTCTTGGGCGCGTGCGCCGAGGTAGGCCTTGGCCTCATCCCAGGCCACCGTGCGCCCGGTGGCGCGGATGTGCGCCCAGCGTTCCTGTGCCAGCGCGTGAAAGGCGGCGTCCTGCTCCGCCTGCGCCACCGTGCGCTCGATCGCTTCAAGGATGAAGGCATGCGCCGTCGTGCCCGCGTGCTGCGCAGCCGCATTGATGCGCGTTTTCAGGGTGTCTTCGAGGCGGATGGTGGTGGTCGACATGGTGCGCCCTTCGGTCAAGGTTTGTGGTCAATGTAGCACATTCGTGCTACATCCGGTCCATGGCAAGCCGTCAATCGCGCCGCAGCCGGTACGGTTCCTGAAACGCGACGAAATCGTGCTCGGCGCGCGCATCGTCGCACCAGGCCTTGACGCCCGGCAGCGCCAGCACACGTTGCACGTAGTCTTGAACCGCAGGCGGCAAGGGGATGCCGTAGGTCATGAAACGCGTGCACATCGGTGCGTAGTAAGCATCGGCGATGCTGAAATCACCGAACAGCATGGGTCCGCCGTGGCGCGCGAGCAACTCGGGGAACAGCTCGACCGCACGCTGCACGTCGGCGCGCACGCCTGGCTGGTCGCGCCAGAGGATCGCGCCGACCTCGGGCAGGTGCGCCTCGATGTTCATCGAGCAATGCTGGCGCAGCGCGCCGAAGCCGCTGTGCAGCTCGGCCACGACGCTGCGCGCTACCGCGCGCGCGGCCTTGTCCTGTGGCCACAGGTGTTTGCCCGGGAATTGCTCGGCGAGGTATTCGCAGATCGCCAGCGTGTCCCAGATTTTCAGGTCGCCATCGACCAGTAGCGGCACCTTGCCGGTGGGGCTGACGGCCTTCAGGCGCTGCTTGAAGGCGGAACCTTCATCAAAGCCGTCAAAGCGCACCAGTACCTGCTCGTGCGGGATTTGCGCCTGCGTCATCAGCACACCGACGCGCATGGCCCAGGACGAATAATTCTTGTTGCCGATGTAGAGCGTGAGCATGGGGAGGACGCTTTCAAGGAAAAGGTGCGCGCATTTTGGCGCGATCCTCCTTCTGCCGGTGGGTGAAAGGTGTTTGCGGCGTCGGCAGACGGCGATTGAAGACCGAAACCGCGCTCTCAAGCGCTCAGAGCGCCGCCTGCTGCACGCGTAGGCTCAGTGCCTCGGCGCTTTCCTTGCGTTCGCTGTAGCGATCCGCAAGGTACGGCGCGACGTCACGCGTGAGCAGCGTGAACTTCATCAACTCCTCCATCACGTCCACGATGCGGTCGTAGTAGGCTGAAGGCTTCATGCGCCCGGCTGCGTCAAACTCCTGGTATGCCTTGGCGACCGAGGACTGGTTCGGGATGGTCAGCATCCGCATCCAGCGGCCCAGCACACGCATCTGGTTGACGGCGTTGAAGGACTGCGAGCCGCCCGAGACCTGCATCACCGCCAAGGTCTTGCCCTGGGTCGGGCGCACCGCACCGGCGGACAGAGGGATCCAGTCAACCTGGGTCTTCATCAGGCCGGTCATCGCGCCGTGGCGCTCGGGCGAGCTCCACACCATGCCTTCGGCCCATTGCGTCAGCGCGTGCAGCTCCTTGACTTTGGGGTGGTCTGAGGGGGCATCGTCCACCAGCGGCAGGCCGGAGGGGTTGAACATGCGGGTTTCGCCGCCGAGCGCGCGCAGGATGCGCGCGGCTTCTTCGGCGGCGAGGCGGCTGAACGAGCGCTCGCGCAGCGAGCCGTAGAGCAGCAGGAAGCGCGGCGCGTGCGTGGCGCGCGCGGGCGCGAGCAGTCGCAGCGTGTCGGGTTGCTGCAGCAGCGCGGGGTCGATATTGGGCAAATTCATCCGATGCTCAGGCACGGCAGCACTCCGCGGTTGCCATTGCCCTGGAAGGCGGGCCCATGCGCCTGCCCGGCGGCGTCACCAGCATGGGACGGTGAATGGAGATGGGGTGTTGGAGCATGAAGCCTCCGGAGGAATAACCAAAAAAATCAGTCAGGCAAGTGGGCTGGCGAGGGCGATGGGGGTGGACGCAGCAGCATCAAGGCGCCAAACGCCGCCGCTCCCAAGGCGCTGGTGAGCCACAGCGCATTCACGCCCCAGGCATCCAGGGCCAGCCCGAACAGCAATGGAGCCAGGGCCTGCGCGAACCGCGCCGGCAGCATCAGCCAGCCTTGGCGGGCGCCATAGCCCCGCGCACCGAACAGCGCCAGCGGCAAGGTGCCATTGGCGATCATCAAAATGCCGTTGCCCGCGCCATGCAGCATGGCGAACACCGGGGCCAGGGCAGGCCCCGTGACGAGCAAGGCCATCGCACCAATGGGATGGGCAAGCGCGGCCAGGCGCGCCGAGAGCAGCGGGTGGATGGCGCGCAGAACGCCGAATTCCAGCATCCGCGCGACCACCTGCGCCGGTCCGATCAGGGCGCCTATGCCGACGGCCGCTGCCAGTGTCATTCCCGTGGCTTCCAGCATCCGGGGCAGGTGCGTGGCGATGGCGGTGCTGATGAACCAGGTGGCAGCAAAGACAAAGGCCAGCAGGACCGAGACCCTGCCGGCGGACGCGGGTGTTGCGGGCGGTGCATCCACGGAAGCTGCCTGGTCTTCGGCATGTGCCTTGGCTGGCGCCCCATCGACCCTGGATGCACGCCCCGTGCGCGGCAGCCAGGCATTGAGTGGCAACCCCAGCAGCAGATGGAGGGCCGCCCAGCCGAGGCAGGCGCCGCGCCAGCCAAACTGCGCCTGCATCCACGCGGACAGCGGCCAGCCTGCCGTGCTGGCAAAGCCGGCGATCAGCGTGATGCCGGTGATCGCGCTGCGGGCATCGCGGCCGTAAATCCGCACGAGGGTGGAGAACGCGCTCTCGTACAGGCCGGCGCCCATCGCCACGCCGATGATCAGCCAGGCCGCCACCATCATCGAGGGCCCTGGAGCGAGGCCCAGCATGGCCAGGCCCAGAGCGAACAGGAGGCTGGCAGCGACCAGGACGTTGCGGCCCCCGTGGCGATCGATCGCATGGCCGGCCACTGGCCCGAGCAGCGCCGAGGCCACCAGTGCGCCCGAGAACGCTGCGTAGACCATGGGCGTGGTGATGCCCAGCTCCCGGGCCATGGGCGCTGCCAGAACGGCCGGCAGGTAGTACGAAGACCCCCAGGCCAGTGTCTGGGCGACGCCCAGTGATCCGACAACCCTGACCCGGGACGGTGCGTCCATCCCGCTTACACCGGCCACACCACTCCGTTGTCATTCAGGATCGCATCCAGGGGCAAGTCGTGCGCCTCGGGCACGAAGTCGTCGACATAGCCGTGCGTGTAGCCCAGCCCCACGGTGAAGGGTCTGGGCTGCAAGGCGGCCAACGTGCGGTCGTAAAAACCGCCGCCGTAACCCAGCCGGTAACCGCCGGGCCCGTAGCCCACGCAGGGCACGAACAGCAGCGTGGGGTGCAACACCTCGGTGTCCTTGGGTTTGGGAATGCCGTAGGCGTCTTCCTCCATCGGGCAGCCGGGGTACCAGGCGTGGAACGCAAGCGTCTTGGTGGCTTTGTCGATCACCGGCAGGCCGATGCGTCGGCGCTGGGGCTCATCCATCAGCTCGCCGTCTTCCTTCCAGCGATGCAGCGCGGGCAACGCGTCGAACTCGCCCTTGATCGGCCAGTAGGCGCCGATGACGTTGTCGGGGCGCTGCACCAGCCAAAACCGCAGCACCTGCTGCAGCGCGTCGGCGCGCGCGAGGCGATCGGGCAGGGCGAGGCGTTCGGCCACCAGGCGTTTGCGTACGGCTGCTTTGTCCATCCGATAATTCCCCTCATATGCAATTCATCCGGATTCTGACACTGCTGCTTGCGGCCCTGGTGGTGATGGCGGCCATGCCCGCGACGGCGCAAAACGTCAGTGACGAAGTGCTGCTGCAGATGCACAAGGCCTTTCGCAAGGGCGACCGCGCCCAGTTGACGCAGCTGCTGCCGCAGGCGGCGGGCAGTCCCATCGAGGCCTGGGCCGCGTACTGGGAGCTCAAGGCGCGCCTGGAGTCCGCCAGCGATGAGGAAGTGCAGGCGTTTTTCCAGCGCTGGAAGGGTACTTACCAGGAAGACCGCCTGCGCAACGACTGGCTGCTGATCCTCGGGCAACGCCGCGACTGGCAGCGCTTTTCCGATGTGCTGCAGGACTTTCGCATGCGCGACGATCCGAACGTTCGCTGCTATGCCTTGCTGGTGGCCGAGCTCAGGGGAGAGGCACCGGCGGATGCGGGCGATCAGGTCCTGAGCCGCTGGTATGCCCAGAAGCGAAGCAGCGACGGCTGCACCCAGGCCGCCGCGCAGCTGCTGGCCGATGGCCGCATCCAACCGCTGGATGTCTGGCGCAAGGTGCGGCTGGGCGGTGAGATCAACCATCCGGGGCAGTCGCGCGCTGCCGTCGAGGCGGTGGCGCCGCAGCTGCTGGCGCAGTTCGGCGACGCCTTTGGCGCGCCCAGCAAATACCTCGCGCTGGGCGGCCCTGCGGCCAAGACCAAAGCCAAAACCAAAGGCAAGCACAAAGCGGCTGAACCGGCGCTGCGCGAGCACCCCAGTGAACTCGTCACGCTGGCGCTGGTGCGCCTGGCGATGAGCAACTACACCGGCGCGGCGCGGCTGCTGTCCGATACCTGGGCCGAGCGCCTTAGCAGCGAGCAGCGCGACTGGGTCTGGGGCGCGATAGCGCGGCAGGCGGCGCTGTCGCTCTCGGACGACGCGATGGCCTACTTTGCCAAGGTCAAGCGCGATGCCGACTTGTCCGACGACATGCTGGCCTGGAAGGCGCGTGCCGCGCTGCGCGCCGGCCAGTTCAAGCAGGTGCGCCAGGCCATCGATGCCATGCGCCCCGCGTTGCGCGAGGAAAGCACATGGGTCTACTGGAAGGCGCGTGCGCTGATGGCAGGCCAGCCCAGCGCCGACGCCAGGGCGCAGGCCGAGGCCTTGTATGCACGCATCGCCGGCACCAGCGGCTTTTATGAGCAGCTGGCGATGGAGGAGCTCGGCGGGCGCATCCAGACGCCGCCGGCACCCGCGCCGCTCAGCGCTGAAGAAAAGGCCGCCGCCCGCGCCAATCCGGGGCTCAACCGCGCGCTCTACGCCATCTTGCTGGGCCTGCGCGGCGAAGGCGTGCGCGAGTGGAACTACACCACCAATTTGCACACCCCCGGCGGCATGGGCGAGCGCGAACTGCTCGCCGCTGCCGACTTTGCCTGCAGCCAGGAGGTGTGGGACCGCTGCATCAACACCAGCGAGCGCACCAAGACGGTGATAGCCAGCGCGCAGCGCTTCCCCATGCCGTTTCACGACGCGGTGCTCAGGCGCGCGAAGGAAATCGGGCTCGATCCGGCCTACGTCTATGGCCTGGTGCGCCAGGAGAGCCGCTTCATCATGGATGCGCGCTCGCATGTCGGTGCCTCGGGCCTGATGCAGGTCATGCCCGCCACCGCGCGCTGGACGGCCAGGAAGATCGGTCTGACCGGTTTCACGCAGGATCAGCTCACCGATCAGGAAACCAACATCACCATAGGCACGGCCTACCTCAAGCTGGCACTGGACGACTTCGATGATTCCATGCCGCTGGCCGCCGCCGCCTACAACGCCGGGCCGGGGCGCCCGCGCGCCTGGCGCAACGGCCCGGTGATCGAGGCCGCCATCTGGGCCGAGAACGTGCCGTTCACCGAAACGCGCGACTACGTGAAGAAAGTGCTGGCCAACACGGTGAACTACGCCGCCATCATCACCGGCGAGCCGCAGTCGCTCAAAAGCCGCCTCGGCAAGGTCGGCCCGCGCGGGAGCAGCGATCGCGAGCCGAACCCCGATTTGCCCTGACGCGAATCGCGGCTTGGGAGCCGAGGCTCAGGGCCTGGCCCAGCGCCTGAGCAGGTTGTGATAGACGCCGCTGAGTTGCACCAGCCGCGCGTCATCGGGTGCGACCAGTGGCGTGAACCGTTGCACGCTCTGGTCCAGGTCAAACAGCAAGCTGCGTTCGGTCTCGTCCGCCACCAGGCTCTCGATCCAGAAGAACGAGGCAAGGCGCGCACCGCGGGTGACGGGCGTTACGCGGTGCAGGCTGCTGGACGGGTACAGCACCATGTCGCCGGCCGCGAGCTTGACCTGCTGCACGCCGAACGGCCCATCGACTTCCAGCACGCCGCCGTCGTAGTCCTCGGGCTCGGCCAGGAACAGGGTGGCGGAAAGATCGGTGCGCATCTGCTGGCTGGAATCGGGCAAGACCATCAACGCGCTGTCCACATGCGCGCCGTATTCGCCGCCGTCCGCATAGCGGTTGAACTTGGGTGGGTAAATCGTGCGCGGCAAGGCGGCGCTGACGAACAGCGGTGTGGCCGCCAGGCGCTGCAGGATCTGCCGGCCCAGGCGCACGGCCAGTTCGCTGCCGTCGGGCAGCTGCTGATTGCGCTTGACGGTCTTGGCCAGGGTGCCGGCGGTGCGCGCGCCGTCGTGCCAATCCGCGCTGTCGAGCTGGGCGCGAAACTGCGCCACCTGCGCCGCGGTGAGGACGTGATCGATGGCAATCAGCATGGCAGCAGTGCCTCGGGGGTGATGTCGGACAAGGTGGCGCAACCCGCCTGCGCCATGGTGGCGTGCAGCTCTTCGGTCAGCAATTGCAGCAGGTGCGCCACGCCGAGTGCGCCGGCGACGGCCAGGGCGTAGAGCTGCAGTCGGCCGATGAGCACCGCGTTGGCGCCCAGCGCCAGTGCCTTGAAGGCGTCGTGGCCGCTGCGCACGCCGCCATCCATCAGCACCGGATAGCCTTTGCCGACTGCGGCGCGCACGGCTGGCAGCATGCTGAGGCTGGCCGGGCTGCCGTCCAGGCCGCGCCCGCCGTGGTTGGAGACGACGATGCCGGCCACGCCCGCGGCCTTGAGCTGGCGCGCGTCCTCGGCATGCAGCACGCCCTTGACCCAGACCGGCAAGTGCGTGGCCGAGAGCAGCCAGCGCAGATCGTCCCAGGTGGGGGCATGGCGCATTGCGCCCTGGAAGATGCGGCTTTGCCCCTCGCCTGGTTGCGGCGTTGGCGCTTGTGGATAGCGCGCCAGGTTGGCCGCCACGCAGTCGGCGGGCAGCACGAAGCCGCTCGCCAGCGCACTGCGGCTGGGCAGCTGCAGGCTGGCGTCCAGCGTCAGCACGATGGCGCGATACCCGGCGGCTTGGGCGCGCGCCAGCAGGTCCAGCGTGTGCGCCCGCTCGGGCTGCAGATAGAGCTGAAACCAGCGCGCCGGCCCGGCGGCCGCGGCAATCACTTCCAGCGGGCGTGAGCTCAGCGTGCTGGCGACGAGGCAGGTGCCGGTGGCCTCGGCGGCGCGCGCGGTGGCGAGTTCCGCCTGCGAGTGTGCCAGCAGGCCGTGCGCCACCGGTGCCAGCACAAAAGGGTGGGGCAGCGCCATGTCGGCGAGCTGCAGGCGGGAGTGGCCACCGCGCACATCGCGCAGCAGCCGGGGAACGCTGGCCCAGCGCCCGAACGCCGAGCGATTGGCGGCTACCGTCACGTCCAGGCCGCTGCCGCCGGCGATGTAGGCAAAACGCTGGGCGCCCAGCACCTCGGGCGCGCGGTATTCGTAGTCGATGGCGTTGTGGATGCCGTCTGGAATGCGCTCTGTGTTTGCCATGCAATTGATAGCTGTTGACGCTTGATGGGCAAGCGCAAAGCCGGTATTTGGTTCAAAACTCAGGCATCACTTTCGGATCGAGCTTGATGTCGATCAGAAAGGGCCGGCTGCGGTCCCGCGCCTTGAGCTGCGCCATCGCGGCGTCCAACTCCGCGCTGCTGCTCACGGTGGCCGCCGGGATGCCCAGCGCCTGCGCCACCGGGGCGAAATCGGGCCAATCGAGCAGCGAGAGCGACGGGTCCATGTCCTTTTTGGTGAACTGGATGTACTCGGCGCCGTAGCTGCCGTCGTTGCAGATGACGATCACCAGGTCGAGCTTTTCGCGCACCGCGGTGGTGAGCTCCGACAACCCTGAAAGCATGAAGCTGCCGTCGCCCGCCACCAGCAGCGTGGGCTTGCCTTCGGCGGCGATCGCCGCGCCGATCGCCTCGCCCAGCCCCAGGCCAATCGCGGCAAAACTCTGCGTGTGCACGAAGTGGCGCGGCGTCTGTACGTCGATCTCGGCCCAGGCGGCAATCGCAAAGCGCCCGCCATCGGTGGCGAACAGGCGCTCGGGTGGCAGCGCGGCGTTGATCGCCTGCAAGGCCTGCAGCACGTCCACCGTGCCGGGGCGCGGCGTGCCGCGCACACGGGTGGCGGGTTGCCAGTCGCGGATGCGCTCACGCAGTTCGTCGCTGCGGCAGCCCGAACCGGGGATTTCCGCTTCGTCCATCAGCGCCACCATGGCGTCGGCGAGCAGGTCGAGATCGCCGACCAGCCCGGCCTCGAAGTCGGCATAACGGCCGATGTCCTCGGGGAAGGGGCTGATCTGGATGATGCGTTTCTTGCTCGTCAGGCTGCCCAGTGCCGCGGTGTATTTGTTCAGGCTGGCGCCAAAGGCGATGATGCAATCGCTTTGCGTCAGCACCTCCAGCGCCAGCGGGTTGCTCAGCGTGCCGCAGAAGCCGAGGTTGAATTCGTCGTCCTGAAACAGATCCTTGCCGCGCAGCGTGGTGGTGAGCGGCGCCTCGATGCGTGCGGCAAAACGGCGGATGGCGGCCTGTACCTCGGGCGCCATCGCGCCGCGCCCGGCCAGCACCACCGGCAAGCGCGAGGAGGCGATGATGCCGACGGCGTTGTCCATGTCGTTGCTCGCGGTGGTGGCGCTGCGCACCTCGGGGAATTTGAGCGAGACTTTTTCCGGCGTCGCCTCCTGCCACTGGAAATCCACCGGCATGTTGAGCACGACGGGGCGCCGTTCCAGCCAGGCGCGGTGAAACGCGCGCACCACGTCCCGCGCCACGGTGCGCGGGCTGCGCAGTTGCTCGAACCCGGCGCCGGTGGCGATGACGAACTCGCTCTGGTTGACCTTCTGCAGGTGCTCACGGTCTTCCATCGGCGTGTCACCGGCGAGCAGCACCATGGGCGTGCGCGATTTCACGCCCTCCACCAGCGGCGTCACCGCGTTGGTCAGGCCGCCGCCATGCGTCACCGTTGCAACGCCGATGCGGCCGGTGACCTGCGCCCAGCCCAGCGCCATCAGCACCGCGCCCGCCTCGTGCACCGCGCGGATGTAGCGCCCCGCGCCCTGGCGCACGAAGCTGTCCACCATGTAGAGATTGCCGTCGCCGATCAGGCCGAACAACTCCTTGACGCCCACCTCGTGCAGGGTGTGGGCGATGGCTTCATGGACCTTCATGGCGGGCTTTCAATGGGGGTGGCAAAGGCGCAAATTTTAGGAGCCTGCGGACAGGCTCCCGGGAGTTCCCCACCAGGATTCCCCCGCAATGCGTACGGCTTCCTGCCTTACAGCTCGATGTCCAGCGTCACGCGAATTGCGCGGCTGTCGCCCTTGTACAGGAAGGCGCCCGAACGGTAGACGGCGGTGAAGTAATCCTTGTTGGTCGCGTTGAGCACATTCAGGCGCAGCGTCGCGTGCTTGTTGAAGCGGTAGGCCGCGAACAGGTCGTAGCTGCTGTAGCCCGGGACCGGTTGCGAGCAATAGCCCTGGGCGTTGAACCCGGCGCCGGTATCAGGCTGGCCGCCGCAGCGCCCGCTTTCATAGCGTGCGCCCGCGCCGATCGACAGTTGCGGTGTGAGTTGGTATTTGCCGACCAGCACCGCGCTGCGGTTGGCGAAGTTGGACAGTGGGTTGCCGACGTTCGCCGCCGTGGCCGAGGCCAGCACGCGCGATTGCATCAGCGCCAGACCCGCTTGCAGTTGCAGGCGCGGCGTGACGTTGCCCACCAGCCCCAGCTCGATGCCGCGCACACGGTTCTTGCCGGTGTTGAAGGTGCCGATGGTGTCGTAGTCCGCACCTTCCATCACGTCGCGCTTGGTGGTCTGGAACACGGCGGCAGTCGCCAGCAGCTTGTCGTCTAGCAAGTTCCATTTGGTGCCGATCTCCAGGTTGACCGAGCTTTCCGGCTTGGCGCCGGCCGCGCTGCCGTCGTGGATGACCAGGCCGCCATAGCCGCTGCTGGTGCCGGTGTCGGGCTCGCCGCCATTGATGTCCTGCGCGGTGCCGATGCTGGCATACACCATGCCTTGCGCGCTCAGCTTGTAGCTCACGCCCAGGTGGCCGTTGGCCAGCGTGTCGCTGAAGCCGTAGTCGCCCGTGTCGGCGCCGGTGGTGTTGTTCTGCGTCAGCATGGTGAGCTTGTAGTGATCGGCGCGCACGCCGCCGAATACTGTCCAGCGCTCGTTCAGATCGACCGTGTCCATCGCGTACAGCGAGGTGGTCTTCACGCGCCAGTCGCGCGTCCAGGTCTGGCGGGTGTAGTCGCGCCCGAGGAAACTTCCCGCATCACCCGTCACCAGTGCGCCGTCGACGCCGGTGAGGCACCAGGCACCGCTCACGCCGCCGCCGCGCCCGGGCGACAGGCAGTTGGTTGCCGCCGTATTGCTCACCTTGTAGTTGCCTGAGATCACCTTGTGGTCGGTGTACTCAAAGCCGAAGATGAAGGCGTGCATCATGCCCGCCAGGTCCGCATCCCAGCGGATGTTGCTCTGGTGCGCGAAATACTTCACGTCCTGCCAGCCCGTGTGACCGCCGTCGAGCTTGATCGCGTCGTATAGGTGGTTGCCACCGGCATCGACGATGCTGCCCATCGATGCACCGGTGGTTCCGTAGCCGTTCTGCGACTGACCGTAGCGCGTCAGGCTGGTGAGCTTCACGTCGGGGTTGATCTGCCAGTTCACGCGTGCGGTGAGCGTGTCCACGTCGGAACTCAAGAAATCGTTGTTCTGCGCGTACAGCGGCACATTGCTGGCCGGATGGCGGTTGGGCGGCGTGCCGACGAGGAAATAGCCCAGGTCGGGCCGCTTGTCCTTGGCGCGCAGGCCGTAGTAATCGACCGTGACCGACAGATCTTCGTTCGCCTTCCACAGGCCCGAGAGTGCCAGACCGTCGCGGCTGCGGCTTGACGGGCCGCGGCCAGGCACGTCCTCACGGCCGAGCAGGGCGTTGGCGCGCAGCGCAAAGCTGTCGGAGAAGACGTGGTTGGCGTCGCCCGTCAGGCGGTAGTGCTTGTCGGTGCCCACGCCCACGTTGATGTGCGTGAAATCCAGGTCGGTCGTCGCCTGCTTGGTGATCGCATTGATCGCGCCACCGGCCGAGCCGCGCCCGGCGAAGCTGGAGCTCGGACCCTTGGTGATCTCAAGCTGCTCGATGGCAAAGCTCTCGCGCGTCGTCATGCCCGGGTCGCGCAGACCATCGACGAACACGTCCGAGCGCGCTTCCTGGCCGCGGATGATGTAGCGGTCGCCAAAGGCATTGCCGTTCTCGCCCGTGCCCAGCGTAATGCCGGGCTGGGTTGCCAGAATCTGTTTCAGATCGGTGTGGCCGGCATCTTGGATCTCCGCGCCGGTGATCACCGAGATGGTCTGCGGGATTTCCGCCAGCGGCTTGGTGTGGCGCGAATCAGCCGAAGTCTTGGCCTTGTAGGGCGCGCCGACTTCGGCGTTCGGGTTGGGGTCGATGGCTTCTTCCTTGACCGTCACCGTGGGCAGCGCGGTGCCGCTGGCGGCGGCGGGCTGGCTCTGCGCCTGCGCGGCCAGTGGCAGCAGGGCGGCGGCGGACAGGCTGGCAGCCACGCTGGTGGCCAGGCGCAGGCTGGAAGGACGAAAGATGGAGGACTGGGCTGGCATGGGATGGAGCAATGGTTACAAACAAAAACGGTGTGGATTATCAGTGAGAATCATTCGCATTCAATGAAAATTTGGACAAACCAAGGGAAAACCCGGGGATTGCAAGGGCTTGCGCGCCGTGGCTGTTGCGGCGGCGATACGAAAGACGGTGGCGTGCCGCGACCGGGCGCGCCGGCGCTCAGACGTCGAGCAGCACGCCGTCTTGCAGCCGCAATGCGCCCGACTGGGCCAGCGACTGCACCAGCTGGTCGAACCACGCACGCCGGTCGGCAGTACCAAAGAAGCGCTGGTGCACGCGCTGGAAATAGGCGGTGCGCGAGAGCCAAGCGTAGGCATCTTCCAGCGGCTGGCTGCGCCATTCGATCAGCTTGTACTTGAGCAGCACCTTGGCGGCATGCAGCGCGTGCTTGACGGGGTCGGCCTCAAAGCCCGCCAGGCGCGCGCGGGCGCGCACCAGTGCACCGGGAACGTCATCAAACACCATGCCATGGCCCGGAATGACGGTGGTTGGCGCCAGTGATGCAATCAGATCCAGCGTGGCGGCGACCTGTTCGAAGGCGTGCTCGCCCTCGAGCTCGGGAAACACCACGCCAAAGCCGTTCTCCCACAGCGCGTCGCCGGAGATCAACAAACGCAGATCGGGCTGAAACAGCACCACCGCATGCGGGTCGTGCCCCGGTGCGGCGTGAATCTGCCAGCTGCGACCACCCAAGTCAGTCACAGTGCCAGGTTCCAAAACGCCATCGACGCGAAAGCGCGGGCAGAACTGCCCGGTGGGCTCGTAGGAGAGCGCCACCGGGTCCCAGTCGCGCACCTGCGCCCATTGCCCCGGCGGAATGGCGGTCTGCGCACCGGGCCAGTGCGCCTGCAGCGCGGCATTGCCACCGCAGTGGTCGCTGTGCAGATGCGTGTTGAGAATGCGCTCCAACGGACGCTCGCCCAGCGCCCGCTCCATCAGCGCCACGGTTTCTGCCGCATCGGTGTGGTAGCCCGTATCCACGACGGCCGTCTCGCCCCCGTCGGTGAAAAGGATGTTGTTGGCCGAAAGCCAGCCGCGCTGAAACACGGTCATTTCAGCCGGAAGCGCTTGTATGTTTTGCGTCATTAGCTATCAAACCAAGAGTCACCAATACCGGAGGATTGACGGCACTGTAGTGCACAGGCCCGTGCGCCAGGCCGCGCAAGACGCCGGATACCCGCCCAAGGGTGCATATCTCCGGCTTTTCGCGCCGCGCGTGCAGGTTAGCATTCGGCAACAAGGCGTCCTGGGGGCGTCTGCGCACCGGATGGAACGCACGCATGGCCGCACAGAGCAACACCCTGAACCTTGACGACGAAGCCGATCTGCTGATCAACATGCACTTGGCCGACGAGGCCGATCGCAGCCAGAACCTCGTCGCCGCGCTGACCCAATACACCTCGGCACTCGCCATCGATCCGCAGCGTGCCGACATCTGGGCGCGGGTGGGGCGCATCTACATCAAGATGGACAACTTCGCGCAGGCCTTGCCGGCGCTCGAGACGGCGCTGGCGCTGCAGCCCAACCTGCTGGAAGCCCAGCACGCGCTGGCGTTCACCTACTACAGCCTGGGCCAGCGCGAACGCGCCTGCGAGCTCATCGACCAGGTCGCCAGGCGCAGCCAGCAAAGCTATATCTGGGCCATGCGCGCCTACATCCGCGCGCACACCGACCGCGATCCGATGAACGCGCTGCAGGTCTACCGCGACTGGGGCCGGCGCTTTGCCGACCCGCTCACGCGCAAGGCCAGGCCGCTCGTGGTGCGCAATCGTGATCCGCGCAAGCGCCTGAAGGTGGGCTATGTCACGGCCGACTTTCGCGAGCATTCCATCGCCTTCTTCATGCGGCCGGTGCTTGAGCACCACAACCCGGACAACGTGGAAATCCATGTGTATTCCAGCGGTCGGCACGACGCCTATACCGCTGAGCTGCAGCGCTTCGTGGCGCATTGGCACGACGTCATCAAAGTCAGCGATGAGGACCTGTGCACGCAGATCCGCGCCGATGGAATCGATATCCTGGTAGATCTCTCCGGCCATACCGCAGGCCACCGCCTGCTCACCTTTGCGCGCCGCGCCGCGCCGGTGCAGGTCACCTGGCTGGGCTTCATGTTGCCGCTGGGCATGAAGGCGATGGACTACCGCATCGTCGACTACGGGATTGCTCCAGCCGGGCATGAAAAGTATTACGACGAGACGCTGTTTCGCGTCGCTGGCATGGCCAGCTACGCGCCGCCCGCCTACGCACCGTTGTGCGAAGAGCCACCGCTGCTCAAGAACGGCTATCCCACACTGATATCACTCAACAGCTCGGCCAAAATCACCGATGCCATGCTGCGCCTGTGGGCGCGCATCCTGCATGCGCGTACCGACGCGCGCCTGGTCATCATGGTCAAGGAGCGCACCGCCGAGGCCGCGCAAGCCAACATGCAGCCCCGCGTGGAGGCTGCGGGCATGCCGCTCGAGCGCGTGTTCGTGATGCATCAGCAGCCGCTCAACCAGTTCATGGAACTAGGCCATGTGGCCGATGTGGCTTTGGATACATCCCCCGTCTCCGGTGGCACCACCACGCTGCATGCGCTGTGGATGGGCCTGCCCATCGTCTCCCTCAATGCCGAGCGCGGTGTGGATGCCTCCACCGCCCGCATGCTCCAAGGCCTGGGCTGGCCCGAATGGGTGGCACCTGATGAAGACTGCTACGTGCAGCGCGCCCTGGCCTTCATGGACGACCCCGATCGCCTGAGCGCCCTGCGCTATGCAACCCGCGCGCAGCTGCAGCGCAGCGTGCTCATGGACTATGCCGCGCGTACCGGCGAGCTGGAAGTAGCCTACCGCCTGATGTGGCTTAACTACCTGCGCGGCAACCGCCAAAGCCGCAGCGTGGCAGACGATCTGTCAGCGCAGCTCGCAGCCGTGGAAGCCCCCGAGTGAGCGCCGCCGTGCCAGAGTGGATCCCCCTGCTGGTGCCCGACATGCCCAGCCCCGAGGAGCTGCTGCCCTATCTGCAGCGCATGCACGCGGCGCACCAGTATTCGAACTTCGGCCCGCTGGTGCTGGAGCTGGAAGCCGCCTTCGCCCGCCGCTTTGCCTTGCCGCAAAGCCAGCTCACCACCGTAGCCAACGCCACGCTCGGACTGGAGCTGGTGCTGCAGGCGCTGGGCCTGCCCCCGGGCGCACGCGTGCTGATCCCGGCCTTCACCTTCGTTGCCACCGCTACCGCCGTGGTGCGCGCAGGCGCCATTCCGGTGCTGGCCGACGTGGACGCGCACAGCTGGCTGCTCACACCCGCCATTGCCCGCGATGCCTGCCAGCGCACCCGCATCGACGCCGTGCTGCCCGTGGCCGCCTTCGGCATGCCGCACGACATGGCAGCGTGGCAGCAGTTCGAGCAGGGCAGCGGCCTGCCCGTGGTGATCGACGCCGCTGCAGCGTATGGCAGCCAGTGGTTGCAGGGGACCGGCGGCACGCTGGTCTTCAGCCTGCACACCACCAAAAGCCTGCCTGCCGGCGAGGGCGGTCTGGTCGTCTCCACCCGCCCGGGCCTGGCCGAGCGCGTGCGCCAGCTCTCCAATTTCGGCATCAACCTGAACCCCGCCGCCAGCGTACCCCCGGGCGCTCTGGCCAGCGTGGGCAGCAACGCCAAGATGAGCGAATACCACGCCGCGATTGGCCTGGTGTCACTTTCAAAATGGGAGTGTGGTGCGCAAGCCAGGCAAGCGCTTGAGGCTGATTTGATTCAAATATTGAACGCCGCCAGCGGCGCGCGCCTGCGCTGGCAAACCCCGGCCTGCGACGCACCCTTGATGGCCCCCACCACCCTCTGCGCCCGCCTGCCCGACGCCGCCACGCGCAACGCCCTGGAAGCCGCCTGCGCCCAGGCACGGCTCATGACGCGGCGCTGGTACCAGCCGCTGCTCAGCCAAATGCAGGCGCTGCCCGGCGACACGGTGCGCCTGCCCACGCCCTGCGCGGAGGATTTGGCGCAGACACTGCTGGGGCTGCCGTTTTTTGCGGGGATGGCCCAGGGGCAGCGTGAGCGGGTGCGGGCGGTGGTGGAAGCGGTTTTTTGATGATGATGATTCCCGATCAGAAGTCAGGGGGTTCTGCTGGCGAGGACGGTCATCAAGGCGATCAATCTGACGTTGCTTTGCTGGCGCAAAGATTAAGGTGCCAAGGGTTAGTGTCCGCGCCCACGGTACGCCGGTAGACGCCGACGAAGCCCGCCTGCATCAACTCGGCGGTTAACGTCTTTTGCGTGTAACCCCATCGGTGGGCATCCTCTCGATCACCTCCGCGCGCTACGTCGCGCCAACCCCAGAAGCCGGCGAATGCGTGCTGCTCTTGGTCAGGCAAGACACTGTGGGTTAGCCCCAGAAGCTGCCGTGCGTGGAATTCGATGTCCGGCACGATGACATTGACCGTGCCACCAGGCTCCAGCAGTGCAAGCCAATGCTGGAGTGTTCTTCGTGCATTTTCAGGGTCGAGGTGTTCGAGCATGTGCCGTGAGTAAATGAAACCGACGGTGCCACCCGCCACCCCGGCAATGCCCCATGCCGGTGCTACCAGATCGGTGGCAGGGGTAGGGCGGCAATCGATATTGATGAACCCGTCCAGGCGCAGATCCGCGCACCCGACGTGAAGTTTGAGAGACTGTGTTGAATCGCCTTTCACGACAGCCCTTCAAGGAATTCTCTTGCGGCAGGCAAAGATGATGAATTGCCGCTCGGCGCCGTTGTGCAGTTGCATCCGCGTGGGGTCCGCCAGCGGCACGGGTTGGCCCTGGGCGTTGAAGGAGTAAACGTCCTGCCCGGCCCATTCGAGCAGTTCCAGCCCATGTGCATCGATCAACGCCTTGGCTTCTTCCAAGAGGTAGTGCCGGTAATGAAAGTGGAAAAGATGGGAAAACTTCGCATGCGGGAGATGAGTTTCGCAAGGTGTGGAGAAGAACAACAAGCCGCCGGGTTTGAGGCTGGCCGCCAGCATGGCGAAGAACGCCTCGCCCTGCTCCACATGCTCCACCGATTCGAGCGAGACGGCGAAATCAAAAGCTTGGCTTGGCAGGCTGAAGGGGTAGCGCGCCTGGGCGAACAGGGTGTTGGGCGTGCGATAGTGCTGCTCGGCCAGGCGGATGGCGTCGGTCGAGCCATCAATGCCCAGCACATGCCGGGACGTGGACAGAAGATGGGTGCCGTAGCCGTTGCCGCAAAACACATCTACCCCATGACCCTTCTCGGGCAGGCGCGCATGGGCCCACTCATAGCGATAGCGGTGGTCGGCGCGGATGTCCTCATAGCGCGTGGCCACCTGGCGCTCGCCCGAGTTCAGGCTGAAATCGTGGTCATCAGATGGGGCGCTAGCCCAGCCTTGGCCAGCTTGGCGCTCCAGAGCCTCCAGGCGTTGCCGCAGCCCCGCCCCGCCACCGCGCATGACGGTTTCGTAGGGCAAAGTGCGTTCCCAGGTCAAGACCTTGGAATAGTCCCACCATTGATCGATGGTTTGGCGTGCATGGTGGTGCGCCAGTTCGGGGAGGGCAGCCAATCGGGGAGCCGACCGTTCCGGAGCCAGTAACTGGTGCCAGAAAGAGGGTGCCAGCAGCGACTGAAAATGAATTTGCTGGTAAGCATTCCCGTTGTCGTTGTCGTTGTCGTTGTCGTTGTCTGCCAGGGGCACGTAGGGGCGATACAGCATGTGTGCCGTCTTGCCGAACCAGACAGCTTCCTGCAGCAATCCGGAGGAAATCCCCACCAGCGCCACATCTTCTTCGCTGCTCAGAATCTGGTAGGCATTTTGTTGGCAGAGCTCGGGCGTTTGCCCCGTGATGTGGTGCAGCAGCGCCCGTTCCGCTTGAGCGGCCTCCAGCGCAAAAGGATGCCCCTTGTGCAGCAGGCGGCGTCCTCGGCTCACTTGAAGCAGCCGGTCAGCGAAATCGTCGGCGCGCAGCGATCGCCCATCGGGCGCGAGCAATGATGCGTCATAAGGTGCCTGTCCTGCAAAAAGCAGACAGCCATCCAACGCTTCGAAGGTGAAACCGCGCTCGCTTTCCAGCCGTGCTTTGTGCAGGCGCACATTGGCGCCCAGGATGGCTGCCTCCAGGCGCAGCTCCTCGTCGAGCACGATATGGCCACCGATGCGCTGTCGAATATCCCTCCGACTCGATCGCAGCGCGATGTAGAGATCTCGGCCAAAGCGCAAAGGGGAGGCGCGCAAGTCCAGAAAATCCGCTCCCTGTTCCGCGCAGGCCTGCATCAGCCACGGCGGCATTTCAAAAGACAACAGCAGACAACCTGCCGGGATGTGCACAAAAAGGTAATCAATGGCTCGGCGTGGCAACTGGTGGTAGCAGCAGGACCAGTGCCGCTGCCGCTCGTGGGCATCTTCAAAGGAGCGGGCCGTGATTCCCGCCAGTGCGCGGAACTCGATCAGGTCAAACCCCGACATCAACCCGTGTGGCCTCTTGCCGCCAGGTGGATAGCCCATGTCGATGCCCGCACCTTGCCGGATCGACTCGCGCATCAGATCAAAAAAAGCGTCGGGAAAGGTGCGTACGCCACGCAGCAGGTCAGGCAAACAAACGATATTCATAGTGAATGCGCGCGGATCAAGACAAGCGGATGACGAAATTTTCAGGCGGGCGGCATGGCTTGCAGGTATGCACGTTGAAAGTGCGCCACCCGGTCCTCGATGCCGATACCTAGCACCGCTGTGCGCGTGGCCTGCTCCAGGCCGGCCTGCACCCTTCGGCAGATGCCGCAGTCCTCGGCGAAAACCCGCCGGGTGAAGGCATGGCCATCGGCATAAATGCGCTCGATCATCTTGGCACCGACTGCCGTGCTGTTGGCGAACTGCACGCCCACCGTGCGCGAATGCACGCGGGTGCGGTTCGTGGCGACGGGGTCAAACCGCTGAATATGGAAGCTGTAGCCCATGAACGATGTCACCGTGAGATTGGGAAAGATCATGCGGTGCGTGTAGTGCTCGAATCGCCACGGCCACTGCCCGATCTTGCGTTCGGCACTGGTAAATCGCCGGATCCAATCGGGGTCGGCAGCATGCTCCAGATAGCTGTGCCGTGGGTCATCCAGAAAAAAGACCGGGGCTTGTTCTTCGCGGCTCATGCCGTCGATCTGCCCGAAGGTGCGGGTATGCACGGCGGGCACGTGATAGCCCTCCAGCGAGTTCTCGATCACCACCTTCCAGTTGGCGTGGACTTCTTCCTGGAATTCATCCTGCACGCTGTGCATGCCAGCGCTGGCGCGTTCAAGGAACGCATATTGGTTGCCCAAATAGGCGCGCAAGCTGGGGCCTTCGGCGGCCAGGCGCACGAAGATGGACTGCCCCACGGCTTCGCAGGCAAATTCGGTCAGGCGGAATTTTTCCGGGGACGCCGTGACCTGTGGGAAAGCCTGCCGGCAGGGAATGCCTGTCGGCATGCCTTCCTGGTCAAAGACCCAACTGTGGTAGGGGCAGCGCACTGGCCCGGCATGCACTCCAGGCTCGCACAACTGGGCTTGGCGGTGGGTGCAGACATTCAGGAAGGCGCGCGGCCGTCCCTGTTTGTCGCGCTGCAAAAGTAGCTCGGTATCCCCTAGTCGCACGCCGTAATGCGCTTTTGCTTCGAGTTCTAGCAGGAGGCCGGCGAAGAGCCAGCTGGTGTGAAACAACGTTTGCGATTCACGCAGGTGGTGTTCTGGTGCGCGATAGGCCTCTGGATTGACACGGTGGGTGGAATCAGTCATGCAGCAGTATCAATAGGATGCCAGTCTTTGCGGGGCGTGGCGTACAGGATGGTGTCGAAGTGGTAGCCGAGATGGTGGCGCAGATACAGGGTGTATCCGGGTGCCAGATCATCCAGCGTTTGTGCGATGTCAAGAATATCGGTGGCGTAGTGGTAAGCCGCGATGGCCAGGCGCGGGCGATGTTGTTGCAGTAATCGCTGCGACCCACGCAGTGCGCGTGACTCGAAACCTTCGACGTCAAATTTCATGAAGCTGGCTTTTTCCACCCAGTCGTCCACAGGAACGCATTGCACGCTGACCGCTCCTTGTTCAGACATATGGCTGCTGACGGTGCCGGTTTGGTGAAAACGCAGCGTTTGCGCTTTTTCAGCCACTGCGCATGGGTGTGGGTAAAAACGCTCCAACGGCCACGGCGTCGGCTGCGCCAACACGGCAAAATTTTCTGAATCAGGCTCGAACGCATGCAAACTGGCATAGCGTCAAGAAGTGATGCCCAGCAGCTTGTGTAGCACTGTGCCGCGGTGGGCCCCGCAATCGACGAAGTGCTCTTGGTGCCCGAGGATGAAGGTGTTGCTGTCTGCATTTCCGAAATATTCATCACGGCCGTCAAGGCGAATGTCAGCAGCCCAGTTCCGGTCATGCTCCAGGCGCTGCAGAAGCACGGCATACAGGGTTTCTCGGCTCCGATCATCTGCGAGGCGCTGCGCGAATTTCAGCCAGTCATCGGCCCGCGCGATGGTGCGGGCTCGATACGTGCGTACGCTCTCGTAGACCCCTACGGTATCGAAGTAGGCCTGCGCCTGGAGAAGATCGCGCAATTCGATGCCTGCACGCTCTGTGAGCGCCTTGAAATACCCTGTGCTGTAGGACGATTGGGTGAAATCAATGGCGACTACGTCGGCAGGAAGCCTCTTGGCGCGCTCCAGCAATTGTGCTGAGGTGATGACGGGTATGCCTTCAATGTGCGAAGCCGTGCAGTAGTCATCCACCGCCCATTCAAAGCGGGCTCCAGCTTGCACAAGGGGCTTCAGTTTGCTCAGTCCCAAGGACGAATTCGGTCCTAGGGCGATGAATGATCGAGCAGCGATATCGGCGGGGCTGATGGGTTCCGCAGAGCGCTCAAGCGATGCGATGAGGGGTGCAAGGAGGCTCATGGAGTTGTCGATACCGGAGTTGTATTAACGAAAAGAAAAGCGACGCGCCGGATTGCCCAACACCGTGATGCCGTCAGGAATACGGCCGATGACCGCACTCCCCGCCGCCACGGTGACACCATCGCCAATCACGGCGCCGCTGGTAACAACGCAATTGGGATGGATGGTGACGAAGTCGCCAATGTGGGCGCCGCCCGCAATGGAGCAGTGGCTGTTGATCTGGCACCAGTTGCCTACGCGCGCATCGTGGCCCACCACGGTGTATTCCTGCAGGTGGCTGAATTCCCCGATCTGCACGTCGACGGAAAGGCTGACGCGCGGCCCGATGATGCAGCCGTGGCGCATGCGGGCGTGCCGATTGATGTGCGCGCTCGGATGAGCCACCGTTGCGAAGTCCGCGTGGTGCACGTCGCGTAGTGTGGCGGTGTACTTGAAGCGCTGCCGCGGATCGCCAAGGGCGGCGAGGAAGACCTCGTCGGGCGCCGGTTCATAGGTCAAGGGGTCGCCGACGATGGGGGTATCGCGCGGCGTGGCGTCCAGCGCGTGGGCTCGGCTATCGAGGAAACCCTTGACGCGAAACAGCGGGTTGTCGTCTTCGATGTAGCTCAACACCTCGCGCCCGAACCCTCCGGCACCAACGATCAAGGCCCAACGGCGAGTGTCCGACATGTTGGCCTAGCTTATGGTGAGCCCGCCATCCATCACCAGCGTGGTTCCGGTGATCCAGCGACTGGCGTCCGACAGCATGAAGATGGCCGCATGGGCCACGTCTTGCGGTTTGCCGAACCCCAGCGGGTAGTTGCTGCGCTCTTGCTCCATCGAGCCGATCATGGTGGCCGTGGCATCGAGCAGTGGCGTTTCGACCAGCGCCGGTGAGAGGCAATTGGCGCGGATGCGCCGCTTGACTACTTCCATGGCCAGGCAGCGCACCATGGCCAGCAGTGCGGCCTTGGTGCCCGAGTAGGCGGCAACGCCGGGGACGCCGATGTGTGCCGCGATGCTGGCGATGAACACCATGGAACCATCCGTGGCCACCAGGTTGCGCTTGAGCAGGGCTTGCGTCAGCAGCATGGGCGCGTCCACGTTGATCGCTTGCACTTCTCGCAGGTGTTGCTCTGTGATCATGCGCACCGGGCTCAGGCGTGAGATGCCTGCGCTGTGCACCACGCCATCGAGTGGCGCCTGACCTGCGGCGGCTACCAAGGCATCGCGCCCTCGTGCTTGGGTCAAATCAGCCTGTACGGCCAGGTGCGCGCGTGCGGAGATGGTTTGCAATTGCGCCAGGGTGTGTGCCAGGCGCTCGCTATCCCGTCCGGTGACGATCAGTTCAGCGCCCATGTGGGCGCAGGTGATGGCGATGGTTTTGCCCAAGCCAGAGGTCGATCCAGTCACCAGAATGCGTTTGCCTTGGAGCGAGAACGGGTTTTTGAATACATCAGTCATTTTTTGCTCTGACGCCCGCGTAATATGCGCAGAATGCTACTTTTTTGGAGTTGTGGCAGAAGAAATTTTCGCGGCGCCATACCATGCAGCTCACGCCTCCAGCATCGCCGGAAAGCGTGCGCCTTCGATATCCAGGACCACCGAACCCCACGACAGCCCGATGCCGAAACCGCTGAGCAGCAGCTTGTGCCTGCCTTGCGCCAAGGTGTCATGCAGCCGAGCCGTCATGGTGATGGGCAGCGAGGCACCGCTGGTGTTGCCCAGGTCGTGCAAGGTGCTGGGTACTTTTTCTGGCGGCAGCTGCAGCTTTTTGCGGATGGTCTCGTTGATCATCCGGTTGGCCTGGTGGAAGACGAAATAATCGATCGCGTCCTTCTCCAGCCCGGTGTACTCCAGCAGACGCTGCACGGCAGGCGGTACGCGTTGCGTGGAAAAGCTCAGCACGGCCGGGCCATCGAGGATCAAGTCGCCGGGCATGACGGTGTTTCCGTGTTCGTCGCGCGAGGGGATGGCGTGGCGGATGCTGTAGGGCTCGCGGTGCCCGCCTGCCGGCAGCATGATGGCGCGCTGGCCGCTGCCGTCGCTGTTCAAATCAAAGTACATCGGCGGCGCGCTGGCGTCGAATTCCAGCGCGGTGGCAGTGCCCGCGTCGGAAAACAAAGGGTCTTTCACGTTCGCGCATTTATCGCCCACCAGCAGCAGCGCCTTCTTCACCCCGCCGGCGCTGATCATGCTGCCCAGCAGGTGCAGGCCGAACGGGTAGCCCGAGCAGCCCAGGTTCACGTCAAAGGCAATCGTCGAATGCGCCAGCCCCAGGCGGTCCTGCACGATGATGGCGGTGGCCGGGGTCAGGTAATCGGGCGATTGGGTGACGACGATCAGTGCGTCGATCTCCTCGCGCTGCCACTGCAGCTCCTCCAGCAGCTTTTCAGTGGCGACGCAGGCCAGGTCTGAGAAGGTCTGCCATTCGGGGCAGATGCGCCGGGTCTGGATGCCGATGTTGCGCACCAGGCGCTCGCGCTCGGAGCGCTGCGAGGGCGGGCAGTCGCGCAGGTTGTCGAGCACGCGGTGCGGCACGCAGCTGGCAATGCCGGCAAAGCGCACGTGGTGCAGCGTGGAAAGTGCCATGGTGCGTCTCCCGAAGTGGTCAACCAAGCAGCCGGTGCAGGTCGGCGATGGTGGTGCAGGCCTTGATGTCGTCGCCGGTGATGGTTTTGCCGAATTCCACGTCAAACATCACGATGACGCCCAGCGCGGCGAGCGAATCCCATTCGGGCAGGCTGCGCAGTTCCGTGTCGGCGGTGACTTCGACGGGCTCCTGAAAGTCCACGGCGGTCTGGAATTGATCGATGAAATCAGCGATGGCGATTGTCATGGTGTGCGCTAGGTGCTATGGAAAATGAAAAAAGCCGTTCTGTCGCCATGATAGACGCCAGAACGGCCGAGGCCTTGGAAAAACCTTGCAGAGGGCTGCTCAGCGCTGCAGCAACTGCAGTACCTGCTGCGGTATGGCGTTGGCCTGGGCCACCATGGCGGTGCCGGCCTGCTGCAGGATCTGCGTGCGGCTGAGGTTGGCGGTTTCCTTGGCGAAGTCGGCGTCGATGATGCGCCCGCGCGAAGCCGCCAGGTTTTCCACCTGGATATCGATGTTGTTCACCGCGTTTTCAAACCGGCTTTGCAGCGCGCCCAGTTCTGCGCGCGCGCCGTTGACCTGGTCGATGGCGCTGTCGATCTTCTTGAGCGCGATCCAGGCGTCTTTCTGGGTGGCGATGGTCAGCTGGTCTATGCCCTTGATGTCGGTGCCGGTGGCTGGGCTCAGCATGGCGTTCATTGCCGCATCGGTCAGACCGGTGGACGCAGCCTGGAAGCCGGTGAAGGTGACGGCTTCCGGCATGGGCGGGGTCGCACCGTCCAGCTTGGACGACATGAATTCAATCTTGTAGCTGCCGTCCGGGTTCTTGGTCATGAAGGCCGTCACCCCGGTATCGGCGGATTTGTTGTTGATGGCCGCCACCACATCACCCAGGCGCTGCACGCCTGAGCCGGCGGGGCGGATTTCGCCGATATCCACCGCCGGGGCGCTGCCGACTTGAATGGTGAGCGAGCCGGCGTCGATCTTGGCGGCGAAGGTACTGACCGTGGCATCGGTGGCATCTACCGCCGGCAGCGAGCCGGTAGAAAACATGATGTTGGACAGGCCGGCGGCGCGTGTGTCGGTGAGTGCGCCGACGGTGACGTTGTCGCCAGAATTGGCGCCCACCTGGAAGACTGCGCCGATGAAGCTGCCATCGAGAATCTTCTGGCCGTTGAAGGTGGTCTGCTTGGCCACGCGGTCGATTTCGTCGCTGAGTTGCTTGACTTCGGCCTGCAGGGCCTTGCGGTCATCGGCGCTGTTGGTGGCGTTGCTCGATTGCACCGCCAGTTCACGCATGCGCTGCAGCATGTCGCCGATCTTGCCCAGCGAGCCTTCGGCCGTCTGCGCCAGCGAGATGCCGTCGTTGGCGTTGCGCGAGGCCATGGTCAGGCCCTTGATCTGGGTGTTCATGCGCTCGGCGATGGCCAGGCCGGCTGCGTCGTCCTTGGCGCTGTTGACCCGCAGGCCCGAGGACAGGCGCTGCATGGAAACGGCCAGCGACGCGCTCGACAGGCTCAGGTTGCGCTGGGCGTTGAGCGATGGGACGTTGGTGTTGATAGTGGCAGCCATGTCGGGAAACCTCCACGTTGATTGGGCTTGTTCATCGCCGAAATCCCGGGTTGGGGGACGGTCGAGCAATCGGCAAGCCCGGCGATGGAGGTGATTCTTCCCAATTGCCGCTGTGCCATAAGGGGGAAAAAAGCCGGGAACGGGCGCTATCTCGGCGGTTCTGAAGGCGGCCCGCAAGGCAGGGCCGACAAAATTTGTTTCAAAACCCTCAAGTTCCCCGGCACCGCCCCGATAACCCTGATAACAAATTCGCGTGAATTTGTCGGTAGCCGGGCTCAGCCGGTGCAAGCAATCGAGGCGCTGGACCGCCTCTCAAGGAGTGAGATCATGGCAATGACCATCAATACCAACGTCGCATCGCTCACGGCCCAGCGCAACCTGGGTCTTTCCGGGGCTTCGTTGTCCATATCCATGCAGCGCATTTCGTCGGGCTTGCGCGTCAACAGCGCCAAGGACGACGCGGCCGGCTTGGCGATTGCCGAGCGCATGACGACGCAGATCCGCGGTTTC
The DNA here is from genome assembly GCF_001724135.1 of Comamonas sp. SCN 65-56. Taxonomy (GTDB): domain Bacteria; phylum Pseudomonadota; class Gammaproteobacteria; order Burkholderiales; family Burkholderiaceae_C; genus Comamonas_C. The sequence continues at coordinate 104,423 of NZ_MEDS01000025.1, read as the reverse complement.
ACCGTCGCCTCACGCAATGCCAACGACGGCATCTCGCTGGCGCAGACGGCTGAAGGTGCGCTGGGCAAGGTGGGCGACATGCTGCAGCGCATGCGTGAACTGGCGGTGCAGGCGAGCAACGCCACCAACAGCAAGGCCGACCGCGAGGCGCTGCAGGCGGAAGTCAAGCAGATGACCAACGAAATCGACCGCGTGGCGAAATCGACCACATTCAATGGTCAAAAAATCCTGGATGGCTCTTTTGCAGGTGCGCTGTTCCAGGTGGGCGCCAATGCGGGCGACAACATTACCGTCGGCGCGCTTGCGGATACCCGCACCAGCGGGTTGTCCAGTGTTTCCTATGCCGAAGGTTCAGTGGCAAGTATTGACACTGCGGCAGCGGGTTTCACGGGCTACAACACGGAAATCGCCGCCAATACGCTGACCATCACGACAACGGGCTCCGCCGGTACGACGGTCGATCTGGGTGTCATCAAGGCGGCCGGCTCGACGACCGAGCGCTTGGGGCAAGTGGTGTCGGCGATCAACAACAAGTCTGCCGATACCGGGGTGACGGCCTTCCTGACCAAGAACGACGATGGCACTTACAAGCTGGAGTTGATGTCATCGAAGGTGGATGCGACCACCGGCAATGCGGACGTGCCGGCGCTCGCTGGCTTCACGGTAGCCAATTCTGGTTTCGCCACCCCCACCTTGGCCGCGAAGAACAGCCAGAAGGGCATCGATACCCTGACGGTCGATACGCAAAAGGATGCTTGGGTAGCGCTCAAGAAGATCGACAAGGCGATCGACCAGGTGAACACCGCCCGTGCTGACTTGGGTGCCTTGCAAAGCCGCTTCGAGAACTCGGTGAACAACATCGACATCATGGTCGAGAACGTGTCCGCCTCGCGGGGTCGCATCACGGATGCCGACTTCGCCAAGGAAACCGCGAACCTGAGCCGCTCGCAGATCCTGCAGCAGGCCGGCACCGCGATGGTGGCGCAGGCCAACCAGCTGCCGCAGCAAGTGCTCTCGCTGCTGCGGTAAGCAAATCGGGCAGGAGGCCGCCTTGGGCGGTAAGCCAAAGCCGGGCAGCAATGCCCGGCGCTCAAAGCGGCTTCAGGCAATGCCTGAGGCTGCTTTTTGTGCTTTTGGCGGCAGGCTTTGCCGCCACAATGGCGGGCGGTGGCACACACTGCCGCATGCGCGAGTCGCAAGGAGTCTGACATGGCAACGATTTCATCCATAGGCGTGGGCAGCGGGCTCGACGTGCAGGGCATCATCTCCAAGATGGTGGATCTGGAGAAGCAGCCGCTCGCGGGCCTGCAGGCCAAGCAGGCGGGCATCCAGGCGCAGGTGTCCACCTATGCGCAGATCAAGTCGCTCACCAGCAAACTCTCCGATGCAGTCTCCAAGCTGACGCTGGACAGCGGCTGGAATGCGCTGGCCGCCAAGTCCAGCAGCGATGCGGTCAGCATGACGGTATCTGGTCTGGCGCAGGCGGCCAGCTATGACATCGGCGTGAGCCAGCTGGCACGCGCCCAGACTTCGGTGAGCGACGCGTTCACGCCTGGCGCCAAGCTGACCGCGGCCGGCACCCTGCAGCTCACGCCCCAGGGTGGCACCGCCATCAGCATTGCCTATACGGGCGACGACACGCTGGAATCGCTGGCCGGCAAGATTAACGATGCGGTGGGCAGCGTAACCGCCACCATCATGCGCGATGCCACGGGCGAACGGCTGATGTTGCGTTCCAAGACCACCGGGGCCGATGCCGCCTTCACGGTGACTGGCGACCTGAATTTCACCGCGAGCCAGACGGCGCAGAACGCCCGGATCACCGTCAATGGCGTGGCCACGGAATCGAGCACCAACAGCTTTGACAGCGTGCTGCCGGGTCTGAAGATTGCCGTCAGCCAGGTGACGACCACGGATGCGCATGTGAGCGTGGCCGCCGATACGGCCGCCACGCGCAAGAACATCCAGGCTTTCGTGGATGCCTACAACGAGCTCAATGGCTTGCTGGCGGATTCGACCAAGTACGACGCCGATACCAAAACCGCCGGTTTGCTGCAGGGAGATTCCGCCACGGTGGGCTTGCAGAATGCGCTGCGCATGCTCACCATGGGCACGGCGGGCAATGCCAGCGGCAGTCTCAAGCGCCTGGCGGACGTGGGCATACAGATGCAGGCCGGCGGCAAGCTCACGGTGGATGACACCAAGCTGAGCAAGGCATTGCAGGAATCTCCGGACGACCTCAAATCGCTGTTTGCCGCCAAGGCGTCGTCCGATGGCTCCGGCGGCGGCATCGCGGTGAATTTCAAGCAGTACACCAGCCAGCTGCTGGCGTTTGATGGCACGCTCAACAGCAAGAGCGATTCGCTGGCCTCGCGCATCAAGTCCAACCAGAGCGACCAGGACAAGGTCAACGAGCGTGCCAGCGTGCTGCAGGCGCGCCTCACGCGCCAGTATTCGGCGCTGGATACGCAGATGGCGGCGCTGCAGTCGCTCAGTACCTACATGCAGCAACAGGTGGCCAATTGGAACAAGAAGACTTGAGGGTGCGAACGTGGGGTTTGCACTTCAGTTTCGGGAGCGTTTGCCGAAAAGATAAGGCAAGACGTTGACTACCAAGGATGGCCGATATGTACACCCCCACGAGCTCCCGCGCCGCCAATGCCTACCGCCAGGTGGGCGTGCAATCGGCGGTCACCGACGCCACGCCGCACACGCTGGTGCAGATGCTGTTCGACGGTCTGATGCAGCGCCTGCAGGCGGCGCGCGGCGATTTGCAGCGTGGCGACGTGCAGGCCAAAGGGCTGCATTTGGGGCAGGCCGTGCAGATCATGGGCGAGGGGCTGAAGGCGTCGCTCAACACCGAGCAGGGCGGAGAGCTGGCGCAGAATCTGAACGCCTTGTACGACTACTGCATTCGCCAGCTGACCCTGGCCAATTTGCACAACGACGTCAAGCCGGTCGAGGAAGTCATCGCGCTCATCGAGCCGGTGGCCCGCGGCTGGAAGGAAATCGGTACCTCCGGCCAGGCCGCGGAGGGCTGAGTGATGGAGCAGTCCTTGATCGATCTCTACCGCGCCATTGAAGACAGCAGCGCCGCCATGCTGGCTGCCGCATCCCGCGAGGATTGGGGCGGTGTGATGCACCATGAGGGCACCTGCGCCGTGCTCATCGAGCAGTTGCGCAGCAGCGCGCAAGGCCATCGACTGGCGCCACAGCTGCGCAAGGAGAAGGCCCGCATCATGCGGCGCATTCTGGACAACGATGCGCAGATCCGCATCCTGGCCGAGCCTTGGCTTGCCAGCCTGGATCCGCTGCTGCAGGGGCGACCGCAGTTCGTGCACTGACGCGTGCCGCCGGCGGGGTCAGTGATAATGCCCCGCGCCCGGCGGCTCTCTTGATTGGGCTGCTTTGTCAAGCCTGATCGCGCGTTTGCAGCACGCGGCGACCTGACACAATCCACGCACCATGTTCATCATCATCGGCTACGTTGTCGTCTTCGGAAGCGTGTTTGGCGTTTTCGTCGCGCATGGCGGCAACATCCATGTGTTGCTGGAGGCGTTGCCGTTCGAGATGATCACGATCGGCGGCGCTGCGTTCGGCGCCTTCGTGGTGAACAACCAGACCAAGGTGCTCAAGGCCACGCTGTCGGCCCTGCCCAAGCTCTTCAAGGGCAGCAAATACACCAAGGCACGCTACCTTGAGCTGCTGGCAATGCTCTACGAGATCTTGCAGAAGGCGCGCAAGGAAGGGCTGATGGCGATCGAGGCGGATGTGGAAGAACCGGAAAAATCCGAGCTGTTCAAAAAATTCCCCTCGGTAGGCACGGACCACCATGTGCTCGAATTCACCACCGACTACCTGCGCATGATGGTCTCGGGCAACCTCAATGCGCATGAGATCGAGGCCTTGATGGACAGCGAAATCGAAACCCACCACCAGGAGGCGCATGGCCCGGTGGCGGCGCTCACGCGCCTGGCGGGCGCGCTGCCGGCCTTCGGTATCGTGGCGGCGGTGCTGGGCGTGGTCAATACCATGGGTTCGGTGGGGCAGCCGCCGGCCGTGCTGGGCGGCATGATCGCCTCGGCGCTGGTGGGTACCTTTCTGGGCATTTTCCTGGCCTACGCCGTGGCCGAGCCGCTGGCGGGGCTGCTGGAGCAGCGCAACGAAGATGCGAGCAAGGAGTTCCTGTGCATCAAATCGACGCTGCTGGCGAGCATGCAGGGCTACAACCCGGCGACGGCGATCGAGTTTGGCCGCAAGGTGCTTTTCTCCGATGTGCGCCCGAGTTTCAATGAGCTCGAGCAGCACGTGAAGGGCAAGAAGTAGGCGTCGGGCTTGCTTCGGCATGGCTGTTATGGCTGACAAGCTGCAACCCATCATCATCAAGCGCGTCAAGAAGGGCGGGCACGGCGCGCATGGCGGCGCGTGGAAGATCGCCTACGCCGACTTCGTGACGGCCATGATGGCCTTCTTCCTGCTGATGTGGCTGCTGGGCTCCACCGCCAAGGGCGATCTGCAGGGGATTGCCGAATATTTCGCATCGCCCATGAAGGTGGCGATGCAGGGGGGGGACGGCGCTGGCAACAGCTCCAGCGTGATCCAGGGCGGCGGCACCGATCTGGCCCGGGTGTACGGCCAGATGAAACGCAGCGAAAGCGATGCGAGCAAGGGCCATTCCAGCCAGCAGCAAAAGCAGACACAAAGCATCGAGGCGCAGCGCGCCGAGCGCGCCCGCGTTGACGCGCAGCGCATCAAGGAATTGCAGGGCAAGCTCGAATCCGTCATCACGCAGGACATGGCGCTCAAGGAATACCGCTCGCAGATTCGCATCGACGTGACGCCCGATGGCCTGCAGGTGCAGATCGTCGATGACCAGAACCGACCGATGTTCGACAGCGGCAGCGCGTTGGTCAAGAACTACATGCGCAGCATCCTGCGCGCCATCGGCGGGGCGCTGGGCGGAGTGGAAAACCACGTCAGCATTGCCGGTCATACCGACTCCACGCCGTACGGCAATGGCGATCGCGGTTACAGCAACTGGGAGCTGTCGGCCGACCGCGCCAATGCCTCGCGCCGCGAGCTGGTGGCCGGTGGCATGCCCGACAGCAAGCTGGTGCGCGTGGTCGGTCTGGCGTCCAGCGATCCGCTGGAGCCGCAGGACCCGCGCGCGGCATCCAACCGGCGCATCACGATCACCGTGCTCACCAAGGAGGCGGAAGAGCGCCTGATGAGCCGCGACTTGCCAACGATCACCGTGCCTGCCGAACCTGAAGACAAAAAGCCCGACAATTTGGTCAAGGCTGCGCCCGGGTAAGCGCTTGGCGCGTGCTCCGGTTGCAATGACAATCGTATTCACCTGTTTTTCGACCGAAAGGGTCTCTTGTGTCTTCACCCCTTCGTTTTCTGATCGTTGACGATTTTTCGACCATGCGCCGCATCGTGCGCAATCTGCTCAAGGAGAGCGGATTCACCGAGGCCGATGAGGCCGAAGACGGCGTGGTCGCGCTGCAAAAATTGCGTACCACCAAGTTCGATTTCGTCGTCTCGGACATCAACATGCCGAACATGAACGGCTTTCAGCTGCTGGGCGAGATCAAGAAGGACGACGCCTTGAAGCACTTGCCGGTGCTGATGGTGACGGCCGAGGCGCGCAAGGAAGACATCGTGGCCGCGGCGCAGGGCGGAGCGGCGGGTTATATCGTCAAGCCCTTCACCAAGGCCACACTGGAAGAGAAAGTCACGCTCATTCTGAAAAAGCTGGGGCTTGCCGCATGAGTGAGGATGAACCCAGGGCCGATCCACCCGCTGCCGAGGCCGACGACGTTCACACCCGCATAGGCCAGCTCACACGCCAGCTGCACACGGCGCTGACCGAGCTCGGCTACGCCAACCAGCTGCGCGGCACCATGGGTGAGCTGCCGGATGCGCAAAGCCGCCTTTCCTACATCTCGCGCCTGACCGGGCAGGCGGCAGAAAAGGTGCTGGGCCGCGTGGAGATGGCCAAGAACATCCGCGACCAGGTGGCCGATGACGGTGCGCGGGTGCTCAAGTCCCTGGTGGCCGATCCGGTGGCCGTGGTGGCCAGGGGCGAGGTCTACAACTTCCTCGTGGACCTGGGCAAGGCGGGGGACGCGCTGGATTCGCACCTGACGGAAATCATGATGGCCCAGGATTTCCATGACCTGACGGGCCAGGTCATCGCCCGCGTGGTGACGCTGGCGGCAACGATTGAAGAGCAGCTGTTGCATCTGGTGGTGCAGACGGCGCCGCCAGGCAACGTGCCGGTGCCCGCAACGCCCCAGGCGCCTGCGGCATTGCAAGGTCCGGTGGTGGACCCGGCACAGACGGCAGACGTAGTGACCGACCAGTCGCAGGTGGACGATCTGCTGGCCAGCCTCGGTTTTTGAGTTGTTGAGATGAAAATACGGCTTTGCGCAGGATGGACAAGCGCAAGCAGCTATCAATTTGCTGTTTTCCGCAGCACGGTCTTCCTGCTGAATAGCGGCGCACTCCACCCCCTGTTCGCGCTTTAGTCCTTCGCGCTTGTTCCGACAATGGGCTGACCTGAAAGCAGGCCAGTCATGGACTCCAGCGAAGACAAACAACTACCGGCAACGGAGCGCAGGCTCCAGAAAGCGCGCGAAGACGGGCAGGCCCCGCGTTCGCAGGAGTTGTCGCACCTGGCGGTCCTGGGCGTGCTGGGGCTCATCCTCTGGACCTTCTTCCCGACGATGATCGATGCCCTGTTGCGCGAGATGGTGCGCCAGTTCACTTTTGATGCCGCCACCGTCCAGGTGCCGGCCAGCATGCTGGCGCGGCTGCAGCCCATGCTGCTGGCGGGTCTGGTGATCAGCCTGATCCTGGCGCTGCTGGCGGCGGTGGCGGCTGTCGCTGCCAGCCTGGGCTCGGGCGGATGGATCTGGAGCCTGAAGGCGCTGCAGCCGCAATTCAGTCGATTGAGCCCGTTGCAAGGTGCCAAGAACCTGGTGTCCGGGCAGAAGATGGCCAACCTCGGCAAGATGCTGTTGCTGGCCACGGTGCTGGTCTGGGCGGCGTGGAAGTACATGGCCGGCAGCGCCGAGAGAATGGCGCAGCTGGTGCTGCAGCCCAGTGCGCCGTCGCTGCGCGAGGCGGGCGAGTGGATGGGCACCGGCCTGGCACTGCTGCTGCTGGTGGTCTTTCTGTTTGCCGTGGTGGACGTGCCGCTGCAGCAGTACCTGCACAAATCGCGCCTGAAGATGAGCCACGAGGAAGTCAAGCAGGAGCACAAGGATTCCGACGGCAATCCGCTGATCAAGCGGCGTATTCGCCAGAAGCAGCGCGAGGTGGCGGAGCGCGCCAGCGTGCGGCGCGTGCCCGAGGCGGATTTTGTCGTGATGAACCCGACGCACTATGCGGTGGCGCTGCGCTATGACGATTCCACCATGAGCGCGCCGCAGGTGATTTCCAAGGGAACGGATCTGGTGGCCTTTCGCATCCGCGATCTGGCCAATGAACACAAGGTGCCGGTGCTGCGCTCGCCCATGCTGGCGCGGGCGCTGTACGCGCATGCGGATCTGGAACAGCCCATCCCGGCCCAGCTCTACACCGCGGTGGCGCAGGTGCTGGCCTATGTGTACCGGCTCAAGGCGGCGCTGCGCGGCGAGGCGCGCATGCCCGACACCGAGCCCATCCCGGATGCTCACATTCCACCCGAGCTCGATCCCCATTCGCCCCTGGCGCAAGGTAGCGCACGATGAGCCCTTCGATCCAATCCGTCCGTACCTGGGCCGGCGACAACCGGTCCGCGCTGCAGGGGCTGTCCATCCCCGTGCTGGTGGTGGCCATCCTGGCGCTGATGGTGCTGCCCTTCCCGGCGTGGCTGCTCGATACCTTCTTCACCTTCAACATCGCCGTGGCGCTGATGGTGATGATGGTGGCAGCCTACATGATCAAGCCGCTGGATTTTGCGGCATTCCCGGCGGTGCTCTTGCTGACCACCCTGATGCGGCTGTCGCTCAACGTGGCGTCGACCCGGGTGGTGCTGCTCGATGGCCACACCGGCCCGGGCGCGGCCGGCGCGGTGATCGAGGCCTTCGGCCACTTCCTGATCGGCGGCAATTTCGCCGTCGGCCTGATCGTGTTTGCCATCCTCGTGGTGATCAACTTCGTCGTCGTGACCAAGGGCGCGGAGCGCATCGCCGAGGTGTCGGCGCGCTTCACGCTGGATGCCATGCCGGGCAAGCAGATGGCGGTGGATGCGGATCTGAACAGCGGCCTGATCGACGAGAAAACCGCCAAGCAGCGGCGCATCGATATCCAGGATGAGGCCAATTTCTTTGGTGCGATGGATGGTGCGAGCAAGTTCGTGCGCGGCGATGCGATTGCCGGCATCCTGATCCTCATCATCAACATCATCGGCGGCTTTGCCATCGGCATGCTGTCGCATGGCCTCTCCGCGAGCCAGGCGGCCAACAGCTACATCCTGCTGGCGGTGGGCGATGCACTGGTGGCGCAGATTCCGGGCCTCTTGATCTCCGTGGCGGCGGCGATGGTGGTTTCGCGCGTGGGTGCGCGCGACGACGATGTGGGCAAGCAGATCCTGCAGCAGGTCTTCATGTCGCCGCGTGTGCTGGGCATGGCCGGCGGCATTCTGGTGCTGCTGGGGCTGATCCCGGGGATGCCGCATGCGGTGTTCCTCATCATCGGCAGTGGCCTGGGCTGGATCGCCTGGATGCTGTTGCAGCGCCAGAAGAAGCCGGCGGCCGAGGAAGCGGCGCCAGCGCCCGTGAGCGATGGCGAGGCGAGCTGGGACGATCTGCAGCCCGTCGATCTGCTGGGCCTGGAGCTGGGCTATCGCCTGATCGCGCTGGTGGACAAGAACCGCCAGGGCGACCTGCTCACGCGCATCAAGGGCGTGCGGCGCAAGTTTGCGCAGGAGGTGGGCTTTCTGCCGCCGGCAGTGCATGTGCGCGACAACCTGGAGCTCAAGCCCAGCGGCTACCGCATCCTGCTGCGCGGCGTGGTAGTGGGCGAGGGCGAGGCCTTTCCCGGCATGTTTCTGGCGATCAACCCCGGTGGCATCAGCACGCCGCTGATCGGTACCGCGACCACCGACCCGGCCTTCGGTCTGCCCGCGCACTGGATCGATGCGGCGCAGAAGGAAGCGGCGCAAATGGCGGGCTTTACCGTGGTTGATTCGGAAACCGTGATGGCCACCCATTTGTCACACTTGATGCAGGTGCAGGCGGCGCGGCTTCTGAGCCGCACCGAGACACAGCAACTGGTCGAACACGTGATGCGTCTCGCGCCCAAACTGATTGAAGAAGTGGTGCCCAAGATGGTCTCGATCACGACGTTCCAGAAAGTGCTGCAGCTCTTGCTGGAAGAGGCCGTGCACATCCGCGACATCCGCACCATCATCGAAACCCTGGCCGAATTCGCCGGCAGCACGCAGGACCCGGCGGAGCTGGTCAGGCAGGTGCGCATCGCCCTGGCGCCCGCCATCGTGCAGCAGATTTACGGTCCGACCAACGAGCTCAGCGTGATCGCCATCGAACCCGGCCTGGAGCATCTGCTGGTGCAGGCGCTGGCGGGCAGCAATGGCCCGGCGCTGGACCCCGGCGTGGCCGACCTGCTGACGCACAAGGCGGCCGAAGTCGCCAACAAGCAGGAAGAGCTGGGCATCCCCGCCTGCCTGCTGGTGCCCGATGCGATCCGCAGCACGATTGCCCGGCTGGTGCGCCGCATGGCACCGCGCCTGCAGGTGCTCTCGCACAGCGAAATTCCTGAATCCCACACCATCCGCATTGGTCCCGTCCTCAAAGGAGCAACTTCATGAACATCCAGCGTTTTCACGCCCCCACCGCGCGCGAGGCCCTGGCGAAGGCACGCATGACCTTTGGCGATGGCACGCTCATCCTCTCCAACCGACCGGTCGACGGCGGCGTGGAAGTGGTGGCTACGGCAGAAGACACCTTGCCGGAAGCACAAAGCCAGATGCAGGCGCGCCTGCAGCCGGTGAGCGCGCCGCCATCGCAGCCGCGCGGGCGCCTGCAGGAGCGCGCCGATGATTTCGCGGCGAGCCCGCTGCGCAGCCAGCACGCCTCGGAAGGCCTGGTGCGCAGCTCGGTGGCCAAGGACACGGAAAAGCTGGCGATGAGCACGCTCTCGTTCCAGGACTATGTGCGCGAGCGTATGCTGCGTCGTCGGCATGAGGCGCTGCACGGCGGCGCTGCGCCAGCGGGTGCTGAAGCGGCAGCAGCGTCGGCCCCGGCCGCTACTGTGCGACGCAGTGAGACTGCGCAGCCGCTGTCCGAGCGCGCGCTGCCAACGCCCGCGCCGCGGCGCAGTGCACCAGCCTCCAGCGCACCCACGCTGGCCGCAGGGGTGGGCCAGCAGCACCTGATGCAGGAGCTGCAGGCGATGAAAGACCTGATCGAGGACCGCTTCAATACCCTGGCGTGGCTGGGGCAGGCGAGGCAGAACCCGATTCAATCCAGTCTGATGCTCAAGCTGATCCGCTCCGGCTATTCGCCCGCGCTGTCGCGTGCGGTGCTGGAGCACCTGCCCGACAACCTGCCGGCAGCCAATGCGCTGCACTGGCTGATGGCGGTGCTCGAGCGCAATCTCAAGACGGACGCGTTGCAGCTGCCGCTGTACGAAGAGGGCGGCATCTACGCGCTGGTGGGCGCGACCGGCGTGGGCAAAACCACCACTGCTGCCAAGTTGGCGGCGCTGTGCGCCCGCGTGCACGGGCCCGGCAGCGTCGGCCTGATCACGCTCGATACCTACCGCGTGGGCGCGCACGAACAGCTGCGCTCGTATGGCCGCATGCTGGGCGTGGTGGCGCACCTGGCGCATGACCGCGCGGCGCTGCAGGATTTGCTGGGTTTGCTGTCGTCCAAGAAGATGGTGCTGATCGACACCACCGGCATCGCCCCGCGCGATCCGCGCCGCCAGGAGATGCTGCAGCTGCTGGACCTGCCAGGCATCCGCCGACTGTTGGTGCTCAACGCCTGCAACCACGGCGATACCTTTGACGATGTGCTGGCCGGCTTCAAGACCACGGGCGCGCAGCAGGCCTTGCTTTCCAAGATCGACGAGGCGGTGAAGCTGGGGCCGGCGATCGATGCGCTGATTCGCCACCAGATGGTGCTGCGCGGCGTGACCAATGGCCAGCGCGTGCCCGAGGACTGGCAGGCTGCCGATGCGAATCAGCTGGTGGCCGCGTCCATGCGCAGCACGGTCAAGTCGGCGTTCGACCCCAAGGACATCGAACTCAACTACTTTTTCACCCAGGCGCCGGTGGCGCTGACGGCAGACACGGAGCTGGCGAGTGTTGCCTGAGATTCACCAGGGCGCAGGGTTGCTCGGCTTTGCCGCCGGGCAGGGGCCTCGTCTGCTGCCGGTGCTCAGCCATCCCGAGGCGACGATGGAGCTGGAAGTGCTGTGGCAATTGGCGATGCAGTTGCAGCAGCAGGGCTATCCGGTGCTGGTGCTGGATGCCACGGCAGAAGAACAGGCGCAGGAGCCGGGCCTTGCGCCGTGGCTGGCACGCCAGGCATCCCCGCGATCCGACGACATGGGTATGCCGACCGTGGTGCCTGCCGCGCGCGGGCTGGCGCAGCTGATGGATGGGGAAGGCGCCGCGGCGGTGCAGGCGCTGGCGGATGTCGTCCACCCGTTTGCGGTGGTGCTGCTGTATGCGACGGCGCCTACCGTTGCCGCACTGATGCGTGACCAAGCCGTGACCCCGCTCATCATTGCCACGCCGGGTGAGGCGGCGCTGCTGCGCAGTTATTCGCTGCTCAAGCAGATGGCGGCCTGCAGTTCCCTGCCGTGCACGGTGGCCGTGGTGCAGGCGCCGGGCAGCCGGCGCGACGGTGGCGAGCGGGTGTTGCAGGCGCTGCGCCGAGGCAGTGCGCAGTGGCTCGGCACCCGTTTGCGCGGGGGGGTGGTGAACGCAGGTGACGAGGCAGAGCTCGGTGCGCTGGCGCTGCAGCTGCTGGAAAACGCCTGCACCATGGCTGGCCGGGAGGTCGGCACGGCGCCGGCGTACAGCCCGGGCGCAACGCGCTACCATCTTGGCCAGCCGCATTGAATTTTTCGCATGTACACCGCCAAAGGCCAGCTCGACCGCGACGCTTTGTTTCACCAGCATGTGCCGCTGGTGCGGCGCATTGCGCACCACATGATCGCGAAGCTGCCGCCCAATGTGGAGCTGGACGATCTGATCCAGGTGGGCCTGATCGGGCTCAATGATGCGCTGACGCGCTACGAAGTCACGCAAGGCGTGCAGTTCGAGACCTTTGCCACCCAGCGCATCCGCGGCGCCATGCTTGACGAGCTGCGCGAGAACGACTGGATGAGCCGCAGCTCGCGCAAGAGCCAGAAGGACATCGAACAGGCGGTGCGCCGCGCGGAGCAGAAGGCCGGCCGCTGCGCCACCGAGTCGGAGATTGCCCGGGAGCTGCAGATGGAGCTGGCCGACTACCAATCGCTGCTGGGCAAGGTGCGCGGCGCACAGCTGGTCTATCTGGAGGACATGGGCCACGCGAGCGATGAGGACGGTGGCAGCGACGGGTTTCTGGATCGCAACGTGGCCGACGAGGGGGCCGATCCGGTCACGCTGCTGCGTGAACAGGGCATACGCAGCGCGCTGGTGGCCGCCATCAAGCTGCTGCCCGAACGCGAGCAGCACATCATGGGCATGTACTACGAAGAGGACATGAACCTCAAGGAAATCGCCGCGGTGCTGGGCGTGACCGAATCGCGTGTGTGCCAACTGCACAGCCAAGCCGTGGCGCGCCTGCGCAACAAGATGCGCGAGCATTGACTTGATCGGCACATGCCTCAGGTGGCTGTTGCTCCTTCCCCATTGGGGATCTGCAGCACCTGAAGGTCAGCGTTCTGCGTGTGCGGGCCCCCATCCATGCCTTCCCCCAAAGGGGGAAGGAGTCTGAAATACGGCACGCATCTGGTGGCTTGGTCAGGATTCAACCGGGCGCGCGGTAGATCCTCGCCTTGCTGGCGTTCGATGGCCCATAGGTGACGGCATCGGCCGGGGGAAGCAGCGATGCCGCTTGCTGCCCGGTGATTGCCAGCATGCGCGCCAGTTGCTCGCGGGTGCTGCCCAGCCGTGCGCCCAGCGCCTGCAGGCGCAATGCGCAATCATGCGGCCGCTGGCTCTCGGTGGTTTGGGCCATCCAGTCGGCCAGTGCGCCCATAGCGGCGCGAACGGCCTGCGCACGCGCTGGCACGGCATCGGGGTTGGGCGAGGCAATGCTGGCCTGGAGCTCGGACAGCGCAGCTTCCAGTTGGTCCAGCGGGGTGCCCACAGGCATGGAGCCGTCTTGGGGTTCAGTGACTGCGACGCGCCTGCGCGTAGGACAGGGTTTCGGCGGCGTTTTCCAGCATCTTGTCCGCCACCGCTTCGGCGTTCACGCGAAAGCTCCCCTTTTCAATGGCGCTTTTGACGGCGGCCACCTTCTCGGCATTGAAATCGGTGGCGCTGCGCCCCAGCGCGGCCGTGAGCACGTTCTCTGAGAGCGTGACCGGCACGCCGGCGTTTCCCGCCTTGGCAGCGGAGCGTGCAGCGGTTTCAGCGGCAGGGGCGGGCGTGGCTGCAACCTTGGCCTGTTGCTTGGCGGCAGCGGTGTGCGACAGCGTGCTGGCAAGGTCTGCGTTGTTTCCGATTTTCATGACACTCTCCGCCGCCCCGGACATGGCATGGGGCCTGTAGGCAGGTTAACGGCAACTCCGCATCGATCTTGAGGGAATTTGTTGGCGGAGCACCAGTGCATCATAAAGCCGCTTCAATTGTTCCGTCAAAATTGACAATGCCGGATATTATCTTGCCATTGGCCATGCGTATGCGCACATTTTGCCCCGCAGCGCCGGCAGCCATTGCCTGGCCCGACGAGGTAACGGCAAAGCCCGGCCCCTGTACCCGGATCTGTACCGGCGCGCCGGCCTTGAACAGATAGGGCGCGCGCACCATGTTCTGGCGCAGTGCCTGCCCGGCGGAGAGCGGCAGTGCAGCGACCTGGCCCACCCAGGCCTGCGGGTTGGTCACCACCGCGGCGGGGTTGGCGGCCCAGTCCACTTCGGACTGCATGGCATCGCTTTCGGTCAGCGTGGCGCCGCTGGCGACGTTGCCGGTGAGCACCCAGGCCGGGCCAAAGGCCTGCACCGTGAGCGGCAGGAAAACGTTCCAGCGGGTTTCACCCTCCAGACAGCGCAAGCCCAGCCGGGTGCGCCCCCACAGGCGTGCGCCCGGGGGCAGATAGGGTTCCACGCGTTGGCACGGTGCGAGCCGCAGGCGTGAGTCGAGCTGCCCGACCTGGACCTGCATGCGCAGTGGCGAGGCATCGGCGGGCAGCTGGGCCAGCGCCTGGTCCACCCATTGCTGCGTCAGCGCCACCAGGTCCTGCGGCGTGTTCACCTGCTGCTGTGCATGCGCAGGCCACGCCAGCAGCAGCGAGAGAGCCGCGACGGTCATGACGTGCATCAGGCGAAATAGCTTCATGGTGCCCAACCTCCAGTCTTGCTTCAGTCCCGCACAGGGACTATGGGACGCCTGCCACTGTAGGGCAGTTGCCGGTGCGCTGAAGCGGGAAACAGCGGCCGGCAGCCAGCGCTTATTGCCCTTTAGAAATCGGCCGCGGTTTCCATAATCGACGCACGCCATGAAGTCCCCGTGGCCCTGACGACCCATCCTCTGCACCATGCGAGGCCAAAGCATGCTCGACAAACTGACCTCTTCGCTGAATCTGCAAGGCAACGCGCTGATGCTGCGCTCCGAACGCCAGCGCGTGCTCGCGAGCAATATTGCCAATGCCGATACGCCGGGCTACAAGGCGCGGGATTTCAAATTTGCCGACGCCTTGCAGCAGGCGGATGCGTCGTCGGCCGGCAGCCGGCTTGCCGCGCAGGGCACGAGCAACCCGCGCCATATCCCGCTGCATCCGGTGGCTTCCGGGCCGCAGCAGCCCGGCTATGCGCTGCAGACCGAGCCGGCGCTGGACAACAACAGCGTGGACATGGACCGCGAGCGTGCGGCCTTCATGGACAACGCGGTGCGCTACGAGGCCACGCTGCGCTTCATCAATTACCAGTCGCGCACGCTGCAGAGTGCGATCACCGGCCAGTAGCCGCTGCACTGAGGAGCCGCCATGTCGATGTTCTCCATCTTCAACATTTCCGCCAGCGCCATCGGCGCGCAGGCGCAGCGCCTGAACGTGGTGGCCAGCAATCTGGCCAACGTCGACGCGGTGGCAGGCCCCGATGGTCAGAGCTACAAGGCGCGCCAGGTGGTATTCCAGACCACGCCCATGGGCACGGATGGCGCTGCCGGCGTGAAGGTCTCCACCATCCAGGAAAGCGATACGCCCGGGCGGCGCGTGCTGGATCCGACCAACCCGCTGGCCGATGGGGAGGGGTATGTGACGCATTCCAACGTCAACGCGGTGGAGGAGATGGTCAACATGATCTCCGCCTCGCGCGCCTACCAGAACAACGTCGAGGTGATGAACACGGCCAAGGGGCTGCTGCTCAAGACCTTGCAGATGGGCCAGTGAGCCCCGGAGCCATCCCATGTTCATGAGCCCCATAGACACCAGCGCGCTCGATGCCGGCGCCGCGAGCACGTCCAGCACCACGCAGAAAAATACCGACCCGAACGCGATGCAGGACCGGTTCCTCAAGCTGCTGGTGGCGCAGCTGCAGCACCAGGACCCGATGAATCCGATGGACAACGCGCAAATGACGACGCAGATGGCGCAGATCAACACCGTCACCGGCATTCAGCAGCTCAACCAGACGGTGCAGTCGCTGTCGCAGCAGTTCGCCGGCATGCAGCAGCTGGCGGGCGTCTCGCTGATTGGCCGCTCGGTCTTGGCCGAGGGCGATGCATTGAGCGTCAGCGCCGGCAAGGGCCAGGGACTGTTCGATCTGGACCAGGCGGCGACCGACGTGAAGGTGGAAGTCGTCACCCCCGGCGGCAACGTGGTTGGCAGCGTGCCGCTGGGTGCGCAGGGCGGCGGACGCCACGCCTTTGAGTGGGATGCGAGCGGCTACAGCGGCGACGCCAGTGCGCTGCATTACCGCGTCGTTGCCGCCAACGGCAAGGATGCCGTGACCGCCACGCCGCTGATGCAGCAGCCGGTGCTCGCCACGGGTACCGACGCCAAGGGCCTCACGCTGACGTTGGGCAATGGCTCCACCGTCGCCTATTCCGCCATTCGTGGCGTTGTCTGACACCAGCCCAGCGATTTTCAGGAGCACACCATGGGATTCCAGCAAGGATTGACCGGTCTCAACGCTGCCAGCAAGAACCTGGACGTGATCGGCCACAACATCGCCAACTCGCAAACCGTGGGCTTCAAGGCCTCGCGCACCGAGTTCGCCGAGATGGTGGCCACGGCCATCGGCTCGGCGGGCGGCAACAACGCCGGCATCGGCGTGCAGGTGGATGCGGTGGCGCAGCAGTTCACCCAGGGCAATATTTCCATTACCGGCAACAACCTGGATGTGGCCATCAACGGCAATGGCTTCTTCCAGGTGAGGCAGCCCGATGGCAGCATGGCCTACACGCGCGCCGGCAATTTCAAGCTCGATGACAAGGGCAACGTCCTGACCAACAACATGGCGCAGCTCATGGGCTACCCGGTCGATCCGCTGACGGGGCAGCGCAGCGCCAGCTCGCCCACCCCGATGGTGTTCCCGGCCGGTGCGCCGATCGCGGCCAAGGTGACGGAGAACGTCGTGGTGTCGATGAACCTGGATGCGCGCGCCACCGATGCGGCGGGCAGCGCCGGCCCGCCCCCGATTGCCGCGACGCCGCGCTCGGCCTATGGCACTTCGGTCAACGTCTACGACAGCCAGGGCGTGGCCGTGCCTGTCAGTCTGTATTTCCAGAAGACGGCAACGTCCAACACCTGGGACATCTACGACAAGCTCGATGACCCGACGGCGACGCCGCCCGTGGTGGCGACGCCGGTGGGACAGCTGGTGTTCGACGGCACGGGCGTGCTGACCAGCGGCTCGCCACTGACGCTGACCGTGGACCCGGCACTGACCAACCCGAACAACCCGCCAGCGCCGTTCCCGGTCACCATTGACCTGAGCAAGGCGACGCAGTTCGGCACCAAATTCGCCGTCACCGAACTCACCCAGGATGGCTACACCTCGGGGCAGCTGACCGGCATCAACATCGGCCCGGATGGCACCATTCTCACGCGCTATTCCAATGGCGTGAGCCGCCCCGAGGGGCAGATTGCACTGGCCTCGTTTCGCAACACGCAAGGCTTGGCGGACGTAGGCAACAACCTGTGGATGGAGACCTTCAGCTCGGGCCAACCCATCATGGGCACTCCGACCAGCGGCAACTTCGGCGCCCTGCGCGCCGGGGCGCTGGAGGATTCCAATGTCGACCTGACGGCCGAACTGGTGAACATGATGACCGCGCAGCGCGCCTACCAGGCCAATGCGCAGACCATCAAGACGCAGGACCAGGTGATGTCCACGCTGGTCAACCTGCGGTGATGAAGCAAGGCTGAGGAGCACGCGCCATGGATCGCATCATCTACACCTCGATGACGGGCGCCAACGCCTCGATGAACCGCCAGGCGGTGCTGGCCAACAATCTGGCGAATGCCTCCACCACGGGTTTTCGTGCCGAGATGGCGAATTTCCGCTCGGTGCCCATGCAGGGCGACGGCGCCAAGACGCGGGTGTTTGCGCTTGAGGCGACATCCGGCCATCGCACCAGCGCCGGCCCGGCGCAGACCACCGGCCGGCCGCTCGATGCCATGGCGGTCGGCAATGCCTGGTTTGCGGTGCAGGGACTCGACGGTACCGAGGCCTACACGCGCGCCGGCGACTTCCAGGTGACGGCGCAAGGGCAACTGGTCACCGGCAACGGTTTGTCGGTGCTTTCCGACGGCGGCGCGCCGATCGACATCCCGCAGGGGGCCGACATCGTGCTCGGTGGCGATGGCACCGTCACTGCCAAGCTGCAGGGCCAGCCGGCGCAGGCGGTGGGGCGGCTGAAGCTGGCCACCGAAACGGCCGATACGCCGCTCAAACGCGGCGATGACGGATTGTTTCGCACCGCGGCCGGTGACCCGCTGGCGCAGGACCCGAACGCCCAGATGCGCGCCGGCATGCTCGAAGGCTCCAATGTGAACGCGGTGGAGTGCATGGTCGGGATGATCGCGGCGGCGCGGCAGTTCGAGCAGCAGATGAAGCTCTTGCAGACGGCGGAGAGCGACGACAAGAGCGCCGGGCGCTTGCTCAGCCTCAACGGATAAGGAGTTTTCGCCATGATGAATTCGCTCTGGATCGCCAAGACCGGCATGACGGCGCAGCAGACGCAGCTGGACGTGATCTCGCACAACCTGGCCAACGTCTCCACCACCGGCTTCAAGCGCAACAACGCGGTGTTCGAGGACCTCGTCTATCAGAACCTGCGCCAGGTCGGCGCGCAGACCGACGAGCAAAACCAGCTGCCCACCGGATTGCATCTGGGCCTGGGCGTGAACGTGGTGGCCACCAGCCGCAAGTTCACGCAGGGCAGCCTGCAACAGACCGACAACAATCTGGATGTGGCGATCGACGGCAAGGGTTTCCTTGAAATTTCCATGCCCGATGGCACCACGGCCTACACGCGCGATGGTTCGTTCAAGCTCGATTCCCAGGGGCGGGTGGTCACTTCCAACGGCCTGCCCGTGGCGCCGGGCCTGACGGTGCCGCCGGACACCAAGGCCATCAGCATTGCGCAAGATGGCACGGTCTCGGTCACCGTCGCCGGCAATGCCGCGCCGCAGCAGATTGGTCAGCTCACGATGTCCAGCTTCATCAACCCGGCCGGACTGGAGCCGGTGGGGCAGAACCTGTTCAAGGAGTCGGCCGCCTCGGGTGCGCCACAGCAGGGCCAGCCCGGCACCAATGGGCTGGGGATCATCAAGCAGGGTTTCGTCGAGAACTCCAACGTCAACGTGGTGGAGGAACTCATCAACATGATCCAGACCCAGCGCGCCTACGACCTCAACTCCAAGGCGGTGCAGACCAGCGATCAGATGCTCTCGCGTCTGTCGCAACTTTGACGGGGGGCCACCATGCTTGTCCGCTTGCTTTCCTGCGCCCTGGCATTGCTCGCTGCCGGCTGTGCCAGCATCAATCCGCCGCCACCGGTGGATGTGCTGCCCACCGAGCCGCCGCGCCTGGCGCCCGCACCGCAGGCCACGGGGCCGGCCTCTGGCAGCCTTTTCAACTCCGCTACCTACCGCCCGGTGATGGAGGATCAGCGCGCGCGGTTCGTCGGCGATCTGGTGACGATCGAAATCCTCGAAACCATAGATGCCAAGCAAAACAGCCAGTCCAACGTCGGCCGCACCTCCAAAAACAGCGGCAGCATCACGGCGCTGCCGCTGCTGGCGCCCGGGGCGGTCAGCAAGATTGCCGGGCGCAGCGGCATCGGCGCGGGCTACGACAGCGACTTCAGTGGCAAGGGCGATACCAGCAGCACCAACCAGTTCAAGAGCAGCGTCACCGCCATCGTCTCCGAGGTGCTGCCCAACGGCAATCTGGTCATCACCGGCGAAAAGCAGGTGGGCGTGAACCGCGCCGTCGATGTGCTGCGTTTTTCGGGCATCGTCGATCCGCGCCATCTGCGCCGCGGCCCCAACGGGCACACCGGCAACGTCATCGATTCGCAGTATGTGGCCAATGTGCGCGTGATCTCGCGCGGTCTGGGCGAGCAGGCCGAGGTGCAGGCCATGGGCTGGCTGGCACGCGCGTTCAACAGCATTACCCCCTTCTGAGGCCGTGATGCGGTGGGCGACTCTGGCGCGCTGGTGGTTGCTGTGGCTGTGCTGCAGCCTGACCGTCGGTGCAGGCGCGCAGGATTTTCGTGATCCGGCGCAGCAGCGCTTTGCCGTCTGGCCCAACATCGCGGTGGTGCGCGCCTCCGACCTCGCCGAATACGCGCAGGATCGCCAGGCGATTGCCAATCTGCACGCGGGCAAGGGCGATCCGGAAAAGTTGGTCGCCGCTCTGCAGGCGGTCGACACCCTGCAGGCACATGCCCAGCAAGGCGCACTCAACGAGCTCGGGCGCAGCCTGAACGTGCAGCTGATCGCCGAGCTTGATGCGCTCGCGCGCCAGCGCGGGATGGCCAACCCCAAGCTGCATTTTGATTTCGCCGACATCACGCCGCAGCAGCTGCAGCGGCCCATGGTGCTCGATGACCTCAAAAAGCGCATCGACCGCGTGCAGCTGGCGGGCTACATCACCTATACACGGCTGGATGGCAACCTGGTGCAGGCCACGTTCACGCTGGTGAAGCTGCGCAGCGGCGCCTCGCAAAGCTTTTCTGCCACGGTGCCGGTGAACCTGCTGGCCAAGACGCTGGCCACGCAGGTGTTCGACTATTTTGAGGGCGCGCGCTTTTCCGCCCACCGCCGGCCCGCCAGTGCGGGCGAGTGGATTGCCGCCGCGCCCGGGCATATGGACCGGCTGGTGTCGCGCGAGGTGGCGGTGCGCTACTGCGCCACGCAAGGCGCGGTGCTGCCCACCGCCGCCGAGCTGGAGATGGCCGAGGCGGCGGGCTTTTATGGCGGCGGCGTGGCCTTGCGCGAAGGCGGTATGTACCACGTGCAAAGCGGCCTGTACGACACCGCGCTGGCGCAGGATGGCGATTCGCGCGTGCGCCCGAATTTCATCGCCAGCGTGCCCAATGGGCTGTATTACTGCGTGCGCCATGCGGCGCCCGTGCAGGCGGCCAAGGCGGTGCGAGGCAAAGCGCAACAGTGATTCATGAAAGATAGCTGGTAGCGATTGACTACAGGGCGTTTGAGCCACTTTTCAGGCTCTTTTAGCGATTATTGATGATGCATCCGTTACCCCATCGCCAAAGCCAGCATTGCAGCGGGTTGCACGCCGCCAGCAGGCGCGCGATCGAGCACGCGAAACCAGCCCAGGTAAGAAGCGAGGTACTTGGTGCAGACCCCCTTGAAGCGCACCATCCACTGACGCAGGCGACTGACAAAGGCGTTGACGTTCTGCACATGCCACGGCCCACTGACCGGCCCATGCCTGCTGACGTTGACCGCGCGGTGTTCAACACCAAGGGCCCGGGCGGCGCACGCCAAGGTGCGGCTTGCATCAGTGCACAAGATGGCGTCACGTGCCAGTCGCGGCCCGAGAGCCGCTTGCACGCTCTGCGCCTTGCTCGTGTCCAGGATCAGATTGGCTGTCGCCCCAGAGCGATCGCGGGCCATGAGCACCGGGGTGTATTCGCTGCCCTTGCAGCCAGCAAGGGCCTTGCCCCCGCGTCGACGCGCCCGGCGCAACAGCCCCCTTTGCCCCTTGGCGGAGACGAGAAAGTAGGACTCATCGGCCTCGGCAATGCCGCGCAAGCTCTTGGCCTGCAGCGCCTTGGCGCAGCAGAGAAACCGATGGCGCCAGCGAAAGGCGGTGCTTTGCGCAACGTGCAGGCGCCGCGCCACCTGGCTCAATGTCAGGCCTTGGCTGAGCGCACTGGCATGCGCCGCCCATTTGCCGCGCAGGTGCAGGTGCGCCAGAGGTGTGCCGCTGAGCGCATTAAAGGTGCGCTGGCACTGGCGACACTTGTAGCGCTGCAGACCACTGGCCGAGCCGTTTTTGACGATATGCGTGCTGGCACAGTGCGGGCAGGCAGGGTGCTCGCCAATGCGTGCTTGAGCGACGGCGCTGGCCAGGTCGCGTGCGCTCAATGCTTCAAGCGCTTGCATGAGCGCCTGGCGCTGATGGTGCGTGAGCGCAGGCAAGCGACCCATGAGTCGCGCCATCTGCTGCTGTCTCATTGCTTTCTCCCAGAGCGGGCGCTTGCGCGCCCTCACTCCCAAGGTGTGGGCAAAAGAGCGCTGAGCAAGAGGCATCACTAATATCCGCTATAAGAGCCACTTTTCATCAAAACTCTGCAATGCTGCAAAAGCAGCGCTCAAACGCCCAACAGCGCGATGAAAGCCTGGTTTTTCGCACTTTAGAAATCCGCCAGGCTGCCCACAATGGGCGCATGAGATCCCTGTCACCATCCTCCTTGTTGCCGTGGCTGCTGGCCTTGCTGCTGCTGGCGTGGCTGGCTCCCGCACAAGCGGCGCGGGTCAAGGAGATCGCGGCGGTGCAGGGTGTGCGCAGCAACCAGCTTTCGGGCTATGGCCTGGTAGTGGGGCTGGACGGCACGGGCGACCAATCCACGCAGATGCCGTTCACGGCGCAGGCCATGGCCAACTACCTGCAGCAGATGGGCATCTCGCTGCCGCCCGGCACTACGGCGCCGCAGCTCAAGAACGTGGCCACCGTGGTGGTCACGGCGGAGCTGCCGGCCTTTGCGCAGCCCGGGCAGGCGATTGACGTGGTGGTGTCTTCCATCGGCAATGCCAAATCGCTGCGCGGCGGCACGCTGATTGCCACGCCGCTGCGCGGTGCCGATGGGCAGATCTACGCGCTGGCGCAGGGCAACCTGGTGGTGGGCGGCGCAGGTGCGTCGGCCGGTGGCTCCAAGGTGCAGATCAACCATTTGAGCGCCGGGCGCATCCCCGAGGGTGCGCAGGTGGAGCGCAGCGTACCCACGCCGCTGAACGATGGTGACACGATCACGCTGGGGCTCAATGCCTCGGATTTCCAGATGGCGCGCAAGGTGGCGCTGGCCATCAATGCACGCTCCGGTCCCGGCACGGCGATGGCGCTCGATGGCCGCACGGTGCAGGTGAAGGCGCCGGTGAATCCCGGTGCGCGCGTCGCCTTCATTGCCGAGCTGGAGGAGTTGCAACTGCCCGATTCCACGCCCGCTGCCAAGGTGGTCATCAACGCGCGCACCGGCTCGGTGGTGCTCAATCAGGCGGTGACGCTGGGACCCTGCGCGATCGCGCACGGCAACCTCTCGGTCACGATCAGCAGCACGCCCGTCATCAGCCAGCCCAACCCGCTGTCGCAGGGCCAGACCGTGGTGGCGCAGCAAAGCGCGATCACCATCCAGCAGCAGGGCGGGCAGGTGCAGCAGATGCCAGCCTCGCCGCAGCTGGCGGACGTGGTGCGCTCGCTCAACGCACTGGGTGCCACGCCGCAAGACCTGCTGGCCATCCTGCAGGCCATCAAGGCCGCGGGCGCGCTCAACGCGGAGCTGGAGGTGATTTGATGGCTCTCTCGCCGACAGTCGTGGGTTCTGCAGGCCTGGCCGCCGATGGCCGCGGCCTGGATGCGCTCAAGCTGCAGGCGGCGCAGGGCGATGTGCAGGCGCAGCGCGCCGCGCTCAAGGAAGCCTCGCGCCAGCTTGAATCGCTCTTCATGCGCGAGTTGCTCAAGAGCATGCGCGAGTCGACCAAGCAGCTCAATCCCGACAGTGGCGGCGAAGGGGGCCTGGCCACGGATTTGTTCGATCAGCAGATGTCGGTGCAGATGGCAGGCCAGCCCGGTGGCCTGGCGGGCCTGATTCAGCGCGAGCTCTCGCGTCAGCTGGGCGCCAGCGAGGCCGCCAGCGCACCGGCCGGCGCGGCTTCAGCGCTGGGCAAGAGCACGTTCCGCTTTGCCGGTACGGCCGCACCCACGGCGCCATCGAAAGGCCGTGACGATTTCGTTCAGCAACACCGCGCCGCGGCGGAGCGCGTGGCGCAGGAAAGCGGCATTCCCGCCGCCTTCATGCTCGGTCAGGCGGGGCACGAAACCGGCTGGGGCAGGAGCGCCATCCAGACGGCGGGCGGCGGCAACTCGCACAACCTGTTCGGCATCAAGGCCACCGGTGGCTGGACCGGCAAGGTGGCGCAGGTGACCACCACCGAATATGTCGATGGCGAGCCGCGCAAGGTGGTGGCGAAGTTCCGCGCCTACGACTCCTACGAGGAATCGTTTCGCGACTACGCGCGACTCATCACGGACAACCCGCGCTACGAAAAGGCGCAGGCGGTGGCGAAGTCGGGCTCGGCCCAGGCCTATGCGGCCGAACTGCAGAAGGCCGGCTACGCGACCGATCCGCAGTACGCCAGCAAGCTCAGTCGCGCCATCCAGAGCACGCTGTCAGTGGCGCGCGGCGCAGGCGGTACACAGGCATGACGAGGGCTGAGCCATGAGTGGGCTTCTTGACGTCGGCGCACGCGCCCTGATGGCCAACCAGGTGGCGCTGCAGACCGCGGGCCACAACATTTCCAACGTGAATGTGGCGGGCTACTCGCGCCAGAAGGTGGTGCTCAATTCGGTGGAAGGCCAATTCACCGGCGGCGGGTACATCGGCAAGGGGGTGAGTGTCACCACCGTGCTGCGCGACCACGATGAGTTGCTGACGCGCCAGGCGGCGGCGGCGCAATCGGTGCAGGCGGGTGATGGGGTGCGCTCGCAGCGCCTGCTGCAGTTGCAGAACATCTTTCAGGGCGGAACGCAGGGCCTGGGGGCGTCGATCAACGACATGCTCAATTCGCTCGGCGATGTCGTCAGCTCGCCGACCGACCTCACCGCCCGCATGGTGTCGCTCACGCGCATGGACGAGATGGCGGCGCGCATGCGTTCGGGCGCCCAGCAGCTGCAGGAGCTGGGTTACGCGGTGGACCAGCAGCTGGCGAGCGACATGGACCATGTCAATACGCTCGCCAGAAACATCGCCGCCGTGAACGAGCAGATTGCGAGCGCCAAGGGCAATGGCCAGACGCCCAACGACCTGCTGGACAAGCGCGACCAGCTGATCCGTGAGCTCAACCAGTATGTGCAAACGACGCAGATACCGGCCGATGACGGCACCATGGGTGTGTTCGTCGGCGGCAGCCAGGCGCTGGTGCTGGGCAACGTGGCCGCCAGCCTCTCGGTGCGCGAGTCGCAAAGCTTTCCGGGCAGCGGCCAGCGCGCGCTGTACTTCACGCCACCGGGTGGCAGGCCGATAGAGATGAGCACGGATTTGCTCGGCGGCGGGGAAGTGACCGGTCTGATGCGCTTTGCCAATACCGATTTGACGGACGCCGGCAACATGCTGGGGCGCATGGCGCTGAGCATTGGCCAAACCCTCAATGCCCAGCAGGCCAACGGACTGACGCTGGATGGCGTGGCCGGTAATCCGCTGTTTTCGGTGCCGGTCAGCATGCCCGGATACAGCAGCAACCCGGCGACGGTCGGGACGGTGGCCTTCACCAATCCCGCCGCGTTCGCCGCTTCGGATTACGAAGTGCGCTTCACCACGCCGCCGGCGGGCGTGGTGGTGCGCCTTTCGGACAACCAGGTCACGAACGTGGCTGATTTCACCGTCGGCCAGGTGGTTGATGGACTGAATTTCCAGTTCACCGCGCCAGGCGCCGCCGGTGAACGTGTGCTGTTCAAACCGTTTTCCAGCGCCGCGGGAAGCATTCAGGCTCTGGTGAAATCGCCGCGCGATCTGGCGGCCGCCAACCCGATCAACGCTGCCATGGGTACGACCAACACCGGCACGCTGCAGTTGGCGGGGCTGCAGGTGGGCGCGGGGTTTACCCCGCCGCCACTGGGCGATACGGCGCTTCCGCCGACCTATCCGGGCGGCATCCAGCTGCGCTTTACCGCGGCGGGGACGTTTGACGTGCTCGATCGCGGCAGCAACCCGCCGACCACGCTGGCCACGGCGCAGAGCTATGTGCCCGGCCAGCCGATCACGGTCAATGGCTGGAGCATCACCCTGCAGGGCACGCCGCAGGTGGGCGACACGGTGAACGTTGGCAATGCCAGCGATCCCCAGTATGGCGACTGGTATACGCGTGACGCGGGCAACGCCAAGGCCTTGATGAATCTGCGCGACACCAAGCTGTTTGACGAATCCACCATGGCCGACGGCTACGCCAGCCTCATGGCGCAAGTGGGTACGCGCACGCAAAGCGCGCTTTACGCGGCCCAGGTCTCCGGCCAGATCGCCGACAACCTGGAGGCGAGCCGCACCGCGGTCTCGGGCGTGAACCTGGACGAGGAGGCTTCCAAGCTGATCCAGTACCAGCAGGCCTACCAGGCCTCGGCCAAGGTGCTGCAGATTGCGCAGAACATCTTTGACAACCTGATCTCGGTCATCAGCCGATAGGGAGGACGGCCATGGCAGACAGTTTCTACCGCGTTGGCACGGCCAACATGTACGACAGCGCGATCCGCAACCTCGGTACGCGGCAGAAATCGCTGGTGGATCTGCAGGAAAACCTCACCAGCGGCAAGCGCGTGGTGCGACCCAGTGACGATCCGGTGGCTGCCGCCCAGGCCGAGCGCGCACTCACGCGGCTCACGCGTATCCAGGCCGAGCAGCGCCAGCTGGAAATCCAGAAGGGCAACGTGGCCCAGGCCGAATCGACGCTGGGCGACGCGGTGGGTCTGGTGCAAGAGATCCGCCAGGCCATCGTTGCGGCCGGCGGCGGTACGCTGACGCAGGACGATCGCAAGACCTACGCCATGCAGCTGCAGAGCCTGCAAGACCAGCTCAAGGAAGTCATCAACCGCAAGGATGTCAACGGCATGCCGCTGCTGGGGTCGCTGGGCAGTGCGCTGGCGCCCTTTGTCGGACCGCTGCCGGGCGCGCCGGACTATGTTTTCAACGGTCTGCCGGGCCAGGGCGCCAGCGAGGGTGTGGCGATAGCGTCGCAGATGGATGGCCATGCGGCGCTGATGTTCGATCCGGTACGCGACGGCGTCTACACCGCCACGCTTGCGCGTGGCAGCGCGACGAGCACCATGTTTTCCAGTGCGGTGCAGACCTCCAATCTGCCACAGCTCGATGGTGCAAGCTATGCGCTGCAGGTGACGGGCGTGACGAGCTCGGGTGGCACCACGTCAGTGAATTACTCGCTGACCAAGACTGCGCGCGACGGCACCGTGACCACCAGCACCGGCAGCACGCCGGCCGTGCTCAGCGGCCAGGCTATGCCGGTCACCATCACCGAGGGGCTGGATACGGTGCTGCAGTTCACGCTGCAGGGAACACCCGCCATAGGAGATACGGTGAGCGTTGCGCCCAGCGCCAGCCTGATGAGCAGCGTGCAAAGTGCCATCAACGGCATTGCCAATGCGCCCGACAGCATCCTGGCGGCGCAGGCCAGCAATTCGGCGCTCGCCAGCATCGATGCCGGCCTGCAGCGCCTGAGCAATGTGCGCGGCTATGCCGGCGAGTTGCTCAACCGCGCGGACCGCATCTCGGGCGACCAGGAGAGCCGCTCCATCCAGCTCGAAGGCGACCGCTCGCGTGCCGAGGACCTGGACATGGTCAAGGGCATTTCCGATTTTCAGAATGCCAATGTGGGCTACGAGGCCGCGCTCAAGTCCTACGCCTCGGTGCAGAAGCTGTCGCTGTTCAACTTCATCAATTGATGCACGGCCGCCTGCTCCGTGGGGCCGATCGCGGACAATAGCTCGAAGGCATCACCTTCGCTTCAAGGCCCATGGTTCAATCGGTTCTAGGCAGTCTGGTTCTGGGGTATCGCCCGTTGTGGAACGGGGCGCGCCGCATGGCGGGCGTGCAATTGTTCGTCGAAGGCGAGGCGCAGGTGGCCGTGGATGCGCTGCATCTGCTGCGCACGATAGAAGAACTGTGGACGTCTTCTTCCCCGCCGCTGCTGCTGGCGCCGCGTACGCCCCAGATCCTGGCCGACTGGCTGCAGCATGCGCCGCCCGGCTCGCCGCCGATCGAAGTGACCGACGCCTGGCTGGCCGATGCCGCCCTGCTGGCGCGTGCGCGCGCGGCGCAGCGCAGGGGGCTCAAGCTGGTCTGGAGCGGGCCACTGGCGCGCCTGCCTGAGCCGGAGGTCGCGAGCCTGTTCTACACCAGCATCCTCATGCTGGACCCCGGCGATGCCGTGGCGGCGTTGAACGCCGGCAAGGCCGCCGTCGCCAAGGCTGGCGCGTCTGCGGCCAGCCCCATCATTGCCGGGCAGATGTACGACGGCGTGGCCAGCCGCGCGCTGATGGCGCATTGCCTGGACCAGGGCAACGCTCTGGCACTGGCAGGCTGGCCGATCGAGGATGTGCTCTACAGCCTGCGCCACCAGCCGCTGCAGGCGGCACATGAGGTGGTGCTCAAGCTGCTCAAGGCGATTGACGACGAGCAGTCGATCGACGGCCAGGAGCAGATCCTGGGCGAAGACCCGCTGCTCGCCTACCGCTTCATGACCTACACCAATTCGGCCGCGCTGGGGCTGCGCACCGGGGTTGATTCGCTGCGCCGTGGCCTGGTGATGATGGGCTACGGCTCCATCAGCCGCTGGCTCGGTGACCAGCTGCCCAATGCATCCACCGAACCGGACCTGCGCCCGGTGCGCGAGACCATGGTGCTGCGCGCCCGCCTGGCCGAGCAGCTCATCGAAGCCGGTGTCGGCAAGGATCTGCGCGCCGAGATGTATCTGTGCGCGCTGTTCTCCCAGCTCGATGCGCTGCTGGGCGAACCGCTGGGCACGATCTTGCGCCGCCTGCCCTTGTCGGACCGCGTCTACGACGCGGCCGTGCTGCACACCGGCCCCTATGCGCCCAGCCTGGACATGGCGGTGGCGCTGGAAGGCGAGGACAGCGCCGTGGTGCGCCAGCTGTGCGAGGCGCACGAATTCGACCGCGAGCAGCTCAACCGCAATTTGCTGCACATGCTGCGCGCCTGCGTGGTCCAGCGCTCAAGAGGTGCATGATCGGGTTTCCGAAGGAGACCCCCGTGCCCGACATTCATTCGCTTGCAGCCACGCCACTGTGCCATTTGCTGGGCTGCCGCCAGCCGCTGATTCTGGCCGGCATGGGTGGCGTGGCACGCGCCGAGCTCGCAGCGGCCGTCAGCGGTTTTGGCGGCTTCGGCTTTCTCGGCATGGTGCGCGAGCCGCTGGCGCTCATCGAGCGCGAGGTGGCCCAGGTGCGGCGCCTGACGGACCAGCCCTTTGGCGTGAACCTGATTCCGGCGGGCACGGCGCGTGCGTTGCTGCGCTCGCAAGTCGACCTGTGCATCGCTTTGGGCGTGTCCGCGGTCGAGCTGTTCTGGGACATCGACGCATGGGTGATCGAGCGGCTGCGCAGCGCCGGTATCACCGTGGTGCACCAGGTGGGTTCGGCCAGGGACGCGCTGCACGCGCAAGCCGCCGGCGCGCACGCGCTGATCGCGCAGGGCGTGGAGGCTGGTGGCCATGTCTGGGGCCGCCAGCCTTTGCTGCCCTTGCTCGACGAGGTGCTGGGTTGCGTCGGCATTCCCGTGGCCGCGGCCGGCGGGCTGGCCGACGGCCGCGATGTCGGGCGCGTGCTGGCGCAGGGGGCGCAGGCCGCCGTGCTGGGCACCGCGTTGATGGCAACCACCGAATCGTTCGCGCACGAGGTGCACAAGCAGCGCCTGGTCTCGGGCAAGGCCGCAGACACCCTGCTGACCGAAGACTTCCATGTCAACTGGCCGCCCCACGCCGCGGTGCGCGTGCTGCCCAATGCGGTCACGCGCGGCGAGCGCGGCGACCCGTTCACCAGCGCGCCGCAGGTGATCGGCGAAGAAGAAGGCCGCCCGATCTACCTCTTCAGCACCGATTCGCCCTTGCGCTCCATGACCGGCGAGCTCGAAACCATGGCCTTGTACGCAGGCAAGGGCATTGATCGCATCAGCGCCATCGTCCCGGCAGCCGAGCGGCTGCGGCAGATCGCGGAAGCTGCGGCGGCGCACCTGCGCCTGGTGGGCAATGCGGTGCAGCCGCTGGCCTCGCCGGTCTGTTATGCCGCCGAAGTGCAGCAGGGTGAACGCCAGCCGGTGGTGGCTGCGCTGCAAGACTTGCTGCTGCGCGAGCGGGCGCTGACGCAGTTGGTGTTCGAGAGCCTGCGCGAGGCGCAGGGCACCGCCTTGCATCCATGCCTCGCATCCTTGCTGCACGAACAGGCCAAGGCGTGTGGGGTGCTGGTGCGCGCTTTGCGTGCCCTGGACGCCCGGCCGGATGCTGTGCCAAGCGGGCTGTGTGAACAGGGCCGGTCGATGCCGGACGTGCAGGAACGGTTGCAGTGGCTCACGGGTGTACGCCGTGAGATGGCGCAGCAATGGCAGGGGTTGGCAGGTCAGCTCGACGGCTCATGCGCGCTGGCCTGCGCGGAAGTGAGCCGCCTGTACCAGGCCGCCCTGGCGCCGGTGGAAATGGGCGGCGACTAGACCGGCGGCGGTCCGTCAAAAATTCCTATAGTGCATGCCTCGCTCGCGCACCATGCCGCCTTCATGCCCCTGACCGAATTCACCGCCCTGTTTCTTCTGGCCACGGCCATGAGCTTCACGCCCGGGCCCAACACCTCGCTGGCGACGGCGATTGCCGCCAACCGGGGGCTCAGGCCGGCGCTGCGCTTCGTGCTGGCGGTGCCGGTGGGCTGGTGTCTGATGCTGCTGCTGTGCTTTGCCGGGCTGGGCGCGGCGGTGCTGGCGCTGCCCGCGCTGCGCTGGGCCATCAAGGCGGCGGGCATTGCCTACCTGCTGTGGCTGGCCTGGCGGCTGACGCGCTCGGCGCGCATGGCGCAGGCGGATGGCTCGCATCTTTTGGTGGGTTTCTGGGAGGGCGTGCTGCTGCAGTTCGTCAACATCAAGGCGTGGCTGATGCTGCTGGCCATCGTGGCCAGCTGGATCATCGGCCGCGACGATGGCGGCGCGCGCCTGTTGCTGGTGATACCCGTCATGGCCGGCTTTGCCTTTGCCAGCAACTTTGCCTATGCGGCGCTGGGCGCGCTGCTGCGCGGCTGGCTGGCCCGGGGGCAGCGCCTGCTCTGGTTCAACCGCGGCATGGGGCTGGTGCTGGCGCTGACGGCGCTGTGGATGCTTGCCGCGTAGGTGACAGCAGGACGGGCCCGGCGTCGCCGCCGGGACAAGCGCGCGCCGGGGCGCTCGGGACAATCGCCGCTCATGGGAACGCTCCACCTTGTGCGCCACGGGCAAGCCTCGTTTGGCGCCGCCAACTACGACGAACTGACCGCGCGTGGCAGCGTGCAGGCGCGGCGCCTGGGCGCACACTGGCGCTCGCATGGCCAGCGTTTCGATGCGGTGTTCACCGGCACGCTCAAGCGCCACGCGCAGACGCTCGCCGGCATAGGCGAGGCATTGCCGGGCCTGCCCCCGGCCGTTGCGGTGCCGGGGCTGGACGAGTACGACAGCCTGGCGCTGATCCATGCTATCCACCCCGAGCCGCTGGAAAAGGCGGATACGCCCGAGCGCTATCGGGCGCATTTCAGGCTGCTGTGCGACGCGCTGGCGCAATGGATGGCGGGCACCATCAGCCCGCACGGCATGCCGGACTGGGAGGCGTTTTCCGCCGGTGTGCACGGGTTGCTGGAGCAAGTGCGCCATGGGCACAGGGATCAGCAGGTGCTGGTGGTGTCCAGCGGCGGGCCGATTTCGACGGCGGTGGCGCAGGTGCTGGGTCTGACGCCCGAAGTCGGCATCGCGCTCAACATGCGGCTGCGCAACAGCGCCATCAGTGAGTTGAGCATCAGCGCCAGGCGCCTGATGCTGCAGACCTTCAACACCGTGCCGCATCTGTCGGCGCCCGACGATGCGACTTTGATCACTCACGCCTGAGGTCGTCGCGCCAGCGTATCCGGCGCCAGTGCGTGCAGCTCGAGCAGCAATTGCGCCAGCGCCTTCGCCGCAGCCTGCACCACCTGCGCGCCCTTGTCGGCACTGGCCGATGGCGCATTGCCGACGGCACCGCTGGCGTTGTAGTCCTCGATGGCCCAACCCATCTTCGCGCTCTTGCCGTTGCCGAGGATGGCGTGGCGCGCGGCGCGGTCCTGCGAGCTTGAATGCCAGTCGCGCGCATGCTCCATGCGCACGAGGTGTGGCGCCAGGTGCAGCATCATCGAAGTCTCTATCGCCCCGGCGTGGATGCCGAAGCGGTGCTCTTCGGCGCTGAAAAGGTTCTCTACCGCTGCGGGCAGCGGCAGGTCAAACCAGCTGCAGCGGTAGACCAGCAGATCGTGGCGCTGGCGCAGCGTGCGCGCGGCGATGTCCATCGGCGCGACGTTGCCGCCGTGGCTGTTGAGCAGCAGCAGTTTGGAGATGCCGGCGCGCGCCACCGCGGCGCCGATCTCGCCCCAGAGCGCCAGCACGGTTTCTGGCGCCAGCGAGAGCGTGCCCGGGTAGGACAGGTGCTCGGTCGAAAGGCCTATGGCTTGCTGGGGCAGCAGCAGCAGCGGCAGATCGGCGGGCAGCAACGCCAGCGCGGCGTCGATCACGCCGTGCAGCAGTGCCGCATCCACGTTCAAGGGCAGATGCGGCCCGTGCTGCTCAATCGCCGCCACCGGCAGTACCGCCACGGTCCGCGCTGCAAGCCCCGAATCGCGCGCCTCGGCGAAATCGCGCGTGCAAAGCTCGGCCCAGTGGCGTGACGGATAGGACATGCGCCAATGGTAATCAAGAGCCGTGGTGCCCGTGCGCCGCGGCGGGGGCCGGGCCTGCGGGCGCCCGCTGGAGCACCGGCACCTGCAGCGTTTGCGTGAGCGCGGCGCCGGCGGCATCCTTGAACTGCAGGGTGATGGCAATGGTGCTGCCCGCCGCCAGCGGCTGCTTGAGATCCATCAGCATGAGGTGGTTGCCGCCGGGCGTGAGCGTGACGCTCTGGTGCGCCGGCAACGCCAGTGCGGGCAGGTGCTGCATGCGCATGGTGTTGCCCTCGAGTTTCATTTCGTGCACCTGGGCCACGCCAGCGACCGGCGTGGAGGCGCCCACCAGTTCGAGGGCCTGGGGTGATTGCAGCGTCATGAACGCGCCGGTGCCGCCCTGACCCGGGACGGTGGCGCGCACCCAGGCGCCGGAGATGGAGACAGCAGGGGTTTGGGCCAGCGCGCTGGAGGTGGCGCAGGCCAGCGCCACGATCGCGCTGCGCAAGAGAAATGGGGACATGGGAAGAGACTCTGAAAATGCGAAAACAGGCCTGGGGCGGCACAAGCGCCGGCACCAGGAGGCGTGGTTGTGGCAGTCAGAGCCCGGGTGATGCGCGCGCCGGCGGCAGGGCAAAGCGCCAGACGGCTGGCGTGCTGCCGGCAACGGGGCGCAATGCCACGGCGGGTGCCACGGCGGTGGCGGGTGGCATGCTCCACGCCGCGGGCGGCGGCGCCGTCGGCAGGCACAGCGGGCAGTGCATCAGCGCGCCGCCGGCCGGCAGGCCGTCAGCGCTCGCGGCTAGCGCGGACCCACCGGCGCTGCTGCAGACATCCGGCCAGCCCTGTGCGTAGGCCAGAGGCGCGGCCGCGGCGACCATCACCGTCAGGGTAAACCATGCCAGCAGCCCGCGGCCCGGCAGGCCGGCGGTCATCTGGCGAAGGCGCACGAAAAAGGGCATGGTGGCGCATGATAACCACGCCGGCAGCCATCGCTAAGATGCGCCAGTGCACCGCAGCCGGAACCAATTGCGGTGCACCCGCTCCCATGTAACGCCATGTTCAGTCGATTGCCGTCATTTTTCCGCCAATTTCTTTTTTTGATAGCTGCTGGCGCCCTGTGCACGGGCGCAAATGCCCAATTTCAGCTCAAAAAGACAGCCATGCCCGCTGCCAGCAGCGTGGTCACGACTGACCATGTGCGGGCCGAGCTCGTGGCGCAGGCGCCGGAGGGGGTGGCGCCGGGCAAGCCACTCACCCTGGGCCTGCTGCTCACGCACCAGCCCGAGTGGCACACCTACTGGCTCAATCCAGGCGATTCCGGCCTGCCCACGCAGTTGCAATGGCAGCTTCCGGCTGGCCTGGACGCAGGTGAGATCGCCTGGCCGTTGCCACGCAAGATCCCCATAGGCACGCTGGCCAACTACGGCTATGAGGGGCAAGTGCTGTTGCCGGTGCCGGTCACGGTCTCCAGCATGTTCCAGCCAGCGCCGGGAGAGACGCAAGCCACGTTTCATCTGCAGGCCGCCTGGTTGGTGTGCCGCATGGAGTGCGTGCCGGAAGAGGGCAACTTCACGTTGCAGGTGCCGCTGGCGGGCACGACGGCGCCCAATGCGGCAGCCTTTGCCGCGGCCGCGCAGGCACACCCGGGCGACATGAATGCCCGGGAGAGCAGCGCGCAGGTGGAGCAGGATGCGCTGGTGCTGCGCGTGCAGCATCTGCCGCAGACCTGGCAGGGCAAGCGGCTCGAGGTCTTTCCTGAAACGCCCGAGGTGGTGGATAACGCCAAGGACCCGGTGCAGCAGTGGGACGGTGCCACCTGGACGGCACGTGTGCCGATCTCGCCCGAGCGTGCCGCCAGCCCCGAGGCGATGGATCTGGTGCTGGCCCAGGGCGGCACGGGCTGGCGTGTGCGTCTGCCGGTGGCGGGCGCGTGGCCGGCGGTCAAGGCGCTGCCTGCCTCCCTGAGCGTGTCACAGACTGCGGCGCCGGTAGCAGCTCCAGTGCCCGGCCGTGCGCCGCTGGAGGCTTGGCTGCTGGCGCTCGTCGGAGCCTTGGTTGGGGGGGTACTGCTCAACCTCATGCCCTGCGTTTTTCCGATTCTGGCGGTCAAAGTCGTCGGCTTTGCGCGGCATGCGGGCAATCTGCGCGCGCAGCGCATGGGTGGGCTGGCCTACACCGCGGGCGTGGTGCTCTCCTTCCTGGCGCTGGGGGCGTTGATGCTCATGCTGCGTACGGCGGGCGAGGCCGTGGGCTGGGGCTTTCAGTTGCAATCGCCGCTGGTGGTGGCCTTGCTGGCCGCCTTGTTCACGCTGATTGGCCTGAACCTGGCGGGATTGTTCGAGGTCGGCATGCTGCTGCCTTCGCGCTGGGCGGCGACGCAGGCCAGGAATCCGGTGACCGATGCCTTTTTCACCGGCGTGCTGACGGTGGCGGTGGCATCCCCTTGCACCGCGCCTTTCATGGGTGCGTCGCTTGGTCTCACGCTGGCGCTGCCGGCGGTGCAGGCGCTGGCGATTTTTGCCGTGCTGGGGCTGGGTCTGGCGGCGCCCTATCTGCTGGCGAGCTGGTGGCCCGCGGTGGCAGGCTTGCTGCCGCGGCCCGGCGCCTGGATGCAGACGCTGCGCCAGCTGCTGGCCTTTCCCATGTTTGCCACCGTGGCGTGGCTGGTCTGGGTACTGGGCCAGCAAAGCGGCATCGATGGCGCAGGCGCGCTGCTGGTGCTGCTGGTGCTGCTGGCGCTGGTGGTGTGGGCCTTCACGCTGAGTGGCCGTACGCGTACGGTTTTTGCTTCTTTATCAATAGCGGCTTGCGCATGGCTGGCAAGCGCTTTGGGCCCGAAAATCATTGAAATGCACACGCCTGCGGCGGCGCAGTCTGCGCAGGCTGGCGGTTGGCAGCCGTGGCGCGCCGGGCTGCCGGCCGAGCTGCTGGCCCAGGGGCAGCCGGTGTTTGTCGACTACACCGCCGCCTGGTGCGTGACCTGCCAGTACAACAAGAAAACCACGCTGGCAAACGCCGGTGTGCGCCAGGATTTTGCGGACAAAAAGGTGGCGCTGCTGCTGGCCGACTGGACGCGGCGCGATCCGGCCATCACCGCCTCGCTGGCATCGCTGGGCAGGAGCGGCGTGCCGCTGTATGTGCTCTATGCGCCTGGCAGGCAGCCGGTGGTGTTCAGCGAAATCCTCGGGGTGCGCGAATTGCGGGACGCCATGGCGGCGCTTTGAGGCACCGCTGAATCAATCATTGCCGTCGCCTTGCAACGCCAGCGCGCGCTGGTAGAGCTGGTTGCGGCTGGCACCGGTCAACTCGGCCGCCAGCCGTACGGCGGTCTTGAGCGGCAGTTCGGCGAGCAGCAGGCGCAAGGTTGCTTCGCCCTGGTTGGCATCGGCACTGGCGGCATGGCTCCGGGGATGGATCACGATCGCGAATTCGCCGCGGCTGCGCTGCGCGGTCTCGGCCAGCCAGGCACTGCAGGCGCTGGCCGGCACGGTGGCGATTTCCTCGAACTGCTTGGTCAGCTCCCGCGCCAGCGTCACGGGGCGTTGGCCCAGCGGTTCCAGCTCACGCGCGATCTGGGCGATGCGGTGCGGCGCCTCCAGCAGCACCACCGTGCGTGACTCCTGCGCGATCCGTGCCAGCGCCGCCTTGCGCTCTGCCGCCTTGGTCGGCAGAAAACCGGCAAAGACAAATCCCGCCGCCGCATCGTCCGGCGCGACGGCACCGGCGCAGCTTAGCGCGCTGACCACGCTGCTCGCGCCCGGCAACGGAAGGCAGCGCAGCCCGGCCTGCTGCACTGCAGCCACCAGGCGCGCGCCCGGATCGCTCACGGCCGGAGTGCCGGCATCGCTCACATAGGCCACGCGCTGGCCCTCGGCCAGCCGGGCAAGCACGGCCTGCGTTGCCTGGGCCTCGTTGTGCTGGTGCAGCGCCAGCCATTGCCCGGGGCTTTTGTGGATGCCGTAGGCGCGCAGCAGCTGCTGCGTATGGCGCGTGTCCTCGCAGGCCAAGGTGTCGGCCAGCTCCAGCACATGCAGGGCACGCAGCGTGATGTCGGCCAAGTTGCCGATGGGTGTGGCGACGACGTAGAGCGCACTCTTTGGATAATCCTGCGCAGCCGCCACATCGCGGGCGGCGGCAAGTGCGGTGACATAGGAGGCGCTCAATGGGATTCCTTGGTGGCAGGCGCGATGGTGCAACAGAAACCACCCGCGTGCGTGGCCAGCAGGCGGAGGATGCGGCGCTGGCGTATCTGCGCGAGGCCGGGCTGGCGGTGGTCGAACGCAATTATCGAACGCCGGGACGCGGCGGCGGCGAGATCGATCTCATCATGCGCGAGCGCGATGGCACGCTGGTGTTCGTCGAGGTGCGCAGCCGCACCCGTGCCGATTTTGGCGGTGCCGGCGCCAGCATAGGCACGGGCAAACAGCGGCGCATCGTCTTTGCCGCGCGCCACTATCTGCTGCGCTGCAAGCCGCTGCCGCCCTGCCGTTTTGACGTGGTGCTCATCGAAGCGGCGGGCGTGCAGTGGCTGCGGGCGGCGTTTGACGCGGGCTGATGCGGCGCAGCCGCTGCCGGGTGCTTAGAAGCTGAGACTGGCGGCGCCGGTCTTCAGCCGCTCATGGATGGCGCTGGCGCCGCTGATCACCACGCCATCGATCAGGTCCTCTTGCGTGTAGCCGCGCGCCTTGACGCAGGGGGTGCAGGCAAAGATGGTGCCGCCGCGCGCCATGAAGTCGCTCATCAGGGCCATCAGCGGGTCCAGCGGTGCCACATGGGTGTGGTCGGCGCTGCCGCGGCGCACGAGATCGACGGCCGAGCTGGTCAGAAACGCGCTCACGCGCATGCCGGCGGTCAGGCCGCCGCAGGCAATGGTGAACGCCACCGACGACAGTTCATGGTCGGTGCCGTGGGTGATCAGTACCACCAGTTCTCTCGAATCCTGTGCCATGAGAAGCTCCTTGGGCCGAAATGACCCCTGTGCGAGGAGGGACATCCTGCGCCTCTCGTTCGAGTGCTGTCAAGACGCGGTGCACGCGCAGGCAGGAGCCACCGGCAGTCCCGATGGCCGATGCGGCCGGGGCGCAAGCCGGCGCCAGAGCGTCAGACCTGCATGTTCATGATGTCGGTATAGGCCTGCACCAGCCGGTTGCGTACATGCAGCGTGGCCTGAAAGCTGACCTGCGCCTTCTGGATCGCGACCATGGTTTCTTCAATGCTGACCTTGGGGTTTTCCAGCTGCACCTGTTTTTGCAGCTCGTTGGCCTGGTTCTGCGCCTTGCTGACGTCGTTCAGTGCGCCCTTGAGGGCGCCGGAGAAGCCGGCCTCTGACGCGCCGCCCTGCGCCACGGCATTGCGCCGCGCCGCCAGCGCGCTGGTGAGCGGCAAGGGGGTGCTGGTGATGCGCAAGTCCATGGCAGTGGGTCTGGTCTGAAGGTAGGCCTATCGTAGGGCGGTGCCCGGGCTGCAGCAGCGCAAACAGCCGGTCAAACCGGCGCCTTATTGGTGGAACGCGGCCGGGGGTGACGGGAATAATCATTGCACCGCCGCTGCCCCTGCGTGGCACTAGCCCTTGCCTGGAACTGACGATGCCCTCTGCTGCCGTTGCCGAAATGCCGATCGCTCCGCCGCTGGCCGGCGTGCCGTGGTCGCAGCGGTTTGCCGGCCTGGACCGCGCCGCGCGCCTGCGGCTGGTGCTGGGGCTGGTACTGTTTCTGGCCATGGTGGTGGCCGCCGCGTTCTTTGCCAGCCGACCCGATTACCGCGTGCTGTTTTCCAACCTGAGCGACAAGGATGGCGGCGCCATCGTTGCCCAGCTCACGCAGATGAACGTGCCCTACAAGTACACCGAAGGCGGCGGCGCGATCATGGTGCCTTCGGACCGGGTGCATGACGTGCGCCTGCGTCTGGCCTCGCAGGGTCTGCCCAAGGGATCGGTGACCGGGTTTGAAGTGACCGAAACCAGCCGTTTCGGCGTGACGCAGTTTCAGGAACGGCTCAATTTCCAGCGCGGCCTGGAGGGTGAGCTCACGCGCTCCATCCAGTCGCTCGCGCCGGTGCAAAGCGCCCGGGTGCACCTGGCGCTGCCCAATCAGAACGGATTCTTTCGCGAACAGCAGAAACCCTCGGCCTCGGTGCTCGTGAGTTTGTATCCGGGGCGTTTCCTCGATCGCACGCAGTTGGCCGGCATCGTGCATCTGGTGGCTTCCAGCGTGCCCGACCTCGCACCGGCGGCGGTCAGCGTGCTCGACGATACCGGCAAGCTGCTGTCGCAAACGCCCGATGGCGCAGGCGGTGGCGCGCCCACGGGCGAGCAGCTTGCTTACGTGCAGAAGCTGGAGCAGCAATATGCCCAGCGCATCACGGATATTCTCGCGCCGGTGGTCGGGCGCGACAACGTCAAGGCCACGGTCAATGCGGAGGTTGATTTCAACCAGACCGAATCCACCACCGAGCAGCACCGCCCCAACCTGGCTGCAGATGCCAGTGCCGTGCGCAGCCAGCAAGTGGTGGAAAACGCTGCCAAGCCGGGCGACAAGCTGCCTTCGGGTGTACCCGGGGCGGTGAGCAATCAGCCGCCGCAAAACGCCAACGCCCCTGTCAATGGCGCCAACCCGGCACCCGATGCCGGCGCGCAGGGCGGTGCGGGCGCCGGTGGCGGCAGCGTCGGCCACCGTGAAATCACCACCAACTACGAGGTGGACAAGACCACCAGCGTGACGCGCGCCGCTCAGGGCATGGTCAAGCGCGTCAACGCCGCCGTGGTGGTCAACTACCAGTCGGTGGCCGAGGCGGCGGGCAAGCCGCCGGTCGCCAAACCGCTCTCGCCCGAGCAGATCGAGCAGATGACGGCGCTGGTGCGCGAGGCGGTGGGCTACAACAAGGAGCGCGGCGATTCGGTCAATCTGATGAACGCGCCGTTCAAGGTCGATACGGCCACGCCGGTGGAGCTGCCTTTTTACAAGCAGCCCGAGGTGATCGAGCTGGCCCGCAGTCTGGGCATGCCGATCGGCCTGTCGTTGGCCGCAGCCCTGCTGCTGATGGGCGTGGTGCGCCCGGCGCTCAAGGCGGCGCGGCAGGGCGGCGCGGCGTCCGCGGCAACGCTGCACAAGGTGGATGCGATTGCCGCCGAGCAGATCGAGCGCCCGGCGCTGCCGGCGCCAGAGCAGGCCAGGGATCAGCCACCGACGCAGGAACAATTGCGGCTGTCGGAGGCGCGCACGCTGGCCAAGGCCAATCCGGTGGCCGTGGCCAATATCGTGAAGACCTGGATCAACGGCGAATGACGTTGATGCACACGGAGTGAAACCACCATGGACGATCAGGGCCTGAACGATGCCGCCATCCTGCTGATGTCCCTTGGCGAGGAAGAGGCGGGTGAAGTCTTCAAGCACCTCTCGCCCAAGGAGGTGCAAAAGCTCGGTGAGACGATTGCCCGCATGCGCACCGTCTCGCATGAGCGCGTGGACGAGGTGGTGTCGCGCTTCACCAGCGAGGCGGCGGCGCAGAGCCTGCTGGTGTCCGATACCGGCAACTATGTGCGTTCGGTGCTCAAGCGTGCACTGGGCGATGACAAGGCCGCCCTGTTGATCGACCGCATCCTGCAGGGTGGGGATGTCTCGGGCATAGAGCAGCTCAAGTGGATGGACCCCCTGGCGGTGGCCGAGCTGCTGCGCAACGAGCATCCGCAAATCATCGCCGCGATCATGGTGCACCTCGATCCGGAGCAGTGCGCCGACATCCTCGCCCAGTTCACCGATCGCCAGCGCGGCGAGATCATGTTGCGCATCGCCACGCTCGAAGGCATACAACCCACCGCGCTCAAGGACCTCAACGAGGTGCTGTTCAAGGTGCTCGCCGGTGGCGACAAGGTGCGCAAGAGTTCGCTGGGCGGCGTCAAGGCCGCGGCGGAAATCGTCAATCTGTTTCGCGGGGGCATGGACGGCGTGGTGATCGAGAGCATTCGCGAGCAGGACGCCGACTTGGCGCAGAAGATCATGGACAAGATGTTTGTCTTTGACGACGTGCTCAAGCTCGACGATCGCGCCATCCAGACCGTGCTGCGCGAAGTGGCGTCCGAAACCCTGGTGGTTGCGCTCAAGGGTGCCCAGCCCGAACTGCGCGAGAAATTCCTCAAGAACATGTCCACGCGCGCCGCCGAGGCGATGCGCGAAGACCTCGAGTCGCGCGGGCCGATCCGCCTGTCCGAGGTCGAGGCTCAGCAAAAGGAAATCCTCAAGACTGTGCGGCGCCTTTCCGACGAGGGCCAGATTGCTTTGGCCGGCGGCGGTGACGACGCCTTCGTCTGACGGGGATCCTCCATGGCGACTTCCAGCACCCGTCACTACACCCGCTTCATACCGGGCGAGGAGATCGCCGAGGCGGTGCAGTGGCGCTTTGGCGATGTCGGCCTGGGTGAGCCGGCCTTGTTGCCGATGCAGTCTGCCGAGGTCGAGCAGCAGCAGGTCGAGGAAGCGGCACAGGCCGCCGCCGCGCAGGCGCAGCAGGTGCACGACGCGGCGTTCGCAGAAGGTCTGCGCCAGGGTCAGGCGCAGGCGGCGCGCGAGTGGCAGCAGCGGCTGGATGACTATGTCGCTGGTCAGGGGCAGCAGGTGGCTGCGCAGCTGGCGAGCGTGGCCAATACCTTCGAGGAAAGCCTGGGGGGGCTGCAGCAGCAGATGGCCGAAAGCCTGATGCAGCTGGCGTGCGACATTGCGCGCCAGGTGGTGCGCCAGGAGTTGCAGGCCAATCCGCGCGCACTGCTGCCGGTGGTGCGTGAGGCGCTGGCCACCTTTGTGCAGGACAGCCGCCCGGCCACGGTGCGCCTGAATCCGGCGGATTGGCAAGCGCTGGAGGGCGCGCTGCGCGATGAATTCGGCAGTACGCGCGTGCAATGGCAAGCAGATGCGTCGATGGCACCCGGTGGCTGCAGCGTGGAATGCGCCGGTGCCGTCGTCGATGGAACGCTGGAAACGCGCTGGCGCCGAGCAATTGCGGCGCTGGGGCTGGTGTCCGCCTGGCGGGAGATGAGCGATGCCGATTGAAGCCAGCGCCGCCTGGGCGCATCTGATGGAGCGGGCCCGCATGCGTGCCGGCGGTGAAGTGCCGCTGGCATCGCGCGGCACGTTGACGCGTCTGACGGGGCTGGTGCTGGAGGCGGCGGGTCTGCGTGTGCCCGTGGGCGCGCAGTGCCTAGTGCGCCAGGGTACGCGCACGCCGGTGCTCGCCGAGGTGGTCGGTTTTTCCGGTGACAAGGCCTTTCTCATGCCAGCGGGGGATATCCACGGGCTGTCTTCGGGCGCTACCGTCACTCCCGCCGACGCCTATGTGCCGCCGTTGCGTCTGGCCAGTGATGCGGGCGGCGATCCTCCCGCAGGTGTGGGCGTGCTGCGTCTGCCCTTGGGCGATGGCTTGCTCGGTCGCGTGGTCGATGCCCAGGGACAACCGCTGGACCATGCGGGAGCGCTGCAGAACGTCGCGGCGCGCTCGCTGCGCCGCGAGCCGATCAACGCGATGGAACGCGCTCCGGTGCGCGAACCGCTGGATACCGGTGTGCGCGCGATCAATGCGCTGCTCACCGTCGGGCGCGGGCAGCGGCTGGGGCTGTTCGCCGGTTCGGGTGTCGGCAAAAGCGTGCTGCTGGGCATGATGGCGCGCTACACCGCCGCCGATGTGATCGTGGTCGGCCTCATCGGCGAACGCGGTCGTGAAGTCAAGGAATTCGTCGAAGACATCCTGGGGCAGCAGGACCGCAGCCGCGCGGTGGTGGTGGCGGCACCCGCAGATGCGCCGCCGCTGCTGCGCATGCAGGGTGCCAGCTATGCCACGGCAGTGGCGGAGTACTTTCGCGATCAGGGCAAGCATGTGCTGCTGCTTATGGATTCGCTGACGCGCTATGCGATGGCGCAGCGCGAGATTGCGCTGGCCATTGGCGAGGCGCCGGCCACCAAGGGCTATCCGCCGAGCTGTTTTGCGAAGTTGCCGGCGCTGGTCGAACGCAGCGGCAACGGCTTGAACGGCGTGGGTTCCATCACCGCGTTTTATACCGTGCTCTCGGAAGGCGACGACCAGCAGGACCCGATCGCCGACGCCTCACGCGCCATTCTGGACGGTCATATCGTGCTCTCCCGGGCGCTGGCCGAGGGCGGACATTTCCCGGCGATCGACATCGAGCAGTCGGCTTCCCGCGTGATGGTCAATGTCGTTCCCGCGGAGCATTTCGAGC
The DNA here is from genome assembly GCF_001724135.1 of Comamonas sp. SCN 65-56. Classification (GTDB taxonomy): domain Bacteria; phylum Pseudomonadota; class Gammaproteobacteria; order Burkholderiales; family Burkholderiaceae_C; genus Comamonas_C. Next base: position 61,900 of record NZ_MEDS01000025.1, on the reverse strand, counting down.
TCGCGCGTGACTTCAGGGCCACTTGGTCGCGCTACCAGAAGAGCAGCGATCTGGTGCAGGTCGGCGCCTATGTGGCTGGCTCGGACCCGCAGCTCGACGAAGCCATCCGGCTGCAGCCGGCGATGCAGGCCTTTTTGCAGCAAGGCATGCGCACTGCGGCACCACTGGACGACAGCGTCGCCGGCATGGCGATCGCCCTCGGGCGGAGCTAGGAGGCGCCATGGCAGGACACCGCGCGTTCGAGGTGGCGATAGACATGGCTCAGCGCCAGCGTGATGCGGCCCGCCGCGTGCTGGTGCAGCAGCGCGGCCAGTGCGCCAATGCCGAAGCTCAGCTGGCCCAGCTCACCGGTTACGCCCAGGAGACGCGCCAGCGCTGGGGTGCGAGCGAAGGTGCGCGCCTGCTGCCGGAGGTGTTGCGCCATCAGTTGCAGTTCCTGCAGCGGCTGGAACAGACAGCGCAGATGCAGCAAGTCGTGGTGCAGGCGCAGCAGCAGCGTGTGCAGCAGGCCGTGCAGCAGCTGGCGACTGCCGAGGCGCGCCTTGCCAGTCTGCGCCACGTGCTGCAGCAGCGCGAGCAAGCGGCGCAGAGAGCGCAGCAGCGGCGTGAACAGAAGGAAACCGACGAATGGGCCATGCAGCGCCATGTGCGTGGCACTGGCCGCCAGTTGACACAGGGGATATGAGCCATGGAACAGGTACGACCCGCCAGCGCGCAGGCGCATGCACCGCAAAAGGCACAGGCCGCAGCCGGTGCAGCCCATGGCAAACCGTCCGCTGCAGAGGCACCGGCGTCTGGTGCCAAGGATGGGTTCTCGCTGCTGCTGGCGGCGCTCGGTGGGAGCGTGGTGCTTGCCGGTGAGGCGCAGGGCGATGGTTTGCCAGAGTCTGCCATGGACCCATCTGAATCCACCGTAGGTCAGCCCGAGACCGAACCGGCGGCAGCGGGCACCCCGCTGCCCGCAAGCGGCGCTCAGGACGCGTCGCAGCAACTGCCGCAGCCGCAGATGGGCCCGGCGCCTGCTTTGCAGCAGAGCGGCACGGCCGCCGACCCCGCAAAGGCGACGCCGGGGCCGGCAGGCGATCTGCCGGCCCCGCTGCCGCTGGCCGAACATTTGCACATGCTGCTGAACCAGGCGCAGCACGCCCTCGCGGGAAAGGGGCCGAGCCCTGACTCCATGGTGGCCGAAACGGCGCGCAGCGATGCCGCGGCGCGGCCGTTGGTGGGTGCGCTGCGGTCGTCGCACGGCGCAACCGGGGCACTGGCGCGCCTTTCGGGCCAGAGCCCTGGAGCCGTGGCTGCGGCGGCCGGGGGGGGCGATGGTTCAACCAGCCAAGGCGGTACTGCCGGCGCTCATGGGATGGCGCTGGGCGCAGACGATGCGGGCACACTTGCCGTCAGCGGCAAAGAGCCGCTGCCAACGTTTGGCTCCGGCCACGCTGCGGGTGATCCGCGCGTGCTGCTGCGCGAAGGTGGCGCGCTCGGTCAGTGGGCTGGTGATACGCTGGCCCACAGGGCGGCCTCTGCCATGCCCGCCGCGGTCGATGCCGCCCTGGCGGCGCGTCCCGCTCGCACCGCATCCGAGGGCAACGCTCAGGCCGGTACGCAGGGCGGCGCAGGGGGGGAGGCCGGGCTGCAGCAGGCGCCGGTGCAGCAGGGCGGGGTGGCCGGTGACGGCTCTGCACTGGCGGGGCAGGATGGCCAGTTGCCAGGCAATTTTCTGGAGAAACTGGGCGAGCAAGTGGCGTTCTGGGTACACCAGAAGAGCCAGCGGGCCGAGTTCACGCTGGACCAGGCTGGCCAGCCGGTGCAGGTGCAGGTGACGCTGGCCGGTGATACCGCCAAGGTGGCTTTCCTGAGCGACCATGCCAGCGTGCGGCAGGCGCTGGATGCCAACATGGAAGACTTGCGCGGCATGCTGCAGGAGCAGGGTCTTGCGTTGGCGGATGTGAATGTCGGGGTCGCCGGGGGCCGGGGAGAGGGCGCGGCGGGCGATGGCCAAGCCGGGCACCAGGGCAGCCGTCGGGGTGAGGCGCAGGTCAGCGTTCCGAATGCCCAGGCAGGTGCTGCCCGGCGTTCTGACGGTCAGAGAGCGCTGGACATCTTTGTCTGATCCTGCCCGATGGGCCGCGGCGCTGGCTGCGGTCCCTCTGCGTGGTCACCTGCAGGGGGTGAATATGCCGGGTTTGCAGCGTTATTCTGGCTATCACCGGGGCGTACCTGCCCAATAATCGTGCAACGGCTCGGTCGTGCCCCTGGTGGCGCTGTCGAGCTCTTGAACCCATGGCGCCCGCGTGGCGCGAGAAAGCTTGCACGTGGCCGAAGAAACTGCTGCACCCACACCTCCCAAGGGCAAGAAGAAGCTGATCATCATCATTCTGGCGCTGGTGGTGGTGCTGGCGATTGCTGCTGCCGGTGTGCTGTGGTACCTCGCCAAACAGCGCAGCGCCCATCTGGATGAGGACGGGGACGAAGCTGTCGCCCAAGTGGCAGAGTCCAAGACGCCGCCGGCGTTTTTGCCCATGGACAACATGGTGGTCAATCTGGCGGACCCCGGCGGAGACCGTTTTGCCCAGGTGGGCATCACGCTGGAACTGGCCGATGGCAAGACGTCAGAGAAGGTCAAATCCCTCATGCCGACGATACGCAGTGGCGTGCTGATGCTGCTGTCGCAACGCAGCTCCGAGGAATTGCTTTCGCGCGAAGGCAAGGAGAAGCTCGCAGCCGACATACGCGGCGAGGTGCTCGATGCGCTGGGGTATGTGCCGCCGCGAGCAAAAACACGCAAGAAACGTGCTGCCGCCGAAGAAGATGACCAGGAGGACACCAAGCCTCGCAAGGCGACTGTGGACAGCAACGCGCCGGTGCGTGCAGTGCTGTTCTCCAGTTTCATTGTTCAGTAGTGGGACCGGGCCGAGGAGGAAACCATGGCTGACAGCTTTCTGTCCCAGGAAGAAGTCGATGCTCTGCTGGAAGGCGTGACGGGCGAAAGCCAGAAAAACGTCGAGGAAGAGGTCGAATCGAGCGGCGTACGCAATTACGACATTTCCAGTCAGGAGCGCATCGTCCGCGGGCGCATGCCGACGATGGAGATCGTCAACGAACGCTTTGCGCGCAACTTGCGTGTGGGCCTGTTCAACTTCATCCGCCGCAGCCCCGAGATTTCCGTCGGAACGGTCTCGGTACAGCGCTACAACGCCTTCCTGCGCGAGATCGTGGTGCCGACCAATTTCAATATCGTGGCGATACGCCCGCTGCGTGGCAGCGGTCTGGTGGTGTGCGAACCATCGCTGGTGTTTGGTCTCATCGACACGCTGTATGGCGGCGCCGGGAAGTACCAGACGCGCATCGAGGGGCGTGATTTTTCCGCCACCGAGCAGCGCGTGATCCAGCGGCTGGTGGATGTGATCACCACCGAATACAAGAAGGCCTGGCAGGGCATCTACCCGCTTGAGTTGTCGTATCAGCGCTCGGAGATGCAGCCGCAGTTTGCCAATATCGCCACACCGAGCGAGATCGTCGTCTCGACCGCGTTTCACCTGGAAATCGGCGATCTGGCCGGCTCCATCCACATCACCATGCCCTACGCCACGCTGGAGCCGATCCGCGACGTGCTTTATTCCACCGTGCAGGGCGATGCGATCGAGGTGGACCGGCGCTGGGTCAAGGTGCTGTCGCGCGAGATGCAATCGGCCGAAGTGACGCTGGTGGCCGAGCTGGCGCGCGCGGATGCCACGGTCGAGCAGTTGCTGGCGATGCGCCCGGGCGATTTTGTGGAGCTCGAGCGCCTGCCGCGCATTCGTGCTTCGGTCGGCGGCATCGACCTGTTTGAGTGCCAGTACGGCACGCACAACGCCAAGTACGCGATTCGCATCGAAGAGCGCTTGCAAACCGGCGATGCCGGCTGGACGGGGAAAGACCATGGCTACTGATTCCAACACCTCCGAAGCGGTTGCTGCCGAAGGCGGCCAGGCAGCGGCCGATGATGCCTTCGCCGACTGGGCAGAGGCGCTCAACGAGCAAAAGTCAGCCACGTCCGACGCGTCCGCGCCAGAGCAGGGTGGCCCGCTCTCCGGCGGCGGTGCGCCAGCGTATGCCGGCAGTGGCGACCCCTCGGTGCACGACATCAACATGGTGCTGGACATTCCCGTGCAGCTGTCGGTGGAGCTGGGGCGCACCAAGGTGCCGATCAAGTACATCCTGCAGCTGGGTCAGGGCTCGGTGGTCGAACTCGATGCGCTCGCGGGTGAGCCCATGGACGTGCTGGTCAACGGGTATCTGATCGCGCAGGGGGAGGTGGTGGTTGTGAACGACAAGTTCGGCATTCGTCTCACCGATGTGGTCACGCCGTCGGAGCGCCTGCGCCGTGTCAGCCGGGGCTAGTTATTCGTCCTTGGTGTGGGTGGTGCTGTTCATCGGCGCCATCGCGCTCTTGCCGTGGTGGGTGCGGCGCTGGCAGCAGGGGCGTGACCAGTTGCTGCCGGATGCGGTGGCCGCGAATGCGCGCGTGCTTTCGTCCGTGGCCATAGGGCCGCAGCAGCGTGTGGTGACCGTGGAGGCCGGGGCCCCCGGGCAGCGGGTGGTGTTGATCCTGGGCGTGACGGCGCAGCAGATTACTTGCCTGCATGTGCGCGAGGCGGCGTCGTTTTCCGATGAAGTGGCCGCGGCGCGCGGCGCGGCATCCCATGCGTAGGCTGCCTCTGTGGCTGGGCTGGCTGGCGGTGGTCGCGGCGCTGGCGCTGCTGCCGGTCGGTGGCGCGCTGGCGCAGGATGCGGCGGGCACGCTGCCCATCATGATCGGATCGGGCCCGGGGGGCAACAGCTACTCGGTGCCGATTCAGACACTGCTGTTCTTCACCGCGCTGTCTTTCCTGCCGGCGGTGCTGCTCCTGATGACGAGCTTCACGCGCATCGTCATCGTGCTTTCGTTGCTGCGTCAGGCGCTGGGCACGCAGGCGGCGCCGCCCAACATGGTCATCATCGGGCTGTCGCTGTTTCTCACGTTCTTTGTGATGGGGCCGACGCTGGACAAGGTCTACCAGGAAGCCTACCTGCCCTATACCAACAATCAGCTCAACTTCGAGCAGGCGCTGCCCAAGGCCGAGGCACCGATGCGCAGCTTCATGCTCAAGCAGACGCGGCAGAGCGACTTTGCGCTGTTTGCCCGCCTGGCCAAGCTGCCGGCCGAGGTGACGGCCGAGACTGCGCCACTGCGGGTGCTGGTGCCTGCCTTCGTCACCAGCGAACTCAAGTCGGCCTTTCAGATTGCGTTCATGGTGTTCATCCCGTTTCTCATCATCGACATGGTGGTGGCCAGCGTGCTGATGTCGCTCGGAATGATGATGCTCTCCCCGGTGCTGGTGGCGCTGCCGTTCAAGCTGATGCTGTTTGTGCTGGCCGATGGCTGGAACCTGATCATGGGCTCGCTGGCCGCGAGCTTTGCCGGTTGAAAACGAGGTATTCATGACGGCCCAATTCGTTCTTGGCTTCGGCCACGATGCGCTGATGCTGCTTTTGATGATTGCTCTGCCGGCGCTCGGTGCGGTGATGGTCGTCGGCCTCATCGTCAGCATTTTTCAGGCGGTCACCCAGGTGCATGAGGCCACGCTGTCCTTTGTGCCCAAGCTGGTGGCGGCGGTGCTGGTGTTTGCGCTTGCCGGCCCCTGGATGGTGACGACACTGGTGGACTATGTGCGCAGCACGATAGAGAGCATTCCGAGCGTCGTCGGTTAGGCGCGCGCCGTGCTTACTTTCAATGAGGCGCAGCTCATGGCCTGGCTTTCGCCGGTGCTGTGGCCGTTTCTGCGTGTACTGGCGATGTTCACCGCCGCGCCCATCTTCTCGATGCGCGCCATTCCGGTGCGCCTGAAGGTGGCGCTGGCGTTTTTGGTGGCGGTCTGCGCGCAGGCGGCTTTGCCGGATCAGCCCGTGGTTGCGATCAACTCTAGCGCTGCCTGGGGCGCAATCGTGCAGCAAGTGGGCGTTGGCCTGTGCATAGGCTTTGCCGTGCGACTGGTGTTTGTCGCGATTGAGCTGGCAGGCGAAGTCATAGGCCTGCAGATGGGGCTGAACTACGCCTCGTTTTTCGATCCGGCCAGCAATTCGCAGCGTGGCGCGCTCACCAGCTTCTACAGCAACCTGGCGCTGCTGCTGTTCATCGTCGTCAACGGCCACTTGATGGTGCTCATGGCCGTGATTCACAGTTTCAAGGCTTTTCCGGTCGATGGCGAGCTGATGCAGGCGCTGGCGCAACTGCGTCTGCAGGATCTGGGGGCAGGGGTTTTTTCCAGTGCGCTGTGGATCGCGCTGCCGCTGGTGGCGCTGCTGCTGTTCGTCAACCTTACCATGGGCATCATCTCGCGCGTGGCGCCGCAGACCAATATTTATGCAGTGGGCTTTCCGGTCACGATTACCGTCGGGCTGCTGGGCATCACCGCGACGCTGCCCATGCTGGAGCAGCCGCTCTTTACCTTGCTGCAGCAGGCGATAGATCTGTTCGGGGGGTACTGAAAATACAAGTAAATATGCCTTTCGCGCTTTGCCAGCAAGCGCTATAAGCTATTATTTTCATACCAATTTGTTGCGAATGGCATAGACCGTGAGTTCGGCGTTGTTGCTCAGGTGCAGCTTGTCCAGCACCCGAGCGCGGTAAACGCTCACGGTCTTGGGGCTGAGCACCAATTCCTGCGCGATGTCCGACAGGCGCTTGCCCGACGCAATTTTCACCAGCGTCTGCATTTCGCGCTCCGAGAGTTGCTCATGCGGCAATTCGCGTTCGGGCTGCGACAGACTGTCGGCAAGCAGTTGGGCGACTTCGGGCGTGAGGTATTTGCGACCCTGCACCACGGTGCGCACGGCCTGGATCAGCAGCAGCGGGTCGCTCGCCTTGTTGGCGTAGCCGTGCGCGCCGGCCTTGATGGCGCGCAGTGCGTATTGGTCTTCGGGGTACATCGAGACAATCAGCACCTTGATCTGCGGATGGCTTTCGTGCAGGCTGGCAAGCACTTCCATGCCGCTGCGCCCCGGCAGGTTGAGGTCCAGCAGCAGGACCTCGCATGGGGTGTGACGCAGCAGCTCCCTGAGCTCCGTATAGCTGCCTGCCTCGCCGGTCACTTCAATGTCCGGGGCCTCCGCCAAGGTGTCGCGGATGCCGCGGCGCAAGATGGCGTGGTCGTCGCACAAAATCACATGGATCATGAGGCACTGTCTCCGGTGTCGCTGGTGCGCGCGGCTGCGGTGGGCAGCGAGAGGATGATGGTGGTGCCGCGCCCTGGCTGGCTGCTCACGTCCAGCCAGCCGCCCGCGCGCCGGGCGCGCTCGCGCAGCCCGCGCAGGCCGAACGAGGTGTGTTTGGCCAGCGCCGCGGGTGCGATGCCCACGCCGTCATCACCCACTTCCAGCAGCAGATTGCCATCGTGCTCGGAAAGCTCCACCCGCACATGGCTGGCCTGGGCATATTTCTGGATGTTGGTGAGCGCTTCCTGCACCGTCCGGTAGGCCACCAGTTGCAGTGCCGGGGCCAGGGCAAGGATCTCCCGGTCGGTGCTCAATCGCGCGGCGATGCGAGTGCGGCGCTCGAAGGTTTGCACCAGCCATTGCACGGCCGCCAGCAGCCCCTGGTCAAGCACCGGTGGGCGCAGATTCATCATGATTCGCTGGCTTGCACCCAGGGCGTGCTGCAGCATCTCGCTGGCGCTCTGTGCATGGCTCAAGAGTTGCGCATCGCTGCCGTGCCGGCTGATCCATGCCAGGTCAAAGCGCGCCGCGGTCAAGGCGCCACCGACATCGTCATGGATCTCGCGCGCGATGGCGGCACGCTCTTCCTCCAAAGTGGCCTGCAAATGCTCGGCCAGGTCCGCGAGGCGCTGCTCGGATGCGGCCAGCTCCGCCATCGCCTGCTCTCGTGCCAGCCTGGATTCGGCCATTTCAATGGCACGGGCAATGACCCGTGGCAAGCGGGCCACATCGTCCTTGAGCAGGTAATCGGAAAACCCCAGGTGCATGGCGTTCACCGCGGCGGCTTCGCCGATGGCGCCCGAGAGCAGCACGAAGGGCGGGCAGGCAGGCAAGGGGCGGGCAAGGGCCCAGGCGTCGATCGCGGTGAAGCCGCGCAGCCGATAGTCCGCCAGCACGATATCGAACGGCAGCTCTTGCAGCGCCGCCACAAGCCCGTCCAGGGTGTCCACTTGCCGGATGTGATGCGCCAGCCCGGCGCGCCGCAGGACAAGGCACGCAAGCTCATGGTCGGCCGCCGAATCTTCCAGATGCAAGATGTGCACGGGCTTTTTCAGGGTGTCAATTTCGGCCGGAATAGCTATCATGTTTGCCAAGTGGGAGCACAGCGGTGCAATGTTAGTCGCATGGCTGCCGTGGCCTGGACGTTTCGCTGGTGCGATGCGGGAGAGATGATGCCGTCAACGTCGGATGCTTCTTCGGGGCCGGTGGTCGGGGTTCAGGTCATGGCGCTGGCCGAAATACAGGATGCGTTGCTGACGTCGCTGCATGATCTGCATCGCCTGGAAGGTCTGCTCGACCATGCTGCCACCAATCTGATACAGCGCTTTGCCAGCGCGGATGCGGCGCTCTCGCCGCAGGCGCTGATGGCGCAGCCGGAGCTTGCGGGTTTGCGCGATACCCTGCGCAGCGCCGTCACGGAGTTGCAATTTCACGACATGGCGACCCAGCTCATCACGCATACCAGCAAGGTGTTGCAGGCCTGCTCGGATCGGCTTGGCGCACAGGCCATGGGGTCGGAGGCAGGCGAGGAAGCGGCGGCGCCGGATGCCGTGGCGCCAGATCGGCCCAATCCGGTGACGCAGAGTGAAATGGACGCCGGTTCCATCGAGCTCTTTTGAATCCATACACACAGTTACCGGTTAACCTACCTACCTTGGAATCTTGGGAGCCTTGGCATGCAGTCGATTCTGGCCGTCGATGATTCACCGTCCATGCGAAAAATGGTGACGTTCACGCTCACCAGCGCGGGATTCAACGTCGTTGAAGCGGTGGACGGCGAGGACGCCTACGAAAAAGCCATGGCACATGACGTCAGCCTGGTGCTGGCAGACCAGAACATGCCGCGCCTGGATGGCATCGGCCTGACCCGGCGCCTGCGTTCGCACCCCCGTTTCAAAAGCATGCCGATCCTGATTCTCACGACCGAGTCGAGCGACGTCATGAAGCAGGCCGGGCGCAACGCCGGCGCCACCGGCTGGCTGGTCAAACCTTTCGACCCCACCCGGCTGGTGGAAGTGATCCACAAGGTGATTGGCTGAGCCGGTCACGCATTCGCAGTTTGAACAGCAAACAAAGACGCAAAGGAACCCATCCATGGCGGACCTTCATTCCCAGAGCGCAGGCGGCGAGGCGGATTTCGACCTCACCCAGTTCTACGGCGTGTTCTTCGAGGAAGCCGGCGAAAACCTCGATCAGATGGAGCAGATGCTGCTGGCGCTCAATGTCAGCGCACCGGATGACGAAGAGCTCAACGGCATCTTCCGCTGCGCACACTCGATCAAGGGCGGCTCGGCGACCTTTGGTTTCAGCGACGTGGCGGAGCTGACGCACAAGATGGAATCGCTGCTGGACAAGCTGCGCCGTCACGAGCTGCAGCTCACGCCGCCGATGATCGACGCGCTGCTCGAGTCCGCCGATGCCTCGCGCAGTCTGCTCGCACGCCACCAGAGCGGCGAACAGGGAGAGGCGGTGTCCACGGTCGACCTGGTGCAGCGTATCCGGGCGCTGGCCGATGGCGAAGCACCGGCACCTGCCGCTGCGCAGGCTCCGCCCCCACCCCCGCCGCCCCCGCCGGCGGTGACGCCCGTGGCAGCGCCGGCCCCGGTCCAGCTGGCGGGTGCGCAGGGTGAGCGTGCACTGGAGATCAGCATCGGCCCGCTGGAGCAACCCGAGCTGGCCGATGCCATCAAGGACCTGTTCCGCGATATTGCCGGTCTGGGCACCATCAGCGACCTGCCTGACGACCGTGCGGGCATGCGTACCTTTGCCGTGCGTACCAACTCAAGCGATGGCGACCTGCTGGACCTGTTCGTCTTCCATGTCGCCAAGGAGAAGGTGAACATTCGCGCGCTGGGTGCATCGCCCGATGCGCAACCGGCGCCGGCCACCGCGGCCGACTCCGCGCAGGGCCTGGAGTACGGATTTTTCAGTGGTGCGCCCGGTGCTCCGGCGGACGAAGGGGCTGCTATTGTGCCGGCGGCGGCGCAGAAGAGCGCATCGCCCGCTCCATCAAGCGCACCACCGACTGTGGCTGCCGGCACTGCGGCTCAGCAAAAGCCGGCGGCGCACGCGTCGATGGAATCGAGCACCATTCGCGTTGCCGTGAACAAGGTGGACCAGTTGATCAATCTCGTCGGCGAGCTGGTCATCACCCAGGCCATGCTGGCGCAAAACAGCCGCGACCTGGACGCGGGGCTGCACCAGCAATTGCTCGCCGGGCTGGCCGACCTGGATCGCAACACGCGGGACTTGCAGGAATCGGTGATGTCGATTCGCATGATCCCGATGTCCACCGTCTTCAGTCGTTTCCCGCGCATGCTGCGCGACCTAGCGGCCAAGCTCGGAAAAAAAGTGGAATTCGTCACCAACGGCGAGGCGACCGAACTGGACAAGAGTCTGGTCGAGAAAATCACCGATCCGCTGACCCACCTGGTGCGCAACAGCTGCGATCACGGCATAGAAATGCCCGCCGATCGGCTGGCGGCCGGCAAACCGGAACATGGCACGCTGACGCTCTCGGCGTCGCACCAGGGCGGCTCCATCGTGATCGAGGTGCGCGACGACGGCCGTGGCCTTTCGCGCGAGAAGCTGCTGAACAAGGCGCGCGAGCGCGGCATGGACGTCTCCGATGCGATGTCGGACTCGGACGTCTGGAATCTGATCATGGCGCCGGGGTTTTCCACGGCAGATGTGGTCACCGATGTCTCCGGTCGCGGCGTCGGCATGGATGTCGTGAAGAAAAACATTTCCGCGCTCAACGGCTCAGTGGAAATCGATTCCGTCGAAGGCGTGGGCACGCGGGTATCGGTGCGCCTGCCGTTGACGCTGGCCATCATGGATGGCATGTCGGTCGGGGTCGGCGATGAGGTCTACATCCTGCCGCTGTCGTCCGTTGTCGAATCATTCCAGGTCAACCAGGAAGGCATCAATACCGTGGCGCAGGGCTCGCAACTGGTGAAGGTGCGCGAGGAGTACATGCCGGTCGTTTCGCTGGAGCGGGTGTTTCAGGTGCCCCGGCAAAAGCCGGACCAGGGCAACGACATCATGGTCGTGGTGGAAGCCGAAAGCTCGCGCGTGGCGGTACTGGTGGATGAGCTGCTCGGGCAGCAGCAGGTCGTCGTCAAGAATCTGGAGACCAATTACCGCAAGGTGGCCAATGTTTCGGGCGCTACCATCATGGGCGATGGCAGCGTGGCATTGATTCTCGATGTCGGCTCGCTGGTGCGCCGCGCGCGTCACTGAAAGCACCACACAGGAGGGCTATGACATGAACGCAGTGCTCAAAACCATGAACGAAGCGACGGCACCGGGAGTGGGCGAATACCTGACCTTCCGCCTGGGCGAGGAAGAATACGGACTGGACATCCTTGCGGTGCAGGAAATCCGTGGCTATGAAGCGCCGACCCGCGTGGCCAATGCGCCCGCGTTTCTCAAGGGAGTTTCCAATCTGCGCGGGACCATCGTGCCCATCATCGACATGCGCTTGCGCTTCAACTGTGCGAGTGCCGAATACAACCATTTGACGGTGGTGATCATCCTCAATCTGCGCGAGCGGGTGGTCGGCATCGTGGTGGATTCGGTCAGCGATGTGATCGAATTGACGGCCGAGCAGGTGCAGCCGGCGCCCGATGTGGAGAGCACGATTGATGCCCGCTGCATACGGTGTCTGGGTTCCGTGGGCGGGCGCATGCTGATCCTGCTGGATATCGAGAAGCTCATGGCGAGCCCCGACATGGGGCTTGCCAACACCTGATGGGTGAGCGCACGCTCCACCATCGTCCGGTTGCCATCGATTCATGAGTGCACGTCCGCTGCCCGGCCGCGCGACAGCCGCCGCGAGCCCCGCGACGCTGGCTGTCAGCGAGGGGAGAGAGTTCGCGTGGACGAACGCCGATTTTTCCCGCGTACAAAAGCTGATTTACCAGCGCGCCGGCATCAGCCTGCACGATGGCAAGCATGCCATGGTGTACAGCCGCCTGTCGCGGCGTCTGCGCGACACCGGACACACGAGTTTTGAAGAATACCTGGGCTGGCTCGAGTCGCAGGATGGCCCCGAATGGCAGGAGTTCATCAATGCGCTCACCACCAATCTGACGGCGTTTTTTCGGGAGCAGCACCATTTCGACAGTCTCACCGCCATCCTCAAGAAGCGCCCGAGCGGGCCGTGGAGGATCTGGTGCAGCGCTGCCTCCACGGGCGAGGAGCCGTATTCGATCGTCATCACGGTGTTGCAGGCGCTGGGCGTCGGCGTGCCGTTCGAGCTTTTCGCCAGCGACATCGACACCCGTGTGCTGGAAACCGCAAGCCGCGGTGTGTATCGCTCCCAGGGGCTCAAGGGCCTGACGCAGGAGCAGCTGCAGCGCTTTTTCATGCGCGGCAAAGGGAACAATGACGGGCTGGTACGCGTGCGCCCGGAAGTGCGCAAGCCCATTACCTTCCTGAGCGTGAACCTGATCCGCGACGATTGGCCTTTCCGTGAGCCATTCGATGCGGTGTTCTGCCGCAACGTGATGATTTACTTTGATGCGCCTACCCAGCGCCGGGTGCTGGAGCGCATCCACCGGGTGATGAAGCCGGGGGGCACGCTTTTCGTCGGTCACGCAGAGAATTTCAGCGAGTCGCGCGACCTGTTCGTGCTGCGTGGAAAGACGGTTTATGAGCGCGTATGAGGCGATTGCCGCGGCCGGTGGTGCCGAGCGCCGCCACGCACCGCGCATCCGGCCGATCCCGCCGGACATCGGGAACAGGCCGATCCGTACCCCCACGCTGGAAGAACTCAAGGCACTGCCGCGCCACACCGGAGAAGCGGCGTTCTTCTTTTTTGACCAGCATTTCCAGTTCAATGCCGTAAAAATTCTTCCGGGTGAGTATTTCGTCTCCGATGAAAACCTGGTGATCCAGACGGTGCTGGGTTCATGCATCGCCGCTTGCCTCTGGGACAGCCGCACCCGCGTGGGCGGCATGAATCATTTCATGTTGCCCGACAGCAGCAGCACTGATCAATCCGGTCGCTATGGCTCGTATGCCATGGAAGTGCTGATCAATGAATTGATGAAGATCGGCGGACGCCGCGAGACCATGCAAGCCAAGGTGTTTGGCGGTGGCCAGGTCATGGCCAATTTTTCGTCCGTGAACGTGGGCGAGCGCAACACCGCTTTCGTGCGGGACTATCTGGCGACCGAACGCATTCCCATCGTATCGGAGGATGTATTGGATATCTATCCGCGCAAGGTGGTGTTCTTTCCGGTGACGGGCAAGGCCATGGTGAAGCGGCTGGCGCATGCCCACCCGGACCTCCTTGCGGCGGAGAAGACACGTGGCAATGCCGCCGTGGTGGCGCAATCCGGCCGGGGCGGATCGGTCGATTTGTTCTGAAGATCGCACAAGGAAGCGACAAGATCATGGCAAGCAAGATACGGGTGATCGTGGTGGATGATTCAGCACTGGTGCGCAGCCTGCTGACGGAGATCATCAACCGCCAGCCCGACATGGAATGCATAGGCGCGGCCAACGACCCGCTGCAGGCGCGCGAGATGATCCGCAGCCTCAACCCCGACGTGATCACGCTGGATGTCGAGATGCCGCGCATGGATGGCATTGATTTTCTGGGTCGGCTCATGCGCTTGCGTCCGATGCCGGTGGTGATGGTCTCCACGCTTACCGAACGCGGAGCCGAAGTGACGATGCGGGCACTTGAACTGGGTGCGGTGGATTTCGTTGCCAAGCCGCGCATTGGCCTGGCCGCGGGCATCCAGCTGCTGACCACGGAGATCACCGACAAGATTCGCGTCGCGTCCAAGGCCAGAGTGCATCGGCTGGCTCCGGCGGCCGCGGCGCAGGCAGGCCAGGTGGCGGCCGCCGCGGCGCGCCCTGGCCTGCTGGGGCGTCTGTCCACTGAAAAGATCATCGCCATCGGTGCATCGACGGGCGGCACCGAGGCCATACGTGAAGTCCTCACGCCGATGCCTGCGGACTCGCCCGCCATCGTGATCACGCAGCATATGCCGCCGGGTTTCACCACAAGCTTTGCCGCGCGTCTCAACAGCCTGTGCCAGATCACCGTCAAGGAGGCACAGGACGGCGAGCGCATCTTGCCCGGCCATGCCTACATCGCGCCAGGAGGGCGCCAGTTTCACATCAGCCGCAGTGGTGCCAATTACGTCGCGGTGGTCGATGATGGGCCGCCCGTGAACCGGCACAAGCCATCGGTGGAGGTGCTGTTCAAATCCGTCGCTGCCCTGGTCGGGCGCAACGCCCTGGGCGTGATGCTGACCGGCATGGGGGATGACGGAGCGACCGCCATGCGTGAAATGAAGGACGCCGGCAGCTACAACTTCGTCCAGGACGAGGCCAGTTGCGTGGTGTTCGGCATGCCCCGCGAGGCCATCGCCCGTGGTGCGGCAGATGAAGTGCTGCCGGTGACGCAGATAGCGCAGGCGCTGGTCAGCCGTCTGCGCGGATCGACCGATCGCTTGCTCAATCGCATCTGACCCGGTAGCCCGATGGCGGTCAATCGTGCAACTCGTCGCGGGCTGCGCCTTCGAGGTGCTGCACGTCGCCCCAGCCGACCAGGGCCAGGCCGGAACCCCGGCTCCAGAGCAAGCGGTTGATGGCGGCGTTGTCCAGTTGCCATGTGCGCGGCGCCTGCAGATGTTGGTGCGTTGCCAGCCGGTAGAGCATGTCCAGCACGCCGCCATGCGCGACCAGCGCGATCAGTTGTCCGCCGTGACGTGCGGCAATGCGATCGATCGCCTCGGTGATGCGTTGCTGCAATGCCATCAGTGATTCGCCGCCGCGCGGTGCATACACCGGGTCGCGCACGCGCCACAGCCGTGCATGGTCCGGCGCGTCGCGTTCTACCTCGGCGAAGGTGAGCCCTTCATACTCGCCAAAGCAGCGTTCGCGCAAACCGGGCTCGGGCACGATGGGCGCGCCGGTGGCCAGCGCAAGCGCCTCGGCGGTCGCCATGGCGCGCTGCAGGTCGCTGCTGTAGATGCAATCCAGCGTTGTGCTGTCCAGCGCTTTTCCCAGCTGGCGGGCCTGCTGCATGCCGGTGGCGTTGAGCGCAATGTCCCGGTGGCCTTGAATGCGCCCTTGGGCGTTCCATGCGGTCTCGCCATGGCGAATGGCAATGATGCGGGTGGGCTCTTGCATGGAGGCAGAATGTACAAGGCGGCGCCCGCACAATGCGCAATGCGTCGGCAACAAAACGATGGTGATGACGGAATCTGCAAAGATGAAAGGCATGCGGCGGCGGCGATGGCTCGCCAGTGCTGCAGCCATGGCAGCGCTGGGCATGGGCCAGGTGCCACTCGCCCATGCGGCGCCAGCCAGGCGGGCGAAGCTGACCCTGGCCGGACCGTTTGCGCTGGTGTCGTATCCACTCATGCGCATCGCCGACAGCGGCGCCCTGGCCGACGTTGCGGACAAGGTGGAGTTCACCACCTGGAAGAGCCCCGACCAGCTGCGCGCCATGGCCATTGGCGATGCGGTGGATCTCATGGCAATGCCCAGCAATGTCGCCGCCAACCTCTACAACCGGGGTGTGCCGCTGAAGCTGCTGGACATCACCACCTGGGGATTGCTGTGGATGGTCTCACGTGACCAGGGTCTGCGCACCTTGGCGGATTTTCGTGGCAAGGAGGTGGTGATGCCATTCCGTGGCGACATGCCGGACATCGTGTTCCAGTTGCTCGCCGAGAAGCAGGGCATCAAGGTGGGCAGCGACATCAAGCTGCGCTATGTGGCCTCGCCGATTGACGCCATGCAGCTGCTCATCACGCGCCGGGCCGATCATGCGCTGCTGGCTGAGCCCGCGGTATCCATGGGCTTGCGCAAGACGCATTCGTTTCCGGTGAAGGTCATTGCACCGGATTTGTACCGCAGCGTGGATTTGCAGCAGGAATGGGGGCGGGTTTTCAAGCGTCCGCCGCGCATTGCGCAGGCGGGTGTGGCAGCGCTCAAGGGGGTGTGTGAGGATGCGGCATTGCTGGTGCGCTTTGAACAGGAGCATGCCAAGGCGCTGAAGTGGTGCCAGGAACACCCCGAACCCTGCGGTGCGATGGCTGCACGGCATGTGGAGATGCTGACGCCCGAGGGCGTGGCCGGCGCGCTCGCGGCGACGCGGGACACCATGGCCTGGGTTGGCGCCGCACAGGCGCGCCCTGATCTGGAATTTTTCTACCAGCAGTTGCTGGAGCGCCAGCCGGGCCTGGTGGGTGGCAAGTTGCCGGACGCCGGGTTCTACGGATGAAGCACGCATGAGCCTGCTGCGTCGCTGGTTTCTCGGCATCCCGGGCTACCTCTGGAGTGGCTGGGGCGCCGTTTCCAGCCTGTTCCTGATGGTCGCGCTATGGGAGGCGCTCGCCGCGGTCTACGGGCCGCTGGTGCTGCCCACGCCTATGCAAGCGGGTCAGCAGCTGCTGGCCTGGGCGGGGCGTGGTGGTGAACTCTGGCCTGCGCTGGCGATCAGCGGGCGGCGCGCCTTCATCGGCCTGGCACTCGCGGTGCTGGCTGGCAGCCTGCTGGGTGTGGCGGCAGGGGTGTCGATGACCGCGTCGATGATGTCCAGGCCCTGGGTGACGGTGCTGCTGGGCACGCCGCCGATCGCCTGGCTGGTGCTGGCGATGCTGTGGTTTGGTACCGGCGACGGCACGCCGGTGTTCACGGTGTTCATTGCCTGTTTTCCCATTGTGTTCGTCGGCGGCATGCAGGGCGCGCGCACGCTGGAGCGGCGCTGGCGTGATCTGGCGCGCGTCTATCGCCTGCCCTGGCACATGCGCGTGCTCGATGTCTATGTGCCGCATGTGGTGTCCTACCTGTTCCCGGCCTGGATCGTGGCGCTGGGCAGCAGTTGGAAGGTGGTGGTGATGGCCGAGCTGCTGGCGTCCGACAGCGGCGTTGGCGTCGAGCTGGCCACGACCCGCGCGCAGTTGGACATGGCGGGCACGCTGGCCTGGATAGGTGCGGTGGTGCTGGTGCTGCTGGCGCTGGAGTATCTGTTGATGGAGCCGATCAAGCGCGAGATCGAGCGCTGGCGTGACGGTGGCGGCACGACCCATGGAGGCGCGCCATGAGCACCACGGTGCAGCCAGCGCTGCGTGTGCGTCACCTCTCGCATGCCTTTGGCCCGCGCGACGTGCTGGCGGATGTGAGCCTGGAAGTGCCGGCAGGTCACACGCTGGCGCTGGTCGGGCCGTCGGGCAGCGGCAAGAGCACTCTGCTGAATCTGTGCGCCGGACTGCTGACGGTGCGCGGGGGCCGCATCGAGAACGGTTTTGCGCGGCCCGTGATGCTGTTTCAGCAACCCAGCCTGCTGCCCTGGAAGACGGTGCTGGACAACATCGCTCTGGGGCTGAAGGCGGCCGGTGTATCCGGGCACGAGCGGATCGCGCGTTCGCGTGTCATCGGGCATGCCGTGGGACTCGACGATCTGGCGTTGGCGCAGTTTCCGACGCAGCTCTCCGGCGGCATGCAAAGCCGCGCTGCGCTGGCGCGCGCGCTGGTGCTGGAGCCTGATCTGCTGCTGCTGGATGAACCGTTTTCCGCCCTCGACATCGGTCTGCGCGATCAGATGCACCGCTTGCTGCTGGCCGAACAGGCGCGCCGTTCGCTGACCGTCTTGATGATCACGCACGACCTGATGGAGGCAGTGGCACTGGCAGACAGTGTGCTGCTGCTGTCGGGCAGACCGGCCCGCATCTGCTGGCGGTTGGACCTGGCGCTGCCCGCCGTGCAGCGCAGCGATGATTGGGTGCATCGCCAGACGGCGCTGGTGCTGGCGCAGGGCGCGGTGCGAGAGGCCTTTGAACTGCCCCCGCTGCAAGGCGCCAGCTCGTCCACACCCGACGGCGGCCTGAGCGCGGGCGTTACCGTGCTGGCGCACGCACATGTGGCCAGCGAGCGCTGCGAGGTGCTGCTGTGAATCCGTGGTGTCTGGAGCACCCGCTCTGGCTGTGTCCGTTTCGCTCCTTCTTCGGCCTGGCCGCGCTGTCGGCCGTGGTGCTGATGGCGCTGTGGGGCGCGTTTCTGCTGCTGGGCTGGCCCCTTCCTTCCGTGCCCGGCGGGCCCTTTGTGTGGCATGTGCATGAGCTGCTGGTGGGAGTCGGGCTGGCGGCGGTGGCGGGCTTCATCCTGACCTCCGTCCCGGAGTTCACCGATACGCCTTCGTTTGCTGCCCGGCCGGTACGCGCGCTGGTGCTGTTGTGGTTGCTGGGCCGTGCGGGTTTCTGGGCGAGTGGCTGGTGGCCACGACCTGGGCTGGTGGTCGCGGGGCTGGCGCACCTGGCGCTGGTGCTTGGGCTCATGGCCTTGCTTGCGCCGCGTCTGTGGCGCGATCCCGAGCGCCGCCATGTCTCCTTTCTGTGGGTCCTGGGGCTGATCGCGCTGGTGCTTGCCGGCTTGTATGGCGATGCGCTGCGGGGGGCTTCAGCCATGCGCTGGCTGCATTTGCTGCTGGGCGTGCTGATGGCGCTCATCGTGGTGGCGATGAGCCGCATCTCGATGAGCATCGTCAATGCCAGCATCGATGCGCGCAACGCGCTGGATGGTGCGGACAGGCCACCCTACCTTGCCCGCCCGCCCCGGCGCAACCTGGCGCTGCTGGCGATTGCGCTCTATTCGCTGGCGGAGTTCTGGCAGCCGGGTGGTCGCGTCAGTGCCTGGCTGGCACTGGCCGCGGCCAGCGCGCTGCTCGGCCTGCTCAATGACTGGCATGTCGGCAAGCCGCTGTTCCAACGCTGGCCGCTGATGCTGTATCTGGTTTATGGTTTCATGGCGATCGGTTACGGCGTGATCGGCGTGGCGCTGCTGACGGGCGGCTTCAGTGCGAACGCGGGGGTGCATTTGCTGACCACGGGCGTGTTCGGGCTCAATATCTATGTGGTGGTCTGCATTGCGGGTTACACGCATACAGGCCTGGACAAGGACGATCGCCCCTGGGTGCCGTGGGGTGCGGCGGCGTTGGGCGTGGCGGCCGTGCTGCGTGCGCTGGCCTATGCGGGCGTGGCCAGCATGGCGCTGATGGGGCTGGCGGCGCTGTTCTGGTGCGCTGCCTTTGCATTGCAGTGCGCCCACATGCTGCCGGTCTTCCTGCGCCCGCGTGCGGATGGACGCGAGGGGTGCGCCGGCGTGCTCGGCATGCCGGGGTAGGTGAGGGCTTGCTGCGACCTTGATGGGTTTGTGGACTCCGCGGTTTCTGAATAATCGGAACTCCCGGCGCGGCCCCCCGAGGGAGCCGCCCCCATCGACAGGAGCATGCAGTGGCCAGCGAAGACTTTCCCGAATTTTTTGCCAGAGTGCCGACGATCACGGTGCGTGACAAGTTGGCGCAGTTCCTTGGCGCGGCGCTGCACGGCACGATGACCTACCACTACGCCGATGCCGTGCGCCTGGCGGGCCACTCGTGCCCGACGGTGGCGGGTACCTGGCTGATGGTGCTGAACGGCCTGCGCGCGCTCTATGGTGACGAGTTGCCGGTGCGTGGGGAGATCGAGGTCTTCATGGGCGACGCGCGTGACAGCGGCGCGACGGGCGTGGTGGCCACCGTGGTGCAACTGCTCACCGGCGCAGCGGCGGAAACCGGCTTTCACGGCATAGGCGGGCAGTTCTCGCGTCTGGATCTGCTCACGTTCGATCAGCCGGTGCAGGGCGTTTTTGGCCTGCGGCGCATGGATACCGGGCGCGCGGTGCAGGTGTCGCTGGATGCCTCGGTCGTGCCGTGGACCGACGAAATGCGCACCGTCATGCCCAAGGCCGTCGGCGGCTACGCGAGCGATGCCGAACTGGCGCGCTTTGGCGAACTCTGGCAGGGCCGCGTGTGCCGCATGCTGACCGAGCATGCGACCGATCCGGCCATGGTGCAGGTCAGCGAGTGGCGGGTTCCGGCCTGAACGGCGCAGGCACAAAAAATGGCGACCATTGGCCGCCACCCTGTTTGCGCGCTGCTGGTGTTCAGTTCACTACTTGCGCGAGTGCGCCGGCGGCGTAGCGCGCCGCCATGTCCACCAGTGTCGCACCCTTGATCTTGCCGCCCTGGCCTTCGCAGCCGAACTCCAGGTAGCGCTGCTTGCACACTGCCTTGGCGGCCTCGCGTGCCGGCTTCATCCATTCACGCATGTCGAACTTGTCCGGGTTCTCGACCTGAAACTTGCGTACCGCGCCGGTCATGGCCATGCGGATATCGGTGTCGATGTTGATCTTGCGCACGCCGTGCTTGATGGCTTCCTGGATCTCCTTGACCGGCACGCCCCAGGTCTGTTTCATCTTGCCGCCGTACTGGTTGATGATGGCCAGCAGCTCCTGCGGCACGCTGGAGGAACCATGCATCACCAGGTGGGTGTTGGGGATGCGGGCGTGAATTTCCTTCACGCGCGAGATCGCCAGCACGTCGCCGGTGGGCGGGCGGGTGAACTTGTAGGCGCCGTGGCTGGTGCCGATGGCGATTGCCAGCGCATCGAGCTGCGTGGCCTTGACGAACTGCGCCGCTTCCTCGGGGTCGGTCAGCAGCTGGTCGTGGCTGAGCTTGCCAACCGCGCCGATGCCGTCTTCTTCACCGGCCTCGCCGGTTTCCAGGCTGCCGAGGCAGCCGAGT
The DNA here is from genome assembly GCF_001724135.1 of Comamonas sp. SCN 65-56. Taxonomy (GTDB): domain Bacteria; phylum Pseudomonadota; class Gammaproteobacteria; order Burkholderiales; family Burkholderiaceae_C; genus Comamonas_C. The sequence goes on along the minus strand of NZ_MEDS01000025.1, from coordinate 41,073 downwards.
TCACCTTCGACGGTGACGCCCACCTTGTGGGCCATCGCCACCACCTGGCGCGTGACGTCGATGTTGTATTCGAACGAGGAGGGCGTCTTGCCGTCTTCCTTGAGCGAGCCGTCCATCATCACCGAGCCGAAGCCCAGCGCGATCGCGCCCTCGCAGACCTTGGGGCTGGTGCCGTGGTCCTGGTGCATCACCATCGGGATGTGCGGATAGGCCTCGCAGGCGGCGGTGATCAGGTGCTTGATGAAAGGCTCGCCCGCGTACTTGCGCGCGCCGGCGCTGGCCTGCAGGATGACAGGCGCGCCGGTCTCATCGGCCGCGGCCATCACGGCCTGCACCTGCTCGAGGTTGTTGACGTTGAAGGCTGGGATGCCGTAGCCGTTTTCGGCGGCATGGTCGAGCAGTTCACGCATGGAAACGAGTGGCATGGCGCAGTCCTCGGGTAGTTCAGAAACGCGGTAGGCGCAAGCAGCGCCCAGGATCGTTTGATTCTACCGACCTCGCCTTGAGCACGTCGTTGTGCCGGTGCGGCAATGCTGGCTATCGGGCGGCGTCCTGCAGCCGTTGCACGGCGTGGCGCAGGGGGGCGTCGCTGGTGGCCACGGCGCCGACGAACGGCCGGTCGATCACGTAGACCGCGTGCAGTTGCACACCGATGAACAAGCCCATCAGCAGGCATATCCAGCGGCTCGATCGCGGCTGGTTGGCATGGGTGAGTGCGGCAAACGTGAGCACGATGAACGCGCAGATCAGCATCGCACTCCACACCACGCTGGGCAGGTGCCCTGTGGCTATGGCAAGCCGGTTGTCGCGCGCTGCGGACAGGGCCTGCAGCGTCTGCCCAAGGGCGGTTCGCAAATCGGGGGATTCGGCGGCGAAGCGGCGCAGCGCCTCCGTGCGCAGATGGTGCAACTGGCGGCCGGTGTCCGCATCGGAGCCGGTCCAGCTCATGGCAGGCCATTCACGCGTCAGCGCCTTGTGGCCGTAGTCCGCCAGTTGTGCGGACCAACCTGCTGTGGCAGTCGGTGCGGCGCTGGCGGCCAGCGCGTTCAGGGTGTAGAGCGCGCTGGCTTCGCTGCGCACCGCGCGGTCGGCGTCGGAAAAATCGCGCAGTTCGACCGATGCCGTCAGGCCTAGCCAGACGACGAAGCCCGCCATCATGGGTGAGCCGATTGTCGCGATCAGACCGGCCACGCCAGCCAGGCGCACGGAGCGCCGGCGCATCCAGGCGGTTGCCGCGACCGACAGCGCCAGCGCTGCCGCCGTTGCAATCAGGTAGGCGAACAAGGCGGACAGCCACAAGGGCCAAGACAGCAGAAAAGTCATGGTTGCACCCTGGCGGTGTGAGGTGCCGCGGTCAGCGCACGCGGCAGATCTTCAGCATGTTGGTGCCACCGGGCTGGCCCATGGGCTCGCCGCAGGTGATCGCGTACAGGTCGCCGGGGCGCACGATGTTGCGCTCCTTGAGTTGCACCTCGGCTTGCGCAAGCGCAGTGTCGCGCTCGGCGCTGGTATCCATCAAGAGCGGGCGCACGTTGCGGTAGATCGCCATCTTGCGCTGGGTGGTGATCTTGGGGGTGAGCGCGTAAATCGGGATGTGGATGCGCCTGCGGCTCATCCAGAGCGCGGTGGAGCCGCTGTCGGTCATCGCCACGATGGCCTTGGCGCCCAGGTGGTGGGCGGTGAAGAGCGCGCCCATCGCGATCGATTGGTCGACGCGCCCCAGGGTGGCGCCGCCAAAATCCGAGTCGCGCTCGTCGTCCTCCGCGGCTTCCGCCGCCGCGCAGATGCGCGCCATCTGCTCCACGGTTTCCAGCGGGTACTTGCCGGCGGCGGTCTCGGCGCTGAGCATCACGGCGTCGGTGCCGTCGAGCACGGCATTGGCCACGTCGCTGACTTCGGCGCGCGTGGGCACCGGGTTGGTGATCATGCTCTCCATCATCTGGGTGGCGGTGATCACCACCTTGTCCATCTCGCGCGCCATGCGGATCATCTTCTTTTGCAGCGCGGGCACGGCGGCGTTGCCGACTTCCACCGCCAGATCGCCGCGCGCCACCATGATGCCGTCGGAGACGCGCAGGATTTCTTCGAGGCGCGGCACGGCTTCCGCGCGTTCGATCTTGGCGATCAACCCGGGCTTGTGCCGCCAAGCCGCGCCCGCCACGTTGCAGAGCTGGCGCGCCATTTCCATGTCGGTCGCGTTCTTGGGGAAGCTCACCGCCACGTAGTCGGCCTGAAAGCCCATGGCGGTTTTGATGTCGTCCATGTCCTTGGCGGTGAGCGCAGGTGCAGTCAAGCCACCACCCTGGCGGTTGATACCCTTGTGATCGGAGAGTTCGCCACCAATGATTACCTCGGTGTGCACCACGGCCCCCGCGATGGCCTGCACGCGCAGCACGATCAGGCCGTCGTTGAGCAGCAGCGTATCGCCGGTGTGCACGTCCTGAGGCAGCTCCTTGTAATCCAGGCCCACGGCCTCGATGTCGCCGGGTGTTTCCCGTGCAGCGTCGAGCGCGAAGGCTTGTCCCGCCTGCAGCATCACCCGGCCCTGGGCGAAGGAGCCGACGCGGATCTTGGGTCCTTGCAGGTCGGCCATGATGGCCACTTCGCGCCCGGCGCGGCGCGCGGCTTCGCGCACCATGGCGGCGCGTTCCTCATGGTCTTTTGCCTTGCCGTGGCTGAAGTTCAGGCGCACCACGTTGACGCCGGTAGCTATCATTTTTTCAAGCAATGCCGGATCGCTGGAGGCGGGCCCCAGCGTGGCGACGATCTTGGTGGCGCGGCGGATGTGCGAGGTCATGCGATGGGTGATGGGCTCTGGGCGAAATGCGGCTGTCCATTGTGCCCATGTTTGACTTGCGCACCAGTGAAGCAGGGGTCAAAAAGCCTCGGCACCCTCCTGGCTGAGCAGGCGCTCTGCGTCGCGCCGGCCAAAGAGCCAGAACAGCGCGGGGGTAAGGAAGGTATCGAGCAGCGTGGAGCTGACCAGGCCCGAGAAGATGACCAGGGCCACCGGGTGCAGAACCTCGGTGCCGGGCCGCTCGGCCTCGAACAACAGCGGCGCCAGCGCGAAGGCCGTGACCAGGGCCGTCATCAGCACCGGGGAGAGGCGCTCGAGCGAGCCACGCACGATCATGGCGTGGTCAAAGTTCTCGCCCTCGGCGCGCATCAGGTTCAGGTAGTGGCTCACTTTCAGGATGCCGTTGCGCACCGAGATGCCGGCCAGCGTGATGAAGCCGATCAGCGCCGCCACCGAGAACGGCTGGCCCGACAGCCACAGCCCCAGCACGGCGCCCACCAGGGCCAGCGGGATGTTGACCATGATGAGCATGGAGAGCCGCGCCGACTGGTAGCGCGTGTACAGCACCACGAACATCAGCGCCAGCGACACGACGGAGAGCATGCCGACCAGGCGGCTGGCCTCCTCCTGCGCCTGGAACTGGCCGCCCAGGGTGACGAAGTAACCCTCCGGCAGGCGCTGATCGGCCACCACCTTGCGGATGTCGGCCACCACGTCGGACAGCGCCCGGCCCTGGGCGTTGGCCGAGAGCACGATGCGCCGGCGACCGTCGTCGCGGCTGATCTGGTTCGGGCCGTCGCCCTCCTCGATGCTGGCCAGGCGCGACAGGGGCACGCGGCCCTTGGGTGTGTCGATAAGCAGCTGCGACAGGCCCAGGGCGCCGCGCGCGCTGTCGGGCAGGCGCAGCACCAGCGCAAAGCGGCGCCCGCCCTCGACGATCTGCGCCAGCTTCTCGCCCTCCACCAGGCCCTGCAGCGTGGCCAGCACCTGGGCGGCGCTCACGCCGTACTGCGCGGCAGCGGCGTAATCCACGCGCACGGTGATCTGCGGCGCCAGCACCTGCTTTTCGACCTCCAGGTCGGCCAGGCCCTCCACCTTGGACAGGCGCGCGCGCAGGTTCTCGGCCTGGCCGCGCAGCGTGTCCAGATCCTCGCCAAACAGCTTGATGGCGATCTGCGAGCGCACGCCCGAGAGCATGTGGTCGATGCGGTGCGAGATCGGCTGGCCCATGGAAACAGCCGCCGGCAGCGGCGCCAGGCGCGCGCGGATGTCGGCCTGCACCTCGGCCATGCTGCGGCGCATCTCGGACGCGGGCTTGAGGCCCACGTCCAGCTCGCTCACATGCACGCCCTCGGCATGCTCATCGAGCTCGGCACGGCCGCTGCGCCGGCCCACATGGGTGACCTCGGGCACCTGGCGCACCAGGCGCTCGGCCTGGCTGGCCAGCTGGGTCGATTCGGCCAGGGTCACGCCCGGGTTCAGGCGCATGCCGACGAGCAGCGTGCCCTCGTTGAAGGGCGGCAGAAAGGTGGTGGGAAACAGCGGCACGGCCAGCGCCGCCAGCAGCACCGCCACGCCGCCCGCCGCCACGGCCTGGCGCGGATGTTGCAGCACGCGCGCGAGGCCCACGCGGTAGCGTGCCTTGAGCCAGGCCAGCAGGCGCGTGTCGCCATGCTCCAGATTCTTCATGCGCGGCAGCAGGTAGAAGGCCAGCACCGGCGTCACGGTCACCGACACCAGGAGCGACGCCAGCGTGGAGACGATGAAGGCCACGCCCAGCGGCACGAACAGCCGTCCCTCTATGCCAGGCAGCGCGAACAGTGGCAGGAACACCAGCACGATGATGGCCGTGGCGTAGACGATGCCGGAGCGCACCTCCAGCGAAGCGAGCTGGACGATCTCAAGGAGGCGGCCGGGCTTGGAAATCACCGGCTGCGAATCGACCGCAGCGGTCCATTTTTCACCGTCTTCTGATCCCATAACTCGGCTATGGGACTGCGAATCCGGCAAAAACTGTCCTCGCTGGGGTCGTTTCTCGCTTTCGGTGCTCCAAGCCCGACCGCCTCCTGGCGGGTGCAGCCGTGCGCCGCCCTGCTTGTGCCTGTCCATCTTCAGGCGGCGCAGCACGTTTTCTACGTCCACCACGGCATCGTCCACCAGGCCGCCGATGGCAATCGCCAGGCCGCCCAGCGTCATGGTGTTGATGGACAGGCCGAAGTACTTGAACACCAGCGCCGTCAGAAAGATGGACACGGGAATGGCGGTGAGCGCAATCACCGTGGGCCGCAGCGTGCCCAGAAACACGAACAGGATCACCGCCACGAACACCGATGCGCCTATCAGCTTGCCCTGCAGGGTGGTGACCGAGGCCTCGATGAAGCTGGCCTGGCGGAAGGTGACGCGCGGCTTGTCCATGCCGGCGGGCAGGGTCTGCGCCAGCTCGTCCAGGGCCTGCTCTATGCGCTGGGTCAGGGCCATGGTGTCTGCCGTGGGCTGCTTTTGAATGCCCAGGATCACCGCCGGCTGCCCCTCGAAGCCGGCATCGCCGCGCTTGATGGCCGGGGCAAAGCTCACGCTGGCCACCTGGCGCAGCAGCACGCTCTGGCCGTTGGGGGCGGCCAGGGCCAGGTTCTGCAGGTCTTCCAGGCGCGAGGTGCGGCCCAGGTGGCGGATCAGGTACTCGCGCCCACCCTGCTCCAGAAACCCGCCCGAGGTGTTGCTGGAGAAGCCCTTGAGCGCGCCAGAGAGCTGCTCGGGCGTGATGCCCAGCTGCGCCATGCGCGCCGTATCCGGCTGCACCTGGAACTGGCGCACCTCGCCGCCAATCGGTATCACCTGGGCCACGCCGGGTATGGCCAGCAGGCGCGGGCGCAGCACCCAGTCGGCGTACTCGCGTACCGCCATCGGCGTGGTGCGCTCGGTGGCGATGGGAATGGCCACCATCATGATCTCGCCCATGACGGAGCTGACCGGCCCCATGCTCGGCTCCACCCCGGCGGGCAGGCCCTCGTCCATGGCGGACAGGCGCTCGGACACCATCTGGCGCGCGCGAAAGATGTCCACGCTCCAGTCAAAGGTGACGTAGATGAAGGACAGGCCGGCACTGGAGGTGGAGCGCACGCTCTCCACGCCGGGCAGGCCGTTCATGCTGGTCTCCAGCGGGAAGGTGATGAGCTGCTCAACCTCCTCGGCGGCCATGCCGCCGGCCTCGGTCATGACCGTGACCGTGGGCTTGTTCAGGTCGGGGAACACGTCCACCGGCATGCGCGACAGCGTGTACGCGCCATAGGCCATGAGCACGGCCGCGGTGACCAGCACCAGCAGGCGGTGCGCCAGACTTTTTTCAAGAAGCCACTTGAACATTGCGGCTCCTTAGCGAATCTGGTTCAGCAGGGAGGCACCCTGCGTGGCCACGCGCTCGCCGGGCTGCAGGCCGTCGGTGACGGCCACATGCACGCCGTCCAGCGGCTGGATGCGCACCACGCGCGGCGCGTACTGCTCGGGCGCGGTCTTGACCCAGACGATGGCCTGGTTGGACGGGTTCTTCTGCAGCGCCGCCAGCGGCACCTGCAGCCCGGCCACGCGCGAGCGCGTCTGCACCACCAGGCGCACGCTCTGGCCCAGGGCCAGTTGCGAGAGGGCCTGGGCGTCGCCGGCAAAGGACAGCGGCAGGGCCTGCTCGCGCAGGCTGCGGGCCGCGCCCAGAAAGCGCAGCGGCACGTTCTGCCCGCCCGGCAGGGCCAGGCTGGCGCCGGCCACGTCCTGCGCCTGGGCCGGGTCGTAGGCCAGGGCCTCGATGCGCAGGCGCGCCGGATCCACCACCTCGAACACCTGCTCGCGCGCGTCCAGCACCTGGCCGGCGACGGCGTTGCTGGAGGCGACGACGCCCGACACCGGCGCCACCAGCGCATCGCGCTGGCGCAGGCCGGCGCCCACGGCGGCCAGGCGCGCGGTCAGGCTTTGCAGCTCGCTCTCGGCGGCCTCGATGTCCTTGCGCGCCACGGTGTCGGCCAGCTCGCGCAGGCGCGCCAGGCGGCGCTGGGCCAACTCTTTAGCCGCGCGCAGCTCGGCCTGCTGGGCCAGCTGGCCGGAGCGCTCCAGCGCACCCGCCGTGGGCACCACATAGGCCAGCACCTGGCCCTTCTTCACGCTCTGGCCCGGCAGCGGCAGGCCCTGCGGGCCGGCCTCCAGGCGGCCGGCTAGGGCCGCCTGCACCTTGCCGCCGGCGTTCGGGTCCATGACCACGGTGCCCGCCAGCTCGAACGCGCGCGCATGCTCGCCCGCCGCCACGGCCAGGGTGCGCAGGCCCAGCTGGCGCTGGGCCGACTTGGGGATGAATACGCTGCCGTCGCTCTGGCGCCGCGGGCTGTCGCCGCTGAGGGCCGGGGGCGCGTCGTCATGGCCCTCGTGGGCCTGGACGAACAGTGGCAGGGACAGGGCGCAGGCCAGGGCCAGGGCGTTCAGGTATTTGGTTTGGCGGCTCATGCTGCACCTCCCGTGCGTTGCGTGCGGCGGCTCCAGGCCCACAGAGCGGCCAGGGCCAGCAGGACGGCACCGCCGGCCAGGGCCAGGCGGCTCTTGCCCGCCCAGGCCGATGGCGGCACGGCCGTAGCCGGGGCGTGCCAGTCGATGTCGGCGGCCAGCAGGTCGCTGTCGGCGCCGGCGACGACGGTGGCGGTCACCGGAGTCTCGCCGTCGGCCAGGGGCTGGCTCAGCTCAGCCTGGTACAGGCCTTCGCCCACCCGGGTCACGGCCAGGGGCTTGCCCTTGCCGCCCAACTCCAGCTCCAGCGTGGCATCCGGCACGGGGCTGTTGTCGGCCGCATGGTCCAGGTACAGGGACAGCCTGTGGCCCTCGATCACGCCGACCAGCTCGAACTGCTCGGACACAGCGGCAAAGCGCGGCGCGGCGCTGGTCTGCACGGCGGCGGGCGCATCGTCATGACCCTCATGGGCCTGGACGGCCAGGGCAGACAGCCCCAGCAAGGCCGCCAGGGCGGGGGAAAGAAAACGTCGGTGGTACATATCGGTCCCGGAACAATGGCCTGCAAGCTATATATTTAATAGCTGTTTGCGCTTTATGGAAGGGCGCTGCAGGCCTTTTTTGCTTAAAGATTACTCAGGCAGCAGGCCCAGCGCCTGGCGCAGGGTGGAGGTGGCGGCGGCGGCGTCCACGCGGGCGCGCTGCCACTGGCGTTCGGCCAGCTGGGCGTCCTGCTCCACGCGTAGGCGCGTGGGCCAGTCGGCCTCGCCCAAAGAAAAGGCCTTGGCGACGAAGCCGCGCGTGGCGCGGGCCAGCTCGGCGTTGCGCGCCATGGCCTGCTCCTGGGCGGCGGCGGCGCCGGCCTGGGCCTGGGCGGACTGGATGTCGGCGGCCAGGCGCTCGCGCTCGCGCTGCACGCGCGTGTCGGCCTCCAGCGCCTGGGCCAGGGCCGCGGCCTCACGCGCCTGGGCACGCACGCCCGCGCCCAGCGGCAGGCGCACGCCCAGGGTCACGGACTGCTGGTAGCTCTCGCCCGCCTGGCCGCGCGCGCTGGCGGCCGACAGCGTCAGCTCCGGGTTGGCGCGCGTCTGTACGGCAATCAGCTCGGCCTGGCGCCGGGCCAGGGCGGCCTGGCGCTCGCCCTCGGCCAGGGTCGGGTGCTCGGGCGGCACGCCCGGGGCCTGGCCCAGGGCCGGCGTGCTCTCCATGCCCAGGCTGTCGCCGGCCACCGGCAGCTGCGGCCCGCCACCCAGGGCGGTCAGAGCCGTGCGCGCCGCGGTGCAGCCGCCCCGGGCCTGGGCCACGGCGGCCTGGGCCTGGGCCACGCCGGCCTGGGCCTGGTAGTGGTCGGAGCGCGCCATGTCGCCCGCGGCCAGGCGCCGCGCCACATCGGCCTCCAGGGCCTTGGCGCTGCCCTCCTGATCCTGCGCCAGCGTCAGCTCGCCGCAGGCGCGCTGCCATTGCCACCAGGCATCGCGCACGCGTCCGGCCAGCTGCAGTTGCGCCGCCTGGGCGGCGCTGTGCACGGCCTGCAACTCGGCATCGCCCAGCGCCGCGCGGCGCGCGCGCTCGCCGGGCAGCCACAGCGGCAGGGCCAGGCCCACGGTGTATTCGCGCTCGCCCTGGCGGCTGCCGACGCGGTCGGTCTTGCTCTCGAGCTCCAGGGCGGCAGGTTCGGGCGTCCAGGCGTCGGCGCTGCTGCGCTGGGCCTGGGCGGCCTGGCGGCGCAGCGGCAGCGCCCGCGCTTCTGGCTGCAGCTGCCAGGCCTGCTCAAACAGGGCCTGCAATGGCGTGCCGGGCTGGGCTGCGGCGGTGTTGGCCGCCAGCGCCAGGGCACTGGCCGCGAGCCACATGCGTGGCCGCGGTCGGGGGTGATTCCTCGGGGGATTCGATGGCATCCGATATTGCTCCCATGGCAAAGGTCAATACCGGCAAGACGCAATGCACCATGCGGCCCTCGTACAGCAACCCGGAAATATCGAAACATGAAAGCGCGCCTTCGCCCCCATGGCGGCGTTGCAAATCCTCGCGATAGCTACGGCTATCGCTGCGGTTTGCGCCTTGCCCTGGGCGCGAATCCATCGCTTTCATTGTGTTCCTCTACTTCCAGGTTGCCGTACTAGGCCACTGGAGCGATCAAGAGGGAAAGGGCTGCCCTGCCCCGCCTTGCCGTTCAGGCAACGGGGCGCCAGTTGGGGCGTTCGGGCCGCTGAGGGCTGGGGGTGGGAAGTACAAAACGCAGCGCAGGTGCGCGCTGCAACGCCTGCGTCCACAAGGCGGTGGTGCTGCTGGTCTGCTTCAGGGCGTTGGTTTGGCCGTGGCAGCTCTGGCAATCCATGTCCAGCGCGGGAGGGGTCTGGTTGGTGCCGGCCTTGCCGTTGTCCGCATCGGTTTCGTGCTGGTGCGCGTGGTGCCCGAAATGCGCGCTGGCCGGTGCCGCCTCGTGGCTGCAATAGCCTGCGGCCGCAGCCCAGACGGACTGCAGCGGCATGGCGAGCATCAGGAGGATGAACAGAAAGCGGCGCATGGACGGTGCGGATTCTATCGGCGGGTGGCGCGTTCAGCCCCGGTTGCCAAGGGGTCAGGCCCGTCCCATGCGGGCGCGCTGGGCTTGCGGCGTCCCGGCTTTGGTGCGGCTCAGCAACCAGGCCATCAGCAGCCAGTAGCCGACGAAGGCCAGCACCGTCATCAAGGAGGGTTGCGCGCGATAACCCGTCAGCCCCGCGACCAGGCCGCCCACGCGTCCCATGTCGGGCAGCAGCCAGGAGGTATCCCAGATGCCATCCACCAGCGGTGGCAGCCATTCGAGCGCCTGCATCTTCTCCACGCCGGTGACGACCAGCGACGCGGCCAAAAGCAACAGCAGGATTTCGGTGATGCGGAAGAACCGCGGCCAGGTCATGACCTTGCTGCCCAGCTGCAGCAGCCAGAAGGTTGCCACGGCGGCCAGCAACCCGCCCAGGGCAGCGATGCCCATCAGCGGCAGGTCGCTGGCCGGTGCCGCCGCCAGCGTGCCGTAGAGAAAGACCACGGCTTCGCTGCCTTCGCGTGCGATGGCCAGCGCCGCCAGCACGGCCACGCCCCACCAGTTCTGATGCTCCAGGTTGCGCGTGAGGCCTTGTTCCAGCTCGCGCTTGAGCGTGCGGCCATGGGCGCGCATCCACAGCACCATTTGCGCGATGAGCGCGGCCGCCACCAGCACCATGAGCGTCTGAAACTGGTCCTGCCAGTTGGCTAGCAATTCCTGCGCGCTGTAGATGCCCGCGCCCAGCAGGCCGGCAAGCACCAGGCCGGCCACTACGCCACCCCAAAGCCAACGGCGCCCCGATTCAGCACCGGGCGTGCGCGACAGCCAGCTGTGCAGGATGCCGACGACGAGCAGGGCTTCGACGCTCTCGCGCCACATCACGAAGATGACTTGTTCCATGGAGGGGTTGGCGGTTGACGGGTAGATGAATGCTATGCGCTGTGGTGCGGGCAGGGGCTCACTTCATCACGATGTGACCTTGCGAATTTTCCATGTGGAAGTCGTCGAAGAAGGGGTACTTGCCGGCCAGCTTGGGCGGGATGGTCTTGGTGCGCGTGGCGCCTGGCGGGATCACGATTTCCACGCCGAGCGAGCGCGATTCAAACTCGGCCGGCGTCTTGCCGTTGTTCACCATCTCCAGGCGAAAGCGCTTGCCGGCCGGCAGTTCCACCAAGCGGGTGTTCACCGCGCCGTCGTTGAATTCGATGCGCGCCACCGGCATGTCGTCCGCCGCTTGTGCGCAAGGCAGTGCGATGCCCAGCAAGCCCCCTGCCACGCCAACAGACAACAACACATGAGCGAAACGGTGGCGCATGAACCTGGCTCCTTCTCGGGCCTGGGCCCGCGGGTGGTCGAAAGACCACAAGTGTAATGCGAAAGATTCGCATTACCGCCAAAATTTGCTCAAGGCTCAAGAGAGCCGAAGCGCCGGATCAGTCGCGCATCAGCGCCTCGATGGCGTCCGGCTCTACCGGCACGCCGCGCGTCACGAGCTCGCAGCCGTCTGCGGTGACGATGGCATCGTCTTCGATGCGGATGCCGATGTGGTGAAACGGCTCGGGCACACCTTCGCCCGGGCGCATATAGATGCCGGGCTCAATCGTCAGCACCATGCCCGGCTGCAGGATGCGGCTGGGCCGACGCGTCACCGTCTGGCCGGTAATGGGGTCCACCTGCTGGCTGGTCTGGTTGGCCTCGGAGGGCTCCACATAACTGCCGCAATCGTGCACGTCCATGCCCATCCAGTGGCTGGTGCGGTGCATGTAGAAGGGGAAGTAGGCGCGCTTTTCGATCACGTCCTGCACGCTGCCCACTTTGTTCGCGTCGAGCAGTTTCAGATCGAGCATGCCCTGCGCCAGCACCGCTACGGCGGCGTCGTGCGGGTCGTCAAAGCGCGCACCGGCGCGGGTAGCGGCAATCGCTGCCACCTGGCTTTGCAGCACCAATTCATACAGCGCGCGCTGTGGCCCGGTGAAGCGCCCGCTGGCGGGGAAGGTGCGGGTGATGTCGCTGGCGTAGCCGTCGAGTTCGCAGGCGGCATCGATCAGCACCAGATCGCCCGCGCGTACCGGGGTGTCGCCCGCGCGGTAGTGCAACACGCAGGCGTTCGCCCCCGCGGCGACGATGCTGGTGTAGGCCGGAAACTGCGAGCCGCCGTCGCGGAAGGCGTGCAGCAACTCGGCGTCCAGGTGGTATTCGCGCACATCTTCACCGGCGCGCAGCATGCGGGCGCTGCGCTGCATCGCGCGGATATGCCCGCGTGCGCTGATGGCGCCGGCGCGGCGAATGGTGTCCTGTTCCTGGGCGTCCTTGACGAGGCGCATTTCGTCGAGCAGCTCGCACAGGTCGCGTTGCATCTGCGGGCACAGTGCGCCGGCACGCGATCGGGTGCGCACCTGGGTCAGCCAGCCTTCGACGCGTGCCGCAAGACCAGTGTGCGTGGCAAAGGGAAACCACACCTCGCTGCGGTTTTCCAGCAGTTGCGGCAGCCGTTGGTCGAGCTCGGCGATCGAATGTGCCGCCTGCACGCCCAAGGCCTGCGGCGCCGCCTCGGGGCCCAGCCGGTAGCCGTCCCAGATCTCGCGCTCCATGTCCTTGGGCTGGCACAGCAGGGTGGATGCGCCGTCGGCCGTCACTACCAGGAAGGCGCCAGGTTCGGAAAAGCCGGTCAGGTAGTAAAAGTAGCTGTCGTGCCGGTACGGGAAGTCGCTGTCGCGGTTGCGCATCGCCGCCGGGGCCGTGGGAATCAGCGCGATGCCGCCTTCACCCAACTGGGAGGCCAGGTGGGCCCGGCGCTGTGCATAAAGTGTGCTCATCGCGTGATCGTACTGCGCGCAGCCCGCCTACACTTGCCCGCCATGGTCACTCCTCTTCCTGGATGTCCCCGAGCCATGCTGCTGGCCGCAGGACGCGGCGAGCGCATGCGACCGCTGACCGATGCCTGCCCCAAGCCTTTGTTGCAGGTGCATGGCCAGCCGCTGCTGACCTGGCACTTGCAGGCGCTTGCGCGCGCGGGCGTGGCGAATGTGCTCGTCAATACCGCTTGGCTCGGCAGCGCCATCCGCCAGTACTATGGGCATCAATACTGCCTTCAGCCCATGCTGGACAAGCGCAATACGCTCTCGATTTCATACTCCAACGAAGGCGAAGACTTCGGCGTTGCGCTGGAGACTGCCGGGGGAATCGCGCGCGCGCTGCCGCTGCTGGGGCCGATCTTCTGGCTGGCGGCGGGCGATGTGTTTGCCCCCGATTTTGCGTTTGATGCCGGCGCGGCGCGGCGTTTTGCCGCGGGTGAGGTATTGGCTCACCTGTGGCTGGTGCCGAATCCGCCGCAGCATCCCAAGGGGGATTTCGGCCTTTCGGACGATGGTCATGCGCTGAACCTTCCAGACGGCGATCCGCGGCCGCGTTACACCTACAGCACCATCGCGCTGCTGCGCGCCGAGCTCTTTGCGCCGCCGTGGTGCGACATCCCGGTGGGCAATCCGAACGGCGTGCAGGCGCCGCTGGCACCCGTCCTCAGGCGCGCCATGGATGCCGGGCGGGTGAGCGCCGAGCTGTATTCCGGTCTTTGGGTGGATGTGGGCACGCCCGAGCGATTGGCCGCGCTCAACGCCCAGGCGCCCGGCGCTTGAGACACGGTGGGCATGCAAAGTGCCACAACCCCCTACACTGGGCACACCAGCAGCAAGGAGATACGGCGATGAATGCTCCCTTACCCGAAGCGGTGCGCCAGGCACTGGAGACGGTCACCCTGGACGACAAATACACGCTGGCGCGCGGGCGCGCGTTCATGAGCGGTACCCAGGCCCTGGTGCGTCTGCCGATGCTGCAGCGCGAGCGTGATGGCACGGCTGGGCTCAACACGGCAGGCTTCATCAGCGGCTACCGCGGCTCGCCGTTGGGCGGTTATGACCAGGCGCTGTGGTCGGCGAAGAAGCACCTGGCGCAGCACCACATCGTTTTCCAGCCCGGTGTGAATGAAGAGCTCGCGGCTACCGCCGTCTGGGGCACTCAGCAGCTTGATATTTATCCGCAGAGCAGGAAGTACGACGGCGTCTTCGGTATCTGGTACGGCAAAGGGCCGGGGGTGGACAGGAGCGGCGACGTGTTCAAGCACGCCAACATGGCCGGTACCGCACGCCACGGCGGGGTGATTGCGCTGGCGGGAGATGACCACGTCAGCAAGAGCTCCACGGCCGCGCACCAGAGCGACCACATCTTCAAAGCCTGCGGTACGCCGGTGTTTTTTCCGGCGAGCGTGCAGGAGATTCTCGACCTTGGCCTGCACGCTTTCGCCATGAGCCGCTTTGCCGGGTTGTGGGCGGGGATGAAGACCATCCAGGAAGTGGTCGAATCCAGCAGCAGCGTCTCGATCGACCCGGGCCGGGTGCGCATCGTGCTGCCCGAGGACTTTGCCATGCCCGAAGGCGGTTTGCACATCCGCTGGCCCGATCCACCGCTGGTGCAGGAGGCGCGGCTGATGGACCACAAGTGGTATGCGGCGCTGGCCTATATCCGTGCCAACCGGCTGAACCACAACGTGATCGATGGTCCGCACGACCGCTTCGGCCTGATCGCCAGCGGCAAGGCCTACAACGACATGCGCCAGGCGCTCATCGATCTTGGGCTCGATGACGCCACCTGCCGCCAGCTCGGCATCCGCGTGCACAAGGTGGGCGTGGTCTGGCCGCTCGAGGCTACGATCACGCGCGACTTTGCTCGCGGCCTGCAGGAGATCCTGGTGGTCGAGGAAAAGCGCCAGATGATCGAATACCAGCTCAAGGAAGAGCTCTACAACTGGCGCGATGATGTGCGCCCGCGCGTGCTGGGCAAGTTCGATGAGGAGGGCGGTGAATGGGGCTCGCCCAACCCGGGCGCGCACTGGTTGCTGCGACCCAAGGCCGACCTGTCACCGGCGCTCATCGCCAAAGCCATTGCGCAGCGCCTGAAGGCGCTGGGCGTGCCCACCGAGGTGGCCACACGCATGGATCAGCGCCTGGCGCAGATCGCTGCACGCGAGCAGGCGCTTGCCAGCCAGACCGTAGATACGGGCGAGCGCACGCCGTGGTTCTGCAGCGGCTGTCCGCACAACACCAGCACCCGCGTGCCGGAGGGCTCGCGTGCCGTGGCGGGCATAGGCTGCCACTACATGACGGTGTGGATGGACCGCTCCACCTCCACCTTCACGCAGATGGGCGGCGAGGGCGTGAGCTGGGTCGGGCAGGCGCCATTCACGCAGGACACCCATGTGTTCGCCAATCTGGGCGATGGCACCTACTTTCACAGCGGGCTGCTGGCCATCCGCCAGAGCGTGACCGCGGGCGTGAACATCACTTACAAGATTCTCTACAACGACGCGGTCGCCATGACCGGCGGCCAGCCTGTGGGCGAGCGCCCCGAGGGCCATTCGGTCGCGCAGATCGCGCACAGCCTGCGTGCCGAAGGTGTGGTCAAGACCGTGGTGGTGACCGACGAGCCAGAGAAATACGCCGGCCGCACCCATGCCGCCAGCAGTGCGCGCGCCGGGCATCCCGAGCTGCTCAACGATCTGCCGCCGGGTGTCGAGGTGTTACACCGTGACGAGCTCGATCGCCTCCAGCGCGAGCTGCGCGAGATCAAAGGCTGCACCGCGCTGATCTATGACCAGACCTGCGCCACGGAAAAGCGCCGACGCAGAAAGCGTGGAACGCTTGCAACGCCCGCCAAGACCGTGGTCATCAACGAGCTGGTGTGCGAGGGTTGTGGTGATTGCTCGGTGCAATCGAACTGCCTCTCGGTCGAGCCAGTGGAGACTGAGTTCGGGCGCAAGCGCCAAATCAACCAGAACACCTGCAACAAGGACTTTTCCTGCGTCAAGGGCTTTTGCCCCAGCTTCGTCACCATCGAGGGCGGCCAGCGCAAAAAGCCGCGGCGCGAGCAGAAGGGCGATCTGGCCGCCATGCCCGAGCTGCCCGAGCCCTCTCTGCCCGAATGCGCGGCCCCCTGGGGCATCGTGGTCGCCGGTGTGGGCGGCACCGGCGTCATCACCATCGGGCAACTGCTGGGCATGGCCGCGCACCTGGAGGGCAAGGGTGTGGTCACGCAGGATGCGGCGGGTCTGGCGCAAAAAGGCGGGGCCACCTGGAGCCACGTGCAGATTGCCGAGGGGCCGGAGGCGATTCACACCACGCGCGTCGATACCGCACAGGCCGATCTGGTGATCGGCTGCGAGCCCATCGTGAGTGCCAACAAGACCACGCTGGCCGTCATGCAGCCGGGCCGCACCCATGTGGCGCTGAATGTGCATCGCCTGCCGGCCGCCGCGTTTGTCCACAACCCCGACTGGCAGTTTCCGCTCGGGAGCTGCGAGGCCGCGATCGGCACTGCCGTGGGCCGTGAGCAGCTTTTCATGCTGGATGCGGAGCGCGCCGCTGCGCAGTTGCTGGGCGACAGCATCTACACCAATCCGCTGATGCTGGGCTACGCCTGGCAAAAAGGCTGGGTGCCGCTCTCGCGCGTGGCGCTGCGCCGCGCGATGCAGCTCAACGGCGTGCAGGTGGACGCCAACCTGGCGGCCTTTGAATGGGGCCGTCATTGCGCGCACGATCTCGCGGCGGTTGAGGCGCTGTTTGCCGCGCGCAAGGCGATGGCGGCCGCCAGCCAGCCCACGCTGGCCGAGTTGGTGCAGCGCCGCGCGGATTTCCTCACCGATTACCAGGATGCGCATTACGCTGCCCGCTACCGCAGCTTTGTGGAGAAGGTGCGGCTGGTGGAAGAGCCACTGGGTCAGGGCACACCACTGACAGAGACTGTGGCGCGCAATCTGTTCAAGCTGATGGCCTACAAGGACGAATACGAAGTGGCGCGCCTGCACACGGACGCTGCTTTCATGCGCACGATTGCGGACGGTTTCGAGGGCGACTATCGCATCGTGCACCACCTTGCGCCGCCGTTGTGGTCCAAGAAGAACGCCAGCGGCGAACTGGTCAAGAGTGCCTATGGGCCCTGGGTGCGCAGTGCCTTTGGCTGGCTCGCGCGGCTCAAGCGGCTGCGCGGAACCTGGCTGGATCCGTTTGGCCGCACGGCGGAGCGGCGCATGGAGCGCGCGCTGATCGAACGCTACCGCTCCAGTATCGAGGAACTGCTGGCAGGGTTGACGCCAGAGCGCTGTGCCTTGGCGCTGCAGATTGCCCGCATCCCCGAGGACATCCGTGGTTACGGCCACGTCAAGGCGCACCATCTGCAGAGCGCTGGCACACGCTGGGACGGGCTGATGGCGCAATGGCGGCAGGGGCAGAATCATCAAAAACAGGAGCGCATAGCGGTTGCTGTGTAATTGCAAAGACCGCTTTTCGTCTGTTTTTTCGGGGTGGTGCCGTCAGCGCATGGCGCGGGTCGCAATCCGGAGCAGGTCGACGCATACAATTACAGGTTCACCAGCGCCTGCACGGTTTTCCCAGGCAGGCGCGCATGACATTTCCCGCTATTGGAGTTTCCCCCGTGCTGATTTCTTCCGCTTACGCCCAGACCGCCCCCGCCGCTGCCGCTGGCGGCGGCGATCTGATGTCCTCTCTCGGGGGCATGTTGCCGCTGGTGCTGATGTTCGTGGTGCTGTACTTCATCATGATCCGGCCGCAGATGAAACGCCAGAAAGAGCACCGCGCCATGATCGACGCGCTCGCCAAGGGCGACGAGGTGGCTACCTCCGGCGGTGTTCTGGGCAAGGTGACCAAGCTGTCGGAAGGGACGGTACACCTTGAAATAGCCAACGGTGTGGAGGTGCAGGTCCAGCGCGGCGCCGTCTCGCAGGTGCTGCCGAAGGGCACCGTCAAGTAAGCAGTCGCGCCCCGGTGGGGCGCGCGGTGGCGTGCTGTGGCGCGCCGTGAGAGCATCCAATGAATCGTTACCCGGCCTGGAAATACGTGATCCTCGTGATCGCGTTGTTCGTTGCGGCGCTGTATACGCTGCCCAATTTTTTCGGCGAAGCGCCCGCCGTGCAGGTGTCTTCCGCCAAGGCGACGATCAAGGTCGATTCCGTGGTGCTCGAAAAAGTGCAGCAGATCATCAAGAGCGCCGGACTCACGTCCGATTCGGTGGTGCTGGAAGGCACATCGGTGCGGGCGCGCTTCGATACCCCGGACGATCAGCTCAAGGCCAAGGATGTGATCGAGAAGGCGCTGATCCCCGATCCGTCCGATCCGCCCTACATCGTCGCGCTGAACCTGGTGTCGCGCTCGCCGGACTGGCTCACCGCCATCAACGCCCGTCCGATGTACCTGGGGCTGGATTTGCGCGGCGGCGTGCACTTCATGCTGCAGGTGGACATGCAGGCGGCGCTGACCAAGAAGGCAGAGTCGTACGCCGGCGATTTGCGCACCGCGCTGCGCGAGAAGAACATCCGCCACGGCGGCATCACGCGCGAAGGGCAGACGATCCGCATCCGGTTGCGTGACGAGGCGGCGGTGAAGGCGGCGAGCAACCTGATCGCTGACCAGTTTCAGGATCTGCAGGTCGCGAGCAGCCCCGATGGTGAAGGTCAGCTGCTGACGGCCACGATCAAGCCCGAATCACTGCGCAAGGTGCAGGAGCAGGCGCTCAAGCAGAACATCGTCACGCTGCACAATCGCATCAACGAACTGGGCGTGGCCGAGCCGGTGATCCAGCAGCAGGGGCTGGACCGCATCGTGGTACAGCTGCCTGGCGTGCAGGACACCGCCAAGGCCAAGGACATTCTCGGGCGCACGGCGACCCTGGAAATCCGCATGGTCGACGAGACCAGCGAGGGCCGCGCGGCGGAAACCGGCAGCGCCCCGGTACCGTTCGGCGACGAGAAATACCTTGATCGCAACCAGCAACCCGTCATCGTCAAGAAGCAGGTCATTTTGACTGGCGAAAACCTGACCGATGCCCAGCCGGGCTTTGACAGCCAGACGCAGGAGCCGACGGTCAACCTCACGCTCGATGCCAAGGGCTCGCGCATTTTCAAGGATGTGACGCGCGACAACGTGGGCAAGCGCATGGCCATCGTGCTGTTCGAGAAAGGCAAGGGCGAGGTGGTCACGGCGCCCGTCATCCGTACCGAGATCGGTGGCGGGCGGGTGCAGATTTCCGGCCGCATGACGACCACCGAGGCGACAGACACCGCGCTGCTGCTGCGCGCCGGGTCGCTGGCTGCGCCGATGGAGATCATCGAGGAATACACGATAGGCCCGAGCCTGGGCGCGGACAACATCCAGCGCGGCATCCATTCCGTGGTCTGGGGCATGGCGGTGATCGCCGTTTTCATGTGCGTGTACTACCTGTTGTTTGGCGTGTTCTCCACCATCGCGTTGTCGGTGAACGTGCTGCTGCTCATTGCCATCCTGTCGATGCTGCAGGCCACGCTGACGCTGCCGGGTATCGCGGCCATGGCGCTCGCCCTGGGCGTGGCGATTGATTCCAATGTGCTGATCAACGAGCGCATCCGCGAGGAGCTGCGCGCGGGCGTGTCGCCACAGACGGCGATCCACGCCGGCTACGAAAACGCCTGGGCGACGATTCTGGACTCCAACGTCACGACGCTGATCGCGGGCCTGGCGCTGCTGGCCTTCGGCTCCGGCCCGGTGCGGGGGTTTGCCGTAGTGCACTGCATCGGTATTCTGACCAGCATGTTCTCGGCGGTGTTCTTCTCGCGTGGCCTGGTCAACCTCTGGTATGGCCGCAAGAAGAAGCTCAAGAGCATTGCGATCGGCCAGATCTGGAAGCCCGACGATGGCTCCGAGCTGCGCTCGGTGGCCGGCCGTGGCTACAACAATTGATGCAACGGGAGCGATGAACCATGGAATTCTTCCGCATACGCAAAGACATCCCGTTCATGAAATACGCGTTGGTTTTCAACGTGATTTCCTTTGTGACGTTTGCACTGGCCGTATTTTTCCTGCTCACGCGGGGCTTGCACCTGTCGGTGGAATTCACCGGCGGCACGGTGATGGAGGTGGCCTACGCGCAGACTGCGGACATCGGCAAGGTGCGCGACGCGGTCTCCTCGCTCGGCTACCAGGACGTGATCGTGCAAAACTTCGGCACGTCGCGCGACGTGATGATCCGCTTGCCGGTGCAAAAAGGCGTCACATCGGCCCAGCAAAGTGAAAGCGTGATGCAGGCACTGCGCGCGCACGATCCGGGCGTCACGCTGCGGCGCACCGAATTCGTCGGCCCGCAGGTGGGGGATGAACTGGTGCACGGAGGGCTGATGGCGCTCGGCATGGTGGTGCTGGGCATCGTCATCTACTTGTCCATCCGGTTCGAGTGGAAGTTCGGCGTCGCGGGCATCATCGCCAACCTACATGATGTGGTCATCATTCTGGGATTCTTCGCCTTCTTCCAATGGGAGTTTTCGCTCTCGGTGCTGGCCGGGGTGTTGGCCGTGCTCGGCTATTCGGTCAACGAATCGGTGGTCATCTTCGACCGGATCCGCGAGGCGTTCCGAAAATTCCGCAAGCTCACGCCGCATGAAGTGATTGACCACGGCATCACGTCGACCATGAGCCGCACGGTCATCACCCACGCCTCGACCGAGGCGATGGTGCTGTCGATGTTCTTCTTTGGCGGGCAAAGCCTGCATTACTTTGCACTGGCTTTGACCATAGGCATCCTGTTCGGCATTTATTCCTCCGTCTTCGTCGCCGCGGCCATCGCGATGTGGCTCGGCGTCAAGCGTGAAGACTTGGCCAAGGTGCATACGCACAAGGGCAGTGATCCCAACGATCCGAACGCCGGCGCCGTGGTCTGACCATCTTTTGCCATTGTGCAATCGCCGGCAGACGGGCACGCGCTAACATAGCGATCCGATGGCACAACCCCCGACCTCCTATCGCGCTACCCGGCTCGCTGTTCAGGCGCGCGAGCGCTTTGTGAGCAGCCTGTGCGACGGTCTGCCAGCGCTGGGCAAGTCGCTGTCTGGCGCACTCGATTCGCAGATTCGCGATGTCGCAACGCACCAGGTGATGCAAAAGCGCCGGGATACTTGGCTGCATTTCCGCACGTTGCACCAACAATGGCTCGACAGCGTCGGTCAGGCATGGCGCGATTCGGCCGCAGCGCCGTTGAGCGGGTCCGAGCCATCGAGGAATTCGGCCAGCGATGCGCTGGGTGAGTTGGAACTGGTCAGCGAAGACGTGGTTGAAAACCGCCTCGTGGGTGCCCGTCTGGCGCGTGCCGTGGCAGCGAGCGCGGAGCATCTGCTGGAAGCCATACGCCAGCGAACCAAGCACTTGCAGGGCAGCGAGCTTGCGAGCACCGATGTGTTGCGCCCGGAGGTGGCTTGCCTGGCGGTGGTGGACCAGTGGCTGGCATCCGGCTTGTCGCGTGACGAACTGGATCTGGTGTTTGATTCCCTGCAGGAAGCGGTCGTGCAGATCGTGGTTCCCGCTTATGAGAGTGTGGCCGATCTGTATGACGAGCAAGGCGTGCCCGATGTGGCTGCTTTGCGTACCCATGCGGTGCGAGCCGCGGGGGCGGCGGCCCGTGCCCCTGGGAGCTTCGCTGCGGCTGGGCCGACTTCGGGAGCCGGAGCGTTGCCCGTTCCTGGCGGACTGTCCCCTGCGTCTTATGGCATGGCGACCCCACCGGGCATGGTGGCAGCGGGAGGTGTGCCCTATGGCGTGGGCCCGCTGGAAGAGGCACGCCAGCGCGCCCAGGAGGTGATGTTTCAGCTGCAGCATCTGCTGGTACAGAGCTCCACCGGGTTCAGCCCGGTGCAAGCCCCCCCGGCGACGATGGCCTTGACGCAGGCGCTCTCGTCGCTGCAGGTGCAGGCCAATGCGTTTTACGGCAGCGGCATGCCGCCCATGGTTGTCGGCTATGCGCCGCAAGCCGTCGCGCACGCTGCCACCGAAGTGCGCCAGCGCGCCGTGGAGCTCAAGGAAAAAGCGGAGTCGGCGAGCGAGAAGGCGATCATCGAGATCGTTGCACTGATGTTCCAGAGCATCCTGGACGAGGATCGCATTCCCCCATCGGTGCGCGTCTGGTTTGCGCGGCTGCAGGTGCCGGTGCTCAGGGTGGCACTGGGAGAACCGGCATTTTTCAACAATGCAGACCATCCTGCACGCAGACTGATCGACCGCATGGGGTCCTGCGTGCTGGGGTTCGATGCCAACGCTATCAGCGACAGCGCGCTGGAAAAAGAGATTCGCCGCGTTGTGCAGGTGGTGGAGCAGTACCCCGAAACTGGCAGCAAGGTCTTCCAGATCGTTTTGGACGAATTCGAGAAGTTTCTGGCCAGCTCGCTGGCGCAGACGCAAAAAACCGCATCCGAAATCGTGGGCGTGGCCCAGCAGATGGAGCAGAAGGAGACGCTGACCGTTCAATTCACGATTGAACTGCGCACCATGCTGCGCGATATGCCGGTGCGCGATGAGATCCGCGATTTCCTGTTCAAGACATGGGCCGAAGTGCTCGCGATGTCGGCCGTGAAGTTTGGTCAACAAGACAAGGAAACGGTGGCCTACAAGCGCATCGCTGCCGACCTGGTATGGGCGTCAGGTGCCAAGCCCAACCGCACTGAGCGAACGCAGGTCATCAAGGCGCTGCCAGCCATTCTGGAGCGCTTGCGCCGAGGCCTGGTGCTGATCGGCATCGATGGCGAGCGGCAGGATGCCGAGGTCAAGGTAATCACCGACACGCTGGCCGATGCCTTTGTGTCCAAGACTGCGATGATTTCACAGGCTCGCATCGATGAGATGGCTGAGCGGCTGGCGAACCTCGAAGAATTCATCAGCGATGAAAGCATGGGCGATATTCCGCTGAGTGCCGAGAACATCGAGATGCTGCTGGGCATCGATGCCTCGACCATCGAGGTGATTGCGGATACGGGCGCACCGGTGCAGACCGAAGCGCTCAAGCGCGCACACGAATTGCCGCTGGGTACCTGGTTTACCCTGGACCACAACCGGGGCGCCGCCCGTGTGCAGTATGTATGGCACAGCGAACGCAAGCAGTTGCATCTGTTTGTTGCGCCCAATGGTCAGAATTACCTGTTTCAGGTGCGGCGCCTGGCGGCCTACCTGCAGGCACGGCTTCTGGCGATGGAAGATGTTGAGGGCATCACGGTGCGCGCCACGCGCAATGTGCTGACCAAGCTCAATGCGAATCCGGAGCGGCTCCTGCACTGATCCGCGGCGTGCAACGACTATGATGCGCGCCTCTTCTGCCCGTAGCTCATCCGGATAGAGCAATTGCCTTCTAAGCAATAGGTAGGGGGTTCGAGTCCCTCCGGGCAGGCCAATGACAGTCGATGCGCGCGCCCCGGCGGGCCGCGCATCGAGAATCGGTACGTTGTGATGCTGTGGGTGAAGTCCTTCCATATCGTCTTTGTCGTAAGCTGGTTCGCCGGCCTGTTTTACCTGCCGCGCATCTTCGTGAACCTGGCCATGGTGGAGCCAGCTTCCGAAGCCGAGCGCGAGCGCTTGTTGCTCATGGGGGACAAGCTGATGCGATTCACCACCATGCTCGCCGTGCCGGCCGTGGTGCTCGGTCTGTGGTTGTGGCTGGGGTTTGGCATAGGTTATGGCCCGGGCAATGGCTGGCTGCATGCCAAACTGTTCGTGGTGCTTCTCGTGCTTGTGTATCACGCCAGTTGCGCAGGCCTGCTGCGCCGTTTCAGGCAAGGTCGCAACCGCCACGGGCACCGCTGGTACCGTTGGTTCAATGAGGCGCCGGTACTCATGCTGCTTGCGGCCGTTTTGCTGGTGGTGGTCAAGCCTTTTTGAGTCGCCTTCTACAATTGGGCGCCATGACCGATTCGCCCGCTTCCTATTACCAGCACCACATCTTTTTTTGCTTGAATGAGCGCGACAATGGTGACTACTGTTGTGCGCAACATGGCGCGAAAGAGGCCTACGACTACTGCAAGCGCAAGGTGAAAGAATCGGGGCTGGCCGGTGTCGGCAAGGTGCGTGTGAACAAGGCAGGCTGCATGAATCGCTGCGCTGGTGCGCCCGTGGCGGTGGTGTACCCCGAAGGGATCTGGTACACCTTTGTCG
This sequence comes from Comamonas sp. SCN 65-56, assembly GCF_001724135.1. Classification (GTDB taxonomy): domain Bacteria; phylum Pseudomonadota; class Gammaproteobacteria; order Burkholderiales; family Burkholderiaceae_C; genus Comamonas_C. The sequence goes on along the minus strand of NZ_MEDS01000025.1, from coordinate 17,264 downwards.
ATCTGACGGATATCGACGAGATCGTGCAGGAACATCTGGGGCGTGGCCGCATTGTTGAACGCTTGCTGCTGTCACCCGAAATTGGGCGATAGGTTTCAATGCGCAACGCAAGTGGGGTGCGCGTGAAGCCATCAATTTTCATAGTAAAACCATGCGCCTTGAACGTCTTGCCCTGACGGGACCTGCGGGCACCATCGAAGCCATTCGCGATCTGCCTGATGCGGGCAGACCGCTGCGCGGGGTCGCCGTCATTGCCCACCCCCATCCTTTGTACGGCGGGACGATGGACAACAAGGTGGTCCAGACCATGGCGCGCGCATTTGTCGCCTCCGGGTTCGCTGCCGTACGGTTCAATTTCCGTGGCATAGGAGGGTCTGCCGGCACCTGGGATGAAGGGAGAGGCGAGGTGCAGGACATGCTGGCAGTCGTTGCCCAGGCGGCAGCGGACGCACCGCTGGCGCTGGCGGGTTTTTCTTTTGGTGCATTCGTCACCAGCCACGTCCTGAGCCAGGTCTGGGGGGTGCGCGAGGTGACGCATGTGGTGCTGGCAGGCACAGCCGCGGGGCGTTTTGGTGTGGCAGAGGTGCCTCAGCCCGCGCGTGCGCGTACCTTGGTCGTGCATGGCGAAAGTGACGACGTCGTGCCACTGGCCGCCGTGATGGATTGGGCGCGGCCCCAGCTACTGCCTGTAACGGTTGTACCCGGTGGCGGGCATTTCTTTCATGGACAATTGCCCCTGCTCAAGGGCTTGGTGGCACGCCATCTGCAAGCGACGGCATAGTCGCTGGGTCTCAGTGGGCGAACGGCCCTTCTTTATCTCTATGCGCGTCCGGCCTCCGCGGCGGGCGCTGGTTCTCATGAAATCGCTTTTCTCTTTTCTGCATCGCCTCGTTGGTCTGTTCGTGCTCGTGCCTTGGCTGGCTTTCGCGCAGGCGCCCCAGCCGCCGGAGATTGCAGCTCGCAATTACCTGCTGATGGATTTGACGTCGGGCCAGGTGCTGGCCTCCAAGGACGTTGATGCCCCGATAGAGCCGGCCTCTCTGACCAAGATCATGACCAGTTACCTGGTTTTTGATGCGCTGCGCAGCAAGAAGCTGACGCTGGAGCAGCGTCTGCCGGTGAGTGAATTGGCCTGGAAGATGCCTGGATCGCGCATGTTCATCGATCCCAAGATGCAGGTTCCGGTGGATGACCTGCTCAAGGGCATGATCGTGCAATCAGGCAACGATGCGTCGATGGCTTTGGCGGAAGGTGTGGGCGGGACAGCCGAAAATTTTGTACGACTGATGAATGAACAGGCCAAGGCGCTGGGGCTCAATGGCACGTCTTTCAAGAATCCCGAAGGCCTGACCGAGCCCGGGCATCACACGACGGCGCGTGATCTGGCGACGCTTTCGCAGCGGTTGATGCAGGATTTCCCCGAGTACATGCACTATTTCGCCATCAAGCAATACCGCTATGAGGGCACACCCAAATCCAACGCCAACAATCGCAATGTGCTGCTGTTTCGCGATCCGACCGTCGATGGTTTGAAGACCGGGCATACGGCGGCAGCAGGCTACTGCCTTGTGGCAACTGCCAAGCGTGATGTGGCACAGGTTGGCGCAAGGCAGATGATCGCCGTCGTACTTGGCGCGGCCAGCGACAACATCAGGGCGAACGAGACGCAGAAGCTGCTCAACTGGGGCTATACCGCGTTCGAGGACGTGAAGCTGTTTGATGCCGGTCAACCTGTCGCTGCTCCGCGCCTGTGGAAGGGCACGCAGGACACGCTGAAGATCGGTCGCAACCGACCTATCGTGGTGAGCGTGCCTGCAGGCAAGGCGGACAAGCTTTCCACTCAGGTCGTCCGGCCGGATCCGCTGCTCGCGCCTTACGTCAAGGGTCAGGAAGTAGGTTTGCTCCAGGTAACGCTGGGCGAAGAAAAGCTTGCCGAACTGCCGTTGATGGCGTTGGAGAGTGTGGACCAGGCCGGGTTGCTGGGGCGCGCCTGGGATGCCATTCGTCTCTGGATCAAGTGATGATGGTTTCTACCGACTGATAACGGCTTGCTTCGTCCCCGATGTTTGGCGATACTGCAGTGAAACAGTGTGCAACGCACGCGTTGCACGGACATTCGCCACGCAGAGGAGGCGCAGCGCAATGCAACTGCCGATACGACTGGATGATGTCGGGACCACCCGGCTCCAGGAAGCGATCGCGGGCCAGATTCGAGATCTCATCCTTGATGGCCGGCTGGCTGCAGGTGCCCGGATGCCTGCCAGTCGTGAGCTTGCGGCAGACTTGAAAGTCTCGCGCAACACGGTGGTGGCGGCGTATGCACGCCTTGTGGCGGAGGGGCTGATCGAGACGCGCGAGCCCCTTGGCACCTTTGTGACCGAAGGTGTCGTGCGGGAAGGACCTGCAGTCTTGCCACTTGCGCATGGACACTATTGCTCTCTGGGTGCGCAGCGCCGCAGCTTGCGGCAGCGAGAGGATTCGCACCGGGTAACGCGGCTGCATGCGTCTGCCTTGGACTTTGATTTCTGGGTGGGACGACCCGACGCACGACTGTTTCCCATGCGATCGTGGCAGTCACTGCTGCAGCGCATGCTGCGTGAAGATGCGCACGGTCTCTGCGAGTATGGTGATCCGCAAGGTTTGCTGACGCTGCGCGAAGCGATTGCGCTGCATGTGGGAGCAACGCGAGGTATTGCTACGACGGCTGAGCGGATCGTGATTACCAATGGCATTCAGGAAGGCTTGAACCTGCTGGCGTGCGTGCTTCTGGAATCTGATGCTTGTGTGGCAGTGGAGAACCCGTGCTACCGAGGCGCGGCCAATGTCTTCATCAATCATGGTGCGCGCCTGCTGCCGGTGCCGGTTGATCAGCATGGCCTGGATCCGGCGAAGTTGCCGGGCGAGGCGGCGGTCGTGTACACGACGCCTTCGCACCAGTATCCGTTGGGCAGCACGCTGTCGTTGCCAAGGCGCCAGGCGCTGCTGGCGTGGGCCAGTGATACCGGAGCAACGGTGGTTGAAGACGATTACGACAGCGATTTTTTCTACGATGGCGCCCCGCTGCCGGCACTCAAAAGCCTGGATCGCAACGATCAGGTCATTTATCTCGGCACGTTTTCCAAGAGTCTGGGCGCCGGGCTGCGCATTGGCTACATGGTTTTGCCTGCGGATATGGTTGCGCCTGTCTGCCATGCGAAGGCGCTGCTCAACAACTGCCAGCCGTGGTTGGAACAGGCAGCGCTTGCCGCCTTCATTGCGGAAGGGGGGTATGCGGAACATCTTCGCCGCATGCGACACGCGTATGCTGCGCGACGCAACCATCTGTGCACCGCATTGGCGCATTTTTTGCCGCAGTGGCAAGTCGATGGCCGCAGTGGGGGCATGCATGTGGTTGCCTATTTGCCCCAGGGCGGATTGCGCGCGCACGCGATGGAAATGCAAGCACACGCTTGTGGTGTGGGTATCTACGGCATTGATTCGGGCAACGCTTTGACGTTGGGGTCGGCAGATCACGATGACACCTTGCAGCGCGTCATTCTGCTGGGTTACGCGGCCTTGACGGAAACCGAAATCAGCGAAGCGCTGCTTCGATTGCGACAGTTGTCTGCCGAATCAGGCTGTGCGTCTGCAGCGATAGCCTGAAAGGCAAGCAAACCACATCACTCCACCGAGATTCGCAGAGCCCAGGCGGCGGCCCATGGACTGAGAAACAGGGCCAGCACAAAGATCGCGCCCAGCAATGAAAAATGTGCCGAAACGCCCAAACCGGAGGCACTCGCATGCACGGATGCGGCTCCGAACACCAGTACCGGGATATACAGCGGAAGGACCAGCAAGGCCAGCAGGACGCCGCTGCCGCGTGCGCCCAGCGTCAGCGCCGACATGATGGCGCCGATCAGACTCAGCGTTGGGGTACCCAGCAGCAGGGAGACCAGAAGGACGTTTGTGGCATCGGACGGAAGGTCGAATTGCAGCGCCAGCAAGGGAGACAGCAGTGTTAGCAGCAGGCCCGAACTGAGCCAGTGCGCCGCCATTTTTGCCCCGACGAGCAGCGGTAGCGGAGATGCCGCCAGCAGAAGTTGCTCGAGCGTTCCATCCTGCAGATCGTCGCTGAACATCCGTGGCAAGGACAGCATCGCAGCCAGCAAGGCGGCGACCCAAATGACGCCAGGTGCCATGGCGCGCAGCAGTTGCGGCTCGGCCCCCACTCCCAGCGGGAAGAGGCTGACGACGATGAAAAAAAACACGATGGCTGCAGCGGAATCAGACTGGCGACGCAAGGCAATGCGAATGTCGCGCAGAAATAGATGGCGTATACCGCCAAGCAGGCCTGGCCGCATCGCCAATGTTTCGGTCTTGCTGCTGGTCTGCGTCATAGCGTAAGCGTGATCTGGCAAGTGCCGCGCTCGAGCGCCACCGATTGATGGCTGGTGAGAACGATGATGCCTCCGCGATTTGCATGCGCACCAATCAGAGCCAACAGCCACTGCGTGGCAGCTTGGTCCAGCGCATTGAATGGTTCATCCAACACCCACAAGGGTGTGGGCGAAAGCATCAGTCGGGCCAGAGCTGCGCGGCGGCGTTGGCCTTGCGACAGTGCTCGTACAGGCATGCGTTCATGACCGCCAAGGCCGGCCGCTGCCAATGCCTGCAAGGCGGTTGCCGAATCACATGCGACGTCGCTCAGCGCTGCCGTAACAAGCAGGTTTTCCAGCGGCGAGAGCTCGGCCTTGAGGCCCGCCAGGTGTCCAAAAAAGGTCAGTTCACGACTGTATTCTTCGCGCAGCCTGGCAATGTTGCGACCTTTCCATAGCACTTCGCCCGCGTGGGGGGAGAGCAGACCACAGATCATGCGCAACAGACTGGTTTTGCCAGCGCCATTGGGGCCCTGCACCCGCAGGACGTGACCAGCGGGGACATCCAGCGTCAGCCCGGAAAACAGGACGCGTCGTGCCCGGATGCACTGCAGGTTGACAAGCTGCAACGGCGGCGCAGCCAGTGACGCTGCGGTGGCAACGCGATCCATGCGCTTGTCAGCGTCCGACCACCCGGTCCAGCACGATGCGTACGTTCTTGCTGCCCAAGGCAACGTTGTCGAGGCTGCCTTCGATGTCGCCCGGCTGCGCTGCAGGGCTGCCGGTACGAGAAATGCGGGCAACCACGTTCACATGCGGAAACTTCGACAGTGCTCGTTCAGCCGCCATGGCGCTGCTGTCATCCAGGGTGAACGAAACCGGCCAGCCGGTGGCCCGCGCCCGCACGGCTGCCAAGGGCATGGGCGGACCGCTCGGAGCGCGGGCGTAGATGAACAGGGTGTCGGCTGCCGCAACCTGACTTGCCAGGGTACTGTTCAGTGTCACGGTGCCATGAATGGCCGTCGCTTCTGCAGGAGCCGCGGCGGTGGGCTGTGTTGCATTGCCTTGGCCTGCGGCAACAACATCACCACGCGCTCTGGCGATGAGCTCGTCGATTCTCTTGTTGTCTTCTGATCCGGGAGGCAAAAGCGCCTTGAGCCGCTCCCAGTACTTCAGCGCCGCGGTACGGTCGTCACGCTGAAATGCTGCCAAACCGGCGAAGGCCAGTGCATTGAAGTTGTTGGGATCAATCTTGAGCGCACGCTCAACCATTTGTGTCGGTTCGCCCGCGAGATCGCGGTTGTGCGCGATGGCCAAGGTATTGGCGTACTCCACCCAGAGATCGGGGTTGTCCGAGACCAGTGTTGTCGCCTTGCGATAGGCATTGAGCGCATCGTCCACGCGCCGCATCTGGAAGTAGGAGCGTGCCAGCAGTACCCAGCCTTCGACGTCCTTGTCGTCTTTCGCCAGGCGCGCCTGCAATGCCGTGACCGCCGCATCGTCGGGGGCATGGGCGTCGGCGCCGCTTGCTTGTGCCACCTGGGTCGCTCCTGGCTTGAGCGCGCCGGGCTGTCCGATCGAAAGATACAGGCCTCCGGCCAGCAAAGGCAAGGCAATCGCGGTCACCAGCGCCACTCCCCAGTTGGCCCGCAAGTTGCCCTCGGCGCTGATGTCTGCTGCATGCTGGGATTGCAAGGCCTGACGTTCCAAGTCCAGCCGGGCGCGCTCGTACTCAGGCGCACCGATGTCGCCGGCTGCACGTTCCGCATCCAGCTCCCGCAAGCCGTCTGCGAGCACCATCAGGTCCTGGCCTTGTCGTGCGGTGTGGTGTCTGCTGCGCAGCAGAGGAATGATGATGACTGCCAGAGCCGCCAAGACCATGCAGACAGCAATCGCCATGAACAGAGTCATTCACCTTTCTCCCGGGTGATACCCAGCAGCGCCCGCGCGCGTTGGACATCGTGTTCAGACAGGGGCGTGTCGGCCTCTGTGGCGCGCTGACGCAGCGTGCGCCACAACACGATGAAGCCCAGCACCAGCAAGACAAAAGGTCCGATCCAGAGCAGCAACGTCTTGGTGCTCAGGCGAGGTTTGTAGAGCACGAATTCGCCGTAACGATCCACCATGAACGTGCGTATCTGAGCAGGCGTTTCGCCTTCCTGGAGTTTGGTGCGGATTTGCTGTCGGAGATCAACCGCCAGATCGGCATGCGATGCCGCAATGGTCTCGTTCTGGCAGACGAGGCAGCGCAACTCCTGGGCGATTTCCAAGACGTGTTGTTCGAGGGCGGGATCGTTGGCCAGTGTCGGCGCCTCGGTCGCCAAAGCGTGTTGGGCAGTCAGGCATGCGCAGCACAGCGCAATCAGGGCAAGGTATTTACGCACCCAGTTTCCTCATCAACGGCAGGATGGTGTCCTGCAATACTTCCGGGGTGATCGGACCGATCTGCTTGTGCCGAATGACACCTTGCTTGTCGATGATGAAGGTTTCTGGCACGCCGTACACACCCAGATCAATGCCTACAAGACCCTGGGTATCGGAGATGGATTCGACATAGGGATTGCCAAAGCGGGTGAGCCATTGCAGCGCATCGTCGCGTTTGTCTTTGTAGTTGAGACCATAAATCAGAACGGATTTGTTGGTCTTGGATAGCTCTACGAGCACTGGATGCTCCACTCTGCAGGCCACGCACCAGGAGGCCCATACGTTCAGCATCCATACCTTGCCCTTCATGTCTGCAGCCGTAAAGGCCTTTTGCGGTTCGCTCAGCCGCGGCAGGGAAAATTGGGGCAAGGGTTTGTCAACCAACGGCGACGGCAGCTCCCTTGGGTTCAGGGTCAGGCCAATACCCAAAAACGCCACCAGTACCAAGAAAACCGCAAGCGGAACGATGCCCTTCCTCATGGCGAAACCATCCGTGCTGTGGCGGTTGCCGGCACGCCTTGCGGTACTTGCGGGGCGCGCTCCTGTTGCGTTCGACGGGCAATTTTGTAGCGCCTGTCCAGGACGGCAAACAAACCGCCCAAGGCCATGACCAGGCATCCAACCCAAATCCAGTCGACAAAGGGTTTGAAATACACGCGGACAATCCAACGCTTGTCGGTCAAGCGATCACCCAGAGCGGCGTACAAATCGCGGGTGAGCCCGGGATCGATGGCGGCTTCGGTCATTGGCATCGGGTTGCGGCTGGCGGTATAGATGCGACGTTCCGGCCTGAGGGTCGTAATCGGTTTGCCGTCGAATGTGACGTTGAGAATGCCGACGTCCGCCGTGTAATTTGGACCTTTTTTCTGGCTGGTGCCTTCGAACTGGAAGGTGTAGCCGGCGATCGTCGTGGTTTCACCGGGCTCCATGGTGACGTCCTTTTCGACCTCGTAACCATTGACGATGGTGACACCGACGATGAAGATGGCCACGCCCAAATGTGCCAGCAACATGCCGTAATAACTGCCCGGCTGCATGGCGATGCGCCGGCGCCAGCTTGGCGCCGGGTGGCTTTTGAGCCGCTCATAGAGGTTGTAGGCCGTCGTCGTTGCGATCCAGAAAGCCAGGAACAGCCCGAAGCCCACCAAAGGCTCCCAGTTGCCAAGAAGCCAAGGAGAGATCAGTGCGGCCGCCAAACTCACTCCCAAAGCCCAACGCAGTTTCTGGGCCAGCGCCATGGCCTTGTCCTCACGCCAGCGTGCGATCGGGCCAATGCCCATGAGGAACAACGCGGGCGCCATCAATGGAACGAAGACGGCATTGAAGTAGGGGGGGCCAACCGACAGCTTGCCCATGCCCAAGGCGTCGATGAGCAGCGGATAGAGCGTTCCCAGCAGCACTGCCGTGAATGCCACGAGCAGAACGACGTTGTTCACGAGCAGCATGGCTTCGCGCGAAACCATGCCGAATCGCGCGCCAAGACCCACCTTGGGCGCGCGCCAGGCAAACAATACGAGGGAACCGCCTACGACCAGCGTCAGGAATCCGAGGATATAGATGCCGCGCGATGGATCGGAGGCAAACGCATGCACTGATGTGAGGACGCCCGAGCGCACCAAGAAAGTACCGAGTAACGATAGTGAAAACGCGATGATGGCCAATAGCGCTGTCCAGAGCTTGAAGGTGTTGCGTTTTTCCGTGACGGCCAGAGAATGCAGCAGCGCCGTGCTGACGAGCCAAGGCATCAATGAGGCGTTTTCAACCGGATCCCAGAACCACCAGCCGCCCCAGCCCAGCTCGTAATAAGCCCAGGCGCTTCCAATGGCGATGCCCAGCGTGAGAAAACCCCAAGAGACGGTGGCCCAAGGACGCGACCAGCGCGCCCATGCTGCATCCAGACGACCCGCAAGGAGTGCCGCGATGGCAAACGCAAAGGCGACTACTGTTCCGACATAGCCCATGTAGAGCAACGGTGGGTGGATGATCAGACCGGGATCCTGCAGCTGCGGGTTCAGGTCTTGCCCGTCGACCGCGGCGGGGATCAGGCGCTCAAAGGGGTTGGACGTGAACAGGATGAACAGCAGGAAACCGATGGAGATGAGGCCGATCACGCCAATGATGCGGGCCGTAGTCTGGTCATCAAGGTTGTTTGAAAACAGCGAGACGGCCAATGTCCAACTGGCGAGGATCAAGACCCAGAGCAGAATGGAGCCTTCGTGCCCGCCCCAAACCGCGCAGATGCGGTAGATCAACGGTAATGCGGAGTTGGAGTGCTGGGCGACGTACAGCACGGAAAAATCGTTGTTCACGAAAGACATCGTGAGACATGCAAACGCCGTGGCAACGAACATAAACTGCCCGATGGCCGTGGGGCGGGCCAGCGACATCCAGTCCGGATTGCCGCGCGCAGCTCCCGCCAGGGGCACGACGCACTGCACGATGGCCATCGCCAAGGCGAGGATGAGGGCAAGCTGCCCCAGTTCCGCGCTCATTGACGTACTCCGGTGGTGGCGGGCTCTTTCTCTTTGTAGGCCGTTGTTTTCAGGGTGTCGGCGACTTCCTTGGGTGTGTAGTTTTCATCGTGCTTGGCCAGCACCTGGTCGGCATGGAAGGTCCCGCCGGAGTCCAGACGGCCCTGCGCCACTACGCCTTTCCCTTCTCGGAACATATCCGGAAGCAGGCCGTTGTAGGTCACGGGAATTGCCTTGGCGCCGTCCGTTACGACAAACTGTACGGCCAGGCTGTCGCTGGAGCGCTTGACGCTCCCTTCCTCTACCAACCCGCCAAGCCGGAAGCTGCGGTCGGCGGGCGCTTCCTTGGTGGCGACTTGCGATGGGCTGAAGAAAAACACCAGGTTGTCCTGGAAGGCGTTGAGCACCAAGGTGCTGACCACGGCGAGGGTGGCCAAGCCGCCAACGATGATCAACCCGCGTTTTGTTCTGGATTTCATGAATTACCCCATCCGCTTGCGTCGAGCGCGAATCTGCCAGACCTCAAGCACCATGGCGATTGCCATGATGCCCATGGAACCCCATACGTAGCGGCCGTACCCGCCCATATGGAAAAATTCGGACCAACTGCTCCAGTACATCACGGTGAGATTTCTATGCGTTGCGAAGTTGGACCGATGGGTGGATTCACTGCAGCGATCCCCAGTTCCCGCGCAACCCAACCGGCGTGTTGTTCCCGCTCAAGAATGATGACGCGAACCCTTGCCAGTACGACCGCGATGCAATAACACCACACCGCCGCCGACATCACCAGCATGCCGATCAGCATGGGGGTGGCGATGCTTGGAGCGCTGGAAAGGCTGACCGAGGCTCCTTGGTGCAGGGTGTTCCACCATTTGACTGAAAAATAGATGATGGGCACGTTCACCACGCCCACCAGTGCCAGCACCGCCGTGGCACGATCTGCGCGGCGCTCATCGTCAATCGAGGCCTGCAGCGACAGAAAGCCGAAATACAGGAACAACAAAATCAACTCGGACGTGAGTCGTGCGTCCCAGACCCACCAAGTGCCCCAAGTGGGCTTTCCCCATAATGCGCCTGTCCATAGCGCTATGAAAGTCATCAATGCGCCCGTCGGCGCCAATGCGCTGGCCAGCATGGATGCAAGCCGCGTGTTGAACACCAGTCCTACCCCTGCCCAGAAGGCCATGGCCACATAGATCACCATGGAGAGCCAGGCCGCGGGTACATGCAAAAAAATGATGCGATAGGCATCACCCTGTTGGGCATCTGTCGGGGCGACGAAAAAGCCGATGTACAGACCGACGAGCCCCAAGACGAGTGCCAGGACGGAAAACCATCGGACCGCCTTGCCCGCCAGCGGATAAAAGCGCGCCGGCGCTGCGTATTTGAACCAATTGATCGTTGTGCGCTGATCGGGCGTTGCGGACATGGGGCTAACTTCGTGGCTGACTGATGGCTAGCTTGGTATTGTCGGCGGGCGCAATTTCAAATACTGAAAACCCTCCCGCCTGGTAAACCAATGTGGCGCCCGACACATCGTGCTGCTCGTTGCCCATGAAGGGAAGCAGGCGCGCGGCCAATGTTTTTGCCGACGCTGCGTCCGTCAGGGCAATCGCGCGCACCGGCTGTCCACTGGCCTGCAGCACGCCATATGCTGCGTATTTGTGTTCCTCCAGCCAGGCGTGGACCCGTCGCACCATGCCATGAACATCGTTGGAAGCACCAAAATCCTGGAACGCGACGCCCAGCCGGTCGGGGAACATTTGGCCCAAAAGAATGATGTCGCGCAGATGCAGCACCAGTATGGTTGGCTTCCCTTCGCCCGCGAGCGAACGGAGCATTGCCATACCCTCGGCTTCTGGCGCAGTCAGGGCACGGGCAAACTGGCGAAACCGCTCCCGTTCGTTGGTCGCGTCGCTTGCACCATTGGTCCAGAAGCCGTTTTCAATTTTTTCGATCTTTGCTCGCTGGCCGCTCCAATGCGCAGGCAAAAACAGAGGCAAACCCAAATGACGGTCGAACATGAAATCAACCGCGCCAAGCGCATTGATCTGGCGGGAGGTGTCCCACCAAGCGAACACTTTTGACTGCTCGGAAACGTGGCGTTTGAGGACCCCTGAGAGTGCGACAACGTCTTGTGGCGGCACTGCCAGGGTCATGAAAGGGTCGTCCACGCGCGCCTGCCAGTTCAGCAATACCGGACCGGCTGCCGTTTCGGCAATGTCCAGCGTGGCAAGCGACGATGCCTGCTCGGCCGATTGCAGGCTTGCCCGGCGCACCGTGAGGCCTGCCTCTACATAAGCAGCGAGCGGCCCGGCCTCGGCTGCGGGAACCGTTTCTCCGATCACGTATTGATAGACAGGCGGGGCGGTGAAATGCTGCCAGAGCAGGGCGCAGGCTGCCAGCAGCAGTGCCAGCCCCACCACAGAGACTGTCGTGGTAACAAGGCGGTGTTGTTTCATGTTGGTCTCTCCTGTGGCAAATATGTAACGCCTGCGCAGTGCAGTTTGTGTGCACTGGCAGGCGCCATAGTCTTATGCCTTGAGGTCAGGCATCTGTTTGCCCCGTCTTTTGGTCTTCAGTGTGACTGCGTCGCCGCCCTACGATGCCGCCCAGCAGCAGACCGCCGCCCAAGAGAGCCAGGGTGCCTCCCGAGTACAAGGGGTCTGCCTGCAGGGTCGCGAACAAACTCTTGGGCGAGCGGTTGTCGAGCGATGACATCTTGCCGCTGCTACCCGCTTTGCTTTCGAGCTTTTGCAGCCGTTGCTCCATCTGCGCTTTTTCTCGCAGGAGGGTGTCCTGCTCGTTGATGATGGCTTGGTCCTTGATCAAATCGCTCCAGCCGTGAGAGTAAGTCCAGCCGCCGGGATTGACGTGTTCCAACCCTTTCATGAAGCGCGCGACGTGTTGTTCCCACATCTCGGCAAAGGTGCGATCCACCGTCGTTGTCTGATTGGCCTTGGCGAAGAACAGCGTGAAGAATCCGCCAGGTTCATCTTGTTCCGGCGCCGGTAGAGCCGGACGATTGGTCTTCTGTCCCACGAGCAGCTTGTCGTCATAGAGCTTCTTGACGACGGAACGCGTTTCCTCGACCAGCTTGGTGCCATCCTTGATGCCGTTGTCCATCATCGTCAGATAGGTTTCGGCAAACCGGGGCGAGTGGCATTGCGAGCAGGTGCCCACCCATGCGGTCTTGCGATCCTTGAACCACGGGTCTTCCAGGTTGTCAACGATGTTCTGGAAGGGCAGGAAGCCCCAGCGCACCTTGCGGACGGTGTTGTGGGTGAACTGCCCCTTGAACTCGAAGTGGCATCCTTGGCAGGTGGGGCCGGTGAAGCCGCCCTTGGTGTTCTGGTCTGCCAAGCGGGCATCCCAGTTCCATTGGTGGCCTTTGGTTTGGTACTGGGTGCCGTGTTTGGAGAACATGTACTGCTCGAACTCGTTGTGGTCCACGCCGTTGTGGCAGGTGGCGCAAGCTTCTGGCTTGCGCGCCTCTACCGTGGAAAATTCATGGCGTGTATGGCAGTTGTCGCATTTCGTCTGATTGGTGTGGCACATGGTGCAACTGGCCGCCACTTCGCGTTGCTGGAGTGCGGCCCACGTGGCAGTCTCCACGTTGGCCATGTAGTCCACCGAGTGGGAGGGGTGGCCCTTGTCCCACTGTTTCTGTGGCCAGGTGAGGGTGTCGCGCTCAGATTCCGCTTCTGCGAACTGGCGCAGGTGGCAGCTGCCACAGACCGTGCGGTCCGGCATGCGCAGATCTTTGTGATTGCCGGCCTTGGCGCCTATGCTCATGTGGCAGTCGGCGCAACCCACGTCCTTGAGCTGGCCGCCTTGCGCCAACAACCCTTGCGACTGCAAGTTGGCCTCCACCTCGGTGATGATGTCTTTCTTGTATGCCTTGATGTCATCGGCCGGCAACTTGCGGATCTGATCGAGATTCGCGTGCACGCTCTTTTCCCATGAGGCCACCCAGCCGTGCGTGACATCTTTGTGGCATGTGGCGCATTGTTCACGCGTGACTTCCATGTTCAGATCGGGTGCCTTGTAGAACAGGGTAGGCGCGAGGTACATGTCCATCGGGATCGGCTCCCAGAACTTGGCATGCTTGCCTTTGGTCAGTTCCGCGCGGTAGCGCTTGGACAGGCTGTCGAAAAGCTCCTTGGGGGATGCATCCCTATTCAAGTTCAATGCCTTGAGCTGCTCGTCGGGGACGGAGTCCCAGATGGCCGCCTGCGTGGGCAGGTGCACTGCCGTCAGGCAGAGCAACAGGGTGAAAAGGCTGAGGAGTCGCGACCACATGATTCCCTCCGAATGAGCTTTGCGTTGAGCAATCATGGCCATCTGTCGCGATTGCGGTAGTACCACGCGCTGGCGTTGGCGTGGTGCCACCACTGCATCCCCCTGGTCTTGGCGGTGCGTATTGATATTCGCAGCCGGTTGCAGTAAACTACAAGGCTTTTCCAAATTGTTGGACGGGGTGGCTCGTGCTTTTCGATGCTTGGGCCAGAGAATTCACGTTTCAGGGACGTTTTATTAATGCCAACCATTAACCAACTCGTGCGTCAGGGCCGCACGGTCGAAGTTGTCAAATCCAAGAGTCCTGCCATGGAGAACTGCCCGCAGCGGCGCGGTGTGTGCACTCGTGTGTACACCACGACGCCGAAGAAGCCGAACTCCGCTTTGCGCAAGGTTGCCAAGGTGCGCCTGACCAATGGTTTCGAGGTCATCTCGTATATCGGGGGTGAAGGTCACAACCTGCAAGAGCACAGTGTGGTGCTGGTGCGTGGTGGTCGTGTCAAGGACTTGCCTGGTGTGCGTTACCACATCGTGCGTGGTTCGCTCGACCTGCAAGGCGTCAAGGATCGCAAGCAATCGCGCTCCAAGTACGGTGCCAAGCGTCCGAAGGCCAAGTAATTCCAGGTTTTCGTTTTTCGGTGCTGTCTGTCGCGTGGCGCGGCGGTGCAGCGCAGTGACCCCAACGTGCATGGTGTGCGCGGGTCGAGTAAGTGAGAGTCCTGATGGCTCTCGCGGTGCCTGAAATGGTGCCAACTGAAGCAAGATAGAGGTAAAAAATGCCACGTCGTCGCGAAGTCCCCAAACGTGAAATCCTGCCGGATCCAAAGTTCGGCAATGTAGAGCTGTCCAAATTCATGAACGTCATCATGGAAGGCGGCAAAAAAGCAGTGGCCGAGCGCATCATTTACGGCGCTCTGGAACTGATCGAGAAGAAGCAGCCCGAGAAGAACTCCCTGGAGGTGTTCACCACGGCCATCAATAACGTCAAGCCCATGGTGGAAGTCAAATCCCGCCGCGTGGGTGGTGCCAACTACCAGGTGCCCGTGGAAGTGCGCCCGGTGCGCCGTCTGGCGCTGTCGATGCGCTGGATCAAGGAAGCGGCGCGCAAGCGTGGCGAAAAATCCATGGCGCAGCGCTTGGCCAATGAATTGATGGAAGCCACCGAAGGCCGCGGAGGTGCGATGAAGCGCCGTGATGAGGTGCACCGCATGGCCGAGGCGAACAAGGCCTTCAGCCACTTCCGTTTCTAAGTCCCATCCCCATTTTCCTCGAAGGCCGGAAGCCCGACACCGCCGATTTCCGGCGGCCGGGCTTTTGCCCGTTAACGAAAGACCATCATGGCTCGCACTACTCCTCTCGAGCGCTATCGCAACATCGGCATTTCCGCGCACATTGACGCGGGCAAGACGACGACGTCCGAGCGCATCCTGTTTTATACCGGTCTGACGCACAAGATCGGCGAGGTGCATGACGGCGCTGCAACGACCGACTGGATGGAGCAGGAGCAGGAGCGCGGCATCACGATCACCTCGTCTGCCGTGACCTGCTTCTGGCGCGGCATGGATATGCAGCGTCAGCCGCACCGCATCAACATCATCGATACCCCCGGGCACGTGGATTTCACCATCGAGGTGGAGCGTTCTATGCGCGTGCTCGACGGTGCGGTGATGGTGTACTGCGCCGTGGGCGGTGTGCAGCCGCAGTCGGAAACCGTCTGGCGCCAGGCCAACAAGCACAAGGTGCCGCGCATTGCGTTCGTCAACAAGATGGACCGCACCGGCGCGAACTTTTTCAAGGTGCACGATCAGATGAAGACGCGTCTGAATGCGCATCCGGTGCCGGTGGTGATACCGATTGGCGCCGAAGACGGCTTCCAGGGAGTCGTTGACCTGATCAAGATGAAGGCCATCATTTGGGATGAAGCCTCCCAGGGCATGAAATTTGAATACCAGGACATTCCCGCTGACTTGGTGGCTTTGGCCAATGAGTGGCGCGAGAAGATGATTGAGTCTGCCGCTGAGGCGAGCGAAGAGCTGATGAACAAATACCTCGAAGAGGGTGGGCTCAGCGAGGATGACATCATCGCCGGTATCCGCCAGCGCACGATTGCAACCGAAATCCAGCCCATGCTCTGTGGCTCGGCCTTCAAGAACAAGGGTGTGCAGCGCATGCTGGACGCCGTGCTCGATTTTTTGCCGGCGCCGACGGATATCCCGGATGTGGCTGGGAGCGATCCCGATGACCACGAAAAGCATCTGTCGCGCAAGCCCAGTGATGACGAGAAGTTCTCAGCTCTGGCCTTCAAGCTGATGACGGACCCCTTCGTCGGTCAGCTGACCTTCGTGCGCGTCTATTCGGGCGTCCTGACCAAGGGCGACACGGTGTACAACCCGGTCAAGGGCAAGAAGGAGCGCATCGGCCGTATCGTGCAGATGCACGCCAACGACCGCCAGGAAATTGAAGAAATCCGCGCGGGTGACATCGCCGCCTGCGTGGGTCTGAAGGACGTGACGACGGGCGACACGCTGTGCGACCTGAACGCGCACATCATGCTCGAACGCATGGTGTTCCCCGAGCCCGTGATTGCCCAGGCCGTGGAGCCCAAGTCCAAGGCTGACCAGGAAAAAATGGGCATCGCCCTGTCGCGCCTGGCTGCTGAAGATCCATCCTTCCGCGTGCGTACCGACGAGGAATCGGGCCAGACCATCATCGCCGGCATGGGCGAGCTGCACCTGGACATCATCGTTGATCGCATGAAGCGCGAGTTCGGCGTCGAAGCCAACGTCGGCAAGCCCCAGGTGGCCTATCGCGAAACCATCCGCAACACCGTCAAGGATGTCGATGGCAAGTTCGTGCGCCAGTCCGGCGGCAAGGGCCAGTATGGTCACGTGGTGTTCCGCCTGGAGCCGAACGAGCCGGGCAAGGGCTTTGAGTTCCTGGATGAAATCAAGGGCGGCGTGGTGCCGCGCGAGTACATCCCGGCGGTGGAAAAGGGCGTGGTCGAAGCGCTGCAAAGCGGTGTGCTGGCCGGCTACCCGGTGGTGGACGTCAAGGTGGCGCTCACTTTCGGTTCGTACCACGACGTGGACTCGTCCGAGCAGGCCTTCAAGATGGCTGCCATCTTTGGTTTCAAGGAAGCGGCACGCAAGGCCAATCCGGTGATCCTCGAGCCCATGATGGCGGTCGAGGTGGAGACGCCGGAAGACTACGCTGGTACCGTGATGGGTGACTTGTCGAGTCGTCGCGGCATGGTGCAGGGGATGGACGACATGACGGGCGGTGGCAAGGCCATCAAGGCCGAGGTGCCGATGTCCGAAATGTTCGGCTATGCCACGCAGTTGCGCTCCATGACGCAAGGCCGCGCCACCTACGTGATGGAGTTCAAGCACTACGCAGAGGCTCCGCGCAATGTCGCGGAGGCCATCATGGCCGCTCGCGCCAAATAATTGAACGAAATAGGGCTCTGGCGCTTGCTGGGAAAGCGCGAGCAGCTCTGTTTTTTAAAGTTTATCGGTCTGCGATCCGGTGCCGCCTTGTTGCTCTGTGCAAGGCGAATCAGCAATCGGGTGCAGACCTTAAACCCCCGCACAGGCATTGCTCTTTTGGAGTTTGAAAATGGCAAAAGGAAAATTCGAGCGTACCAAGCCCCACGTGAACGTGGGCACGATCGGACACGTGGACCACGGCAAGACGACGCTGACGGCGGCCATTG
>NZ_MEDS01000024.1 GCF_001724135.1 Comamonas sp. SCN 65-56 | reverse complement strand
GCAGATCGCACCGAACAGCACGCCCGACAGGATACGCTGGACCTGCTCATGGCGCGAGGGCAGGCGGGCAATGATGCTCTGCACGAAGCACAGCGCCAGCAAAAGGGCCGCTCCTTCAATCAGGGCCAGTGTCATGTGCGTCGACCGTTTGAACCTGTGGGTGTGCGCTGCATCATCGGCGATATCCCGGACGGCGTAAATTCAATGCCGGTGCGCGGGACCTGGCGCTGCGCGGGGCCTGGTGCACCCTGTGCCGGGCGATCGCTGAAATCAAGACGGGCCAGCCTCCGAGGAGACTGGCCCGTTGACTTTTTGGTGCGGCTGGCAGGAATCGAACCCACGACCCCTTGGTTCGTAGCCAAGTACTCTATCCAGCTGAGCTACAGCCGCGAAGCGCGCAAGTATAGCGCAGCTTTGGGGCGATTTTCAGCTGCTCGATGCGTAAATCTGGAATCGGGTCATTGGCGTGCATAGCCAAGGCAGGCGCCGGCATTGGGCATGCCGCGGCATTCGCGGGTCAGGCGACGTTCGCGTTCCGCGGCTGTTTCTCCCGACTTGTTTTGCGTCGGCTTCACCTTGACGGCGCGCTTCTTGGTCGTGTGGTGGGTCGTGCTTGCCTCTTTCTTGCTTTTCGTGCCGGCCTGTGCGGCGGGTGCCAGCGCAAGCCAGGCACACGCCGTGATGGCGAGGACGGCGAGTCGAAACGTGGATCGGTGCGCGAGGCGAGGGCTTGGGTTCATGTTGCGCCGGTTCCGTGGGGAGTTGCGTAACGCGATGGTGGCAGCTTTCGATTGCGAGGTGCTGGGGGAAAGCGTCCATAGCCAAAATGGGCGATGCGACTTATAATCGCCGGGTTCTGCATGGTGCAGGACGCACGCCAGGGAATGTTTCAGTCGCTGGCGCAAGTAACTCCGGGGCCCGTTCGGCACGAAACGCGCACACGACGCGCGGATCGTAGCCAGCGTTGGCGCTCCACCCCAAGGAAACATCATGATTTCTTCTTCCGCCAAGGCCGAGGTGGTCAAGGCCAATGCGCGCACCGCTACCGATACCGGTAGTCCTGAAGTGCAGGTGGCGTTGCTCACCGCTCGCATCAACGAACTCACGCCGCACTTCAAGCAGCACAGCAAGGACCACCACGGTCGCCGCGGTCTGCTGCGCATGGTGAGCCGTCGCCGCAAGCTGCTCGACTACCTGAAAGACAAGGATGCCGAGCGCTACACCGCGCTGATCGCCAAGCTGGGCCTGCGCAAGTAAGCGCAGTATCCACTGCAAAACGCCCGAGCCGGGGCCCCTGGCCCGGGCGTTTTCACTTTTCGAAGGACTTCAGGCAGAGCGAAGCTGTGTCATTCCAATCGGGTACTGGCTCTTGTTTCGAGAGCTGCCAGCGCACGACTGGAATGGCATCGCGATCTGTTTGACCTTCAAGACCAGGCTGCGCAAGCGCAAGCCACATCATTGATTGGAGCAAACCATGACAATTTTCAACAAAGTCACCAAGACGTTTCAGTGGGGCGAGCACACCGTCACCATGGAAACCGGTGAATTCGCCCGCCAAGCCAGCGGCGCGGTGCTGGTGCGTATCGACGATACGGTGATTCTGGCCACGGTGGTCGGCTCGAAGAACGCCAAGCCGGGGCAGGATTTCTTCCCGCTGACGGTGGACTACATCGAGAAGACCTACGCCGCCGGCAAGATTCCCGGCAGCTTCTTCAAGCGCGAGGCCAAGCCCAGCGAGCACGAGACGCTCACCAGTCGCCTGATCGACCGCCCGATCCGCCCGCTGTTTCCCGAGGGTTTCTACAACGAGGTGCACGTGGTCATCCACACCATCTCGCTCAACCCCGAGGTGGACGCTGACATCGCGGCACTGATCGGCACCAGCGCGGCGCTGGCCATTTCCGGCATTCCGTTCAACGGCCCGATCGGCGCGGCGCGCGTAGGCTACATCAACGGCGAATACGTGCTCAACCCGGGCCAGACGGCGCGCAAGAGCAGCCAGCTTGACTTGGTCGTCGCCGGTACCGAGAGCGCGGTGCTGATGGTCGAATCCGAGGCCGAGCAACTGCCTGAGGACGTGATGTTGGGCGCCGTGGTCTATGGCCACGAGCAGGGCAAGATCGCGATCAACGCCATCCATGAATTGGTGCGTGACGCGGGCAAGCCGGTGTGGGATTGGCAAGCGCCGCCCAAGGACGAAGCCTTGATCGCCCAAGTGACCACGCTCGGCGAAGAGAAGCTTCGCGCCGCCTACCACCATCGCAACAAGCAGGTGCGCACGCAGGCCTGCCGCGAGGCCTATGCCTTTGTTAAGGCGGGTCTGACCGAGCAGGGCGTGGCGTTCGACGGCGTCAAGGTCGACGCCATGCTGTTCGACATCGAGGCGCGTATTGTGCGCAGCCAGATCCTGGCGGGCGAGCCGCGCATCGACGGCCGCGACACGCGCACCGTGCGGCCCATCGAAATTCGCACCGGCGTGCTGCCGCGCACCCACGGCTCGGCGCTGTTCACGCGCGGCGAAACGCAGGCGCTGGTGCTGACCACGCTGGGCACCGAGCGCGACGCGCAGCGCATTGACGCGCTGGCGGGCGAGTACGAAGACCGCTTCCTGTTTCACTACAACATGCCGCCCTTTGCCACCGGCGAAGTCGGCCGCATGGGTTCGACCAAGCGCCGCGAAATCGGCCACGGCCGCCTGGCCAAGCGCGCCCTGGTGGCCTGCCTGCCGAGCAAGGAAGACTTTCCCTACACCGTGCGCGTGGTCTCGGAGATCACCGAATCCAACGGCTCCTCGTCGATGGCTTCGGTCTGCGGCGGGTGCCTGTCGCTGATGGATGCGGGCGTGCCGATGAAGGCACACGTGGCCGGCATCGCGATGGGCCTGATCAAGGAAGAGAACAAGTTCGCGGTGCTGACCGACATCCTGGGTGATGAAGATCACCTGGGCGACATGGACTTCAAGGTGGCCGGCACGACGGCGGGCGTGACCGCGCTGCAAATGGACATCAAGATCCAGGGCATCACCAAGGAAATCATGCAGGTCGCACTGGCCCAGGCCAAGGAAGCGCGCATGCACATCCTCGGCAAGATGCAGGAAGCGCTGGGCGGTGCCAAGGAAGAAATTTCCAGCTTCGCGCCCAAGCTCTACACGATGAAGATCAACCCCGAGAAGATCCGCGACGTGATCGGCAAGGGCGGCGCGACGATTCGCCAGCTCACCGAGGAAACCGGCACGCAGATCAACATCGAGGAAGACGGCACCATCACCATTGCGTCGAGCGACGCTGCGAAGGCCGACGAGGCCAAGCGCCGCATCGAGCTGCTCACCGTCGAGGCCGAGGTTGGCAAGGTGTACGAAGGCCCGGTCACCAAGATTCTGGACTTCGGCGCGCTGGTGAACATCCTGCCCGGCAAGGACGGCCTGCTGCACATCAGCCAGATTGCGCACGAGCGCGTCGAGCAGGTCAGCGATTACCTGCAGGAAGGCCAGATCGTCAAGGTCAAGGTGCTCGAAACCGACGAGAAGGGCCGCGTCAAGCTGTCGATGAAGGCTTTGCTCGATCGCCCGGCGCGCGAAGACCGCCCCGAGGGTGAGAATGGCGGGCGCGGTGGCTACGGTGAACGCAGCGATCGTGGCGATCGCGGTGGCTATGGCGATCGTGACCGCGGCCACCGCCGTGGCGGGCGCGACCACGACCGCGCACCACGTGATGAGGCGCCGCGTGACGACGCACCTTCGCAGAGCGAGGCCTGAAAACTATGAAAATGATGGCTGCTCGCGCTTGCCTGGCAAGCGTTAGAGGCCTGTTTCATTGGTATTTTTTATGACCGAAGTGATGCGTACCGTCGAGATCACGGCGTTCGGCCCGGCCGAGAACCTGCGCCTGGGCGAGCGGCCCATCCCGCAGCCCGGCAGCGGCGAGCTCGTGATTCGCGTCAGCGCCAGCGGCGTCAATCGCCCGGACGTGCTCCAGCGCCTGGGTCACTACCCGCCGCCGCCCGGCGCCTCCGACCTTGCCGGCCTGGAAGTCGCGGGCGTGGTGGTGCGGGGCGACACGGCGGCGATGGCGCAGGCGGGCCTCGCCGTGGGAGACCGCGTCTGCGCACTGGTCGCGGGAGGCGGTTATGCCGATCACTGTGTCGCACCGGTGGCGCAATGCCTGCCGGTGCCCAAGGGCCTGAGCGACATCGAGGCCGCGAGCCTGCCCGAAAACTACTTCACGGTCTGGAGCAACGTCTTCGATCGGGGGCAGCTCAAGGCGGGCGAAACCCTGCTGGTGCAGGGCGGCAGCAGCGGCATAGGCGTTGCGGCGATTCAACTCGGCAAGGCCTTGGGCGCGACGGTGCTGGCCACGGCCGGCAGCGACGAAAAGTGCGCGGCCTGCGTCCGCCTGGGCGCGGTGCAGGCGATCAATTACAAAACGCAGGATTTCGTTGCCGAGGCGCAGCGGTTCACGGGGGGGCGCGGCGTGGACGTGATCCTTGACATGGTCGCGGGCGACTATGTGGCGCGCGAAGTGCAGTGCCTGGCCGAGGACGGGCGCCTCGTGATCATCGCGGTGCAGGGGGGGGTCAAGGCCGAGTGCAACGCCGGGCTGGTGCTGCGCAAGCGTCTGACCATCACCGGCTCGACGCTGCGCGTGCGCCCGGTGGCTTTCAAAGCCGCGATCGCGCGTTCGCTGCGCGAGCAGGTCTGGCCGCTGCTGGAGAGCGGCGCGGTCAAGCCCGTCATCCATAGCACCTTCGCCGCCGCCGAGGCGGCCCAGGCCCATGCGCTGATGGAATCGAACCGGCACATCGGCAAAATCATTCTGACGTGGTGAACCCCATGACAACACGCCAAAAATTCATCGCAGGCAACTGGAAGATGAACGGCAGCCTGCAGGCCAATGCGGCGCTGCTGACGGCCATCACGCAGGGCCTGCGCGAGCAGCCTCCCGCCTGCAAGGTTGCGGTGGCCGTGCCCATGCCCTATCTGGCACAGGTGCAGGCTTTGCTTGCGGGCTCCAGCGTGCAACTGGGCGCGCAGGATGTCTCGCAGCACGAGGCGGGCGCCTACACAGGCGAAACCTCGGCAGCCATGCTGGCCGATCTGGGTGTGCGCTACGGCCTTGTGGGCCATTCCGAGCGGCGCCAATACCACGGCGAAACCGATGCGGTGGTGGCCACCAAGGCGCAGCGGCTATTGGCGGCGGGCATCACGCCCATCGTCTGCGTCGGCGAAACGCTGGCCGAGCGCGAAGCCGGGCAGACCGGGACGGTGGTCGCGCGCCAGCTCGCCGCCGTGGCCGAGGCGCTTGGCCAACAGATCGAAAAAATCGTGCTGGCGTACGAACCAGTCTGGGCCATAGGCACGGGTCGCACCGCCACGCCCGAGCAGGCGCAGCAGGTGCACGCGGCGCTGCGCGCGCAGCTCGCCAGTGCGGCGCCGGGTGGCGCGATGGTGCCGGTGCTTTACGGCGGCAGCATGAACGCGGCCAACGCGGCCGATCTGCTGGCTCAGAGCGACATCGACGGCGGCCTGATTGGCGGCGCGGCGCTCAAGGCGCCAGACTTTTTGAAAATCATCGGCGCAGCGCAAGCCTGACAAGCGCTATCAGCTATCAATACAGGGGTAATCAAGATGCATCTACTCATCAATATCGTCTTTGCCGTGCAAATGCTGGCGGCGGTGGCCATGATCGGCCTGATCCTCATACAGCATGGCAAAGGCGCGGATATGGGCGCGGCCTTTGGCAGCGGTAGTGCGGGCAGTGTGTTCGGTGCCAGCGGCAGCGCCAATTTCCTCTCGCGGAGCACGGCGGTGCTGGCCACGGTGTTTTTCATTGCCACGCTGACATTGGCTTATTTTGGCAACCAGCGTCCGGCGAACAACAGCGTCGACAGCGTGCTTGAAAGATCTGTCAGCACGGTGCCCGCGGCGCCCAAGCCTGCGACTGACGCATCAGCAGCGGCAGGCAGCGAGACGCCAGCGAAAGCCGGCACCGACAGCAGCCAGCAGATCCCGACAAAGTGAGCGCCGTCGGTAGCGCAAAAAGGCGCTGCCGAGCCCCGGGGTGAGGGTTTTTACGGGTTAGAATGGCCCGTTGTCCGGAAGACTTCAACGAACGCCTGTTCGACCCTCCCGCGCTTTTCCGGATGCCTACAACAAGCCGTCGTGGTGGAATTGGTAGACACGCTATCTTGAGGGGGTAGTGGCGAAAGCTGTGCGAGTTCGAGTCTCGCCGACGGCACCACATCAGGGAAGCATTCCCGCGCTCGCAAGAGTCAGGAGGGCAACCCCGTGCAAAGTAGATCGACCCGATGAACCTTGAAGCCTACCTCCCCGTACTCTTGTTCATCCTGGTGGGCTTGGCCATAGGCGTGATCCCGTTGTTGCTGGGCTGGATCCTGGGGCCCAACCGGCCCGATCCGGCCAAGAATTCCGCCTATGAATGTGGCTTCGAGGCATTTGACGATGCGCGCATGAAATTCGATGTGCGCTACTACCTCGTCGCGATTCTGTTCATCTTGTTTGACCTGGAAATCGCCTTCCTGTTTCCTTGGGCGGTGGCGCTCAAGCAGGTGGGTGTCGCAGGGTTGGTTGCCGTGTTCGTCTTTTTGGCCATTCTGGTCGTGGGCTTCGTCTACGAATGGAAGAAGGGCGCCCTTGAGTGGGAATGAACGGGTGTTTGAGAGGTTGTTGCCATGATTGAAGGCGTGATGAAGGAAGGCTTCGTCACCATGAGCTATGACGCCGTGGTGAACTGGGCCAAGACCGGGTCGCTCTGGCCCATGACCTTCGGCCTGGCCTGCTGCGCCGTCGAAATGATGCACGCGGCGGCGGCGCGCTACGACTTGGCGCGTTTCGGTGCCGAGGTGTTTCGCGCCAGCCCGCGCCAGTCCGACCTGATGATCGTCGCCGGCACGCTGTGCAACAAGATGGCGCCGGCGCTGCGCAAGGTGTACGACCAGATGGCTGAGCCGCGCTGGGTCATCAGCATGGGTTCGTGCGCCAATGGCGGCGGTTACTACCACTACAGCTATTCGGTGGTGCGCGGATGCGATCGCATCGTTCCCGTGGATGTGTATGTGCCGGGCTGCCCGCCGACGGCTGAGGCGTTGATCTACGGCATCATCCAGTTGCAGCAGAAAATTCGCCGCACGCAGACCATTGCGCGCGCTTGAAGGGATGGCAAACATGGCTGATGTGGCAATCCGCCCCGAGGCGCTGCGCGAAGCGATGGCAGCGGCCTTGGACAGTCTGGCCAGCGAGGTGACGCTGGCGATGGACGAGGTGACCGTGGTGCTGCCGCTGGGCAACTACCTGACCGCGATGCAGTTGCTTCGCGACGCGCGCGATTGCAAGTT
This sequence comes from Comamonas sp. SCN 65-56, assembly GCF_001724135.1. Taxonomy (GTDB): domain Bacteria; phylum Pseudomonadota; class Gammaproteobacteria; order Burkholderiales; family Burkholderiaceae_C; genus Comamonas_C. The sequence continues at coordinate 21,355 of NZ_MEDS01000024.1, read as the reverse complement.
CGATCAACTCATCGATCTGTGCGCGCTCGACTACTCGGCGTGGCGCGATGTCGGCACTGATGGTCCGCGTTTTGCGGTCGTCTCGCATTTGCTGTCGGTGTCGCTGAATCAGCGTGTGCGGGTGCGGGTGTTCTGCCCCGATGATGATTTTCCGGTCGTGCCCTCGGTAACGCCGATCTGGAGCGCGGCCAACTGGTTTGAGCGCGAGGCGTTTGATCTGTACGGCGTGGTGTTCGATGGCCACGAAGACCTGCGCCGCATTCTCACCGACTATGGCTTCATCGGCCACCCCTTCCGCAAGGATTTCCCGATCTCCGGCGAGGTGGAAATGCGCTACGACGAGCAGCAGCGCCGCGTGATCTATGAGCCGGTGAGCATAGAGCCGCGCGAGATCACGCCGCGCGTGATCCGCGAAGACCACTATGCGGGGCTCGATCGCGGTGATCAGTGGCATGGCGGGGTGAACCGGTAATGGCTGAAATCAAGAACTATTCCCTGAATTTCGGTCCGCAGCACCCGGCCGCGCACGGCGTGCTGCGCCTGGTGCTGGAGCTCGATGGCGAGGTGATCCAGCGCGCCGACCCGCATATCGGCCTGTTGCACCGGGCGACGGAAAAATTGGCGGAGACCAAGACTTTCATCCAGTCGCTGCCCTACATGGACCGGCTCGATTACGTCTCCATGATGTGCAACGAGCATGCCTATTGCCTTGCCATCGAGAAGCTGCTTGGCCTGCAAGTGCCCATCCGTGCGCAGTACATCCGCGTGATGTTCGCCGAGATCACGCGGCTGATGAACCACCTGATGTGGTTGGGTTCGCACGGCCATGACTGCGGTGCGTCCACCATGCTGCTCTGGACCTTCCGCGAGCGCGAGGATCTGTTCGACATGTACGAGGCGGCCTCCGGCGCGCGCATGCACGCGGCGTATTTCCGCCCGGGCGGTGTGTACCGCGACCTGCCCGAGAGCATGCCGCAGTACAAGCAGAGCAAGGTCAAGAGCCCGAAGGCGATCGCCGATCTCAATCGCAATCGTCAGGGCAGTCTGCTCGATTTCATCGACGATTTCACCCAGCGCTTTCCGGCCTGTGTCGATGACTACGAGGTGCTGCTGACGGAGAACCGCATCTGGAAGCAGCGCACCGTGGGCGTCGGCGTGGTCTCGGCCGAGCGTGCGTTGAACCTGGGCCTGACCGGTCCGATGTTGCGCGGCTCTGGCGTTGCCTGGGATCTGCGCAAGAAGCAGCCCTACGAGGTCTATGACCGCATGGATTTCGACATCCCCGTGGGCAAGACCGGCGATTGCTACGACCGCTATCTGGTGCGCGTCGAGGAGATGCGCCAGTCCAATCGCATCATCATGCAGTGCGTCGATTGGCTGCGCGCCAACCCTGGCCCGGTGATCGTGGACAACTACAAGGTTGCCCCGCCGCCGCGCGAGCGCATGAAGACCGGGATGGAAGACCTGATCCACCACTTCAAGTTTTTCTCTGAAGGTTTTCGCGTGCCTGCGGGTGAGGCCTACGTGGGCACCGAGCACCCCAAGGGAGAGTTCGGCATTTACATGGTGAGCGATGGGGCGAACAAGCCTTATCGCCTGAAGATTCGTGCCCCGGGGTTTGCCCACCTGGCTGCGTTTGACGAGCTGGTGCGCGGTCACATGATCGCCGATGCGGTGGCAATCATTGGCACGATGGATATCGTGTTCGGAGAGATAGATCGATGATCACCGAAGCAACCCGGGAGCGTTTTGCCACCGAAGTGGCCAAGTACCCGGCCGGGCAACAGCGTTCGGCCGTGATGGCGTGTCTGGCGATCGTTCAGCAGGAACAGGGCTGGATCAGCCAGGACAGCGAGGTGGAAGTGGCGGCATACCTTGGCATGCCGCCGATCGCGGTGCACGAGGTCACCACCTTCTACAACATGTACAACCAGAAGCCGGTGGGCAAATTCAAGCTTGCCGTCTGCACCAACCTGCCTTGCCAGCTGCGCGGTGGTGGCCAGGCGATGGAGCATCTGCAGGGCAAACTGGGCATTGCCATGGGCGACACCACCAGCGACGGGCTGTTCACTTTGCAGGAATGTGAGTGTCTGGGTGCCTGCGGCGATGCGCCGGTGATGCTGGTCAATGACCGCGACATGTGCAGCTATATGGACAACGGCAAGCTCGATACGCTGATCGATGGCCTGCGCACTGCGGAGGGCAAGGCATGAGCACGGTGCAGCAAGTCCTCGCGGGTTTTCGGGGGCAAGGGCAGGAGACCTGTTTTCACGGCCGCCATATCAGCCCGCAGATTTACGCCGGTCTCGATGGCGGCAACTGGCGCCTGAAGGATTACGAGGCGCGCGATGGCTACAAGGCGCTGCGCAAGATTCTGGGCGCCGATGGCGGTCAGAAGCTGACGCCGGATGAGGTGATTGCCACGGTGAAGGCCTCGGGCCTGCGCGGTCGCGGCGGTGCTGGCTTCCCCACCGGGCTCAAGTGGAGCTTCATGCCCAAGCATGCGCCGGTCAAGCATCTGTGCTGCAACTCCGACGAGGGCGAGCCCGGCACCTTCAAGGACCGCGACATCCTCATGTACAACCCGCACATCGTCATCGAAGGCATGGCGATCGCGGCATATGCGATGGGTGTGAGTCTGGCCTACAACTACATCCACGGTGAAATTTTTTCTACCTACGAACGCTTCGAAGAAGCGTTGCAAGAGGCGCGCGCCGCCGGCTATCTGGGCAAGGATGTTTTGGGTAGCGGTTTTGACTTCGAACTGCATGCCCACCACGGTTTTGGTGCCTACATTTGCGGTGAGGAGACCGCGTTGCTGGAATCGCTGGAAGGCAAGAAGGGCCAGCCGCGCTTCAAGCCGCCGTTTCCGGCGAGCTACGGCCTGTACGGCAAACCGACCACGATCAACAACACCGAGACTTTCGCCGCCGTGCCCTGGATCTTCCGCCACAGCGCGCAGGAATATCTGGAGTGTGGCAAGCCGAACAACGGCGGCACCAAGATTTTCTCGATCTCGGGCGACGTGGAAAAACCCGGCAACTACGAGATTCCGCTGGGCACGCCGTTCACCAAGCTGCTTGAACTGGCGGGCGGTGTGCGTGGCGGGCGCCAACTCAAGGCGGTGATTCCCGGCGGCTCGTCCTCCCCGGTGCTTCCGGCGGCGATCATGAACGAGTGCACGATGGACTACGACAGCATTGCCAAGGCGGGCTCTATGCTGGGTTCGGGCGCGGTCATCGTGATGGACGAGACGCGCGACATGGTTGAATGCCTGGTGCGCCTGTCGTACTTTTACATGCACGAATCCTGCGGCCAGTGCACGCCCTGCCGCGAAGGCACGGGCTGGCTATGGCGCATGGTGCACCGCATCCAGCACGGGCAAGGGCGTCCCGAGGACATCGAGAAACTCGACGAGGTGGCGTTCAACATCATGGGCCGCACCATCTGCGCCCTGGGCGACGCGGCGGCGATGCCGGTGCGCGCGATGATCAAGCACTACCGTCATGAGTTCGTGGCCAAGATCGAGGCTGCGGCGCGGCAGGCGCAAGCCGCCTGATCGCGGAAAGAGCATATGGTTGAAATCGAACTGAATGGCAAGAAGGTTGAGGTGCCCGAGGGCAGCATGGTGATGCATGCGGCCGAAATCGCCGGGACTTACATTCCCCATTTCTGCTGGCACAAGAAGCTTTCCATCGCGGCCAACTGCCGCATGTGTCTGGTGGATGTGGAAAAGGCGCCCAAGGCGGTGCCTGCCTGTGCCACGCCAGTGGCCAACGGCATGATCGTGCGCACGCTGACCGACAAGGCGGTGAGGGCGCAGGAATCGGTGATGGAGTTCCTGCTGATCAACCACCCGCTCGACTGCCCGGTGTGTGACCAGGGTGGCGAATGCCAGTTGCAGGATCTGGCGGTGGGCTACGGCATGTCGGCCTCGCGCTTCACCGAGGAAAAGCGCGTGGTGCTCCGCAAGGACGCCGGCCCGCTGATCTCCATGGAGGAGATGACGCGCTGCATCCACTGTACGCGCTGCGTGCGTTTCGGCGAGGAGATCGGCGGAGTGATGGAGCTCGGCATGGTCAACCGAGGCGAGCATTCCGAGATCACCACGATCAAGGGCGATACCGTTGATTCCGAGATCTCGGGCAACATGATCGACATCTGCCCGGTGGGTGCGCTCACCAGCAAGCCGTTCCGGTTCGCCGCCCGCACCTGGGAGCTCTCGCGCCGCCGCTCGGTCTCGCCGCACGATTCCAACGGCGCCAACCTCACGGTACAGGTGAAGAACCACAAGGTGTTGCGCGTCGTTCCGTACGAGAACGAAGACGTCAACGAATGCTGGATCGCCGATCGTGATCGCTTCTCCTATGAGGCACTCAACAGCGACGAACGCCTGACGCGGCCCATGCTCAAGCAGGGCGGCCAATGGCACGAAGTGGACTGGCAAACGGCACTGGAGTATGTGGGCAACGGCCTGCGCGAGATCATTGCCGAGCATGGCGCCGGGAGCGTGGGCGCGCTGGTCAGCCCGCACAGCACGCTGGAAGAGCTTTTCCTGGCCAAGCAGGTCATCAATGGCCTGGGCAGCGACAACATCGATCACCGCTTGCGCGCCGCCGAATTCGTGGCGGGGGCTGGCGTGCGCTGGCTCGGCACTTCGATTGCCTCGCTCAGCACGTTGCAGGCGGCGCTCGTCGTCGGCTCCAACCTTCGCAAGGATCACCCGCTGTTCGCGCAGCGCATCCGCCAGGCAGTGCGCAAAGGTGGCTGCTCGGTCAATGCGATCAATGCGACCGGTCACGACTGGGCCATGGGCATGGGGCAGGTGATGCTCGCTCCGGCCTCCGGCTGGGCCGCGGCACTCGCCAAAGTGGCCGCAGCGGTTGCGGCGCAAAAGGACATCGCCGCGCCGGTGCAGGTGGCCGATGTGGGCGCAAAAGCCAAGGCCATCGCGGCGGCCCTCATTGCGGGCGAGCGCAAGGCCATCCTGCTGGGCAACGCGGCGGCGCACCACGCCCAGGCGTCCAGTCTGCTCGCGCTGGCGCAGTGGATAGCACAGCACACGGGCGCCAGCGTGGGTTACCTCACCGAAGCCGCCAACACCGTAGGCGCGCAATGGGTGGGGGCGCAGCCGGCGGCAGATGGCCTGAACGCCGCGCAGATGCTGTCGGGTTCGCTCAAGGCGGCGCTGCTGTTCAATACCGAGCCCGAATTTGATTCGGCTGCGGGCAGCGCCGCGGCCGAGGTTTTGGCCAAGGCGTCGATGGTGGTGACCTTCAGCCCGTTCAAGGCCAATAGGGCGTTCAGCGACGTGTTGCTGCCGATCGCGCCTTTCACCGAAACCTCGGGCACCTTCGTGAATGCCGAAGGGCGCATCCAGGGCTTTCACGCCGTGGTCAAGCCGCTGGGGGAAACGCGCCCTGGTTGGAAGGTGCTGCGCGTGCTGGGCAATCTGCTGGAAATACCGGACATGGATTGGGAGACCTCCCAGGATGTGCTCTCGGCCATCACTGGCGGGCCGGCAGGCGCGGTGGATTTCGTACCGGCGGCACGACTCGACAACTCGACCCAGGCGGCCTTGGTTGCCGATACGGGCGATGTGCCTGAGCCGGTGTCGGCGAGCATCTACCAGCTCGACGGGCTGGTGCGGCGTGCCAATGCATTGCAAAAAACCGCTGACGCGCGCGCTGAGCTTGCGGGAGGTGCTGCATGATCGATAGCATTTACAACACCGGTTTGCAGCTCAGCAGCGCCCCGTGGTGGACGGGCGCGGGCTGGCCGGTGGTCTGGGGCCTGGTCAAGATCGTTTGTGTCGTGGTGCCGCTGCTGGTGGCGGTGGCGTACATGACGCTCTGGGAACGCAAGCTGCTGGGCTACATGCAGGTGCGCCAGGGCCCCAATCGGGTCGGGCCGTGGGGCTTGTGGCAGCCGTTCGCCGACGGCATCAAGCTGTTGACCAAGGAGCTGATCCAGCCCACGCAAGCGAGCCAGCGCCTGTTCTGGCTCGGGCCGGTGCTGGCGATCATGCCGGCGCTGGCCGCCTGGGTGGCGGTGCCGTTCGCACCGCACATGGCAGTGGCCAACATCGATGCGGGTCTGCTGCTGATTCTGGCGATCACCTCGATCGAGGTCTATGGCGTGATCATTGCCGGCTGGGCCTCCAACTCCAAGTACGCCATGCTCGGCGCGCTGCGCGCCTCGGCGCAGATGGTGAGCTACGAAATCGCGATGGGCTTTTGCTTCCTCGTGGTCATCATGGTCACGGGCAGTCTCAACATGACCGAGATCGTCATGGGCCAGGGTCGTGGAGCCATGGCGGGCCTGGGCCTGGGTTTCCTGTCGTGGAACTGGTTGCCGCTGCTGCCGATTTTCGTCGTCTATCTGGTTTCGTGCGTGGCCGAGGTCAACCGCCATCCGTTCGACATGACCGAGGGCGAATCGGAGATCGTCGCCGGCCACATGGTCGAGTATTCCGGCATGGGCTTTGCCATCTTCTTCCTCGCGGAATACGCCGCGATGTGGCTGGTCTCCACGCTGGCCGTGATCATGTTCCTGGGCGGCTGGCTGCCCCCGTTGGAATTCCTGAGCTTTGTACCGGGCTGGATCTGGCTCGCCGTCAAGACCGCCTTCGTTGTTTCGTGCTTCATCTGGATTCGCGCCACGTTTCCGCGTTACCGCTACGACCAGATCATGCGTCTGGGCTGGAAGATTTTCATTCCGGTCACGCTGGTATGGCTGATCGTGGTAGGCGCGTGGCTGGTGTCGCCGCTGAACATCTGGAAGTGACCGGAGGACCTGTTCATGGCTGCCGTTGCCGAACCATCCAACTTCGTACTCAAGGATTTCCTCAAGAGCTTCATGCTCTGGGAGATCGCCAAGGGCATGGTACTCACTGGGCGCTACGCCTTCCGGCGCAAGATCACGCTCGAATACCCCGAGGAACATACGCCGCTGTCGCCGCGCTTTCGCGGCTTGCACGCGCTGCGCCGCTACGACAATGGCGAAGAGCGCTGCATCGCCTGCAAGCTGTGCGAGGCGATTTGCCCGGCGATGGCCATCACCATCGAATCCACGCAGCGCGACGACGGCACGCGTCGCACCACACGCTACGACATCGACCTGACCAAGTGCATCTTCTGCGGCTTCTGCGAAGAGAGCTGCCCGACGGACTCCATCGTCGAGACGCATATCTTCGAGTACCACGGCGAGAAGCGCGGCGACCTGTATTTCACCAAGGAAATGCTGCTGGCCGTGGGCGACCGCTATGAGCCGGAAATCGCTGCGGCCAGGGCGGCCGACGCCAAATACCGCTGAAGCGCGGCTTTTTACCCAAGATCTGATTCATGGACGCTCAAGCCGGTTTTTTCTATCTGTTTTCCGCGGTGCTGCTGTATGCGGCGCTGCGTGTCGTCACCGCGCGCAACCCCGTGCATGCGGTGCTGCACCTGATTCTTGCCTTCTCGCAGGCCGCCGGTATCTGGCTGCTGCTCAAGGCCGAATTCCTGGCCATCGTGCTGGTGCTGGTCTACGTGGGCGCGGTGATGGTGCTGTTCGTCTTCGTCGTCATGATGCTGGACATCCGCATGGACAGCCTGCGCGGCAATCTGTGGGCGCACCTGCCGCTCGCGGCCTTCGTGGGCGGCCTGGTCGCGTTTGAAATGGGTGCGGTGCTCATGACGGGTTTTCGCGGTGTGGACGAGGCCAGGCCCATGGGCATGGCGCTGGATGCGGCCGGGCAGGTGATCGCGTACTCCAACACGCGCGAGCTGGGCAAGCTGATGTACACCCAGTACCTGTACCCGATCGAGGTGGCGGCGGTGATCTTGCTGGTGGCGATGATCGCGGCCATCGCCCTCACGCTGCGTCACCGCAAGGACACCAAGGCCATCGATGCCGGTCTGGCGGTACGCGCGCGTCCCCAGGATCGGTTGGTGATGGTAAAGATGCCCGCGACCCAGATGGCGCCAGCGCCCGAGCCGGTGGCTGAAGCCGCGACGGGTGCAGAGGAGAAGAAAGCATGAGCCTGACGCTGGGCCACTACCTGACCTTGGCGGCGCTGCTGTTCGCCATTTCCGTCGTTGGCATCTTCCTCAATCGCCAGAACCTGATCGTGCTGCTGATGGCCATCGAGATGATGCTGCTGTCGGTGAACATCAACTTCATCGCCTTCTCGCATTACCTCGGCGACATGCACGGGCAGATCTTCGTGTTCTTCATCCTGACCGTGGCGGCATCCGAAGCTGCCATCGGTTTGGCGATTCTCGTGCTGCTGTTCCGCAACAAGTCCAGCATCAACGCGCAGGACATCAACACCCTCAAGGGTTGAGCCGCCCTGTACTGCAAGGTTTTGTCCATGAGTTCAACCCTTTCCGCTTCGACGCTGCTCATCGTCCCGCTGGCGCCGCTGGCCGGGTCTTTGCTGGCGGGCTTTTTCGGCACGGCGCTGGGCGGCAACCGCTTTGGCCGCGGCCTCTCGCATACGGTGACCATCCTGGGTGTGTTCATCGCGTTTGTCGTCTCGGTGCTGACGTTGCAAGCCGTGGTCAATGACGGCGCGCGCTTTGACCAGACCATCTACACCTGGATGACGGTGGGTTCGTTCCAGATGAACGTGGGCTTTCTGATCGACCCGCTCACGGCGCTGATGATGACGGTGGTGACCTTCGTCTCGCTGATGGTGCACATCTACACCATAGGCTACATGGCCGATGACGACGGCTACAACCGCTTCTTTGCCTACATTTCCCTGTTCACCTTCAGCATGCTGATGCTGGTGATGAGCAACAACTTCCTGCAGCTGTTTTTCGGTTGGGAAGCGGTCGGCCTGGTGTCCTACCTGCTCATCGGCTTCTGGTTCAAGCGCCCGACCGCGATCTTCGCCAACCTCAAGGCCTTCATGGTCAACCGCGTGGGCGACTTCGGCTTCATCCTCGGCATTGGCCTGGTCTGGGCCTATACCGGCACGGTGCATTACAAGGAAGTCTTCGCGCAGGCCTCGCAGTTGGCGACGCTGACCTTCCCGGGCACGGAGTGGATGCTGCTCAGCGTGATGTGCATCTGCCTGTTCATTGGGGCGATGGGCAAGTCGGCGCAGTTTCCGCTGCACATCTGGCTGCCCGATTCGATGGAAGGCCCGACGCCGATCTCCGCGCTGATTCACGCCGCCACGATGGTGACGGCCGGCATCTTCATGGTCGCGCGCATGTCGCCACTGTTTGAGCTCTCGGATGCGGCCTTGAGCTTCGTGCTGGTGATCGGCGCGATCACCGCGCTGTTCATGGGCCTGGTCGGCATCGTTCAAAACGACATCAAGCGTGTGGTGGCGTATTCCACGTTGTCGCAGCTCGGCTACATGACGGTGGCACTGGGCGTGTCGGCGTACTCGGCGGGCATCTTTCACCTGATGACGCATGCCTTCTTCAAGGCGCTGCTGTTCCTCGGTTCGGGCTCGGTCATCATCGCCATGCACCACAACCAGGACATGCGCTGGATGGGGGGCTTGCGCAAGTACATGCCCATCACCTGGATCACCTTCCTGCTGGGCACCCTGGCGCTGGTGGCCTCGCCGTTCTTCTCGGGTTTTTACTCCAAGGACAGCATCATCGAGGCCACCGCCGAGAGCGTGCTGCCGGGCGCGGGTTTCGCGCATTTTGCAGTCGTGGCGGGCGTGTTCGTCACTGCGCTCTACAGCTTTCGCGCCTATTTCATGGTGTTTCATGGCCCCGAGCGCTACGACCAGAATCCCGATGCGCACCACGGGCACGACGACCATGGCCACGGTCATGGTGGCAAGCCCCATGAGACGCCTTGGGTCGTCACCGTGCCGCTGATCCTGCTGGCCATTCCTTCGGTCGTGATTGGTTACCCCTACATCGAACCCATGCTCTACGGCAGCTTCTTTGGCGATTCGATCCAGGTCCTGGCGGCGCACCCGGCGATGGCCGAGCTCAAGGCGGGTTTCCACGGCCCGATGGCGATGGCACTGCATGCGGTGCAGACCTTGCCGTTCTGGCTGATGCTGGCCGGGTTTGCCGTGGCGTATTACTGCTACATGGTGAACACCGCACTGCCCGCCAAGGCGGCCAAGGCGTTCAAGCCGCTGTACGACATTCTGGTCAACAAGTTCTACATGGACTGGATCAACGAGAACATCGTCATGCGCGGTGCACGCCTGCTGGGTACCGGCCTGTGGAAGGGTGCGGACGCGGGTCTGATCGATGGCGCGGTGGTCAACGGCTCCTGGCGCGGGATAGGCTGGTTCGCCGGTATCGCCCGCTGGGTGCAGTCGGGTTACCTCTTCCACTACGCGCTGGTGATGATTCTGGGTGTGCTGGCCTTGATGACGTACTTCGTCTGGCTCAACAAGTAGGAGAACAATAAAAATGGCTTGGTTGAGTCTCGCCATCTGGCTGCCGATCGCGTTCGGGTGTTTCCTGCTGTTTTTCAAGCGCGAGGAGCAAGCCGGATTCGTGCGTTGGGTGGCGCTTTTGGGTGCGTTGCTGGGCCTGCTGGTCACGGTGCCGCTCTACCAGGGTTTCCAGACTGGCACCGCACAGATGCAGTTCGTCGAGAACCTGCCGTGGATTGCCCATTTCCACATGAACTACCACCTGGGGCTGGATGGCCTCTCGTTCTGGTTCGTGCCGCTCACGGCCTTCATTACGCTGATCGTGGTGATTGCGGGATGGGAGGTGATCCGCGAGCGCGTGAACCAGTACATGGCGGCGTTCCTGATTCTCTCGGGGCTGATGATCGGCGTGTTCAGCGCGCTCGACGGCATGCTGTTCTACGTGTTCTTCGAGGCCACGCTGATCCCGATGTATCTCATCATCGGCGTCTGGGGCGGGCCGCGCAAGATTTATGCGGCGTTCAAGTTCTTCCTCTACACGCTGCTGGGTTCGCTGCTGATGTTGATCACGGTGATTTACCTGTACAGCCGCTCCGGCGGGAGTTTTGACATTCTCACCTGGCACGAGCTGGCCATTCCCGCAACGGCGCAGACCCTGCTGTTCTTCGGCTTCTTCGCGGCTTTCGCGGTCAAGGTGCCGATGTGGCCGATTCACACCTGGTTGCCCGACGTGCACGTCGAGGCGCCGACCGGCGGCTCGGTGATCCTGGCGGCCATCATGCTCAAGCTCGGCGCCTACGGCTTCCTGCGCTTTCTGCTGCCCATCGTGCCCGATGCCGCGCATGAATGGGCACCGTTCATCATCACGCTGTCCCTGGTCGCGGTGATCTACATCGGCTTCGTTGCCATCGTGCAGAAGGACATGAAGAAGCTCGTGGCCTACTCGTCGGTGGCGCACATGGGCTTCGTCACGTTGGGCTTCTTCATCTTCAACGACCTGGGAGTCGCGGGCGGCATCGTGCAGATGATTGCGCACGGCTTTGTCTCCGCCGCCATGTTTCTGTGCATCGGCGTGCTGTACGACCGCGTGCACTCGCGCGAGATCGCGGACTATGGCGGCGTGATCAATGCCATGCCGAAGTTCGGCGCGTTTGCACTGTTGTTCTTCATGGCCAATTGCGGCTTGCCGGGCACGGCCGGATTCGTGGGCGAATGGATGGTGATCCTGGCCTCGGTCAAGTACAACTTCTGGATCGGTTTTTGCGCCGCCTGGGCGGTGATTCTGGGTGCGGCCTATTCGTTGTGGATGTTCAAGCGCGTTTATTTCGGCGATATCGCCAATGAGCATGTCAAGGCCATGCCCGACATCAACAAGCGCGAGATCTTCATCCTGACCCTCCTGGCGATTGCCGTGCTGTTCATGGGCATCTACCCCAAACCCTTCACCGACGTGATGGACGCTTCGGTGGCGCATCTGCTGCAGCAGCTTGCCACTTCCAAATTGTGATGGGCCCCGGCGGAAAGAAACACAATGATTGACAACCTCAGCTGGCTGGCGGTGTATTCGGAGATCGTGTTGCTCGTGATGGGCTGCGTGATCGCTTTGGTGGACCTGGGCGTGTCCAGTCGCTATCGCAGCGTTACCCATTTCCTCACGCTGCTCACCCTGGGTGTGGTCGCGGGCCTGGAAGCGATGTACGCCAGCAGCGGCAATACGTTTTATGGCTGGGGCAACATGGTGGTGTCCGACAGCATGGGCAGCTGGCTCAAGTGCTTCGCTGCCGTCACCATGATGGCCTGCCTGGTGTACGGGAGACCTTATGCGGGCGATCGGGACATGTTGCGCGGAGGCGAGCTGTTCACCCTCTCCACCTTCATGCTGCTGGGCATCTTCGTGATGATTTCGGCCAACAATTTCCTGGTGATCTATCTGGGACTGGAGTTGCTTACGCTGTCGAGTTACGCGCTGGTGGCGCTGCGCCGTGACGATGCGGTGGCGACCGAGGCGGCGATGAAATATTTCGTGCTCGGCGCCATGGCCAGCGGCTTTTTGCTCTATGGCCTGTCGATGATTTATGGCGCCACCGGCACGCTGGATATCGGCGAAGTCTTCAAGGCGATCAACGCCGGTCAGGTGCGCCACCAGGTACTGGTGTTCGGCGTGGTGTTCATCGTCTCGGGTCTGGCGTTCAAGCTCGTGGCAGTGCCGTTTCACATGTGGACGCCCGACGTCTACCAGGGTGCTCCGACGGTGATTGCCGTCATCATCAGCAGCGCACCCAAGCTGGCCGCCTTCGGCATCACCATGCGCCTGCTGGTCGATGCGCTGCTGCCGCTGGCGATTGACTGGCAGCAGATGCTCGCGGTGCTGGCGATCGCTTCGCTGTTCGTCGGCAACGTGATCGGCACGATGCAATCGAACATCAAGCGCATGCTGGCGTATTCGGCGATTTCGCACATGGGTTTCATGTTCCTCGGTCTGATGTCAGGCGTGGTCAATGGCGCGGTCGATTCGGTGATGGCTGAGCGCGCTTACAGCTCCGCGATGTTCTATGTGGTGACCTACGTGCTTACGGTAGTGCCCGCCTTCGGCGTGATCCTGCTGCTGGCGCGTGAGGGCTTCGAGAGCGAGGAAATCGCCGATTTCGCCGGGCTCAACCGCCGCAGCCCGCTGTATGCCGGCATCATGTGCGTGTGCATGTTCTCGCTGGCCGGCATTCCGCCGCTGGTGGGCTTCTATGCCAAGCTTTCCGTGCTCGAAGCCTTGATCTCCAGTGGCAGCACGCTGCACATCGCGCTGGCGGTGTACGCGGTGGTGATGTCGGTCATCGGTGCGTTCTACTACCTGCGTGTGATCAAGGTCATGTACTTTGACCAGCCGCTGACGGCGACGACCGTCTCTGCTCCGGCCGATGTGCGCATCGTGCTGACCTTCAACGCGGCTCTGGTGTTCATTGTCGGCATTCTGCCGGGCGGTCTCATGGCGCTGTGCGCCGATGCGATCGTGCGCACACTGGCCTCATGAGGGTCCTGTGAAGGTCCTGGACCTGCTTTGCCCGATGGACCATGCGTTCGAGGGCTGGTTTGCGTCCGAAGAGGATTTTCTGGCGCAGCAGCAGCGCCAGCTGGTGCAATGCCCGATGTGCGGCAGCGGCGAGGTCCGCAAGGCGCTGAGTGCGCCGCGTCTGAATTTGCGCGGGGGTTCCGATGCGCCATCGCTGACCGAGAAATCAGTAACTCAGGAAGTGGTCAATGCCGTTCCGGGGCGCGGCAGTCCTGCTCTGGCGCTGCAGGCTGCGTGGCTGGAACTGGCGCGCAAAGTCATGGCGAGCACCGAAGATGTAGGCGAGCGCTTTGCGTCCGAGGCCAGGCGCATGCACCGCGAGGAGACGCCTGAGCGGGCGATTCGCGGCAAGGCGAGCGCACAGGAAACGGCCGAGCTGCTGGAGGAGGGCATTGCCGTCTTCCCCTTGCTGCTGCCGGATGCGGCAAAGAACACGCTGCAGTGAAAGCGCGCGGCGGCGCTTGGATCGCCTCGATGGCGCAGGCTTATGCGTCTACCGCATTAGCTCACAAATAAGTCTTCGTTTGAGTTTCGGCCTTCCTTTCGCACAATCGACCCCATTGTTTTCATGGGGTGAGTGCAATGCGTGGCAAGCAATGGTTTCAGGCAACGTTGGTGGCGGCGCTGGTGGCGGCGGGTTCGCTGGTTCAGGCGCAGGTGGTGGGTGCCGTCAACGGCTCGGCGCAGGCAGCGCGCGCGTTTTTCCAGGATACCCGTGCGACCTTTGCAGGACATGAATCCCGCAGCGCCGTTGCAAATGCCGGGTCCGATGCGTTTGCATTGAGTACCACCACGGACATGCAAGCGCTGGCACAACTGGGTGTGGTAGCGCAGGATTGGGCCCATCAACAGCCAAAAGGGGTGGCTCCGACGGCGTCTACCGTCGTTTTCCTGGTCCGCGCCGGCAACCCCAAGGGTATTCGCGACTGGAGCGATTTGGTGCGCCAGAACGTGCACGCGGTTGTATCCAATCCCAAGCTGTGCAACAGCGGGCGTTATGCCTACCTGGCTGCCTGGGGCAGTGCGCGTGAACAGGGCGCCAGTGATGCGCAGGCCGCTGAATTTGTCGCCACGCTCTACCGGCAGGCGCAGGTGCTTGCAAAAGGAGAGCGAGATGCCGTTACGGCATTTGCGCGGGAGAGGCAGGGTGATGTGCTGATTGCGCTGGAATCCGACGTTGCCAGCATCCGCGGCTCGGCGGGCGGCAGCGAATTCACGGTGATCTATCCGTCGACCAGTGTTTTGGCAGAAAACCCCGTTGCCTTGGTCGCGCAAGGCGCGAGCGAGAGTCAGCTGCGTGAGGCGAGAGCCTATCTGGCCTATCTCTACACCGATGAGGCACAGGAGATTGCGGCACGCCACGGCCTGCGTCCGCAGTCGGCGGCGGTGCTGGCGCGCCATGCAGAGAGCTTCAAGGCCATCTCGACGTTTCCCGTGACCAAGTATTTCGGCAGCCTGGAGCTGGCGCAGAAAGTGCATTTCAGTGCCGGTGGTCGGTTTGACCAAATCTGGCAGCCCGGCGCGGCGCAGTTGGCGGCGGCGGGCGCACGCGCGCCTTTGTGAATCACGCCATGGTGTAGAGCGGCAGATCCTGCTCGCTCGCGATCGCATCGAGCTCCTGGCGGGATTTGCCGCGCAGCCATTCGGCGGTGGCTTGGTGCACGTCGGGTGCATGTGGATCGGTATGGGGCGGCAGCTGCACCAGGGCAAACAGGCGCCCGGCAAAGTGGGGCTCCAGCGCGGCGAGCGCAACTCGCCCGTCGGCGCAGTGATAGACGCGATAACCGGCGTGCTTGCCGCCCACGTCGCCTTGCGCCGTGGTCAGGCCCCAGCGGCGCGGCAGGCCAAGCCAGGCGGCAGCGTCCGACAGCGCCACATCGATGCAGCAGCCCACACCGGTCTGCGCACGCGCCAACTGCGCTTGAAGTACCGCCTCGCTGGCCATCAGGGCGCCGCCCATGTCGGCAAACAGCGTGGGCGGCAATTCGGTGCCTGTCACCAGCCCGACCTGTGCCATGTAGGTCAGGTCGTGCCCCGGCTCCTCGGCGGCCATGCCTGGACTGCCCACGATGCGCACCAGCGACAGCCTGGGATACCGTGCATGCAGCGCCTCCCAAGCCAGGCCGAGCTTGGCGAGTGCGGAGGGGCGAAAGGATGTGAGCAAGACATCGGTCTGCGCCAGTTCCGCTGCCACCAGGGCTTGTCCTTCAGCTGCCTTGAGGTTGGTGTGCAGCACGCGCACGCCGGCGTGCATGGTGGCGTAGGCCTCGGGACAGTAGATACCCATCGGGTCGCTGCTGGCGTGGCCCGGCTGTGGCGGGGGTTCGAGCTTGGCGCACTCGGCACCCATCTGGCGGCAGCGCATCAATGCGGCGGGACCGGGAAGATTCAAGGACAGGCTGAGGATGCGGACGCCGGCGAGCGGCGCAATGGGCTGGTGAGCGGGCATGGCAATCAGGGCGGTAGGCGGCAGATGGTGCGCAAGACGGCACAATCATCGGTTGAACAAACTTTTCGAGTGCAGTCTAAATGATCGATACCGCCGTGAGTCCGCAGGCCAGCGCACTGGCGCAGGTGTTGGTGCCGTCTGCGCGCATGCCGGTGTTGTTTGTCGGCCATGGCAGTCCCATGAACGCCATCGAGCACAACGCCTGGCGCCAGACTTGGCAGGATTTGGGGCAGGAGCTGCTGGCGCGCGCGCCGCGCCCGCAACTCATCGTGTGCATTTCGGCGCACTGGCTCACACGCGGCGGCTGGTGGCTGACGGGTATGGCTGAGCCACGGACCATCCATGATTTCGGCGGCTTTCCGCGTGAACTGTTTGACCAGCAGTACCCGGCTCCGGGCGCACCCGAGGCGGCGCAGGTGCTGGCCCAGTTGCTGCGCAGCCCTGCGACGGGTGCAGCGCTGCAGGTGGATGAAAGCGAATGGGGGCTGGACCATGGCGCCTGGAGCGTGCTCAAACCCATGTTTCCTGCGGCGGACGTCCCCGTGATTCAACTGAGCATGGATTACGAACGCCCTGTGAGTGAGCACCTTGCGCTGGGTCGGCAGCTGGCTGTGCTGCGCGACTGGGGAGTGCTGATTGTGGGTAGTGGCAACACCGTACACAACTTGCGCGCCTTGCGCCCGGAGGCCGGCATCAACGCCACCTATACCTGGGCCAATGTCTTTGACACACGGGTAGCCCAGGCGGTGGAGCAGGGCGATGCGCAGGCTTTGGCCGATTTCCAGCAATGGGGCGAGATCGCGCAGCTCTCGCATCCCAGCTACGATCACTATTTGCCTCTTTTGTACGCCATGGGCGCTGTGAAAAAGGGGGAGCAGCTACGTTTTTTCAATACCGGTTTCCAGAAGGCTTCAATTGCGATGCGCTCCATGCTCTGGGGCTTGCCCACTGAAGCCTGAGTCTGAAGCCTGAGCCTGCATCGGGCGCAAAGGCTGAAGCACTTCACCGATAATCGGGGTCAGACCATGCCGATGCCCGGCGAGCGGCTCGGCGGTACTCCGTCCCCAGCCTTGCCCGTGCCAAACCTGGCGCTCCGAGCGCACGCACGGGTGCTGCACAGCTTGAAAGCGAACTTCCATGCGCGAAGAACATGATTTTCTGGGCGTCAAGCCCATACCGGACGACGCCTATTGGGGTGTGCACAGCGCCCGTGCGGTCGAGAATTTTTCCATCACCGGCAACAGCGTGGCCGAGATGCCCGACCTCGTGCGTGCCTACGCCTACATCAAGAAGGCGGCTGCGCAAGCCAATGCCCAGCTGGGTGCGATCGAGCAGGGCCAGGCCGATGCGATTGCCAAGGCCTGTGACGACGTGATTACCGGCAAGCTGCACGATCAGTTTGTCGTGGACGTGATTCAGGGCGGTGCCGGCACCTCCACCAACATGAACGCCAACGAGGTGATCGCCAACCGCGCGCTGGAGCATCTGGGGCTGGAGAAGGGCCGCTACGACGTGATCCATCCCAACGACCACGTCAATGCCTCGCAAAGCACGAACGACACCTACCCGACGGCGGTGAAGCTTGCGACCTGGTTCGGGATACAGACGCTGCTCACCGCACTGGCCAAGCTGCGTGGCGGCTTTGACGCCAAGGCGCAGGAATTCAAGAGCGTGCTGAAGATCGGCCGCACGCAGTTGCAGGATGCGGTGCCGATGACGCTGGGTCAGGAGTTTGCCGCGTTTGCCACCATGATTGCCGACGACGAAAAACGCCTGCGTGAGTCCAGCCACCTGATGTGCGAGATCAACATGGGCGCGACGGCGATCGGTACCGGCATCAACGCGCCCGTGGGCTACGCCGCGCTGGTAACGCAGCACCTGGCGCAACTCTCCGGCGTACCGGTCACCATGTCGCGCGACTTGATTGCCGCCACCTGCGACACCGGCGGCTTCGCCGATATTTCGGGCGTACTCAAGCGCATTGCGGTCAAGCTTTCCAAGATTTCCAACGACTTGCGCCTGCTGTCTTCGGGGCCGCAAGCGGGCCTGGGCGACATCAAGCTCCCGCCGCGCCAAGCGGGTTCGTCCATCATGCCGGGCAAGGTCAACCCGGTGATTCCCGAGGTGATGAACCAGGTCTGCTACGAGGTCATAGGCAACGATGTGACGATCACGATGGCGGCAGAGGCAGGCCAGCTGCAGCTCAACGCCTTCGAGCCGATCATGGGCTGGTGTTTGCACAAGAGTCTGCACCACCTGGCACAGGCCTGCGACACCTTGCTCGTGAACTGCGTGCAAGGCATCGTGCCCAACCAGGCGCTGCTGGAGCGACGCATCAGCGAGTCAGTGACGCTGGTGACTGCTCTCAGCCCGCTGATTGGCTACGAGAAGGCGGCCCAGATCTCCAAGACCGCGCTTGCCACGGGCAAACCGATTGCCGTCATCGCCGAAGAGCTGGGCATTCTCAGCCAGGACGAGGTGAAGAAGCTGCTGGTGGCCGACAAACTCACGCAACCGGGCGCAATTCAGTCGGTTTGATCGCGCGGTCTGCAAAGTCGCCCATCGTGTGCGGGGTGGCCCTTGGCGCTGCTCCCCGCTTCGGCCATGCCCCGGTTCGCGTTGGGTGCTTGGACCCTGTGCCAAGATGCACGGCTGGCAAGGTTGAAGCGAGGAAAACGTGATGTCAGCACCCACCGCCAGCGCGCTGCTGCGAGAACAGCATGAAGCCATCGATGTCGGCGTGCAGGGCGCCATGGGTGGCAGTGGCAATCCGCAGGAGCTGCAGCGTTCGCTGGATCTGTTGCGTCAGCATCTGCATCTGGAAGAAACGGTGTTGTTTCCGGCACTGGAGGGTTCAGTCGGCCTGTCCATCATGGTGATGGAGCGCGAGCACGGGCTGATGTGGCCCTTGATGCAGGCGCTGACCAAGGCTTGCCGCGAAGGGGCGCCGCTGGAGGCCATGGAAGATGACCTCGATGAGCTGTTCCAGTTGCTGCAAGTGCACAACCCCAAGGAGGAGCAAATCCTCTACAGCGTGGCCGATGAGCATGCGGGCCTGGCCGATGCGCTGGCCGCGGCGCGCTTGCCCGAGGGTTGGGTGTGCAAGGCCGTGAAGGGCAGGATGGCCTGAAATCAAAACCAAAAGTGCTTGAAACCATGATCTGAAAAGCGCAATCAGCTATTGTTTGGATAGTGATTTGCCCGTGGTGTAACGCTTGTTCACATTGAACGTGCGCATGCATCCGTTGGTCCGCCTATATTCATCGGCTTGGCATGAACCAAGGAACAGGCGATGAACGACTCTTTGATCGACGACATGTTGGGGCAGCTGCAGGGGCAGCCCATGGGGCGGATCGCTGCGCAACTGGGCACGGACGCCGGCAGCGCCAGCCAGGCGGTGAGCGCAGCGCTGTCCATGCTCGTCGGTGCGCTGGGGCGCAATGCGCAGCAGCCGGGAGGTGCGGATGCGCTGCTGGGCGCGCTGCAACGTGACCATGCGGGGCAGGGCGCGGTGGATCTGAGTGGCCTGCTCGGTGCGCTCGCTGGCGGTGCGGCTGGCGCAGGCGGCGGTTTGGGCGGCTTGCTGGGCAGCGTGCTGGGAGGTGGTGCATCCGCCGGTCGGCAAATGGATGCGGGCGGGATCCTGGGCCACGTGTTTGGCGGCGCACAGTCGCGCGCCGAGGCGGGCCTGGGCCAGGCCACGGGGCTGAGCGGCTCGCAGGCGGGGAACTTGCTCAAGATGCTGGCGCCGATGGTGATGGCGGCGCTGGCTGGGCGCGTGAACGCGGGGCAGCTCGATGCCGGTGGCCTGGGCAGCCTGCTGGGGCAGGAGCGGGCGCGCGTGCAGCAGCAGGGCGGCGTGGGTGGCGGCCTGCTGGGCGCGGTGCTGGATCAGGATGGCGACGGCAAGGTCGATCTGGGTGATCTGATCAAGCTCGGCAGCAGCCTGCTGGGTGGGCGGCGATAAGCGCCAAATTTCAGGAATCAAAAAAGCGGCTGGCGCCCTGTGGACGGGCGCCAGCCGCTTTCATTTCAAGAGCGTGTTCAGCCGCCCGTGTGGAACTTCACCACCAGCGGCACGATGAGCAGCGCGACGATGTTGATGATCTTGATCAGCGGGTTCACGGCCGGGCCGGCGGTGTCCTTGTAGGGGTCGCCCACGGTGTCGCCGGTGACGGCCGCCTTGTGCGCGTCAGAGCCCTTGCCGCCGTGGTGGCCGTCTTCGATGTACTTCTTGGCGTTGTCCCAGGCACCGCCGCCGGTGCACATCGAGATGGCGACGAAGAGGCCGGTGACGATGGTGCCCATGAGCAGGCCACCCAGCGCCTTGGGGCCAAGCGCCAGGCCGACGACGATGGGCACGGCCACCGGCAGCAGCGACGGAATCATCATTTCCTTGATCGCGGCGCCGGTCAGCATGCCGACGGCGCGCCCGTACTCGGGCTTGGCCGTGCCTTGCATGATGCCCGGGATCTCGCGGAACTGGCGGCGCACTTCTTCAACCACGCTGCCTGCCGCGCGGCCGACGGCCTCCATCGCCATGGCGCCGAACAGGTAGGGGATCAGGCCGCCGATGAACAGGCCGACGATCACCAGCGGATCGGACAGATCAAAGCTCACCGACTGGCCAAAGGTTTCCAGCTTGTGCGTGTAGTCGGCAAACAGCACCAGGGCGGCCAGGCCTGCGGAGCCGATGGCGTAGCCCTTGGTGACGGCCTTGGTGGTGTTGCCCACGGCGTCCAGCGGGTCGGTGATGTCGCGCACGCTGCTGGGCAGTTCGGCCATTTCGGCAATGCCGCCGGCGTTGTCGGTGATCGGTCCATAGGCGTCGAGCGCCACGACGATGCCGGCCATCGACAGCATGGACATCGCGGCGATCGCCACACCATACAGACCGGCCAGGTGGAAGGCCGCCCAGATCGCGATGCAGACGAAGATCACCGGCCAGGCGGTGGATTTCATCGAGATGCCGATGCCGGCGATGATGTTGGTCGCGTGCCCTGTCGTCGAGGCCTGCGCCACGTGCTGCACCGGCTTGTACTGCGTGCCGGTGTAGTACTCGGTGATCCAGACCAGCAGGCCGGTCAGTACCAGGCCTACGACGCAGGCACCGAACAGTTTGCCCACCGCGCCCGTGCCACCCAGGGCGTTGTCCGGAATGATCCAGGCGGTGACGAAGTAGAAGGCAATCAGCGACAGCACGCCGGCGATCGCCAGGCCTTTGTACAGCGCTGGCATCACGTTCTTCATGCCGGGACTGGCCTTGACGAAGAAGGTGCCGATGATGGAAGCGATGATGGAGACGGCCCCCAGCGCCAGCGGGTAGACCACCGCATGCGCGCCCGCGCCCTTGATGAGCAGGCCGCCGAGCACCATGGTGGCGATCAGCGTCACGGCGTAGGTCTCGAACAGGTCGGCCGCCATGCCGGCGCAGTCGCCCACGTTGTCGCCCACGTTGTCGGCGATCACCGCCGGGTTGCGCGGGTCGTCCTCG
>NZ_MEDS01000023.1 GCF_001724135.1 Comamonas sp. SCN 65-56 | reverse complement strand
TCAACGACAATAAGCGAGCGGCGCTGCCGCAACCACTGAACCCCATTGACGCCCTGGCGGGAAACCAGCCGGCGCTGAGCCATTGCCTGCAATGAATATCGTCATCCTGGACGACTACCAGGACACCGTGCGCAAGTTGCGCTGCGCGGAACGCCTCGCAAGCTATTCCGCCAAGGTCTATACCAACACCGTCAAGGGGCTGGGGCAGCTGTCGGTGCGACTGCGCGACGCGGACATCCTGGTGCTGATCCGCGAGCGCACCCACATCACGCGCCAGCTCGTGGAAAAACTCCCGCGCCTGAAGTTCATTGCCCAGACCGGGCGCATGGGACCGCATATCGACCTGGCGGCTTGCACCGAGCGCGGCATTGCCGTGGCCGAGGGCACCAGCTCACCCGTAGCGCCGGCCGAGCTGACCTGGGCGCTGATGATGACCGCCATGCGCCGCCTGCCGCACTACATCGCCAGCCTCAAGCACGGCGCGTGGCAGCAGGCCGGGCTGCGCGCGGGCTCGATGCCGCCCAACTTCGGCCTGGGGCAGGTGCTGCGCGGGCGCACGCTGGGCATCTGGGGCTATGGGCGCATCGGCCAGATCGTTGCCGGCTATGGCCGCGCCTTTGGCATGAACGTGCGCATCTGGGGCAGCGATGCCTCGCGCACCAAGGCGCTGGCCGATGGCTACCAGGCGGCTGCCACGCGCGCCGAATTTTTCGAGCAGTGCGACGTGATCTCGCTGCACCTGCGGCTCAATGAGGCAACGCAGCACCTGATCACGCTGGAAGACCTGTCGCTGATGAAGCCGACGGCGCTGCTGGTGAACACCTCGCGCGCCGAGCTGCTGCAGCCCGATGCGCTGGTGGCGGCGCTCAACCGCGGCCGCCCCGGCATGGCCGCGATCGACGTGTTCGAGAGCGAACCCATCCTGCAAGGCCACGCGCTCTTGCGGCTGGAGAACTGCATCTGCACGCCGCACATCGGCTATGTCGAGCAGGACAACTACGAGCTCTACTTCGGCGCCGCGTTCGACAACGTCATCAACTACATGAAGGGCACGCCGACCAACATCGTCAACCCCGGCGCGCTGCAGATGCGCCGCTGACGCGCGATGGCGGAACCCGTCGATTGGCTGGCCGACGGCACCCCGGCCAACCCGCGCTTTGGCGACCGCTACCGCGCCAGCGCGGGCCACGGGCTGGACCAGGCGCACGGCGTGTTTCTGCGGGGTTGCGGTCTGCCCGCGGCCTGGGCCGATCAGGCGCAGTGGCGCATTCTGGAGACCGGCTTCGGGCTCGGGCTGAATTTCCTCGTCACCTGGGCCGCATGGCGCGCCGATGCCAGCCGCCCGCAGCGGCTGCACTTCATCTCGTGCGAGGCCTGGCCCGTAAGCGCCCAGGACCTGCTGCGCGCCGCACCGCCGGATGCCGAACTGCAAGCGCTGGCGGCAAGGCTGGCGCAGCAGGCACGCGGCCTGGTGCCGGGCGTGCACCGGCTGGCGTTTGAAGGCGGGCGGGTGCTGCTGACGCTCTTGATCGGCGATGCGCAGGCCATGCTGCGGGCGCAGCGCCCGCAGGCGGACAGCGTGTTTTTGGACGGCTTTGCGCCGCGCGTCAA
This sequence comes from Comamonas sp. SCN 65-56, assembly GCF_001724135.1. Taxonomy (GTDB): domain Bacteria; phylum Pseudomonadota; class Gammaproteobacteria; order Burkholderiales; family Burkholderiaceae_C; genus Comamonas_C. The sequence goes on along the minus strand of NZ_MEDS01000023.1, from coordinate 93,174 downwards.
CCCCGATCTGTGGAGCCTGCACACGCTCAAGGCAGTGGCGCGCTGCTGCCGCCGCGGCACGCGCCTGGCCACCTGGAGCGCCGCGCGCAGCGTGCGTGACGCGCTGACGCAGTGCGGCTTTGCGTTACAGAAAGTGGCCGGCGTGCCACCCAAGCGCGAGAACCTGCATGCGGTGTACGCCCCGCCCTGGCAGCCGCATGCCACGCGCCCGGCACTGCCTGCCATCCCCCTGCCCGCCGGCCGGCGCTGCGCCGTGGTGGGCGCGGGGCTGGCGGGCGCGGCCGTGGCCTGGCAACTGGCGCAGCGCGGCTGGCAGGTGACGGTGCTCGATGTCGGCCGACACCCCGCCGCCGGCGCTTCGGGCGTGCCCGCCGCCATTTTTGCGCCGCACAGCTCGCCCGACGACAGCGTGATCTCGCGCCTCTCGCGCGCCGGCGTGCGCGCCACGCTGCGGGCGTTGACGACCCTGGCCGGTGATCTGGAGGGCAGCGCCTGGGCCATGCACGGCGTGCTGGAGCATGCCGTCGACCACGCCAGTCGCCCGGCGGGCGACAGCGACGCATGGCAGCACTGGACCCGCCCGGTCAGCGCCACGCAATGCGCTCGGGCCGGGCTGGACGCCGATGCGCCCGCGCTTTGGCACGCCAGCGCCGGCTGGCTGCAGCCGGCGGCGCTGATAGCACGCTTGCTGGCGCAGCCGGGCATCAGCGTGCGAACGGGGCAATCGGTCGCGGCCATCGAAGCAGCCGATGCACGCTGGCGGCTGACCGATGCACGGGGCGGGCCCATCACCGAAGCGGATGCGGTCGCGGTCTGCGCAGGCCCGGCCAGTGCGTTGCTGACCGGCCAGCCGCTGCCGCTGCAATCGGTGCGCGGCATGGCGAGCTGGGGCTGGCACACGCCGCAGTCCGCCGCAGCGCCTTGGCCTGCGATGCCGGTGAACGGGCACGGCAACCTGATCGCGCATGTGCCGCTCGCAGGCGGGGAGGCCTGGGTCTGCGGTTCGACCTTTGAGCGCGATGCATCCACTTTGCCGTTGACCGAGCGCGAAACCGCCGCCGCGCACCACGCCAATTTCGCCAAGCTGCAGATACTGCTACCCGCCTTGGCCGCTGCGCTGCAACCGGTGTTTGCCACGCCCGCCGCGCCGCCGCTACAGGCATGGTCCGGCGTGCGCTGCACCACGCCCGATCACCTGCCGCTGGTCGGCCCACTGACCGACCTCGCGGGCGGCGCGGAGCTGCCGGGCCTGTGGGTCTGCACCGGCTTGGGCGCGCGCGGCGCCACGCTGGCACTGCTGTGCGCCGAACTGCTCGCGGCCCGCCTGCACGATGAACCCCTGCCGCTGGATTCGGCGCTGGCGCGCGCCATGGCCACCGAGCGGCTGGCGCGCGCGGCACAATCGCCCACCGCCGCCGCCTCTTCACGCTCTTGACCCCGCCTTCACGCCCCCTTGCCTTTGCCTGCCTGGCGCTGAGCATGGTGCTCGTGGGCAGCTACGTGGCGCTGTCCAAACCGCTGGCCCTCGCCTTCCCGGTGCTGCTGCTGGCCTGGCTGCGCTTTGGCATAGGCGCGGTGGCGATGCTGGGCTGGCTGCGCAAGCCGCCCGGCGAGCCGCTGCTCACGCGCCGCGCCAAAGGGCTGTTGTTCTTGCATGCGCTGCTGGGCAATTTCCTTTTCACGGTGTTCATGATCTACGGCGTGAGCCTGACCAGCGCGACCACGGCCGGCCTGATCATGGCGTCGATTCCCGCCTGCGTGGCGCTGCTGAGCTGGCTCTTTCTGCACGAACGCATCAGCGCACGCACCTGGGTGGCGATTGCCTGCGCGGTGGCAGGGATCGCGCTGTTTTCACTCCATAAACAGGAGCTGTCAGCGCTGGATGGACAAGCGCTGGAGGCCAAAAACGATCCAAATTTTCAATGGCTGGGGATGGCGCTGCTGCTGGCCGCTTCATTGTGTGAGGCGGCGTATTCGGTGATCGGCAAACACCTCACCGGCACGCTGGGCCCGCGGCGCATTTCGGCCTTGATCAATCTCTGGGGCTTTGCCCTGGCCACCCCTGCCGGCGCGCTGCTGGCCCTGCGCTTCGATTTTGCCGCGGTCAGCGGGCCGGTCTGGCTGCTGCTGCTGTTCTATGCGCTCGCCGCCTGCATGTGGTCGGTCTGGCTGTGGATGACCGGGCTCAGCGTGGTGCCGGCCTCGCAGGCCGGCGTGTTCACGGTGCTGCTGCCGGTCAGCGCCGCGCTGGTCGGCGTGCTGGCGCTGGGTGAGCGCATGCAGGGTGTGCAGCTGCTGGCGTTTGCACTGGCACTGGCCAGCGTGGTGCTGGCCACGCTGCCCGCGAGCCTGATCAGCCGTGTATGGCGCGATCGCTGACGACGATGCCGTCGGCGTCGGCATAAAGCCAATCGCCCGGACGCACCCAGACGCCCTGCACCTGCACCGGCACATCGGCCTGGCCGCTGCCGCGCTTTTCGGTCGCCATCGGAATCAGCGCCAGCGCGCGCAGGCCCACGGCCTCGGCGTTGAGCTCGGCCACGTCGCGCACACAGCCGTTGACGACGATGCCGGCCCAGCCGTTGCGCGCCGCCGCCGCCGCCAGGTTGCCGCCCACCAGCGCACGGCGCAGCGAGCCACCACCATCGACCACCAGCACGCGCCCCGCCCCGGGCTGATGGACAGCCTCTTTCACCAGCGCGTTGTCTTCAAAGCACTTGAGGGTGCTGACCGAGCCATGGAACGATGCCCGCCCGCCAAAGGAGAGGAATACGGGCGGCAACACGCGAAACGCGCCACTCGTATCGTTTTTGTGCGCATCGCACAGGTCGCAGGTACTGATGTTGTGGAGGTTGGACATGGGAGAAACTGTTGAAAATGGAACAGCGAAACGCCGATTTTGCGCCGCCACTGTTGCCGCCATGCCGCAACCGGCGCAGCACCGTGGCAAAAAACCGCGCCGCCCCTTGGCAAGCGCTGAATTCCCGCTAGTATCCGTGGGCCAGTGGAGCCGTCGCTTGACGCTGGCGCCACCTATTTGACAACACAAGGAACACCGAACATGGCCACTGCAGCAAAGAAGGCACCCGCCGCCAAAAAGCGCACCCCGAACGCCGCCTTCATGAAGCCCCTGACACCGGACGCCGCGCTGGCTGCCGTCGTTGGTGCCAAGCCGCTGGCACGCACCGAAATCGTCAAGCAGCTCTGGGTCTACATCAAGAAGCACAAGCTGCAAGACGCCACCAACAAGCGCATGATCAACGCCGACGCCAAGCTCAAGGAGCTGTTCGGCAAGTCGCAGGTCTCGATGTTCGAGCTCGCCGGCCTGATCGGCAAGCACGTCAGCTGAAGCGCCGTGCGTGCACCATGAACGAACCGGCCAAGGCCGGTTTTTTCATGCGTGCAGAAAAAGAGACAAGACTATTTGAATGCGACAGATTCTCATTTATAATCGCAAGCACATGAGCTTCTGAACTGTTGTCATGATCGTCTGTGTCTGCCACCGCATTTCCGACCGCGAGATCGCACGCCACGCGCGCGCCGGCCTGAGCTTTGACGAAATCCAGATGGAGCTCGGCGTCGCCACCCAGTGCGGCTGCTGCGAGCAGACGGCACGCGAGGTGGCTGCGCAGTGCAGTGCGTCAGCAACCGTTGCCGCATTGCACAACGAAGCTGATCAGGCAGCCCGGCACACCTTTGCTGGCTGAACCGGCTGCTACTGCCTCATTCTTCTTGAATACACCTGCAGCGCTGTCCGGGCGGGCGCTGCCAGCTATCTTTTCATGAGTCACTTCGAGCCATACGCCCGTACCACCGGCCTCAGCCGCACCACCGCCATCGTCGGCTCGGTCGTGGCGCTCCATGTGCTTGCACTGTGGGCGGCGCAAAACGGTCTGCTGCGCCAGGCCGTGGAAGTGATCGTGCCAGTGCAGGTGATCAGCGATCTCATCACCCCCGCACCCCCACCACCACCCACGCCAGCGCCGGCACCGCCCGTTCCTCTCCCGCCGCCACCGCCCGCGCCACCCAAACCCAAGGCACCACCGCCGCCGCCCACGGTGCGCCACGCGCCATCGCCACGCAAGGCAGTGGCACCGCAGCCGGCGCCGATGCCGGTGGCCCTTGCAGACACGGCGCCAGCGCCTGACGCCCCCGTAGGCGTGGTCGAACCGCAACCGCCAGCGCCGCCCATCCTGGCACCCGTGGCGCCGCCGCCACCCGCACCGCCGGCCCCGCCAGCGGCACCGGCCGTGGTCGCGCCCTCCAGCAACGCCAGCTACCTGAACAACCCGCCGCCCACCTACCCCGCCGTCAGCCGGCGTCTGGGCGAGCAAGGCCTCGTCGTGCTGCGCGTGCTGATCGGCACCGACGGTCTGCCGCAGCAGGTGCAGGTGAAAGAATCCAGCGGCTTTGAGCGACTGGACCAGGCGGCGGTCAAGACCGTCTCGCGCTGGCGTTTCGTGCCCGGCACCAAGAACGGCGTGCCCGAAGCCATGTGGCACCTGCAGCCCATCAATTTCGTTCTGACCCACTGAAGACACACCATGGAATCACAACTCGGCCTCTGGCACCTCTGGGAACAGGGAGACTTCGTCACCCGGGCCACGGCAGCATTGCTGCTGGGCATGTCGCTGCTGACCTGGATAGTGATCATCGTGAAGGCATTGAACATCGTGCGTTTCAAGCGCGATGCACGCAACGCGCGCGACTTCTGGCACAGCGAAGACTTCGCCGCCGGCCTGACCAAGCTGGGCAACCGCCCGGGCAATCCGTTCATCTACCTGGCGCTGGAGGCACGCGAGGCCAACGCACACCACCGCAACACCCAGACCCATTTGCACGACACGCTGGACGTGAGCGACTGGATCACGCGCTGCCTGCGCAACTGCATCGACGAGTTCACCGCCAGCATCCAGTCCGGCCTGGCCGTGCTAGCGTCCATAGGCTCGACCGCACCCTTCGTCGGCCTGTTTGGCACAGTCTGGGGCATCTACCACGCGCTGATGGCGATCAGCAGCGCGGGCGCCTCTACCATAGACAAGGTCGCCGGCCCGATCGGCGAGGCGCTCATCATGACCGCCTTCGGTCTGGCGGTCGCGATCCCCGCGGTGCTGGGCTACAACGCGCTGGTGCGCGGCAACAAGTGGATCCTGAACCAGCTCGGCAGCTTCGCGCACGACCTGCACGCCTATTTCGTCACCGGCGCGCGCGTGAACCCGCCCGGCGAAGCCGGCAACGTGCTGCCGATGAAGAAGGGCTGAGGCCATGTCCTTCGGAACGCAGGACGACACCGATGACGTGATGAACGAGATCAACGTGACGCCACTGGTCGACGTCACGCTGGTGCTGCTCATCATTTTCATCATCACCATCCCGGTGATGAACCACGCCGTGCCGGTGCAGCTGCCACGCGCCGTGAGCCAGAAAGAGATCGTCCAGCCCGAAACCATCCGCCTGACGATCACCGCCGATGGCCGCTACCACTGGAACGAGACCGACATCACGCCCGAAGAACTGGAGGCGCGCCTGTACCAGGAAGCCTCCAAGGACCCACAACCCGACCTGCACATCCGCGGCGACAAGGACGTGCGCTACGAATATGTGGCCAAGGCCATGTCGGCGGCGCAGCGCGCAGGCATACGCAAGATCGGTTTCGTGACCGATCCGGAAAAGGACTGAGCCTTTCTTTGGCCCGCGTGGCGCTCAACGTGCCACGCCGTCGATCCAGGCCGCGCGGATCAGGCGACCGCAACGCAGCGATGCGTAGCCCTGGCCACCCGAATCGGGGGCATCCGGATTGGTGATGCCGCTCACGTCGTGGCGGGCAAGGATGCCGTACCAGTGCTCGCTCGCATCGATCCAGGGATAAAAACCAAATGCCCCGGCGCTGCTGAACGCGCCGTCGCCATCGACAGGGTCATCTTCCACCCAGTGCCCGATCGAGTAATGGAAACTCTCGGTGCGGGGCACCGGCGCATTGAGCGCCTGGGCACAGGTGGCCGGGTTGGTACACACCGCATGCGTGCCAAGCGCCGCCTTCATCAGCAATTGGCCTGAGAGGACTTTGCGCAGGAACACGGCGTAACTGGCGGCACTGGTCACCACGCCACCGGCAAGCTGCGGCTGGGCGTACCACAGCGCCACGTCGCTGCCAAGCTGGCCCTGCACGGCCACCGCCAGCGCGGCATTGTCAGCTGCGCCTAGCCCGATCAGACTGGCATGTTTTTCCATGTGGCCACCGCCATAGGAGAACAGACCATCGGCAGCCGGCGAATACACGCCATTGTTGGCATAGGCCTCGCACGCGTCGACCGTTTGCCCGGGAAGACACCGTGAAAAATGGGTGTAGCCGCTGCGAAACGTGAGGAATTTCACGTCGTCGTCGCTCGGCTGGCCGTGGCGCCACTGCACCACGTAGGCCCCGTACAACCACTTCGACGCCGACGCAATCGCCATCACAGTGTCATCCGAAACTGCAGTCTGTTCCGGCCCGGTCACCGAAGCGCCGCCCAAACGGCCCTGCGCGTCGCCCACCTCCCAGTAGAAGGGGCGCAGCGGTGCGCAGTCGTTGCCCTCGCTTTGCGCGGTCTGCGTCGCGGCCGCCACGCGTGCCGCCAGGCCTACCCCCTGGGGCGGCAGGGTGCCACCGCCAGCGGGGCCCTCATCCGCACCGCCACCACAACCCCCCAGCCCCAGCGCCCCAGCGCAAGCCAGCGCGATGGCGGGCCACCGAAACAAACGCAACACGGGGTCGTGAAGGTGGGTCATGGCCAGTCTCCTTGTTCGGACGTGACCTGCATCGGGCCACGCACGCACCGTAAGCGCCCGACGTGATCGCCTGCCTTCGCCGCGTGAAGGCTGCACATCGATTTGAAAGCAAACGAAACGCCGCCACGCATAAGTCCCCGAGCGCAGCAGGCAAAAACAGCCTCCGAAGAGGCCGCTTTTTTGATGCGTTAGTCCTTCAACCCACCTTGTGCAGCGTATTGGTGTCGGTGTGCTTCATCTCCTTGTTGCCATCGGCCACCAGCCTGAGCACCAGCGTGGAGTCATAGCTCAAGGTTCCATCCTTGTTGAAGGTGAAGCTGCTCTTGAAATCCATCAGCTCCGCACGCTCCTTCAGATAAGGGTTTTGCAGAATGCCCAGGCAGGGGTCGCCCGGTTTGGCATTGAAGTGCAACACCGTATCGCGCGGCTTGGCGATGCTGCCCGCCTGAATCGCGATGCCACGGCCAAATACCACGGTACGCAGGATCTGACCGGTCGCCTTGTCCCAGAGCAGGAAGCCGACCTCGTCGTGGAATGGATCCATCGCTTCCTCGCCGTGACGCCAGGCGGTCATCCCGTAGTTCAGGCCCTCAAGCACCTGCTTGCCATTCTTGGTCTGGGGAATCGGCTTGAACCACGCCTTCTCGAAATAGCTGGTCTTGCCGGTCTCGTCATCCTCGTTGTGGTAGGACAGGTCAACGCCGACATTGCCCTCCCAGTGACCGACAAACGGCGTCAACGGCCCCAAGCGCTGCGGTCCATGAATTTCAGCCATGCCTCGTACTCCTTTTCGTTGCTATGCACTTTAAGAAAAGCGGCATGTCACAAGGGCTCGCCGCCCATCGGTGTGTCGCAAGTGCGACCACCAGCCCAGTATAGGCACTTGACTCATGGCCTGCATTCGAAAATTCAATGGCTCCGATAGCCTCAAGGCTATCGGCTACCGTCGTCCTACAGCCCCAGCGCCGCAATGCCGGCCTGCGCCACCTGCGCGTCCTGCACCGATTTCACGCCGCTCACGCCGACGGCGCCGATGCACTGACCATCCTTCATGATGGGCACGCCGCCTTCCATCAGGCCATCGAGTTCGGGCACCGACAGAAACGCCGTGCGCCCGTTGTTGATCATTTCCTCGAAGTTCCTGGTCTCGCGCCGGCCCAGAGCCGCCGAGCGCGCCTTGGCCGGCGCCACATAAGCCGACATCTGCGCGCAGCCGTCCAGGCGCTGCAGCCACAACGGGTGGCCGCCCGCGTCGACGATGGCAATCGCCACGGCCCAGCCATTCTTCAGCGCCTCGGCTTCGGCAGCCGCGGCAATCTGCTTCACATCGGACAATTCAAGGGTGGATTGGGTTTTCATGCATGGGCTCCGTATGGTTTGAAAAACCACCAGCATAGCCCGATACGGATATCGGCACACAATATCTGCATGCAAAACACTTCTGACTCGAAACAAGGCAATACGGCGGTATTGCATCGGGCACTTTTTGCACCACATAGAATCAACAGGTCAGCGGCATGTGCCGCATGGAGGAAACCAAGACCATGAACACCGACATTACCCGCATGGGTTCCGCTGCCGGCTACGGCGTTTCCAGCGAGGAGCGCCACCGCGTTCTGCGCAATACCTATTGGCTGCTGGCACTCAGCCTGGTGCCCACGGTGCTCGGTGCCTGGGTCGGCGTTGCCACCGGCATCATGCAAGCCATGCGCGGCGGCGTGGGCCTGATCGTCTTTCTGGGCGGCGCCTTCGCCTTCATGTTCGCGATCGAGAAGACCAAGAACTCCGGCAAGGGCGTGGCCGTACTGCTGGCCTTCACCTTCTTCATGGGCCTGATGCTGTCCAACCTGATCGGCATGGTGCTGGGCAAGAGCAACGGCGCCAGCCTGATCATGACGGCCTTCGCCGGTACCGCCGGCGTGTTCTTCGTGATGGCAAGCCTGTCCAGCGTGATCAAGCGCGACCTCTCGGGTCTGGGCAAATGGCTGTTCGTCGGCGCCATCGTGCTGGTGATCGGCGCGGTCATCAACGTCTTCGTCGGCTCCACCGCCGGCATGCTGGCGATCTCGGTCGCCGCAATCGGCATCTTCAGCGCCTTCATGCTGTACGACATCAAGCGCGTGCTCGACGGCGGCGAAACCAACTACATCAGCGCCACGCTGGCCCTTTACCTGGACATCTTCAACGTATTCCAGAGTCTGCTGGCACTGCTGGGCATTTTTGGCGGCAACAGCGACTGACGCCAACGCCCCGCACGAATGCCCCGCCTGGCGGGGCATTTTTTTTGCCCGCACTCAATTGACAGCCGCAGCTGCCGATAATGAGGGCATGTCTCACACCACCCGCCGCCATCGCGCAGCCATCACCGCACGCGCAGCCCTGAGTGCGATGGCACTGGTGCTGCTGGCCGGCTGCGACATCCCCGGTCTGGGACCCGATCCACGCGTACAGGCACGTGAAGCGGAAGCGCAGGCCATAGGCGGTGCCTGCCGCTATGCGATGCGCGGCCTGGAAGACTGCTACACGCTCAACCCCAAGGCGCCCAAGGCCAACATCTACGCCGGCTGGAAGGAAATGGACGCCTACATGCGCGAGAACAAGGTCGAAGGCGTGCCTTCGGTGCTCACGCAAGCACCCAAGGCTGCACCCAAGGCAGCGCCGGAGGACGACGAGGAGGCTCCGGCCAAATCCTCGTCACGCAATCGCGGCTGAGCGCCCTCAGGCATCCAGCTCAAACACCGCCATGCTCTCCACATGCGCGGTGTGCGGGAACATGTTGATCACGCCGGCTGCCGTGCAACGATAGCCCGCTTGGTGCACCAGCAAACCGGCATCGCGCGCCAGCGTGGCCGGGTTGCAGCTCACATAGACGATGCGCTGCGGGGGCTGCCAGGTCTGCACTTCAGCTGGCAATGCGGCAGCGCCTTCCACAGCGATGCGGGCCTGATGAATATCGGCCAGCGCCTTGACCAAGGCGAACGCGCCCTCGCGCGGCGGATCGACCAACCAACGCTGGGCGCTGCCGTGCGCCATCAGCGCCTGAGCCGTCATTTCGAACAGATTGGATACTTCAAATTCAGTAGCTGCCAGCGCTTGACCAGTATGCGCAAGGGCCTTGTTTTCATCAAAATTCTCCCTGGCTCTGGCAATCAATGCGCTGCTGCCCTCCACGCCCAGCACCCTGCCCGCGCGCGTGGCAATCGGCAAGGTGAAATTGCCCAGGCCGCAGAACCAGTCGATCACGCGATCGCTTGTCCGCGGCGCCAGCAGGCGCAACGCTCGCCCCACCAGCACGCGGTTGATGTGCGGATTGACCTGGGTGAAATCGGTAGGGCGAAACGCGATCGTGATGCCGAATTCCGGCAGGCTGTAGCTCAGTGGCGCCCCGTCCGCCTGCAGCGGATGCGCGCTGTCCGGGCCCTTGGGCTGCAGCCACCATTGCACGCCGTGCTGCTGCGAAAAGGCGCGCAGCAGCTGCAAGTCCGCCTCGGCCAGCGGCTCCAGGTGGCGCAGCACCAGCACCGTCACGGCGTCACCGCAGGCGAGTTCGATCTGCGGGCAGGTGTCACGCGCGGCCATGGAGCCGATCAGCGCGCGCAGCGGCAGCAGCAGCGCATCCACGTGCGGCGGCAGAATCTTGCAGATGCGCATATCGGCGATGTAGCGGCTTTTGCGCTCGTGAAAACCCACCAGCACCGTGCCCTTCTTGATCACGTTGCGCACCGCCAGGCGCGCGCGGTAGCGGTAGCCCCAGGTGGGGCCGTGGATCGCCGGCAAGAGGGTTTCAGGCCGCACCTTTCCCAGGTGCCAGAGGTTGTCCTCCAGCACACGCTGCTTGGCCGCCACCTGCGCCGAGGCTTCCAGATGCTGCATCTTGCAGCCGCCGCAGGCGCCCGCATGCAGGCCAAAGTGCGGGCAATGCGGCTGCACGCGCTGGCTGGATTCGCGGTGGATCTCGGTCAGGTCCGCCTGCTCCCATTGCTTCTTGCTGCGGCGCGAAACAGCGCTGACCCATTCGCCCGGCAGGGCGCCGTCGACGAACACCACCTTGCCATCGTCGCGGTGCGCCACGCCCTGCGCCTCCATGTCCATGGAGGTGATTTCAAGCCAGCCGGGAGGGAGCTGCGCGTCGTTGCTGTTCGGGCCGTGGTTCATGGGCCCGATTGTCGCAGCGCGGCAGCGTCAGGAGCCCGAAATCAGCCGCTCGCGCGCCGGTTGCCTGGCCTTCCTGGCCGTCGCCGTCACCTTCAGCGGCAGCTTGTTCACCGGCAGCTCGCAACCAAAGTTGTCGAGCGAAAACACCAGGGTCCCGCCCGGCGCCACCAGCGGCAGGGTTTCGTGCACCTGGCGCGACATGTCCACCGGCGGCGTCTGGTTGCGATAGACCACCTGCTGATTCGGGCCATAGACCACATAGCAGCTGGCCCAGGCGCCACTGGTGGACAAAGCTGCCAGCACGGCAGCGACAAGGGTGGCGGGTAGGCGAATCATGGCAAGCCCTGATGGTTGGGGAGTACGCCGACAATTATTGCGTGCTTCGCGCCTTGTGCATACTGCAGCGAAAGGAGACTGCCCATGGAATCCACCCTGCGGCTCGGCCCGCTCGTCCTGCCGCTGGCCCCGCTGCTGCTGGTCTTGGCCTGGATCGTCGGCAGCATGCTGCACGAGCGCCTGGCACGGCGCGCCGGCCAGCCGGCGGGAGCGCGGCACAGCTGGCTCATGCTGGCGCTGGTGCTGGTGGCCGCGCGGCTGGGCTATGTACTCAACTTCCAGAGCGAATACGGCGCCGCGCCCTGGTCCATGCTCGACATTCGCGATGGCGGCTGGGCGCCCTGGTGGGGCGTCTCTGCGCTCGTCGCCTATTTGCTGTTCCTGTGGTCCGCGCGCAGCCCCTGGCGCACGACGGTCAGCACAGGCGCCGCCGCAGCTCTGGCGCTATGGCTGGGCGGCATGCTGGTGCTGCAGGCCATTCCAATGGGTGCCGAGAGCACATCCACCGCACAGCGCAACGACTTGCCCGATTGGCAAGCCAGCGCGCTGGATGGCTCGGTGGTGTCGCTGCCGGCACTCAAGGGCGAGGTGGTCGTGGTCAATCTCTGGGCCACCTGGTGCCCACCCTGTCGACGCGAGATGCCGGTGCTGCAGCAGGCCAGCCAGCAGCACCCGCAGGTGCGCTTTTTATGGGTCAACCAGGGCGAGGACCAGGGCAAAACCGCCCGCTATGCGGCGCAGCAGGGTTTGCCCGCCGACAAGGTATTGCTGGATACCGGCTCTGAACTGAGCCGCCTGCTGAGCATCAACGGCCTGCCCACCACGCTCTTCTACAACGCCGAGGGCACGCTGGTCGCGCGGCGCACCGGCGAGCTTTCCGCCGCCACGCTGGCCGAACGCCTGGCGCTGGCGAAAAAGTAGCCCGCACCGCCAGCGCGGCGCCGATCACACATCGATCGCGGTCGCCGACCCGGCGCGCTGGCGCAGCTCGAATTTCTGGATCTTGCCGGTGCTGGTCTTGGGCAGTTCGCCGAACACCACGGCACGCGGCACCTTGAAGCCGGCCAGGTACTTCTTGCAATGCGCGACGATGTCCGCCTCGCTCACCTGCGCGCCCGCCTTGAGCTCCAGGAAGGCGCAGGGCGTCTCGCCCCACTTTGGATCCGGGCGCGCAACGACGGCCGCCGCCAGCACCGCCGGGTGGCGATACAGCACATCCTCCACTTCGATCGACGAGATGTTCTCGCCGCCGGAGATGATGATGTCCTTGCTGCGATCCTTGATCTTGATGTAGCCATCCGGGTACTGCACCGCCAGATCGCCGGTATGAAACCAGCCGCCGGCAAACGCCTCATCGCTGGCCTTGGCGTTCTTCAGGTAGCCCTTCATCACGATGTTGCCCTGGAACATGATTTCGCCCATGGTCTCGCCGTCCATACGCACCGGCTGCATGGTCTGCGGATCGATCACGCGCGCCGCACGCTGCAGGTGGTAGCGCACGCCCTGGCGCGCGTTGAGCCGGGCACGCTCGCCGATATCCAGCTGCGCCCAGTCGTCCTGCTGGACGCAGACGGTGGCCGGGCCATAGACCTCGGTCAGCCCGTAGACATGCGTCAGATCAAAGCCCATCTGCTCCATGCCCTCGATCAGCGAAGCCGGCGGCGCGGCACCCGCCACCATCGCCTTGACGCCCGCCGGCACACCCTCTTTCATCGCGGCCGGGGCGTTGACCAGCAGCGACTGCACGATGGGCGCGCCGCAGTAGTGCGTCACGCCGTGGTTGCGGATGGCGTCAAAGATCGCCTGTGCCTCGACCCGGCGCAGGCAGACATTGACCCCTGCGCGCGCCGCCACCGTCCAGGGGAAGCACCAGCCGTTGCAGTGAAACATCGGCAGCGTCCACAGGTAGACGCTGTGCTTGGGCATGTCCCACTCGAGGATGTTGCTGATCGCGTTCACCGCCGCGCCGCGGTGGTGATAGACCACGCCCTTGGGGTTGCCCGTCGTGCCGCTGGTGTAATTGAGCGCTATCGCGTCCCACTCGTCCTCCGGCAGTTCCCAGGCGAACGTCGCATCGCCCGCCACAAGAAAATCTTCATAGCGCGTACCGCCCAGTGGCTGGGCCGCAGGGCCGTAAAGTGCATCCTCTGTTTCGATCACCAGCAGGGGCGCGCTGCTCTTGCGCAGCGCAATGGCCTTGGCCATCACCGGCGTGAACTCGGGATCGACGATCACCGCCTTGGCCTCGCCGTGGTCGAGCATGAAGGCGACGGTTTCCGGGTCCAGGCGCGTATTGAGCGCGTTGAGCACCGCGCCCGCCATGGGAATGCCGAAGTGCGCCTCCACCATGGGCGGCGTATTGGGCAGCATCACCGCCACGGTGTCGTTCTTGCCTATGCCCGCGCGGCGCAGGCTGCTGGCCAGCTGGCGGCAGCGCGCATAGGTCTGCGCCCAGGTCTGGCGCAGCGCGCCATGCACGATGGCCAGGCGCTCGGGATAAAGCTCGGCGCTGCGTTCGATAAAGGACAAGGGCGTCAGCGGCGCGAAATTGGCGTTGTTGCGATCCAGATGCTGGCTGTAGATGCTTTCTGGCATGGAATGAATCCTTGACTGTGGCTGAAAAAAACGACAAGCATAAACAAACCCCCTCTGCCCGGCGCGCCGATGTCAACGCACGCGGAAAGAGGGGGCCACTTCGGCATTGCGGGTCTGATTACGTCAGATTCGCATACACCGCCTGCTCGAAATCCACATACATCTTCCAGATGGCCGGTTCGACGAACGGCAGGGTTTGCGAAAACAGCGCGCCGCAAATGCCTGTCGTGCGATCGATCCAGAACTGCGCGTTGCACAAGCCGGCCCAGGCACCAGACCATGCACGCCGCGCCCCCGGCACATCGCCCGGCACCAGCAACAGACTATGGCCCCATTACAAGCCAGGCCCAGCGCTGAAATCGCAAGTCAGAGTCGGGTTGGCGGTCGAGATGGTCGGCGGAAACTCCAAGGCGCCAATCTGGTTGGAAAACGCCGCATCCACGGTTTTCTGCTGCAGGATACGTGCGCCATCCAGTTCGCCGCCACGCAACAAGACGCGCAGAAAGCGCAGGTAGTCATTGGGCGTTGAATACAACCCGTGGCCGCCCGGTATCAACGCCGGGTTCTGCGCATAGTCCACGCCGGTATCGACCCACTTTCCATCGGGTCCTCGCGCCTGGATCGGCGTGATCTTGCTCTCGTCCACATCACGCTTGTGATAGCTTGTGCTGCGCATTCCCAGCGGTTTCAGGATCGCGTCTGCCAGATGCACATCGAGCTTTTTGCCGGTGATGTTCGAAATCACCACCGCCAGCACATCGATGTTCAGACCGTACTCAAAGCGATCGCCCGGATCGAACATCAAGGGTGACTGCAGCAACTCCGTCTCACCCGACAAAATGCCGACGTAGTTGGTGACCTGTTCCCACTTGAGCAAATCCTGATTGAAAAAGCTGTAGCTCAGCCCGGCCGTATGGGTAATCAATTGCTGCACCGTCACCTGCCGCGTGGGTGCCCGCAGCAGCGGCCGATCGCCATCGAAGCCGGTCAACACCTTGCGCTGGGCAAAGTCCGGGTAGTAATCGGCCACCGGCGCATTCAGATTCAGCTTGCCCTGCTCCATCAACTGCAGCGCGGCCACCGTGACCACCATTTTGGTCATGGACATGATCCGGTACACCGTATCGCCATCGACCGCTTGCGGCATACCCGGTCCTTGCGCGCCGGCCGCACCGGTGTAGCGCAGGCCATCGGCATCGCCCACCACGGCCACCACATTCGGCGCAGCGCCGTTGCGCACGGCGTTTTTCAAAACATCATCGACTGGCTGGGTTATGGTCAGTTGTCTCCCGTGAAAAATCGTCGGTTGGGGTCAGCGCAGAACCATGCGGGATGGCCCGCCCCGATCTGCGTCTCGGATGTGGCTCCATCCATGGGGCCGAAACCAGTGTAGAACACACTCCATCGGCCCCCGACCCAAAGACCGACAATCGCGGCGTGCCCATCCCACCCTCTTTCCTGCAGGAACTGCTCGACCGCACCGACGTGGTCGAGGTCATCGGCCGCTACGTGCAACTCAAGAAGAGCGGCGCGAATTTCATGGGGCTGTGCCCGTTTCACGGCGAAAAATCACCCTCGTTCAGCGTCAGCCCGTCCAAGCAGTTCTTTCACTGCTTTGGCTGCGGCAAGAGCGGCAACGCCATAGGCTTTCTGATGGAGCACCAGGCCATGGGCTTTCGCGAGGCGGTGCAGGAACTGGCCCAGCAGGCGGGCCTGCAGGTACCCGAGGAGGAGCGCTCGCCACAAGAACGCGAGCGCGCCGCCCAGCAGAAGGAGCAGCAGGCCACACTTACCGACGTGCTGGCCAGGGCCGGCCAGGCCTACCGCCAGCACCTGCGCGAGGCAGCGCACGCAATTGCCTACCTCAAGGGCCGAGGCGTGAGCGGCCAGATTGCGAAGCGCTACGGACTGGGCTATGCGCCCGCTGGCTGGCATGGCCTGGCCAGCGTGTTCGCCGAGTACGACAGCCCGCTGCTGGTGGAGGCGGGGCTGGTGATCCAGAGCGAAGAAGACGGCAAACGCTACGACCGCTTCCGCGACCGCGTGATGTTTCCCATTCGCAACGTCAAGGGCGAATGCATAGGCTTTGGCGGGCGGGTCTTCGGCGATGAGAAACCCAAATACCTGAATTCGCCCGAAACCCCGGTGTTTCACAAGGGGCGCGAGCTCTACGGACTGTACGAGGCGCGCCAGGCCATCCGCGAGGCCGGAAGCGTCTTGGTGACCGAGGGCTACATGGACGTGGTGGCGCTGGCGCAGCTGGGCTTTGGCAACGCGGTGGCAACGCTGGGCACGGCCTGTACGGCGGAGCATGTGCACAAGCTGTTTCGCTTCACCGAGCAAGTGGTGTTCAGCTTCGACGGCGACGCCGCCGGGCGGCGCGCGGCGCGCAAGGCGCTGGATGCCGCCCTGCCCTATGCCACCGACACGCGGGCCATCAAATTTCTCTTTCTGCCACCCGAGCATGACCCGGACAGCTTCATCCGCACCTTCGGCCAGGACGCGTTTGCACGCCAGCTGGGCGACGCGATGCCGCTGTCGCGCTTTCTGCTGGAGGCCGCGCGCGAAGGCTGCGATCAGGGCACGGCCGAGGGGCGAGCGCATATGCTGAGCAACGCCGAGCCGCTCTGGAATCTGATGCCCGAAGGCGCGCTCAAACAGCAGCTCCTGACGGAGCTGGCAGCGCTCGGGCACATGCAGGCGCAGCCCCTGCTTGAGCTATGGAAACAGAAGCAATCTGCGCAATACCAGAAAGCGCCAGAAGCCGATTCGACCGGATATCGTTCCTGGCGCAAGGGCAATGACTGGCGCGGCTCGCGCCACACGGGCGGGCGCGTGGCGACGCAGGCGCCGCTGCAGCGCGGCAAACCGACGCGACGCAGCGACCACGCGCTGCGCCTGCTGCTCTCGCACATGGCGTTTCTGGAATCGCTGGATCAGGAAGACCGCATGGCACTGGGCAACCTGGCAGAGCCCCACGGCCCGCTGTTTGTCTGGCTCGAAGGCCAATGGCACGAGCATGGCGTGCTCTCCTGGGCGCAATTGCGCGAAGCCTTGCGCAACCATGCCTGCGAGCCGCTGGCCGAGCGCATCATGACCGGCTCGCACGCACAGACCGAGGGCAACGATACCGAACTGCAGGCCGAACTGCACGATGTGCTGCGGCGCCTGCACATCGAAGCCATTGAGCAGGAACAAAGCGCGCTGATTGCCGCAAGCAGTCAGGATCCGCTGGCGCTGCAGCGCTACCGCGAGCTCGAAGAGCGCCGACGCGCGCTGAAGGCGGCAAGCAACGCGCCATAGAGCGATTTTTGCCTCTTGAAATTGGCAAAATCGTTATAATGTACGGCTTGACAGGCAAGAGCGACAGCAGTACCTCCGGTCCGGGCAGCACGATACAGCGCAGCAAAGCGCTTTGCCCAACACCTCCCGCAAGGGCTGCACACCAAATGTTCGCCCAGACATCTTGCCTTTCGGAACCACGCGAAAAAGCGTGTTCCGCTGGTGCGCACTCTGTGCGTCATCAGGCCGATATTGCACCGACGATGTTTGTGACCCTGCCCTGACCTCGAGGAATTTCATGCCCGCTCGAAAATCCGCCACGCCTGCCGCTACCGACGACGGCACCAAGCCCGCCAAGGCCGGCAAGGCGCCCGCCGAAGAAAAAAAGAAGAAACCCGCCGCCGCCAAGGAAGCCGCAGCAGAGCCTGTTGCCAAGAAGCGTGCCAGCAAAAAGGCTGACGCCGCAGTGGCCAAACCTGCCAAGGCAGCCAAGGCCGGCGCCAAAGGTGCCGTGAAGGGCAAGGGCAAGAAAGGCGCGGAAGAAGACGACACCGATCTGTCGGACATTGAAGCGGACCTGGAGGGCGAGCCCGAAGTCGCGGAAGCCGCTGCCGAAGCACCCGCCGAGAAGGTCAAGCCGCTGCGCATGAAGATCAGCAAGGCGAAGGAACGCGCCTTGATGAAGGAATTCGGCCTGGACGAAACCGTTCTCTCCGAAGAAGACATGGCCAAGCGCCGCGCCCAGCTCAAGAAGCTGATCACGCTGGGCAAGACGCGCGGCTACCTCACGCAGGGCGAAATCTCCGACCACCTGCCCGACAAGCTGGTCGACGCCGAAACCATGGAGGCCGTGACCTCGCTGCTCAGCGACATGGGTGTGGCGATCTACGAGCAGACGCCCGACGCCGAGACGCTGTTCCAGAACAACGTCACCCCCACCGCCACCACCGTGGAAGAGGCCGAGGAAGAGGCGGAGGCCGCCCTGTCCACCGTGGACAGCGAGTTCGGCCGCACCACCGACCCGGTGCGCATGTACATGCGCGAGATGGGCACGGTGGAACTGCTCACGCGCGAGGGCGAGATCGAGATCGCCAAGCGCATCGAGGGCGGCCTGATGGACATGATGGAGGCCATCAGCGCATCACCGGCCACGATCGCCGAAATCCTCAACATGGGCGAGGAAATCCGCGCCGGCAAGGTCATCATCAACACGGTGGTGGACGGCTTTGCCGATCCGGAGGAAGCCGACGACTACGTCGCCGAGGAAGACTTCGACGAATACGACGAAGAGGACGACGACGATGGCAAGGGCGGCTCCAAGGCCATGACGCGCCTGCTGGAAAAACTCAAGGGCGACGCGATGGAGCGCTTCGACGAGCTGCGCAGCCTGTTCGAGAAGATGCACAAGATTTACGACAAGGAGGGCTACGGCACGCCTGGGTACATGAAGGTGCAGCGTGAGATTTCGTCCAAACTGATGTCCATACGCTTCACGGCCAAGACGATTGAAAAGCTCTGCGACATGGTGCGCGCGCAGGTGGACGACGTGCGCAAGAAGGAGCGCGAACTGCGTCGCATCATCGTCGACAAATGCGGCATGCCGCAAGAAACCTTCATCAAGGAGTTCCCGCCCAACCTGCTGAACCTGCACTGGGTGGAAAGGCAAGCCGCCGCAGGCAAACCGTGGAGCACCATCATGGCGCGCAACATCCCGCCGGTGCAGGAGTTGCAGCAAAACCTGATCGACCTGCAGACGCGCGTCGTCGTGCCGCTGGCCGAGCTCAAGGCCATCCACAAGCGCATGAACGACGGCGAGCGCGCCAGCCGCCACGCCAAGAAGGAGATGATCGAGGCCAACCTGCGCCTGGTGATCTCGATTGCCAAGAAATACACCAACCGCGGTCTGCAATTCCTTGATCTCATTCAAGAGGGCAACATCGGCCTGATGAAGGCGGTGGACAAGTTCGAATACCGTCGCGGCTACAAGTTTTCGACCTATGCCACCTGGTGGATCCGCCAGGCCATCACGCGCTCGATCGCCGACCAGGCGCGCACCATCCGCATCCCGGTGCACATGATCGAGACCATCAACAAGATGAACCGCATCTCGCGCCAGCACCTGCAGGAGTTCGGCTTCGAGCCCGACGCCAGCCTGCTGGCCGAGAAGATGGAGATCCCCGAGGACAAGATCCGCAAGATCATGAAAATCGCCAAGGAGCCGATCTCGATGGAAACGCCCATCGGCGACGACGACGATTCGCACCTGGGCGACTTCATCGAGGACAGCGCCAATACCGCGCCGGTCGACGCCGCCATGCAGGCCGGCCTGCGCGACGTGGTCAAGGACATCCTGGACGGCCTGACCCCGCGCGAGGCCAAGGTGCTGCGCATGCGCTTTGGCATCGAGATGAGCACCGACCACACGCTCGAAGAAGTCGGCAAGCAGTTCGACGTGACGCGCGAGCGCATCCGTCAGATCGAGGCCAAGGCGCTGAGGAAGCTCAAGCACCCCAGCCGCAGCGACAAGCTGCGAAGCTTCATCGACTCGCTGTAATCGGCCGATGCACGCCGCGGCGCCCTACCAGGCGCCGCGGTGCTCCGGCACCCGCGCGACCACTGGCAGCAGCGCCAGCGACATCAGCGCCAGCGCCCCATAGGCTGTGGCCAGCACGTCGCCCTGCGCAGGCGACACAGCCATCGCCAGGGTAATGACCGCCAACGCCACGATCACCCCCACCTGCTGCGCCGTCGCGCGCAACGCCGACATGGTGGCCGCGCGCTCGGGTACCAGTTGCAGTGCGGCATTGCGGCTCGCCGGCCCCATCAGGCCGCTGGCCGCCCCGGTGAACACCGTGGCCAGCGCCAGCCACAGCCACGGCGAAAGACCCAGACGCGGTGCCAGCGCCAGCATCAGCATGCCGAAGGCCACCAGCACGCCGCCGACGTAAAACGGCAAGCGGTAGCCGCTCCAGCGCAGCGCCCAGGCCGCCAGCGGTCCGACCACCAACCCCACCACCGCCTGCGCCGTGAGCAGCGTGCCGGCATCCAGCGCATCCAGGCCGTAGCGCAGCGCTGCATACAGCGGCACCAGTGTGAGTGCGCCTGTCACCGCCCCGCCGTAGGTGGCGTTGAGCAAATTGGTCGCGGCAAAACCCTTGCCATAGATCAGGCGTGGTGGAAGGAACGGCTCAGCCACCCTGGCGATGTGCCGAAAGAACGTCCAGCCGCTGGCGATGGCCAGCGCCAAGGGCACGAGAAACGGCCAGGAAGCCACACGCACGTCCGGATTGCCCAGCAAGCTCGCCGCGAGCATGCCGGCGATCACTGCCGTACCGAGCAGCAGCACGCCGGGCAAGTCCATGCTGCGAGACGACCGGTCCTGCAGCCGGTCCGGCGGGATCAGCCACCAGCCGAGCAAAGCCATGGCGCAACCGACGGGCACATTCACGAAAAACACATCACGCCAATGCGCGTAGGTAACAAACAGCCCGCCCAGCACCGGACCGATCAGGCTGCCGACCGAGAACACCGCACCGAACAGGCCCAGGATGCGATCGCGCCCGCCGCCAAACCACACCACCACGATGCCCGTGGCTGCCGGTGTCAATCCGGAGCCACCCATGGCCTGCAGCGCGCGAAACAGCACCAGCGCATAGATATTGCTTGCCAGGCCACAAGCCAGCGACGCCAGCGCAAACGCCAGGGCGGAGAGCAAGAACACGCGCCGATTGCCAAAGCGCTCGGCCAGGCGCCCCGCCACGGGCAGCATCACCACGTAACCGAACCAGTAGGCGGTAATGGTCCAGCCGGTCCAGTTGATCGGCGCACCCAGGTCACTGGCAAGGGCGTGCAAGGCGGTGGCAACGATGGTGGCATCGATCGACATCATCATCAACGCACAGGCAATGACAATGAATACCATAGCGCTTTGCGCACGTCCCATGGGCGCTGGAGGCATATTTTGCTTATGAATGACACAAAAACGAGTCAGCTGCAGACCAACACCAGCCACCGCCGCGCGGCAACGGCGCGGCGCATGCAGCACATGCCACGATTGTCCGTGCTGATGCGAATGAATGGAGAGCTTCTCAAGTTCAGCCCCCATGAACACTCCGGCATCAGCCGCCTGGCTGCGCCTGACGCACGCACCGGCCACACCATCCATCCCGCCAGCAACCGCACCCGCCTGACGGCCTTGCCTGGCCGCGCGGCACGTGCTGCGCCGCACTGATAAGCTTGCCGCCCATCCTTCCCCGAAGTCTCACGAGGGCTATCGCATGACCGCACTGAACGAAACCCATGACCCCCATCTGCGCAGTTGGCTCAGCTCCGCGCACGCCGAAGGCGGCGATTTTCCGATCCAGAACCTGCCATTCGCGGTGTTTCGCCGCAAGGGCAGCACCGAGCCGCTGCGCGGCGGCGTGGCGATCGGCGACCAGGTCATCGACCTGGCCGAATTGCACTCGGCCAAACCCTTCAGCGGCCGCGCCGCCGAGGCGCTGGCCGCCGCCAGCCAAAGCACGCTGAACGCGCTGATGGGCCTCACCCCGGCCCATTGGAGCGCACTGCGCCTGGCGCTGTCTCGCGCGCTGCGCGAAGGCGCGCATGAGCAGGCGGTGCTGCAAATTTTCCTGGTGCCGCAGGCTCAGGTGGAATACGCCTTGCCCGCGCGCATCGGCGACTACACCGATTTCTACACCTCGATCTACCACGCGACCAACGTCGGGCGATTGTTTCGCCCCGACAACCCCTTGATGCCCAACTACAAATGGGTGCCCATCGGCTACCACGGGCGCGCGTCCAGCGTCGTGGTCTCGGGCCAGAACTTCGCCCGCCCGTGCGGGCAACTGAAAGCGCCGGACAGCGAGGCACCGGTGCTGGGCGCCAGCAAGCGGCTGGACATCGAGCTGGAGCTGGGCGTGTTCCTCGGCCAATACAACGCGCTGGGCGAGGCGGTGCCGATGGCGCAGGCCGAAGAGCACGTGTTTGGCCTGTGCCTGCTCAACGACTGGTCGGCACGCGACATCCAGGCCTGGGAGTACCAGCCGCTGGGGCCCTTCCTGTCCAAGAACTTTGCCACCACCATTTCGCCCTGGGTGGTGACGATGGAAGCCCTGACCCCTTACCGCACGGCCTTTGCGCGCCCGGCGGGCGCTGCCCTACCTGGACAGCGAGCACAACCGCGAGGCGGGCGCTCTAGATATCCAGCTCTCCGTCGGCCTGCAGACGCCGGCCATGCGCGCGCAAGACGGCGCCATTGAAGCCACGATCTGCCAGACCAGCTACCGCCATGCCTATTGGACGCTGGCGCAGATGGTGGCGCACCACAGCATCAACGGCTGCAACCTGCAGCCCGGCGACCTGCTGGGCACTGGCACGCTCTCCGGCCCCACGCTGAACCAGGCCGGTGCGCTGCTGGAGCTGACCACCGGCGGCAAGAACCCGCTCAAGCTGCCCAATGGCGAAGAGCGCACCTTTCTGCAGGATGGCGACGCGGTGGTCTTGCGCGGCTGGTGCGAGAAACCGGGCCATGCGCGCATCGGCTTTGGCGAATGCCGCGGCCAGGTGCTGCCCGCGCGCAGCCTCTGAGTGGACCAAGCACCATGAAGCTCTACAACTACTTTCGCAGCGGCACCTCGCACCGCACGCGCATCGCGCTGGAACTCAAGGGCGTGCAAGCCGAATACATCGCCGTCGACCTGCTGCACGAGGAGCACCTGAAAGGCAATTTCCACGAAGTCAACCCGCAGGTACTGGTACCCGCGCTGGTGCTCGACGATGGCACGGTGCTGACGCAATCGCCCGCGATCATCGAATGGCTGGAAGAAACCCATCCCGAACCGCCGCTGCTGCCTAAAGACGCCAAGGCCCGCGCCCAGGTGCGGGCACTGGCGGCCATCGTCGGCTGCGACATTCACCCGATCAACAACCGCCGGATTCTGCAGTACCTGCAACACCAGCTGGGCGCAGACAAGGCCGCCGTGGAACGCTGGTGCGGCGAATGGATCACCAAGGGTTTTGATGCCTACGAAAAACTTCTGTCCACCGACACCACGCGCGGGGATTTCAGCTGGGGCGGCCGCCCCACCGTGGCCGACTGCTATCTGATCCCGCAAATCGCCAGCGCCCGGCGCTTTCACGTGGACATGGCGCGCTGGCCGTTGATCAGCGCGGTGGATGCGGCCTGCGGCACGCTGCCCGCGTTTCAGCGCGCCGCACCCGTGAACCAACCGGATGCGGTCCCTCCCAAGGCGTAGTCAACGCAGCAGGGTGCACAGCGCGGTCAGGTCGGTGACTGTGGCCTGCGGTCGCAGCGCCTGATCGGCGGGCCAGGCGCCGCCAGCGCGGTTGACCCAGGCCGCCTGCATGCCCGCATCGAGCGCGCCGCGCATGTCCAGCACCGCATCGTCGCCCACATGCAGCACCGCGTCGGCGGCTACGCCGGCCACTGCAGCAGCTGCGCGGAAGATGCGCGCATCGGGCTTGGCAAAACCCAGTTGCGCCGCACCCAGATGCGCATGAAAGAAACGCCCCACGCCTGCGGCATGCACATCGGCATTGCCATTGGTCAACGCGACGATGGGGTAACGGCTTGCCAGGAATTCGAGCGCAGCGAGCGCATCCTCAAACAGCTGCACTTTCTGGCGTGCCGCATAAAAACAGGCATAAGCCGGCTCTGCCAATGCCGGATCGTCTCCCGTCTGTTGCAGCGCCAGGCGGATCGATTCACGGCGCAGCGCGCCCAGATCCACGCGCAGCTCGGGCCGCTCGCTCCAAAGCTGCTTGACCAGCGCGCGCAAGGCGGCACCATCGGGAAAGCGTCGCGCCGTGGCTGGCGCATGCCGGGCCAGCCAGAGACGCAGCTCCCCTTCCGCTCGTTCGATCACCGGCCACACAGGCCACAGCGTGTCATCCAGATCGAGACTGATTGCGCGAATGCGCTGCACATCAAGTGTCATGGGCGCCAAGCATAGCTGCCACAATCGCCCGCATGACGGCCCCCACCCCCACCACCGCCATCCTGCTGTGCAATCTCGGCACGCCAGACGCTCCTACAGCCCCCGCACTGCGCCGCTACCTGGCTGAGTTTCTCAGCGACCGCCGGGTCGTTGAAATCCCGCGCATCGCGTGGTGGCCCCTCCTGCACGGCATCATCCTGCGCACCCGCCCGGCCAAGTCTGCCGCCAAATACCAAACGATCTGGACCAAGGAAGGCTCGCCGCTGCTGCTCTGGACCACCAAGCAGGCCAGCATGCTGCGCGGCTGGCTCGGCCAAGCGGGGCATCTGGTGCCCGTCCTGCCCGCAATGCGCTATGGCCAACCGGCCATCCAGCAGCAGCTGCAAACGCTGGCACATCAAGGGATCCAGCACATCCTGGTCCTTGCGCTGTACCCGCAGTATTCCTCCACCACCGTGGCCAGCGTTTTTGATGACGTCACCGCCTGGGCAGGCCGACAGCGCACGCTGCCGGAGCTGCGCTTCGTCAACAGCTACCACGATCACCCCGGCTACATCGCCGCCCTGGCACAAAGCGTGCGCCGGCACTGGCAGCGCGAGGGCTCCAAGGCCGAAAAACTCATCATGAGCTTTCATGGCATCCCCGAGCGCAACGTGCGCCTGGGCGACCCCTATCGCACGCAATGCGAGGAAACCACCGAATTGCTGGCCGCTGCACTGCAGCTTGCGCCCGGCCAATACCAACTCACCTTCCAGTCGCGCTTTGGCCGCGCGGCATGGCTGCAGCCTTACACCGAGCCCACGCTGATCGCTCTGGCCAAGAGCGGTACCCGCAGCGTCGACGTGATCTGCCCCGGCTTCACTGCCGATTGCCTGGAGACACTGCAGGAGATCAATCAGGAAGTGCGTGAAGCCTTCCTCCACGCCGGCGGGGAACAGTTTCGCTACATCCCCTGCCTGAACGACGACAACGCGTGGATCACCGCGCTATCGCACATTGCGCAGCAGCACCTGAGCGGTTGGCCGGCGCAGGCGAATGGTGGCCACGTCGGGGACTGACCTCCTCGACAAGCCCTCGCCCCCCGTTTTTCGGGTTTTCGTTCCCCGCCTTGGCTTTGGTTGCACACGGACGCATGCAGACAGTAGCGGACGCCAAGTGCTTGATTTCATTGGTGGAAAAAGAAAATCCGGATGCATGCGCATGCATCCGGATTGACGATTGGTCGGAGCGATAGGATTCGAACCTACGACCCTCTGGTCCCAAACCAGATGCGCTACCAGACTGCGCTACGCTCCGATATTCAACTTGCTGCCCGCATCAATCAGCCAAACCGCTGACGACGCTCACGCGCTTGGCGCCGGCCCGCGTCCGGGCAGGTGGCGGAAGGTGATCCGACCCTTGCTCAAATCATAGGGTGACATTTCAAGCGAAACCTTGTCACCCGCGAGAATGCGGATGTGGTGCTTGCGCATCTTCCCGCCGGTGTAGGCGATCAACTGATGCCCGTTGTCCAGCGTCACACGAAAACGCGAATCGGGCAGCACTTCAGTGACGCTGCCCTGCATTTCGATGAGTTCTTCCTTTGCCATAGAGGTCTGTTCTTCTCAAGATAGGTCGCCGCTGCGCCCAAGCCGAATCGGCTGCACAAGCAAAAAGCGAACTGCGTATTGTACAGGGTGACTTCCTTTTGTGGATACACGATTACACTGCGCGCTTTTGCCCTTGCCGCCGTGTCCGATCAACTAGCCACCGCTCTCCAATATTTGGCTCCCAAGCTGCTGATGACGCGGCTGGCTGGACGCTGGGCCAACGCCCATGCCGGTCGCTGGACCACCGCAACCATCCGATGGTTCATCCAGCGCTACCGCGTGGACATGAGTGAAGCGGCCGAACCGGACCCGGCGGCCTACCCTACTTTCAATGCCTTCTTCACGCGCGCGCTGCGTCCCGGCGCACGACCACTGACGCCCGCCGCCCTGACCTGCCCCGTGGACGGCACCATCAGCCAGCTCGGCGCCATCAAGGATGGCAGCATCTTCCAGGCCAAGGGTCACAGCTACACGGCAACTGCCTTGCTCGGTGGTGATGCAGCGCTGGCGGCAAGGTTCACCGACGGCAGTTTTACAACGCTGTACCTGAGCCCGCGCGATTACCACCGCATCCACATGCCGTGCGATGGCCGCTTGCTGCGCATGGTGCACGTACCGGGCAGCCTGTTTTCGGTCAATCCGACGACGGCACGCAACGTGCCAGGGCTGTTTGCCCGCAATGAACGCGTGGTCTGCCTGTTCGAGACGGCATTCGGTCCGATGCTGCTGATACTGGTGGGTGCAACCATAGTCGGCAGCATGGCGACCGTCTGGCACGGGCAGGTCAACCCGCCGCGTACCGGACAACTGCGCCATTGGGATTACGCAGCCTCATCCATTCACCTGCGCCAAGGGGAGGAAATGGGCCGCTTTCAGCTCGGCTCGACGGTGATCGTGTTGCTGCCCCGCGCCGACCTGCGCTGGACCGACGACTGGGCGGCCGGGCGCCCCATTCGCCTTGGGGAAGCCATGGCCTACAGGCCCGAGGTATAGCCGATGTTTTCCGCCGCAGGAACGCGCTGCGTGGTGAACAGCGTGGGCGCCAGTTCCAGCTGCCGGGTCGAGAACGGCTCGGCATGGCCGACCAGAAACACCGCCATTTCCAGACGGCGCAAGTGCACGTAGTCAACGGTCTCCCAGCGGCCCGCGTGACGCACCTGCGTGCCACGCTGAAACAGCGGCATGATGAAGCGCTTGCTCCAACCCTGCGGGGTGGCGTCCGGGAGTTGCTCAGCAGTATTGGCCTGGATTTCCATATGCCTGACTCATCGGCATAACGCGGCGAAACTTGAACCTTCAATGCAAAAGGCTACCTTGCGGTAGCCTTTTCGCGTCAGTCACCCGTACAAGGCACGCCGGGTGCCTGCACGGTATGGGGCCTCTTCAATGGAACTGCGCTTCTTCGGTCGAGCCGGTCAAGGCCTTGACGCTGGACGAACCGCCCTGGATCACGGTCGTCACGTCGTCGAAGTAGCCTGCGCCCACTTCCTGCTGGTGTGACACGAAGGTGTAGCCCTGCTCGCGCGCGGCGAATTCGGGCTCCTGCACCATCTCGACGTAATGCTTCATGCCCTCGCCGCGCGCATAGGCGTGGGCGAACTTGAAGGTGTTGTACCAGTTGCTGTGGATGCCAGCCAGCGTGATGAACTGGAACTTGTAACCCAGTGCCGAAAGGTCTTCCTGGAACGTTGCAATCTGCTTGTCGTTGAGATTTTTCTTCCAGTTGAACGACGGCGAGCAGTTGTAGGCCAGCAGCTTGCCGGGATTGGCTGCCAGCACGGCCTGGGCGAACTCGCGTGCAAAACCGATGTCGGGCACGCCGGTTTCGCACCACACCAGATCGGCATAGGGTGCGTAGGCGACACCACGGCTGATGGCCTGCTCCAAGCCGTTCTTCACGCGGTAGAAACCTTCCTGCGTGCGCTCGCCAGTCAGGAAAGCCTTGTCGTTGGCGTCCACATCGCTGGTCAGGAGGTTGGCGGCTTCAGCGTCGGTGCGCGCCAGCACAATCGTGGGCACGCCCATCACGTCGGCAGCGAAGCGCGCGGCAATCAGCTTTTCAACCGCTTCGCGCGTCGGCACGAGGACCTTGCCACCCATGTGGCCGCACTTCTTGACAGCCGCCAGCTGGTCTTCGAAGTGCACCCCGGACGCACCGGCGGCGATCATGTTCTTCATCAGCTCAAAGGCGTTGAGCACGCCACCAAAGCCGGCTTCGGCGTCGGCCACGATGGGCAGGAAGTAGTCGATGAACTCCTTGTCACCAGCATTCACGCCACGGCCCCACTGGATCTCGTCGGCGCGCTGGAAGGTGTTGTTGATGCGGCGCACCATGGTCGGCACCGAGTCGTAGGCGTACAGCGACTGGTCGGGGTACATGGTCTCGCTGGTGTTGCCGTCGGCGGCGACTTGCCAGCCAGACAGGTACACGGCCTCAAGGCCTGCCTTGGCCTGTTGCATGGCCTGACCGGCGGTGATGGCACCGAAGGCATTGACGTAGCCCTTTTTGGACTCGCCGTTGATCAATTCCCAGAGCTTCTCGGCGCCGCGCTTGGCCAGCGTGTGCTCGACCTGCAGGCTGCCGCGCAGACGCACCACGTCGGCGGCGCTGTAGCCGCGCTTGACGGTCTTCCAGCGGGGGTTGTTCGCCCAGTCCTTCTCGAGGGCGGCGATTTGTTGGTCACGGCTGAGTTGGGCGTTCAGCGATTGCGGCATGGTCTTCTCCGAAGGTTGAAAAAAGAACGGTACCCGTCTCGGTACAGTGGCTCCAGTCTAAGTCTTATAGAAGACTTGGACAATGTCTTGTGTCTTATATAAGACATAAATTTAATCAATACAAAACAATGGCTTGCATGCGAAATATTGCATTGCGGCATTGAATTTTTGCATTCGGGAAATTTTGTTGCGGCGCAACATGTTTGCATTTCAATTTATACAAATGTTTTTCACAATGCAGGAAACATGCCGCCGTTGCCGCAAAACAGTCGCGCTACGATGGTTCACCAATCTCAGATTTCCAGCATCCCAGAGGCGCCATCCATGACCCAAGCTCTTGCAGCGACGACACCCCTGTCCTTCGCCATCGTCGGCGCCGGAGCCGTGGGCTGTTATTTCGGTGCCATGCTTGCGCGCGCAGGCCATGCCGTCACGCTGATCGGCCGCCCCGCCCACGTACGGGCGATTGAAGAACACGGCCTGCACCTGCAAACCGCCACCGAAGACAGCTTTGTCCCGCTGCACGCGAGCACACAGCCCGAGGCAGTCCGGGGCGCAGACGTCGTTTTCCTGTGCGTGAAGTCAGGCGACACCGAGGCGGCGGCGCGGGAGATCAAGCCCTACGTCCATCCGGACACCCTGCTGCTCACGCTGCAAAACGGCGTGAACAACGACGCGCGTGCACGCGCCGTGCTGGGCAACGCCTGCATCGTGGCAGCCGCCGTGGTCTACGTGGCCACGGCAATGGCTGGCCCTGGTCACGTGCGCCACTATGGCCGCGGAGACCTGGTGCTGGCGCCTTCGCCGCTCAGTACCACCGTTGCAACCCAGTTGCAGACCGCCGGCATACCGACACAGATATCAGACAACGTCCGTGGCGCACTTTGGGCCAAGCTCATCATCAACAGCGCAGTCAACGCCCTGTCGGCACTGCTGCAGCAACCCTACGGTTGGCTGATGCAGCAAATCGGCGCCGAAGAAGTCGTGCAGGACATCGTCACGGAATGCCTGGCGGTGGCCCGGGCGGATGGGGTCCGGATTCCGGGCGACATCCATGCGGCCCTGCGCACGATCGTCGCAACCATGCCTGGGCAACTCTCGTCAACGGCGCAGGATATTGCCCGCGGCAAGCCGACGGAAATCGAGCACCTGAATGGCTACGTCGTCCAACGCGGCACGCAGCTGGGCATTGCCACGCCAGTCAACCGCACGCTGCTGGTGCTGGTGCGCATGATGGAAAGCCGCAACGCGTCGCAGCAGCAGGCCTGAATCTGCAGCATTGATAGCTGTTGGCGCTTTGTCCACGCCGCCAGCGCCTTGAAAATGCCGAAAAACAACAAAACTGCCAGTCGCAGCACGAAAGCTCCGGGCTGACTGATTGGATTGCTGGCAGAAAAACTGGCATGGCACGCGTTTCCACGTTACCATAGCGCTATCCTTTTTAGCTGTCTTTGCCAAGGCATGGGCAACTGAACACCGTTTCGCACCGGGAGACAATCCATGGGTTCCAAAGAAAACATCGCCGTCAACCTGCTTCTTGAACGGCTGGAACGCCGTTACGCACTGCGCGTACTCTGGGCATTGCGTGATGGCCATCCGCAAACCTTTCGCCTGCTGCAAGACAGTGTCGGCGGCATCACGCCCAACACGCTCAATACCCGCATCAAGGAATTGCGCGAAGCCGGGTTTCTGGACCACGGTAGTGATGGCTACATCGTTACCGCCTCCGGCCAGGACCTGCTCAAGCGGCTTTCGGACATCCAGGCGTTCGCCACCCGCTGGTCGGCAGCGCGCGCCAGAAAATAAGCACTCTCCATTCACCAAAGGAACCTTCACAGTGGCATTGACAACCACCGCCTCCGGCCTTCAATTTGAAGACCTCTGCACCGGCGCAGGCGAGCCTGCCCGCAAAGGCCAGACCGTGCGCGTGCACTACACCGGCTGGCTGCACCAGGACGGCGGCAAGGGCCAGCGTTTTGACTCCAGCCACGATCGCGGCGTGCCGTTCGAGTTTCCGCTCGGAGCCGGCATGGTGATCCGCGGCTGGGACGAAGGCGTGCAGGGAATGCAGGTGGGCGGGCAGCGCACGCTCCTCATTCCTTCGGAATTGGGCTACGGTCCACGCGGTGCCGGCGGCGTGATCCCGCCCAATGCAACGCTGCTGTTCGACGTCGAGCTGCTCGCTATCGACTGAAGCGCCGCGACATCAGGCTGACCAGCCATCCGGCCAGCCCTCCCACCGGCGCGCCAAAGGCCCCGGCCGAGATGGGCTCTATGCCCCACCACAGGCCCGGCACCAGCAATCCAGCGGGCAGCCATGCGCGCGCTGCCGGGTTGTGGATCACCAGGTAATACAGCGTTACCCCCAGGCCCACCGCCATGGCTGCGACGGCTCCATGGCGGGTCATGCCGCGCCAGTAGATTCCAAGCACCATGGCAGGCACAAAGGTTGCCGCGGCGATCGAGAACGATGCCGCCACCAGCGGCAGAATTTCCGAAGATCTGAGCGCAGCGACGAAAGCCGCCGCCAGTGCCACTGTGAGCAGGGTGAATTTCGTCAAAATCACCCGCTGCTCCGGAGAAGCCTTGCGCCTGCCCGGCTGGAAATAGAGATCGCGCACCAGCGCATTGCTGATCGTGAGCAGCAGGCCATCGGCCGTCGAAAGGGCCGCCGCAAGGCCGCCGGCCGCCACCAGGCCGGAGACCACATAAGGCAGGCCGCCAATCTCGGGCGCGGCAAGGACCAGCAGATCCGCACCCAGCCGGATCTCACCGAACTGCACGATGCCATCGCCATTCACGTCCTGTACCGACAGCAGCGAGGAATCCACGCTTGCCCATTGCGCAATCCAGCTGGGCAGCGCGTCAAATCGGCTGCCCACCAGATGGTTCATGACCTCAAACTTCACCAGCGCTGCCAATGCCGGAATGCTCAGGTACAGCAATGCAATGAAGACCAGCGACCACGCCACGGACGCACGTGCAGCGGCGACCGTCGGCACGGTGTAGTAGCGCATCAAGAGGTGTGGCATGCCGGCTGTTCCCAGCATCAGGCAGAACAGCAAGGCGATGAAGTTGCGCCGCGACAGGTCGTATTGCACCTGCTGCGTCTCGTCACCCGCCGGGTCTCCTGCAAACGGCTGGATGTGCCGCGGCAGCCCTCCCAGCGGCTGTGCACGTTGCTGGTTTTCGCGCAGATCACGTGTCCAGCGCGCACGCGCCTCGGCCTCATCGCGCGGCATAGCCAGCAGCTCACGACTCGCGGCAACGATCAAATCCACATCGGCGTTGCGCGAACGCAGCTGCTGGATGCGCTCGCGCGCTTCGCGCCGCTCGCGCTCAAGGGCCGCAGGCACGTCCGCCAGGCGCTCCACGTCTTCACGCACGCGCTCCTCATAGGCAGCGATGACTTGGCGTTCGGCAGCCGACGCCAGCAGCGCACTTTCGCGTTCCGCGATTTTGCCCAGCTGCTGCCCGTAGGCCAACGGCGCCATTGGATTGCCCAACTGCTTGTACGCAAGCCACGATACCGGGATGAGAAACGCCAGCAGCAACACCACGTACTGCGCCACCTGAGTCCAGGTGATGGCTCGCATGCCGCCCAAAAACGAGCACAGCAGCACGCCGCCCAAGCCCAGCATGATGCCGATCTCGAACTGCACACCTGTGAGCCGTGAGGCAATCAGCCCGACGCCGTAGATCTGCGCCACCACATAGGTGAACGAGCACAGCACCGCCCCCAGTGCGGCAAGGATGCGAGGCCAGCGGCCGCCGAAGCGCACCTGGAAGAAGTCCGGAATGGTATAGAGCTGCATCGCCCTGAGTGGCGGCGCAATCAGCATGGCCACGAGCACGAAACCACCAGTCCAGCCCAGGATGTAGGCCAGCCCGCCAGGCGCTCCGGGCGTGCCTGAAAACCCCTGCAGATAAAGCGCACCGGACAAGCTGATGAACGACGCCGCGCTCATCCAGTCGGCAGCCGTCGCCATGCCGTTGTAGATCGGTGGAACGCGTCGTCCCGCGACGTAGTACTCGGCCGGATCAGAGGTACGGCCATGCACGCCAATGACGGCATACGCCATCACCGTGAGGAACAGGAAAATCGGCCCAATCCAGTGGCGCGACAGGCCCTGTTGCTCGGCCCAGGCCATCGTGGCAATGAAGCCGATCAGGCCGATGACATACAGACCCAGGATGTGGCGGATGCGGCTGCTGTAAGAGCGCTCGGCGCTGCCCGGATCAGCCATGCGCCTTGCCTTCGGGGCGCGCACCCTCTTCCATCCGCTGTCGACGCTCAAAACGCTGCATCGCCCAGCAGTAGCCCCAGGCCAGGGCGATGAATACCAGCATCCCGCCCTGCGCCGCAACCCAATAGCTGAAAGGCCAGGGACCGATCGAAAACTGCAGATCCGCGGCGAAATAACCCACGCCAAAAGAGACCGCAGCCCAAACCGCCAGCAAGGCCAGCTTGAACCCCAGGTGGTGCAAATCCGCCAGCGCCGGATCAAGCGGCACGCCTACCCGCTCGGCGTCTGATTCAGGCGTGGTGGCCGTGGGCATGCGCGGCGCAGGTCGGTAGCGTCAGCGAGCGAGCTGCTGCCAGGTAGCCACCACGGAGTCAGGATTGAGCGAAATCGAGGCAATCCCCTCGTCCGCCAGCCACTGGGCAAAATCCGGGTGGTCGCTGGGCCCCTGGCCGCAGATGCCGACGTACTTGCCCTGGGCCTTGCAGGCGGCAATCGCCTGCTTGAGCAGCGCCTTCACCGCCGGATCGCGCTCGTCAAAATCGTGCGCGAGCAATTCCAGCCCGGAATCGCGATCGAGCCCGAGCGTGAGCTGGGTCAGGTCATTGGAGCCGACAGAAAAGCCGTCGAAGTATTCCAGGAACTCGTTGGCCAGCACCGCGTTGCTCGGTACCTCGCACATCATGATGAGCTTGAGAGCGTTCTCGCCGCGCTTCAGGCCATGCTCGGCCAGCAGTTCGGTTACCCGTTTGGCCTGGCCGAGCGTGCGCACGAAGGGCACCATCACCTGCACATTGGTCAAACCCATCTCGCCGCGCACGCGCTTGAGCGCCTCACACTCCATCGCAAAGGCTTCGGCAAAATCCTTGCTGATGTAGCGCGCCGCGCCGCGAAAGCCCAGCATGGGGTTTTCTTCATCGGGCTCATAACGGCTGCCGCCGATGAGCTTGCGGTATTCGTTGCTCTTGAAATCCGACAGGCGCACGATGACGGGCTTGGGCCAGAAGGCGGCAGCAATCGTCGCCACGCCCTCGGCCACCTTGTCAACGTAGAAGGCGCGCGGGCTGGCGTGGCCGCGGGCCACGCTCTCCACTGCCTTCTTCAGATCGGCATCGACCGCCGGATAGTCCAGGATGGCCTTGGGGTGTACGCCGATGTTGTTGTTGATGATGAACTCCAGCCGCGCCAGGCCCACACCCTCGTTGGGCAGTTGCGCGAAGTCAAACGCCAGCTGCGGATTGCCGACGTTCATCATGATCTTGGTGGCGATCTTGGGCATCTCGCCGCGCTGCACCTCGGTGACTTCGGTTTCCAGCAGGCCGTCGTAAATGTGGCCGGTATCGCCCTCGGCGCAGCTCACCGTGACCAGCGTGCCGTCCTTGAGCAGCTCGGTCGCGTCACCACAGCCGACCACGGCCGGAATGCCCAGCTCGCGCGCGATGATGGCCGCGTGGCAGGTGCGCCCGCCGCGGTTGGTGACGATGGCGCTCGCTTTCTTCATCACCGGCTCCCAATTCGGGTCGGTCATGTCGGTCACCAGCACGTCACCCGCCTGCACCTTGTCCATCTCGCGAATGTCGTGCACGAGGCGCACCGGGCCGGTGCCGATTTTTTGTCCGATGGCGCGGCCTTCGGCCAATACGGGCCCCGTGCTCTTGAGCTTGAAGCGCTGCTCGGCCTGGCCCTTGGCCTGGCTTTTCACCGTCTCGGGGCGCGCCTGCAGGATGTAGAGCTGTCCGTCGGTGCCGTCCTTGCCCCACTCGATGTCCATGGGGCGACCGTAATGCTGCTCGATGGTGAGCGCATAGTGCGCGAGCTGCTCAACCTCGACGTCGCTCAAGCTGTATCGGTTGCGCTGCTCGGTGGCAACTTCCGTCGTCTTCACGAGCTTGCCCGATGCGGCCTTTTCCTCGGGCGAGGCAAACACCATCTGGATCAGCTTGGAGCCCAGGTTGCGCCGGATCACCGCGCGCCTGCCCGCCTTCAGCATCGGCTTGTGCACGTAAAACTCATCGGGGTTGACGGCGCCCTGCACCACGGTCTCGCCCAAGCCGTAGCTGCTGGTGATGAACACCACCTGGTCGAAACCGCTTTCGGTATCGATGGTGAACATCACGCCGGCCGCGCCCTTGTCCGAACGCACCATGCGCTGCACGCCGGCCGATAGCGCCACCACGTCGTGCGCAAAGCCCTTGTGTACGCGATAGCTGATCGCGCGGTCGTTGTAGAGGCTGGCGAACACTTCCTTCATCTTGTGCAGCACGTCGGCTATGCCGACCACGTTCAGAAAAGTTTCCTGCTGGCCGGCAAACGAAGCATCCGGCAGATCTTCGGCCGTGGCCGAGCTGCGCACCGCAAAACTTGCCTGTGCATTGCCGCTGCTCAACGTGGCAAAGGCGTCACGCACCGCTTTTTCAAGGTCTCTTGGAAAGGGCTGGCTCTCAACCCAGCCGCGGATTTCAGCGCCAGCGGCAGCCAGCGCGCGCACGTCGTCCACGTCAAGTGCCGCCAAGCGCGCGCTGATGCGATCGTGCAGGCCTTCGTACTTGAGAAATTCGCGAAACGCGTGCGCTGTCGTCGCAAAGCCGGTGGGCACGCGCACCCCCTGCGGCAGTTGCGAAATCATCTCGCCGAGGCTGGCGTTCTTGCCGCCGACCACCTCGACATCGGTCATCCTCAGGTTTTCAAACGGTACGACCAGGGCGGTCGCCTCAAAGCGTGCAGACATGGGAAAGCTCCAGAAGTTGAAACCGGGTCTGCCGCAGCGCCGTCAAAATCCGGCGCGCGCGCGCCCATGCAGCGTGTGAAGCTTTGTCGTTGGAGGTGTAGGCCAGCGCGCTGCATGGTGAGGAATGGGAATAATCGTGTGATTGTAGGCTTTAGCCGCCCACCCCTTGCAACCTGTTTCATACCTCCATGCCCAAGACCACGTCGCTCAATCCCCGCACCGTTTTCTTTGTCTCCGACGGCACCGGCATCACCGCCGAAACCTTCGGCAACGCGATCCTCGCGCAGTTCGACATCGAACCCAAGCGCGTGCGTCTGCCCTTCATTGATTCGGAAGACAAGGCGCATCAGGTAGTGCGCCAGATCAACCACACCGCCGAGCTGGAAGCGCGCAAGCCACTGGTGTTCACCACGCTGGTGGACATGCAGGTGCTCAAGGTGATCCGCGACGGCTGCAAGGGCATGATGCTGGACATGTTCGGCACCTTCGTGCAACCGCTGGAAGACGAGCTTGGCATCAAAAGCCACCACCGCGTGGGACGCTTTTCGGACATCAGCCAGAACAAGGAGTACCACGACCGCATCGAGGCAATCAACTTCAGCCTGGCGCACGACGACGGCCAGACGCACGACGACCTGGCAGGCGCGGACGTCATTTTGGTAGGCGTCTCGCGCAGCGGCAAGACGCCCACCAGCCTGTATCTCGCAATGCAGCACGGCCTGAAGGCGGCCAACTATCCACTGATCCCGGAAGACTTCGAGCGCAAGCAACTGCCCCCTGCACTCGTGCCGTTTCGCAAGAAGATCTTCGGCCTGACGATCAGCCCCGAACGGCTGTCGGAAATCCGCAGCGAGCGCCGCCCCGGTTCCCGCTACGCGAGCCTCGAAAACTGCCGTGCCGAAGTGCACGAGGCCGAGGCCATGATGCGCCGCTCGGGCATACGCTGGCTGTCGTCCACCACCAAGTCGATCGAGGAGATCGCCACTACCATCCTGCAGGAGATCCGGCCTGAACGATTGAGCTATTGACCGGCGCAGTGACTTTTGGCACTTGGCAAGGAGAGGCAATTGACATCCCATAAGGGTCCCCGCAGGACGATGCCCCTCATGAGTTCCACCCATCCAGATACCTTCGCCCCTGTCGACAAGCCCCCGGCACTGCAAAGTAGCGCGCACGGCCCATGCGCCATTCTTCTGGTGGATGACCACGAGCTGGTGCGCCTGGGATTTCGGACCTTGCTGACAGAGCAACCGCGCGCGGCGGGCCAACCGCTGCTGACCATTCACGAAGCGGACACACTCGCCCATGCACTCACGCTGTACCAGGCGCATGCGGCCGACATCGCCGTCGTGGTGCTGGATCTCACGCTGCGCGACAGCCACGGACTCGATACGCTGATCGCCATGCGCCAGGCCTGCCCGGACGCCACGGTGGTGGTGCTGTCGGGAACCGCAGGCCCTGCCGTGGCCCGCGATGTCCTGGCACTTGGCGCGGCCGCATACTTTCCCAAGACGGGTGATCTCAGCCGCATGCTGGAATTCGTGCGCACCTGCGCGCTGCAGGGCGCGCAGGTCGCGCAGCAGATGCAACATGCGCCGCGGCACCCGCCTGACGGGCTGACCCGCCTGACCAGTGCTGCGGACCCGATGACGGATGCAGGCAGTCAGCTCACCGCACGCCAGCTGCAAACCCTGCAATGGGTGCTGGAAGGCAAATCCAACCGGGAAATCGGCGAAATCACCTGCCTGTCCGAGGGCACCGTGAAGAACCACGTCTCCATGCTGCTGCTGTCGTTCGCCGTGCGTTCGCGGGCGCAGCTCATCGCCAAATTGCGCGGTTGATGCTTGCCGACCAACCTGCTCCCATGGCGATCACTGCGCAAACACCCGCTGCCGCCGAAGACCGGCTCGACCGGCTCGTTCTGTGCGAGCAAGTGGCAATGCTGTATTCCACGATCCGCTCCGCCACCCTGGGCGACGCGCTGCTGGCGCTGACCTTCGGCGCCGCCATGTATTGGCAGGCACCGCACTGGCTGGTACTGGTCTGGATGCTGGCGCACCTGTACAACACTTCACGCCTGCCGGTACTGACGGCCTATTTCAAGGACCCGATGGCGGACGAACACCTGACGCATTGGGCCGACACTTATTGCCGCGAACTGCGCCTCAACAGCATCACCTGGGGACTTGCACCCCTGCTGTTCCTGCCGGACACCCTGCCACTGACGGCCTTGATGATGCTGATCATGATGGGCTTGTGCGCAGCCGGAGTTTCGGCGGTCTCGCCGCTCAAGCGCGCCGCCTGGAACTACCTGCTGCCGATGCTGCTGTGCCTCACGCTGGGGCTGCTGCTGCGTCCCAGCGTGATGAACGCCATTCTGGCGGTTTGCTGCCTGATTTTTCTGGGCTCGATACTGCGCTTTGCCAAGGCCCAGTCGGACTTGATGGCGCAATCACTCCGTTCGCGCTTCGAGAAGCAGGCACTGGCGGAACAGCTCGCGGCACAGGTCAAGGCCACTGAGGAGGCCAGCCGACAGAAAACACGTTTCCTTGCCTCGGCCAGCCATGATCTGCGCCAGCCCCTGCACGCCATCAGTCTGCTGGGAGCGGCACTGCAACACCAATTGCGCGGACAGCCTGCCAGCATCAATGCCGATCGCCTGATGCAAGCGGTGGGCACGCTGGGCCATTCGCTCGATTCGATGCTGGACATCTCCCGCCTGGACGCCGGCGTGATCGCTGCCGAACGCCAACCGCTGGCACTGCAGGAGCTGTTTCAGTCGCTCAACCAGCGCTTCGTCGACGCCGCCAGCGAGAAAGAACTGGCACTGCGTGTCCGCGCTACCGAGCTTTGGGTTGACAGTGACCCGCAACTGCTGCAGCGCCTGCTCTCCAACCTGCTAGACAACGCCATCAAATACACCACACGGGGCGGAGTGCTGGTGCTGGCGCGTCGGCGCCAAGGCCAGGCCTGCATCGAAGTGCACGACACCGGCATAGGCATAGCGCCAGAACAGCAAAAGCTCATCTATCAGGAGTTCTACCAGGTCAACAATCCGGGGCGCGATCGTGCGCTGGGCCTGGGGATAGGGCTGTCCATCGTTGCCCGGCTGTCGAAATTGCTCGCCCATCGGCTGCAGCTTGATTCCACCCCCGGGCGCGGTAGCCGGTTCCGGCTCTACTTGCCACTGGCACAGGCGTCGGCTGGCTCCGACCTCGCCTCGGCAGCAACCACCAAGCACTGCACGCCACCCCTCGCTGCGCCCGCACAGCCGATTCTGATCCTGGACGACGAAGCCGATGTGCGCATTGCCATGTGCGAGTTGCTCCTCAGCCATGGGGTGCAGGCCCGGGCCGCCAGCACCGAAGCCGAAGCGGCCGCCCTGCTGCAGGCAGCGCAAGCCAAGGGTGAGCCGTTTGAGCAATTGATTTGTGACCTGCGGCTGGCCCATGGCGTGGATGGACTGCGCGTCGGTCTGGCGCTGGCACGGCGCTTTGCGCCCCTGACACTGTTGCTCGTCACTGGCGAAACCGCGCCCGAAAGACTGCGCTACGTGCGTGCCGCAGGGGTTCCGGTACTGTTCAAGCCGGTGAACACGCAGTTGCTGCTGACGGCCATCAGTGCACCCTCCACGCCCATCGACGACACAAACAGAAACATTTCTGGCGCGTTGGCGTGACTTTCGGCACTGTCGCCCACGCACATGGTCTGCGATGCTGCAGGCAAACACAAATCACGGGGGTGAGACAGAGGCCGATATCCACGCGCTGCACAACCACAAGCGGCGAGCCATCAAGGCAATCGCCGGGCCATCCTCCTGGTGGGCAAGATGGCTTTTGCGTCGCAGCCCACGGTTCTCGGGCATGCAGCGACTACGGGCCAGCAATGTCTGGCCCGTTTTTTTTGCCTGCACCGGCGCCAGGCGCGTCTCGTGTTACTGCCGCAAAAAGTCGATGATGATGGCGCCCTGCTCACGCTGGCGATACTCGATGGCCACCCCATCGCCGTAGCGCATCTCGATCTGGCTGAGCAGCGGCAGCGGGTCGTGGTCGTTCATGAAACGCATGGTCTCGCCGGGATGCAGCGCATCCAGCGCGCCGAAGATGGCCGAATGGCGAAAGCGCCGGGCAATGCCGCGGGCATCAAACGGGTAGATCGCTTCGGCGGTGGTGTGGTCGTGCATGGGATTCAAAAGTGCATTGCAAATGACACTTCAGTGTACGGCGCCGGCCTTGCGCAAGCCAGCCCCGGCCCTGCCGCGAACGCGGGCAAACCTCAAGCCCCGGCCATGAAGCGGCGCAAGCGCGGCAGCGCAGCCTGCGCGGCGCGCCGACCCTCCTCGATGGCTTCGGCCGAACGATGGAAATCAAGCAGGCCCAGGTGCGCCAGGCTGGGGCTGATGACCAACTCCGGCGGATCGCCCGCCATGCGGCTGCGTGTGATGCGCATCTGCATGATGGCCACGCTGGTCATGACCACGTCCAGCACCGAAGGCGGCTTGGGCTTGTGCTCGACCTCATGGGACGGCAGCCACTGGCGCAGGCGCGTTTTCCAGCCCGTCGCCGGCACGGGCTCTGCGCCGCTCTCGGGTGCCGCGGCCTGGAGCTCGGTGGTGTGATCTTCCACCGCCAGGGGTTGCATGTGACGCTGCAGGATGTCTGCATTCAGGTCCACCGCGATGACGATGTCCGCCCCCATCGCGCGCGCCAGCGAGGTGGGCACCGGGTTCACGATGCCGCCATCGACCAGCATGCGACCATCCTCACGCTGCACCGGAGTGAACAGGCCTGGCAAGGCGATCGATGCACGCACCGCGTCGGCGATAGATCCATCGCGCAGCCAGACCTCGGCGCCGGAATGCAGATCGGTGGCCACCGCGGCAAAGGGCAGCGGCGAGGCTTTGATGTCGAAATCGGCAAAGTGGCGGCGCCAGAAGTCGATCAGCTTTTCCCCCTTCAACATGCCGCCGGCGAGGTTGAAATCCATGAAGCCGAACACCTCGCGCATGCCCAGGCTCTGCACCCACTCGGCAAAACGCGGCAGCTCACCCGCCGCATAGGCCGCGCCGACGAGTGCGCCGATGGACGCACCACAGACCACATCGGGCCGCAGGCCTTCTTCCTCCAGCACCTGCAGCACGCCGATATGCGCCCAGCCGCGCGCCGAGCCGCTGCCCAGCACCAGACCGAGCTTGGGGACACGCCGGGCGAGTGCCATGTCAGCCTTGACCCGCCAGCAGCGCCCGCAGACCGGCCTCGTCGAGCACCGCCACCCCCAGCGCCTGCGCTTTCGTCAGCTTGCTGCCGGCCTCGGCGCCGGCAACGACGTAATGCGTCTTCTTGCTGACCGAGCCGCTCACCTTGGCACCTGCGGATTCCAGCAGCGCCTGTGCCTCATCACGCGACAGCGTGGGAAGCGTACCGGTAAGCACCACGGTCTTCCCCGCCAGCGGCAGAGCAGAGGCAGGCAAAGGATCGGTTTCCAGCGGCTGCACGCCGGCATCCAGCAGCGCCTGCACTACCTCGCGGTTGTGCGGCTGAGCAAAAAAAGTGTGGATGGATTCGGCAACGATCGGGCCGATATCGGGCACCTGCATCAGCGCATCCGTGTCAGCATCCATTACCGCGCCGAGCCTGCCGAAGTGGCGCGCCAGATCCTTGGCGGTCGCTTCGCCGACATTGCGGATGCCGAGCGCATAGACAAACCGTGCAAGACTGGTGTGCTTGGATTTTTCAAGCGCTGCGCGCAGGTTCTGCGCCGATTTTTCGCCCATCCGATCCAGCCGGGCGAGCTGCTCCACGTCGAGCGCATAGACCTCGGGCAGGCTGTGCAGCAGCGCGCCGTCCACCAGCTGGTCCACGAGCTTTTCACCCAGCCCTTCAATGTCCATGGCCTTGCGGCTGGCAAAGTGCAGCAGCGCCTGCTTGCGCTGCGCGGCGCAGAACAGCCCGCCGCTGCAGCGGTGCTCGATCTCACCGGGCTCGCGCACCACGGCGGACGCGCACACCGGGCAGGCCTCTGGCATGTGGAAGTTGGGCACGTAGTGCGCCCGTTCGCCCGGCACCCGCCCCACCACTTCGGGAATCACGTCGCCCGCACGGCGCACGATGACCGCATCGCCCACGCGCACGCGCTTGCGCCGC
Source organism: Comamonas sp. SCN 65-56 (assembly GCF_001724135.1). GTDB lineage: Bacteria > Pseudomonadota > Gammaproteobacteria > Burkholderiales > Burkholderiaceae_C > Comamonas_C. The sequence goes on along the minus strand of NZ_MEDS01000023.1, from coordinate 51,660 downwards.
AGCTCGAACAGGTTGTGCAGCGTGGCATTGGTCACCGTCGCGCCGCCAACGAACACCGGCGCCAGGCGCGCCACCGGCGTGAGTTTGCCGGTGCGTCCCACCTGCACATCAATGGCCTGCACGGTGGTGACCATCTCCTGCGGCGGGTATTTGTGCGCCACGGCCCAGCGCGGCTCACGCGTGACAAAGCCCAGCTGGCGTTGCAAGGCCAGGCTGTTGACCTTGTAAACCACGCCGTCGATGCCATAGGGCAGCGCCGCACGCCGCTCGCCCATCTCGCGGTGAAACGCCACCAGCTCGGCGGCGCCATGCGCGATGCGCGCCTCGGCCGCAACCGGAAAACCCCATTGCCTGAGCTGCTGCAGCAGTGCGTGATGGGTTTCAAAGCGCGGGCCGCCCTGCTGCTGCGGCGTGACTTCACCGAGCCCGTAGGCGAAGAAGGACAGCGGGCGCTGCGCGGCGATGCGCGCATCGAGCTGACGCACGGCACCGGCCGCTGCGTTGCGCGGATTCACGAAAAGCTTCTCGCCGGCCGCCTGCTGGCGCTGGTTCAGGCGCTCGAAATCCGCCCCACGCATATAGACCTCACCACGCACCTCCAGCAGCGGCGGCGCATCGGCCGGCAGACGCAGAGGTATCTGGCGGATGGTGCGGATGGCGTGCGTGACGTCCTCGCCCACCTCGCCATCGCCGCGCGTGGCGGCCTGCACCAGCTGGCCGCCCTCGTAGCGCAGGCTCATCGCCAGGCCGTCGAACTTGGGCTCGGCGATGTATTCAACGGGTGGATCGGCCTGCGCCAAACCGAGTTCACGGCGAATGCGGGCATCGAAGGCTTGCGCCCCCGTGGCTTCGGTATCGGTCTCGGTGCGAATGCTGAGCATCGGCACGGCATGGCGCACGGGGGCGAGGCCGGGCAGCACGCTGCCCAGCACGCGCTGGGTAGGTGAATCCGGCGTGACAAGTTCGGGGTGCGCGGCTTCGAGCGCTTCGAGCTGCTGGTAGACGCGATCGTACTCGCCATCGGGCACGCTGGGCGCGTCGAGCACGTAGTATTCATGCGCCCAACGGTTGAGCTGAGCCCGGAGATTCTCAATTTTTATAGCCTCCGGCGCTTTGTCAGCAGGCGTTTGAGCCGAAAAAAGATCGGATTGCATCAACTGAACAGTCGGCGTGCCAGCACCGATCCGGCGGAAAGCTCACGCTCGTCGAGCTGGTCATAGAGCTGCTCCAGATCGCTCGCGATCGGTTCCATGGCCATCGCGGGAATCATCTGCCCGTCGGGATCGCAGAGCACGCCATCCATTGTCTGGCCCAGCTGCCGCGCCACTTCGCGCAGGCGGGCAAACGGCTGCTCGCCGCGCGCCACCTGCGGCACGTCCAGCGCCAGGCTCACCTCGCGCAGCGCCGAGCGCTCGGGCTCGTCGGACATCGCTGCCTGCGCGTCGTACGCGAGCGTGAGCAGCGGCGGCAGGCCGGCATCGGCGGCGGGCAGCACCAAACGCCCCGGCATGCTGCCGACGACGAAACCCAGCGGTGCTGCGCTTTGCTGGATGTAGCCGGGGCTCCACGCCGCCTGGCGCGCACGCAGCGCGAAGGACAGCTGCGCATCGTGTGCGCTCGCGAACTGGTCGAGCTCACGCGCACGCGCCACCTCGTGCACCATGTCGGGAAATTCCGGCGCCGCATTGATCGCATCGGCAAAGGCCTGCGCCTTGGCGACGAATTCGGAAAATTCGATGTTGTTGAGCGCCCCCAGCCGATTCGCCAGCTGCACCCCGGCCTGGAACTGGCGGTAGCGCGCACCGGGCTGCGGCGCCTCCCACTGCTGCGTGGCCTCGTTCAGTCCTTCGACGGCAAACGGCTTGCTGCCGACACGGCGGGTCGTCGGCAATGCCGCCAGCGCCGCATCGCCCGAGACCAGTTGTTCCGCGGCCAGCGGCACGATGGCATCGATCAGTGCATCGAGCGCGCCACGCTGCTGCGGCGCAACTTCATGCGCCGCAGCGGCCACGGGGTCGATCTGCAAGTCCTGCCAGGCGGGCGGCGGGTGCGTATCGTCGTGCGCGCCAAGCGCCGGCGCCGCGGCATCGAGCAGCGGATCGCGGCGCACCGGCTCCTGCCCTTCACCGGGCGCGGCCTGGGCCACCTGGCGCGCGCGGCGCGGCGCATTGCGGTGGTTGTTCCAGGCGTTGTAGGCGACGACGACGATCAGCACGACGGCGCCAACGATGGCAAGAGCGGTTTGAAAGGAACTCATGGGTAATCGTGCTCAGCGTAATCAGACTTCGGCCATCGCCATCGCACTGGCCATGTCCACCGCAACGATACGCGAAACGCCCTGCTCCTGCATGGTCACGCCAATCAGCTGCTCGGCCATTTCCATCGCGATCTTGTTGTGGCTGATGAAGAGAAACTGGGTCCCGCGCGACATGCTGGCGACCAGCCTGGCGTAGCGCTCGGTGTTGGCATCGTCCAGCGGCGCATCGACTTCGTCGAGCAGACAGAACGGCGCCGGATTGAGCTGGAAGATGGCAAACACCAGCGCAATCGCGGTGAGCGCCTTCTCGCCGCCCGAGAGCAGGTGGATGGTCTGATTCTTCTTGCCCGGCGGCTGCGCCATCACCTGCACGCCCGCGTCCAGGATCTCATCGCCGGTCATCAACAGCTGCGCGCGCCCGCCGCCAAAGAGCTCGGGGAACATGGTGCCGAAGTGCCGATTCACCGTCTCGAAGGTGCCCGAAAGCAGCGTGCGCGTCTCGGCGTCGATGCGCCGGATCGCGTCCTCCAGCGTGCCCATGGCCAGCTGCAGATCTTCGTTCTGCGCCGTGAGAAAACCCTGGCGCTCGCGCGCGAGCGTGAGCTCTTCGAGGGCCGCCAGATTGACGGCGCCCAGGGCCTCGATGGCGCGCTGCAGCTGCTCGATGCGCGCCTGCAGGTCTTCGCCGCGCACCTGCCCTTCGGCAATCGACTGCTCCACCCGGGCCAGGTCGGCCTCGGCTTCCACCAGCAGGGTTTCGTACTGTTGCAGCGCCAGGCGCGCCGCCTGCTCCTTGAGCTGCAACTCGGTGATGCGCGCGCGCTGGGGTTCAAGCTGGCGCTCGGCCTGCATGCGCAGCTCATCGCTGGCGCGCAGACGGGCGGTAAGGCCGTCGTAGGCGCTGCGGCGCTCGCCCAGCAGCTGCTCGCTGGCGATCTTTTTCTCCAGCGCCTGCTGCAGGCCGCCCTGCGCCGCGGCGTCCGACAGGCGTGAGAGCTCTTCGCGCGCACGCTCGGTCTCCGCCTGCAGGCTGGCCGATTGCTGCTGCGCCATCGCCACGGCACGCGCCAATTCCTCACGGCGCGCCTGCAAGCTGCGGCGAGCAAACTGGGCCTCCTGCGCGCGGCGTTCCAGCTGGCGCTGCTGCTCGCGCCATTGCGTGAGCTGCTGCTCACTTTCAATCACCTTGTCTTGCAGCTGGGCATGGCGCTCCTGGCTGTCGGCCAGCTGCATGTCCAGCTCTTCGAAGCGGCCTTCGGCGACGGCGCGGCGCTCGGCAAGCTCCTGCAGCAAGGCCTGCAGCTCGGTCAGGTCGCTCTCGAGCTGGCGGCTGCGCTCGCGCGCCTGCTCGGCAAGCTGGCTCAGGCGCAGCAGTTCCACCTCTTCGTCGTGCGCACGCTTTTGCGCCTCGGCGGCTTCGCGGCGCGCCTGCTGCAGCCGGGCGCTCGCATCCTGATAGCTGCTTTCGGCGCGGAGCAAGGCGCTGCAAGACTCTTCAGCAATGAGGTGCTGCGCCCGCACTTCCTTCTCGAGGTGCTCGATCTCCTGCGCGCGCGCAAGCAGACCCGATTGCGCCGAATCCGGCGCATGAAAGTCCACGCCATGCGCCGTCACCGCATGGCCTTGCGGGGTGTAGAGGGTTTCGCCACTGTGCAGACTGGCGCGGCGTGCCAGCGCGTCGTCCAGCGTGGGGGCGGTCAGGCAGCCGTGCAGCCAGTCCTGCATCACCGCGTGCAGGCCCATGTCGGTCATGCGCAGCAAATCCACCAACCGCCCCTGGCCTGGCGCCGTCGGCGCAGCGGCGGGCGCGCTGTAAAAACTCAACCGGGCTGGCGGCGCGCTGGCGCCGGCAAAGCCGCGCAGCATCTCCAGGCGCCCCACGGGCAAGGCGGCCAGGCGCTCACGCAGCGCTGATTCGAGCGCGTTCTCCCAGCCGGGTTCGATGTGCAGCTGCGTCCACAGACCTTGCAAGCCATCCAGGCCCTGTTCTGCCAGCCACGGGGCGAGCTTGTCGTTGCTTTTGAGCTTTTCCTGCAGATCCTTGAGTGCCGCCAGGCGTGCGGTCAGGTCGGCCAGGCGCGCGCCCTCGGCCGCCACTGCGTGTTGGCGCGTGCGGCGCTCTTCATCGAGCTCAGGCACGCTGTCCTGCAACTGCGCCAGGCGGGCCTCGGCCTCCTGCGCCGCCATGCTCGCAAACTCGTGGCTCTCGCGCAGCTGCGCCAGGCGCTGTTCATCCGGCAGGGCGAGCGCGCCGCGGTCGCCGCGCAGGCGCTCATGGCGCAGCTCATGCTGGCGCGCCTGCTCGGCCATGCTGCGCTGCTCGGCGGCGAGCACCTGGATCTGCTGCTGCACCTGTGCCACCAGCGCCCGCTGCGCCTCGCTCTTGCCGCGTGCCTGGTGCAAGGCGTCTTCCAGCGCAGGCAGTTGCGCGGCCTGCTCTTCGGCCTGCGCGGCCAGCAGCTCGGCCTGTTCCTCGGCATCGTCACCGGCACCGGTGAGGCTCGCACGTTCTGCATCGGCCTCGCTGCTGCGCGCCGCCCATTCGGCGATCTGCGTCGCCAGCTGGGCCAGCCGCAGCTCCACACGTGCACGGCCCTCGACGACGTAGCGGATCTCGGCCTCCAGCTTGCCGACCTCGGCGGTGGCTTGATAGACCGTGCCCTGCGCCTGGTTGACCGCGTCACCGGCGGCGTAGTGCGCCTGGCGCAGGGTTTCGAGCTCTGCCTCCACATGGCGCATCTCGGCCATGCGGGCTTCCAGATCATTCACCGCCTGCAGGCCATCCGTGCGCACGCGCTCCAGTTCGGTCGCCGCGTCGCGGCGCTTGAAGAACCACAGCTGCTGGTGCGCCAGCTGCACCTGCTGCTGCAGGCTGCGGTAGCGCGCGGCGACCTCGGCCTGCTTTTCCAGCCTGGAGAGATTGGCGTTGAGTTCGCGCAGGATGTCTTCCACCCGCGTCAGGTTCTCGCGCGTATCGGCCAGGCGATTTTCGGTCTCGCGCCGGCGCTCCTTGTATTTGGAAACGCCTGCGGCTTCTTCCAGGAACAGGCGCAGCTCCTCGGGCCGGCTTTCGATGATGCGGCTGATCGTGCCCTGGCCGATGATGGCGTAGGCGCGCGGGCCCAGGCCCGTGCCCAGGAACACATCGTGCACGTCGCGCCGGCGCACCGGCTGGTTGTTGATGTAGTAGCTGGAGTTGCCATCGCGCGTCAGCACGCGCTTGACCGCGATTTCGTTGAACTGGTTCCACTGACCGCCGGCGCGGTGGCTCTGGTTGTCGAAGGCGAGTTCGACGCTGGCGCGGCTCGCCGGTTTGCGGTGCGTGGTGCCGTTGAAGATCACGTCCTGCATGCTCTCGCCGCGCAATTCGCTGGCGCGCGACTCGCCCAGCACCCAGCGCACCGCGTCCATGATGTTGGACTTGCCGCAGCCATTGGGCCCAACGACGCCGACGAGCTGGCCCGGCAACTGAAAATGCGTGGGCTCGGCAAACGACTTGAAGCCGGAGAGTTTGATGGAGGTCAGGCGCACGGCGGGCGGTGCAGGGAAAGCGCGAAAACGGCGGGAGCGGCAATCATACTGTTCCGTCGCTGGCTGAATTTTTACATATGAAAACAGGCCCTAGCGCAATGCAGGCAAGCGCTGGCAGCTACCAATTGCAAAGCAAGGCCAGCTACAGCATCGCGCCCCACTGCGATGGCGGGTCGGAGCGCTCCAGCACCAGCGCCTCATAGTCGTCTGCCGCCACCGGCGGGCTGAGCAGGTAGCCCTGCCAGAGGTCGCAGCCATTGCTTTGCAAAAAGGCGCGCTGCTCCTCGGTCTCCACGCCCTCGGCCACCACATCCAGCCCCAGGCTGGCGCCCAGCGCAATGATGGTGCGCGCAATCGCCGCCTCGTTCGGGTCGGTGAGCACGTGGCGCACAAAGCTCTGGTCGATCTTGAGCTCATCGAGCGGCAGCCGCTTGAGGTAGGAGAGCGACGAATAGCCGGTGCCGAAATCATCGAGCGAGAAGCTGACGCCGTAGTCCTTGAGCTGGCGCATCTTGGTGATCGTGCCTTCGGTATCGTCCAGCAGCATGCTCTCGGTCAGCTCCAGCTTGATGGCCCGCGTGGGCGCGCCAGTTTGTGCCAGCAGCGCCAGCAACCGCGGCGCGAACTGCTCCTGGCGAAACTGCAGCGCGCTCACGTTGACCGACAGCGTCAGTCGCCCCAACACCGGGTGGCCGGCCCAGAGCGCCAGCTGCTCGCAGGCCATGCGCATCACCGCCTCGCCCAGCGGCAGGATCAGCCCGGTTTCCTCTGCCAAGGCAATGAACTGCACCGGCGGGACCATGCCGCGCTGCGGGTGGCGCCAGCGCACCAGCGCCTCGGCGCCGATGATGCGCTCGCCCTCGACCTTGGGCTGGAAAAACAATTCGAACTGGCCCGCGTCCAGGCCCTTGCGCAGATCGGCTTCGAGCTGCACACGCTCGGCCACCTGGGCCTGCATCTGCTGCGTGAAGAAGCGCAATTCGCCACGCCCCTGGGCCTTGGCGGCATAAAGCGCCATGTCGCTGCGCTTGAGCAGTTCGTCGGCCGAGGATTCACTGCCATCAAATACCGCCACCCCCGTGCTGAGCGTGGCGCGCAGCACCTGCCCTGCCCCCAGATCGCAGGGCTGGCTTGCCGCCTGCATCAGCTTCTGCGCCAGCACCTGCAGGGCAGCCATCACTTCGCCTGCGCCAGCCGCCACCCTGGGCAGCACCACGGCGTAGACATCGCCACCATGGCGCGCCACCAGCGCATCGGCAGAAACGCCTGCAAGCAGCCTGCGGGCGATGAGCGCGAGCAGGCGATCCCCCACCTCGTGCCCGCTGGTTTCATTGATCGCTTTGAAGCCGTCTATGCCGAGCATCAGCAACGCCCCCGAACCACGGCCTGCAGCCGCCTGCGCCAGCGCCTTGCGCAGACCTTCCTGCAGGGCGCTGCGATTGGCCAGACCGGTCAGCACATCGGTCTGCGCCAGGTAGGCAATCTGCTGCTCGGCCTGGCGGCGCTGGGTCTGGTCCACCAACACCACGATATGGCCGTTGCCCAACGCCATGCCGGAGAGCTCCACCTGGCGCCGGATGCCGCCCTTGGCCGTCAGCACCAATTCGATGGGCCGAATGGCGCCTTCCACATCCAGATCGGCCGCTGCACGTGCCGCGTTCCATTGTCCGCGTGCGCGCTCGCGCTCCTGCGCGTCGGGCATGAGAGTGCGCCACCAGACATCCACGTTGGTCACTTCGTCGACCGCATAGCCGCAGATCTGCGCATGCCGGTGATTGACGAAAACAAGTTTTCCCTGGTCCACCACAGCGACACCGACAGGCAAGTGGTTGAATATCTCGCGGTAGCGCTGTTCGCTGCGTGCAAGCTCGCTCTGGACATGCCTGCTTTCGGTGATGTCCTCGATCACCGAGACATGGCAGGGCGTGCCAGGAATCTTCACCATCCGCAGTCTGGCCCAGATGGTCTTGCCATCCTTGCGCAGATAGCGCTTTTCCAGCTGGTAGCTGTCGATCTCGCCGCGCAGCATGCGGTCGCGCATTTCGATGCTCTTGGGCATGTCGTCCGGATGCGTATAGCTCTGGAAGTGCGTCTGCATCATCTCCTCGGCGCTGTAGCCCAGGATGGCGCACAGGGCCGGGTTGACATACATGCGCCGACCGCTCGCCGATTCGCTCTGGCTAATGCCGACCGGCGCATGTTCGAACACCGCCTGCAGCTTGGCTTCGTTTTCCTGCAGCGCCCGGCGCGCCGTGGCGGTCTGCTCCTGCGCGCGCTGGCGCCGCAGTCCGAGGTAGGCCATCCAGGCGGCCATCACGATGGTGATCAGCCCCATGACGCCGGTATTGACCAATGGGCGCGCTGCTTCCGCGGGACTGAGCAGCCCGGCCTCCGGCATGAAGCGCAATTGCCACAACCGGCCCTCCAGGGGGAGCAGGATTTCGCGGCCCAGCACCTCATTCCATGCGGTGTCGCCATGGGACGCCAGCACGCGCACTGCATTGGCATCGGGGGCTGCCGCCAGCCCCAGATCGCTCATGCTGAACGACAGCCCAGAGAAATTCTCCTGCCTCGCCAGCCCGGCCACCAGCGTGGGCAGGTCCAGGGTCAGCGCGACCAGCCCGGCGTTTCTGCTCTCGTCCTCACGTCCACCCATCTGATGATCCAGCGGCATGAACACCATGATCTGCGCGCCCCCCTTGCCCGGCAGGAGAGCGGTGGCCGTCGCCTGCCCGTCGGCCATGGCACGCTCTGCGCCCTGCAGCACCTCGGGCAGCGCATGCAGCTCCTGGCCGAGCAAAGCCTCATGACCGGCCGGCGGCCAGACGAAATCCGTGACCAGGTAGCGCGGCAGACTGGCGCGCGGATGCACCGCAAAACCCCGTGGCAGTGCACCACTCAGATGCGGATCCGCCGCGGCCTGCGACTCGAACAAGGAAAGCCGGGCCGCCTCCACGTTGCGAATGAGCTGGATATTGCTGATCGCGGGCAGCACCCGCCCGATATCCATGCGGTCCATCGCCAGCTCGAAATTGCGCCGCGTGATGTCGGGGCTTTGCTCCACCAGATTGCGCAGACTCATCAAGAGGCCATCCTGCTTGTCCACGCGCTGCAGCAGATCGTCTCTCACCGCGTCCGTGCGGAGCATGAAGCGCTCCTGCGCCAGATCATGGGCCTGGTGGCTGCTGTACATCCATGTGATGACCGATCCCGCCACACCGGCGACGAATACCAGCAGCGCTGGCAGCCAGTGCCACCATCCGGTGCGGGGGAGGGGTGAATGCGGCAAGCCAATCCATCGTGAAGTCATCGACCCCTTGAAGAATATAGGAGAACTCCCGTGGCGGGTGTACCAATGTGCGGGCGATACCACACGCATTCACGGCATCAGGCGGTGAGCCGCGGCCTGAGCCGCGCCGCCTCCATTTGCCCCACGCCTTTGAGGAACGCCCACACCGTCTGGATGCGCGCCTGGTGTTTGCCCTCGGCTGGCATGCTCATCCAGAAGGTGCGCGTGAAACATGCTTCATTGGGCAGCACCCGGGCCAGCGAGGTGTCGCCATCGGCCAGAAACGCCGGCAGCACCGCAAGGCCCGCGCCTGCGCGCACCGCCTGGTACTGCGCCATGATGCTGGTGGAGCGCAGCGAGAAGCGCCGGGGCGGAAAAACATCTTCCAGAAATTGCAGCTCCTTGGTGAAAAGCAGGTCATCCACATAGTTGACGAAGGCATGCCCGCTCAAGTCCTCACGGCGGGTAATGAGCGCATGGCGCGCCAGGTATTCCCGCTGGCCGTAAAGCAGTAGCGTGTAGTCCGTCAGCCGCGTGACCACGACCGAGCCGCGCTTGGGGCGCTCAAGCGAGATCACGATGTCCGCCTCGCGCCGCGACAGATGCAGCATGCGCGGCACCGCCAGCAGATCGACGGACAGATGCGGGTATTTCTGCGTCAGACGCGCCAGGTGCGGCGCCAGGATCAGCGTGCCAAAACCCTCGGTGGCGCCCACGCGCACCAACCCGGCCGGCCCGCTGCCCGCCGCATCGGGCGCCACCAGCTGCTGCGCGCCCAGCACCGCCGCCTCCATCGCTTCCACCGCAGGCAGCAGCTGGCGGCCGGCCTCGGTCAGGCGATGGCCCGCTGCCTCGCGCGCAAACAGCGGCACCGCCATGCTTTTTTCCAGCTGCAGAATGCGCCGCGCCACCGTGGTGTGCTCCACGCCGGTGCGTCGCGCCGCCGCGGCCAGGGTGCCGGTGCGCGCCAGCTCCAGAAAGTAGCGCAGATTGTCCCAATCGTTGCCTGCGGGTTTTGTCATGTGCAAATTTGCAAAGCCAAAGTGCAGTATTGTCTATTGCATATTCAATTTTGCACAACTAACATGCGTTGGTTTTCCACCCGTTTTCATCAGGAGACCAGCGCAATGGATGCATCCACCTCGCAGGGCGTGCTCGCCCCCACCGTCAAGCTGCTCATCGGCGGCAAGCTCGTCGAATCCAAGACCACCAAGTGGCGCGACGTGATCAATCCCGCCACGCAGCAGGTGCTGGCGCGCGTGCCCGAAGCCACGCCCGAGGAAATCAACGCTGCCGTGGCAAGCGCGAAGGAAGCCTTCAAGACCTGGCGCAAGACTTCGCTGATGGCGCGCGGGCGCGTGTTCCTCAAGCTGCAGGAGCTGATCCGCCTGCACATGAAGGAGCTCGCCGCCATCCTCACCGCCGAGCAGGGCAAGACGCTGCCGGACGCCGAGGGCGACGTGTTCCGCGGCCTGGAGATCGTCGAGCACGCGGCCAGCATCGGCACGCTGCAGCTCGGCGAGGTAGGCAACAACATCGCCACCGGCGTCGACACCTTCACGCTGATGCAGCCGCTGGGCGTGTGCGCCGGCATCACGCCGTTCAACTTCCCGGCCATGATTCCGCTGTGGATGTTCCCGATGGCGATCGCCTGCGGCAACACCTTCGTGCTCAAGCCCAGCGAGCAGGACCCGATGGTCACCATGCGCCTGTGTGAACTGGCCCTGGAAGCGGGCGTGCCGCCCGGCGTGCTCAACGTCGTGCATGGCATGGCCGATACCGTGAACGCGATCTGCGACCACCCGGACATCAAGGCCATCAGCTTCGTCGGTTCGACCAAGGTCGGCACCCATGTCTACCACCGCGCCAGCCTCGCCGGCAAGCGCGTGCAGTGCATGATGGGCGCGAAGAACCACGCCATCGTGATGCCCGACGCCAACAAGGAACAGGCGCTCAACGCGCTGCTGGGCGCATCGTTCGGCGCCGCCGGCCAGCGCTGCATGGCGATCTCGGTGATGGTGCTCGTCGGCGAGGCGCAGAAGTGGATTCCTGACGTCGTCGCCAAGGCCAAGACGCTCAAGGTCAACGTCGGCACGGCCGCCGGCACCGACGTCGGCCCCTTGATCACCTGCGCCGCGCGCGACCGCGTCGAAGGCCTGATCGCACAAGGCATCAAGGAAGGCGCCACGCTGGAGCTTGACGGCCGCAACCCCAGCGTGCCCGGCTACGAGAAGGGCAACTTCGTCGGCCCGACCATCTTCAGCAATGTGAAGCCCGGCATGAGCATCTACGACCAGGAAGTCTTCGGTCCGGTGCTGTGCATCGTGCCCGCCGACAACCTGGAGCAGGCGATCGAGTTCATCAACGCCAACCCCAACGGCAACGGCACCGCGATCTTCACGCGCTCGGGCGCCGCGGCGCGCAAGTTCAAGGAAGACATCGACGTCGGCCAGGTCGGCATCAACCTGCCGGTGCCGGTGCCGGTTTCGCTATTCTCCTTCACCGGCAGCCGCGGCTCCAAGCTCGGCGACCTCGGCCCCTACGGCAAGCAGGTGGTGCTGTTCTACACCCAGACCAAGACGATCACCGAGCGCTGGTTTGACGATGAAGAGCACCACGCGATGAATACCACCATCAGCCTGAAGTAAGCGCGGGCTTTGGCTCCTTCCCCCGCTGGGGCTGAAGGCTGCGGCTCCAGTTCCGCATGCGCGGAACTGGACAGCCTGAAGAGCGGCGGCGTTTCGTCGCCAGCACCGAGGTTGGGGTGGGGGCTTGCTTGAGCGCAGCGCTCGTTCGAGCGCCCAGGCCCCCACCCTGCCCTTCCCCACAGGGGGAGGATGAATACAAGCAAAATCAGGCTCCAGCCCTTGCCCATCAAGCGCTGGCAGCTATAAAACGACAAGCAGGAGACCTGACGCATGGATTTCGAACTCTCCGAAGACCGGCGCGCCTTTGCCGAGACCGCGCGCCAGTTCGCGCAGAGCGAACTCGCGCCGCACGCCGCGAAATGGGATGAAGAGGCCATCTTCCCGCGCGAGGCCATCGCCAAGGCCGGCGAGCTCGGCTTTTGCGGCCTGTACGCGCCCGCCCCGGCTCGACGCCACGCTGGTGTTCGAAGAACTTGCGGCTGTCGATCCCAGCACCACCGCCTTCATCACCATCCACAACATGGCGACCTGGATGCTGGGCACCTGGGCCACGGACGCAGTGCGCGGCGAATGGGGCGAGGCCTTGACCAGCGGCCAAAAACTCGCCAGCTACTGCCTGACCGAGCCCGGCAGCGGATCGGACGCCGCCTCCATCAAGACCAGCGCCCGGTTGCAAGGCGGCGAATACCTCATCAACGGCGGCAAGGCCTTCATCAGCGGCGCCGGCAGCACCGACATGCTGGTCTTGATGGCGCGCAGCGGCGACGCGGGCGCGGGCGGCATCAGCGCCTTTGCGGTTCCGGCCGATTTGCCGGGCATCAGCTACGGCAAGAAGGAACACAAGATGGGCTGGAACAGCCAGCCCACGCGCACCATCAGCTTTGACAACGTACGCATCCCCGCCAGCCACCTGCTCGGGCGCGAGGGCGAAGGCTTCAAGATCGCGATGAAGGGGCTCGACGGCGGGCGCATCAACATCGCCACCTGCTCGGTCGGCGCGGCGCAAGGGGCGCTCGCGCACGCGCAGCGCTACCTGCAGGAGCGCAAGCAGTTCGGCAAAACCTTGGCGAGCTTCCAGGCGCTGCAATTCAAGCTGGCGGACATGGCTACGCAACTCGTCGCCGCGCGCCAGATGGTGCGCCTGGCCGCCAGCAAACTCGACGCCGCAGCGCCCGACGCCACCACCTATTGCGCCATGGCCAAGCGCTTCGCCACCGACACTTGCTTCGATGTGATCAACGACGCGCTGCAACTGCACGGCGGCTACGGCTATCTGCGCGACTTTCCGCTGGAGCGCCTGCTGCGCGACGCACGCGTGCACCAGATCCTGGAAGGCACGAACGAAATCATGCGCGTGATCATCGGGCGCAGGATGCTCGATGGCGATGCGCCCGATGCGATCCGATGAGGTAACAGAGAACTCCCTCCCCCTCTGGGGGAGGGTCGGGGTGGGGGCCAGCGGCGCCAGCACAAGCCCGCCCCCATCCCCGCCTTCCCCCAGAGGGGGAAGGAGCAAGACAAAAGCCTAACCACCACCACTTCACTCAAGGAGACAACACATGCAAATCGCCTTCATCGGCCTGGGTCACATGGGCGGCCCGATGGCCATCAACCTGCACAAGGCCGGCCACAACGTGCAGGCCTTTGACCTCGTCCCTGCCGCCTGCGAAACCGCCAAGGCCGCAGGCGTCCAGATTGCCGCTAGCAGCGAGGCGGCAGTCAAGGGCGCGGAAGTCGTCATCAGCATGCTGCCCGCCAGCCACCACGTCGAAGGCCTGTACCTGGGCCATGGCGGCAGCGGCGGACTGCTGGCGCACATCGCCCAAGGCACGCTGGTGATCGACAGCTCAACCATCGCCGCCGCCACCAGCCAGAAAGTCGCCAAGGCCGCGCAGGCTGCGGGCCTGGCCTTCATCGACGCACCAGTCTCCGGCGGCGTCGGCGGCGCGGTGGCCGGCACGCTCACCTTCATGGTCGGCGGCTCGAACGCCGACCTGGAGCGCGCCCGCCCAGTGCTCGAAAAAATGGGCGCCAACATCTTCCACGCCGGTGCCATCGGCGCGGGCCAGACCGCCAAGATCTGCAACAACATGCTGCTCGGCATTTTGATGATCGGCACCAGCGAGGCGATGAGCCTGGGCGTGGCCAACGGGCTGGACCCCAAGGTGCTGGCCGAAATCATGCGCCGCAGCTCGGGCGGCAACTGGGCGCTGGAAAAATACAACCCCTACCCCGGCGTGCACGAGAACGCCCCGGCGAGCAAGGGCTACGCAGGCGGGTTTGGCACCGACCTGATGCTCAAGGACCTGGGGCTGTCGCAAGAGAACGCCACCGCCACGCGCGCCTCGACGCCGCTCGGCGGTCTGGCGCGCGCGCTGTACGCCGCGCACAGCCTGGCGGGACACGGCGGGGAAGATTTTTCCAGCATCATCAAGATGGTGCAGAAGAAGAGCTGAATCACCGGGCGGGCAGCCCCGCCTCCAGCACCGGCTTGGCCCAATCGGGCGTGCGGGCCAGTTGCTCCAGGTCGTCGGACAACGGCCAGATGAGCTTCCCCTCGCGGAACACCGCCACCGGCAGCGGGTCGGGCACCACCTCGCCCGGCGCGGCGCTGGCGCTGTTGTCAAACAGGCGGACCTCGGCCAGATGGGGCAGCAGGGCGATCAGATGGGCGATCGACGCCGTCCAGCGCTCGCGGATCTTGACTTCCGGGATATCGTGGCCCCCGGCTGCCACGCGCTTGCGCACGCGCCTCAGGTGCAGCTCGGGCGTCGCCAGGCCGCAAAACCAGATCAACACATCGTGCGTACGGCTGGCCTCGCGCAGCCGTGCGGTCATGCTCGCGCCGCCCAGCGTGGTTTCCAGCGCATGGCTGCGCCCCTCGGCAATGGCCTCGTCGAGCCGGCGCATGCCCTCGTTCCAGGCCACCGCGTTGGCCTCGGTCTGATCGGTCATGCCCGTCGCCAACCACTCGCGCGCAAACGCGTCGGGGTTGAACCAGGCCAGCCCCGCACGCGTGAGCAAATGCCCGCCGATCGAGCTCTTGCCGGCGCCATTGACGCCAGCGAGCACATAGATGACGGGCCGGGACATTCGGATCAAAAACAGCTGCAGCGCTTTACTGACAAGCGCTGGAAGCTATCAAAAAAAGAGATTTCGAAATCAGTGCGTCTGACCAACTCTGACCTGGCCCGCAAGTATCGCCGGCTGCGCCAGAACGTCCCGCAGACGCTCTCCGGCATCGGTGGCACGCAGGCCCGCAAGCCGCTCGTCGAACCGCTGGCGCAATGCCTGCAGCGCATCGTCCTGCCGTGCGCGGGCGGACTCGGCGGCTTGCAGCAAACGCTGATACTCCTGCGTGGAGAGAATCACCGCCTCGGGACGATCGTGGTTGGTCACCACCACCGCGCCATCCTGCCCCACCACGCGCATCACGCCACGCCAGCCCAGCTTTTTGACATCGGATGCGGGCGTGCGCGCCAGCGCGGGGAAGGCCATCGGGGCCAAAGCAGTCGCTGCGGACATCGAACACCTCCAAGAAAAAGCCAAAAAAGGGTAAATACTCCCAATAAACCTATTTTACCCTTTGATATCGTTTTGCGCGGTGGATGCGCTTTGGATGGCGTGGCGTCCGCCGTTGGGTCTTTAACCGCTACGGTTGCTGCGCCTGCAGTTCGCGCAACTCTCTTTCCAGCTCCTGCTGGCGCGTCTGCAGCTCACGCGCGCGCATGTCGCACATGGTGGCTTCGGCTTGCATGGTTGCCGCCAATGATTGCAGGTAGGTGGCGCCTGCCAAGTTGTTTCTGGCACCGGCTTTGTCGGCTTCCAGCTTCTTGAGTTTGCGCTCGCACTCCAGCTTGTTGTATTGCGTCGCCGCGCGCGCATCAGGCACGCCACGGTTTTCCAGGAAAAATCGCCGCTGGTAGCTGGCGCCAAACGGGCCTTCCTTCGGCTTGGCAGCGGTCGGCGTGGCTGCATCAGCCTGTGCCGGCGTCTGTGCTGGCACTGGTGTCGGTGCGTCCACGCCACGGGCGGGCTTGATCTCTATCGCGCCTCCAGCGCCCGCGCATGCGGCCTCTTGGTACGAGACTTTGCCACCAGCGCCAACGCACTTGTTGATCGCCAGCGCCCCTCCGGCGCTGCCAAACATCAACAGCAGCACCAACACGCCACGCACAGCCTGATCCATCGCATCACCTCCATTGCAGCCCAGCCACTGTGCGACCGACTGCAAAGCAGCGGCTTCGCGCCATTCCGGTAAAGGCCGGATCACTAGTGCCCTACGGTTTCAGGCAAACACGCCGGCCGTCTCCTGCATCCGGCTCGAGACCTCGCCCAGGTGGTGCAGTGTGTCGCCCCAGCTCAGTTCGAGTTGCGTGAGCGACTTGAAGTAGTGGCTGGCTATGTATTCGTCGGTCACGCCTATGCCGCCATGCAATTGCACGGCCTGCTGGCCGACGAAGCGCATGGCCTGACCCAGCTGCACCTTGGCGCGTGACAGCGCCTGGCGGCGCTCGCCCGTCGGTGCACCCAGCTTCAGGCTGGCGTAGTAGCTCATCGAGCGCGCCAGTTCCAGTTGCATCTTCATGTCGGCCATGCGGTGGCGCAGCGCCTGAAAGCTGGCGATGGCAACACCGAACTGCTTGCGCTGGTTCATGTAGTCCACCGTCACCGCCAAGGTCTGATCCATCACGCCGACGGCGTAGGCGCAGGTGGCGGCTATGCCAATGTCCTGCGCCAGCTCCAGCGCCTCAAGACCGTCTTTGGTGACCAGCGTGGCCGGTGTGTCGGCCAGCCGCAGCTCGGCGGCTCGGCCACCGTCCTGCAGGCCGTAGCCCTGCGTCTGCACGCCGCTCGCGCCTTTTTCGACGAGGAACAGGGCGATGCCGCCATCGAGCTGCGCGGGCACCAGCCAGGCATCGGCGTGGTCGGCGGCAGGGACTATGCTTTTATGAGCTGCCAGTGCATGTCCACCTTGCGCTTGAGTGGCTTTTGCCTCGCAAACATCGAGCCGGTAGCGTGCCCGTTTCTCCTGCTGCGCCAGCACCATCAGCGTCTCGCCACTGGCGATGCGCGGCAGCCATCGGGCCTGCAGCGCGGCCGGCGCGAAATCGGCCAGCACACGCGCTGCGATCACGCTCTGCGCCAGCGGCTCGAGCACGATGCCGCGGCCCAGTTCTTCCATCACCACCATCGCGTCGACCGCGCCCTGGCCCAGGCCGCCGTGCGCCTCCGGCACGGTGAGTGCGGTCAATCCCAGTTCGGCCAGTTCGCCCCAGGCCTTGCGGTCAAAACCGCCGGCGGCGACGATGGCGCGGCGGCGCTCGAAGCCGTAGGCCTTCTCCACCCAGCGGCGCACCGCGTCGCGCAGTTGTTCCTGGTCTTCGGAAAAATCGAAATCCATTTCTGCCTCCTCTCAACCCAGCACCGTCTGGGCGACGATATTGCGCTGCACCTCGTTGCTGCCACCGTAGATCGTCGTCTTGCGCAGATTGAAATAGGTGGAAGCGAGTGGCGCCAGCGCCACATCGCCGCCCGGGAAGTCGCCCTGCCAGCCGGCTTCCATCGCCTCGTGGATGAGCGGCAGCGCAAACGGCCCGGCGGCCAGCATCATCAGCTCGCTGTAGCGCTGCTGAATCTCGCTGCCGCGGATCTTGAGCAGGCCGGCGATATCCAGCGGGTTCTTGCCGCTTTTTTGCGCCGCCAGCACGCGCAGCACCATCATTTCCAGCGCGACGATGTCGACCTCCAGCAGAGCTATCTGGTCGCGAAACCGCAGGTCATCCCACAAGCCTTCGCGCTGCGCGATGCGCTTGAGGCGCTCCAGCTCGCGCTTGCTGCGGTTGACATCGGCAATGTTGGTGCGCTCGTGGCTGAGCAAGTGCTTGGCGTAGTTCCAGCCCTTGTTTTCCTCGCCGATGAGGTTCTCCGCCGGCACTTCGACGTTGTCGAAAAACACCTCGTTGACTTCGCACTCGCCGTCCAGCAGCCGGATCGGGCGCACTGTCACGCCCGGGCTCTTCATGTCCAGCAGCAGGAACGAGATGCCGGTCTGCGGCTTGCCCTCGGTAGAGGTGCGCACCAGGTTGAACATCCACTCGCCGTACTGGCCCAGCGTGGTCCAGGTCTTCTGGCCGTTGACGATGTACTTGTCGCCCTGGCGCACGGCGCGGGTCTTGAGGCTGGCCAGGTCCGAGCCCGAACCCGGCTCGGAATAGCCCTGGCTCCACCAGACCTCGCCGCTGGCGATGCCGGGCAGAAAACGACGCTGCTGCTCGGGCGAACCGAACGCCATGATGACCGGCGCCACCATCACCGGGCCAAACGGCACGATGCGCGGCGCGCCGGCCAGCGCGCATTCCTCTTCGAACAGGTGTTTTTGCACCGCGCTCCAGCCCGGGCCGCCAAATTCCTTGGGCCAGCCGTAGCCAAGCCAGCCCTTTTTGCCGAGGATTTTTGCCCAGCCCTGCATGTCGTCGCGCGTCAAGCGCAGGGCGTTGTGCACCTTGTGCGAAATCTCCGGCGGCAGGTGGGCGCGCACCCAGCGGTGCACCTCTTCGCGGAAGGCCTGTTCTTCGGGCGTGAATGCCAGATCCATGGGGAATCTCCTTTGCTGCGGGCGTTGTAGCACGCGCCAGGGCAGGCGCCTGTCAACAGCAGGACAGGCGGCTCGCCCTGCCCTCATTCACTCAGGCGTGAGCCCGAGCTGCGCGCACAGCTGGCGCACCTGTTCGCCAAGCTGCGCCACCTGCATCTCCAGCGCCTGCACGCGCTGCTCCAGCCCATCACCGCTGCGCGCCGCGGGTTGCGCCGCTGCCAGCGCCTGCACATCCACCGGCCCGCAAAGCAACTGCGCCCAGCGCGGTTCGCGCGCGCCCGGGGCGCGCGGCAGCAGCAGCACCAGCGGCCCGCCTTTTTCATCGCTGCGCTCGGCCAGCTCCTGCAGAAAGGCCTCGACCGACGAGGTATCGGCAAAGCGGTGCCAGCGCTCGGCGTTCAGACGCAGCTCGGCGGCAGTCTGCGGGCCGCGCAGCAGCAGCAGGCCCAGCAGCGCCGCGGACTGGTCGGGCACGCCGATGCCGCGGCTGAAGTTGTGCTCCCAGCGCGCCACGCGCGCGCCGCCGATTTCCACCACCAGCGCCCGTTGGCGCAGCGCATCCAGCGCCTGCTGCACCTCGGCGTCGGTCAGCTGCATCACAGGCTCGCGGCTGGTCTTCTGGTTGCAGCCCAGCACCAGGCTGTTCAGGGTCAGCGGATAGCTGTCGGGCACGGTGCGGGATTTCTCCAGCAGCGTGGCAAGCACGCGGGCCTCGGTGGCGGACAGGGGCTGCAGGCGCGGATCGAAGGGCATGGCTGGGATAATCCTGGAGTGACAAAAAACATCGTGATTCTCATCTCTGGCACCGGCTCCAACATGGCGGCCATCGTGCGCAGCGCGGCGCAACAGAACTGGGCGGCGCGCCTGGATGCCCGCGTCGCCGCGGTCTTGAGCAACCGGGCAGATGCCAAGGGCCTGGCGTTCGCGCAGGATCACGGCATCGCCACTGGCGTGCTGGACCACCAGGCGTTCACCAGCCGCGAGACGTTCGACGCCGCGCTCATGCAGCGCATCGATGTCCATCAACCGGCCCTGGTCGTGCTCGCGGGCTTCATGCGTATTCTCACCCCCGGCTTCGTGGCGCATTACGCCGGGCGGCTGCTCAACATCCACCCCTCGCTGCTGCCGGCCTTCCCCGGCCTGCACACGCATCAGCGCGCCATCGATGCGGGCTGCAAGTTTGCCGGCTGCACGGTGCACCAGGTGACGGCGGAACTGGACGTGGGACCCATCGTCGATCAGGCCGTCGTGCCCATCCTGGCGGGCGACAGCGCCGATATGCTCGCCGCGCGCGTGCTCACGCAGGAGCACCTGATCTATCCCCGTGCCATCGCCCAATTTCTCTCACATTGATAGCTGTCGGCGCATACCTCGCTTGCGCTAACGCCTGATTGAACTGACAAGCCATGCACCCCCAAGCCCTGCTCGAAGCCTGCAGCGATCTGCTGCGGCAAGTCCTCACCTTTGAACACCCGGCCGACGCCGTGGTCTCGCGCTTTTTTCGCGAGCACCGGCACCTGGGCCCGCGCGAGCGCGGCACGCTGGCCGAAACCACCTACACCGTGCTGCGGCGCAAGCTGCAGTTCGAACGCCTGGCGCGTTCCGGCTCGGGCCCGCGTGAGCGGCGCCTGGCCATCCTCGGGTTCGCCGGCGTGCGCGGCTTTCTGCAGGGCGCGCTGTCGGCGCAGGAATCGGATTGGCTGGATGGCTGCAACGCCGTGCAACCCGAGGAATGGTTCGAGCCCGAGCGCCACAATCTGCCCCCCTGGCTGGCCGAGCGGCTCAAGGCGCAAACCGGCGCAGACTTCTGGCCTCTGTGCGACAGCCTGCTGGCGCCTGCGCCGCTCGACCTGCGGGTCAATACCTTGAAGCTGAAACGGCCTGCAGCGCAGGACCAGCTTGCACAAGCAGCTATCAAATCGGAAGAAGCACCGTATTCCCCCTGGGGCCTGCGCGTGCAGGGCAAGCCGGCGCTGAACAAGCTGGCGCTCTTCACCGACGGCGCCATCGAGGTGCAGGACGAGGGCTCGCAATTGCTGGCGCTGCTGCTGGACGCCAAACGCGGGGAAATGGTGGTCGATTTCTGCGCCGGCGCCGGCGGCAAGACGCTGGCCATAGGCGCCAGCATGCGCAGCACCGGGCGGCTGTACGCGTTTGATGTGTCCGCGCACCGGCTGGATGCCTTGAAACCGCGCCTGGCGCGCTCGGGCCTGTCCAACGTGCATCCGGCGGCGATTGCGCATGAGCGCGACGAGCGCATCAAGCGCCTGGCCGGCAAGATCGACCGGGTGCTGGTGGACGCGCCCTGCTCCGGTCTGGGAACGCTCAGGCGCAACCCTGATTTGAAATGGCGCCAGTCGCCGCAGGCCCTGCAAGAGCTCGCCATCAAGCAGGCCGCCATCCTGGCGAGCAGCGCGCGTCTGCTGAAATCCGGCGGGCGCCTGGTCTACGCCACCTGCAGCCTGCTGGCCGAAGAAAACGAAGCCATCGCCGAAGCCTTTGGCGCCGCGCAGCCGGACTTCACGCCGCTGCCGGTGGGTGAGTTGCTGGCGCAGCTCAAGGTGGCAGAGCCACACAGCCTGTGCAGCGGCGGCCCGGACGGCCAGCGCTACCTGCGCCTGTGGCCGCACCGCCACCAGACCGACGGCTTCTTCGCGGCAGTGTGGCAGCGGCGCTGAGCCTGCCCTCACAAGGCTTTGCATTCAAGCGTAGAACAAGGCGGGAAGCCGCAGACAGTGCTGTCGCACGGCAAGGCGAACCAACGCAGTTATACGTTTGAAGGCAAAGCCGTATCAGGCATCGCCGCGCTCCCACCACTCACGTCCAAATTGCCCCTGCATCCAGCTGATGAACTGGCGCACCTTGGCCGGCACCAGGCGTGGCGAGGGGAAGACCGCATGCACCTCCTGCTGCGGCAACTGCCAGGCATCCAGCAGGCTCACCACCGCGCCATCGACCAGCGAGCGCTGCGCCACATAGCGCGGCAGCGCGGCGATGCCCAGGCCGCTGCGCGCCGCCAGCAGCAGCATGGAAAGGTTGTTGGAGCGCAGCCGCCCGCGCACCGTCACGCTGCGCTGCTCGCCGGCGCGTCCGGTGAAATGCCAGCGCTCATCGCCCTGCACGCTGCTGTAGATCAGCACATCGTGGCGCGCCAGGTCCTCCGGCTTGCGCGGCGTGCCATGTTCCTTGAGGTAGCTGCCGGAGGCCACGAGCACCCAGGGATTGACGCCCAGCCAGGCCGCGCCCAGTGTTGAATCGGCCAGCTTGCCCAGGCGCACCGCCACATCCACGCCCTGCTCCACCAGGTTCACGTAGCGGTCGTCGCACAGCAGCTCGATCTGCAGCTGCGGGTTCATGCGCATGAACTCCAGCACCAGCGGCGCCATCACGCGCCGCCCGAAGGCCACCGATGAGCTGATGCGCATGCTGCCTTCCGCCTGGGTCTGCAGCAGCGTGCCCACGGAACTTGCCTCATCCGCATGCAGGCAGATGAGCTTGCATTTTTCGTAGTACAGCAGGCCGATTTCCGTAGCGCTCACGCCATGCGTGGTGCGGTGCAGCAGGCGCGCGCCCAACTGCGCCTCCATGCGGTTGATCTGCTTGGTCGCTGCCGGCTGGCCTATGCCCAGCTCCTGCGCGGCCTTGCTGAACGAGCCGAGATCGACGATGCGGATGAACAGGCGGATGTCCTGGATGCGGTCCATTGCTCTATTCCACCACGGAATAAGCATCATGCGCAATAGCCACCTTCCCTTGTGAAGCCTCAGGGGCGACCATTGCCGCCAATGCAGTCCACTGTTTCCAAGGAGTAATGGCAATGGCAAAAATGAAGGCCGCGATGGCCGCGGTGCTGGTGATGGAGAAAGAAGGCATCACCCAGGCCTTTGGCGTGCCGGGTGCCGCCATCAACCCGCTGTATGCGCAGCTCAAGGAGCGCGGCACCATTGCCCACGTGCTGGCGCGCCATGTGGAAGGCGCCTCGCACATGGCCGAGGGCTACACCCGCGCGGTGGCGGGCAACATCGGCGTGTGCCTGGGCACCTCCGGCCCGGCCGGCACCGACATGCTGACCGGCTTGTATTCCGCCAGCGCCGATTCGATCCCGATTCTGTGCATCACCGGCCAGGCGCCGCGCGCCCGGATGCACAAGGAAGACTTCCAGGCGGTGGACATCGCCAGCATCGCCAAGCCCGTGACCAAGATGGCCACCACGGTGCTCGAACCCGCCCAGGTGCCGCGCGTGTTCCAGCAGGCCTTTCACCTGATGCGCTCGGGCCGCCCGGGGCCGGTGCTGATCGACCTGCCGTTCGATGTGCAGATGGCCGAGATCGAGTTCGACATCGACACCTACGAGCCGCTTCCCGCGTACAAACCGGCTGCCACGCGCAAGCAGGTGGAGAAGGCGCTGTCCATCCTGAACGAATGCGATCGCCCCTTGATCGTCGCCGGCGGCGGCATCATCAACGCCGACGCCGCCGATCTGCTGGTGCAGTTTGCCGAGATCACCGGCGTGCCGATCATCCCGACCCTGATGGGCTGGGGCGCAATGCCCGACGACCATCCGCTGATGGCTGGCATGGTCGGTCTGCAGACCGCACACCGCTACGGCAACGCCAACATGCTGGCGAGCGACTGCGTACTGGGCATCGGCAACCGCTGGGCCAATCGCCATACCGGCTCGACCGATGTCTATTGCAAGGGCAGGCGTTTCGTGCACGTGGACATCGAGCCGACGCAGATCGGCCGCATCTTCGCGCCCGAGCTGGGCATCGTCTCCGATGCCAAGGCCGCGCTGCAACTTTTCGTGCAAGTGGCCCGGGAATGGAAGCAGGCCGGCACGCTGCGCGACTTCAGCGGCTGGGCTGCCGAGTGCCAAGGCCGCAAGAAGGACATCCAGTACCTGCGCAAGACCAATTTCGACACCGTGCCGCTCAAGCCCCAGCGCGTCTACCAGTGCATGAACAACGCGTTCGACCGCGACACCTGCTATGTCTCCACCATTGGTCTGTCGCAGATCGCCGGCGGGCAGTTCCTGCATGTGTTCAAGCCGCGCCACTGGATCAACGCCGGGCAGGCCGGCCCCTTGGGCTGGACGCTGCCGGCGGCCCTGGGGGTGCGCGTGGCCGACCCCAAGCGCAAGATCGTTGCACTCTCGGGCGACTACGACTTCCAGTTCCTGGTGGAAGAACTTGCCGTCGGCGCGCAGTTCAAGCTGCCCTACATCCACATCGTGGTCAACAACAGCTACCTCGGGCTGATCCGCCAGAGCCAGCGTGGTTTTGACATGGATTACTGCGTGCAGCTGGCCTACGAAAACATCAACTCACCCGAGGTCAAGGGCTATGGCATGGACCATGTGAAGGTAGCCGAAGGCCTGGGTTGCAAGGCGATCCGCGTGCACGAGCAAAAGGAAATCGCCCCGGCGATCAAGCAGGCCGAAGCCTGGATGGCCGAGTACCAGGTACCGGTAGTGATAGAAGTGATCCTCGAGCGCGTGACCAACATCGCCATGGGCACGGAGATCGACAATGTGAACGAATTCGAAGAACTCGCCGGCAGCAAAGCCGACGCACCCACCTCGCTGGCCTTGCTCGATTGAAAGGAATCACACCATGCCGAAATTTGCCGCCAACCTCACCATGCTCTTCACCGAGCGCCCGTTTCTGGAGCGTTTTGGCGCCGCGCGCGCCGCCGGTTTTGACGCGGTCGAGTTTCTCTTTCCCTATGCCTACCAACCCGAGGAAATCAAGGCGCTGCTTCAGGAATACCGCCTGCAGCTGGTGCTGCACAACCTGCCCGCGGGCGACTGGGAGGCGGGCGATCGCGGCATCGCCTGCGACCCGGCACGCACGGCCGAATTTCGCGACGGCGTGGCCACTGCCATCCGCTACGCCAAGGCGCTGGGCGCGCCGCAGCTCAACTGCCTGGCCGGCAAGGTGCCGGCGGGTGCTGATGCGCGCCAGGTACAACAGACCTTTGTCGAGAACCTGCGCTTCGCCGCCGGCGAGCTCAAGGCCGCCGGTCTGCGCCTGGTGATGGAGCCGATCAACACCTTCGACATCCCGGGCTTCTACCTGAACCGCACGGCGCAGGCGCTCGAGGTGATCGAGCAGGTGGGATCGGACAACCTCTTCATCCAGTACGACATCTATCACATGCAGCGCATGGAAGGCGAGATCGCCGCCACGCTGCAAAAGCAGCTCAAATCCATCAAGCACATCCAGCTTGCCGACAACCCGGGGCGCAACGAGCCGGGCACGGGCGAGCTCAATTACCGCTTCCTGTTCCAGCATCTGGATCGCATCGGCTACGACGGCTGGATCGGCTGCGAGTACAAGCCGGCCGACACCACCGAAGCCGGCCTGGGCTGGGTCAAGGCGCTCACCGCATAACACGCGTCACACAACAAGAAAGGAATCTGCAGCATGAGTACACACGCACTGAATATCGGCTTCATCGGCCTGGGCATCATGGGCACGCCCATGGCGGGGCACTTGATCAAGGCCGGACACAAGGTCTTTCTGCACAGCCGCGGCAAAGTGCCTGGCGAACTGACCGAGGCCGGCGGCAGCGCCTGCGCTAGCGGCAAGGAAGTGGCGCAGAAGGCGGACATCGTCATCATCATGGTGCCGGACACGCCCGACGTGGGCAAGGTGCTGTTCGCCGAGAACGGCGTCGCCGAAGGTTTGACTCGGGGCAAGGTCGTCATCGACATGTCGTCGATCTCGCCGGTGGAAACCAAGGAATATGCGGCAAAGATCGAAGCCCTGGGCTGCGATTACATCGACGCCCCGGTCTCTGGCGGCGACGTGGGCGCAAAGAACGCCACTCTTTCGATCATGTGCGGCGGCAAAAACGAGGTGTTCGAGCGCGTCAAACCGGTGCTCGCCTGCATGGGCAAGAACATCACGCGCGTCGGCGGCACCGGCGACGGCCAGACCTGCAAGGTGGCCAACCAGATCGTGGTGGCGCTGACCATCAACGCCGTCTCCGAAGGCCTGCTGTTTGCCGCCCGCGCCGGTGCCGACCCAGCCAAGGTGCGCGAGGCCCTGCTGGGGGGGCTGGCCACTTCGCGCATCCTGGAAATTCTGGGCGAGCGCATGATCAAGCGCACCTTCAACCCGGGGTTCCGCATCAAGCTGCACCAGAAGGATCTGAACCTGGCGCTCACCGCGGCGCGCCAACTCGGCCTGGCGCTGCCGGCCACGGGCACGGCGCAGCAGCTCTTTTCCGCCTGCGTGGCCCACGGCGGCGAAGGCTGGGACCATTCCGGCATGGTGCGCGCGCTGGAGCAACTCTCCAACTTCGAGATCGGCCAGCAGGCCGAATGAGCGCCATGAACGAGCGCGAGCTGATGCGTGCGATGTTCGATGCGGCCATCGCATCGGCCCAGCCCGCGCTGTGCGTGGCGCCGCATCTGCCGCGGCCCGAGGAGGTCAAGGGGCGGCTGGTGGTCATCGGCGCGGGCAAGGCGTCGGCGGCGATGGCGCGCGCGGTCGAAGACCATTGGCAAGGCGCGCTCACCGGCCTGGTGGTGACGCGCTACGGCTACAAGGTTGCCTGCGAGCGCATCGAAATCGTGGAAGCCGCACACCCCGTGCCCGATGCCGCCGGGCTGGCGGCCGCGCAGCGCATGCTGGCGCTGGCAGAGAGCCTCACTGCCGATGATGTGGTGCTGTGCCTGATCTCCGGTGGCGGCTCCGCGCTGCTGCCCTTGCCGCTGCCGGGGCTGACGTTGCAAGACAAGCAGCAGGTGAACCGCGCGCTGCTCGCCAGCGGCGCCAGCATCAGCGAGATGAACACCGTACGCCGCCATTTGTCCTCCATCAAGGGTGGGCGCCTTGCCGCGGCCTGCCACCCCGCGCGCGTCATCACGCTGCTGCTCTCCGACGTGCCGGGCGATGCTCCGCGCGACATTGCCTCCGGCCCCACGGTGGGTGATGCCAGCACCTGCCAGGACGCGCTCGACATCGTTCAGCGCTATGGCATTGAGCTGCCGGCGCCGGTGCGCCAGGTGCTGGAGAGTGGCGCCGGTGAGTCGATCAAACCGCAAGACCCGCGCCTGGCGGGCCTCACCACCCGCATCATTGCCGCACCTCAGCAGGCGCTGCAGGCGGCCGCCGCCATCGCCCGCCAGCATGGCTACACCCCCTACATCCTGAGCGATGCGATCGAAGGCGAAGCACGCGATGTCGGCAAGGTGCTGGCGGCCATCGCGCTGCAGATGGCCGAGCGCGGCGAGCCCTTTCGCCCGCCCTGCGCTCTCCTGTCTGGCGGCGAGACCACGGTCACGCTGCGCGGCCAGGGGCGCGGCGGGCGCAATGTGGAATGCCTGCTGTCGTTCGCCATCGCTGCCCGCGGCCATACACGCATCCACGCGCTGATGGGCGATACCGATGGCGTGGATGGCATGGAAGAAATCGCCGGTGCCAGCGTCAGCCCGGACACGCTTGCGCGCGCCTTTGCGCACGGCATTCGGCCACAGCACAGCCTGGACGCCAACGACGGCCACGGCTTCTTCGAGGCGCTGGGCGATTCGGTCATCACCGGCCCCACGCTCACCAACGTCAATGATTTTCGCGTCGTCCTGATCGGCACCTGACTTCTACCTCCTCTACCTCCGCACACCATGCACCGCACACGCCGCGCCAAGATCGTCGCCACCCTCGGGCCTGCGAGTTCCAGCCCCGACATGATCCGCCAGCTCTTCCTCGCCGGGGCCGATGTGTTCCGCATGAACTTCAGCCACGGCAGCAGGGAAGACCACGCCGCACGTTTTGCCGCCGTGCGCGCGGTGGAACGCGAAACCGGTCGCCCCATCGGCATCCTGGCCGATCTGCAAGGCCCCAAGCTGCGCGTGGGCGTGTTCGAGAACGGCCCGGTGCAGCTGCAAGCCGGGCAGACATTCCGCTTTGACCTGGACAAGGTGCCTGGCACGCAAACGCGGGTCAACCTGCCACACCCCGAGATTTTTGCCGCGCTGGTACCTGGTGCCGAGCTGCTGCTCGACGACGGCAAGCTGCGCGTGCGCGTCGAGCGCTGCGATGCGCAATCGGCCGATTGCACGGTACTCGTGGGTGGAAAGCTGTCAGAGCGCAAGGGCGTGAACGTGCCCGGCGTGGTGCTGCCGATCTCGGCGCTCACCACCAAGGACCGTGCCGATCTGGAAACCGCGCTGGAGCTGGGCGCCGACTGGGTGGCGCTGTCCTTCGTGCAACGCCCCGAAGACCTGGCCGAGGCGCGCGCCCTGATCAACGGCCGCGCGGGCCTGCTCGCCAAGCTCGAAAAACCCTCGGCCATCGAACGCCTGGACGATGTGGTGGCCGCCACCGATGCTGTCATGGTGGCGCGCGGCGATCTGGGCGTCGAGATGCCGGCCGAACAGGTTCCGGCCATTCAGAAACGCATCGTCAAGCTCTGCCGCAAGCTCGGCAAGCCGGTGATCGTCGCCACGCAGATGCTCGAATCCATGATAGAGAGCCCGGTGCCCACGCGCGCCGAAGCCTCCGACGTGGCCACCGCCATCTACGACGGCGCCGACGCCGTCATGCTCTCGGCCGAATCGGCCGCAGGCAAATACCCGGTGGAGGCCGTGACCATGATGAACCGTATCATCGAGGGCACCGAGGCCGACACCCAGTACCGCCAGCTCATCGAGGCCTCGCAGGCTGCCGCCGAGGCCAATGCCCGAGACGTGACGCAGGCCGTCTGCTGCGCCATGCGGCGCGCCGCAGAACTGCTGCAGGCCGACGCCATCGTGAGCTACACCAGCAGCGGCCGCACCAGTCTGCGCGCCGCGCGCGAGCGGCCCGGCTCCGCCATCCTCAGCCTGTCACCACACCTGGGCACCGCACGCAAGCTGGCGCTGGCCTGGGGCGTGCACTCGGTGCATGTGGCGGACCCGGCATCGCTGGACCAGCTCGCGCCCATGGCCACCGACGTCGCGCGCAGCCAGGGCTTTGCCCAGCCCGGCCACCCCATCGTGATCCTGGCAGGTCTGCCGTTTGGCGAGAGCGGCTCCACCAACATGATGCGCGTGGCGATCGCCTAAGGCGACGCTGAACGCAATCAGCCGCCATCACCCGGCGTCGTGCCTGCGGCATCCGCATTGCGCGCACGCAGCTCGCGCAGCTTCTCGCCGATCCTGATCTCCAGACCGCGCGGCACCGGCTCATAGAAATTCGGTGGCGCCATGCCGTCGGGCAGATAGGTCTCGCCGGCCGCAAAACCGCCCTCCTCATCGTGCGCGTAGCGGTAGCCCTTGCCGTAATCGAGCTGCTTCATGAGTTTGGTCGGCGCATTGCGCAGGTGCAGCGGCACCGGTCGCGTGCCGTCCTGCGCCACCAGGGCACGCGCCTTCTTGTAAGCGGTGTAGCCGGCATTGCTCTTGGGCGCCACGGCGAGATAAATCACCGCCTGCGCCAGCGCCAGCTCGCCCTCGGGGCTGCCCAGGCGCTCGTAGGTTTGCGCCGCCTCGTTGGTGATCTGCATGGCACGCGGGTCCGCCAGGCCGATGTCCTCCCACGCCATGCGCACGATGCGCCGCGCCAGATAACGCAGCGCCGCGTCGGGGTCTGAGCCGCGCACCGATTTGTGCAGCGCGCTGATGGTGTCGTAGAACTGCTCACCGCCCTTGTCGTAGCGGCGCATCTGCTGGCCCAGCACCTGCACCAGCCAGGCGTCGGTGATGCACTCCACTTTCGCCTGCTGCGCGGTGACCGCGAGCTGCTCCAGCGTGTTCAAGAGCCGCCGCGCATCGCCATCGGCATAGGCCACCAAGCGCTCTGTCGCATCATTTTCGATAGCTGGCAGCGCTTGCTGGGCGTCAGCGGTTGCAGCACATACACCGTGGCGCGCGAGAGCAGCGCGCCGTTCACCTCGAACGAGGGGTTCTCCGTGGTCGCGCCGACAAAGGTGAACAAGCCGCTTTCGACATGCGGCAAGAAGGCATCCTGCTGGCTCTTGTTGAAGCGATGCACCTCATCGACGAACACGATGGTGCGCTGCGGCGCCAGGCCGTGGCGCGCGTTCTCCGCGCGCTCCACCGCCTCGCGAATGTCCTTCACGCCGCCCAGCACCGCGCTGATCGCGATGAACTGCGCATCAAACGCCTGTGCCATCAGCCGCGCAATCGTTGTCTTGCCGGTACCCGGCGGCCCCCAGAGGATGCAGGAATGCGGCTGACCGGACTCAAACGCCAGACGCAGCGGCTTGCCCGGCCCCAGCACCTGTTTCTGCCCTATCACGTCGTCCAGCGTGTGCGGGCGCAGGCGCTCGGCCAGAGGGATGTGCGGGGCTGCCAGTGTCATGACTGCTGCTGAAGCGAGTAGTGGTGTACGCGATAGTAGCGGCCGGCCGTCGTTGCCAGCGAGACAATCACCGCATGACCTCCGCCCGTTCGCTTGACAAACTTCTGCGCGAGATCCGCGCCTGCACCGTCTGCGCACCTTTCCTGCCGCTGGGCCCGCGCCCGGTGCTGCAGGCCGGGCACGGCGCGCACATCCTGCTGGCCAGCCAGGCACCGGGCATCAAGGTGCACCAGAGCGGTGTGCCTTTCGACGACGCCAGCGGTCGGCGCTTGCGCCAATGGCTGGGCATGAGCGAGGAGATCTTTTATGACCGCGAAAAAGTGGCCATCGTGCCCATGGGCTTTTGCTACCCCGGCCGTGCGGCGCAGGGCTCGGGCGACGCGCCGCCGCGCCCCGAATGCGCGCCGCTGTGGCGCAAACGCCTGATGGCCCAGTTGCCCAACATCGAGCTGACCGTCCTGATCGGCCAGTACGCGCTGGCCTGGCACCTGCCCGAAGCGCGCACGATGGGTGTCACGCGCGCGGTGCAGGAGTGGCAGCGCTGGTGGCCGCACACCCTGGTTCTGCCCCACCCCAGCCCGCGCAACAACGGCTGGCTCAAGCACAACCCGTGGTTTGAAGCCGAGTTGCTGCCCAAGCTGCGCGAACGTGTCAGCCTGTTGCTTTGATCACTTTTGTTGCTGACCCGTAATCCGCACGTAACAACGACTACGGGGCGGCAGGCGATCTCGCCGGCCTCTTCATGAATCATCAACGGCAGAGCCCGCCAGCAAGGCCACTGTTACAAGTGGCGTTGCTGTCGCACACATGCGTTTTGATAATGGAAATGCAGCGCCGCAGCCGAACCTGAGCCAGGTGCCGCCAGGGGGTTGAGGGCTCAGCCCACCTGCAACCACCGGGAGACTATTCATGCTCAACAGAACGATGAAGCGAGGCGTATTTGCTCTGACGACAGTAGCATCCGCGCTTCTCTTTGCCGCCAGCCTGGCGAACGCCCAGGAATGGGGTATTTATGGCGGCGACGCCGGCAACACGCGTTTCAGCAAAGCCGCGCAGGTCACGACCAAGAACGTCGGCAACCTGCATGTCAAATGGACGCTGCAGCTCGGTTCGCTGCGCTCGCAGGAATCAACGCCCATCGTGATCGGCGACACCATGTACGTGTCGTCCTCCTTCGGCCCCGCCACCGTGTTTGCCGTCGACGCCAAGACCGGCGCGCTCAAATGGCGCTACCAGCCGGACGTGCCCAAGGGCATAGACCAATACGCCTGCTGCGACGTCGGCAACCGTGGCGTGACCTACAGCAATGGCAAGATTTTCGTCGGGCGCCTGGACGCGAACGTCGTCGCGCTCGACGCCAAGACCGGCAAGGAACTCTGGAAGACGGCCATCACCGATTACAAGAACGGCTCGGTGATCACCTCGCCGCCGACGGCGGTGAAGAACCTCGTGATTTCCGGCTACGGCGGCGGCGAGTATGGTGCGCGCGGCTCCATCGTCGCGCTCGACCAGGCAACCGGCAAGGAAGTCTGGCGCACCTACACCGTACCGCTGCCCAATGAGCCCAACGGCAACACCTGGAAGGGTGACTCGGCCAAGAACGGCGGCGGTGCCGCGTGGTTTGTCGGCTCCTACGATCCTGAGCTCAATCTGGTGTATTACGGCACCAGCAATCCATCGCCCTGGGCGGCCGTGGTGCGCGGCAGCGACACCTCCGACATTGGCGAGCAGACCAATCTGTACACCTCGTCCGTGGTGGCTCTGGATGCAAGCACGGGCCAGATCAAGTGGCACTACCAGTTCACGCCGCACGACGCCTGGGACTACGACGGCGTGAACGAAATGGTGCTGAGCGATCTGAGCATCGGCGGCAAGAAGACGCCGGTGCTGATGCATGCCAACCGCAACGGCTTCTTTTACGTGCTCAACCGCGCCAACGGCAAGCTGATTTCGGCCGATCCTTTTGTTGACATGAACTGGGCCAGCAAGGTGGATCTGGCGACAGGCCGGCCGGTGGAAATCCCCGGCAACAAGATGCGCCCCGGCATGGAGCGCAAGGCAACGGGCATCTGCCCCAGCCTGCTGGGCGGCAAGAACTGGATGCCCATGAGCTACGACCACGCCACCGGTCTGGTCTACATCCCGACCAACAACCTGTGCATGGACATGGTCGACACGCAGCCGGAATACAAACGTGGCGCGTTCTACCTGGGCAACGATTTCCAGATCAAGAAGCCGCTGAAGGGCGACTACATGGGCGGCCTGACCGCATGGAACCCGGTGACGCACAAGCAGGTCTGGCTGGACAAAAACCCGCTGCCGTGGACCGGCGGGACGATGTCCACCGCCGGCGGCGTGGTGTTCGAGGGCAATGTGCAAGGCTGGTTCAACGCCTATGACGCCAAGAACGGCAAGCAGCTCTGGGGCTTCAACACCGGCTCCGGCATCTCGGCCGCACCGATGACCTACACCATCGATGGCAAGCAGTATGTGGCGGTGGTCTCGGGCCGCACCGAAAGCATCCCGGCCTTCATGGGAGACATCGGCGCGGACGTGGTGAACGCGAGCTCCGAAGGCGGCACCCTGTTCGTCTTTGCCCTGAACTGATGGCGAAAGTGTGAAACCATGAACCTCAAGACAGCATGGATTGGGGGCCTGGTTTCTGCAGTACTGGCAGCGGGCGCCCTGGCGGCGCCGACTGCATCCGCAACAACCTTGCGCATCTGCAGCGACCCGGACAATCTCCCCTACAGCAAGGCCGAAGGGGCCGAACACGGCTTGTACGTGGATCTGGCCAATCTGGTCGCGCACAAACTGGATGCCCAACCGCAGTACGTCTGGTGGCTTTCGATGAACCAGCGCAAGGCCTTGCGCAATACCATTCTTGCGGGCAAATGCGACGCCTACTTCGCCCTGCCAGCGGACAAGGACTACGGCACGCGCGGCATGAAACGCACCCGGGCCTTCCTGGATGTCGCCTATGCCGTGGTGGCGCCGCCATTCTTCAGCTTCTCGCAACTCGCCGACCTCAAGGGCAAGCGCATCGGCGTCGGGTTTGCGTCCACACCGCAAATCATCCTCGCAGCCCAGGGCGGCTACACCACTGTCACCTACCGCAGCGACGCCGATATCCTCGCAGCGCTGGACAAGGGCGAGATCGACGCGGCCTTCATGTGGGGGCCCACCGCGGGTTATGACAACCTGACCCGCTACCACAACCGCTGGCGCGTGACCCCGGTCT
Source organism: Comamonas sp. SCN 65-56 (assembly GCF_001724135.1). Lineage (GTDB taxonomy): Bacteria > Pseudomonadota > Gammaproteobacteria > Burkholderiales > Burkholderiaceae_C > Comamonas_C. Next base: position 18,787 of record NZ_MEDS01000023.1, on the reverse strand, counting down.
CGGGCGAACACATGAACCACCAGGTGGCGGTCGCCGTGCCGGCAAACAACGGCGCACTCCTGGCGCGCATCGACGCTGCGCTCACCGAGCTGCACCCCCAAATCACGGCGCTGGCTGAAAAATACGGCTTTCCGCAGAGCAAGCCCGTGGCGCTCGGCATGGCGCAGGGCAAGGCCGGCCCTGCCGATGTGGCACTGATACCGGCAGCTGATGGGGAAGTCCCCTATGGTCAAGCATCACCGTATCGGATGCTGGTGGCAGCAGCCGCCGATCCGGCCGCCGCTGGGCGGGAGCTGTTCAACAGCACCTGTTCGCACTGCCATTCGCCCAATGGCGCCAGCCCCATCCGTCAACGTGACCTGCGCCGGCTCAAGGGCAAGTACGGCGACGACTGGCTGAAAGTCGCCAAACAAACCATTGAGGAAGGTCGCCCCGATGCCGGCATGCCCACCTGGGGCGGTACGCTGAAGGAAGACCAGATCAGCAACATTCTGGCGTTCTTCAAGACCATCCAGAACCACTGACCATCCGCGCCGGAAGGCGATGCCGGTCAGGGCTACGGCACCCGGCCGGCACTCACGGCAACAGGTCCAGACACTGCATCGGATGCCCCACGCTCGCATCCGCGCCCCAGGCCTGCGTCTTCGCATCGCTGCCGAGGTAGCCATAGAGCGCCGCCACCGTTCCCATGCCGGCCGCGCGCCCTGCTGCCATGTCACGTTCGTCGTCGCCCACGTAGATGCAGTGTGACGACGCCAGATCGAGCCGTCTGCAGGCCTCCAGCAGCGAGGCCGGGTGCGGTTTCATGTGCGGTGTGGTGTCGCCGCTGACAAAGGCACTGCTGCTGGCAAAAAGGGGCAAACGCGCAGCAATCAAGCGCGTGAAGCGCTCATGTTTGTTGGTGACCACTCCCCATTGCAGGCCCCGTGCCTGCAGCGCGGCGATCAGTGGAGCAACGCCATCGAACACCTGCGTTCTGTCGTGAATGCAAGCCTCGTAACGGTCAAAGAACTCGTCACGCAGCGCGGCAAATTCGGGTTGATCCGGCGTCACGCCAAACGCCACGCCCATCATGCCGCGCGCGCCCATGCCGGCATGGGCCCGGTAGGCAGCCAGCCCGAGTGGCTCCAGCCCCCGCGCCAGGCGCATCTGCTCGGCAGCGGCGCCCAGATCCGGCGCGCTGTCGATCAGCGTGCCGTCCAGGTCGAACAGCACTGCCCGGATGCCATGAAACAGCGCGCCGCTCATGCCGCCGGTCGCTGCGTCGCGACGAGGTAGTTCACGCTGGTATCGCCATCGAGCCAATAGCGGCGCGTGAGCGGGTTGTATTGCATGCCGCGCGTGTGCAGCAGGTCCAGACCTGCGGCACGGCAGGCGGCGGCCAGTTCGCTCGGTGTGATGAACTTGGCCCAGTCATGCGTGCCGCGCGGCAGCAGCTTCAGCACGTATTCCGCGCCCACGATGGCAAACGCAAACGACTTGGGATTGCGGTTGATGGTGGAAAAAAACACCCAGCCGCCCGGCTTGACAAGGCGCGCGCAGGCGGCAACGACCGAGGCCGGGTCGGGCACATGCTCGAGCATCTCCATGCAGGTCACGATATCGAAACCGGCCGGGCTTTCCTCGGCCAGCGTCTCGGCGCTCACCTCGCGGTAGGCCAGATTGGCGATACCAGCCTCCAGCGCGTGCAGTTGCGCCACGCGCAGCGGCTTGGTCGCAAGGTCTATCCCCGTCACCTGCGCCGCCTTGCCAGCCATGGATTCGGCCAGAATGCCACCGCCGCAACCGACATCCAGCACCTGCCGGCCCGCCAGCGGTGCAATGCCGTCAATCCACGCCAGGCGCAGCGGGTTGATCTGGTGCAGGGGACGGAATTCGCCCTCTGCATCCCACCAGCGGTGGGCAAGGTCGGAAAATTTTTCAAGCTCTGCCGGATCGGCATTCACGGGCGTCGTCATGACGGGGATTGTCACCCCTTCAAGGCACCGCAGCATTTTTTCGTGATACGAAAGCGCGCTTTCAGTGAACCGATTAAAATAAGCGGCTTTCTCATACAACAGTCGCCCGGCAGCATCCCAAGCAAGCTTCACAAAATCGCGCCCAGGATGCTTTTCATTCCAGAGCGCGACCGGGCGACCCGAACTTTTCGGAGAACCCCTTGCTTTCCACTCTCAAAGAAGCCTTCCCGCCAGCCCTGCTCGCGCTGGCCGACGGAACGGTCTTCACGGGCCTGTCCATAGGCGCACCCGGCACGACCACCGGCGAAGTGGTGTTCAACACCGCGATGACCGGCTATCAGGAAATCCTCACCGACCCGAGCTACTGCCAGCAGATCGTGACGCTCACGTATCCGCACATCGGCAACTACGGCACCAACGAGGAAGACAACGAATCGGGCAAGGTGCACGCCGCCGGCCTGATCATCAAGGATCTGCCGCTGCTGGCCAGCAACTGGCGCATGACCGAGACGCTGCCCGCCTACCTCGCCAACCACGCCACGGTGGCGATCGCCAACATCGACACGCGCAAGCTCACCCGCCATCTGCGCGAAAAGGGCGCGCAAAACGGCGCCATCCTGGCACTGGCCGAGGGTGAAACCGTCACGCAAAAGCACGTCGACCAGGCACTGACCGCTGCGCGCGCCGTGCCCGACATGACCGGGCTGGACCTGGCCAAGGTGGTCAGCACCAAGACTGCCTACCCCTGGACCCAGACCAAGTGGCGGTTGGGCACGGGCTACGGCGTGCTCGCCGAGCCGCGCTTTCACGTCGTCGCCTACGACTTCGGCATCAAGCGCAACATCCTGCGCCTGCTGGCCGAACGCGGTTGCAGCATCACCGTGGTGCCTGCACAAACGCCCGCCGCCGAGGTTTTTGCAATGAAGCCGGACGGCATCTTTCTCTCCAACGGCCCGGGCGACCCCGCCGCCTGCGACTACGCGGTCGCCGCCGTCAAGGAGATCATGGCCAGCAACATCCCCACCTTCGGCATCTGCCTGGGCCACCAGATCATGGCGCTGGCGAGCGGCGCCAGGACCTTCAAGATGACGCACGGCCACCACGGCGCCAACCACCCGGTGAAAGACCTCGATAACGGGCGCGTGGCAATCACCAGCCAGAACCACGGCTTCGCAGTGGACATGAAAGACCTGCCCGAGAGCCTGTGCGCCACCCACGTGAGCCTGTTCGACAACACGCTGCAGGGCATGCGCTGCCGCGACAAGCCGATGTTCAGCTTCCAGGGCCACCCCGAAGCCTCGCCCGGCCTGCACGACGTGGACTACCTGTTCGATCGCTTCATCACGCTGATCCAGGCCGCAAAGGCGCACTGAGCCCCACCCAGCCAACGCAATGAAACTCTTCAGCTTCCCCCAGGCCATGCTGGAAAAGGCGATCGCCAAGCGCATGCTCACGCTGGCCGAGCCGCACCGCGGCTGGTTTGCCACGCGCTGGCAGCAAAAGCCCTACCGCAAGGCCTTCATCACCAACAAGGCCATGCCGCTGGTGACCTTGATCGCCAAGGGCAAGACCTGGGATGACGAAACCTTCGACACCACGCTGACCGAGTGGAGCGCTACCTTCCACGAGAGCGAGGCCGAAGTGCTGCGCCCCTTGGTGCAGGGCGACGGCCTGATCCAGCTGATGCAGAAAAACCTGCCGTCCGAGCGCGCCGAAAAGCTGCTGGCGCGCCTGGCCATGCGCCCCGCGCCCGCCACCGAATAAAGAACACACCATGCCCAAACGTACAGACCTCAAAACCATTCTCATCATCGGCGCCGGCCCCATCATCATCGGCCAGGCGTGCGAGTTCGACTACTCCGGCGTGCAAGCCTGCAAAGCGCTGCGCGAGGAAGGCTACCGCGTGGTGCTGATCAACAGCAACCCCGCCACGATCATGACCGACCCGGCCACGGCCGACGTCACCTACATCGAGCCCATTACCTGGCAAACGGTCGAGAAGATCATCGCCAAGGAGCGCCCCGACGCCATCCTGCCGACCATGGGCGGGCAGACCGCGCTGAACTGCGCGCTCGACCTGTGGCGCAACGGCGTGCTGAACAAATACCGCGTCGAGTTGATCGGCGCGCGCCCCGAGGCCATCGACAAGGCCGAGGATCGCCTCAAGTTCAAGGACGCGATGACGCGCATCGGCCTCGAATCGGCGCGCTCAGGGATCGCGCACAGCATGGACGATGCCTGGGCCGTGCAGAAGAAGGTGGGCTTCCCCACGGTGATCCGCCCCAGCTTCACGCTCGGCGGCACGGGCGGGGGCATCGCCTACAACCCCGAGGAATTCGAGCTCATCTGCAAGCGTGGGCTGGAGGCCTCGCCCACGCACGAGCTCCTGATCGAGGAATCTCTCCTGGGCTGGAAAGAGTTCGAAATGGAAGTCGTGCGCGACCACGCCGACAACTGCATCATCATCTGCTCGATCGAGAACCTGGACCCGATGGGCGTGCACACCGGCGACTCGATCACCGTCGCACCCGCGCAGACGCTGACTGACAAGGAATACCAGGTGATGCGCGATGCGAGCATCGCCATTCTGCGTGAGATCGGGGTCGATACCGGCGGCTCGAACGTGCAGTTCTCGGTCAACCCGGCCAACGGCCGCATGATCGTGATCGAGATGAACCCGCGCGTCTCGCGTTCTTCGGCGCTGGCTTCCAAGGCCACGGGCTTCCCGATCGCCAAGGTCGCGGCCAAGCTCGCGGTGGGCTATACGCTTGATGAGCTGAGAAACGAAATCACCGGCGGCATCACGCCCGCCTCGTTCGAGCCCTCGATCGACTACGTGGTCACCAAGGTGCCGCGCTTTGCCTTCGAGAAATTCCCTGCCGCCGACAGCCACCTGACCACGCAGATGAAGAGCGTGGGCGAGGTGATGGCGATCGGGCGCACCTTCCAGGAGTCATTCCAGAAGGCGCTGCGCGGTCTGGAAGTCGGCGTCGATGGCATGAACGAGAAGACGCAGGACCGCGAGCTGCTGGAAAAGGAACTCGGTGCGCCCGGCCCCGAGCGCATCTGGTATGTGGGCGACGCGTTCGCGATGGGCTTGTCAGTGGCTGAGGTGCACCAGCTCACCAAGATCGATCCGTGGTTCCTCGCGCAGATCGAGCAGATCGTGAAGATCGAGCTCGACCTCGATCAGCACACCGAGCAATACGGCGAGCAAGCCGTCGCCAAGCTATCGAAAGAAGAGCTTCTCGCGCTTAAATCAAAAGGCTTTTCCGACAGAAGGCTTGCGAAGCTGCTGAAGACCAGCGAGAAGGCGGTGCGCGATGCGCGCCATGCGCAGGGCGTGCGCCCGGTGTACAAGCGGGTCGATACCTGCGCCGGTGAATTTCCCACCAGCACCGCCTACATGTATTCGAGCTACGACGAAGAGTGCGAGGCCGAGCCCACCAACAAGAAGAAAATCATGGTGCTGGGCGGTGGCCCGAACCGCATCGGCCAGGGCATCGAGTTCGACTACTGCTGCGTGCATGCGGCGCTCGCGATGCGCGAGGACGGCTACGAGACCATCATGGTCAACTGCAACCCAGAGACGGTGTCCACCGACTACGACACGTCGGACCGCCTGTACTTCGAGCCGCTGACGCTCGAAGACGTGCTGGAGATCGTCGACAAGGAAAAGCCCGCCGGCGTCATCGTGCAGTACGGCGGACAGACACCCTTGAAACTGGCACTGGCGCTCGCTGCCGAGGGCGTGCCCATCATAGGCACCAGCCCCGACATGATCGACGCGGCCGAAGACCGCGAGCGCTTTCAGCACCTGCTGCAGCAGCTGGGCCTGCGCCAGCCGCCCAACGCCACCGCGCGCACCGAAGAAGAAGCGCTGAGCAAGGCCGCGAATCTCGGCTACCCGCTGGTCGTGCGCCCCAGCTACGTGCTGGGCGGGCGCGCGATGGAAATCGTGCACGAGCAAGCCAGCCTGGAGCGCTACATGCGCGAGGCGGTGAAGGTCTCCAACGACTCGCCCGTGCTGCTCGACCGCTTCCTCTCGGACGCGATCGAATGCGACGTGGACGCGGTGCGCGACAGCGATGGCAAGGTCTACATCGGCGGCGTGATGGAACACATCGAGCAGGCGGGCGTGCACTCGGGCGACTCGGCCTGTTCGCTGCCGCCCTACTACCTCAAGACCGCCACCGTGGCCGAGCTCAAGCGCCAGACCGCCGCGATGGCTGAGGGGCTGAATGTGGTGGGCCTGATGAACGTGCAGTTCGCGATTCAAGAGAAGCCGCTTGAAGGCGGTGGCAAGGAAGACGTGATCTACGTGCTGGAGGTGAACCCGCGCGCGAGCCGCACCGTGCCTTTCGTTTCCAAGGCCACCGGCGTGCAACTGGCCAAGGTAGCGGCGCGCTGCATGGTCGGCGACACGCTGGCCACGCAAGGCATTCATGAAGAGCCCAAGCTGCCCTACTTCTGCGTGAAAGAGGCGGTCTTCCCCTTCGTCAAGTTCCCCGGCGTGGACACCATCCTGGGCCCCGAGATGAAATCCACCGGTGAGGTGATGGGCGTGGGCAAGACCTTCGGCGAGGCCTACATCAAGGCCGAGATCGGCGCGGGCGAACGCCTGCCGCACCCGCCCAAGGAAGGCGAAAGCACGGGCAAGGTCTTCCTCACCGTGAAGAACCACGACAAGCCGCAGGCGGTGGAAATTGCACGCAGCCTAGCGGGCATGGGCTTCACGCTGATCGCCACACGCGGCACGGCAGCCGCCATCACGCAAGCGGGCATCGCCTGCGAGACGGTGAACAAGGTCACCGAAGGCCGCCCGCACGTGGTCGACATGATCAAGAACGGCGAGATCGCTCTGGTCATCAACACCGTGGAAGAGCGGCGCAACGCGATTGCCGACAGCCGAGCGATCCGCACCAGCGCGCTGGCCAACCGCGTGCCCACCATCACCACGATTTTTGGCGCCGAGGCGGCGGTGGAAGGCATGAAGAGCATGAACCAGCTTGGCGTGATCTCGGTGCAGGAGATGCATGCGCAGCTGGCTTGATGCTCCAGAGCTTGACCATCAAGGCCACCCTCAGGTGGCCTTTTTCATGGGTGCGGCGTCACAACCAACCGATCTTCCCCGTCGCCACGTCGTGCATCGCGCCCACGATCAACAGCCGGCCTTCACCCACCTGCCCCGCCAGCACCGGCGCACGCGCCAGCTTCTTGACGGCATCCTGCACATTGCGCTCGGCCACGCGCTGCACCAGCGCCTTGTCCTTGGAGCTGGGAACGCCGCGGTATTCCACGCCCGCCAGCGCCGGGCGAATTTGCGCCAGCAGTCCGGTCAGGTGGCCGAGCTTGGCATCGTCCACCGCGCCCTTGACCGCGCCGCACTCGCTGTGGCCCAGCACCACGATAAGCCTGGCACCGGCCAGTTGCGTGGCGAACTCCAGACTGCCCAGGATGTCGTCGTTGACGATGTTGCCCGCCACGCGTGCAGCAAAAATATCACCAATGCGCTGATCGAACACAAGTTCAGGTGGCACGCGGCTGTCGATGCAGCCGACCACGGCGGCAAACGGCGCCTGGCCGCCGGCGGTTTCCGCCACCTGTCGGCGCAGATCGCAGTGAATCGTTTCACCCGCAACAAAGCGCGCATTGCCCTCCTGCAAACGCTTGAGCGCAGCCGCGGGTGACACCTGCCCTTGCGTCTCGCGGGTGAATACAGCGCAATCACTGCGTGCCAACGCCGGGGCTGCGATGGCACCGGCTGCTGCGCAAGCGGCAACCTGCAGGACACGTCGACGATGAAATTTGTTCTGCACACTTGACTCCTGTATCCGGGTTACATGAGGGCGTGACCGTACAAACATCCACCCAGAAGGTCAATCACGGGTTGCGCACATGTGGACAACTCCCAACGGATTGCTGCGTGGAGCAGGCTTTGTCAAACGCGGTCACAATGCAGACAATAATTCAGCAATTGCTTATACAACTGAGGTGAATGATGGTCGAGCGTCTGAATCGGCGAACGTTGTTGCAATGGTCGCTGCTGGCAGTGGCAGGCACTGGTTTCACGCGCCACAGCCTGGCAGCGTTGCCGGAAATGAAGGCTCGCGAGGCATCTCCAGGGTGCTGGTATGTGGAAGGCGTGTCCGCAATGGGCTCATCGTCCAATCAGAATTTCATCTCCAACGCCGGGTTCATCATCACCAGTGACAGCGTGGTAGTGGTCGACGCGTTGGGTTCGCCGGCGGCGGCCGAGCGTTTCATTGGGGAAATCCGCAAGGTCACACCCAAACCCATCTCGCATGTCATCCTGACGCATTACCACGCCGACCACATATATGGTCTGCAGGTTTTCAAGGCGCTGGGGGCGCGCATCATCGCCCAGCAGCTCGGGCGTGAGTACCTCTATTCGGACACGGCGCGGCTACGCTTGCAGGCCTCGCGCACGGAGCTCGCACCGTGGATCGATGAAAACACGCACCTCGTACCCGCGGACGAATGGATCAATGGCCCCACCAAATTGACGGTAGGCGACACCGAACTGCAGATCATCCCGGTCGGTCCGGCGCATACGGTGGACGATGTCGTCGTCTGGCTGCCGCAGCGCAAGACGCTGTATTGCGGCGACCTGGTTTTCCGCGGCCGCATTCCCTACGTCGGCGACGCCGACAGCGGGCACTGGATCCAGTCGCTCGACGAGCTGCTGAAACTCGGCGTTCAGGTCGTCATTCCGGGGCATGGCAACATTTCCACCGATGCCGCCAAGGACATGCAATTCACGCGCGACTACCTGCGCTATCTGCGCAAGACCATGGGCAAGGCAGCCGAGGACATGACGCCGTTTGATGATGCCTACAAGGCCACCGACTGGAGCCAGTATGAGCACATGCCGCTCTTCGGCGCGGCCAACCGCATGAATGCCTACAACACCTATTTGCTGATGGAGCACGACGCCCGATGAAGCCCCTGGGTATGCAGGCGATCGTGAACCGGCGTCATCTGCTGCTGGCAGGCATGGCCAGCATCGCGCCGTTGCCAAACGCGCGCGCTGCGGCCCGTACGTTGCCCGCATCCACCAACCTGCCGCAAGAGTTGCAGCAGGCTCTGGCAAAGCGCAAGCCGCTGGTGGTGATGGTGAGTCTGCATGGCTGCCCGTTTTGCGAAGTGGTGCGCAACAACTACCTTGGCCCCATGCACGAGCGCGAAGGCCTGCAGGTGGTGCAGATTGACATGCTGGAGCAGCGCGCCACCGTTGACCTGACAGGTCAGGCGACGACGCACGGTGCGCTGGTGCGCGCCTGGGGTGTCAAGGTGGCGCCCACGGTGCTCTTTTTCGGCAAAGGGTGCGCGGAAGTGGCGCCCCGACTGGCGGGCGGCGACAATGATTTTTACTCCGGGCTGCTCGATCGGCGCCTGGAAACCGCGCGCAAGGCGCTCAATGGCTGATACTGCAGCGCTCAGGATCGCCTCGTCGTGAACGCAGAACACCCCCCATTCCGGAGACACCCACCATGCACCCCACAAGCCGCACACTGGCCTTCATGTTCGGAGCGCTGCTGACGACCGCCGTGTACGCGCAGGTACCCGCGCTCTTCAAGGACGCGAAACCCGCCGACGGCGGCAAGCTCGTGGCCTCGCACCAATGCGATGCATGCCATGCGATGAAATGGGCGCGCGACGGCAAGGATATCTACCGCCCCGGGCAAGCCATCAAGAGCGCCGGTCAACTACTGGGCAAGGTGGAGCAATGCAATGCGGGCACCAACGCCAATCTGTTTCCGGAAGAAGTGACGGACATCGCCGCATGGCTCAACCAGACCTATTACCACTTCAAGAATTGACGCTCCGCATCCGAGGGCGAACCCCTATGTGCAATGCGCGAACCATCGTTTAATATAAGCAAAATCGAATATTCCACAGACAACTCCAACCCCATGACAGACCTCCAACCCCAGCCCGCGCCGGCCAGCCAATCCCGTGGCCTGGTGCGCAAGGCGCCTGAAAATTTCCTGGACCGGGCGGACGTGGCCGAAGTCCATTCGCACGGCATCCACGGAAGGCGTGGCTTCATCCGCAGCGCATTTGCCGCAGCCATGGCCGGTGGCGCGGCCTTGCACGCAACGGCGCAGCCGGCCGATGTCGGTGACGGCGACCCCGCCATTTTGAAACTGCCCAAGCACAGCACCGGCCTGGGCCAACCCGTGGCGGCACGCCCCTACGGCCTGCCGTCCAAGTACGAAGGCAACGTGCAGCGGCGCCAGAGCCCGGGCCTCACGCAGACCAACCAGGCCTCGGTCTCGTTCACGCCGCTGCAATCGCTGTTCGGCATCGTCACGCCCAACGGCTTGCACTTCGAGCGCCACCACCAGGGTTGGTGGGACATCGACCCGCAGCAGCACCGCTTCATGATCAACGGCCTGGTGAAGACGCCCAAGGTCTTCACCATGGACGATCTGATGCGCCTGCCCGCCGTCTCGCGCTTTCACTTCATCGAATGCGGCGCCAACACCGGTATGAACTGGGGCAACGTCGCCGTGCCCACGGTGCAGTACACCCACGGCATGCTGGCCTGCTGCGAATACACCGGCGTGCCGCTGATCACGCTGCTGGAAATGGCCGGCGCCGATCTCAAAAAGGGCAAGTTCATTCTTGCCGAAGGCGCCGACGGCTCATCGATGACCCGCACCATTCCGATCGAACTGGTCACCAGTGGCGAGGTGCTCGTTGCCTGGGGCCAGAACGGCGAGATGGTGCGGCCGGAGAACGGCTATCCGCTGCGCCTGGTGGTGCCTGGCGTGCAAGGCGTGAGCTGGGTCAAGTACCTGCGCCGCGTGGAGCTGGGCGACATGGCCTGGGCCACCAAGGATGAGGCGGTGCACTACATCGATCTCATGCCCGACGGCCAGCACCGCCAGTACACCAGCATCCAGGAATGCAAGAGCGTCATCACCACCCCCTCTGGCGGGCAGGTGCTGCTGGACAAGGGCTTCTACAGCATCACCGGTCTCGCCTGGTCGGGTCGGGGCAAGGTCAAGCGCGTGGATGTTTCCGTCGACGGCGGGCGCAACTGGAAAACGGCGCGGCTGGAATCTCCCATCCTCTCCAAATGCCTCACCCGCTTCAGCCTGGATTGGGTCTGGGATGGCAAGCCCACCATCGTGCAAAGCCGCGCCATCGACGAAACCGGCTATGTGCAACCCAGCCTCAAGGAACTGCGGGCCGTGCGCGGCTCGCGCTCGATCTACCACGACAACGCCATCCAATCATGGCTGGTACAGGAAAACGGCGAGGTGAAGAATGTCCAGGTTGCTTGAGGCCCTCGCCATCGGCGCATTGGCCGCCACCCTCGGCCTGCCCGCCTGGTCACAAGGCAAATTCCCCAGCATCGGGCGCGACGCTACTCCAAAGGAAGTCGCCGCCTGGGATATCGACGTGCGCCCGGATTTCAAGGGTCTGCCTGCGGGCAGCGGCTCCGTGGACCAGGGGCAGGATCTGTGGGAAGCGCACTGCGCCACCTGCCACGGCATCTTTGGCGAATCCAACGCCGTCTTCAACCCGCTCGTGGGCGGTACCTCGGCCGACGACATCAAGACGGGCCACGTGGCCACGCTCAAGCGTCTGGACTTCCCGGGACGGACCACCTTCATGAAGGTGCCGACGATCTCCACCATCTGGGATTACATCCACCGCGCCATGCCCTGGGACAATCCCAAGTCGCTGGCCCCCAATGACGTTTACGCGCTCACCGCCTACCTGCTGAACCTGGCCAACATCGTTCCGGCGGATTTCACGCTGTCGGACAAGAACATTGGCGAAGTGCAGCAAAAAATGCCCAACCGCAATGGCATGACCACGCAGCACGCCATGTGGCCCGGCAACGAGTTCGGCAGCGGCAAGGTCAAGCCCGACACCCAGGCCACTGCCTGCATGAAAGACTGCGGCGCCGCGCCCACCATCACCTCCGAGCTGCCCGAGCATGCGCGCAACGTCTGGGGCAATCTGCGTGAGCAAAACCGCACCGTCGGCCCGCAGCGTGGCGCAGACACCTCCAAGCCCGAGGGCAAGCTGGGCGACGCCGCCGGACCCGTCCATGTGGTCGGCCCGGCCGGCGCCGACAGCCCGAACGCCAAGGCGTTTGCACTCACGCAAGAGCTGGGGTGCACCGGCTGCCACAATATGGATGGCAAGCTGGTCGGTCCTGGTTTCTCTGACGTTGCCAAAAAGTACGCGGGCAAGGTCGACTACCTCGAAGGCAAAATCAAGGTGGGCGGCTCTGGCGTCTGGGGCGAAACCCCGATGCCGCCGCAGAACATTCCGGACGCCGACCTGAAGACCATCGCCGAGTGGCTCGCTGCCGGTGCCGGCAAATGAGCAACGGCTGTCCGTCCCGGACCAGCAGTGATGCTCCCCACACACAACCCATTACCATCCACCCTTTGAAGGAGAAGACGACCATGCAAACCCGCAGGCAAACCCTCAAGCAGAGCGCCGCCGTCGCCACCCTGGCAGCAGGCACCGCTCTGTTGCCCACCAGCGTACTGGCGGCATTCAACACCGCCGCGTTCGAAGCCAAAGGCATCAAGGACACGCTCAAGGCCCTGGGCATCAATGGTGACCCGGTTGCCAGCAGCGACGTGACGCTGACCGCGCCGGACATCGCAGAGAACGGCGCCGTCGTGCCGTTCGCACTGTCGACCAAGCTGCCCGATGTCAAGGAGCTGGTCTTGATGGTCGAGAAGAACCCGAACGCGCTCGTCGCGGTATTCAACGTCACGCCGGAAGTCGAAGCCAAATTTGCCACGCGCAGCAAGATGGGCGAGACCTCGGACGTCTACGCCATCGCGGTGACCAAGGACGGCAAGGCGCTTTTCAGCAAGAAAGAAGTCAAGGTCACCCTCGGTGGCTGCGGCGGCTGAAGCTTTCAGCCCCAGCACGAATATTCACGCCAATTGAACAAGGAGTTGAACCATGGGTGATCCGATGCGAATTCGCGCGCAGGCCAAGGACGGCAATGTCCTGGTGCGCATTCTGATGAGCCACGAGATGGAGTCCGGCCAGCGCAAGGATGCGAACGGCAAGATCGTTCCCGCCTGGTGGATCCAGGAAGTGACGGCCAAACTGAACGACAAGCCGGTGTTTTCCTGCGAATGGGGCCCTGCCGTCTCCAAGAACCCCTTCCTGGAGTTCACCGTCAAGGGCGGCAAGGCCGGCGACAAGGTCAGCGTGAGCTGGAAGGACAGCAAGGGCGACACCCGCACCGATGAAGCCACCGTGTCCTGAGGCGCAGCCGTCGCACCGACACAGGCAGGGGCGCCACCAGACGAACCTGCCTTTTTCTTTCGCATAAAAAAAGGAGACTCCCCATGACCATGCGCACGCTTGCCATCGCAGCAGCAGCGCTGGGTTTGATCGCTGCCACCACGACAGCCCTGGCCCAGAAGACCTCGACCGAAGCCATCGAGGAATACCGCGAGATGCTGCAGGACGGCAATCCCGCCGATCTGTACGAAATGAAGGGCGAAGAGCTCTGGAAAAAGGCCCGTGGCCCCAAGAACGCCTCGCTCCAGAAATGCGATCTGGGCCTGGGCGCCGGCGTCACCAAGGGCGTCTTCGTGCAATTGCCGCGTTACTTTGCCGATACCAACCAAGTGCAGGACCTGGAATCGCGCCTCGTCACCTGCATGAGCACGCTGCAAGGCATAGACCCCAAGGAAGTCATCAACGGCCAGTGGGGCAAGGGCGAGCGTGCCAACGTCACGGCACTCGCCACCTGGGTGGCGGCGCAGTCCAAGGGGATGGCGTTCCATCTGCCACAGTCCCAGCCGCAGGAACGCATTGCCTACGAAATGGGCAAACGCGCCTTCTTCCAAAGCGGCGGCTCGCATGATTTTTCCTGCGCCACCTGCCACGGCGCAGAGGGCAAACGCATCCGCCTGCAGGATCTGCCCGAGCTCACCAAGAACCCGGGCGACGGCATAGGCTTCGCCGCCTGGCCCGCCTACCGCGTCTCCAACGGCCAGATGTGGACCATGCAGCATCGTCTGAACGACTGCTACCGCCAGCAGCGCTTTCCCGAGCCCACGTACGGCAGCGCCATCACCATCGCGCTGGGCGTATACATGGGTGTGAACGCGCAAGGCGCCAAGTCCGCCGTACCCACCATCAAGCGCTGAGCAGGAGACAAACACCATGAACCCATCCACCCTGCTCACCGCTGGCCTGAGCGCGTTGGCCGTCGCCGCCCTCACCGGTTGCGCCGGCAACAGCAGTGCCAATCTGCCCAGCAACGCCGAACTCGACGCCATGGCCGTGAAGATGGAGCAATCGAGCTTCCACGACAAGGGCATCGTCAAGGTCAAGGAAGCCCTGGTGCTGGACGACACGCTGCGCGCCTGCGATGCCGCGGCCGTCGCCGGCCATCCGCTGGACGCCGCCACCGCCAAGAAGCTGGAAGCGGAAAACCTCAAGACCATTCAGTGGCCCGCCGACGGCAAGTACCTGGGCGACTGGAAATCCGGCGAGAAGATCGCCCAAAGCGGACGCGGCCGCACCTGGACCGACAAGGCCGACGCGGCCAACGGCGGCAACTGCTACAACTGTCACCAGATCGACAAGAAAGAGATCTCCTACGGCACCATAGGCCCGAGCCTGTACAACTACGGCAAACTGCGCGGCGTGACCAACCCGAGCAGCCCCCAGGCACAGGAAGTGGTCAAGTACACCTGGGGCAAGATCTGGAATGCCAAGGCCTACAACGCCTGCTCCAACATGCCACGCGCCGGTTACAAGGGCATCCTGACGCAAAAGCAGGTGGCCGACATCATGGCGCTGTTGCTGGACCCCAAATCCCCCGTCAACCAGTAAACACACAAACCCCAAACCCTGCGGCCCGGGCCGCGATGGCCACGGCGGCACCCTCGCCAGCGCCATTGCCGCCCGGGCCGTTCCCATTGCAGCTTCAGGAGAACCACCATGAACCTCACCAAACGCGAATTTCTTCAAGTCCTGGGGGCCGCCAGCGCAGCCGGCATGAGCCTTGGCAGCTATTCGAATGCGAGCGCCGCCAGCGCTGCCGAAGGTTTGTACGACATTCCGAAGTTCGGCAACGTCTCGCTGCTGCACATGACGGATTGCCACGCCCAGCTCAAACCCATCTACTTCCGCGAACCCAGCGTCAACCTGGGATTTGGCAGCATGAAGGGTCACCTGCCCCATCTGGTGGGTGAACAACTGCTCAAGGCCACGGGGGTGAAGAGCGGCACGCCCACCGCGCATGCCCTCACCTACCTGGATTTCGACCATGCGGCCCAACGCTACGGCAAGGTCGGCGGCTTTGCCCACCTGGCCACGCTGGTCCAGCGCATGCGCGCCAGCCGCCCGGGCTCGCTGCTGCTCGATGGCGGAGACACCTGGCAGGGCTCGGGCACGGCGCTCTGGACCAAGGGTCAGGACATGGTGGACGCCTGCAAACTGCTCGGCGTGGATGTGATGACCGGCCACTGGGAATTCACGCTCGGCATGGAGCGCGTCAAGGAGATCATCGACAAAGACTTCGCCGGCAAGGTGGATTTCGTCGCGCAAAACGTCAAAACCACCGACTTCGGCGATCCGGTGTTCAAGCCCTACGTCATCAAGCAGATCAATGGCGTGGCCGTCGCCATCATCGGCCAGGCCTTTCCCTACACGCCGATCGCCAACCCGCGCTACATGGTCGCCGACTGGGAATTCGGCATCCAGGACGAAAATCTGCAGAAAATGGTGGATGAAGCGCGCGGCAAGGGCGCGCAGGTCGTCGTCGTGTTGAGCCACAACGGCATGGACGTGGACCTGAAGATGGCCAGCCGCGTGACCGGCGTGGACGCCATCCTGGGCGGGCACACGCACGACGGCATGCCCGTGCCCACCATCGTGAAAAACAAATCGGGCCAGACCATCGTCACCAACGCCGGCAGCAACGGCAAATTCCTCGGCGTCATCGACTTTGACGTGAAGAACGGCAAGGTCAGTGGTTTCAAATACCACCTGCTGCCCATCTTTGCCCACATGTTGCCGGCCGACAAGGCGATGGATGCGCTGATCACCAAAATCCGCGCCCCTTACGAGAGCAAGCTCGCGGAGCAACTCGCCGTCACCGAAGGTCTGCTGTACCGCCGCGGCAACTTCAACGGCACCGGCGACCAGCTCATCGTTGACGCGCTGATGGAGGTGCAAGGCGCGGACCTCGCCTTCTCGCCCGGTTTTCGCTGGGGCACCACCCTGCTGCCCGGCCAGGCCATCACACGCGAATGGCTGATGGACATGACCGCCACCACCTACAGCTACGCCACCCTGACCGAGATGAAGGGCGAGATGATCAAGACCGTGCTGGAAGACGTGGCCGACAACCTCTTCAACCCCGACCCGTACTACCAGCAGGGCGGCGACATGGTGCGCGTGGGCGGCCTGGCCTACGCCTGTGACCCAACGGCGGAAATGGGCAAGCGCATTACCGACATGCGCCTGAAGGGCGAACTGATCGACCCGAACAAGACCTACAAGGTGGCCGGCTGGGCCCCTGTGGCCGAAGACGCCGCCAAGGCGGGCAACACCATGGTCTGGGATCAGGTGGAGCAGTGGCTGAAGGCGCGGGGGGGAAAAGTGGCGCCGCGCAAGCTCAACGCGCCCAAACTGACCGGCGGCTTGCCCAATCCGGGGTATGCCGCGTAGACTGCTTCATCCAGTGCGCTGTCTGCGGAGCCGAGCCATCCGTGAATATTCAGGTTTGGATAAACGGTGGGTGGCAGGGTGGCCAGAGGGGGCGATGACTGAGCTACGGCGTTATCCGACAAAACGAGGCGACGCTGTTGTCGTCTAATTCCAGTTCGAGTCCGTTTCCGCTGCATATTAATAATCGCCGTAGTTTGTCGCCTAGCATATTTGGCACACTTTATGAAATGCGAAATTTCTGGCAAAATGTGCTGCGCTTACAAGCTACACGGCATAAGCAAGCTTATGCAGACGTAGTTTTCAGCGCAGCAGGAACGAGCCTCAAAAGCGCCAATTCAGTGTTGAACATTTTGGAAAAGCGAAGTGCGTTTGTTGGGTTCCGCTGCAACTCCCGTTCGAACGCTCGTTCGAGCAACGTAGCGCTTCGCACTACATTGCTCAACTTTTTTCGTTAGGCCTCGCGAAATGCAAGACGAAGATATTGACGACCATCGAACGACGCGCGAACTACTGGAAACGCTCGACGCCGACTACCGTAAGTGCTACCAGCATGTGATCCGTCAACTCAATGTCGCAGATAGAACGGAAGACGGTTTGATCTCGGCAGACACAGAGTTTGAAGCACGCCAACTGATTCGTGCGGCATTCGCATACATAGAAGGCGCAACCTATATCCTCAAAGTTGAAGCTTCCTTCAACAGCGAGGAGCGCGGAGTCGAACTCACACCTCAACAGCAACACTTCATCTTCGAAGCTGACTTCGAGATCAATGACAAGGGAGAAGTCACCCAGAAACCAGCAAAGATTCCGCTGGTAAAGAATATTCGCTTCGCCTTCTCGATCTTTGCTGAAGCAAATGGGATACCGCACAAACTAGACACCAAGGCTGAATGGTGGCAACTTCTCCTAGATTCGATACGAGTTCGAGATCGCCTGATGCACCCACGTGAACCGTCAGACCTTGACGTAGCTCCGAGCGAAACAATTGCGATGATCAAAGCCAAAGGTGGGTTTGATGCCGAACTCCAAGGTCTGCTCTCAGCGCGCGCGGCCTAACCCTTTCATCGAGCGGACGGTTTCCAGCGGGCTGCGCCCGCTTCCAACCGCCGCTCATGTCAAACGTTAGGTGCCATTGGAAAGTATGTCGCTAGCCAAAGCACAGATCGGAAAGTGCGGCGAGTTGCTGGTGCAGTACCAACTGCTGCTTCGCGGCATCGAGTCCGCGCCAATGAGCACCGACACTGGCATTGACCTTGTCACTTACTCGCCAAAGCTGCCTCACCCAATTACCGTCCAGGTCAAGACCAACCTTCGGTCCAAGCCAGGCGGCGGCAAAGGCAAGCTGGCGCTTGATTGGTGGGTTCCCGCTGACTCGCCAGCCCATTACGTCGCACTTGTTGACCTGTCCAGCGAGGGTATCTGGTTCATGTCGCCTGCCGAGTTGCGTATTCACGCGCAGCAACAACCGGCAGGTCGGCTGCACATCTATATGTACACGGACACATCTGCACGCCCTCGCCGCTCAGATCGTCTGGCACACTTGCACGAGTTTGAGCAGTTCAGGCTGGCCAACCGGGTGTCTGCCGTCTATGGCACCTAACAATTCATTCAAGCCGACGCCGCTTCGCGGCGCGGCTTAATTCAGGCGTTAGTCATAAACCACTCCGCATAGAGGCGATCATGAATACTGAAGAGCTGACCGATACCGTAAACGCCATTTATCAGCTTTGCATGGCACAAGCAGGAAAAATAGCCGCATTGGAGACAATAAACAATGCAATCACTGTATCCATTGGCCTCTCACTCCCACCGCTTGCACAGCAAATTCAAACACATACAGACGGCCTAGCCGGATTTCATCGGGAAAATCTCGAACCGCTTAGCGTCGAAGCATTCAATACCACAATTACGGAATTCCAAAGCAACATGGATAAGCTTGCTGGGAAATAGCTACACAGAACATAAACTGTGTCTAACTATTCGTCGCAGCCGACCGCCTACAGCGGCGGCTGAACTCAGGGCTACAAGGGCTTCCCCACCTTTGCAAGCAATACCTCTCCCTGGATTGATCGCGCAGCGATCAACCCAGGCATGGTTTTCGTCGATTTCAGATCAGTTTC
>NZ_MEDS01000022.1 GCF_001724135.1 Comamonas sp. SCN 65-56 | reverse complement strand
AATGGCTCAGGCGTCAGTTCCAGGCCCGTCAAGCCGGTATCGGCTGCCAACCCAGCTCCCAATGGGGCTTCCGGGGACCTTTTGAATTTCCTATGCGCCATCCACCACGGAGCCACTTTCAAGTAACCGAGTGGGCGAAATTCCCGGGGCAGGTCACTCGATGACTGCCGGCAGCGGGACGCCGTCGCCGATCAAGCGAGAGATGAGGTCGTCGTAGTAGTTCGTGGCCGCCATGCCGTTCGGCGCGTTCGTGAAGGCTCAAACACCAGGGACCCAAGCGCCGCCAGGAACTGGCGACAGTTGGTCATTCCTTTCCCACCAGCGCCCGTAGGTTGTCGCGAATGTGGCTGGCCACATCAGCGACAGGCAAGTGATGCAAGTGGCCCAATGCCTCTACAACACTGGCCACATCGGTCGGCTGCGACGGCCTGTCTCCAGTGCGAGTGAAGGGGCCATCGGTTTCCGTCAGCATCCGATCCAAGGGGATGGTCTGCACCAGCGGAGCATGCCTCTCATTGCCTAGCATTCCCGCGTTGATTGAGAAGTAGCAGCCCAGCTCCACGGCGCGTCTTGCTTCACTCTTTGTCCCCGTGAACCAATGAAGAACGATCTTTCCGCGCCCTGGCGGCAAATACGCCTCGACCAGATCGAGTATGGACTTAGCCGATCTAATGCTGTGCACCGTGATGATCTTTCCACCTGCCTGCGCACAGCGCTGCAAAACGTGCTGGAACACGCGCCGCTGCGCATCGAGTGACTTGAAGAAACGAGGACCAGCGTCCAAGCCAACTTCTCCGACATAGCGAGTCTCTGCAAGGTGCCGCTCCCACAGCTCGATCTCACTCTCTCGCTCCGCGACCAACTGCGGGTGCAGTCCTAGAGCCGCTCGAACGTACTTTGTGTGCTGTGCGAGTTCCTGATTGCGCGGCCAGGCCCGAGGCGTCGTCGTCACCGCCAACGTGAACACACCGGCCGCCTCCGCATCCCGCACCGCCGCGGCATGGTCAGGGTAAAGATCGAGGTGGCAGTGGAAGTCAACAAGCCCGGCGGTCACGTTCATGAAGGCACCATCGTCAGCTCGGCCGCGCCTCTGCGCCGTCAATGAGCCGTGCGACTTCGTCTAGGCCGCGCCGGTAGACATCAGCAAGTTCATCAAGGTGCGCAGCTTCATCGGCGAGCGAGCCGGGCTTGTGAATCAGAAGGTTCGCGAGCTGCGGTTTCCCCTTCAGGCGCTCGATCGCGTACTGGAGCGACCTGACCTGTACACCGTTCGCTTGACGAGTATCCAGCGGTTGCGCGTGAAGGTCCGGCACTGTGTACGTCGTCGGGTCGTGTCCCGTGCCCCACGCCGCCGTCAATGCTGCGCGGCGAATCAAACACGGCAAGCAATAGCCACAGTGCTCAATTCCATGTCCTTGCCATCGAGCCTTGGTTGGGGACGAGCACGACAACGAGTCTGTCGCCAGCGTCTTCAAGAGCGCCGGATTGCGACAAGCTGCGGCCATCTCACCTTTAGTCTTGTCCCAGTACGGATTTCGAATCTCGCCGTCTATTCCGAGTTCGCCGAGTAGGTCATTCCACCTTGCCATGTAGTAAGGGTGCGTGGTGCGGGTGCTGTTCGAACCCAGCCGCAGAGGGTCCAAAGGCACATTCAGGGCGATTAGCCCGTTCTCCGGAACGCGAAGGACAAACCGCCGGCCCAGCCCCGTACCTGCGAACACGCCGAGGGCGAAGAACAAGAACGACCTACCACGCGTGCTGTCCTCCGAACCGACGTGCTTCACGAGGCCCTTCTTGAACGTCATGCCAACACGCAGTCGCTCGAAGGGCAACTTGGCGTAGTGCCTCTTCATGCTCATGAACAGCTTGCCCTGCGCATCGCTGATTGCGCCCTCACCGAAGTGGCTGACTAGCAAGGGCGTTGCGCCTTCCTCAAGCAGATCGATTGCGCCAATCAGGCTGTCCAATCCCCCTGAGAACAGGCTGAGGGCATCGAAGGGTGGAGAGATAAGGCTCGGAGGCGCGTTCTGAGCGATCGTCGCAAACCTGGCTGGACGTGCCCTGAACCCGATTACCCAGCGGTCGCCCGTCAAGAAGTCCAGCGCCTTCTTCAGCGTGGGCGCAACTGCGCCCCAGCGGGCCGGGTCGCTGACCGGAACAACCAGGCGTATCTCGCGAGTCCAAGAATCCTGCGATTGCTCGGCGCGTGAGATGCGTGTGTCCGCCGCGTGAACGTGAGCGGCGAGCACCAGCAGGTCAATGCCAATCTCCGATGGGAAGACGCCGATATTCTTCAAGCTAGTCAGCGCGCCACCGATTCCATGATCCAAGGACTTCTCGCCAGCGACGAGCTGAAGGTAGGTCCTCTGCTCTTCGGCGCCTGCCGAAACGGCGATGCGGTCAGTCGGACCGAAGCGGCCTGCCAAGAGCTGTCGCTTCATGGGTTCGCCTCCGCATCGCCCAACGCTTGCAGGATTGCAAATGCGGACTCGTAAACGGTGTCCACGAAACCCTGAATTTGATCGAGCGTGAGGTTGGGTGTCTTGGCCTGGGCCCGCGTCAGCGCGTCGCTTACTGCGCCTCGGATGAAGTCGCGCAACTGTTGCTCGACGCGGTGTGCGGCCTGCGCATCTACCGGCATGGTCACTGCCTTGGTACCAATGTCATTGCATATGCGCGCCTCGATGGCATGGGTGGCATACAGTTCAAAGACTGTCTGCATCTGATCTGGCGTGAACGTAGTCAGATCGGTGAGCCCTTCGCTTGCCAGTTCGACAATCGTTTCGATGTACGCCTCGCGGGCGATGCCTTCATCGACGGTGCCTGCGCCCGGACAGATGTAGTCGGCCAGCCCAACGAAGATTTCGGCAAGCGGACGACCCGCCAACGATTCCAGGTCCAGTGCACGCAGCGCCTCGCGCACTCCGCGTGCTTGTGCGTCAGCGATAAAGCCGAGAAGCCGCGCGCCGGCTCCGCGCGAAGCGCCCATCCGTTGGGCAGCTTGACGCGCACCGCCGGCAGATGTGGAGACGTAGCGTGAGACGGCGCGGCCCAAGTTGACCCGGTCGCTGCCACCAGAACCGGCGAATCGGGTAAAGCTGTTGCGAGCGGCGGAGAAGCGTTGAGGGTCGGCCGTCTTTGGAATGGGGGGACGATTCGGCGGTGACGGCGGCGCAGCACCATCCGCGGGTTGCTGGCCTTCCGGCCCTGCGCCCCCCTCCGCGGGCGGGGCCGGAGCGTCACCGCCATCGGCGCCGCCCAGCCACGATGGAATAAGTGGCGTTCCGCCGGCAGGACCGCCATAGGCCGTAGAAGTCCCCATCAGCGCCCTCCCTTCAGATCCTTGAGGGCCGCTTCGGCGGTCGCCTTGAGGGCGGCGTTGTTGGTGACTTTGCTCCAGTCGCCCAGCAGCTTTGTCAGGCGGGAAGAGCAATCCGTGTCTTTGATGACGCCCTGCCAGCCGCCGACAGCCCACGGACCACACTTGCTGCTTGGGAGCGCCTCGAGAAAGTCCATCAACCGGCTCTGCAGGCCAGGTTGCGCCTTCACGAGGACTAGAAGGCCGTCGACGCCCGCCGGCTTGGTGTCGAAGGTGCCCGTGCTCATGATCTTGGTGCGCACGGCCTCGAACACCTTCTCAGCCTCGGGCTGCACGAGCTGCTTCAACTCGGCTTCGTGGCTTTGGACGGTCATCCTGCCGCCGAACAGCTTCTCAACCACGCCGGCCAAGTGACCCAGCACCGACACAGGGCCGAAGTAGTCCTTCTTGTCCTTAGTCACGAACAAGTAGGGCCTCAGATCCAGGCCAGCCAGCTTCGGTGAAAGGCGCGCCCAATTGCGCACGGCGTCCGACGACTTCCACTCGGTCAACACAGCGTTGTCGAGTGCGGGAGCTGACTCGGCGGCCTTCTGCCCCTTTCCCTCACCAGCCTGGGATTCGTTGCCATCAGCCGCCGCCAAACCCTGCTCCAGCGTTTCGAGGTCTTCGCACAATCCCTCCGGATGGATCGCTGCCACGAAGGCGATCTGCTCGAATAGTCTCGGGATGAAACGCTCTGCGAGCATGAGCTTCGCGAGCACGGGCAGCTTGATGTCATCGCCGAATCCGCGTGCGGTCGCGGTGCGCTCGCGCAAAAGCAGCGTATTGAGAAAGCGCTTGATCTGACGCGGGTTTCCCTTCGTGCCGCTTGCAAGGACAGGACCGATCTGCTCACTGAGTGCAAGCGCGTTGTTGGCCTTCTCGGCTTGCTTGCCGAGTGCCGTCTTGACGGTTGGTGCGTCCAGACCGCCGCTGGTCCATGGACGCTTCAGCTTCTCCCTTGCTGCCGCGATCAGCTTCGCGTAGTCCGCGTCTCCCTCACCAATCTCTGCGCCAGCCAACAACAATGTGACGTAGATGCGCGTCTCCGTCTCCCCCAAGGCCGGGATTCGAAACGGAACCTGGATGAGTTTTTCGAGATAGTTGCGTGCATAGTCCCGCGGCCCCGTACTTTCGGGCAGGTCGGGAAAGTGCTTGCGCACCGCGTACTCGATCATTGCCTCGTCGGCCGCAACGACGAATGCCGTCCGCGCCGTGAAAACAAAAAGACGGATGGCTTCGAGTGTCTCGATCGCGGTGTCGGGCAGGCAACGATCGAGGTCGTCAATCAGGACAACGAGCTGCTTGACGCCAGCGTCTTTCAAGAGGCGGTCGAATGCCTTGCGGAACGCTTCCACTTCCTCCGGCACATTCTTGGCCTCGCTCGGCTTCAGCACAGCCTTCACCTCGTCGATGACCGTCGAGATGTTTTCCTTCGTCGCGAGCTTGGCTGGGTCCGCCACCACCGCTTCGAGCGAGCCGACGATTGCGCCGACTTGATCGGGCGTCGGAATGCCGGTAAATGCGGTTATGGCCAAGCCACCGGCTCTCTTGGCAACCTTCAACCAGTCGATGCGGCGAAACACATCCTTGACGGCGGCCGCAGCTTTGTTCAGTGCCGGACGCTTCTCGACCAGCCCCGTCACGATCCCCTCGATCAGGGCTATCTTCGCGTCTTCGAAGCCCTGAAAGCGCCATCCATTGAATTTGAGGCAAAGGACGTCGTCCTCGTCTGTGAAACCTGCCTCGATCATTTCGAGGACGCTGGACTTGCCCGCGCCCCAGTCCCCATGTACGCCGATCGTCATCGGATGATCGGGTTTGGCGCGGAGCAGCCCGATGATCGTGGCGGCGATCGCCTCGTTATTCAGCAGATCAACTTTGGTCTCGTTGTCGCTCAGAATCATTCGCGTTGTTCTCCCCCAACTGGCCTCGCCTTCGGCAATGTCAGCAGTACCGAGCGGACTGCCGCACATACCGTATCCCAGGATCCGTTCAGCCTGAGTGCCATCGTTAGCTCGATCTGAACGCCAACGCCGCGGCGCCCCCGATTGCAGATGTTCGTCGGATCTGTAGCAGGAAAGGAGTGGCCGTTGCTTTGAACCTCAATTCCAAGTCCACCTACCGCTGCGCCAATCGCCAGTTTCAACTCGTCATCCAGCCCGCCAAGGAGCACCTTTGGATCGTCACCTCCACACCCATGAACAGCGATCACGTGATCGCACAGAGATAAGAGCTCCAAGCAACGCGGCTCATCGAATCGATGGCTCGTCAAATGCAACGCGGAGTAGTTGCCGGATGGCCGAATTCCTTCGAACAAGTAGAGATTGAAGTCATCGCCGGCGATGCCACGTGCGATGTCTGAGGTGTAATGCTCGATGCGGCCACCATGGGGCGCGATGACAGCACTCGACGAACCCGCGACCGGGCGTAGGAGCACCTTGTAGTCCTTGCCTTCGGTTTGGGACTTGGCAAGGTCGGCATATCCCATATAGCTGGACGCCAGGCCGCTCACTCTTGAGCTCGCTTGGTCGTCGGCAGCTTGGTCATCACTGACGCTCCGAAAGCTTCGGGGCGCCCGATATGGGATGGACATAAATTAGTCCTTTGGTTTGCGCCGCCTTTACCTTGCGATCGATCATCTCTCGCATATTCAGGTGCCCTTCCAGCACCAAGATCAGATCTTCTCCGTCAATGAAGAGCGTCTGAATTTCCTTGCCGATGACGAGGCTACGGATAACCTCTGGACTGAAGCCATTCACTGAGATGAACAGTCCCCGCCCGTAGAGCTTCCCCGTTACCTTTCCCGCGAACTGGTAGACGGGCTCATTGCTCGCTGAACGCTCCTGCCACTTCGCTTCAATGAGATAGTGTTCTCCGTCGAACTTCACTGCCCCATCGACCTGCTCCCCGACCACGCGAAAGGCCTCGGTAGTCTCCAAGTGCGAGAGGCGGGACAACTCGGCAAGGATGCGTTCCAGTGCGTAACCACGCTGTTGACGCGAAGTCTTGTTCGCGAGCAAATCGAGGTACTCAGCGCGCAGTTGCTCTAGCGACGCGGTGGGTTGCTGGTGAACGGCTTCCTGCGCGGCCCGGCGCTCGCGATCGGCCTTGATCTTGGCGTCCCGAATCTCCTGCAGTTGGCGTAGGTGCTCCAGATTTCTGTGCGCTGCACTCCGGTCCAGCTTGCGCAGCTTGTCGAAGTAATACGGATCGAAATGCGACCAGTTCAGCAGTGACTGCAGCATGGCGCGAAGTGGACCAAGACCGTTATCTGAACGTGCGGCTAGTGCGTTGAAAAGAGCATCGACGACTTCGTGCCGCTTAAGCGCGTTCTCGCCTTCCAGTTGTAGATTCGAGATCTCTGCCTTCGTGCATCCGTGCTTCTCAAAGAAGCCCACGATGTCCTTGCGCGGCCAAAACAGCGACAGGATGCAGTCCTTCATGCAGCCCTTGATGTCAGCGGGAAAGCTCACGCCGTGTTCCCTTCATACAGCTCGGACCAGCAGTTGTTGGATCGCGTCGCTGGCCTGCCGCTGCCGCAACACCCTCGCCTCGCGCTGATCCGCCTCGTCGCCCTCCCCCTGCTCGAACTTGGCCACAGCGACCGGCCCGTCCTTGCGATAGCCCTCGCTCGCACCGTCGTCGGCAAAGCGTCGACGAAGGACGTCCAGCGCGTCTCGGACCACGGCCGCGTGCTTGCCTGCGAGCGCCCGACCGAAGGCTGCCACGACGGCGTCCAGCCCCTCGGGGGCGTGCTCGATGCAGTAGATCAAGTCGTGGGCGTCCTTGCGTTCGAAGCGCTGGTCGAACGCGAATGCCTTCAGGCAGGTGAAGCTGACGATGTCGGCGTGCTTCACGCGCTCGGTCGCCATCCCGTTCTCGCCGAGCAGCTCCGCGCGAATCTCGGCGACCTGGTACAGGTCGAACACGATCGACGAGTGCGGGATGTTGAGCGCCGAGATCGTGCCTTCAGTTGGCAGCGGCTGCACCCGCCCTCCGGCGATCTGCGGCGCGTCGGCCAGCAACTCCAGCACCATCAGGGCGCCGTGCTTGGTCCGGGTCTGCCAACGCCAGGAAAGCTTGGCCCCCTGCTCGTTCTCGGCCCTCTCGAACCCCATGCGCTTCAGGTTCTCTTCGAGCGTGTGGTACGCCTCGGTGTCGGCCAGGATCTGCAGATCGATGACGATGTCGACGTCCAGGGTGCCGGCGTGCGCAGGCACGACCGGCGGGCGCGCGGGTACGAGATACCGCGGCGTCAGGCCGCCGACCAGGTAGACCGAGTCCTTCCATGGGCCCAGTCCCCGCAGCAGCGTCACCAGCACCCGCTCGCAGTCGAGCGTGTACTGGTCGCTGTAGCCGTCCAATGTCGCGGGCTTGGCCATCAGAAGCCGATCCTCTCTTTCCGCAGGTGATCGGCCATGTCCTTGGCCCGGCCCTCGCCTCGCAGAAGGTCGAGGTAGACGTGAATTGGACTGGCCAGCCAGACGCCGCCGACCCGCTCGCGGAACAGCAGGTCGCCCGTCGACTTCGCCTCGATGACGGAGAGATTCGCGCCCTCGCTGACGACGCGTGCGCCCAGGTCCGCGATCGCGGCATCGGCCCCCGACCCCGCCAGCAATCGGCATCGAACCTGCGAGACTGCCGACAGAAACGGTGCGTAGCGCTGCGCGGCCGCCTCGAAGCTGACGGCGTACTCGACACCGCGCGCCTCGCACACCTGGCCGAGGCGCTCCATCAGGCCGTCGGGCTTCATCGCGGGGACGAAGTAGCGTCGCAGGGCCGGCGCACGGATCGAGCCCAGCTGCTTCGCCCACGCATCGAGCAGCGCGGCGGGCTGCCTAAGATGCCTCTGCTTGCTGGGTCCCTGCCCGCGCGACTCCAGCCAGTCGAAGCGCTCCATCTCGGTGAGCACCTGGGACGCCGTCGCTGACGAGACCAGCGTCTGCTCGGCGAGGTCCTTCACGCCGAACCAGTCCTGGTGGCGAACTAACAGGCCGTGCAGGACCTGCGCGCGCCGTCCCGTGAACAGCGATCGCATGGAGCGGGACAACGACTTGGGCGGCGGCCGATCGACGTAGAGGTAGGCTCCCCGGGCCGGCAGGTAGAGGCTGCCCCCGCTGTCGTAGTACCCGACCCGCTCCGCTCGAAGCAGCTCCTTGGCCCCCGGCGAGATGGACTCGGCGACCAGGACCGCCAGCGGCTCGCCGCCGCTCTCGCCGGCGGGTTGTTGGCGGGCAAGGTCTCTGATCCGCCAGACGAGCTGCCGGACGTCGCGCGGGTAGACGGCCCTCTTCAACTCGACGAGCGCGTGGATGGCCTTGCCGGCGACGTCCAGCGCGAGCTGGGCGTCGAGCTCGGGCGCGCCGGGGCCTTCGAGTTCGGCCCGCACTTCGGGCAGCGACCGAAGTGCCGCCAGGAACTGATCGATCAGTTCCCGTTCGCTCGCCTGCGCCTGAAGCATGGTCGCCGCCTAGATTCACTGTGCAGTAAATATCGGCACCATACCGAATATTCGACGAAAACACAATATTTGCTGAACAGCAAATCTGCAATCTACCGGGAAGCCGCCACCAGGGACGGCCTCCGGCTCGAACTAGGAGAGATGCGATGAGACGCCAAGGCACCCCAATCAGCCGGGAGGCACTGTACGAAGAGGTCTGGACGGACGCGGTGACGGTCGTCGCGCCCCGTTATGGCCTGTCGGACGTGGGGCTGGTCAAGATCTGCAAGAAGCTCGGCATTCCGGTGCCGCCGCGGGGCTACTGGGCGAAGGTCAAGGCTGGCCGACCCACGCGCAAGGTGCCGTTGCCCGCCCTCCCCGCCGGCGCGCGCGGCCTCACCGGGCCGATACCGCTGTCCGAACAGGAGGCGGCCACGCACGCGCGCGTCCGTGACGCTCTCCAGCAGACCCGGGAAAGCCAGCCGAGCGTCAGCGTGCCCGACGAACTCGTCGACCCGCACCCGCTGGTGCGGGCGGCGGCGGCGCGCCTGAAGCGGCGCGACGGCTGGGATCACCCGGCGGGCGTGAGAAGCGCGCCGAAGGAGGTGCTCGACCTGCAGGTGACGAGGAACGCGCTCGATCGCGCCCTGCGGTTGGCGGACACGCTGCTCAAGGCACTCGAGCCCGGCGGCTTCACGGCGCAGGTGGATGAGGAGAAGGGCGAGACCCTTCTGGTCGGCGGCGGCACGACGTTGACGATCTCGATCGTCGAGCAGGTCACGCGAACCAGCCACACGCCGACACGCGCGGAGGTGCGGGCACGCGACCGGTACTACGACTCCTTCCGCGTGGGTGCCCGGGGAGAGTATCCAAACATCCCACAGTTCGACTGGCATCCCACCGGACGGCTGACGCTCACGGTGGGATCGTGGCCGTCACGGAAGTGGAACGACACGGAACGCAGCTTCATCGACTCGCGCCTGAGCGGAATCGTCGCCGCCATCGTCGGCCTGGCCGAAGCGAAGTGCGCGAAAGAGGAAGAAGAAGAGCGCCGCCGGCGAACCTACGAGGAAGCGCGCGCCCAATACGAAGCGCAGGTGCGCGCGCGCAACGAAGAACGTCGTCAGCTGCGCTCCCTGTTCCGCGACGCGAGCCGGCTGCAGCGCGCCAACCGGTTGCGCGAATTCATCGCCGCGGTCGAGGACCGAGCCCACCGAGATGGCGAGCTCACACAGGAGAAGCAGCAGTGGATCGAGTGGGCCCGAGCCAAGGCCGACTGGATCGATCCGCTCGTGCGGCGCAGCGATCAGATCCTGGACGCCCCGGAGCCTGAAGCTCCGAGCTTCTGGCGATTCTGAATCCGGCCTGTTTCGTCGCGAACGCGAACGACACCGGACCTACATGTGCTTCTTGTAGTACGCCCACTGCACGCTGGCCAGCCCGCCCAAGAGGACCGCGCCGAGCGGCACGCACAGCTCCCACCGCACCGGCCCGGGCCAGAGCAGCAGGCAGACGCCGCCCAGCCCCAGCACCGCCACCTGCAGGTACTTCGCCCGGTGGTACAGGCCGGCCGACTCGCGTCCACCGCAGGCCCGGCGGATCGCTCGCTGCGTGAAGCCGTCGGCGGCGCCGACGGTGTAAAGGAGCAGGAGCAGCGGCGCGAACCGCGCCAGGATCGCCGCGCGCACCCCGAGCAGCTGGGTTCCGACCATCGCCGCCTCGATGCTTTCCCGGTGCGACACGTAGCTGCGCCGCATGACCGTGTCCGGGATCGACAGCGCCGCCCCGTTGGCGAACTGCGTGCCCATGTCGTGGATGCCGGTGGCTTCGAACACGAACGAATACAGCGCGTTGGCCGGCGCGGTGATGGCGCCGGCGCCGGCACCCTGTTGGGCGGCAAGGGCAACGCCGTGCTCGAGGTCGTGCGCGAGCAGTTCGCGCAGGCGCTCGATCCCCTGCGGCCAGACCTTGAACACGAACGTCCAGTCGAGAATCCAGGCGCACAGCAGGAGCGCAGCCAACCCCAGCGCCAGCGAGAAGACCAGCTTCAGCGGGCTCAGCAGCACGCCCGCCAGCGCCCCGTCGTGAAACGCCGCGTTCCTAGACGACACGCCGCTCCCCCGCCTCGAAGCCAATTTCCGGCTGATTCCACGGTCCGTCGAGCCGCGCTCTCAGCGTCTTCCCGATCGCCGCCAGGCTCGTCGGCATCAGCGCATCGCTCGCTGCCGAGGGCAGCGGCATGCGGATCTTGTGCAGCTGGCCGCCGTGGATCAGCGCGAAGGCCTCGCCCTTGGGCAGTTGCACCAGGTCGGTCGGTTCGAGCATCCGAACCGTCTCCGGCGCGATGCGGTCCTCGTTGCGGCTGGCGAAGTCCGCGAAGTCGATCGGGTCGTTGGTGTCGGAGACCGACGACGACACCACGGTCGAGACGACGTGCACTTCGGGCAGCTGGCTGGTCAGCAGCTCGGCCGTCGCCACCTCCTTCACCCGCAGCATGATCAGCGTGTTGAAGTTGCCGGCGATCTGCCCCGCTTTGGCCGGCGAGCCGATGCGCGCCTCCACGTCCGACCAGGTCTGCGTGTAGGCCGTCACCTGGAACCCCGCCCCGCCCGCCTTGTTGAGCAGCGGGATGAACTCGTCGCCGATCAGCTCGTTGAACTCGTCGGCGTGGATCGCGATCCGCCGCGGCTTCACCTCGCCCGGCAGTCCGCGGCCTGTGCCGAACTTGTAGAGGCTGCCGGCCACGCTGGTGAGGTCGGCGAACATCGAGTTGCCCACCGCCGCGGCCACTTCGTAGTCGGACAGCGCGTCGAGCCCGACGTAGACGATGCCGCCAAGGTGGATCACGGACGTCCAGTCGAACACCGGGCGCCAGTCGGTCGGATCGTCGAGCTCGGGCGAGAGCAGCGCGGCCGTGCGACCGGTGGTGAGCTTCTCCATCAACGGCAGCAGAGACGCCACCAGCTTGTCGAAGTGGCTCTTCTCGTAGTTGAGCGTCGAGGCGAGCGCGTGGGCGATCGGGTCGTAGAGCTTCTTGCGCCGCGCGTACTCCACCAGGCTCACTGCCCGCGCGCCGCGCGACTGCAGGCCCTTGTCGAGGTTCTTCTTGTCGATGGCCAGCGACCGCAGCTCGTCGCGCCAGCCTGAAGCAGAGGGTTCGCGGTCGAGCCAGTACTCGAAGTAGTCGATCAGCAGCGGCTCGACGTCGGAGGCGTAGCGGTTGATCTCCTGGTAGTCGGGCTTGCGACCGAGCGCCACGAGCGCACGGGCCATCACGTTCACGAAGCGCCAGACGAACTCCTTGAACGCCGCCGACTGTCCTTCCGAGGGCAGCTGGCCGGCGATGCGGGTGGCAACCTCGGTGATGCGCGAGAAGCTGCCCACTGGGTTGTAGCGCGCCGAGATCTCCGGGTGGCCGAGGTGGAACATGAAGAACTCTCCCGCGCGCCCGGCCCGCTCGGCTTCGGCGAACACACGGCGCAGCAGGTCGACGTCACCCTTGGGGTCGAACACGACCACAACCTCGCCGCGGCGGATGTCCTGGGCGATCAACAGCTCGGCGAGGCGCGTCTTGCCGACCCGCGTGGTTCCCAACACCAGCGTGTGTCCGACGCGGTCTTCAAGATCCATCCAGATCTCGCTCTCGTCGGGTTCGACCCCGTGGATGCCGGGATCGCCGCCGACGCTGCTTGAATCTGCCGCCGGCACGAAGCCAGTCAATACACCCGCGAGCGGGCCGCCTCGAAGGAGCGGCCGGTTCGCCGGCAGGCGTGCTTCGTACAAGCGCTGCGTGTGACGCTGATCCCAACGAAACCCGCGCCCGAGGAAGAGTCGCTCGGTGGACCAAGGGATCTCCGCCGAGCTCAGCTCGTAGCGCCGACGGCGCTGCAGGTTCACGCGATAGCGCAAGGTCCGCAGCCCGGCCGTCCCGCGCCACAATGCGTGACCGAGCAGCGCCCCGGCCAGCGCGAAGTGCCAAGGCGGTGTGACCAGGAAGAGTCCCGGGCTGCTCAACACCATCGCCGCGCCCAGCGCCGACACGCAGGCCGCGCCGAGTTCGTGCGCCGGCCGCAGCCGGGCCTCCAACGGATAGGCCATCAATCCCCGCCCACCGCGGAGTCGGCCACGCGAACGAGCGCCGGGTTGACCGGTGGCAGCGGATCGACGAAGCGAGCCGGCTCGAGGATCACGACGCCGTGGATGCGGACGTCCTGGCCCCCGTCGTGCCGCCAGGCATAGCCGTGCAGGTTCACGCCGCCGTCGGTCCGCAGGTGCCAGCCGGCCCGCAGGACCTCGCGCTGCAGTCGCTTGGCGGCGTCGCGGGGCTCGTCGCGACCGGTGCCCTCCCGACGCACGAACGCGCGGAAGGTGCCGGGAGATGCGAGCAGCAGACCGTCCTCGACCCGGTGAACGAGCGCGCCGCGCACGTTGACCGGCAGCGTTCCATCGGCAACGCCCTGTTTCACCCACGCCATGAAGCGCCGAGCACGCTCCGAACCCGTGTCGTCGACACCATCGAGAAACTCGGGCCCACTGCCTTCAGGCGTGGCCAGCGTCGGTTCCGACGTCGCCTCCGCCGCACTGGCTTGAGGCTCCGGCGCATCGGGCGGCACCGACACTGCGATCGCCGGGCGCGCCCCGGTCGCGGCGCGCTCCACCAGCTCCGCGATGGCACTGGACGGATCGGCGGCACCGGTCAGCACGGCGCGCAGCTCGGCGACCAGTGCCGCATCCTCGCCCAGCCATCTCTGGATCAAACCAGGCACCCAGCCCTCGAACCGTCCCGCCGCATCCGTGGACGGCTCGCTGCCGACATCGCGCAGCAGCGCCGCCGCAAGCACCGCGTAGGTCCATCGATGCGCGAGCGCCCCCAGCGTCTCCGGCGGCGCATTGCGCGGCAGGATCTGGCCGCGTCGGTGATCGAGCGCGCGCAGCGCGATCGCGAGCGCGCGATGCAGCCGTCCGCCTGGTCCGCCGTATCGAAGCGAACCCGGCACCGACTCCAGCTGCACGTACTCCGCATAGCGCTCGATCAACGGCTGCGCCGCCAGCGCAAACGTCTCCGGCGGAAAACCCATGCGGACGCGGACGAGCACCATCAGGTTCGCCACGCCGCTGCGCTCCACGACTTCCTTCGCCGTTAACGCCGGCCGTTCGAGAGAAACGAGCGCGTCGATCGCGCGCGCTGTCACGGCCGAGCCCTGCGTGTCGTTGAAGGTCATTCGACCAGTATTCCGGGCGCCTCGAAGACGCTCAGCACCGATCGAAGCCTCGGCAAAGACCTGATTACCGCTTGACGACGGCCGCCGCGCCGCGTGCCGACCAGCGCCTCCACGTCAGCGCCTCGGAGCCGACGCAGTGCCGTGCATCCGACTCACGAGTGCGGTCCCAACGCCAGCCGCATCGGGGCTTCGTCGAGGCCCCGATTGAGCCTGATTCGCGCGCGCTCGCTCCCTACGATGAAAACGCAATGCGGCCCGCTCCGAAGGCCGCGCTTCAGCGGCCAACCGAGGGGGATTCCGATTGCGCACGAGAACGAGCCGGATGCCGGCGGCGGGTGTCGTCACCGCGATCGCCCTGCTCGCGGCCCTGCCCGCCCACGCGTGCTGGGAGGCGGCGGCGGTGCGCTACGGCGTCAGCAGCGAGCTGCTCTACGCCATCGCCCGCACTGAATCCGCACTCGACCCGCAGGCCGTCGGACGTAATCGCAACGGCACCCGCGACATCGGGCTCATGCAGATCAACTCGGTGTGGCTGCCCACGCTCGCCGCCCACGGCATCGGCGAGCGCGATCTCTTCGATCCGTGCACGAGCATCCACGTCGGCGCATGGATCCTCGCCGGGAATGTTCAGCGCCTCGGCTACACGTGGGAAGCCGTCGGTGCCTACAACGCCGCCAATCCCGAGCTGCGCCGCGCCTACGTCGAGAAGGTCCGCCGCCACCTGCGCGGCACCGGTGCCGCCGCGCTCTCCGCACGGCAGAGCCACATCTCACCCGCTTTTGTCCGCGGCGATCACCGCCCTCCGGTGGTCGCAACCCTGCCCTGACCGCTCACCCGAGCACTTCCCCGTCACCTCACTCCGAGAGACCGCACCATGACCTTGATTCGCCGCACAAGCACCGCCGTCCCGATCGCCCTCGTCCTGACGCTCGCCGCCGGTTCGGCCCTGGCCGGCACCACCGGTACCGAGTTCCAGACGATGTACACGACCCTGCTCAACTGGGCGACCGGCTTCCTCGGCAAGTCGATCGCGATTGCCGCCTTCATCCTCGGTGCCGGTATCGGCATCGCGCGCTCCTCGCCGATCCCGGCGCTCGCCGGCGTCGTCTTCGCGCTCTTCATGGTCTACGTGCCGACCATCATCGACTCGATCATGACCGCCGTGATCTGACGGGGCGATGCCGTGATCGACGCGTCCCTCGACATCCCCCGTCGCCTCAATGACCCGCCGCGCATGTTCTGGTGGGACATCGACGTGGCCCTGCTGGTGCTGGGGGCCGCGCTGGCGGGCATGGTCGCGGGCTTCTTCGTGAGCGGCTGCGCCGTCGGCCTGCTGCTCGCCTCGGCCTACGGTCGCGCGAAGGCGGGCAAGCACCCGGCCTTCGCGCTGCACCTGCTGTACTGGCACCTGCCGGCCTTCATGACGGGCCTGAAGCGCACCCCGCCGTCCTACCTTCGCGAGCTGGCCGGATGAAGCTCGATTGGCTGCGCGCCGACATCGCCAGCGCGCGCCGCGCGAGCGCCCTGCTCGTGCTGCTGCTCGCCTGCTCGATGCTCGCCAACGTGACGCTGGCCGCCTTCGCGATGCACATGGCCGGCCGTGAGCGTGTTGTGGTGGTGCCGCCCAGCATCAACAAGACCTTCTGGGTCGAGTCCGAGCGCGTGAGCGCCGAGTACCTCGAACAGATGGCCTATTTCCTCCTGCAACTCACGCTGAACGTCACGCCGCAGAGCATCGACCACCAGTCCCGGGTGCTGCTCCAGTACGCAGCGCCGGCTTCCTACGGGGAGCTGCGCAGCGTGCTGGCCACCGCCGCCGAGCGCGTCAAGCGCGACGGCGCCTCCACCGTGTTCAGCGCGCAGGACCTCGCCGTCGACGAGCGCACCCAGCGTGTCGGCGTGCGGGGCCTGCTCACCACATTCATCAGCGACCGCCGCGTGTCCGAGGTCTCGAAGGGCTACGCCATCGAGCTGCAGTACGCCAGCGGCCGGATCTTTCTGAAGGCGTTCCGGGAGACCAGTCCCAATGACCCGCTCGAACTCCAAGCTCAGTCCCAGCTTCGCCTGGCTCCTGCTGCTGGCACTGGCCGCTAGCCAGCCCGCGCTGGCGCTGCAGGTCGTCGATGCGCGCGACGGCGAGACCGTGCTCGCCAAGGTCTCTCGCAAGGAGGTGACGCGCATCTCCGTCGATCGTGGCCGCATCCGCAAGGTGACGGGCAACGCCGGCGAATTCGTGCTGGAGAAGGACGACGAGAAGGGCCAGGTCTTCATCCGGCCGCTCTCCCCGGAAAGCACCAAGCCCATCAACCTCTTCGTCAGCACGGAGCGCTCGACGATCGGGCTGCTGCTGCAGCCGGTGGACACCCCGAGCGACGCCATCGTGATCCGCGAGGCACGGGACGCTCCGGCAGGGCCCGCCCGCATCGAACGCAGCGGCCGTCACGTGCGCACGATGAAGAACCTCCTGCTCGCGATGGCCGAGGACGCGCTGCCCGACGACATGGAGGTGCGCGGGCCTGGGCGCGAGCTGACCCTTTGGTCCGGCGCAAGACTCACGTTGCAGCGCCAGTGGCTGGGCAGCGGCGTGGTCGGCGAGAAGTACCAGCTCGTCAACACCGGCGCGTCCGCACTCGAACTCGCCGAGCGCGATCTCTTCAAGCGCGGCGTGATGGCCGTGAGCGTCGAGCAGGCGGCCCTGCGTCCGGGCGAGACCACGCAGCTGTTCGTGATCCGGGAGCGCCGCGCCGATGACTGATCCCGTCCTGCCGCCCGGCATGTCGCCGACCGGCGCGTCTCATCCATCGGGCCAAGGATCTCTGTCGGCCCCGGCGGAGCCTTCAGCCGCAGCCATCAAACGCCGCCAGGTCCTGCTGCTCGCCGGCATCGCCGGCACGATCGTGGCCGGCACGCTGCTGTCGGTCTCGCTCACCGGCACCAAGGGCAACGACGCGCAGCCCGCGAAGCCGCAGTCCACCAACATCCTCGCGCCGGGTGCGCAGGTCGATCCCCGAGACGCGTGGCGCGGCCAGGCCGATGCGCAGCTGAAGGCGATCGAGCAGCGCTCGCGCGACCTCGCGCAGCGCAATGCCGAGCTCGAAGGCCAGGGCAAGGAAATGCTCGAGCGCCTGAAGAAGCTCGAAGGCGGCGGACTCACGCCGCTGCCGCCTCCGCCCGTCACCGCCCCGGCGGCACGGCCGAGTTTCGGGCCGGATCGCCCGGGGAACGCGCTGCCGGACTCCGGTCCGCAGCGTTTCCCGCCGCCACCGCCGCCGATGCCGCAAGGCGCCATACAGGGCGCCGGCCTGCCACCGCCGCCCGGCGGCGTCCAGAGCACGCCGACACCCACGGGCATCGTGAGCATCGTGCTGGGCGACGCCGCACCAAGCAAAGGCCCCAAGCCGGCCGCGGACGCGGCAGGCGCAACGCCCGCCCCTCGAGACACGCGCCGCTACCTGCCCAGCGGCGCCTTCACTCGGGCGGTACTTCTCGGCGGCCTGGACGCACCCACCGGCGGCCAGGCGCAGCGCAATCCCCAACCGGTCCTGCTGCGCCTCGCGGACAACGCGATCCTGCCCAACCAGTTCCGCGCCCGCGTGAAGGAGTGCTTCATCGTCGGCGCCGGCTATGGCGACGTGAGTTCCGAGCGCGCCTACATCCGCACGGAGTCGCTGTCATGCGTCACCCGCGACGGCACGGCCATCGACGTGCCAGTGAA
Source organism: Comamonas sp. SCN 65-56 (assembly GCF_001724135.1). Taxonomy (GTDB): domain Bacteria; phylum Pseudomonadota; class Gammaproteobacteria; order Burkholderiales; family Burkholderiaceae_C; genus Comamonas_C. Next base: position 14,555 of record NZ_MEDS01000022.1, on the reverse strand, counting down.
GGGCTATGTGGCGGGCGAGGACGGCAAGGCCGGCATGCGCGGACGCCTTGTGTCCAAGCAGGGGCAGATCCTCGCCAACGCGCTGCTCGCCGGCGTGGCTAGCGGCATCGGTCACGCCTTCACGCAGAGCTCCACCACGCTGTCGGTCTCGCCGCTGGGCACCACCAGCACCGTCGACCCCGGCAAGCAGCTCGAAGCGGGTCTGGGCACCGGCGTGGGCAAGGCCCTGGACCGGCTCGCCCAGTACTACATCAGCCTCGCCGAGAAGGTCTTCCCGGTGATCGAGGTCGACGCGGGCCGCAGCGTCGACGTGGTCCTTACGCAGGGCGTCGCCCTGCCCGGGACGCTGGACGCCGCCGGCACCGATCCCGACAACCTCGCGCAACTCGCCGAGCGCGCCCGCACCCTCCGGAGGAACGACGATGAAGACGACTGACGCGCGCCTCGCGCTGCGCGCTCTCGCAAGCAAAGCCGCGCTGGCCGCGGCGCTGACCACCTGCCTGAGCGTCACGGCATGGGCGCAGCCCAGCCAACCGCCAACCATGCCGGAGCTGACCAGCCTCATCGGGCGTCTGCAGGCGCTCTACCCCTCGACCCGCTTCGGCGAGATCCGTCCGACGCCGTGGCCGGGTGTCTTCGAAGTGGCGATGGGCGCCAACCTCGCTTACGTGGACGCGAGCGGCCAGTACTTCCTGTTCGGCCACCTGTACGACATGAAGGCACAGCGCGACCTCACCGCCGAGCGCAAGGACACGCTGGCGCGCATCGACTTCAACGCGCTGCCGCTGGCCGACGCGATCAAGGACGTGCGCGGCCGCGGTTCCCGTGCGCTCGCGATCTTCAGCGATCCGGACTGCCCGCACTGCCGCCGGCTGGAAGCCGAGTTGAAGGGCCTGTCCGACGTGACGATCCACACCTTCCTGATGCCGATCGCCTCCCTGCATCCGCAGGCGCGCGCGAAGGCCATCGCCGTGTGGTGCGCGAAGGATCGCCTCGGCGCCTGGCAGGCGCTGATGACCCGCGACCAGGTGCCGTCCAGCGCGGACTGCGCACACCCGGTCGATCGCAACGTCGCACTGGCCGAGCGCCTCGGCGTGACCGGCACCCCGACGCTGGTCGCCGCCGACGGTCGCGTGCTGCCCGGCGCCGCGAGCGCCGAGCAGATCAACGCCTGGCTGTCGCGCTCTGCTACGAGTGCCGAAGGCTCCGCGCCGGGCAACCCCGTGGCCCAGGCGACGGGCAAGGCGCCATGACGGACATGCGACGGACCGTCGCCCTCCTCGTCGGCGCGACCGCCACGCTGTTGGGCGGCTGCGCGTCCACCATGAGCGGCCTCGGCGGCGAGGGCAGCTACGCCTGCAAGGCCCCGGTTGGTTCGCAGTGCACCTCGGTCTCGGGCGTGTACGCGAATTCGATCCACGGCCAGCCGCCCGCCTCCGCGCTGCCGAAGCCCGCCAAGGAGCCCACGAGCACGGCAGTCGCCGCGACGGTCGCCTCGGCATCCACAGCCGCTCCGGGGCTCGGCGCACCGCCATCGGCCCTCCGCTCGCAGCCACGCGTGCTGCGCCTGTGGATCGCGCCCTGGGAGGACGCCGACGGCGACCTGCACGAGGCCTCGGTGGTGCACGTGCTGGTCGACACCGGCCGCTGGCTGATCGAACGCGTCCTCCCGGCGAATCGACAGCGAGTCGATGCGGTCCGGCCGCCGATCCCGTCCACGGCGCCTGCATCCGGCCCGTCAGCAGCGCACGAGCCCGCGCCGTCCACAGAGACAGCGCCCGATCGCTTTCCCCCGCGCACGGGACTGCTGCCCGGCAATGGTGCGACCCAGGAGCCCTGAGCGATGTGGCGCAGCCTGCTGACCGATCTGGAGTCCGTGCTGAAGGGCGCGAAGCCCGCGGACCTGATCCGCGTGCCCAAGGCCGGCCCCACGTCGCGCGGCGAGGACGCCGCCGCGTTCTCCGAGTGGCTGCCGTACCGCGCCTGGATCGCGGACCGCCAGGTCTTCGTCAATCTCGACGCGCTGGGCTTCTGCCTGGAAGTGCGACCGCAATCCGGCGCCGACGAGGAGATGGCGCGCGTGCTGACCGCGCTCTATGCGGCCTCTCCGCCCGGCACCGGCATCCAGTTCCACCTGTACGCGAGCCCCGCGATTCGCGCACCGCTGGCGCGCTACGCGAACCTGCGAGTGGCCGACGAGGTCGTCCCGGAGCTCGACACGCTCGGCCGCGCCGGCAGGCACACCAACATCCACCGCACCATGGCCCGGCGTCGTGCCGGGCACTACCTGAAGGGCAGCCGGACATCGCTGCTGTCGGCGCAGAGCTACCTGTTCCGCGACTACCGGCTGGTGGTCAGCGTCTCGCTGCCCGGTAGCCCCGAGAATCTCTCGCGCCTGGAGGAGTTGCTGCTGCTGCGCGACGGCATCCGGGCCACGCTGCACGCCGCCGGCTTCCCGTCCCGTTCGTGGACGGCGGAGGACCTGATCAACTGGGTCTCCGCGCTGCTCGACCCGCACCGGCAAACCGGCGACGCCATCCCGCTCACCTACGACGACGGGCGCGAGCTGCGCGACCAGGTGATCGACCGGGCCACGGGTCTGCGCATCGACCGCCAGGGCATCGGCCTGGCCAATCCCGCCGCCGACCTGCAAACCGAGCTTCGCCTGATGTCGGTGCGCGCCTTCCCGCCGCGCTTCGCGCTGTGGAACGCCGCCAGCCTGATCGGCGACCTCTACCAGGGCACGCTGCAGTACCCCTGCCCGTTCCTGCTCACGCTGGGCGTGCACGTGCTGGACGCCGAGGCCACCCGCAACTGGGCCTTCCTCAAGGCCGCCCGCGCCACCACGAACGCCACCAGCTACATGGCGCGCTTCCTGCCCGACCTGCAGGAGCGCAAGGCCGACTGGGACATCGTGCTCAAGGCGATGGACGACGGTCAACAGCTCGTCGACCTCAACCTGCAGCTCGCGCTCTTCGCCGAGCCGCACGCGGTAACCCGTGCCGAACAGGCGGCGCGTGCCATCTTCCGTGCGCGCGGCTTCGAGCTCTCCAGCGACACGATGATGATGACCCAGGCCCTCATCGGTTCGCTGCCGATGACGCTCTCGGCACCGTTCCACGCCGATCTGCAGCGCATGAAGCGCGTCACCACCAAGACCTCGGCGAACGCGGTGCATCTGGCGCCGCTCGTCGCCGAGTGGCAGGGCACGGGCACGCCGGTGCTCCTGTTCGGCGGGCGGCGTGGCCAGATCATGCAGATCGACGTCTACGACAACCCGGCGGGCAACTACAACGTGGCGATCGCCGGCACGTCGGGCTCGGGCAAGTCGCTACTGTTGAACGAGATCGCCGCCGCCTACCTCGGCACCGGTGCGCGCGTCTGGATCATCGACGTCGGCCGCTCCTACGAGAAGGCGTGCCGCAACTTCGGCGGCAGCTTCATCGAGTTCACCGAGGACGCCGCACTCTCGCTCAACCCGTTCCCCCTCGTGGAAGACATCGACGAGGACATGGAACTGCTGCAGCCGCTGCTCGCGCAGATGGTGTCCCCGCGCGAGTCGCTCGACGGCTTTCAGTACTCGACGCTGGGCGCGGCGATCAAGAAGGTCTGGAAAGCCAAGGGCCGCGCCATGACCGTCACCGACATTCACGACCTGCTCGCGACCGGGCGCCTCGACGACGATGGCGCGTCTTCCTCCGCCGAGGGCGACCGGCGGTTGAAGGACCTCGCCGCGATGCTGCATCCCTACACGCGCGACGGCGCCTACGGGAAGTACTTCGATTCCGAGGCCAGCATCGACTTCGGCGCCGACCTGATCGTGCTGGAGCTCGAGGAGCTCAAGTCCAAGAAGGACCTGCAGACCGTGGTGCTGCTGATCGTCATGTATCGCATCACGCGCGAGATGTACTTCTCCCGCGACCGCAAGAAGATCGTGATCATCGACGAGGCCTGGGATCTGCTTTCCGGCGGCGCCACGGCCGAGTTCATCGAGGCCGGTTACCGCCGCGCCCGCAAGTACAAGGGTGCCTTCATGTCGGCCACCCAGGGCGTGGACGACTACTACCGCAACCCGGCGGCCAAGGCGGCACTGGACAACTCCGACTGGATGTTCCTGCTGCGCCAGAAGCCCGAGTCGATCGAGATGATGGACAAGCTCGGTCAACTCACGATGGACGATGCGATGAAGCGGCTGCTGCTGTCGCTGCGCACCGAGCACGGCGCCTACTCCGAGGTCTTCATCCACTCGCCGGCCGGCAACGGCATCGGCCGGCTGATCGTCGATCCGTACAGCCTCCTGCTCTTCAGCAGCCGAGCCGAGGACTTCAACGCCATCAACGCCAAGCGCGCGGCGGGCCTGGACGTCTCCGCCGCCATCGACGCGGTCTTGCGCGAACGGGGGCTCGCGTGAACGCACGAGCCGCCGCACTGCTCGTGGGCGCCAATGCGCTGGTGAGCGCCGCGCTCATCGCACTCGTTCACCTGTGGCTCTTGCCCGAGCGCCTGCCGGCGCTGGCCGTGCTCGACGTAGCGGAGCTCTATCGCCTGAAGGAGTTGCAGGTCGCCGCCGTGCTGGTCAAACGCGACGCCAGCGACGAGGAGCGCGCCGGCGCACTGCGCCACGCCGCGGGCTTCGGCACGGAGGTGAGCACGCTGCTCCAGGCGCTGCCGAGCGAGTGCCGCTGCATCGTGCTGGCGCGTGGCGCCGTGATGGGCTCCGAACCCCTGCTGCGAGACCTGACGCCGGACGTGCGGCGCCGGCTCGGCCTGTAGCTGCATTGGGAGCCCGCATGCGCACCCTGTTCCTGCATCGAAGCTGGCATGACCGTTTCGCATCGAGCGGCAAGGTCCGGCTACGCACGTTCGCCGAGCGCTCGGTCGAACACCTGAAGCGCTGGGCCGTCGTCTACGCCACGATGGCCGCGGTCGCGCTCTGGTTTCACGCCCACTATGGCTTCGGGCTGAACGCCTCGCCCAGTCTGCCGCACCGGCTCTTCCTCATCCACAAGGGCGAGATGCCGAGCCGAGGCGACTTCGTCGCCTTCCGCTGGGCCGGCGGCGGACCGTACCCGGCGGGCGTCACCTTCATCAAGGTGCTCGCCGGCATGCCCGGCGACGAGGTCACCCGCGACGCGCAGGGCTTCCACCTCAACGGCGTTCCGGTAGGTGTGCCCAAGCCGGTGAGCCGGAGAGGTCAGCCGCTCGAGCCCGGTCCCACCGGCCGCATTCCGGAGGGCCGCTACTACGTCCAGGCCGGACATCCGGACAGCCTCGACTCCCGGTACCAGCTGACCGGCTGGATCCACACGTCCCAGATCATCGGGCGGGCCGATGCGCTCTTCTGATCCGACGATCGCAAACGGCACGGCCCGTGGCTGGCCGCTGCGCCTCGCAGCGGTCGTCTTCGCCGCGATGGTCGCGACGGTGCCCGCCCACGCGCAGGACCTCGGCGTCATCGGCCCGGTCTACCCGATCGCCGAGCCGAACCTGCTGGAGGTGATCCTCGGGAAACTTCGCGCGGCAGGCGAGGACGGCACGCTCGCCCGTCTGCAGCGCGAGTCGCTGGCACGGGTCAGGCGAGACGTCGAAGGCCCCGCGCCCGTGGCGGGGCTCTCGCGCACCCGCCAACCGCGCCGCTTCCACCACGACCCGAGCATCGTCGTGCAGGAGGCCATTCGCGACGCCGACGGCCGGGTCATCGTGCCGCCCGGCACGGTGATCAATCCGCTCGACAGCGTGAGCTTGAGCCAAGCGCTGCTCTTCATCGACGCGCGCGATCGCGAGCAGGTCGCGCGTGCACGCAAGCTCATCGACGAGCGCCAGGGCAAGGTGAAGGTGATCCTCACCGGCGGGTCGTACCTGGACCTGATGCGCCGCTGGCAGCGGCCGGTGTTCTACGACCAGCAGGGCAACCTCACGACGAAGCTCGGCATCCGTCAGGTGCCCGCGCTCGTCACCCAGGACGGCAGGAGGCTGCGCGTCGATGAGCTGCTGTAGCCCCGTCCACCGGCAGGCAGATCGCCCGCGCACGGCGCTGTGGCTCGCCCTCGCCCTGTGGCTGCTCGCGCTGCTGCCCGGCCCCGCCGCGGCCGGCCCCACCTGCCACGGCCGCTTCATGAACCCGATCACCGACATCTGCTGGAGCTGCCTGTTTCCGCTGACCATCGGCTCGGCATCGATCCTGTCCGACGGTCAGCTCGACATCGGCAATCCGTCGTCGCCAGTCTGCTACTGCAGCAACCCGCCCCGCATCGGCGTGTCGATCGGCTTCTGGGAGCCGGTGCGCATGGTGGACGTGACGCGCACGCCCTTCTGCATGGTCGGCTTGGGCGGCATCGCGCTGGACCCCGGACTCGACGTGCCGCGTGGCGCCCACGTCGGCCACGACAGCCAGACGCGCAACAGCTTCTATCACGCGCACTGGTACGCCAATCCGATCCTCACCTGGCTCGAGGTGCTGCTCGACTTCCCCTGCCTGGAGAAGGGCTCGCTCGACCTCGCCTATCTCACCGAGGTCGATCCGCTGTGGGCCGACGACGAGCTCACCGCCATCCTGAACCCGGAAGCGGTGCTGTTCGCCAACGCACCCGCGAAAGCCGCGTGTGCCGCCGACTGCGTGGCCGCAACCGCCGGCATGCCGATCGCGAGCCTGTTCTGGTGCGCGGGCTGCCAGGGCTCGATCTACCCGATGGGTGGCCACGTCGCCACCCACATCGGCGGCGTGCAGGCCTCGACGCTGATCACCCAGCGCATGACCGCGAAGATGCACCGGCAGCTGGTGACGTTCACCGGCGCCGGGTCGGCGGGGCTCTGCGGCTACTACCCGCTGCCGATCATGGACAAGACCCACTACAAGCTGCAGATGGTCTACCCGGTGCCGGCCACCGCGAAGGAAGCCGGCCAGTGCTGCCAGCCCTATGGCCGCACGACGATGATCTGGGGCGCGGGCAAGTCCTACCCCGTCTCGGGCGAGGACTTCGCGTACCAGATCTTCCGCAAGAGGAACTGCTGTGCCGGCGCGTACTGAGATCCGCGCCATCGTGGCGGCCGCCTGCGCGCTCGGGTTGCTCGCCGCGGGCATCGCGCTCGCCCAGGCGCCGCGCTGGCCCGATGCCGACGACATCGAGCGGGCACGGAAAGTCCACCCCTTCCCGCAAGCCGATCGTCTCGGTGCCCAACCGGTGACCGCGCCGCCGCGCGTGAACCTGCCGTCGACGGCGGCACCTACCGACATCGAAGCACTCGCCCGGGCTGGCGCGCGACTCGGCAGCCCGTCCGCACAGGCCACGGCCGCGAGCCCGCTTCGCATCTTCATCACGCTGGAGATGCCCCGCGCGAGCCTGCAGCTGCTGACCGATCAGGCCGCGCGCAGCGGCGCGGTCCTCGTGCTGCAGGGCATGAAGGCAAACTCGATGCGCGAGACCCTCGCAGCCGTCTCCAGCCTGATCGGCGAGCGTCAGGTGGCGTGGGTGATCGACCCCGAAGCCTTCGCACGCCATCGCATCGAACGCGCGCCGACCTTCGTGCTGAGTCTCGACGATCGCGCCGACACGGCGACGAGCTGCAGCACGGACTGCCGCGCGCCGCCGGCCTTCGTCAGCGTGTCGGGAGACGTGAGCCTCGACCACGCGCTGGACACGCTGGCCAGGCAGCGCCCCGAAGCGCGACCGCTCGTGGCGCCGCTGCTCGCGCGGCTGAAGGGCTCCTGAGCATGCGGCCCGCAAGTCGACTCACCGGCCAGCTCGTCGCGTTCGCGGCCGCGCTGTTCGCAGCGATGCCGTCCCTCTACGCGCAGTCGCCGCCAACGCAGGGTGAGGCCTTCGAGCAGGGCAAGGCACTCGGCCGGACTGGCAATACCGCGGCCCGCGGCACCATCAGCGGCAGCACGGCGCAGTCCACCGTTCCGAGCTACACCACCAATCCCCCGGAGGCGAGCTACTTCGGCAGCCCGGGGCTTGGCACCCAGGCCGCGGCGCGAACCAGTGCCTGCGCGAGCGGCCCCGCCGCCGATCCGTCCTGCACCGCCGTGCAGTTCTCGCAGACCAATCCGACCCAACGGCCGAGCTTCGGCATCGCGCCGACCGACCCCCTGCTCACGCGCGGTCGTGCGATCACCGCCGATCCGCAGGCCATCGCCGGAAACATCGCCGGCACCTACAGCGGCTGCGCCGTCCAGACCGTCACCACGCCCGACCGTTTCGAGACGGCGATCTGCCACCAGTACCGCACGTTGGAGACCCTCACCTGCGACAAGGTGCTGATCGTCACGCCGATCCAGACGCCAGGCTGCTCCGCGGGCCAGTTCCTCACCCGCGTCACCGCCGACCCCTGCCCCGCCTGCATCGACTACCTGGCCTTCGACTTCAGCTGCGGGACCAACAGCTACACGATGCACGTCTTCACCATCGACAAGGGCAGTGGCCAGGTCTACATGGACCTCGGTTCGCAAGACGTCCCCGGCAGCCTGAACACGCAGATCCCGCAGACCCCTGGCCCCTCGCGCATCGACGGCTTCTTCTGCTACCAGACCTACTACAGCCAGAGCTGCGCCGGCCCCAACTGCACCATCGGTGCGTGGTTCTACAACCCCTGCCAGGGCACGAGCTACTACGGCGCCAACACCTTCGCGATGCCGACCACGGTGAGCTTCAGCGACACCTGGGACAACCAGTGCGCGACGCTGGAGGCGCGCTCGCAATGAGAGCCGCGCGGCGCTTCGCCTGGATCGCCGGCGGCGCGCTGGCGCTCTGCCTGTTCGCGTCCGCACCCGCGATAGCCGCTGACTGCTACCAGACCGCGGAGACCTGTGTCGAAGGCCCCGAGACCCGCACCATCGGCGGCTACCCGGTGCAACGGGACTGCTGGCGCTACCGCGCGTCCTACACCTGCGTCTCGCAGAACAGCACCGACGACTGCCAGCCCTTGCGCGACCGCGGCTGCAGCCAGGTCGATTCACGCTGCATGGACACGAACCCCCAGGGCGCCTGCATGCTCTACGAGCAGACCTGGCAGTGCCGCGTCGCCACGGGCACCACCTCGACGGTCACAAACTGTGGCGGCCAGCAGTTCTGCCTGGACGGCCGCTGCTTCGACACCGGGTACGCGCCGGACGCGGACTTCGCGCGTGCCGTCGCAGGACTGGAAGCACAGCGCGAAGCCGGTCGCTACCTGGACCCAAACACACTGGAAGCCTTCAAGGGCTACGACAACCGCTGCCGCAAGAAGCTCTTCGGTCTGGTGAACTGCTGCAAGGGCGGTGGCACCGACGGCTCGCTCTTCTCCACCTTCAGCCTGATCACCGGCGCCGGCGGCCAGGCCCTCGGCGCCATCGGCTCGAGCTACACCTACGATGCCCTCTTCACGGCGGATGCGCCCGACCTCGTGATCGCCGGCTTCGAGGCGCTCTTCGGCGCCGGCGGCGGCTCCTCGGCGCTCGCCGGGCTGATCGCCGGCGACCTGTCGGTGGGCTCCTTCGTGACCTCGCTCGTGCCAGGCCCGTGGACGCTCGCGATGCTCGCGATCCAGCTCTCGGGCCTGCTGTCCTGCGAGGACGCCGAACAGGTTCTCGCGATGAAGCGCGACAACCGCCTCTGCCACGGCGTCGGCAGCTACTGCTCGGCGCGAGTGCCGATCATCCGCACCTGCATCGAGACCACCGAGACCTACTGCTGCTTCAACTCGCGCCTGTCGCGCATCATCAACGAGCAGGGCCGCGCGCAACTCGGCCGCGGCTGGGGCGGCGCCCAGGGCCCCGACTGCAGCGGCTTCGCGCTCGCGCAGCTCCAGGCACTGGACTTCTCGCGCATGGACCTCACCGAGTTCTACGCCGAGATCGCGCCCACGCTGCCGAACCTCGGCGACATCCAGCAGCGGGCCCAGCAGAAGGTCAACAGCTACTTCGGCCCATGAAACCGGTCGCCACCCTCTCGCCCACCACGCCGCGCGGACCTGCGTTCGCGGCCGTCCTGCTCTGCGCGCTGCTCGCCGCACCGGCGCTCGCGCAGGCCCTTCCGCGAATCCCCGTCTCGGAGATCAAGCCGCTGCTGGTGCTCGCCGCCGAGCGCGGCAGCGCATACGGCGTGCTGACCGGTCCTGGCGCCGACTACGTGCGGCGCCGCTTCGATGCGACCACGCCCATCGAGATCGACGTGTCGACACTGCACGCCCTGCCCCAGCCCGGCTGCGCGCGGCTCGAAGTCACCACGCGCCAGCGCGACGTGCTGGAGCAAGGCAAGCGCACCGATCAGGAACTGCGCTGGCAGGTGAGCTTCTGCCGGGACGGCAGTTTTCCGGAGAAGCGGTAGATGCGTGCGAAGCCTCCGACAACCTGCAGGGCGGCGCGAATCGTCGCGGCGCTGCTGGTCCTCGCCACGGCGCTTCCCGCCCCCGAGTCGTGGGCGCAAGGCGCGAACGAAGCCACCAAGGATATCGCCGCCGACCCACAAGACGCCGCGTACTGGCTGCGCAATCGCGAAGGTTGGTTCTGGTACCGGGACCCACTCGCTTCAACCCCTCGGCCAGCGCCGTCGGGACCAAAGCCGCCGCGCGAGCTGGTCGAGTTTGAGGCGATGCAGAAGCGCCTGGAAGACCTGAAGCGCGTTGCCGTGATGAACCCCACCGACGCCAACCTGACGGCCTACATGCGCTACCAGCGCATGGTGATGAACAAGTCCGAGCACTTCGCCGAGCGCTGGCAGCGCCTGGTGTGGACCGTGCCCGATCTCGACTACGGCCTGAGCGGACGGCCCACCAACGCGATGGCGATCAACGTCTTCGACGAGCAGCAGCGCGAGCGGCAGGCGCAGACCATCAAGAGCCTGGCCACCACGCACGGGCTCATCTTCGTGTTCCGCGGCGATTGCCCGCATTGCCACCGCTTCGCGCCGATCCTCAAGCGCTTCGAGCAGGAGTTCGGGTTCACCGTGCTCGCGATCAGCATGGACGGCCGCGCCATCCCCGAGTACCCGAACGCCCGGCCCGACAACGGTATGGCCGCGCGCCTGAATGCCACGGCGGTGCCGGCGCTCTACCTCACCGCGCCGGCCACCCGCCAGATCGTCCCGGTGGGCTTCGGCGTGATGTCGATGACCGACCTGGTCGAGCGGATCGCCGCACTCGCGCAGGACACTCCCGCCGGCGCCCGCCAGCCCTGAGGACCCGACCATGGCACGCCACCCGAACGACCGCCCTGCCCGACACCTCGGCAAGCGCCTGATCGCCAGCCTGCTCGCTGTGACGTTGGCCACCACACCGCTGGTCAGTCACCCCGCCGACTTGAACGCCGAGATGCAGGCGATGTTCAACGACCTGGGCGCGCTCGGCAACATCACCACTCCGGGCGCATTCCGCGGCCAGGCGATGAACCTCTACACCGGCGGCAGCCTGATGATGCGCGCCCCGGGGCGCAACTATCCGCTGGCCACGGTGCAGCTGCCCAGCCTGCGAGCCGGTTGCGGCGGCATCGACATCTACGGCGGCGCGTTCTCCTTCATCAACAAGCAGCAGTTCATCGCGCTGCTGCAGAACATCGGCGCCAACGCGGTGGGCTACGCCTTCAAGCTCGCGCTGCAGTCGATCTCGCCCGACATCGACAAGCTGCTGACCGAGCTGCAGGACCAGATCAACAAGATCAATGCGATGAACATCAACTCCTGCGAAGCTGCGCAGGCGCTGGTGAACGGCGTGGTGGGCGAGTACGACAACTCGGTGATGAGCGGCTGCGCGAACATCTCCCAGTACCTCGGCAGCGTCTCCGACCGGGCCGAAGCCCGGCTCACCTGCGCCAGTAACGCGCCCGCAGTCGTGAAGATCGCCGCCAACAGCGCCGACCCCAACGTGCGCAACGCCACCTTCGTCAAGGGCAACGTCACCTGGATCGCGCTGAATCAGGTCGGCGGCAGCATCAGCCAGCAGGAGAAGGAGCTGATCATGAGCGTGATCGGCACCGTGATCCTGTTTCCGCCGGCGGACGACGGCAGCGGCGCTACACCCCGCTACGCCGAGCCCACCATCGTGGGCCTGCGCGACCTGCTGCTCGGCCGCGGCGCCTCGGCCACGGAGGGCAACGTCGACATCGAGGTGTATGTCTGCGACGAGCCCGCGGAGTGCCTGAATCCGACACGCACCACCGTGTCGGCCAAGCCCTTCACCCGGCTGGTGTCGGAGCGGCTGCGCCGCATGTCGGACAACATCGCCACGCGCAGCCCGCAGGCGCCGGCCGACATCGGCTTCGTCAACAACACCACCGAGCCGGTCTACAAGATGCTGTCGGTGGCCAACGCCGTGCCGGGATCGAGCACCGCCGAGACGCTGATCGAGACCTACAAGGACGTGATCGCGCTCGACTACGCGGAGACCTTCCTCAACCGCGCCATCCGCCAGGCCATGAGCGCTCTGTCGCAGGCGCTCAAGCGCACCGGCATCGAGCAGCAGTACATCGACGCGATCAGAGAGAACGCCCAGGAAGCCCAGCGCCAGCTTCTCGCCGAGAAGCAGGCCGCCTACGCCAAGGTCCGCTCGGTCTCCTCGATGACCCAGGACCTGCAGACGCTCGAGCGCCAGCTCTGGAGCTCGATGCCCTCGTCGGTGAAGTCGATGCTCGACTTCAGCGCCAGCAGCGGCGCCCGCGGCTCCTGAGTCCGGGCACGAGCCGCTCGCGCCCGCATGTTCGAGATCTACGCCTACGGCAACGTCGACACCCTGACGGGGGTCTTCAACGCGATCGCCGCCATCATGGGCGGGGCCGACTACTTCGGTCTCATCAAGGCCATCGCCATCACCGGCGTGCTGGTGGCGGCGTTCGCCGGGCTCTTCACGCCGGGCAAGTTCCACGGCTGGGGCTGGCTGATGGGCTTCCTGCTCGTGTACTACGCGCTCTTCCTGCCCAAGTCGACCGTGGTGATCGTCGACAAGCTCGGCAGCCAGCCGCCGGTGGCCGTGGGGAACGTGCCGATCGGCGTGGCCTTCTTCGGGCACGCCACCAGCAAGGTGGGCGACGTGATGACTCGGTTCTTCGAGACCGCCTTCCAGGTCATCCCGGCCACCAACGCGCAGCTCCCTGGCGAACTCGTGTACCAGAAGAACGGCGTCATGTTCGGCAACCGTCTGATCCAGGCCTCCCGCGCGGCGAACGTGGCCGACCCGCAGTTGCGCACCGACCTCATCGCCTTCGTCCACAACTGCACCGTCTACGACCTGCAGGACGGCACGATCGACCCGGCCGCTTTCGCGCGCAGCACCGACATCTGGTCGCTGATGGGCACCCCGAACCCGGCGCGCTTCACCACGTACGGCAACCCCGTGCAGGTCGACACCTGCCCGAACGCCTACACCTACCTCGCCGCCCGCCTGCCGGCCGAAGTGGCGCACGCCAGATCGATCCTGGCCTTCCAGCTCAACCCCACGCTGGAGCCGGCCGCCGCCCTCACGGCCATCGACGCGCAGATCGAACAGGCCTACTACAAGACGAAGATCGCCACCGCGGCCCAGGGCGCCGCGGACCTGCTGCGCCAGAACATCATGATCAACCTGGTGCAGGACAGCCGCAGCCTTGCCGGCCAGAAGCTCAACGACCCGGCCGCGCTGATGATCGCCACCGCGCGCGCCAACGCTACGGCGTCGGCGAACTCCGCGTTCCTCACCATGGGCAAGATCGCTGAACAGGCGCTGCCGCTGGTACGCAACGTGATCGAGGCAGTCATCTACGCCGTGTTCCCGTTCGTGTTCCTGCTGTTCTTGCTGGCACAGGGCCGCGGCCTCGCGATGGCCATCAAGAGCTTCGCGATGAGCCTGGTGTGGATCCAGCTCTGGCCCCCGCTCTACGCCATCCTCAACTACGTGGCCACGCTGGCCAGCGCGCGCAATCTCGAAGCCGCGGCCAAAATGGGAACGGTCGCCCAGGGTCTGGCGCTCGAAACCGCTGCCAGCATCTACAGCGGCGCGGTCTCCGACCAGGCCATCGCCGGCTACATGGTGATCTCGATCCCCATCATCGCCACCGCCATCATCAAGGGCGGCGAGGTGGCGTTCCAGGCGGTAACCGGCGTCGGCGCCGTCCAGTCGGCGGCATCCAGCGAAGCGGCAGCCACTTCGAAGGGCAGCATCACCCAGAACGCGGTCTCTATGGATCAGCAGCAGCTGGCTCCCACACGATCGTCCGCCTTCATGTCGACGACCAGCGACGCCTACGGCACCACCATCCACGGCAGCGGTCCCGATACCGGCGTCTTCCGCTACCAGGCCAACCTGAGCCGGCTGGCCAGCACCTTCACCTTCACCGAACGGCAAGCGAACGCCCTGGGCGAAAGCGCGCGCGAAGCCGAGACCCTGGCGCGCACCGAGCGCGAGGCTATGCAGCGCAGCCAGGCCACGGCGCTGAGCCGAGCACTCGGCATTCAGGAGAGCTACGAGCGCTCGCAGCAGCGATCGGGTGCGACCAGCGCCTCGGCCGGCGGGTCCGTAAGCTCCCCCGTCAAGTAGACAGTTCTAGAGTGGAATTTCCGCCGCGAGCAGACGCTCGCGGTAGCGCGCTGGCGGCAGGCTTCCCAGCGCGTCGT
>NZ_MEDS01000021.1 GCF_001724135.1 Comamonas sp. SCN 65-56 | reverse complement strand
CGAGTGGGGATCACCATCGCCGCGCGGCAAGCCGCTTCGGGCTACGCCCTACGCGTCTTGCCGCGGTGAAAGACTTACACCACTTGCTGGGACATCAACGACGTGTCGCCTGATGCAGGGCGGGAGCTTGATATATCGTGTTTCACGATGAAGCTGGAAGACGGCAACACTCGCGTGCCCGATGGACGAATTCAGGTATCCGAAGGGCAGCGGCGCATCCGGGTACGCTCCGATATTTCCGTCAACGAGCCCATACTGAAGGTTACGTTGGAGGGAGGGTGTAGTGGGCGCGTAGTCCGTACTTACACGTTTCTCGTCGATCTGCCTGGAAGTGGTGCGCCGTTGACGGATGAAACTGCGCTGGCGGCCACGGAAGATGCCCGATCCGCGGGTTTGGCGCAGCTGAAGGCCGTGCCGGATGCTGCGTCACGCGCAGAGCAACGCCCGAGGCCGAAATCAGCGCGTGACCCAGTGGCCCGGCGCAACAAGCCTGCGCCTTCTGCCTCTGCAACTGCCTCGACGAGGCCCGTTTCTGCGAAACAATCGACCGATGCGCGCGCTACGCGCGCTACCCCCGGTCCGGCGGACAGGGAGCCAGGCGCGCCACTGGTGGGGCCCAAGCTTGTCATGGAATCCCTGGATGTCTGGCTGGAGAGTCCGGTGCAATTGCAACTCTCATCTTCTCTGTCATTGGATGAAGGTTCCAAGGCCAATGAATCCCTGCGTCCCCAGAGCGCAGAGATGTGGCGCGTGCTTAATACTCCGGTGCAGGATCTCGCGCAGTACGGTGCCCGAACCAGCGCATTGGAATCCGAGCTCAGTGGCCTGAGAGCGCAATTACAGGCAGAAAAGGCTGCTGCTTCAGAAGCTCGCGCACGTGCCGAGCGTGCGGAGTCCGAGCGGTATTCGTCGGCTCTGGTCTACGCGCTGGCTGGTGCGTTGTTGTTGGCCTTGGCGGCCCTCGCCTGGCAAGCGCGCAAGCGCAGGGATGGACAAGACCATGCCTGGCGACACACGGTTGCGCAAAGTGGTGAGGTGGAGCAGGCAGGCATAGGCCCGCAAACCGTTTGGCCAGAGTCCGAATCCATCGATCAGGGTGTTGTGCAGCAGGGTGCCCAGCCCTCCGCGGCGACCGGTGCCGCTATTTTGGCTGGAGGTGAAGGCATTGCGACGACTGATGGCAGGGCACCGGATGAACGTTCTGCCGAAGTGGACGAGCAGGTTGCTGATCCGGCGCCGGTGGCATCGGTTGCCAAGCTGCGTGCGTTGGGTGTTGAACAACCCGAAGATTTGTTCGATGTCCTGCAACAGGCGGATTTCTTCGTCTCCATCGGGGAGCACGAACAGGCGATTGACGGGTTGCGCCGGCATATTGCCCAGAACTCCGCTTCCTCTCCGCTGGCGTATCTTGAACTTCTGAGGCTCTACCACGCGCTTGGGCGTGCTGCAGCGTTTGAGGAATTGAGCGCAGGGTTTGAGCAGCAATTCAATGCGACCGTTCCGCCGTTCGGTACTTTCCAGCGCGAGGGCAAGTCACTGGAGGACTATCCCGAAGCATTGCGGAAAATTGAAAACCACTGGGGAACGACGTCGATTGTTGGTGTCCTGGATGCCTTGATGTTCAGGACAGTCGGTGCGCACGATCTGGTTGCCTTTGAGCTCTCCGCTTACGAGGATTTGCTGCTATTGCTCGCGATCGCCCAGACGGTGCCGGCGTTCAAGGAGCAGGAACCCATGGATGAGCTGGCATCGGCGGAGACTGTACCGGGTCAGGTGAATCGGGGCATCAAGATGACGCGGTCGCTGGATTCAATGGTTGGAGACTTGACCTTTGCGCCGTCCGGGCCCATGCCTGCCAGATTGGCGCCGGAGAAGGGCCGTGTCGATGGGGAGGGAGCGCAGCCTGACGATGATGCGCCCTCCTTGCATCTCGATCCAGGGCCCAGGTAGCGCATTGCGGATGCAGGGCAGTAGGGTGGTTGCTAGGGCCTTGTCTGTGCAGCACCTTGTTTGATGACGCGCATCAAACGCGCTGCTGCGACCTCGGGTTCAGGTGCTTGCAGGATTGCCCGGACCACAGCGGTGCTGCCTACGCCGGTGGCCATGATTTCCGGCAGCTGAGCCTCGCTGATGCCTCCGATGGCCACCAAGGGGTAGGACTTCATCAGGCGCGCGTAGTCACGCAGCCTAGCCATTCCCTGCGGAGCGGTGGGCATGGCTTTGAGCGTGGTGGGGAAGATCGCGCCTATGGCAACGTAGCTGGGAGCGAGCCGGTCTGCCAACAGCATTTCGGCGTAGCCGTGTGTGCTGATGCCCAGGCGCAGACCGCTTGCGCGCAGCGTGGCGATGGAAACGTCCGATAGCGCGGTCAGATCATCCTGACCCAGATGCACGCCATACGCTCCAGCATCCATGGCCTGATGCCAGTGGTCGTTGATGAAGAGCCGTGCGGGCGTACCTTCGACTGCGCGCACGGCAGCCTCGACTTCGCGTTGTATGGCTACCGGATCGCTGCTTTTGAAGCGCAGTTGCAGCGTCGGCACCTCTGCCTGAGCCATGCGCCGGATCCAGTTCGCATCCGGGAGAACGGCGTAGAGTCCCAAGCGCTGGGGGCAAGGGGGGAAAGACACGCCCACGGCCCTTCCCCGTAGCCCGAAATCTTCTGCCGCATCGGGCCAATGGCTGGCATCAAACACGCCACTTCGAGCCGTCTGGGCCTGCCAGGCATGGGCCAGGCAGAGTGCATCTGTGGCGATGAACCCGAGCGCGCTGCAAGCAGCCAATGCGGCTTGGAAAACCGGGTCTGCATCGTGCGATGACGGCGTGGGCTGGGCAGGAAAACCCGCCAGCCGTGGCGCATGCGCCTGCACGATGGCTTGCACCATGGTGTTCATGGTCAGTCTCCGGTGGTCTGATGCCAGAACGGCGTGCCAAGGACCGGGGTGCTCGGCTGCGCCGATTCCTGCATCTGCATCGCACCTGCCAGTCGCGCTGCACGGCCGGCAGCGACCGCGTTCGCGAATGCGCCGGCCATCGAGACGGGGTCTGTGGCGAGCGCCACCGCGGTGTTCAGAAGCACGCCGTCAAAGCCCCACTCCATCACCTGGCAGGCGTGCGATGGCAGGCCCAGGCCGGCGTCGACCAGCATCGGAACGGGCAAGCGTTCTCGCAGCAACTGCAAGCCAAAGGGGTTGACGGCACCGCGCCCCGTGCCTATCGGCGCAGCCCACGGCATCACCGCCTGGCAGCCGACATCGACCAATCGCTGACAGACCACCAAGTCCTCGGTGCAGTAGGGCAGTACCTTGAAGCCCTCCTTGATGAGCCGCTCTGCGGTTTCGACGAGCTTCAGCGTGTCGGGTTGCAGGGTGTAGTCGTCGCCTATGACTTCGAGCTTGATCCACGGGGTGGCAAAGACTTCGCGCGCCATTTGTGCGGTGGTGATGGCTTCCTCGATGCTGTGGCAGCCGGCCGTATTGGGCAATACCTGGGTGCCCAGTCGTTGCAGCAGCTGCCAGAAGCCGTTGCCGGCCGCGCTGCCCTGACGCCGCAGCGAGGCCGTCACCATCGCCGGTTGTGCCCGGCGCACTGCGGCTTCGAGGACCGCGGGCGAAGGGTAGCGGGACGTACCCAGAAGCAGGCGGCTGTGGAAGGTTTCGCCGTAGAGGAGCAATGGGTCGTTGGGAGCAATGGATTCAGGCATGGATTCAGCCTCCGGTAACAGGGGCAATGATTTCGATTTGGTCGCCGCTCTGCAGAGAATGGGTGGCGTAGCTGGATTGGGGGACGAAGGCAAGATTCACGGCAACCGCAAACGGCGGTTGCGGCGCCCATTGCGCAATCGCGGTTGCAACCGTGGCGCCATCAGGCAACTGGACCGGGGACTGGTTGATGGTGACTTGCATGCTGAGGGAGGGTCAAAGCGCAGTATCGATTGGCAACTGGAACTGCTCTGCCAGCGCGCTGCTGCCGTCACGCAGCACGGCGAGTGTGGCATCCAGCATGGCAGGCGCGATCATGAAACCGTGCCGGTACAGGCCGTTGATCTGCAGTGTGCGTTCGTTCAGGATGCGCAGGCCGGGGTTGTTGTCTGGCAGGGCTGGGCGGCACTGGGTAGCGATTTCGACGATGCGCGCTTCGGCGAAACCGGAGTGAACGGTGTAGGCGGCGCTCAGCAGTTCCAGCGTAGAGCGTACGCTGGCCGGCGAAAGGTCATCGGATTCGATTTCCGTGGCGCCGATCACGAAGAGATGGTCTTGTTTGGGCGCAATGTAGAGCGGGTAGCGTGGATGCACCAGACGAACCGGGCGCTGCAACGAAACCTCGGGCGCGTGCAGCCGGATGACCTCGCCGCGCACGCCGCGCAGCGCCGGCCAGTCCGCGCGCGCTCCCAGGCCTCTGCAGTCAAGTACGCAGTCCGGCTGGCCCGTCGTTGCGGGCGAAAAATCGGCCGGGGACTTCGGGCTGTGCCAATGGGTCTTCACCCCGAGGCGCTGCATGTCGGCCAGCAGCGCAGCCAGCAGTTGCCGGTTGTCGAGCTGGCCTTCGCCTTGCAGGAAATAGGCTTCATGAAAGCGCTCGGCCAGCGCCGGTTCCTGCGTTGCCAGTGCGGCCTCATCCAGCAGCGCCAGTGGTGTGAGGTCTTTCAGGGTTGTCGCTGAATGCTCGAGCGTGGCGCGCAAGCGCGAGGCCTCGGTGGCATCCTGCCAGTGCCAGACCACCAGCGTGCCGTTTTGCTGAAAGAAAACAGGCGACGAGAGCGTCGAGAGAATTTGAGGCCAGCGGCGCAGACCATGGAGGCCCATGGCAACCACGGCCGGTTCGCTGACCGCCGATTCTGCGAGCGGTGCGAGCATGGCCGCTGCAACCCGTGCGGCCGCGCCGTCGGCATCGGGGCCACCTGCATCGTGGATATCCACGATGCAGCCTTTGCTGGCCAGGGCGAAGGCCAGCAGCCGGCCCATGAGGCCGGCGCCGAGGATGGCGACATGTGCATCGGGAATGGAGAGCGGCTTGAAGCGCATTGTGTCCGGGGTCATTGCTGAGGGACAAAACGGTGTGCCGCTGAAACTGCCCACGCCAGCATGATCTGGATCGGGTCGCGGGGCCGCGCGGCCCCAGGGTATTTCTCAGCCACGATGCTCGCTTGAGCACCGAGACACCCCTGTTTCGTCCTGAGCGCTGGATTACATCACAAGCCCGCTCGGCGGTGGTACAACCTGCCGATTGACACCTGCGCCGTCTGTGGCAATCTGCACCATGAATTCCGGATCTTCGTCATCCTCCCTTGCGGCGCGGCGCTATGTCCGCGTGCTCTCCATCGCGGGCTCGGACAGCGGCGGCGGCGCAGGCATACAGGCCGATCTCAAGACCTTCAGCGCCCTTGGCTGTTATGGCATGACGGCGATTACCGCGATCACGGCGCAGAACACGCAGGGCGTGCGCGCGATCCATGGTGTGCCGCCCGAAGTGCTGCGCGCGCAGATCGATGCCGTGGTGGAGGACATCGGTGTGGATGCCGTCAAGATCGGCATGCTGGCAACGCCCGAGGTGGTGCAGGTGGTGGCCGATGCCATCCGGCGCCATGCGCTGACCAATGTGGTGCTGGATCCGGTGATGGTGGCCACGAGCGGCGACCGGCTGATTGCGCAGGAGACCCAGGGTGCGCTGGTGTCCGAGCTGTTTCCGCTGGCTGCCATCGTCACGCCCAACCTCGATGAAGCCGGCTGGCTGCTGGGTCGCAGCATCCGCAATCCGCAGCAACTGCAGGCCGATGCCGATGCCCTGCTGGCGCTGGGCGCACGAGCGGTCTTGCTCAAGGGCGGACATCTGCCTGGCGATTGGGTGGTGGATATGCTGGCCCTGCCGTCGGGCGCGCACCACAGGCTGGAGTCCGCGCGCATTGCCACGTGCAACGGGCATGGCACCGGCTGCACGCTTTCCTCCGCCATTGCGGCGCATCTGGCGCTGGGGCAGCCGCTGGTAGCGGCGGTGCGGGCGGCGCGCGAATACATCCTCGGGGCGATTGCTGCTGGTGCCCAGGTGGCCACTGGGCGCGGGCATGGACCGCTGAACCACGGCTATGCGCCGGTGGCTCAGCGGGTTGTGCGGGTAGATGGATTACTATGTAATCAATAGCTGTTGACGCTTGATGGACAAGCGCTGATTGCTGATTCAATGCTTACTTCACGTCTCCTGCCGTCGCGCTGCGCGTGAGCCACGCCAGCACAAAGCACAGCGCCAGCGTTGGCAAGGCCGAGCCCAGCGCCGGTGCCAGGCGCGGCAGCAGGTGGTAGCAGGCAATGCCGGCGAGCCAGATCAGCGTGGCGCTCCAGTGGATACTGCCGGCCTCCGCCAGCAACTTCCGGGCGGATGCGCCAAACGCCAAGCGCCCCAGGATCACGCCGAACAGCGGCACGAAAACCGAACTCAGCAGCAGCAGGAACGGCTCCAGGCTGTGCATGGGCAAGGCGAGCGCCAGCGCGGTGCAGGCCAGCGCCATCACGACGCCCCAGCGACGAATGCTCCAGCGCGGCAGCAGGCTGTGGGCCGAGACCGAGCCGGAGTAGGCATCGCCATAGGCGTTGTCGATTTCGTCGATGAGGATGAGCGACAACGCAATCAGCCCGCCTTGCGCCAGTAGCAGCGCGGTCACCAGGTTTTCGCTGGGCAGCACCAGCGCCACCAATACGCCCAGGCCATAGCACCAGATGTTGGCCACCACATAGCCCAGCCAGGTGCCCTTGAAAGCGCCGCGCCCGTCGTGCCCGTGGCGCGCGTAGTCGGCCACCAGCGGCAGCCAGGAGATGGGCATGGCGATCACCAGGTCCAGCGCCGGCAGCACGCCCATGCCACCCTCGCCGCCGCGGCTCCACAGCTGCCCCAGGCCCTGCTGCTGTGCCAGCGCCAGGAACTGCCACGACAGCCACAGCAGCGAAAGCACCACCAGCGGCAGCGCGATGCGGGCAATCAGGCGCCGCACCAGCTGCACCATGGAGCCGCTGATGAGCAGCAGCACGATCGCGCCCCAGCCCAGCGTGGCCAGGACGGGCCACCAAGGCGCCACCATCGCGCCGGACTGGCGGCCGATGGCGACCGTGGCGTCGCGCATCACCACCAGCTCGAATGCCCCCCAGCCTAGCAGCTGCACGATATTGAGCACGATGGGCAGGCCGGCAAAGCGCCGACCGTAGACCGCGTGCATCAGCCCGGCGCTGGCCAGGCCGCTGTCGCAGCTGATCTTGGCCACCCAGGCCAGCAAGGCTGCGCCGATGATCGAGCCGCCGACGATGGCGATGAGCGCCTCCCGGGTACTCAGCGCGGGCATCAGGTAGGCGCCGACCTGCATCACCAGCAGGCCGACGCCCAGGCTGAACCACAGCGATGCGTGGTCGCGCAGACCGAAGGCGCGTTGCTGCGCGCCCAGTGGCGTCAGCGCCTCATTGGCGGGAGAAGTGACGGTGTTCATTCATACGCTCCTTGCAAGTGGAGCGCAAGGAGGTTCGCTCGATGGGGCACCTGCATGGGTGCATGGCGAGCGGGCTTCCCTGCGCGAGGATGATCTCAATCAGGTTCAAAGGGACTCTCTCAGCCGACGTTTGTCGGCACCCCTAGCGAAGCGCGATTGTAGGCGTGCGTCAGCGTTGACGCAGCCGTGTTCAGCCGCTAAGGTCGCCGCGTACAAGAAAAGGGGTAGCGGATGCGTCACAAGCTGGGTATCCTGGTCGCGGTGGCGATGTGCTGTGCGGGCAGCGCACTGGCGCAAGGT
This sequence comes from Comamonas sp. SCN 65-56, assembly GCF_001724135.1. Taxonomy (GTDB): domain Bacteria; phylum Pseudomonadota; class Gammaproteobacteria; order Burkholderiales; family Burkholderiaceae_C; genus Comamonas_C. The sequence continues at coordinate 57,533 of NZ_MEDS01000021.1, read as the reverse complement.
GCCCCCTGCGAGATCGCAGCCGATGCCACGGGCGTGGCGGCGGAGATCGTGGCTCTCACGGGACAAGGCGAGACCCGCGCGCGCCAGGCAGAGGCCTGGAGTGCCGCACGGCTTGCCCAGTCATTGAACCCGGGTGCCGACCTGCGCACACTTGCCTTGTCTTCGGCAGCGCTGCTCTTGGCGGACCACACGCAGATCCGCATGGCGGCCAATGCCCTGGTGCGCTTGTGCGATGCCCGGCCGGGCCAGACGCGGCTGGAGTTGGCAGCCGGGCGGCTCTGGGCGCGCACCAAAGGGCAACCCGCAGGGCTGCAGCTGCAGACCCCGGCGGCACTGGCGGCGGTGCGCGGCACCGATTGGGACGTTGAAGTGGATGCCCAGGGGCGCACCACGCTGACGGTGCTCTCCGGTCTGATCGAGGTGTCCAACGTACATGGTCGGGTCGACGTCGGTCCGGCGGAGCAGGCCACCGTCGTGCCTGGCCAGGCACCGGTCAAACGCGTGCTGGTGAATCCGCGTGAACGCGTGCAGTGGGTGATGGCGCCGGGCCTGGTGGCCAGCCGCTGGCCGCAGTTGATGTCGCCGGATGCCGCTGGCTGGGTCGCCCAGGCCGGTGCGGCTCTGCGCGAGGGGCGGCTGCAGGAGCTGCAGCAGCTTGCCGCGGCGCAGGTGCGCAAGGCACCGGCAGATGCGCTGGCGCAGCGTCTTCTGGCCGAGACCGAAGTGCAGAGCGGTGAGCTTGAGGCAGCGCAGCAGCGCCTGATGGCCCTGTGGCAGACGCAGCAGGACGCCGAAGCAGCCGCGCGGCGCGCGCAGTTGCTGCAGGCGCAAGATCGCACGGATGACGCTGAGCGTTTCATTGCCCAGGCGCGTGCACAGGTCCCCGAGGCCTTCGCGTTGCTGATGGCAGACGCCGACGCGCGGCGCCTGGCGGGTGATGGCGCCCAGGCGCTGGCGCTGTACCGGCAGGCACTGGCCCATGCTCAGGGCGTTCATCAGCACGCGGACGCCCTGGCCGGGCTGGGCCGTGTGCTATTGGAGCGAGGCGACATGGCGCAGGCCCGCAGCGCGCTGGAGCAGGCGGTCGAGGATGCTCCGCAGGATGCTGAAATCCGCGCCCGTGCCGCCACGGCGGATACCCAGGCACTGCACCTTGCACAGGCGCAGCAAGGCTTTGCTGCAGCGCTGGCGCAGTCGGGCGATGATTTCGTCGCGCTGGCGGGGGACGGCTTGCTGCTGCTGCAGCGCGGGCAGCCGCAGCAGGCGCGTGAACAGCTGCTCAAGGCCCTGGTGATAGAGCCGCGCTACGCGCAGGCACAGGTCTGGCTGGCGGTGGCGGAGTACCGGTTGGGCAACCCGGGGGCCGCGTTTGACGCACTGGCACGGGCGCGCCAGGCGGATCCCAACGACCCCATGCCCTGGCAGATCGAATCCATTTTGCGCAACGACGCCGGTCAGGCCGAAGAGGCGATTGCCGCCGCGCGCCAGGCACTGCTGCGCCTGCCCTACCTCAAATCGCTCGATCCGCTCGTGAGCGACAGCCGCGGCTCGGCCAACCTGGGCAAGGCACTGGCGGATTTCGGGCTGGAGCACTGGGCCAGGGCCTACGCCCAGCAGTCCTACTACCCGCTGTGGGCCGGCAGCCATTTCTTCATGGCCAACCGCTACGAGAGCAGCTACGCGCGCGATTCCGAATTGCACCAGGGCTATCTGGCGGATCCGCTGGCCTTTGGAGCCAGCGAGCGCTGGGTACCCGTGCTGCCGCAGGAGGGTAGCGAGTGGATTGCCGGGGCGAGCGCCGAACACCAGCCGCGGCGCGACACCGGCGCGCTCGATGTCGGCCATCGCGGCTTGACGACAACGCCCGTGCCGCTGGCCTGGCGCGTGGGGGTGGAGGCGCTGGATTTTCACCCGCGTGGCGACTTTGGCACCACGCGCATGAATTCGGGTGCGGGCCGCATCGGGCTGGGCATCAAGCCCACCGATCGGCTCAGCCTTTTGTTAATGCACGACGAGGAGCGCACGCGCGACTGGATTCCCGGCGGTGCGGTGCTGGACAACGGCGAGGTGATGGGCGTGAACCGCCAGCCGTTCAGCCGTACGGATGTCGGCGGCTCCTGGCGCTGGTCGGCCGATGCGCAGACCTGGCTGCAATGGAGCCGGGCGCGCCTTGGCAACCGCTTTTTTGCCGACGATGGACCGGTGCGCTCCTACAACTACCGCCAGGCCGATGGCCACCAGGCGTGGATGCTGCGCCACACGGTGCAGCAGGGCGCCATGCGCTGGTCGGGCGGCTGGGAATGGGCCAGCGTGGACCTGGGTGCGTCCCGCAGCTACAGCCTGGTGACCGCCAGCGAGCGCACCCGGCTGCGCTACGACATGCCCTGGCTCGCCTGGGAGATCCATGAAGGGCCGTGGAGTGGTTCGGTCATGGCATCGTGGCCACGGCTGGACATGGATTACCGCTATCGCCAGTTTCTTGGCAGCACCGGCGAAGACTTGACCGATCCCTACGACGATGCGGGCAGCCACCGACGCCGCCTGCGCCCGCGCGTGGGTGTTTCTTACCGCTTCGCGCCTGGGCGCGCAGTGCATGCGGCCTATATTGAAAGCATGTACTCGCCGGCATCGCACACGTTGGCGCCGGTAGCCGTGGGCGCCATCCCCATCGATTACCAATACCAGATGCCGGGCAGCCTGGTGCGCAAACTGGCTGTGCAGCTGGACTGGGAGATCGATGCGCGCAGCTTTGCCTGGCTGAGCATTTCGCGCCAGCGCATTGCCAATCCGCTGTTTGGCGATGGCAGCCTGCTGTACCCGATGGGTGTGCTGATTGGCGACAAGGTGGGTTCGCTCGGGCCGCTCATCCAGGGGGCGGAAACCGCCACCGATGCCTACAACGGCGACCCGCAGTTCGACCGCGGCACGCTCAGGCAGGTGGCAGCGGCCTACAACCGGGTGCTCACGCCCTGGTGGAGCATGCTCGCCGGCTACACCTGGAGCCAGTCACGCAATACCGGTGAATTTTTCCGCGGCAATGCCTTGCCGGGCTTTCCGCGCCATACCGGGGTGCTGGTCAATGTCTGGAAGCATGGCGGGCGCGATTACACGCTGATGTCGCTGGTCTACCGCAGTACGCGTTTCACGCGCGCGTCCAACCTGACAGTGCAGCCGGCCGGCTGGACGCTCGGCTTGGCTCACTCCATGGATTTCAGCGATCGGCACTGGTCGCTGATCGGCTCGGTGCAAGGGCCGCTCGATGGCCGTGAACCACCGACGTTCTGGCTGCGCCTGCGCTGGCGCGGCTGAACGCCTTCAGCGCTTGAGGTGTTCCAGCTTGTTGGGCACGCCGTTCCATTGATCGGCGTCGGGCAACGCGCCCTTGCGCTTGGTCAGGGTCTTCCAGCCGGGTGCATGCCAGAGCTCGGCATTGAGCGCAATGAAGTGCTGCTCGTCGGCGGGCACGTCTTCTTCGGCAAAGATGGCGTTGGCCGGGCATTCGGGCACGCAGACGGCGCAATCGATGCATTCGTCCGGGTTGATGACCAGCATGTTCGGGCCTTCGACAAAGCAGTCAACGGGACAGACGTCCACGCAATCGGTGTATTTGCACTTGATGCAGTTGTCGGAAACGACGTGGGTCATGGCAGCTCAGGCAGGAAATAGCGGTTCAATGCGTCAATTTTAGGGCGTGGCGCGCAAGCCACAAGCGCCCAATGGGTAAGCCCGTCAGGGGTATTCAGGTCAGCGCCGCGCGCTTCCAGGCAGCGCTGGCGGCCGTGGCATCACCGCGCTGCTCTGCCAGCTCGCCCAGGTGGCGCCAGGCGCGTGCCAGCAGCTGCGGGTCGTCGCCCAGGGCTTGGGTGGCGCTTTGCAGCAGTTGCTCGGCCTTGCCCCACAGGGACAGGCGCATGCAGGCGACGGCCGCGATGTAGGCCAGGTGGGGTTCCTGCGGGCGGGCGCGCTGGGCGGCTTCGATGCGGGCCAGCCATTCGGTGTCTATGCCCTCCATGCAGCTTTCCAGCGCCAGGGCCAGATGGCGCAGCTGGGCCGGTTCCAGTTCTTCGTGCTGTTCCCAGGCCGGGAGCAGCCACTGGCGGGCCTGTGCGCTGCTGCCGCCCATGCGCATCAGGTGCTGCGCCGCGTGGGCGGCCACGTCCGGCATCGCGCGTTCGGCTGGCTCCAGTGCCTGCCAGGCGGCCTTTGCCTGGGCTTCATCGCGCGTTTCATCGAGCAGCGCGATGGCGAGGGTGCGCACCAGCGTGCTCGCCACGGCTGGCGAGAAGGCACGGTGCTTGGCCAGCAGGCGCGCGGTCTCCAGCGATTCGCGCGAGCGCCCGGCCAGGCGAGCCGCCTTCAGGCGGGTGCGCAGCGCCAGCGTTCTGCGCGCTGCGCCTTGCGGCAGTGCGGCCAGGCGCTCGAGTGCGCCGGTGGCATCGCGCTCTTCCAGTGCCCAGCTGGCCGCGCGCAACTGCACGCCTTCGCGCAGTTCCGCGGCGCCGCTACCGCCGTCCTTGTCCAGGGTTTCCAGCGCCAGCGCCAGATGCTCCGTTCGGCCGCTGCGGTCCTGCAGCGCGTGCGAACTTTCGGCCGCGACCACATGCGCGAGGGTGCGCAGCTGGCTGCCATGCGGCAGGCCTTTGCCATTGCCGGACAAGGCCTGCTCCTGTTCGATCGCTGTCAGCGCGGCCTTGCGCGCGCGCAGAAAGCGGCCGCCGAGCAGCTGCGCGGTGGCGTCCAGCATGGCGCCGTGCATGGCACGTTCCTTTTGCTGCAGGCGCCATCGCTGCGCCTGGCGCGGCAGCTCGCGCAGCGCGGACAGGCCGTGCAGCGCCGCGTACAGCAGCACCGCGCCGGCAAACAGCAGCACCAGCACCAGGTTGAGCGCAAGATCGATGCGCCACGGCGGCCAGAACACGGTGATCGTGCCCTGGTTGTTGCCCGCGAACAGGGCGATTGCCACGGCAGCGCCAAAGAGGGCCAGGAACCAGAGGGCGGCGCGCATGCGGGTGTGCTTCTTTGCGGCTCAGCGCCCGGCCGCAGCAGTCGCGAGCGCGGAAAAAGTCGCCGTCAGTGGCGGAATTTCCGTCTGGCGCAGGCTGCCTTGCAGTTGTTGCAGCGCCGCCAGCGCGGCCTGCGTGCGGCGCGATTCCGTATTGAAATAGCGCAAAAAAGAGCGTTGTGCCGCCGCCAGCTCGCTGCGCGCCGTCTCCATGCGCCGCGCGAGCACGCTCAGGCGCGCGTTGGCCAGCTGCAGTTTGAGGTTCTGGCGCAGGAAGTACGCCTGATCCGGCGCCAGCAGCACGGCGTCGGGCCGGTCGATGCGGCTCACACGCAGCAGTCCGAGTGCCTGGTCGCGCACGCCCTCCCAGACCCGGTGCAGCGCGGCTTGCCAGGCGGGCTCGTTGGCGGTGTCGCTGACCGGCTGGCCGGCGTTGTGGCGCGGCGCGCGCATGTCCGGCGCCTGCGCCACCGCATTGGCCAGCGGCAGTTCGTCGACCTGGGCGGCCAGATCATCGAGGCGGCCAAGCAGGCCGGCGGTATCCGTCACGCTGGAGCGCTGAAGCTTTTCCTGATCTTGCTCCAGCGCGCCGAGCACCGGGGCCAGGCGCGGTTGGGCGGCGCGTTCCATGCGCTGGTGGGCGTTTTGCAAGGCCATGGTCAGCGGCTGCAGGCTGCCGGTGAGCTGGGCCTGCTGTTGGGCCAGGCGGATGCTGGCCTCGACATCGGCAATCAGGTTTTCGTCGCGCGAGCGCGACAGGCTTTGGGTGAGCTCCTCCAGCTGGCTGCGCTGCAGCGCGACTTCGGCGACGCGGCTTTCCATCACGCTCATGCGCGCGCTGGTGTCGCGCGCTACGTCCTGCGCCTCGCGCGCCAGCGTGCGCGCCTCGGTGGCCTGGCTGCCGGCATCGGCGCTTTGGCGCGCGAGCTGCTCCTGGATGTTGGACAGGCGCTGCCACAGCATGGCCGAGGAGACCAGCGCTGCGAGTGCGACGATGGCCAGCACCCAAGTCAGCAGATGGCTGGCGCCGGTGGCCGCCGCGGGCGCAACTGCCGCCTGGGCCGGTGGTGGAACAGCTTCAGTGCTCATGGAGGGATTCTATCGACGCCAGCACCGAGGCCAGCGTGGGCAGGCAGGTGTCCACCCGGCCAAAGCCGGCCGCCTGCGCGGCCTTGGCGATGCGCGGGTGGGTAGCCAACGCCCGGGCCTGCCGCCAATCCTGATCCGGCAGCCATTGGCGCAGGTGGCGCACGGCCTGGCTGCTGGCAAACAGCCACAGCGAGCCATCGGTGGCCGCGCTGCGGGCGAGCGTTTCCTGCTCGGCACTCCAGCGTGGCGCACGGCGCTCGTAGGCGGCAACGAACTGCACCGCCGCGCCGGCCGCGACGATGCGCTCGGCCAGCCAGTGGCGCCCGTGGCCCTCGGGTGCGGCCGGGGCGTCGCTGCCGCGCACGATCAGCACGCGGTCGCCCGGACGGATCTGCGCCGCCACCTGATCCCACAGTGCTTCGGAATCCAGTTGCGCGGCGTTCGGTGCAGGCCCATCCACGCGATCGGGCGCCAGCCCACAGGCGAGCAGCGCACGCACCGTGTTCGGGCCGGGTGCCCATGCTCTTATTGTGATAGCTGTCTGCGCTTTTCCAGCAAGCGCAAAAGTCGAATTTTCATCAAAAAAATGAATGACAGCATTGCCACTGACATACATCACCGCGCGGTACTCGTCCCAGTGCTCCCGCGCCTGCTGCAGTGCGTCCTGCAGGGGGGCGCTGGTGACGGGGGCGATTTCGATCAAGGGCAGGGCGGTGGCCGCCAGGCCGGTCTGCTGCAGTGCGCCGACCCAAGGCCCGGCGGCCTCGGCGGCGCGGGTGACGATGACGCGGCGCGGTGCGGCCATGTCAGGCGTGTGGCTCGGCACGCGCGCCGGCGGCCCGCAGCGCGGCTGCCACGCGCAGGCCGATCGCGTCGGCCTGCTCCAGTGTGCTGATCGTGGCTTCACCCTGCGCGCGCACCAGCGGCGTGCCGCCCTCCAGATCGCCCCAGACGGCCGCCAGCTGCAGGTGGCCTCCCTGCCACTGGCCATGCGCCGCCAGCGGCATCGAGCAGCTGCCGCCCATCGCGCGGCTTACGGCGCGTTCAGCAGTCACCGTGAGCCAGGTGGAGTGATCGGCCAGCGGGGCGAGCGCCGCCAGCAAATCCTGCCGGTCGCTGCGCACCTCGATCGCCAGCGCGCCTTGCCCGGCGGCGGGCAGCATCTGCGCTGGCTCGAAGGTGGTGCGGATGCGCTCGGCCAGCCCCAGGCGCTTGAGGCCGGCCGCCGCCAGCACTATGGCGGCGTACTGCCCTTCGTCGAGCTTGCGCAGCCGCGTGTTGACGTTGCCGCGCAGCGGCTCGATTGTCAAATCAGGGCGCAGCGCATGCAGCAGCACCTGGCGGCGCAGGCTGGAGGTGCCGACCACCGCGCCCTGCGGCAAATCCTCCAGCCGCGCGTAGTGCGGCGAGACGAAGGCATCGCGCGGGTCTTCGCGCTGCATCACGCAGGCGAGCGCAAAGTCCTCGGGCAATTGCATCGGCACATCCTTGAGCGAATGCACGGCGATATCGGCGCGGCCTTCCTTCAGCGCCACCTCCAGCTCCTTGATGAACAAGCCCTTGCCGCCGACCTTGGAGAGCGCGCGATCGAGAATCTGGTCACCGCGTGTGGTCATGCCCAGCAGCTGCACCTGGTGGCCGCGCGCCTGCAGAATGGATTGCACATGTCTGGCCTGCCACAGCGCAAGCTGGCTCTCGCGCGTGGCGATGGTGATCGAGGGTGGGTTGACGCGTGCAGTGCTCATGGGGCGATTGTGGCGCAAGCGGGCGCTACACTGCGGCGCATGTTGCGATGCAACATCCGCATGACTTTTTTGCGAGCCGAGCATGACCGATAACGCCAGCCCTTCCGCCCCTGCCCATTCATCGCTTGCGCGGCGCAGCGACAAGGATGCACCGTTGATGCAGGACATCCGTCTGCTTGGTCGCATCCTCGGCGACGTGATCCGCGAGCAGGAGGGCGAGCAGACCTTTGCGCTGGTCGAGCAGATCCGCCAGCTCTCGGTCGCGTTTCGCCGTGATGATGACCAAGGAGCGGATCGCGCGCTCAAGAAGCTACTGAAGTCGCTCACTGGCGACCAGACGGTGCGCGTGATCCGTGCCTTCACCTATTTCAGCCACCTGGCCAATCTGGCGGAAGACCGCCACCACATCCGCCGCCGCGAGGTGCACGAGCGTGCCGGCAGCAGCCAGGAGGGCAGCATCGATGTCGCGCTCTCGCGCCTGCGCTGGGCCGGCATCGCGCCGGGGGCGGTGGCGCAGACGCTGGCCGCCAGCTACGTGGTGCCGGTGCTCACGGCACACCCGACCGAGGTACAACGCAAGAGCATCCTGGATGCCGAGCGTGAAATCGCGCGGCTGCTGACCGAGCGCGACGCCATCCAGTCACGCGCCCGCATGTTCAACAGCGCGCGCGATCTGCTCAGCCCGCGCGAGCTGGCGGCCAACGAGGCGGGGCTACGCGCACGCATCGCCCAAGTCTGGCAGACGCGGCTGCTGCGCGTTTCGCGGCTCACGGTGGCCGATGAGATAGAGAACGCGCTCTCCTATTACGAATCCACCTTTCTCGCCGAGATTCCCAAGATCTACGTCGATCTGGAACTGGCGCTGGCCGGTGGCGAGCCCATCGCCAGCTTTCTGCGCATGGGCCAGTGGATAGGGGGTGACCGCGACGGCAACCCCAACGTGACCGCCGAGACACTCAGGCTGGCGCTGCGCCGCCAGGCCGAGGTGGCGCTGCGCCACCATCTGGGCGAGGTGCATGCGCTGGGCCGGGAGTTGTCGCTTTCTTCAGGACTGGTAGAGGTCTCCAGCGCCGTCGCAGCGCTCGCTGATTGCTCCCAGGACAATAGCGTTCACCGCAGTGATGAACCCTATCGCCGGGCGCTCAGCGGCATCTATGCGCGGCTGGCCGCCACCTGCGAGGACCTCACTGGTGCGGCCGCGGCACCACGCCCCGTGGCGCGGCTTGATGCCTACGCCAGTGCCGATGCCTTGCTGGCGGACCTGCGCGCCGTGCAGGCCTCGCTCGCTTCGCACAAGGGCGCCACGCAAACCGCGCAGCGCCTGCATCCGCTGATCCGTGCGGTCGAGGTGTTCGGTTTTCACCTGGCCACCGTCGATCTGCGCCAAAGCTCGGACCAGCATGAGCGCGTGATTGCCGAACTGCTGGCCGTGGCGCGCATCGAGCCCGATTACACCGCCCTGGGCGAGGCGCAGCGCCAGCAGCTGCTGGTGCGTCTGCTGTGCGATGCGCGGCCGCTGCGCGTGGTCGGCGCCAGCTACAGCACGCATGCGCAGGGCGAGCTGGCGATCTTCGAGGCGGCGCTCGAACTGCGCCGCCGCTATGGCCTGCAGGCGATTCGCCACTACATCATCAGCCACACCGAAACCGTCAGCGACCTGCTTGAAGTGCTGCTGCTGCAAAAGGAAACCGGGCTGATGCGCGGCACGCTGGATGCCGAGTGCCGCGCCGACCTCATCGTCTCCCCGCTGTTCGAGACCATCACCGATCTGCGCAACGCCGCCCCCATCATGCGGGCGTATTACGCCATCCCCGGGATTGCACGCCTGATGCAGGCGACTGGCGGCGAGCAGGACATCATGCTCGGCTACAGCGACAGCAACAAGGACGGCGGCATCTTCACCAGCAACTGGGAGCTGTACCGCGCCGAAATCGCGCTGGTGGAGCTGTTTGACGAGCTCAACGCGCAACTGCCGGGCGCCACCATCCGCATGCGCATGTTCCACGGGCGTGGCGGTACTGTGGGGCGCGGCGGCGGCCCGAGCTACCAGGCCATCCTGGCGCAGCCGCCGGGCACGGTGCGCGGGCAGATCCGGCTGACGGAGCAGGGCGAGGTCATTGCCTCCAAATATGCCAACCCCGAGATCGGCCGGCGCAACCTGGAAACCCTGGTCGCCGCCACGCTGGAGGCCACGCTGCTGCAGCCCACCAAGCCCGCCACCGCGGTGTTTCTTGCTGCCGCGCAGGAATTGTCGAACGCCAGCATGGCTGCCTACCGTGCGCTGGTCTACGACACGCCGGGCTTTAGCGATTATTTTTTCAGTGCCACGCCGATCCGCGAGATCGCCGAGCTCAACATCGGCTCGCGCCCGGCCTCGCGCAAGGCCGGCCAGCGCATCGAGGATCTGCGCGCCATCCCCTGGGGCTTCAGCTGGGGTCAGTGCCGGCTCACGCTGCCGGGCTGGTACGGCTTTGGCTCCGCAGTGCAGGCGTTCGTGTCCATGCCCGGCAAGGACGAAAAGGCGCGCTGGGCATTGCTGCGCAGGATGCACAGGCAGTGGCCGTTCTTTTCCACGTTGCTGTCCAACATGGACATGGTGCTGGCCAAGAGCGATCTGGCGCTGGCCAAGCGCTACAGCGAGCTGGTGGTCGATGCGCGCCTGAGAAAACAGGTGTTTGCCGCCATCGAGCAGGAATGGCAGCGCACCATGGATGCGCTCAGCCGCATCACCGGCGACAAGGCACGCCTGGCGCACAACAGCGCGCTGGCACGCTCGATCCAGCACCGCTTTCCCTATATCGACCCGTTGCACCATTTGCAGGTCGAGCTCATTCGCCGCTGGCGCGCCGAGCCCGGCAATGACCGGGTGCGTATCGGCATTCAGCTGTGCATCAACGGCATCGCGGCGGGCTTGCGCAATACCGGTTGAGGCGCGGACGGGCCGCGCCTGCCGCTGTCAGGCGGCGCTCAAGTCGGTGGTGCTGGCGCCGGGTGCGTTGGTGATGCACGACTGAATGCCGTTGTCGCGCGCGGCCTCGCCCGAATACATCTGGCTTTGCCCTATCACCTGGCCGTTGGTGGCCTTGAGCACGAAATAGGGCGAACCGTCCTTGCCCGTGAGCTTTTCGTAGCGTGCGGCGTCACCGCCGTTCTTCTTCACCGATTCAATGCCATTGAGCGCGCTGGCCTTGGCCTCGTACATCTCGCTGGTCAGAATGATCTGACCGTTGCCCGCGAGCAGGTTGAAGTGGAATTTGTCGTTCTTGGATTTCTTGAGTTCGAATTTGCCAGCCATGCGCTTTCCTTTTTTGGTGCGCTGCGCCACCGCGGCACAGCAGCGCGCATTGTTGCAGCAGAGCCGGCATGGTGTGTCTCTGAATTGTCAAGGCGCCGGCCAAGCCGCTGGAGGACGTGGCGTTGGCACCATGCATCAGCAGGCTGGCAGCGGGTTGCCCTTGTTGATCGCGTCCACGGTTCCCAGGAAGGACTTCCAGTAGACGGTGTCAGGCAGCGTGGTCCATGGGGCGCCGACGGTCTGATCGGTGACGAAGATCCAGCCGGTGTTCATGCGCGGCGAGTTCGCGCGGGCAACGGCTGCCTGCATGGCGGAGCAGGTGGCTGCGGTATGCACCTGCGTGGCCTGGGCGGTGTTCTTGCCGCCATAGATCCACGCCGCATTGGCGTTCTGCGGGTCTGCATTCTGGTAATCGGCGGCCGAGCCGTTGAAGGTCACGAGCACGCCGGCAATGGCGGCGTAGTCCTTGACGGGGTAGCTGGCTGGATTGCCTACGACCAACGGCGGTGTGGTGCCCATGCCCGTGGTGGCTGCGATGTGCGTGACCAAGGGTTGGTAAAACGAGGTCATGTGGCCGAGGTCGGTGGCCATGCCATCCAGGTAGAAACCGTCCAGCTTTGCGCCGTAGCCCGTGGCGTACTGACTGATCGTCGTCTGCACATCGGCCAGCGAGATGGCGCCGCTGGAGCCGCCGGCCGTCGCGACGTAGCCCAACACCTTGACATGGGCATTCGCGGCCTTGAGCGCATCGATGGCCGAAACCAGTCCGGTATCCGGCGTGTAAGCGCCCGTTGGAATGATGCCGTTGGTGGCATTGTCGGGTTTCACGACGACGTTGATGTGCACGTCTGGATAGCTCTGGGCGCTGTTGGTGAGCGCTGTCCAGGTCGCCGTATCGGTGCTCGCGCTGAAGTAGGCGGGCACCAGCACCTGCAGCGGTTCGGGGCGCGGGCGTACGTAGGCGGGAAACGGGACGAACACGGTGTTGGTGGCGCTGGCGCTGGCCGTGATGGACATTGCGCCTGTCGGTGCCGCGGCGGGCACGCTCAGCGTGGTCGAAGCCACGCCGCCGCGGGGCAGCGTGGATACCGGGCTGACTGTTCCCGGGCTGGCGGAGAACGTGATGGTGACATCGTCGGCGATCCTGCCATCCTTGCTGACTTGCACCGACAGCGGGTTGGTGTTCGAGCCTTGGTCGTACACGTTGGCGCTGGCGTTGTTCAGAAAGTGCAGACTGACGACGCCCGCCGGCGGCGGTGCCGGAGCGGGGCCGGGCGCCGGCGGATTGTCCGTCGTGCTCCCGCTGCACCCGACCAGCGCAGCGCTCAAGGCAAGCAGGGAGGCGATACGGCAGGTTGAAGATGTCGGATGCATGGTGTGATGGCAGGTTGGGAGTGAGTGCGGATTCTGGCGGCAAGTGCGTGCCAAGCCAACCCGGCAAATGTCTGTTCAGGGCGGGAAATCCGGCGGTATTGGGACGATTGTGCGTGAGCGGCGCTCCTATCATGTTGGGCATGTTCCGCCGTGCGCACTCAGCAACTGTCGTGGCCTTGATGGCGGGGGTGCTGCTGGGTGGCTGCTCCACGCTCGACGTGCCACGCGCTGACAACTACCCCGCCACCGGCCAGAAGAAGGCCCGGGCGGTGCACCACTGGGAGGTGCTGGCCGAGGACGTAGCGGCGCGCGTGGCGCACAAGATTGCCGACTGGCCCGCAGGCGAATACCCGATCCAACTGGTGGCGGACGATCCGTCAAGTTTCAATCAGGGCTTCGTCAAGCTGCTGCGCGTGCACTTGCTCGATCATGGGGTGACCCTCTCCGCGGTTGCGACGCAGGTGCAACTGCGCGTGGAAACCCAGGTGGTTCAGCACGAGGCTCAGGATTTCGTGAACTCTCCATTGGCCCTGCCGGTGACGACGCTGGGTGCTGGCGTTGGTGTGATTTACGACTGGCAGACGCACTACGCCAGCCGCACCCTGCTGCCGGGCGCCGCGACCGGCATCGGGGTGGGGCTGGGGTTGGTGGCCGATCTTGCGCGCTACCACACGCAGGGGGCAGCGGCCGGTGGGCCGACGCGCACCGAAGTGCTTGTGACCACGACGCTGCAAAATGGCGACCGCTATCTCGCAGGCTCGGCCGATCTGTACTACATCGAACGCGCGGATGCCGCGCTCTACCTGCCGCCCCCGCCGCCCCCGCCGCCTGCGCCAGCGGCCAAGGTATGGAAGGTCGTTACCCCATGAGGCGCCGATCACTGCTTGCGGGAGCGTCGGCGCTTGCCGGCGCGCTCGTCTCGGGTTGCGCCTCGTATTACTACGGCGATGCCGCGGGGCAGGGCGGCGCGTTGTTTGTGCACGCATCGTCCGACCTGCTGGCGGCCAACCAGCGGGCGGTCGATCGCTTGTTGCAGGCGGCCCCGCTCGCGGCGGGTGAGAGGGTGCTGGTGGCCACGCTGGTCAACGTCGATCGGCTGCAGGAATCGTCACGCCTGGGGCGCATCTGCTCGGAGCAGATCGCCGGGCGCCTGGTGCAGCGCGGTGTGCCGGTGGTGGAGGTGCGCCTGCGCGAGCACCTGGCGCTGCAGCCCGTACAGGGTGAATTGCTGCTCTCGCGCGAATTGCGCGACGTGGGTCAGTTGCATGCGGCGCGTGCCGCGCTGGTCGGTACCTATGCGGCATCGGCCGTGCAGGTTTTCATCAGCCTGAAACTCGTGCACCCGGAGGGCAGCGTGGTGCTGGCCGCCCAGGACTACGCGCTGGCCATGGATGCGAACGTGCGTGCGCTGCTGCGCGGCTGAAGCCGCAGGCTGCGGCGCCTCAAATCGTTCCCACAGCCCGTGCAGGCACCCATGGCATTGACGGGTGCGGTGAAGCCGCCGATCACGCCCCCGGGCGCGGTGCCAGTGCCGAAAGTCATGTTTGACGCCAGAAAACCACGCTGGTGCGTCGTCTGGGTGTTTTTTGACTATTTAAACGATAGCTGCCAGCGCACGATGGACATGCGCTGGCAGCGTATTTGGTTCAAATTTTCGACATCAATGCAGCTTGAGCGCCGCCTTGCTCTTGCTCTTGCCCGCGCGCGCCGGCGGGTTGCACAGGCCGCAGGTGTAGTGGCGGTTTTCATACAGCTCGCTGACGAACTGGCCCTTGCATTGGCTGCATTTGGTGCGCGTGAGCATGCCGGCGTCGATGAACTTCACCAGCCGCCAGGCGCGGGTAAACGACAGCAGCGGCTCGATCTCGGCGACCTCCACCTGCTCGTTGTACAGGCGATAGGCCTTGGTGAGCAGCTCCACCGCGTCCAGGTCCACGCCTTTGGAGAGGTATTCGTAGATATTGAGGAACAGCGAGCTGTGGATGTTCTCCTGCCAGGTGAGGAACCAGTCGGTGGAGAACGGCAGTTGGCCCTTGGAGGGTGAGCGCCCGGCCACTTCCTTGTACAGGCGGATCAGGCGCTCATACGACAGCGTGGTTTCCGATTCCAGCACCTGCATGCGCGCGCCCATCTCGATGAGCATGGCGGCGCGCTCGATCTGGCGCGATTCGTTCAGGACGCTTTTCTGTGCGGTGGCCATGGCGCTGTCCCTTCAGATCACTTCGGCGATGCGGCTGGCCATCAGGATGTTGGCGTGCAGCGTGTTGGTGGCTTCGTTGCCGGCCTTGGTCGGCGCCTTGTGGCTGGTCAGCAGGCTCCAGACCAGTTCATCATCGACGCGGAAGCTGCACAGCAGGGTGTTGCGCGAGGCGAGCTTGAGCACCTGCGCGGTGGAGAGGGCCGCCAGGATGTCAGCGGCTTCCTCGTTCAGGCCCAGACGGAACACCGCTTCGGCCTTGTCCTGGCGGATCAGGTTTTGCGCCAGCATCAGATAGGTCAGGTTGGCTTCGCGGATTTCCGAGAGCATCTGTTCGTTCGTCATGGTGCGTGCCTTTCAGTGCAGGATCTGCGTGATCCGATGAAATGCATTGTGAAAGTCGCCCATTCGAAAAATAAGTCGGCGCGTGTCGGTAGTTGCTGTCGGATTGGCCGGCTGGCCGTGTAGGAAATTGCCTTACACGCGTGTCCGTGCAAGCACAAAAAAGCGGGCCTGAGCCCGCCTGTTTGTCCCGTCAACCGCCTGTCAGGAGAGTTCGCCCATTTGCGACTGCAGGTAATTTTGCACGCCGACCTTGGCCAGCACCTCGATCTGCGTTTCGAGGAAATCGATGTGCTCCTCGGTATCTTCCAGGATGACGCCCAGCAGGTCGCGCGAGACGAAATCGCGCACGCTTTCGCAGTGCGCCATGCCTTCCTTGACGGTCTCCTGCGCGGCGCGCTCCAGGCGCAGATCGCATTGCAGGATTTCGGGCACGTCCTCGCCCACCTGCAGCTTGCCCAGGTCCTGCAGATTGGGCAGGCCGTCCAGCATCAGGATGCGGTCCATCAGCAGGTCGGCGTGCTTCATCTCGCCAATGGATTCCTCATGCTCCTTCTTGGCCAGGCGATCAAAGCCCCAGTGCTTGAGCACGCGGTAATGCAGAAAGTATTGGTTGATGGCCGTCAGCTCGTTCTTGAGCTGGGCTTGCAGGTAGGCAATGACTTGTGCGTCACCTTTCATGGGTGCTCCTTGTGTGGGTGCTGTGGATGGGGCGATTGTGGGCGTGCGAGCGGCCGCTCGCAAGCCAAGGGGTATCAAAAACCGTTTGTCTGGCCCGCCGGGGTATTATTTATATTTCCTATTATGTTGATAAATTATACAAACTAGACAAATAAGTATTAAGCACTATACTAGGGTTTGTACTTAGTTCAACCACCAAAGGAGTAAACATGTCGCTCATCAATACCCAAGTGCAACCCTTCAAGACCACTGCCTACGTCAACCGCGGCGGCAAGGGCGAATTCATCGAAGTGACCGAGCAGTCGCTCAAGGGCAAGTGGTCGGTGCTGATCTTCATGCCGGCGGCCTTCACCTTCAACTGCCCGACCGAGATCGAGGACGCGGCCGAGTACTACAGCCAGTTTCAGAAGGCCGGTGCCGAGGTCTACGCCGTCACCACCGACACGCATTTCTCGCACAAGGTCTGGCACGAAACGTCGGACGCCGTGGGCAAGGCCAAGTTCCCCCTGGTTGGCGACCCGACGCACCAGCTGACCAACGCCTTTGGCGTGCACATCCCCGAAGAAGGCCTGGCGCTGCGCGGCACCTTCGTGATCAACCCCGATGGTGTGATCAAGACCATGGAAGTGCACTCCAACGAAATCGCGCGTGACGTGTCGGAGACCCTGCGCAAGCTCAAGGCCGCGCAATTCACCGCCGCCCACCCGGACCAGGTCTGCCCGGCCAAGTGGAAGGAAGGCGCCAAGACGCTGACCCCGTCGCTGGACCTCGTCGGCAAGATCTAAGCCGCCGCCATCCTGCAGCCGGACTGGCGCAAGGTGCGTGAGCGCGCCTTGCCGTCCGGCTTTTTCATGCCCGCTGTCTGTAGAAAAGAGGAGAAAACCATGTTTGATGACCAATTGAAAGCCCAGCTTGCCGCCTATCTGGAGCGCGTGGTGCAGCCGTTCACCATCGTGGCCTCTCTGGACGACAGCGAGACTTCGGGCGAGATGCGCGAGCTGCTCACTACCATCCAGGGCATGCGCGCCGACATGATCACGCTGGCGCTCGATGGCGAGGATGCACGCAAGCCCTCGTTCACGCTGCAACGCAATGGTTCTGATAGCAGCCTGCGCTTTGCTGGTCTTCCTCTGGGGCATGAATTCACCTCTTTGGTGCTGGCGCTGCTGTGGACCGGCGGCCACCCGCCCAAGGAAGAGGCCGAGGTGATTGAGCAGGTCAAGGCGCTGTCAGCTGCGGATGGGAGCGACTTCAATTTCGAGGTCTATATGAGCCTGACCTGCCACAACTGCCCGGACGTGGTGCAGGCGCTCTCGCTCATGGCCATCCTCAATCCCAAGGTCAAGACCACGGTCATCGAGGGCGGTGCGTTCCAGAGTGAGGTCGAGGCGCGCGAAATCATGGCCGTGCCTGCGGTGTATCTGAACGGCGAGATGTTTCACGCCGGCCACATGGAGCTCAAGCAGTTCATCGCCAAGCTCGATAGCGGCGCCGCCCGGCGCGATGCCGAGAAGCTCTCGGCCAAGCCGGCGTTTGACATGCTCATCATCGGTGGCGGCCCCGCGGGTGCGGCGGCTGCGGTGTACGCCGCGCGCAAGGGCATACGCACCGGCGTGGTGGCCGAGCGCTTTGGCGGGCAGGTGAACGACACGCTGGACATCGACAACTACCCCTCCGTGCCGCATACCGATGGCCCGAAGTTCGCCAGCGCGCTGCTGCAGCATGTGAACGACTACGAGGTCGACGTGATGAATCTGCAGCGCGTCAGGGCGCTCACGCCTGCGGCGACGGCCGGGGGCCTGATCGAGGTCGCGCTGGAGAACGGCGGCGTGCTCAAGGCCAGGACCGTGGTGCTGGCCACCGGTGCACGCTGGCGCAGCATGAACGTGCCTGGCGAGGAGCAGTACCGCACCAAGGGCGTGGCCTATTGCCCGAGCTGCGACGGTCCGCTCTTCAAGGGCAAGCGCGTGGCGGTGATCGGCGGCGGCAATTCCGGCATCGAGGCGGCGATCGACCTGGCCGGTGTCGTGGAGCATGTGACGGTGCTGGAATTCATGCCCGAGCTCAAGGCCGATGCGGTGCTGCAAAAAAAGCTCAAGAGCCTGCCCAATGCCGAGGTCATCCTCAATGCGCAGACCACCGAGGTGCTGGGCGACGGCAGCAAGGTCAATGCTCTGGCCTTCAAGGACCGCGCCACGGGCGAAGACAAGCGCCTGGAGGGCGAAGGCATCTTCGTGCAGATCGGTCTGCTGCCCAACACCGACTGGCTCAAGGGCACGGTGGAGCTGTCCAAGACGGGCGAAATCGTGATCGATGCGCGTGGCCAGACCAGCGTGCCGGGCGTGTTCGCCGCGGGGGACTGCACCACGGTGCCGTTCAAGCAGATTGTGATAGCGGCTGGCGCAGGCTCCACAGCGGCTTTGAGTGCTTTTGACCATTTGATTCGCACCACGGCACCCGCGTGACCGCCGGCGCGTAGCGCCTCAAACCCCTTCCCCCTCTGGGGGAAGGTGGGGATGGGGGCCAGCCCGCACCAGTGCGAGTGGACACAAGCGGATGGACGGTTGCCGTTCATCCGCTTTTTTTGCGCTGGTGCCGTTCCGCGTCGTGTTCCCCGTCACGGCGGTGCAGCCGCTTTTTTTGCCCAATAGCTCGGCTATTGGGCTGCAAATCCGGCAAAAACTGGTCTCGCTGGGGCCGATTTTCGCTATCGACGCTCCAAGTCCGACAGGCTCCCAGGATACGAACATGCAAGGCCAGCTTTTCACCCAGGATTTTCTGCACCGTGGCGTGCTGGAAACGCCCGCCTGGCAGGCGCTGGACGATGCCTGGCTGGCGGCGTTCGAGCAGGGCTTGCGCGCCATCTTCGACGGGCGGGATGTGGGCTCGGTGCTCAACGAGGCGCAGACCGAGGCCGAAATCATCGCCCCCGTGCTCGCGCTGCTGGGCTGGGGCGATACCAGTCTGCCGCAGGTCAACCTGTCCGTGAGGCGGCGCGAGGACGTGCCCGACTGGCTGCTGTTTGCCGATGCCGCGCGCAAGGCCGATGCGCTGCAGGAGAGCAAGGACGACAGACGCTACCGCCACGGTCTGGCGCTGCTCGAAGCCAAGCGCTGGACGCGCCTGCTCGACCGCGGCGACGCCACCGACCTGGCCGACCCGGATACGCCCAGCTCGCAGATGCTGCGTTATCTCAGCCGCGCCGATGTGGTAAGCGAGCGCCGGGTGAAGTGGGGCGTGCTCACCAACGGCAGCGTCTGGCGCCTGTACTGGCAGGATGCGCGCTCGCGCTCCGAGGAATTTTTTGAAATCCCGCTGGCCCGCGCGCTCGGCCTGCCCGGCTTTCAGCCCGAGCTGGACGACCCGCCGCCCGCGCACCTGCTGCGCCTGTTCGCGCTGTTCTTTGGCCGCGCCGCCTTTGTGCCGCAGGCCTGGGATGCGGCAGGGCGCACGCTGCATGCCCATGCGCTGAATGAGGCGCGCTTGTATGAAGAGCGTGTCTCGCAAGACCTGGGTGCGCGCGTGTTTGGCGAGGTGTTTCCGCAGCTGGCCGATGCGCTGGCGCGTGGCGACCTGCAGCAGCGCACGCATACCGTGGGCTACGGCGTTTACACGCGCACGCAGTTCGACGAGGTCTATCTGGACGAGGTGCGCGAGGCCACGCTGGTGCTGCTCTACCGTCTGCTGTTCCTGTTCTACGCCGAAGACCGGCGCCTGCTGCCGGTGCACGATGCGCGCTACCAGGATTACAGCGTGCGCCGCATTCGTGAAGAGGTGCGCGACAAGATGGATGCGGGCGCCAAGTGGTCCAGCACGGTGGGTCGCATCTGGCTGGCATTGCGCGGCGCTTTCGAGTTGATTGACCAGGGAGATGACGGTATAGGCATGCCCGCCTACAACGGCGGCCTGTTCAAACGCTCCCGCGCACCGCTGCTGGAACGCTCCACCGTGCCCGACAAGATCATGGCCCCCATCATCGATGCGCTCTCACGCCGCACCGAAGAGGTCATCAAGGGCTGGATCAACTACCGCGACCTGTCGGTGAGCCACCTGGGCGGCATCTACGAGCGCCTGCTCGAATACAAGCTGGTGCACGAGGTGCAGGCGCGCGACGACTACCGCGACAAGCCCGAGATCGACCGCATCGCTGCCGTGCCGGCGAGCTTTGCGCGCAAGGTCAGCGGCAGCTACTACACCCACCACGATCTGGTGCGGCTGGTGCTGCGCGAATCGGTCGGGCGGCTGGCGGCCGAGCGCATGGCGGCGTTTGAAAAGACGCTGGACGGCTGGAAGAGCCGCGCCAGCCTGACCCCGCCGCTGTGGGACAGGCTGGACGGCACGCCGGACGCGGGCCAGCGCGATGCGATCGACCCGGCCACGCAGATCCTGGAGCTCAGCATCTGCGACCCGGCCATGGGCAGCGGGCATTTTCTGGTGACGCTGGTCGATGATCTGGCCGACCGCGTGCTGGAAGCTGCCAGCCGCGCCAGCGACCTCGTCAACGCCCAGCCCTGGGCCGCGCACCTGGCCGAGCGCGGGCGCGCGTGGGAAAGCCCCATCGTCGCGCGCATCGCCGCCATCCGGCGCGAGATCCGGGCCCAGGCCAGCGCGCACGGCTGGGCGGTGACGGACGAGCAGCTGGACGACCGCCACATCGTGCGCCGCATGGTGCTCAAAAAGTGCGTCTTCGGCGTGGACAAGAACGCCATGGCGGTGGAGCTGGCCAAGACCTCGCTGTGGCTGCACACCTTCACCGTCGGCGCGCCGCTGTCCTTTCTGGATCACCACATCAAATGGGGCGACAGCCTGCACGGGGAACGGCTGGCACCGGTGCGCAAGACCCTGGCGCAGCTCGGCACGCTGTTTGATGCCGGCGCCATCGACCGCCTGGCGCTGGCCGCGCAAAGCCTGGCGCAGGTGGCCGACCTGACCGACGTGGACATTGCCGAGGCGCGCCAGTCCGCCGCGCTCGCCGAGGAGGCCGAGGCGCGCACCGCGCCGCTGCACCGCCTGCTCGATTTCTGGCGCGCGCTGCGCTGGCTGCTGCCCGGCTGGCCAGTAGACAAGCCCGCCAAGCTGGCCAAACTGGGCGATGAAGCCACACACGCCGCGCTGGCCGTGTTGCTGGCGCCGGGGCGCAACCTGGTGGAGACCTTGACCGCCGGGCAACTGGAAACGCATGAACCCGGCGCGGACGAGGCGGCCGAGCTGATGCGCGCCTGCGCCGATCTGGCGCGGCGCGAGCGCTTCTTTCATTGGTGGACGGCCTTCCCCACGGTGTTCGACGTGGATGGCAACGGCGGCTTTGACGTGGTGCTGGGCAACCCCCCGTGGGACCGCATCAAGCTGCAGGAGGTGGAATGGTTTGCCGAGCGCGACGCCGCCATCGCCACCCAGCCGCGCGCTGCCGACCGCAAGCGCCTGGTTGCCGGGCTGCAGCAAAAAGGCGCGCCGCTGGCCGCCGAATATGCCGACGCAGTGCAGCGCGCCGAGGCCAACGCCCGCGTGCTTGCCAAGGCGGGCGACTACCCGCTGCTGGGCGGCGGCGATGTCAACCTCTACAGCCTGTTCGTGGAGCGCGCGCAGACCCTGGCCAAACCCGGCGGGCTGGTGGCACTGCTCACGCCCAGCGGCATTGCGGCGGACAAGGGCGCGGCGGAATTCTTCAGCGGCATTGCCACCAGCGGGCGGCTGGGCGCGCTGTATGACTTCGAGAACCGCAAGGCGTTCTTCCCGGACGTGGATTCACGCTTCAAGTTCTGCACCCTGGTTTTCGGCGGCCCCGAGCGGCGCTTTGACCAGACCCTGTGCGCCTTCTTTCTGCACAGCCTCGATGAGCTGGAAGCGCGCGAGGCGGCGGGCGAGGTGCTGGTGCTGGGCGCCGATGACTTTGCGCTGGTGAACCCCAACACCGGCGCCGCGCCCATCTTCCGCACCCGGCGCGACGCGCAGATCACCACCCGCATCTACCGCAGCCACCCGGTGCTGGTGCGCCACGCGCCGCAGGGCGATGAGCGCGTGTGGCCGGTGAAGTACGCCACCATGTTGCAAGTTCCTCAAGCCTGAGGAGCTGGAGCAGGGCGGCTGGCAACGCGCGCCGCTGAACCGCTGGCGCAAGGGGAAGGAAGAGGCGCTGCCGCTGTACGAGGGCAAGATGGTGCAGATGTTTGACCACCGCGCGGCGGATGTGGTGGTGAATGCAGCCAATTTGAAGCGCGCCGCCCAGCAGGTAAGCGTTGCCAGCTCTGAAAAAGAGAGTGCTGAACGTCTCCCCGCCCCGCAGTTTTATGTTCGGGCATCAGATGCCGTAGCCAATCCATATCCGTGGGCGCTGGGCTACAAGGAAATCACCGCCCCCACCAACGTCCGGACGATGATTGCAGCCCTGCTGCCAGGTGTGGGTTTCGGAAACAAGGTGCCCCTGCTCTTGCCGCAAACCGAGACATGTGCGGAAGCGGCGCGTATCGTCAGCCTGCTGTCGGCCAACCTCAACGCCTTTGCGCTGGATTTCGTACTGCGCCAGAAGCTGCAAGGACAGACGATCAACCTGTTCATCCTCGAACAACTCCCCGTCATCCCCCCGGCGCACTTCAACCAACCCCTGCCCGCCGCCTTCACCGCAGCCGCGCGCAAGGCGCAGCTGATGAACGGCCACCACGCCCAGCCGTCGGTGGCCGACTTCGTCATCCCGCAGGTGCTGGCGCTGTCCTACACCGCGCACGACCTGGCGCCGTTGGCGCGTGATCTGGGCTATGTGGATTCGCAGGGCGCCGTACTGCCGCCCATCGTGTGGAACGACGAAGAGCGCCGCGAGCGCCTGGCCGCTCTGGATGCGCTGTTCTTCTGGCTCTATGGCCTGGATGCCGCGGACGTGGACTACGTGCTTTCCACCTTCCCCATCGTGCGCGAGCAGGACGAGCGCGCGTTCGGCCGCTTTCGCACGCTGGAGGATGTGCAGCGCTGGCGAGCACTGCTGCCAGAATTTGAAGCCATTTAGGGCTTTAGCGCTTTTCCAGCAAGCGCTGATAGCTATCAATAGCATAGAAAATGCAGGCCGGCAGGCAGGTGGCGAAAGTTCTACATTGGCCCTGCCATGCAAAAACCATCGACCGACAAAATTGCCCTGCTGGGCATTTTCGTGCTCACCGCCATCTGGAGCCTTAACTGGGTGGTGATGAAGCTGGCCCTGCGCGACGGCGGGCCGTTTGCCTTCAGCGCGTTGCGTTATTTGCTGGGCACGGCCGGTCTGTTTGCCTTGCTGGCGCTGCTGCGCCGGCCGCTGCGCCCGACGCCGTGGCTGCCGACGCTGGGCGTGGGGCTGACGCAGACCGCGGGGTTCCAGCTGCTGGTGCAGTTGTCGCTGGTGTCTGGCGGTGCCGGAAAGATGGCGATCCTGGCGTATTCGATGCCGTTCTGGATCGTGCCGCTGGCCTGGTGGTGGCTGGGCGAGCGCCCGGGCCGTGCGCGCTGGCTGTGCATTGCAGCGGCGGCCGTCGGTTTTGTGCTGGTGGTGCAGCCATGGCAGGCCATGGGCGAGGCGCACAGCGTCGCGCTGGCGCTGGCCTCGGGTCTGACATGGGCGGTCTCGGCGGTGCTCGCCAAACGCATGTTCCAGCGCTACCCGGATGTCACGCCACTCAGGCTCACCGCCTGGCAGATGCTGTATGGCACGCTGGCGCTGGTCGTCGTGGCCGCTCTGGTGCCCGAGCGCGGCATCCACTGGACGGCCAGCTATGTCGGCGCGCTGCTGTATGCGGGCTTTCTGGCCTCCAGCATCGCCTGGGTGGCCTGGGCCGTGGTGGTGCAGCGCGTGGCCGCCAGCGTGGCGGGGCTGACCAGCCTGGCGGTGCCTGTCGGCGGCGTGCTGTTTGCCTGGGCGCTGCTGGGCGAGAGCCCCTCCGACGTCGAGTGGTTGGGTATCGGGTTGATTGCGGCGGCGCTGGCGGCCCTGAATTTCGCCGGCACGCAGCGCGCGTGAGCCGCTGGCGCTACCAGAGCATCACCACCGCCACGATCACCACGCCGAGCGTGAGGTTCACGCCTACCCAGTGGCGTATCGGCGCCAGCGCCGCTGCGGCTTGCGGCCATTGGCGCGCGTTCACCGCCTGGTTCAGGCGTGGGAGCAGACGCAGCCAGATGCCAACAAAGATCGCCACCATCACCAGCCCGAGGATGGCCATGAAGGTCCACGCCGGCGGCATGGCCAGCGCTTGCGCGCCAGCCATGTGCGCCAGGCCGATCAGCGCCAGGCCACTGAGCAGCACGACGGTGACAGCCAGCGCCATCGCGGCCAGGAAGCGCTGCAGCACATCGCGCATCAGGGTCAGGCGCTGCGGTGGCTCCAGCGCCTGCACCGCGGGGCGCAGGAAGAAATGGGCGAAGGCCATGCCACCGACCCAGGCGATGATGGAGAGCAGGTGGGCGAGCTTGAGGGCGGGGTAGAGCACGGGCGACAAGGCAGAGTGAAGGTGCAGCCATTGTGCGACTTGCAGCCACTACCATTGCGCCATGCCGACCATTGCACCCGACGCCACCGCGCTGCCGCAGGACCCCCAGGGCATTCTGGACTTGGCGGTGCGCTCGATGTTCCAGCTGTTTTCCAGCCTGAGCCAGGGCATGTTCATCATGGACGAGCGCGGCACCATCGTCTGGGTGAACGAGGGCTATCGGCGCTTTCTGCCGGCGCTGGGGCTCGAATCCGTGGAGGATTTTGTCGGCCACAAGGTCGAGGACGTGATTCCCAACACCCAGATGCGCCGCGTACTGGAGACCGGCAAGCCGGTGCTGATCGACCTGCTCACCAACCGGGCGGGCACTTTCGTGGTGAGCCGGCTGCCCTTGCTCGATGAGGGCGGCGCGGTGATAGGCGCCATCGGCATGGTGCTGTTCGACCAGCCCGAGACCACCTTGCAGCCCTTGATTGCCAAGTTCGCCCGGATGCAGCAGGACCTGGCGGACGCGCAGCGTGAATTGGCGGCGCAGCGCAGCGCGCAGGTGGGCGGCGGGCGGCGCGCCAAGTACACCTTAGCCAGCTTTGTCGGCAGCAGCGCCGCGGCGGTGGAGGTCAAGCGCCGCGCGCGCCGGGCGGCGCTCTCCAGCAGCCCGGTGCTGCTGCTGGGCGAGACGGGCACGGGCAAGGAGTTGCTGGCGCACGGCATCCATGCCGCCTCGCCGCGTGCCGGTGAGGCCCTGGTCAGCGTGAACATCGCTGCCGTGCCCGATACGCTGCTGGAGGCGGAGTTCTTCGGCTTTGCGCCCGGTGCCTTCACCGGCGCCGATCGCAAGGGCCGTGAGGGGAAGTTCAAGCTGGCCGATGGCGGCACGCTGTTTCTCGACGAAATCGGCGACATGCCGCTGGCGCTGCAATCCAAGCTGCTGCGCGTGCTGCAGGAGGGCGAGATCGAGCCGCTGGGCAGCAACCGGCTGATCCCGGTGAACGTGCGCATCATCGCGGCCACCAGCCGCGACCTGGCGGCGCTGGTGCGCGAGGGGCAGTTTCGCGAGGACCTGTACTACCGCCTCAACGTGCTGCCCATCCGCGTGCCGCCGCTGCGCGAGCGGCGCGACGATATCGCCGCGCTGGTCGAGGTATTGGGTGAAGACCTGGCGCAACGCAGCGGCACGGTGCAGCCGGAACTGCTGGCCGACGCGATGGCGCTGCTGGCCGCCCAGACCTGGCGCGGCAATATCCGGGAGCTGCGCAACGTGCTGGAGCAGGCCGTTTTGCGCAGCGATTCGCCGACCATCGATGCCGCGCAGCTGGCGGCCGTGTTGCGCGAATCGGGGATGGAGCCGCAAGCGCCCGGCTCCTTGGTAGCCCTCCAGGGAGCGCGCGAGCACGATGCCGGCCTGCTGCGACCATTGGCCGAGCAGGTGGCCGAGCTGGAGCAGCGCGCGATTGCCGCGGCGATCAAGACCGAGCGCGGCAACAAGGTGGCAGTCGCACGCCTCTTGGGCATCTCGCGCGCCACGCTCTATGACCGCATGGCCGATAGGCGCGAAAGCTGACGGGGTCTGCATGCCGTGCAAGGTGCGCGACGCTTTTGCCGCATGATGCGGGGCGTCGAGACTTTTTGCACGAGGAAGACATGCACAGCGAGCACGCCGCAGCAGCAGTGGATTTTGAACTTGCGCGCCAGGCCTCGGGCCTGACCCTGGGTGCGCTCTTTGCCCTGAGCGTGCGCATGGGCCCCGGGCGCATCGCGCTGCAGCAGGGTGATCGCCAGCTGAGCTATGCCGAGCTGGACGAGCGCAGCAACCGCCTGTGCCGCTACTGGATGTCGCGCGGCATAGGGCGGGGCGACCGCGTGGCGGTGCTGGCGGAAAACGGCATGGAGTACGTGGAGGTGCTGGTGGCGGCGGCCAAGCTCGGGGTGATTGCCGCCTGCCAGAACTGGCGCCTGGCCGAGCGCGAGCTGCACCACTGCCTGAGCCTGGTGACGCCCAAATTGATCCACGCCTCGGCGCGCCACGCCGACATTGCCGCGCGCTACGCCGGGCTGGCGCCCGGCTTGAGCTTCGGCGCTGACTACGAGGCCGCGCTGGCCGGGCAGAGCGCCGCCGCGGTGCCCGATGCGTGCGAGCCCGAGGATGGCGTGGTCATCCTCTACACCAGCGGCACCACCGGCATGCCCAAGGGGGCGCTGATCAGCCAGCGCGCCGAAATCGCGCGGGCGCAGAACCAGATGATCGATCTGCCCAGTACGCAGGAGGAGCACTTTGTTGCCTGGGCGCCGCTGTTTCACATGGTCTCGACCGACACGGTGTTCATGACGCTGATCCAGGGCGCGAAGGTGATCGTCACCGACGGTTTTGACGCGCCCGCGCTGGCGCGGATCGCGGTGCGCGAGCGCCTGGCGCGCTTCACGCTCATGCCCGGCATGATCACGCCCTTTCTGGACGCCCTGCGCGCCACTGGCAAACCCGTGGCCGGCATGCGCTGGGTGGGCGTGATGGCCGATCTGGTGCCGCGTGAGCAGATTGCCGAGGTCACGCGTCTCGTGGGCGCGCCTTATCTGAACACCTTTGGCTCGACCGAAACCGGGCTGCCGCCGGCCACGCGCCACACCATCACGGTAGGCCAGGTGCCCGCCAGCCTGAACAAGATCCAGAGCAGCTTTTGCCGCATCAAGCTGGTGGACGCCGACGACCACGAGGTGGCCGATGGCGAGCCGGGTGAGCTGGCGATGCGCGGGCCGACGCTGTTTTCAGGCTATTGGAACAACCCTGAAGCCAATGCCGAGGATTTTCGCGGCGGCTGGTTTCACATGGGCGACGTGTTCGTGCGCAACCCGGACGGCACGCTCTCCTTCGTCGACCGGCGCAAGTACCTGATCAAGTCCGGCGGCGAGAACATCTACCCGGCCGAGATCGAGCGCGTGCTGCTGGCCGAGCCGCGCGTGGCCGACGCGGTGGTGACGCGCCGCCCCGATGCCAAGTGGGGCGAGGTGCCGGTGGCCTGGGTGGTGCGCAAGGATGCGTCGCTGACGGAACAGACCCTCATCGAGCTGTGCCGCGCCCACATCGCGGGCTACAAGGTGCCCAAGGAAGTGCACTTCGTGCCGGATGAATTCCTGCCGCGCAGCACCACCGGCAAGATCATGCGCCACGAGCTGGAAAAGCGGATGAGCGAGGGCGCCACTTAGGGCGACGCCAAGCAAATCCCGCGCGCGGCGCATTCCTGGCTTGGGCGGACAGCGTCGTTGCAAAGGCTCGCCATGTCTGCGCTTTGTGTCTCGCGGTTCGCCTGAAAACAGCACTGCCCTTCGGGTTGGGGCGAAATCGGGCGACTTCGCGCCCTTGGTCCCTACTGCGCCGCCGTCCACAGCTTGGTCAATTCCGCCACGGCGGCGCGAGGCGTCAGGATGTCCGGGTAATAGCTCCCGTCCGAGTTGACCGGATCCGAAGGTTTGCGGCGCGGGTCTG
Organism: Comamonas sp. SCN 65-56; assembly: GCF_001724135.1. Lineage (GTDB taxonomy): Bacteria > Pseudomonadota > Gammaproteobacteria > Burkholderiales > Burkholderiaceae_C > Comamonas_C. The sequence goes on along the minus strand of NZ_MEDS01000021.1, from coordinate 29,883 downwards.
GCTGGATGGAGTAAATGCCGAACCATTCCTCATCCCAATAATGCCCTGGGAATTGATCTATTCTGCTCGTTTCGGGCTTGACGTTGTGCACTGGCGGATCCCCGGCCTTCCACCATTCATCGGACCATGCAAAAACATAACCGCCCGATGCCACTGCCTTGTTCTTCACGATGTCCTGCCAGTGCACGCTGATGTAATCTGCCTGCTCCTTGGCATTGTTTGGCAGCTCTGTCGCGGCCGTGCCACTGCGCGTGGAAGCGGGGCATCCGAATTCGGTGATCAGCAAGGCATGCGGGTGGGCGCGGGTCAATTCTTCGAAGCGGGAAAACAGGTTGTCGAACCCATTGGTGACATTGCCGCGGTAAGAATTGATGCCGATGACGTCGATGTTGGGAAGCCCGCCGAATTGCATCGCGTAGTCCACGCTTTCCATGGAATCGTCAATCAGGCAGGTCATGGTCAACTTCATGGGCGCCTGTTGTTTCGTCACTTCTCCAAGCTTGTCTATCCATGCCCAGAAATCGGGTGCGCTCTTGATGGGAACTTGCCGGTTCTCGGCGGCTGAAAAGCCGCTGGACAAATTGGCCTCGTTGCCCATGATGAACCCCATCACCGCGGGGTGCGACCCAATCTGCCGCGCAATCTCCTTCACCCCTGTTTCCACTCTGGCCTTGGTCTTCGGGTTGAGAAAAACCCCGCCATCGATGGGGTAGCCAACCCAGGCGAAAATTCCGTTGTCCAGGCAGGCGTCGAGAAATTTCTTGTGGCTTTGCGCCGCGCCCGCCACAGCTTCGATGCCGCGGAATGGCAGCGTCGAATAGAGCCTGATGGTGTTGATGCCCATTTTTTTCATCATGGGCAGGTCGCGCATGAAGACCTTGTCCCAGAAATCGGTAAAAAAATCGCCCCAGGGCTCGAAATCGAAACTCGCACCCACCGGTTGCGGTGCGTAGCACACGCCCTGCGCGAAGAAGGGCACGCCATCCTTGAGGATTTGCCGACCATCCACCGAAAAATACCCTTGTGTCGGTTCGCCACTGCCGTGCGAGCAGGTATCGGTGATCCATTGGCCGGCCTCGTCGTAAATGGGCTGGCAATCGGGCAAAGGGTCGTCGCCACCGCCGCAGCCAGCCAGCAAATGGGTGCCCAGTGCCGCCGCGCCGTATTTCAGCAGCTGGCGGCGCTCCAGCAGGTGGGGTAGTGCGTTGGTGCCCATGGGAAGCTCCTGTTCTTGTGGTACGCCGGTTCTTTCTTATGGTACGCCGATCAGTATAGGCAGGGTAGCGCTTGCGTCTGGCCGCTCTTTTGGCGCAGCGTCCCGACTGTGTTCATGACGTCCCGGCACCTCGTCCCCATTGCAATGGGCCGGGCAAAAGCATGCGCCACACACTTGAAAACAGGGAGGCGGGATGATGGTCTTGTCATGCCGGGGTTGGATACGGAGGGCCGACATTTTGTAGACAATTGTCTCATTATTGGTCAATAAAACGCCTGATTTTTGGACATTCTGTGCTGAAGCTGTCGTCATTGCGGCGCTTCGGGCATTGGCATGGCTTGTGCATGCACATGGGCATTCCATACAGGAGGCTCCCTCATGCAACGTCGTACCCTGGTCGCCCTGGCCGCACTTGCCACCGCCGTCAGTCTGCCGGTATTCAGCCAGTCCAAGGAAATCCGCATCGCCCACGTCTACAGCAAGACGGGGCTGCTGGAGGCCTATGGCAAACAGACGCAAACCGGCCTGCTGATGGGCCTGGCCTATGCCACGGGCGGCACCATGGTGCTGGACGGCAAGAAGATCGTCGTGATCGAGAAAGACGACCAGGGCAAGCCAGACCTGGGCAAGAGCCTGCTGGCGGCGGCCTACGCCGACGACAAGGCTGATCTGGCCGTGGGGCCGACGAGCTCGGGCGTGGCGCTGGCCATGCTGCCGGTGGCCGAGGAATACAAGAAGATTTTGCTGGTCGAGCCGGCGGTGGCCGACGCGATCACCGGTGACAAGTGGAACAAGTACATTTTCCGTACCGGCCGCAACTCCAGCCAGGATGCGATCGCCAACGCGGTGGCGATGGACAAGGACGGCGTGGCTGTGGCCACGCTGGCGCAGGACTATGCCTTTGGCCGTGATGGCGTGAAGGCCTTCAAGGTGGCGCTCAAGCACGCAAAAATAGTGCACGAGGAATACCTGCCGCAGACCACGACGGATTTCACCGCCGGCATCCAGCGCCTGGTGGATGCGCTCAAGGACAAGCCGGGGCGCAAGGCGATCGAGGTGATCTGGGCCGGCGGCACGCCGCCCTTCAACGCGCTGGCGGCTGCGGATCTGAAGAAGCGCTTTGGCATCGAGGTGTTCACCGGCGGCAACATCCTGCCGGCCATGGCCAGCTACAAGAACTTTCCGGGCATGGAGGGTGCCACCTACTACTACTTCGGCATCCCGAAGAACCCGGTGAACGATGCGCTGGTCGCCATGCACTACAAGGAATTCAAGACGCCGCCGGACTTCTTCACCGCCGGCGGCTTCTCGGCCGCGATGGCCATTATCACGGCGCTCAAGAAGACCGGTGGCGACACCAACACCAACAAGCTCATCAAGACCATGGAAGGCATGAGTTTTGACACGCCCAAGGGGGTGATGACCTTCAGGCGCGAAGACCACCAGGCGATGCAGAGCATGTACCACTTCCGCATCAAGGACGACCCGGCGTTTGCCTGGGGCGTGCCCGAGCTGGTGCGCGAGATCAAGCCTGAAGAGATGCAGGTGCTGATCCGCAACAAGCGCTGACGCCGGTTTTTCTCCCTCTCCCTCTGGGAGAGGGCTGGGGTGAGGGCAGCCGCGCCATCACCCTGGAGCCACGCCACCGCGCGCCGACAAACCGGATGCCCCCATCCCAACCTTCCCCCAGCGGGGGAAGGAGTCAAACTGCCCTGCACCTTCATGCTCGAAACCCGCGATCTCACCATCCGCTTTGGCGGCCACGTGGCCGTCAATGCGGTGAGCTGCGCGTTTGCGCCCGGTACGCTCACGGCCATCGTCGGGCCCAATGGCGCGGGCAAGACGACTTACTTCAACCTGATCTCGGGGCAACTCAAGGCCAGCAGCGGCAACGTGCATCTGGATGGGCGCGATTTGAGTGCGCTTGCGCCCTCGCAGCGCGCGCGCGCCGGGTTGGGCCGGGCGTTTCAGCTTACCAACCTGTTCCCGAATCTGCCGGTGCTGGAGAACGTGCGCCTGGCGGTGCAGGCCACGCGCGGCGGGCATCATCGCCGCGGCCTGAATCTGTGGAGCATCTGGAGCGACTACGGCGAGTTGACCCAGCGCGCCGAGGACATTTTGCGCACCGTCGCGCTCTGGGAGCGGCGCGATGCTGCGGTCTCCAGCCTGCCGCATGGCGACCAGCGCAAGCTGGAGGTGGCGCTCTTGATGGCGCTGGAGCCGCAGGTCTACATGTTCGATGAGCCCACGGCCGGCATGAGCCACGATGAGGCGCCGGTGATCCTGGATCTGATCCGCGAGCTCAAGAAGGACAAGACCAAGGTCATCCTGCTGGTGGAGCACAAGATGGATGTGGTGCGCGAGCTGGCCGATCGCATCATCGTGCTGACCAACGGCACGCTGGTGGCCGATGGCGAACCCGCAGAGGTGATCGCCTCGCCCGTGGTGCAACAAGCTTACTTGGGCGTGGGCACCGAGGAGGCCGCGGCATGAGCGCGGTATTGCACTCCTTCCACCGCTGGGGGAAGGCTGGGATGGGGGCTTGCTTTTGGTGGAGCACACACTCATCAATGCTGGTGCCGCTGGCCCCCACCCCAACCCTCCCCCAGCGGGGGAGGGAGGAGCAAAGGCCATGAGCGACAACCTGCTGGAACTGGCGGGCGTGCACACGCACATCGGGGCGTACCACATCCTGCACGGCGTCGATCTGGTCGTGCCCAGGGGCCAGGTCACGCTGCTGCTGGGGCGCAATGGCGCGGGCAAGACGACCTGCTTGCGCACCATCATGGGTCTGTGGCATGCCTCGCAAGGCAGCATCCGCTTTGGCGAGTGCGACATCACGGCCCTGGACACGCCCCGGATCGCGCAATTGAACATTGCCTACGTGCCCGAGAACATGGGCATCTTCGCCGACCTGACGGTGAAGGAAAACCTGCTGCTGGCCGCGCGCGGCGCGGCGAACGCGGCGCAGATGGACGGCGAGCGCCTGCAGTGGATCTTCGGCCTGTTCCCTGCGGTGCAAAAGTTCTGGAACCAGGCCGCGGGCAAGCTCTCGGGCGGGCAAAAGCAGATGGTGGCGGTGGCGCGCGCCATCGTCGAGCCGCGCGACCTGCTCATCGTGGACGAGCCCAGCAAGGGTCTGGCGCCGGCCATCGTCAACAACATGATCGCCGCCTTCGAGCAGCTCAAGCGCGGCGGCGTGACCATCCTGCTGGTGGAGCAAAACATCCGCTTCGCGCAGCGGCTGGGCGACGGCGTGGCGGTGATGGACAACGGCCGCGTGGTGCATGCGGGGCCGATGGCCCAGCTCGCGCAGGACGAGGCGCTGCAGCGTTCACTGCTGGGGCTGTCGCTATGAAATATGAGCCAAAATCGGCTCCAGCCTTTGTGCAGCAAGCGCTGACAGCTATCAATACAGGAGTGCGCGCATGAAGCTGGGCGACCTGGACTGGAAGCCGCTCGCGCTGGTGCCGCTGCTGGCGCTCGGGGTGCTGCCGCTGATAGCCTCGCCTTCCACCTGGCTGACGCTCACGGTGGCGGGCCTGGCCATGGGGATGATCATCTTCATCATCGCCTCCGGCCTGACGCTGATCTTCGGCCTGATGGACGTGCTCAACTTCGGCCACGGCGTGTTCATCGCGCTCGGGGCCTTCGTGGCCACCAGCGTGCTCGGGCTGATGGGCGACTGGACCGGCTCGGGCGAGCTCTGGCGCAACCTGCTGGCGGTGCTGCCCGCAATGGTCGTGGCCATGCTGGTGGCGGGGGCCGTGGGCATCGCCTTCGAGCGCTTTCTGGTGCGCCCGGTGTATGGCAACCACCTCAAGCAGATTCTCATCACGATGGGCGGGATGATCATCGGCGAGGAGATGATCAAGGTGATCTGGGGCCCGGCGCAAATCCCGCTGCCGCTGCCGGTGGCGATGCGTGGCTCCATCCTGCTGGGCGATGCGGCGATCGAGAAGTACCGCCTGATCGCCGTGGTCGTGGGGCTGATCGTCTTTGCCGCGCTGATCTGGGTACTGGCGCGCACCAAGGTGGGCCTCTTGATCCGCGCCGGGGTGCAGGACCGCGAGATGGTCGAGAGCCTGGGCTACCGCATCCGGCGCCTGTTCGTCGGCGTGTTCGTCGCGGGCAGCGCGCTGGCCGGCCTGGGCGGCGTGATGTGGGGGCTGTACCAGCAAAGCGTGGTGCCGCAGATGGGCGCGCAGGTCAACATCCTGATCTTCATCGTGATCATCATCGGCGGGCTGGGCAGCACGGGCGGGGCGCTGATCGGCTCGTTGCTGGTGGGGCTGATGGCCAATTACACCGGTTTTCTCGTGCCCAAGGTGGCGCTGTTTTCCAACATCGCGCTGATGGTCGCGATCCTGCTGTGGCGCCCGAGCGGCGTGTATGCAGTCTCCGGCCGCTGAAGGGACGACGCCATGTTCAAACGCCTCCTTTCCAAGGATTTGCCGCGCAGCCGCGTGCTCGCCGTGGTGCTCATCGTGGTGCTGCTGGGCTGCCTGTTTGCGCCCTTCATCTTTCCGGGTGTCAAGGCCCTGAACGTCGCCGCCAAGGTGCTGATCTTCGCCGTGCTGGTGGCGAGTTTTGACCTGCTGCTGGGCTACACCGGCATCGTCAGCTTTGCGCACACCATGTTCTTCGGCATCGGTGCCTATGGCATCGCGATCGCCACCACGCGCATGGGCGCGACCTGGAGCGCGCTGGCCGTGGGCGTGCTCGGCGCGCTGGCGGTTTCGCTGGTGCTCTCGCTCGTCGTCGGGTTGTTTTCGCTGCGCGTGCGGGCGATCTTCTTCGCGATGATCACGCTCGCGGTGGCGGCGGCGTTCCAGACGCTGGCCTCGCAGCTTTCGGAGTGGACGGGTGGCGAGGATGGCCTCACCTTCAAGATTCCCGAAGTGCTCTCGCCCAGCTTCGAGCCGTTTGACAACCCTTTCTTGGGCGTGGACATCGACGGCAAGATTTTCTGCTACTACCTGCTCTTCATCTGCGCGGTAGGGCTGATCCTGGCGATGCTGCGGGTGGTCAATTCGCCCTTCGGGCGCGTGCTGCAGGCGATCCGCGAGAACGAATTCCGCGCAGAGGCCATAGGCTATCGCGTGGTGGTCTACCGCACGCTCTCCAGCGTCATCTCGGCGTTGTTCGCGACGCTGGCGGGCTGCATGCTGGCGCTCTGGCTGCGCTACAACGGGCCGGACACGTCGCTGTCGTTCGAAATCATGATGGACGTGCTGCTCATCGTCGTGATCGGCGGCATGGGCACGATCTACGGCTCGGCCATAGGCGCAGTCCTCTTCATGGTGGCGCAAAGCTATTTGCAGGATCTGCTGCGCCTGGGCAACGAGGCGGTGAGCGGCCTGCCGTGGCTGGCCGCGCTGCTCTCGCCCGATCGCTGGCTGCTGTGGCTGGGCCTGCTGTTCGTGCTGTCCGTCTATTACTTTCCCACCGGAGTGGTTGGGCGCTTGCGCTCGGCCCATTCTTTGGCCAAGGCAAACCGATGATCACTCCCGCTTCACGCTACGCCCGGCTGGCGGGCTACGAAATTCATTACATGGATTGGGGCGCCGAAGACGCGCCGACGGTGATCGCCTGGCATGGCCTGGCGCGCACCGGGCGCGACATGGACGACCTGGCTGCTCATCTGGCCCAGCGCGGCTTTCGCGTGCTCTGCCCGGACACGCTGGGCCGAGGTCTCAGTCAATGGAGCCGTGCGCCGGATGAGGAGTACTGCCTGGCGGTCTACACCCGCTTGGCCGAGGAGTTGCTCGACCATTTGGGCCTTGAAAAAGTGCGCTGGATCGGCACCTCGATGGGCGGCGCGATCGGCATGGCGGCGGCGGGTACTCGCCTGGCGGGGCGCATCACGCATCTGGCACTCAACGACATGGCGCCGGCGCTCAACCCCGCCGCCATCGCGCGCATCTGCGCCTATGCTGGGGCCCCGCCTGCTTTCGACACCGTGACCGAGCTGGAGGCATTCTTCAGGCGGGTCTATGCGCCGTATGGCTGGCTGTCGGACGCGCAGTGGCGGCGCCTGGCCGAAAGCAGCACGCGCCGCCTGCCCGACGGGCGCGTGACGCCGCACTACGATCCGGCGATGGTGCGCCAGTTCATCGTGCACCCGCACGACTACGACCTGTGGCCGGTGTACGAGCGCCTGGAGATTCCCGTGCTGTGCCTGCACGGCGTCGAGTCCGACCTCGTCCTGCCCGCCACCGTAGCCCGGATGAAGCACTGCGGCCCCGGTACGCGCGGCCTGTTGCAGGTGATCGAGGTGCCCGATTGCGGCCATGCGCCGGCGCTCAACGTGCCTGAGCAGTACCGCTGGGTGCAGGATTTCCTGGGCCAAGAGCATCGTGCATGACTCCCCGCAACCCGTGAGAGGGCAGCTTCGGGTGATGTGCGGCTTGATCGTCTCTTGCGGCTTTTGCAAGCAGCGTCACGTCCGCGTCGGCCCCGCCATGAAGCGCCAGGCCACCCACCAGCCCAGTGCCTGCGTGGCCACCAGCAGCGCCACCGTACCTGGCCAGCCGCCCCAGGCGTAGGCGAAGGCGCCCAGCCAGGCGCCGCAAAAGCCCCCGGTGTAGTAGGCGGTGTAGTAGAGCCCGCTGGCCAGCGAGCGCCCGTGATCTATGCGATAGGCGATGAAGCTGATCGTGGCCGATTGCGTGATGAAGGTGCCGCAGGATGCCAGCGCCAGCGCAGTGACGATACCGGGTACCGAAGGCAACAGCGTCAGCAGCACGCCCAGCGCCGACAAACCGACCGACAGCAAGACGGTGCGCCGCGCGCCGATTCGCGGGATCCAGCGACCGGCCAGTGGCGTGACCACCACGCCCAGCAGATAGACGGCAAACACGTTGGCCAGGTCCGCCGGGCTGAAGTGGTACGGCGCTGCCGCCAGGTGCAGGTTGATAAAGGTGAACATGCCCACCTGCGCGAACAGCGCGGTGAAACCCAGCAACCCGGCGGCTTGCAGCGCGGGGTGGCGCAGCAGATGGCCCAGGGTGGACAGGGCGCTGCCCAGGTTGCGGTCGGCGACGAAGTGGCGCGAGCGCGGCAGCACGCGCCAGACCAGAGCGGCGCCGGCGGCGTTGAGCAGCGCCATCACGCCAAAGGCCGAGCGCCAGGACATCAGCTCCGTCAGATGCCCCAGCAGGAAGCGCCCGAGAAAGCCCCCCAGCACGCTGCCCGTGACGTACAGCGTCATCATCCGCACCATCGCAGCGCCGCGAAACTCTTCGCCGATGTAGGCGATTGCCACCACCGTCACGCCCGGCACCGCCAAGCCTTGTGCAAAGCGCCACAGCGTCAATCCTTGCACTGTCTCGACGGTAATCATGGCGGCGGTGGGCAAGGCCAGCGCCAGCACCGATGCCGCGATCAGTGCCTTGCGTCCGAGCGCGTCCGACACCATGCCCATCAGCGGCGAGACCAGCGCCACGGCCAGCACCGTGGCGCCCACCGCGCGGCCGATCTCGACCACGCTGGCGCTGAGGTCGCGTTGCAGCTCGGGCAGGATGGATTGCACCGAATACACCTGCAGGAAGGCAAACACGCCGACCAGCGCGATCGTCAGCAGCAGCAGCGGGGCGGGGCGCTCGTTGTGCTCGGGTGCGGGGGAGGAAATCAAGAGAGTCCAGGATGGACGAGGCGCCGGGTGGCAACTGCCTGCGTCGCTTGCGTCAGGGCGAAGCCGGTGAGTCTATGCCTGCACGGGCCGCCGCGCTGGGTGACGCCTTGATCCGCAGGCTCACTCATCGAGCAGCGAGGCACTCCAGCGGTCGCCCCAGCCCTGCTTGCGCGCGTCGTCCAATGTGCGGCGGTCGCGCTTGGTGGGGCGGCCCTGGCGCAGCGCGTCGGCGGGCTCGGGGGCCAGGCGCCGCGCTTCGGCCGCCTGGGTACGCGCGAGCAGGCTTTCGGCGGTTTCTTCGTAGAGCAGTTGCGCCACCGGCGCCGGGCCGCGCATGCTGCTCAGCGCTCGTACCACCACGGTGCGCGCCGTGCCGGCCTGCAGCAGAGCGATGCTGTCGCCCGCATGGATCTCGCGCGCCGGCTTGACCGTGGCGCCGTTGACCTTCACCCGGCCTTTGTCGATCTCCTGAACCGCCAGGCTGCGCGTCTTGTAAAAGCGGGCACACCAGAGCCATTTGTCGATGCGCATCGCGTCCGGCGGCTGCGTCATGGCGCGGACTGGACGGCGCCTTGTGCCGAGTAGAAAGAGAAAGCGCCGTGGGGGGGGGGATGCACGCTATAATTCACAGGTTTTTTCGTCATCGAAGACCTAGGGTTTACCCGCGTTCACGGTGGCAAAAGACAAATCGCAAACCGGCCCATCCAGGTGTTGCGCCTGCCGTTTGGTGCAAGCGCAATTGTGGAGCCGGATTTAAGACCCAACCTTTGGAGTATCTCAATGTCCGTCACCATGCGTGAAATGCTGGAAGCCGGTGTCCACTTTGGTCACCAGACGCGCTTCTGGAATCCCAAGATGGCCCCGTTCATTTTCGGCCATCGCAACAAGATTCATATCGTCAATCTTGAAAAGACGCTTCCGATGTTTCAGGAAGCGCAGAAATTCGCCAAGCAGCTCGCGTCCAACCGCGGCACCATCCTGCTGGTGGGCACCAAGCGCCAGGCGCGCGAAGTCATTGCCGAGCAGGCGCAGCGCGCCGGCATGCCCTGGGTAGATCAGCGCTGGCTGGGTGGCATGCTGACCAACTTCAAGACGGTGAAGACTTCGATCAAGCGCCTCAAGGACATGAAGGCGCAGCAGGAGGCGGGCCTTGAGAGCATGAGCAAGAAGGAGCAGCTCATGTTCACGCGCGAACTCGCCAAGCTCGAAAAGGACATCGGCGGCATCCAGGACATGACGGCGCTGCCCGATGCGATCTTCGTGATCGACGTCGGCTACCACAAGATCGCGATTGCCGAAGCGAAAAAGCTCGGTATTCCGCTGATCGGCGTGGTCGATACCAACCACAACCCTGAAGGCATCGATTATGTGATCCCGGGCAACGATGACTCGGCCAAGGCGGTGGCGCTGTATGCGCGCGGCATGGCCGATGCCATTCTGGAAGGCAAGGCCAGCGCGGTGGAGGAAGTCGCCAAGGCGGCCGCCGGGGACGATGGCGCGGACGAGTTCGTGGAAGTGCAGGAGTCGGCCGCCTGAACCCAGGCCATGCCCGACTGAGGCAACACACACGCAAGTGGGGCCTGGTGCCCCATTTTTGTACGCATTGAATTGGAGAAAGAACGATGGCAGCTATTACTGCAAGCATGGTGGGCGAACTGCGCGCCAAGACCGATGCACCGATGATGGAGTGCAAGCGTGCGCTCACCGAGGCCGACGGCGACATGGTCAAGGCCGAGGAAATCCTGCGCGTCAAGCTGGGCACCAAGGCCGGCAAGGCAGCTTCGCGCGTGACGGCCGAGGGCGTGATCACGGCCTGGATTCAGGGCGACGTGGGTGCGATCGTCGAGGTCAACAGCGAGACCGATTTCGTCTCCAAGAACGACAGCTTCATCGCCATGGCCAACGCCGCAGCCAGACTGGTGGCCGAGAAAAACCCGACCGACATTGAGGCGCTGGGGGCGCTGGCCTATGAGCAGGACGGCTACGGCCCGACACTGGAAGACGTGCGCAAGGGCCTGATCGGCAAGATCGGCGAGAACATGTCGTTTCGCCGCTTCAAGCGCTTTGGCGGCGGCGCGCTGGCGCATTACCTGCACGGCACGCGCATTGGCGTCGTGGTCGAGTACGACGGCGATGCGGCGGCGGCCAAGGATGTGGCGATGCACGTGGCGGCCATGAAGCCGGTGGCGCTGACCGGCGCTGATGTGCCGGCCGAGTTCGTCGAACGCGAGCGTTCCGTTGCCGCTGCCAAGGCGGCCGAATCGGGCAAGCCGGCCGAGATCGTTACCAAGATGGTCGAAGGTTCCATCCAGAAGTACCTCAAGGAGGTCTCGCTGGCCGATCAGGTCTTCGTCAAGGCGGCCGATGGCAAGCAGACCGTGGCGCAGATGCTCAAAGACCACAAGACTGCGGTGAAGGGCTTCACGCTGTACATCGTTGGCGAGGGCATCGAGAAGAAGCAAGACGACTTTGCGGCCGAAGTGGCGGCGCAGGTTGCCGCTGCCAAGTCGGCTGCCTGATTGATCCATCGCTCACTCCATCCACCACCGCCCGAGAGCCCGCCATGACCGAAAAAGCCGCGCACCAACGTGTATTGCTCAAGCTGTCGGGCGAGGCGCTGATGGGCGACGACGCCTTCGGCATCAACCGCGCGACCATCGTGCGCATGGTGCAGGAGATCGCCGAGGTGACGCAGCTCGGCGTCGAGGTGGCGGTGGTGATTGGCGGTGGCAACATCTTCCGTGGCGTGGCTGGTGGCGCCGAGGGCATGGACCGCGCCACCGCCGACTACATGGGCATGCTGGCCACGGTGATGAACGCGCTGGCGCTGGCCGACACGATGAACAAGCAGGGCCTGACAGCGCGCGTGATGTCTGCGATAGGCATCCAGGAGGTGGTCGAGCCCTATGTGCGCCCCAAGGCGCTGCAGTACCTGGAAGAGGGCAAGGTGGTGGTGTTTGCTGCGGGCACGGGCAACCCCTTCTTCACCACCGATACGGCGGCCGCATTGCGCGGGGCGGAGATTGGTGCGGATCTGGTGCTCAAGGCGACCAAGGTCGATGGCGTCTATACCGCCGACCCGAAGAAGGACCCCGACGCGGTGCGCTACACCAGCCTCACGTTCGACGAGGCGATGGTGAAGAACCTGGGCATCATGGACGCCACCGCGTTTGCGCTGTGCCGCGACCAGAAACTGCCGATTCGCGTGTTCTCGATCTTCAAGCCGGGGGCGTTCAAGCGCGTCATCCTTGGCGAGGACGAGGGCACTCTGGTATACGCTTGAATGTTTGCGGCATCGATGGCCGCACAGGAGTCCGTCATGGCGATTGCCGACATCCAGAAGAACGCGAAAACGAAGATGGAGCATTCCGTCGAGGCGTTCAAGCACAACCTCACCAAGATCCGCACCGGGCGCGCCAGCACCGCGCTGCTCGATACCATCCATGTCGAGTATTACGGCTCCATGGTGCCGCTGTCGCAGGTGGCCAATGTCTCGCTGATCGATGCGCGCACCATCAGCGTTCAGCCCTGGGAAAAGAACATGGCGGCCAAGGTCGAGAAGGCCATCCGCGAGAGCGATCTCGGCCTGAATCCAGCCTCCATGGGCGATTTGATTCGCGTGCCGATGCCGCCGATGAGCGAGGAGCGGCGCAAGGAGATGACCAAGATCGTGCGCGCCGAGGGCGAGAGCGCCAAGGTGGTGATCCGCAACCTGCGCCGCGATGCCAATGAAGCCGCCAAGAAAATGGTCAAGGACAAGGAAGCGTCCGAGGACGAGCTCAAGCGCGCCGAAGCCGAAGTGCAGAAGCTCACCGACAAGCAGATTGCCGAGATCGACGCCTTGGTGGCCGCCAAGGAACAGGACATCATGGCGGTCTGAAGCCCGGTTGGGCGTTGAGCGTTTGACGTTCAGCGGCCCTGCCAGCCACGATGACGCTCAACCCCCAACGCTCCACGCTCAACGCCCCGGCGCCGCGCCACATCGCGATCGTGATGGACGGCAATGGCCGCTGGGCCAAGCGCCGATTCTTGCCGCGCCTGGCGGGGCACAAACAGGGCGTCGAATCGCTGCGCCGCTGCCTCAAGGCCTGCGCCGCGCGCGGCGTGGCGGTGCTGACGGTGTTTGCGTTCTCCTCCGAAAACTGGAACCGGCCGCACGATGAAGTCTCCGGCCTGATGGAGCTCATGGGCAAGGCGCTGCTGCGCGAGGTGCCGCAGCTGGTGCACGACGGCGTGCGCCTGCGCTTTGTCGGCGAGCGCGGCGGCCTTTCCGCGGGCATGCGCGAGGCCCTCGCACAGGCCGAGGCCGCGACGGCACAGGGCGCGCGCATGCTGCTCAACGTCTGCTTCAACTACGGCGGGCGTTGGGACATTGCCCAAGCGGCGGCGAGCCTGGCCGCCCGCGGCGAGGCGATCACCGAGGAGAGCCTGCACGGTGCGATGGCCATGGGGCATGTGCCTGACCCTGACCTGCTCATTCGCACCGGCGGCGAGCTGCGCATCAGCAATTTTTTGCTCTGGCAGGCGGCCTATGCCGAGCTGTACTTCACCGACGCACTCTGGCCGGACTTTGACGAGGCGGCGCTGGACGCCGCGATTGCCGACTTCAACGCACGCGAGCGCCGCTTTGGCCGCACCTCCGAGCAGGTGGTGGGCGCGGAGCCACCCGCATGCTGAAGCAGCGCATCCTTACCGCGCTGGTGCTGCTGGCGATTTTGCTGCCGGCGCTGGCCTATCCCTCGTTTGTGCCCCTGGCGGTCGTCACGCTGATCCTGATTGCCACCGGCTGCTGGGAATGGGGCCGGCTGAACGGCCTGGCGCAGGCCGCGTCCCTCGGGCTGGCGGCGGTGGGCAGCGTGCTGTGTCTGGCGAGCTGGTGGGTCGGCTGGATCGCACTGCCGCTGCCCTGGCTGTGGCAGGTGGCGGGTGCGGCCTGGGTGCTGCTGGGCGGCTGGCTGCTGGCGCGCGGCGTCGCGGGCTGGCCGCAGACCGCGCGCTGGTTGCGCCTGGCGGGCGGCGTGCTGGCGCTGTGGCTGGCGTGGCTGGCGATGGCACGGGCACGGGCCATCGGCATCAATTTTCTGCTCTCCATCCTCTGCCTCGTCTGGGTGGCGGATATCTGTGCCTATTTCGCGGGCCGGGCGCTGGGCAGACGCAAACTCGCACCGGCGATCAGCCCGGGCAAGAGCTGGGAAGGTGTCTGGGGCGGCATGGCGGGTGTGCTGCTGCTGGCGCTGGTCTGGGCCTGGGCCGACGGGCATTGGCAGGCGGCGGTGCCCAGCCTGTATGCACGTTTGCTGGGCATGGGGCTGCTCTGGTGGCTGCCGGCGCTGCTGTTCCTGACGGCGATGAGTGTGGTCGGAGACCTCACCGAATCGCTGGTCAAGCGCAGCAGCGGCATGAAGGACAGCAGCAATCTGCTGCCCGGGCATGGCGGTGTGCTCGACCGTGTGGATGCGCTGCTGCCCACGCTGCCGCTGGCGCTCATGATTTCGAATTTCGCACGCCCATGAAACAACGCCTCACGATTCTGGGGTCGACCGGTTCGATCGGCACCAATACCCTGGACGTCGTGGCCCGCCATCCGGACCAGGTCGAAGTCTTTGCGCTCAGCGCCGCCACGCGGGTCGATGAACTGCTGGCGCAGTGTGCGCAATTCCGGCCGCGCTACGCGGTGATGGCCAGCCCGGCGCATGCCGCCCAGCTCGCTGAAAAAATCAAGGCGAACGGACTTCCAACGCAGGTGCTGCAAGCGCCAGATGCTCTTGAACAAATAGCATCTCACCCCGAGGTGGATGCGGTGATGGCGGCCATCGTCGGCGCCGCAGGCCTGGCGCCCTGCATTGCCGCGGCACACGCGGGCAAGCGATTGCTGCTGGCCAACAAGGAGGCGCTGGTCGTCGGCGGCGAGGTGTTTTTGCGTGCGGTGAAAGCGGGCGGGGCGACGCTGCTGCCGATCGACAGCGAGCACTCGGCGATTTTTCAGAGCCTGCCCGAAGACCGCAGTACCTGGGGGCGGCGGGTCGACCACGTGCTGCTCACCGCCTCGGGCGGGCCGTTTCGCACGCGCGATCCGGCCAGCTTGCGCGACGTCACGCCCGAGGAGGCCTGCGCGCATCCCAACTTCGTGATGGGCCGCAAGATTTCGGTCGATTCGGCGACGATGATGAACAAGGCGCTGGAGGTGATCGAGGCGCGCTGGCTGTTTGATCTGCGCCCGGAGCAAATCAAGGTGGTGATCCACCCGCAGCAGATCATCCATTCGATGGTGCAGTACGTGGATGCCTCCATCATCGCGCAACTGGGCACGCCCGACATGCGCGTGCCGATTGCCGTGGGCCTTGCCTGGCCCGAACGCATCGCCAGTGGCGCCGCGCCGCTGGATTTCAGCCAGATGGCCGCGCTCACCTTCGAGGAAGCCGACGCGCGGCGTTTCCCCGGTCTGCACCTGTCGTGGCAGGCGCTGGCCGCCGCGCCCGGGACGACGGCGGTGCTCAACGCCGCCAACGAGGTGGCGGTCGCGGCCTTTCTGGCGCGCCAGATCCGTTTCGACCAGATCCACGCGGTCAACCGTGCAACTTTGGATACGGTGACGACCTCCAACCCGGATTCGCTGCAGGCGCTGCTGGCGCTCGATGAGCAAAGCCGTGCCGCGGCGGCGCGGCAGGTCAAACGCTTTCAATAGCGGAGCGTTGCACGCCCATATACATTGGGTTTCAGATATTAATATCTCTGAAACAGGCTTGTGAAGCGCGCGAGCAGCTCACTTTTTCGGGGACTCCCATGGTGCTTACCGTTGTTGCCTTCATCGTCGCACTTGCCCTCCTGATCGCGGTGCACGAGTACGGCCACTACCGCGTCGCGGTGGCCTGCGGTGTCAAGGTGCTGCGCTTTTCCGTCGGTTTTGGCAAGCCGCTGGTGCGCTGGCAGCCCAAGGGCTCGCCCACCGAATACGTGATCGGCATGTTCCCGTTGGGTGGCTATGTGCGCATGCTGGATGAGCGCGAGGCGCCGGTGGCGCCCGCGGAACGCCACCTGGCGTTCAACAACCAGCGCCTGGCCAAGCGCGCGGCCATCGTTGCGGCCGGTCCACTCGCCAATCTGGTGTTGGCGGTGCTGCTGTATGCGCTGGTGAACTGGATGGGGGTGATGGAACCCGCGCCCTATCTGGCCACGCCTGCGGCGGACACCATTGCCGCGCAGGCCGGGGTGCAAGGCGGTGATCGCGTGCTGGCCGCCGCGATGGGTGATGCGCAGCCCGAGCCCTTGCGCTCCTTCGACGACCTGCGCTGGCTGCTGGCGCGCAGCGCCCTGGATGGCGAAAACGTGCGCTTGCGCGTGCAAGGCAGCACGGATGTCGCGCCGCGCTCGATCACCCTGCGGCTGGACCAGCTGAATACGCGCGAGCCCGATGCCGAGCTGCTGCGCAAGATCGGCATCACCGGCCCGTGGACGCGGCCCGTGATGGGCGAGGTGATGGCGGGCGGTGCCGCCGAGCGCGCCGGTCTGCATGAAGGAGACGTGGTGCTGGCGATCGGCCCGCAGGCCGTGGGTGATGGCCAGCAGCTGCGGGCGCTGATTCGTGCCAGCGTCAAGGACGGGAAAGCGCTCACGCAAGTCTGGCAGGTGGAGCGCGCGGGCCGACGGCTGGAAATTCCCGTGACGCCACAGCTGCGTGAGGAGGAGGGCGCCGCCATCGGGCGCGTCGGTGCCTATGTCGGCGCCGCGCCCGAGATGCTGATGGTGCGCTACGGCCCCGTGGACGGCCTCTGGAGGGGCGCCCAGCGCACCTGGGAGATTTCGGCGCTGACGCTGCGCATGATCGGCCGCATGGTGATTGGCGAGGCCTCGGTGAAGAACCTGAGCGGCCCGCTCACGATCGCCGATTACGCGGGCAAATCGGCGCATATGGGCTTGACCGCCTACCTGGTGTTCCTGGCGCTCATCAGCGTGAGTCTGGGCGTGCTCAATCTGCTGCCGCTGCCCGTCCTCGACGGTGGGCACCTGATGTATTATTTATGGGAGGGAGTGACCGGCCATGGCGTGTCTGACGCGTGGATGGAGCGATTGCAACGCGGTGGCGTCGCGCTACTCCTGGTGATGATGTCCATCGCCGTGTTCAACGATTTCACCCGGTTGTTTGGCTGACGATCAATGCTGGCGCCATCGTGCGACGGCTGGCGCTTCATTCATGAAAAATTTCTTTCCTGCTCTGGGAGCGCGCCACGCATTGGCTGCTGCTTCCCTGGTATTGGCGGCGCAGGCCGCGTGGGCCCTGCAACCGTTCAAGGTGCAGGACATCCGCGTCGAAGGCCTGCAGCGCGTGGAGCCGGGCACCATCTTCGCATCGCTGCCCATGCGCGTGGGCGATGAGTACACTGACGAAAAGGGCGCCGCCGCGATTCGGGCGCTGTTTGCCCTGGGCCTGTTCAAGGACGTGAAGCTGGAAGCGCAGGGCAATGTGCTGGTGGTGGTCGTCGAAGAGCGGCCGACGGTGGCTGAAGTCGAGTTTGCCGGCATCAAGGAATTCGACAAGGACCAGCTCAAGAAGGCGATGCGCGATGTCGGTGTCGTCGAGGGCCGTCCGTTTGACAAGGCGCTGGCCGATCGCGCCGAGCAGGAGCTCAAGCGCCAGTACATCAACAAGAGCCTGTACGGGGCCGAGGTGGTCACCACCGTCACGCCGGTGGATCGCAATCGCGTGAACCTGACCTTCACGGTGACCGAGGGCGAACCGGCCAAGATCAAGGACATCAGCATCGTCGGCGCCAAGGCGTTCAGCGAATCGACGCTGACCGACCTGTTCGACCTCGATACCGGCGGCTGGATGAGCTGGTACACCAAGAGCGATCGCTACTCGCGCCCCAAGCTCAACGCCGATCTGGAAACCCTGCGCTCTTATTACCTGACGCGCGGCTACATGGAGTTTCGCATCGATTCCACGCAAGTGGCGATCGCGCCGGACAAGCAGTCCATCTCCATCATCGTCAACATCACCGAAGGCCCGCGCTACGTGGTGTCTGGCGTGACGCTGGCGGGCAACTATCTGGATCGCGACGATGAGTTCAAATCGCTCATCACGATCAAGCCGGGCGAGCCCTACAACGCCAATGCGGTGACCGACACTGTCAAGGCGATGACCGACTATTTCGGCAATTTCGGCTATGCCTTTGCCAAGGTCGAGGCGGTACCCGAGGTAGACCGCGAGAACAACCGCGTGCAACTGGAGCTGCGTGCCGACCCGTCGCGGCGCGCCTATGTGCGGCGCATCAACATCGACGGCAACAACCGTACGCGCGATGAAGTCGTGCGTCGCGAGTTCCGGCAGTACGAGGCCTCCTGGTACAACGGCGAAAAGATCAGGCTCTCGCGCGACCGCGTCGATCGACTGGGTTTTTTCACTGAAGTGGGCGTCGAGACGCAAGAGGTGCCAGGCGCGCCCGATCAGGTGGATCTGCTGGTGCACGTGACGGAAAAGCCCACGGGCATGATCCAGATCGGCGCCGGCTATTCGACGGCGGAAAAGATTTCGCTCACCTTCGGCATCAAGCAGGAAAACGTCTTCGGTTCCGGCAATACCCTGGGCATCGACGTCAACACGGGCAAGTTCAACCGCACGATCGTGCTCTCCACGACCGACCCGTATTTCACCAAGGACGGCATTTCGCGCACGCTGGACGTCTTCTATCGCACCCAACGGCCCTACCAGTACCAGGGCGGCGACTACAAGCTAGTCACCGAAGGTGGCAGCGTGCGTTTTGGCATTCCGTTCAGCGAGCTCGACACGGTTTATTTCGGCGCTGGTGTGGAGCGTACGCGCATCAAGTCGGGCACCAACATTCCGGCGGCGTATCTGGCCTATGCCGACAAATACGGCGCTTCCAGCGTTGCGATACCGCTCACTATAGGCTGGTCGCGCGATAACCGTGACAGCGCGCTGGCGCCCAATTCCGGGCGCTTGCAGAAATTCACTACCGAGTTGTCTTTGGCGGGCGATGCACGCTACGCCAAATTTGGCTATCAGTACCAGCAGTACATCCCATTGACCAAGCGCTACACGCTGGCCTTCAATGGTGAAGTCGGTTATGGAAAGGGGCTGGGTGGACGGCCCTTCCCGGTGTTCAAGAATTACTACTCGGGCGGCCTGGGTTCGGTGCGCGGTTTTGACCAGGGCACGCTGGGCCCGCGCGATGTCACCGGAGCCATCCTGGGCGGCACCAAGAAGATCACGCTCAACACCGAATTCATGGCGCCGTTCCCGGGCGCCGGCAATGACCGTACCCTGCGCTGGTTCGTGTTTGTCGATGTGGGCAACGTCTACGGCGACAATGACCCGTGGTCACTCAAGGAGCTGCGCGCCTCGGCAGGTTTGGGTCTGAGCTGGATTTCCCCGCTCGGGCCGCTGCGACTGGCTTGGGGCCAGCCCATTCGCAAATTCGCTGGCGATAAAATCCAGCGCCTTCAATTCCAGATCGGTACTTCATTCTGATGTTTTCCATGAACCGTTTTTTTCGCAGCCTTTCCGTCATTGCCCTGGTGGGAAGCATGGCAGCCGCTGTGCCTGCAGCAGCCCAGGCGCAAAGTTTGAAAGCCGGGTTTGTCAACACCGATCGGATCTTCCGCGAAGCCGATGCCGCCAAGGCGGCGCAGGCCAAACTGGAACAGGAGTTTTCCAAGCGCGACAAGGAAATGCAGGACCTCTCCAAGGCCCTCAAGGCAGCGTCCGACAAGTTCGAGCGCGATGCGCCGACCATGTCCGAGAGCCAGCGCCAGGCACGCCAGCGCCAGCTGGCCGACCAGGACCGCGATCTGCAGCGCAAGAACCGTGAGTTCCAGGAAGACCTGAACGCGCGCAAGAACGAAGAGCTGGCGCAGGTGCTGGACAAGGCCAACCGCATCATCAAGACCATGGCCGAGACGGAGAACTACGATGTCATCCTGCAGGAGGCCGTCTACGTGAATCCCAAGCTGGACATCACCGACAAGGTGATCAAGGCCATGAATGGTGCTGCGGGCAAGTAACGCCCTGCGCTGCTGAGGACGGGACGTGGGCTTGCGCCTGGGTTCCATTGTCGATGCCTTGGGCGGGAGCCTTGAGGGTGGCGACAGAGATCTGACGATTGAGCGCATCGCGCCGCTGGACACGGCAACCAGCGGCGATCTTTCCTTCCTGAACAATCGGCGCTATGCAGCCCAGCTGGCTGCGAGTCGCGCGGCGTGCGTGATCGTCGCACCAGCGCTGCGCGAACAGGCGCTTGAGCGCGGCGCATGCATCGTCACCGACGATCCCTATGCCTACTTCGCACGCGCAACGCAGCTGTGGGTGCGCCAGCTTGGCCTGGGTGCGGTGGCCGGCGTGCATCCGAGCGCCGTGGTTCACCCCGAGGCACGGGTTGACCCAAGGGCCAGCATAGGTCCGCTGTGCGTGGTCGAGCGCGGCGCGGTGATCGGCGCGGACACGGTGCTCAAGTCGCGCGTGTGCGTCGGCGCGCGCTGCCGCATCGGCGCACGCTGCATCCTGCATCCGGGCGTGGTGATCGGGGCCGATGGCTTCGGCTTTGCGCCCGAGGGTGGCGCGTGGATCAAGATCGAGCAATTGGGCGCGGTGCGCATCGGCGACGATGTGGAGATCGGTGCCAATACCTGCATTGACCGCGGCGCGCTGGACGACACGGTGATCGAGGACGGGGTCAAGCTCGACAACCTGATCCAGATCGCGCACAACGTGCACATCGGGCAGCACACGGCCATGGCGGGCTGCACGGCGGTGGCCGGCAGCACGCGCATCGGCGCGCACTGTACGATTGCCGGCGCTGCGTCCATCATCGGGCATCTCAGCATCGCGGACCGAACGCACATTTCCACCAACACCGTCGTCATGCGCTCTATCACCCAGCCGGGTGGGCATTACACCGGCGTCTTTCCCATGGACGACAATGCGCACTGGGAAAAGAACGCTGCCACGCTGCGCCAGCTGTATCGGCTGCGCGAGCGCGTGAAGGCTCTCGAACAACAATTGCAGGACGCCGCCAGAGCCCCAAAACCATGATGGACATCCAATACATCCTCAATCAGCTGCCCCACCGCTATCCTTTCTTGCTGGTGGACAAGGTGCTTGAACTGGAGCGCAACCAGCGCATCCGTGCTATCAAGAACGTGACCTTCAACGAGCCGTTTTTCACCGGCCACTTCCCGGGCCGGCCGGTGATGCCTGGCGTGCTGATCCTGGAAGCGCTGGCGCAGGCGGCCGGGCTGCTGGCGTTTGATGCGATGGGCCAGGTGCCGGACGAGAACAATATTTACTACTTTGTCGGCATCGACGGTGCACGCTTCAAGCATCCGGTGGTGCCCGGCGATCAGCTGATTCTCGATATCACGATCGACCGGGTGCGCGGGGGCATCTGGCGCTTCAATGGCGTTGGTCGCGTGGGCGAGAACGTGGCGGCGGAGGCGCAACTCATGTGCACCATGCGCCACGTCGGCGAGTGAGCGTGGGACGCGCGTGAGCCTCATCCACCCTACGGCGATCATCGATCCGCAGGCGCAGCTGGGTGCCGGCGTCTGCGTCGGGCCGTATGCCGTCATCGGGCCAACGGTTGCCATCGGTGCACGCACCCGCGTGGGCGCGCATTGCGTGATCGAGGGCCACACCAGCATAGGCGAAGACTGCGCCATCTTTCAGTTTGCATCGCTCGGAGCGGTGCCGCAGGACAAGAAATACGCCGGCGAGCCGACGCGCCTGCGCATCGGCCATCGCAACACCATCCGCGAGTTCTGCACCTTCAATCTGGGCACCGCGCAGGACCGTGGCGAAACCACCGTGGGCGACGACAACTGGATCATGGCCTATGTGCACATCGCGCACGACTGCGTGGTCGGCAACCAGACCATTCTGGCCAACAACGCCACGCTCGCGGGGCATGTGCATGTGGGCGACTGGGCGATCGTCGGCGGGCTGACCGGCGTGCACCAGTTCACGCATGTCGGCGCGCATGCGATGGCCGGGTTTGGCAGCCATATTGCGCAGGATGTGCCGCCCTTCATGATGGTCGATGGTCACCCGCTGGCGGTGCACGGCCTGAACGTCGAAGGCCTGCGCCGCCGCGGGTTTTCCGCCGAGCGCATCGCCACGCTCAAGCAGGCCTACCGCGTGCTCTACCGCGAGGGCTTGACGCTGGCGGCCGCCATCACGCAGATCGATGAGCTGGCCGAAAGCCATCCGGACTCGGAGGAAGACCTCGTGTTGCTGGGTGGCTTCCTGCGCCGCGCGCAGCGCGGCATCGTGCGTTGACCGCAGCCCTGGCCATGGCGTCGGCGCCGCGTGTGGCGATGGTGGCGGGCGAGACGTCCGGCGATCTGCTGGCCAGCCTGCTGCTGGGCGGGCTCAAAACACGCTGGCCGGGCGTTGCCAGCATGGGTATCGGCGGCATGCGCATGGCGCAGCAGGGTTTTGACGCCTGGTGGGACAGTGAGCACCTGGCGGTGCATGGCTACAGCCTGGAGGTCGTGCGGCGCCTGGCGGGTATCTGGCGCATACGCCAGCAACTGCGCTCGCGCCTGCTGGTGCAGCGCCCGAATGTGTTCATCGGTATCGATGCACCGGATTTCAACCTGGGCCTGGAGCTGGGCTTGCGCAGCGCAGGCATCAAAACCGTGCATTTCGTCTGCCCCTCGATCTGGGCCTGGCGACCCGAACGCGTGCACAAGATACGTGCCGCGGCCGATCACGTGCTCTGCCTCTTTCCCTTTGAGCCTGCGCTGTTGGCCGAACACCGCATTGCCGCCACCTACGTGGGCCACCCGCTGGCCAATGTCATACCGATGCAGCCCGACCGGGCGGCGGCACGTGAGGCGCTGGGCCTGCCGCTGGAGGTGCCGGTGCTGGCGCTGTTGCCCGGTAGCCGCCGCAGCGAAGTGGCCTACCTTGCTTCGGTATTCATTCAGGCGGCAGCGCTTGTCAAACAAGCGCGAACAGCTATCAAAATAGTGATTCCCGCGGTGCCCGCGTTGCGCCAGCAGCTGGAACAGCTTGTGCAGGCGTGCGGCATGGCGGAGCAACTCATCATCGTGACCGGCCGCTCGCACGAGGTGCTGGCGGCGTGCGACGTGACGCTGATCGCCAGCGGTACCGCCACGCTGGAGGCGGCGCTGTTCAAGCGGCCCATGGTCATCGCCTACCGCATGCACCCCTGGAGCTGGCACCTGATGCGGCGCAAGCAATTGCAACCTTGGGTGGGCTTGCCCAACATTCTTTGCGAGGATTTTGTCGTGCCGGAACTGCTGCAGGACGCCGCCACCCCGCGCACGCTGGCCGATGCGGTGCTGCAGTGGCTGGATGACCCCGGGCGCACGCGCGCCCTGGCGCAACGCTTTGAAACCCTGCATCAGAGCCTGCAGCGCGATACCGCGCGGCTGGCGGCCGATGCCGTGGGAGCGCTGCTTGGCTGAACAAGCCGTGTTCGACTGGAACCATGTGCCAGGCCTGATCGCCGGCGTGGACGAGGCTGGCCGCGGGCCGCTGGCCGGCCCGGTGGTGGCGGCGGCGGTCATCCTCGACCCCGCCCGACCCATCGCGGGGCTGGCGGATTCCAAGGCGCTGACCGCTGCAAGGCGTGAAGTGTTGTTTGCGCAGATTCAGGCACAGGCCCTGTGCTTTTGCATTGCCCAAGCGAACCGCGAGGAGATCGATCGCCTCAACATCCTGCAGGCCACGCTGCTGGCGATGCAGCGCGCGGTGCAAGGCCTGACTACTACGCCAGCGCGCGTGCTGGTCGATGGCAATCGCCTGCCGGTGCTTGCCATCCCTTCCGAGGCGATCGTAAAGGGCGACGCCAAGGTGGCGGCGATTTCCGCCGCCTCCATCCTGGCCAAGGTCACGCGCGACCGCTGGTGCGCGCAGTTGCACTCGCGCTTTCCGCAGTACGGGTTCGAGCGGCACAAGGGCTATGGCACGGCGGAGCACCTGGCTGCGCTGGCTGAGCACGGTGCCTGCGCCGAGCACCGGCGCTCGTTTGCGCCCGTGGCCCGCGTTCTGGAGGGGCGATGAACACGCATGAACCGGCGCTGATCCAGTCGCGCGAGAACCCGCTGGTCAAGCAGCTCAAGCGCCTGGCGCAGGAAAGCGGTGCGTACCGCAAGCAGGGCCGGGTGTGGGTTGAGGGCGAGCATTTGTGCAGCGCGGCACGGCTGCGCGGCTGGCAGCCCGAGGTGGTGGTCTACGCGGAGTCGGTTTGGTGCGCGCAGGCCCCTCACCCCTCCCTCTCCCCAAAGGGGCGAGGGCGATCGGTCGCGCTGATTTCGGACGCTGCCTTGCCGAGTCGAGAGCGCCTCCCGGTTTTTCTCCCTCTCCCTCTGGGAGAGGGCAGGGGTGAGGGCCCGCCGCTGGGCATGCAAAACAAATATCACAAGCAAAATAGGCATCCAGCGCCCGCCCACCAAGCGCAAGCTGCTATCAAAACAGTGGTTATCGCCGATGCTCTTTGGCGCGAATTCACCGCGCTCGAATCACCCGAAGGCGTGGGCTGCATCCTCATCCTGCCTGAGGCCCCAGGCCTGAAGCCCAACGCCCCCACGGTGGTACTCGACCGCGTGCAGGATGCCGGCAACGTCGGCTCCATCCTCAGAAGTGCCTCCGCCTTCGGCTTCACGCAGATCGCCGCCATCAAGGGCACGGCGCTGCTGTGGTCGCCCAAGGTGCTGCGTGCGGGCATGGGCGCGCACTTCGCGTTGCGGCTGGTGGAAGGGCTGGATGAAGCGGCGCTCGATGCCCTCAAGCCGCCCTTGCTCGCCACCAGCTCGCACCAGGGCGACTGGCTGCACCGTGCTGAGCTGCCCTGGCCCTGCGGCTGGCTGCTGGGGCATGAGGGACAGGGCGTCTCGCCCACGCTTCAAGCACGTGCCGCGCGGCACATCCGCATCGCGCAGCCGGGCGGGGAAGAGTCACTCAACGTCGCCGCCGCTGCTGCCATCTGCCTGCACGCAAGTGGCGCCGGGCAGGACCGAACGCGATAAGCCCTGCGCTCTGGCGGGAGGCTTTTACTGAAACGCCCCGGGGTTGGCGCGTTTTGGCCTCCCGCTGGCGGTGCCGGCGATACCCATCACGATGCCCGTGATCGCGGCGAGCGCCAGCAGCAACAGGAGGCAGGAGACGATGAAGGTCACGGCATGCACCTTGGACTCCTTGCCCACCATTGCAAGCAACACGAAGCCGGTGATGCACAGCAGGGGAAACAGTGCCCACGGCACAGGCCCCGCCTGCAAGGGCGCCAGCCCCAGGGGCCGCAAGCAGACGGCCGTTTAGCTTTAACGTTGTGCGAATGCGAGACAAAGTCCTCCAGAAGCGTTGGGGAGGCTTGCCCCACCCGGGCTATGCGGCGCAATCCGCCGGACGGCGGTGATTTTTGATGCTGCATCACCCATTATTTTGATAGCTGCAAACGGCGCACTTGCGCCGTTTTTTAATGAAAACCCATCCTGAAACATCTTTGCGCTCTGGCGGCCGCGGAAAATCCGTTATCCTCGCGCCCCATGTCCCGATGGTTCGCAATCCTGGTGCTGGCATGCAGCACCGCCGCTTACGCTGCCCCCGACCCCGTCTCCGCCACACCTCAGGAATCCGCCGCGTGGACCGCGCAACTGCGTGACCACTGGGCAAGCATGAGCCAGGGCATGGCAGGTCAAGCGCAGGAAGTGGCAGACCACACCACCGACCTCGTCGCCACCGCCATGGGTTTCCTTGGCGTGCCCTACCGCCGTGGCGGCAACAGCGCCGAGACGGGCTTTGACTGCAGCGGGTTTGTGCGCAGCATGTTCGAGCAGACGCGCGGCCTGCTGCTGCCGCGCCGCGCTGTCGAACAAGCCGCGCACACGACCCGGATCGACAAGAAAGACCTGCAGCCGGGCGATCTGGTGTTCTTCAACACCATGCGCCACGCCTTCAGCCACGTGGGCATTTACATCGGCGATGGAAAATTCATCCATTCACCACGCAGCGGCCAGCGAGTGCGTGTGGAAGACATGGGAAGCCGCTACTGGCGCTTGCGCTTCAACGGCGCACGCCGGGTCGCCGACCCAGGCCTGGCCGGCACCGGGCTGCGGGCAGACAGCGGCATTCGCTAGCAGCCCAAGGCATGCTGCAGCCGCCTGCGGCGGCGCGATGCGGAAAAATCGTCAGCTACCCGACCCTGACCGCTTGCGATCCAGCGCCCAGGCCCCGCCACCGGCGGTCGAGAGGTACAAAAAGATGAAGCAGAACAGCGCCGCCGATTCGCCCTTGTTCTTCAGCGGCAGCCAGAAGTCCCCCATCGAGGCATGCGCCAGAAAATAGGCAACCGCCATTTCACCCGACAAAATGAAGGCCACGGGGCGCACGAACAAGCCAAGAATCAGCAACACCCCGCCCACCAGCTCCAGCACCATCGCCACGCCCGGCAGCGATCCCAGCGGCACGCCGCCCTGAAATTTCATGATGCCGTGCAGCAGGAACATGTAGGCTGCCGTGATGCGCAGCACCATCAGCGCATAAGCACGCAGATCGGGAGATGAAGTGTTGTTGACAGGCATGAATAGGTCCTTTGGAATGGGTTGATCCCCGCCACAATGTCCACGCTGGCGACAGGGCATTCGCAGTGTAGGGATTTCCGCCCGAGTCTGCTGGGCAGAGCCCGCGCGCAGACAGAGCACCGCGGCGAGTGCCAACACCTTCGACGGCCCAAGTGTGGTCGATATCGGTGACACTCCAAAAACAGAAGCTGATAGCGCACGCCACATGGGCGCTGCAGTGCTTTTTTGCCATGGAAAAAAGCGCATTCATTGGCATCTTGTGGCAGACTGCGCCGTTCATTGCACTTTGAAGAACACCAACGCATGCCCTCCAACACCCTGTCCCATCCGCGATCCGGCTTTTCACACTGGCCTGCCCTGCTCTTGGCCGCCGTGCTGGCGCTTGCGGCGTGCGGCGGCAGCGACGACGCACCGCTGATGCTCTCCGAGGTGTCGGCCAACGCGGCGGCCGATGACTCGGCCTGGGTCGAGGTATACAACCCCAACGAGCACCCCATCAACCTGGCCGATTACCAGTTGCGCACCGGCACGACCGACGGCAGCGCGGCAGGCGATCCCGCGCAACCCAAGGTCTTTGCGCTGCCCGAGGCCACGGTGCCGCCGCGGGGCGTGCTGGTGGTGGCCGCCGCGGTGAAGATCACGAGCTGGTCCAGCAACAACGCGCAGATCGTCTATGTGCGT
The DNA here is from genome assembly GCF_001724135.1 of Comamonas sp. SCN 65-56. Taxonomy (GTDB): domain Bacteria; phylum Pseudomonadota; class Gammaproteobacteria; order Burkholderiales; family Burkholderiaceae_C; genus Comamonas_C. The sequence goes on along the minus strand of NZ_MEDS01000021.1, from coordinate 2,788 downwards.
GATGGCGCAACCAGTCCCTATTGGGGCAGCAGCGGCTTTGTCGAGCTGCTCTCGGGCAATCAAAGCGTGGACTTCGTGCGCTTTGGCAGCAGCACTGCAGCGCCGCTGAGCCCCGATGCCTGGTCCGGCCCCAATCTGCCCGCCCTGCCCGAGGGCGACGCGGCTTACGGCAAATCCATCGTGCGGCCCATGCCCAAGGGCAGCGCGCCTGCGCTCGATCGCGCTGCCAAGGCCTGGGCGCAGGTCAACTTCGCCACGCCCGCCGGCCCCAACGACATCGCCGCGGGCGTGGTGGATTCCGACGGCGACGGCATCCCCGACAGCGCCAAGCAGCCCGGTGGCAGCTACGGCGGGCTTGATCTGTACGCCATGGGCGCGCGCGCCGGTCAGCGCGACATCTTCTTGCAGATCGACCACATGACCGACCCCGACGACGGCCGCAGCGAACCCTGGCTGCAACCGCGCAAGGAGGCGCTGCAAAAGGTGGTCGATGCGTTCGCCAACAGCTCCACCAGCGGCAAACCCTACGCGCTGCACATCGACGTCGGCCCTCTGTATTCCGCCAACTTCAGTCCCAGGGATTTCAACCTGGGTGGCGGCCGGGAGGTGGCGTTTCACCCCTGCATCGGCGTGCCGTCCCGCCTCTTCGGGCAATGGGGGCCGCAGCAGGAGAACTGCGCCACGTTGCAGGAATACAAAAGCGCGGGCTTCGATCAGCGCCGCCGCCTGGTGTTTCATTACGCCATCTTCGCCAATTCCCAGCATCCGGACGGCAGCCCCAGCTCCTCGGGCATCGCGGAGCTGTACGGCAATGATTTCGTCGTCACGCTGGGCCGCCTGAGCACGGACGGCGGCACCACCAACACGAACATCGACGAGCCGCATGAATACCAGCGCCTGGTCAACGTCCAGGCCTCGACCCTGATGCACGAGTTCGGCCACAACCTGGGGCTGGGCCACGGCGGGGATGACCTGTTCACCAACTACAAGCCCAATTACCTGAGCATCATGAACTACCTCTACCAGATGGAGGGTCTGGGTGCGTCGTTCACCGACACGCGGGCCAACGACAGATATCTGCACGAAACCCAGGATGCCAGCTCGGCGCAACAGGTGGCCGTGTGCGAGCGCCCGGGCGGCAATCCGCCCGGCGTCATCACCATGAGCAACTCGCCCTGCACGGCCGAGTTCAAGATTGATTTTTCGAACGGCATCAGCCTGCCGCTGAACCCGGCCGAGGTGGACGAAGGCCTGAACATGGGCCGCGGCAGCGACCGGGGGGCCTACGCCGACTGGAACCACAACGGCTACCAGGACCTGCAGCCCTACGCGCTGTGCCTGAACCCGGCCAATTACCGCACGCCCTCGGACTGCCCGACGTCCAGGCTGTTGACCGATTTCAACGACTGGGACAACTTGGTGCTGCCGTTCTCGCGCTACTACAACGGTGCCAACAACGGCGCACCAGCGCAAACGCTGAACAAAAAATCCAGCCAATCGCGTGACACCCCGGTGCGGCGTCACCCGCGCCAGATCATTGTCGAGACCCTCACGCTGGCGGACCATCCCGCCGCACCAGGGTACGAGCGCCGGTAACACCCCACCGCGGACGCCGGCCCAGCAGGTATCGGCCGGCCCCCCCGAAGGAGTGCACAATCGCCCGATTCGCACACACCCGGTCAAACCGCGCAGGAGACACGCACCATGGTTCTCCAGATTTTTGGCGTCTTCATCATGGCCCTGGGGCTGTTGTGCGGTGGTGTGCTCACGCTCGCCCATGACGCCTAACGAATGAAAGGGACTTCCCCGTCCCGAGCGGCCCGCGCGCTTGCGGGAGACGGCAACCGAGTGCCACGATGGGAAGTGTGAAACCTCATCAACTCGCTCGAAAGGGGAAGTCCATGACCATCGTAACCGTAGGCATCGACCTTGCAAAGAACGTCTTCGCCGTTCACGGCGTGGATGGCGCAGGCAAGCCAGTACTGGTGCGCCCAAGCGTAGCCCGAGACAAACTGCTGAAGCTCATCGCCGCCTTGCCCCCGTGCCTCATCGGCATGGAAGCCTGCTCTGGCGCCCACCACTGGGCTCGGGAGTTTGAAAAGCTCGGCCACACCGTACGCCTGATGGCCCCCAAGTTCGTCGCTCCCTACCGCCTCTCGGGCAAGCGCGGCAAGAACGATGCGGCCGATGCCGCAGCGATCTGCGAGGCCGTCAGCCGACCCCAGATGCGCTTCGTGCCGCTCAAGAGCATCGACCAGCAAGGCCAGTTGATGGTGCACCGCGCTCGCCAAGGGTTCGTCGAGCAACGCACCGCCACCCTCAACCGCATCCGTGGCCTGCTCTCAGAGCTGGGCATCGTGCTGCCCCTCAAAGCTGCCACCGTGCGCCGTGAAGCACTGGCACACCTCGAAGACCTGCCCGGCTGGGCCAACACCGTCATCGGCGACCTCCTGAGTGACGTCACCCGGCTCGATGAACTGCCGAGTACGACCGCCACATCGCCCTCATGGCCCGCCACAGCACGCAGGCGCAACGGTTGATGCACCTGGGCGGCATCGGTCAGACCACCGCCATGGCTCTCGTCAGCACCGTGGGCAATGGCCACGACTTCGCCTGCGGGCGCAGCTTCAGCGCCTGGCTGGGCCTGGTGCCCGGGCAATACAGCTCCGGTGGCAAGCAGAGATTGGGGCGCATCACCAAGGCGGGCGACGCCTACCTGCGCAGCCTGCTGGTGCTGGGCGCCAGAGCGGTGCTGGCCGCCGCCATGAAGAGCGACAAGCTCAAGCAA